>JBMORG010000024.1:0-4303 GCA_049322355.1 Thermodesulfobacteriota bacterium | reverse complement strand
GCCTTGTTAGCAAAATTTTTCTCCCTGAGTTCCTCCCAAATATGTTCGGAAGGATTTAACTCCGGGCTTCGTGGAGGTATTTTTATCAATCTAATATTTTCCGGCACTTCCAATCTTTGCGATGTATGCCAGCCGGCCTGATCCACCAACATGAGGATAAAATAGCCTGAAAAATCCTCCGCCACTTGCCTCAAGAAGATGTTCATCATCTCCGTATTGGCCCAGGGCAAGATCAAGGAAGTGATTCTTCCCAACGCCGGACACACTGCCGTAAAAACATATAGATAAGTCCTGATAACCTGTCTGGGCGCTTGCGGCCTTATTCCCAGGGGTGACCAGGCACGCCTGACATCACTGATGCGGCCAAAGCGTCCTTCGTCTTGAGCAAAGAGTAAAACCGGACGTTGATCTTCGGGGTCCCTGGTGGCCAGTTTTTCAGCAATAATTTCAGGAAGTTTTTTTAAAAGCCTCCTGCTCCTGCTTGTCGGCCTCAACGTGGAACGGCCGGGGTACAAGTTTCCGCCAGCCATGTCGTTTAAGCAGCTTATAGACCATAGTCTTATGGACTTTGTGGCCAAGCTGCCTTTCCAACGCCCCCTGGATTTCTGCAGCCGTAGCTATCTGACCGGTAAGAGCTGCCTGTTTGAATGATTCCAAAAACGCCGCCTCTTCGTTCCAACTCAAATAGGAGCGGCGCCTTCCACCCTTTCCCGGCCCTTCTACAACCTCTGGCCCCCCACGGTTATATTTGGAAATCAGATTGTGGACCGATTGCTCTGCGAGCCCGGTGTGTAATGCAATTTCCCTGGCAGGCCGAGGATCGACCAGGGCATTCCAAATGACCAACCATTTTTGCACCCGCCAAAATCCGACCGTTCCCTTGATCTTTTCCTGAATCTCCTCCCTGGAAAGGTGGGGGATGCTCTTGGTAACTTTTCCCATGACTGCCCCCTTGAAATTTTTGGAAGCAGTCTATCATATTACTCTTTAGATGGGTAGAGTAGAGCACTGATGAGAAAGACCCAGACTACGAGCGCCTTGCCGCACGCGGCTATTACGGTCCATGACCGGCCCGTCCTTCATCAGCGCCCCCTCGGCAAACCGGACGTGCGGATTTCCCGCATCCGGCTTTCCGATGATCGCTCAGCCGTAAGCATTCACCGGGAGTTGACGGCATCAGTATTACAGGTAAATCAGTCCCGCAGCCTTCACCGCCCCATACAACGAGGGACCGCTGAGCTGCCGACTGCGCCGCTGGCTCCTTGTCCGCAGGAAACGACGAAATCGGATTTGCAGATACCAGTTGACCTTTTGGAAGGCCCTCCGGGGGTAGCCAAACCCGAAGTAGCGGCTCCAACCCCCCAGAAAGCGATTGACCTTTCCGATCACCTCCGCCAGAGGCCATTGGCAATTTCTACCGGTCAACCCGCGCAACCGCTCCCGAACGCGGTTCATAGTCTTGACCGAAGGCACGATGTTGAGATACCGCCGACCAGCCACAAACCGACAGCGATCATAGAGAAAGGTAAAACCCAGAAATTCCAGGCTCGCGCCTTTCTCCCGCAGGTCCACGATCCGAGTTTTGTCCCGGTTCAGACTCAGCTCCATCCGCTGCAACACTTGACCCACATACTCCATCATCCTGGCCCCGATGTCCCGGGCCAAGATGACAAAGTCATCCGCATACCGCACCAGACGAGCCTGGACCGCCTGCGCCGGACCTTTGGGACCGTAAAACTGCCGATCCAGTTCATGGAGAAAGATATTGGCCAAAAGCGGCGAAATCACCCCGCCCTGGGGTGTCCCCTGTTTGGGCTGGGTAATCTTGCCGCCGCCCTGACCAGCATTTTCCACGATGGGACTTTTCAGCCACTTGCGAATCAGGGCCAAAACACTCCGGTCGGCAATGCGGCGTTCAAGACAGGCCATCAGCTTGTCATGCGGAATCGTGTCAAAGTAGTTGCTCAAATCCGCGTCCAGGGCTACTCGAAGTCCGGCCTTCAAGCCCTCCCGGACCGCAGCCAACGCCTCATGGGCGTTGCGGCCAGGGCGAAACCCAAAAGAGCAGTCCTCAAAGGCCGCCTCGAAGATCGGTTCAATCACCAACAGCACCGCCATCTGTGCAATCCGATCCTTGATGGTCGGGATCCCCAAGGGTCGCAGCTTGCCGTTGGCCTTCGGAATGTAGACCCGGCGCACCGGCAGTGGGCGGTAGGTTTTGGCCTTCAGTTCCCGTTCAATCTCATCCAGCAGAACCTTGGCCCCGTGCTCTTGGGACTGGATGGCCGCAATGGTCACCCCATCGACTCCACCTGCACCCCCTTTGGCACGCACCCGTTCCCAGGCCGCTTCCAGGACATCCCGCCGAAAGACCCGATCATACAAGACATAGAACCTAAACCGCGGCTCCAGCTTGGCCTTACGGCCCAGTTTCCATCGCAACCGGGAGACTTTCAGGGGCAAGCCGGCTTCCGGCTTAAACCCTTCTTCCGTAGCGGAGCTTTTGCTCAAGCGGGATTCCCTCCCTTGATGAAAACAAGATCAAAGTCCTGCCCCTTGGCTCCACGGGGATTAGCCGCTTCCTCGCTACTATGGGCAGGTCCGACTCCCGGCCGGAACGGTAAGGCGGGTTATGGATTCCCCACCTCCCTTGGGTGCGGGCTACCTGTTGCCCCACCCGTTCCGCCGGGTCTCCCAGGTTCCCTGACGGTTCTTTGGATACATGCCGCCTCCAACCACCCCGGACGGCCCGACGCCACGCTCCTGTTATCCCATGACGCCGGTGGCAGGCTTCCCCATAAGTTGGGAGGGTCGCCGCCGCCAAGATTTATACTAACGAGGCCGAATCGAGTTTGCTTGCGCTGCGACCTGCATCCTGTCTCGGTTTTAACTACCTTGACCGGTTCGCTTGACACTTTGGGTTACCCCTGGTGCCGAACCGTGACTTCATGGTGAACAGGCAATTTCCATGGATAGAACCTTGCATCTATCTAGAACCGCCAGAGCTTAGCCTGGCGCACCAACTCGGTATTACAAGGACTGGGGAAGCGCCGCTTAGCATCATTGTCGCGGAAAAAATTAACCCTGCGCCCGCAGTTCCTCCCGGATCACTTTGCGAATGGTTTCTTCCAGCATCTTATCTTGATGCTGGGTATAATACCATTTTTGGTTTCAAATGAAACAAACCCATCAGTGGGGCGGGCCTCCGTGCCCGCCACCATTTAGAAAGTTTGTTGCAACTGAATGCGAACCTGGTATAAAACCGCAGGGCGTCGTTCATCATGGTTTGATAGTTACCGCCGCCTCTCTCGCTCACCTTCTCCCGGAACCAGTTCAGAATATCGGCGTCGATACGGATTGTAATGCGAACTTTGCCCGGCGTCTCCGGGGCAACCGGAGCACGCTTACCCTGGCTGAAGTCATATTCTTTTCTCATAAATTCTCACCTCGTTCTTTGTGGCCTTCTGGCGGAAATCAAGCGGTGAAACGGATGGAATATTACCCTTTTTTCACGTCTTTACTCCATTCCAAGGTCAGCAGCAAGGCGTCTTCTTGGGTATCGTCGTAGTAGCGGGGGCGGCGGCCCACTTTCTTGAAGCCAAAGGATTTATACAGGGCCAGGGCCGCGGCATTGGACGGCCGCACTTCCAGCCAGGCGATCTGGGCTCCCAAAGTCCGGGCTTGGGCCAGGCCTTCGGACAACAAGCGCCGGGCGATGCTTTGGCGGCGCTGTGCCGGGTGGACGGCCAGGTTAAGGATGTGCATCTCGTCGAGCACGACCCAAAAGATAAGGTAGGCCCAGATTTGCCAGGGTTGGGGAGGGGAAGGCCCCGCCACCAGCGTGTGGCTGTTCCGATAGCCCAATTCCGCCAGGAAGGACCACCGGGACCAGGGGGTGGGAAAGGAGAGCGTTTCAATGGCCCAGATGGCGGAAACATCCGCCAGGGTGGCCCGGCGGATGAGGAGCCTCGGGGTCATTTTTTATGGAGAACCTCGCTGGCTACGGTGATACCTTTTTGACCGGATTGTTTCAGGGCCAGGGCCACTTCCCGCACGTCACTCTTCTCTCGCAGTTGCGCCAGCTTCATGAGCATGGGCAGGTTGACGCCGGTGATGACTTCCACTTTGCCTTCTTGCAGGAAAGATAAAGTGAGGTTGGAGGGGGTGCCCCCCAGCATGTCCGTGAGGATGACCACCCCGTTGCCGTTATTTACCTGGGTCAGGCCGCGCTGGATTTGCTGGCGGGAGACTTCCGGGGGGGCGCTGGGGTCCAGGGACACGGCCACAATGCCCTCCTGCCGCC
>JBMORG010000023.1:0-165386 GCA_049322355.1 Thermodesulfobacteriota bacterium | reverse complement strand
CAGCCTTTTCGGCCAATGTTGCATCAATCACCGCTTTTGGTCGAGCCATGACAATCCCTCCCTCAATTGGTTTGATTTGGAGAGATTATTAGCTATATTTTGTTGCAAGTCAATACGAAAATGGTATAATACGTTCCCAAGCACAGCCTGGTTACGAGCTTTAAAATTTAATTGGATGATGGGATTTTATGAAAAGCTACCGCAAGGAACTCTGGTTTCATGTCCCGGGCCGCCGGGCCTTCATCAACATCACGCCCCAGGTGGAGCAGTGCCTCAAAGAGAGCGGCATCAGGGAAGGATTAATTCTATGTAATGCTATGCACATTACGGCCTCGGTGTTTATCAATGACGATGAAGCCGGTCTGCACCACGATTATGAGGTCTGGCTGGAAAAGCTGGCCCCCCATGCTCCTTTCTCCCAATACCGCCATAATGTGGGGGAAGACAACGCTGACGCCCATATGAAGCGGCAGGTCATGGGGCGGGAGGTAGTGGTGGCTGTCACCGACGGCAAACTGGATTTCGGCACCTGGGAACAGATTTTTTACGGGGAGTTCGACGGCGGCCGCCGGAAACGGGTGCTGGTGAAGATTATCGGGGAGTAAGTGGAAAAATGCATTAGAATTGATTCAACTTGTTCCCAAGTTGCACTTGGGAACATCAATGGATGCCAAGCTCAACTTGGCTGATTAAACGGGCAATAATTCTTTTTTTTGTTTGGATATTTTTTATATTAGTGCTTATCCGTAATTAACTTGACATTTATCAAATAATATGGCATGCATACTTATAAAAAGGCTCAAAGGAGGTGCGCATGCCAAGGTTGCCGTCATGGGCTGTTTCCGATGCTTTTTGGCAGCGTGTGGAGCCACTCTTACCGCAACCGACCAGGGACCCGAACAAATCTTATATCCGGAAAAAAGGCGGCGGCAGAAAGCCGTTGAATTATCGCCAAGTATTTGAAGGTATTGTTTATGTTCTCCGCACCGGCTGCCAATGGAAGGCCCTCCCCAAAGAGGTATATGGCAGCCCCAGTTCCGTTCATGCCTACTTTCGCCAGTGGGAGAAGGCCGGAGTATTCCTGGCCATGTGGCGAGCCGGGTTGGCGGAATATGATGAAATGGAGGGCATATCCTGGTCATGGCAGAGTATCGATAGTGCCATGACCAAAGCACCTTTGGCCCGGGAGGCGGTTGGTCCGAGCCCGACGGACCGGGGGGAAAAAAGGAAGCAAGCGCCATCTGCTGGTGGAAGAGCATGGCGTCCCTCTGTCGATCGTCGTCACCGGGGCGAATAGACATGATGTAACCCAATTGGAAATCGTTTTGGATAGCATTGTCATTAAGCGACCAGAGCCAGCAGCAGAAAAGCCTCAACATCTCTGCGCCGACAAAGGCTATGATGGTAAACCTGCACACCAAAGCATAGTTGACCGGGATTATATCCCGCACGTCCGGCGCCGTGGCGAAGAAATCGAAGCGAAAAAAACTGTCCCCGGCTATCGTGCCCGCCGCTGGGTTGTAGAAGTTTGTCATTCATGGCTTAACCGGTTTCGCAAAATCCTGGTTCGTTATGAAAAAACCCTTTCCAGCTATATCGCCTTGCTTCATTTAGCAGCAGCCATAATCTGCCGGCGAAAAGTTGGAGTTATTTACGGATAAGCACTTAATCAATGATTTGAAAATAACTTTCGCCCTCTATAGGCTCCTAAACAAAGTAAACCTGAAGATAACAGCAGGAGGCTGCCGGGAATGGGCACAACAGTTCCTGATTGGGTAATGTTGAAACTATAATGTACATCGTTTCCTTGTCCATACCCATACCACAAGCCATCACTTTGACTTTGATACCAAGAAGTAATGCCTACAGTTATATAGGAAGCGGGTGCTGATATGTGAAAACTATAATTGCCACCGTTTTGCAGAAAAGACTGAGGTGCCTCATATGTTAGACTACCAACAGTCCAGGAAAGACTATCGAAATACAAGGAACCACTCTTTTCTAGATGACACATTAGAATAAAAAAGGCGGTTGGATTAACCGTTGCAGTAAGGCCAAATTGTACTGGAGTGGAGGCAGGCCCCGCTGACCCTTGTAGGTAAACATAACCTCCGTAAGTAGCACTATCTTGGCTAAACGGCCCAACCGTGGCAGGGGAATAATAGAAAGAACTCCCGCTATAAACTCTTTCAAGACCACCAATTGTCCCGCCAGGTATTTCAAGACCACCAATTGTCCTGCCAGCTACCTGAACACTCAGGGGGGCGGTATAATTACCTGAGGGGGAAATAGAAGCCGAAATGGAATCCGCCTGAGCCGACGAAACGGAACAGATTAATAAAAGTGACGCCACGACCGCGACCAAACAACCGATCTTGTTCATCGCTGGTTCCTCCTCATAAATTCTTTGGGACAAATCAGAATAGCCGGGCCACCTTTACCAGGCAACCCGGCTGCCTCATAAAGACCCGTGGCTTTCCGTCCCCATCTTACGGCGGGTTTGGCTTGACCAGGCTAGCATCATAAGCATAATCTTGGATAAATATCAAATATTTTTTGCAATATAATTTACATAAATTAATTTCAATAGAGGACAATTGGCTTGTTAACATATTGCGCTACACATGTTGCCGGCTCACAGCGGCTGGACCCAAATAGCCTGGGGGCCTTTGTCCCCGGCCTCCTGGGCGAATTTTACCGGCGCGCCCGGCTTAAGATGGCTGAATTTGCCTTTCTTCAGGGCATTGGCATGAAAATAAACTTCCAGGCCGGCATCGGATTCGATGAAGCCGTAATCTTCCTCAGGAAAGAGGCGCACCACCCGGCCGTGCTCGGCGACTTCCAGGTGGGTTTTGACCTGTTGCTGGGCCACCTGGGAGTGCTCTCGCAGGCGGCGGTCCAGGGCGTCGAAGGCCTCCACCACCAGGGGCATGACCATATCGCCCTGGCGCAGCAGGGTTATGGTGTCTCCAGGCACGTTGACGACTAAATGGACTTCAAAGGCCCCGAGGCGGTGGTGAGGCGTGGCCATGATTTCCACCCGGGCGTGAAGTATGGGATCTTTGTAATGCTTTTGCAGGCGAGCCAGTTCTGCCTCAATCTTGGCCCGCCACTCGGGCAAAATCTCAACCTGCCGGCCTTCAATGTGGATATCCTGCATGGCAAGCCTCCTAACAATCAACTTGGTAAATTTCTGTTAAGGTTTGCAGGATTACTTGTCAATGGATGAGCCTTCGGGGTTATGGCAAGGCCAAGGCGAGTCAGGACCTACTGCGTACCCACAAAGAAAGGCCTGAACGTGGACTCATCCCGGCGCAAAGCCTGGCGCAGTCTTTCCATCATGGCCTCCCGGTCTTCCGGCAGGTGTCCGGCCACATCCAGATAGTTGGTGTAGTGGTCGCTGGCCACAACGGTGGGGATGGCCAAGAGCTCCAACAGGGTCATGGTTTCGGCCAGGACTTGATGGGGACCGAGCATTTTAAAGCGTCCGGCCTGTACGTCGGCAAGCAAAGGGGTGTTTACCTTGGGAACGAAGGTCCGCAGGCGCACCACGTCCGGCTGCATGGCATTGATAACCCGGGCGGTCTCCCGGACATGGGACTGGGAGCGGTCGGCGCCGCCGATACCCAGGATAACATAGGCGTTGATTTCAATTCCAGCAGCCCGGGCCAGTTGTCCCGCGGCAATGTGGTCTGCAGCCGCGGCCCCCTTTTTAATCCTGGTCAGAATGGTGTCATCGCCGCTTTCCACCCCCACGTGGATCCGCCTTAAACCGGCCTCAGCCAGGGCCTTAAGCTGATCCGGCCCCTTGCGGCGAATGAAGTGGGATGAGCCGTAAACGGTGACCCTCTGGAGATGAGGAAAGCGGACGTAAGCGTAACGGCAAATTTCCGCCAGATTAGCTGTGGGCATGGCAATGGTGTTGCCCGCAGGGAAAAACAGGGTGCGCACCTGGGGGCCATAAATCCCCGCGGCTTTGTCCAGGTCGGCTTTAATCTCCGCCACCGGCCTCACTTTGAATTTGACTCCGTCCTTATACACCATGCAGAAGGTGCAGAGGTTGTGAGGGCAGCCCACGGTGGCTTGAACGAGGAGACTGTCGGCTTCGCTGGGGGGGCGGTAAATGGGGCCTTCGTAGCGCATATAATCGTTTGTCCAAGAAAACTTATATTGCTTACAATTGATTATACCATATCGGGCGCCGTGGCCGCCTCTTGGCAGTCGGCGCCAGGCGCAAAGCGGCTGTTCCTGAATATGTTCTGGGCAGCTTCAAGGATTATATGGTAATATGACTGTGTATAAACCAATTTAGGTGTAAGCAATCCGTGGGAGTCAGGCACGAATCCATCATTTGCCCCGGCTGCGGCTGTCTCTGCGATGACCTGGATGTCGCACTGGAAGGGGGCCGGATCGTCGAAGTCGGCAACGTTTGCCTCTGGGGAGTGAGCCGCTTCTTCCACGGCAAGAAATTTCATCCCAAGAAAGACCGTCACCGGCTGCGGGAGCCCCAAGTCCTCCGACAGGGGCGTCGGCAGGCGGTTTCATATGAAAGCGCCCTGGCAGAGGCGGCCAACTTGCTCAGCCGGGCGCAGCGGCCGCTCATTTATGGTCTGACCAACTCCGGCTCCTGGGCCCAGGAGGCCGCTCTCAAACTGGCCCGGAGTTTGCGGGCCCGGCTGGAACCCGCGGACCTGGCCTTCAAGGCCCCCTATTATCAGGCCATTCGTAAGCACGGGGTCATGTGGGCTCCCCTGGAGGTAATCCGGGATGAGGCCGATGCGGTGCTGTTCTGGGGCGCCAATCCCATCCACTCCGCCCCCCGGCACGTGGTGCGCCATGCCGTTTTTGCCCGGGGCCGCTTTACCGAAAGGGGTCTGGAAGACCGGCAGGTGGCGGCGGTGGACATTTATAAGACCGAACTGGCCAAATTCTGCCCCCTGTTCGTCGAGATTCAACCGGGCCAGGAACTGGACCTGGTTCAGGGCATCGCCGGCGCCTTGATGGGGGAGCCGGCCCCCAGTCCTCCGGTTAAAGGGACCCGAAGGCTGGCCCAGTTTCTTTCCAAAGCCGCTTGCGGAGTCATCTTTTGTGGCCGGGGGGTCAGTTATGGCCCGGCCCTGGCATTGTTTCACGGGTTGGCCCGCCTGGTGGCCTTCCTCAACCGGGAGAGACGGTTTTTTCTGTTTCCCTTGTCCGGGGATTTCAATTCCAGCGGGCTCTACCACCTGCTGCTCAATGAAGTGGGCCAGGCTGGGGCGCCGGATTTCGGGGCGGATGAGATGACGACCCACTTCACCCCGGTGGATTTTCGGGAGGTGGACGCGGTGCTGGTCACCGGGGCCGATCTATTATGGTTCCTGCCAACAGAGCAGTTGGAGGACCTGAAGCGGCGGCAGGTGCCCATCGTGGCCGTAAGCCCCTTTGCCAACCGGACCACCGGCCAGGCCGCGGTCATCCTGCCGTCGGCGCTGGCAGGCATTGAGGCCGCAGAGGTGGCTTACCGGATGGATGGTTTGCCCATGGTCCTGAAGCAGGTGATACCGGGGCCGCGCCTCCCGGACCACCAGGTGCTCATGGACCTACAGCAATTGATTGACTTTAACGAAAAACCAAAAACGAAAAACGATAATAGCCATGCGCCTTAAAATTGCCGGCGGACGTCTCTACGATCCTTCCTGCGGCTGGGATGGCCAGGTAGGCGATCTTTTCATCGAAGCCGGCCGCCTGGTGGCTCCACTGTCCCAAGTGGACCGGGTGGTGGAAGCCCGGGGCCGGGTGGTGACCCCGGCGGGCATTGAGCTTAGGGGGCAGGTGGCTACTTACGGTCTGGACTTTCTGCGGCTAACCGATGGTGCGCCGTCTTTGGCGGAATTGGGCGAGAGCTATGCCCTCCTGGGATATACCCACGTCCACGAACCCTTTCTGACGGCCTGGACCGCAGGCTACGTCCAGCGCCAGTTGGCGGCGCTGCCTATCGTGGATACCTCCGCCTCTTTGGTCGTCAATCTCAGGGAACTGGATATATATCTGGACTCTCCGGAACACCTGGAGGAAGTTGGGCAAACACTATTATTTTTGTTGGAAGCCACCCGAACCCTTAATTTCCGGGTGGTTGAGCCTTTTGTGCGGTATCGCCAGGATTTTTACGCCCATCGCATCATTGACACGGCTCGCGCCTTAGAGATTCTGGCTGAGTTGGCCCACAGGGTTGAATCACCCTTGAACCTGGAGGCCTCCCCCGAAGTGCTGCATGCCCGCTTGCCGGAGCCCATGGCCTTTCATCTGGCCGCGCTGGGTCCGGCGCTGACTGACGATAAGACTATGGAAGCCGCCCTGGCTCAGATCGAGTCAGGCGCCACCGCAGACCTGGGGCTCATGCTGCCGAGTTCGGCTGTCAGCCAAAAAACTCGTCCCATTAAGATAGACCTGGGGTGGTTCCGCCCCTTGGACCTCAACCCGCCGGAGGATGAAGCTGCGGGCAAAAGGGCCTTGGCCCTGGGCCTCCATTCCCGAGGGTCCCGGGTGGCCTTTTCCGGGGCGGGGCTGGCCCAGGCGCCGGTGACAGAATATCCTCGCCTGTTCTCCTGGCTGTGGGACCATGGGGCCCGGCGGCAGGATTGGCATGACGATCTGGGGGCGCGGCATTATTCGCTATCGGACTGGATTCTTGCCACCCGCACCCTGCCCGCCCGCCTGCTGGGGCTTCAGGATCGAGGCCGGCTGAGCCCTGGCACCCGGGCCGACGTTGCCATCTATGATATGCCCATGGAGGCTCACCCCAGCCACTGGCATCGCTATCTGAACCGCTGCCACACCCTGCTCAAGGCCGGGGAACTGGTGGTGGACAATTTTTCCCTGGTAAACCCGGGAGTGGCCCAGGCCACCTATTACCGCCACACGGGAATGGACGCCACTCCAATTATCCAGAAAATTTGCCAGTTCCAGAATTGCCGCTGGGAGAACCTCTGGGTCCGGGAAGGGTTGGGCGGACCTTGGGTGGGGGTTGAATAGGTTTTGGGTTTTGGGTTTTGGGTTCTGGGTTTGTGCGCAAAAGAAGTGCAATCTTTATCAGTTATTTTGGGAGGTTAAAGGGAATCCTTTTTCCCCATTGAATACATAACGCTGTTTTGTTGGTTTCTCGCCTAAAATGCCCTCTCCCCCCTGGGGGAGAGGGTTAGGGTGAGGGGGAAAACAATCCCTTTTCCGCTCGAATATTATTGAAGGCAGGAAAAGGCATAGGGATTGGCCACGGTCGAGGAAATCCTGGAATTTTTGCCCGGCAGTGATTGCCGCCAATGTGGCCTGAGTTGCGCCGAGTTTGCCAGGGCGCTGGCGAATCGGGAACTGAGGCCCGAGGACTGCCCGGTCCTCCACGAACCCGACTATGCCGGTTTCATCGAAGCCCTGCACGAACTCTTGGGGGTTGTAGCTGCGGCCCCGGGGATGCGCATCGACCCGGACAGATGCAACGGCTGCGGCATCTGCGTGACCATGTGCGAATTTCACCTGGGAAACTGCGACGACGCGCGTCTGGGCAAAGGCCCCCGCCCCCAGGACAAGGTGGTCTTTCGGATAATCAACGGCAGCGCCCTGGTGATTCACCAGGAACTTTGTACCCGGCTGATCCAGGCGGCGGAAAAGTGCAGCAAATGTGCGGAGTACTGTCCCACTGATGCGATTGAACTGTTTTGATGCCGGCATGAGGGCGGATGAGCGGGTCCGCCCCTGTAGCAAATAAGCTGAAGGCTTCTTATGACCGAAACTTTGCACCTTCAGGATCTGGACCCATTGTTTAAAGACGAGGTGGCCGCCGAACCAGGCTGTCAGCATCTCCTGCGCTGCTTTTCCTGCGGGGTCTGCACTGCCACTTGCCCCGTAAGCGAACTGACGCCCGACTTCAGCCCCAGCCAGATCATCCGCCAGGTGCTTTACGGACAACGGGAGGCCCTTCTGAGTTCTCCGGCTCTCTGGTACTGCGCCCGCTGCGCTCGCTGCTCCTTTCAGTGTCCCCAAGACGTGCGCTTTCTGGATATCATCCAGGGTTTGCGCAACCTGGCGATCCGGGCGGGCAAAGTCAGCCCGGCCCGGGTGGCCAGGCTGGAGCGGGGGGAACGCCTGATCCAGGAACTCAGGCAGCGCCTCATCGGCGAACTGTTGTCCGGGGACGGAGGCCTGGAGGCCGAAGAAGTCCTGGCCCAGTTGATTGGTGAAAAAGATTGACATGATTCTTACTTAAATCCCCACTTTTCCAAAGAGGGAACTTCTAGCGAAATCCTTTGAAGATCCCCCTTTGAAAAGGGGAATTTAGCGGTGATTGTCTAAGGAGCAGAAACCTACGATGGCCCCTTTTCGGCCATTAGATCTGGTGGCCCACCCCCGGGTGCTGGTGATAGGCGGCGGCATTGCCGGCATCCAGGCAGCCCTGGAAGTCGCGGCGGCAGGCCTGCCGGTGATCTTGGCGGAAGCAGGCCCCACCATCGGCGGCCTCATGGCGCAGTTGGACAAGACCTTTCCCACCAACGACTGCTCCATGTGCATCCTGTCGCCCAAGATGCTGGAGATCGCCCGCCATCCCCTGATCACCATTGCGACCTCCACCCAGGTCCTGCAGGTCCGGGGCCAGGCCGGGGATTTTCAGGTGCTCTTGAGCCGGCGGCCCCGGTTTGTGGACGTAAACCGGTGCTCCGGCTGCGGCGACTGCACCCTGGTCTGCCCCGCCAGGCTCCCGGATCCCTATAATCTGGGGCTCAGCCAGACCAAGGCCATTCACGTGCCCTTTCCCCAGGCCATTCCCCAGGCGGCCTATATCACGCCGGAGGCCTGCCGGGTTTTTCAGGGGAAGAAATGCGAGGCCTGCATCAAGGTCTGCAAAGCGCAGGCCATTAATCTGAAAGATATGGCGACGGAATGGACTGAGTCCGTAGGGGCCGTCATCGTGGCATTGGGAGCTTCTCCGGCGCCCGTTGGGGACTTCCCCGGATATGGGCATCCCGATGTGGTGACCAGTGTGGAATTCGAACGGCTGCTCAGCGCCACCGGCCCCCAGGCCGGCAAGCTGGTGCGGCCCTCGGATCAGACCCCGCCCAGCCGGTTGGCCTTTATCCAGTGCGTCGGGTCCCGGGACCCCCAGGCAGGGGCCGCTTATTGCTCCGCCCTGTGTTGCATGGCCAGCCTCAAGGAGGCGATGGTTGCCCGGGAGATCAGTTCCCAGGGCTTGGAATCCACCATTTTTTATATGGATCTCCGGGCCCAGGGCAAGGGATATGAAGGATATCTGGAGCAGGCCCGGGGTCAGGGCGTCAGTTTGGTGCGCTCCCGGGTCACCGCAGTGACCCCCAGGCCCCAGGGGGGCGTCGTGGTACGCTTTACTGGCGCCCAGGGCCGGCCCCAGGAGCAGGCCTTTGATATGGCGGTCTTATCCGTGGGGTTGAGGCCTAATCTCCAGATGCCAATTTCTGCCCGGCGCTTGGGGTTGGAATTAAATGAACATGGCTTCATCAGGACCTCGCCTTTATTCTCGGTGAGCACCCTGCGGCGGGGAATTTTCGTTTGCGGGGCCGCCCGGGAACCCATGGACATTCCTGAATCCGTGATCACCGCCAGCGCAGCCGCGGCGGCGGCTTCGCGTCTGTTGACCACTGCGCGCCGCACCTGGGCTCCCCGGGCACTGCCGCCTACCAGCCGGGCTGCGGATTTTCCTCCCAGGATCGGGGTCTTTCTCTGTCATTGCGGCACCAATATTGCCAAGACCATCGATCTGGCTCAACTGGAGGCAGCCGTGGTCCATTTGCCCGGGGTCGTCCACGTGGAAGACAACCTGTTTTCCTGTGCCGTGGAGTCCACCAGCCGAATGCGTCAGACCATCCGGGACCTGGGTCTCAACCGGGTGGTAGTGGCCGCTTGCAGCCCCCGGACCCACGAAGGGGTTTTCCGGGAGGTCCTCACAGCCGCGGGTCTGAACCCGGGCTTCTTCACCCTGGCCAATATCCGGGAGCAATGCGCCTGGGTCCATCAGGGGGACCCGGAGGCGGCTCTGGCCAAGGCGGTGGACCTGGTGGACATGGCGGTGCGCCGGGCGGCGGTGCTGACCCCCATCCACCCCCAGAGCATCCCCGTGATTCCCCGGGCCCTGGTGCTGGGAGGCGGGGTTGCGGGTATGAGCGCCGCGCTGACCTTGGCCGACCAGGGTTTCCACACCTATCTGGTGGAACGGGAGAACACCTTGGGAGGTCTGGCCCGGGAACTGTTCTTCACCCTGGAAGGCCCGGACCCCCAAGAATTTCTCCATGAAATGCAGGCGGCAGTTTACAGTCATCCCAACATCGAGGTCCTTACCCAGACCGAGCTGGCCCAGGTTAAGGGGCACGTGGGGCAGTTTAAAAGCACCGTGCGCCGCCTCACTCTGAACGGCTTCCGGGAGAGCGAACTAGCCCACGGCGTCATCGTGGTGGCCACCGGCGGCCGGGAGTTTCGGCCCCAGGGACGCTATCTATATGGGGAAGATCCCCGAGTGCTCACCCAGAGGGAGTTGGAGGGGAAAATCCATTTTTGCGACCTGGAACTTCCCAAGGTGCGGCAGGTGGTAATGATCCAGTGCGTGGGGTCCAGGGAGCCGGATCATCCGGATTGCAGCCGTCTGTGCTGCTCCCAGGCCCTCAAGAACGCCCTGTTGCTCAAGGAGCGCTACCCCTTAACAGAGATTACCGTCCTTTATCGGGACATTCGGGCTCACGGTTTTAAGGAGACTTACTACGTCAAAGCCAAGGAGAAGGGCGTGAAGTTCATCCCCTTTGACGCGGCGCAGCCTCCCCGGGTGATTGCGGCCCGGCGGCGGCCTCTGACGGTCTGGGTAACTGACGAGCTCTTGGGCCAGGAAGTGCCCCTGGCCGCAGATCTGGTGGTCCTGAGCGCGGGCATGGAACCCGCGGCGGGCAGCAGTGAAGTATCCCATAAACTTAAGATTTCCCAGACCTTATCCGGGTGGTTCCAGGAGGCCCACCAGAAACTCAGGCCCATGGATTCTGCCACTGATGGCATATTCCTCTGTGGGGTGGCCCACTATCCCAAGAGTCTGGAGGAAACCGCTGCCCAGGCCCAGGCCGCGGCGATTCGGGCTTCCGGGATTTTGTTCCAGACGGAGTTGCTGGCGGGCGAACTGGTGGCCCTGATCGCAACGGAGAAATGCCGCCGCTGCCTGGCCTGCTTCGAACTTTGCCCTTTCGGCGCAGTGCAGCTTGCCGATAGCAAGCCGGAAGTGCGCCCGGAACTCTGCCGGGGGTGCGGAGTCTGCGCCGCGGAGTGCCCGGCGGCAGCCATTAAGATGAGCCGCGCCACCGAGCCGGAGTTGGCCGCCCAGATCGAGGCGGCCATTGGCAGGGAGCTTGGGTCGGCCCAAGATTAACATCGGCAAAATATTAAAGCATAGTAAAATATTGTTATCAAAACTTGCAAACCATGGCGCATTGGCAAAAAGGTAAAAAGTCAAGGTTGATGAACACGTAATTCATTTTCCCCTCCCCTGGTGGGAGGGGATTAAGGGGAGGGGGAATTAACTGGGCGAAGGTGCATATTATTTCACCCCCTCCCTAACTCTACCCCATCAAGAGGGGAAGGAATTATTAACTTTTACGAGGCTACCAAAGTTAGCGCCAGCGCTCGGATTATTATTATCAAAGCTGTTGGCTGAAAGCTGAATGCTGACAGCTATTGCAGGAGAATGGCCATGAGAGAGAGTTATTGCGGTCTATGTGACGACTGCCAACTGGGCAACCCCGATTTGCTGGAAACAGTGGTCCGGCTGAAGGATTACCTGGACCAGGTCCGGGCCAATGTCTGGGTCCACTGCTTTCCCGGCCCGGATGGGTTCAATCTACCGGAGTTTAGGAAGGGGCTGGAGTGGTTCCTGGCCCACCGGGACTGCCCCGGCTGCAAAGAGGGTAGGGGTTTGCAAGACTGCCCCATTCGCGTGTGCGCCATAAAACGGGGCCTGGAGCACTGTTATGAGTGTCCGGACCTGGAGCCCTGCGACAAATATGAACTGCTTCTGGCACAATTTCCGGATGTGAAGCTCAATCTGCTCCGCCGCCAGTTAAAATTCAAGGCCCGGGAATACCATCGGAAGTTGGAAGGGAAAAAATAGGGCGAAAAGGCAAAAGGGTAAAAGGGATTAAGAAATATAATCTTGGCATGGACGCAGTTATATTTCGGGAGTTTGTGAAATAGTGAAAACTGTCCACAGTGAGTTTAGAAAACTGGCGCCATGAGACTGATTTTGGTGATCGGGACCTGACCATTATTTAAGAACTCATATGCAACCCCGGGTCAGCAAACGCGAGACCGATACCTGCCTGGAATTGACGCTGAGACTCTTCGTCGATACGGTGGAACTGCGCCTTGACAAGGTGCGGTGCATCAAGTGCGACATCTGCGCCAAAGTTTGCCCCCGGGAGGCCGTCAGCGTTATCCCCGCTGAAGGCAAATTAGATATCACCATCGACCCCCGCCTCTGTCTGATGTGCGAAATCTGCGCCCATTTCTGCCCCGTGGCCGCAGTGACATTAACCTACAACGGCGAGATCAAGACCATCATGGCGGACCACCAGGGGCTGGCGCCGTTTCTTCCCAAGATTGACATGGACAAGAGCCGCTGTCCCCTGCCTTGTCCGCCGCAGCCGGAAGGAGAAGAGCATTGGTGCCGCCAGCAACTGAAACTGGTGGCCAACGATCTCACGGAATGCCCCAAGCAGTGCCACAAATGCCTGGAAGCCTGCCCCCGCCAGGCCATTGTCCTGGATGAGGCCGCGGGCCAGACCATGCCTGCGCCCGACCTCTGTTTGCGCTGCACCCAGTGCCTGACGGTGTGCCAGTTTGAGGCCATCCTGGTCAATCCCCAGTTCCGGGGCCGTCTGCTTATTGATGACCGCAAGTGCCCGGCTGACTGCGTGAAGTGCGTTGAGCTCTGCCCGGTGCAGGCCATCGTCCGGGAAGGCGACCGGGTCTTTCTGAAGATGGAGAACTGCGCCTATTGTGGGGTCTGCGTCAACATCTGCGATGACGAAGCCATCACCCTGGTGCGTGAGGAAGTGGTGTCCGAACCTGGAGAGTTTTCCCACGCCTGGGAAACGGCAGTGGAAAAGCTGGTAAGAAAATAGGATGAACGACACCCTTCGCATCGGCCTCTATATCTGTCACTGCGGGCACAACATCGCCGGGGTCATCAGCCCTGAGGCCCTGGCGGCAGCTGCTCGGGATCTGCCCGGAGTCACGGTCTGTCGCGATCATCTCTACTCCTGCTCCGAGGCGGGCCAGCGGGAGATTGCCAAGGATATTCAGGAATTCGGTCTGAACCGCCTGGTGGTGGCGGCCTGCTCCCCTAAGCTCCATGAGCCCACCTTTCGCCGTCTGCTGGCTGAAAGCGGCGTCAATTCTTATCTGCTGGAAATCGTTAATATCCGGGAACAATGTTCCTGGGTGCACGCCCGGGAGCCGGAACCCGCTTTAGTGAAGGCCCTGGAATTGATCCGCATGGGGCTGGCCAAAGTGCGGGATGCGGTGCCATTGGCTGAGCGCCAGGTGCCGGTTACCCGCGCCGCCCTGGTCATCGGCGGGGGGCCTGCGGGCCTCCGGGCCGCCCTGGACATCGCCCATGCCGGGATTCCCGTAACCCTGGTGGAGCGCTCCCCGGTTCTGGGCGGCATGGCCAACCGGCTTTCCAAGACCTTCCCTCGGGGCGACAGCGCCTTAAGCCTCATCAACCCCATGATGGCCGCGGTGATGCTGCATCCCGGGATCACCGTGCTGACTGACGGCGAGGTAGCCGGGGTCACCGGCCACCTGGGGAATTACCGGGTGACGGTCAGGCGGAAGCAGCCCTTGGTGCGGGATATCTGCGACCGCTGCGGCGCCTGCCAGGCGGTCTGCCCGGTGAAGGCGCCGGATGCGGGGCAGGCGGGATTGAGCCTGAGGTCCGCCATTTACCTGCCCTCGCCCACGGCCTTTCCAGGCCGTTATGCCGTGGACGCGGAAATTTGTGATCGCTGTGGCGCCTGTGTTTCCGCCTGCCCCCGGCAAGCCATAGACCTGGAGGCCGCCGGAGAAATCGAACACACCCTGGAGGTGGGGGCCATGGTGGTGGCCACGGGCTTCCAGCCCTTTGACCCCCCGGGCAGCCGTTATGAAGGCTGGGCCGCCCTGCCCCAGGTGATCAGCACGGTGGCCCTGGAACGCCTGCTGGCCCCCTCGGGACCCACCGGGGGACGGGTACTGGCGCCAGGGAGTGAAGCCGAGCCCCGGGATATCGCCTTTATCCTGTGCGTGGGCTCCCGGGAGGAGGAGGGCAACCGCTACTGCTCCCGGCTGTGCTGCCCCACGGCGTTGAAGCAGGCCCTGGAACTTAAGGGTCTATTGCCCGGCGCCCGCATCCGCATCTACTACCGGGATCTCAGGACCATCAAGACGCAGTGGGAGGATTTGTACACCCGGGCTCGGGAGGCTGGCGTCATGTTTTTCCGGAGCCGGGTGCGGGATATTCGGCCAGGTGAAGACGGAGGGCTGGTCATCGAAGCCGACCAGGAGTTGGGGCAATGGGCCAGCCGGGACCGGGTGGACCTGGCGGTTCTGGCAGTGGGCATGGAGCCGGGCAATAATACCCCCCTTAAAGAAGTGTTGAAGCTGCCGGTGGGGCCTGACGGCTTTTTCATGGAAGCCCATCCCAAGTTGCGCCCTTTGGAAACGGTTCTGGACGGCATCTACCTGGCCGGGGCCTGCCAGGGTCCCAAAGACCTGGCCGAATCCATAACCCAGGGCTCCGGGGCCGCGGCCAAGATTTTGGCCCTCATGTCCCACGACACCATTACCCTGGACGGTCTGGTGAGCGCCGTGGACCCGGACGTGTGCATCGGCTGCGAGAGCTGCTACCAGGAATGCCCGTTCCAGGCCGTGGAAATGGTGGGAGAAGGGAAATCCCGGAAGGCCCGGATTATTGAAGCAGCCTGCAAGGGTTGCGGAGTCTGCGCCGGAGCCTGCCCCAGCGGCGCCATTATTGCCCGGGGCTTTACCGATGAGATGATCCTGGCCCAGATTGACGAGGCTCTGGCGGAAGTTCCCGAGGAAAAGATTCTGGCCTTTTGCTGCAACTGGTGTTCTTATGCCGGGGCGGATTTCGCCGGGGTTTCCCGGCTGCAATACCCGCCCGCGGTCAGGATTATCCGCACCATGTGCGCCGGCAGGGTCCACCCCAAGTTCATCCTGCACGCCTTCAAGCGGGGGGCCGGGCAGGTGCTGGTCTCCGGCTGCCACCCTCCGGGCGACTGCCATTATATATCCGGGAACCTCAGGGCCCAGGTTAGGGTGGAGAAGCTCAAACCGAAGCTGGCCAAGAAAGGGATTGCCCCGGACCGTCTGCGCCTGGAATGGATTTCCGCCACTGAGGGCAAGACCTTCCAGCAGGTCATCCAGGCCATGGCCGGAAAGATCGAAGGCGAAAAAGCGAAAAGGGAAAAAGGCGAAAAGCAAGAGCAGGATTCGGAAGACGGCTTGGTGTGATCGAAAAACCGGGAGGACGAGGTATGCCGTATGTAAATATCAAGATTACCAAAGAAGGCGCAACTGCCGAGCAAAAAGCTGCGCTTATCAGAGGAGTTACCGACCTGCTGGTGAAGGTCCTGAACAAAAATCCCCAAACCACCGTGGTGGTGATCGATGAAGTGGATACGGATAATTGGGGCATTGGCGGGGAAACGGTGACGGTAAGAAGGCAGAAAGACAAGTAGCCATGCGGGAGCGTATTTGTTATGGTGGCACAGGCGTCCCGCCGGCGTCCCGCCTGTGCTTGGTGCAGGGTGCGCACCGCGCCCCAACTTCAGCAACTGCTCACTGCTTATTCTTTCATTTCCCCAAGCAAAACTGCGAAAAGATGCGGTCTAAGATAGACTCCCCTACTTCCTCCCCGGTGATCTCCCCCAATTCCCGGATAGCCGCGGCCAGCTCCAGGGCCACCAGTTCCCAGGGAGGTTCGGGGCCTAGCACCCCCTGAGCCTGGTTGAGATACCCCAAGCATTGCCGGAGATGGTGATAATGGCGGGCTTGAGTGATCATCTGCCCTTGGGCCTTAAGACCGCCGCCCAGGGCCTGGGTCACGATTTCGTCTTTTAACGTCCCAATGCCTTCCCCGGTTAAGGCGGAAATTTTTATCAGGGGCCAGGAGGTGCAGTGCGACAAATCGGCCGCAGCCAGCTGCCCGGCCAGGTCTATCTTATTAATCACCACCAAACCCCGGCCTTCCGCCAGTTCTGCCAGGGCCGCCTTATCCTCGGAAGCCAGCGGGGCGCTGTGATCCACCAGATACAGGACCAAGTCCGCCTGCCGCAGTCTCTGCCGGGTGCGTTCGATCCCCAGCTCCTCCACCCGGTCCTGGGCCGGACGCAGGCCCGCGGTATCGCTGAACCGCACCACTACGCCCCCTAACGTGATGGCCTCCTCCACCAGGTCCCGGGTAGTGCCGGGGATTTCGGTGACGATGGCCCGCTCCATGTCCAGGAGGCGGTTCAACAGGCTGGATTTGCCTACGTTGGGCCGCCCCGCGATCACCACCAGCAGCCCTTCCTTGAGGAGCCGCCCGGCTTCATAGGTGTCAGCGAGGGATTGCAGGGAGGTTATTTGCATATCGAGGCCCGCCTGGATAGTGGCGGCGGATAACTCCCCGGCTTCTTCGGGAAAGTCCAGGGCCGCCTCCACCCGGGCTGCAAGATCCAGGAGTTCCTGCCGCAACAAACTCAGCTTTCGCCCCAACCCTCCGGTTAAGTGTTCTGCGGCCACCTGGACGTGGGTTTCGGTCCGGGCGGAAATAACTTCCAGAACCGCTTCCGCCTGGGTAAGATCGATGCGCCCGGAAAGAAAGGCCCTCAGGGTGAACTCCCCCGGGCGGGCCAGGCGCGCCCCCTGGTCCAGGACCAGGTCCAGGATGTGGCGTAAGACCCCATAACCCGAGTGGCAGTTGATTTCCACTACATCCTCCCGGGTATAGGTATGAGGTCCACGCATGAGGGCCAGGAGCACCTCATCAATGATCTCACCTGCGGGATTGATTATATGACCTAAATAGAGATGGTGGGACTGCCACTGCTGGAGAGGACGATGGGGGCGAAAAATGCGCTGGGCGATGGTGCAGGCCGATGGACCGCTGAGCCGGACGATACCGATCCCCGCCTCGCCCAGGGGGGTGGAGATAGCCGCAATGGTATCGGCCGCATCAAGAACGGTCATGCCGGGCCGGCGGCATCCTCCTGGCCTCCCTTCTTTTTGGCCGGTGAGATGACCACTCTTTTGTAGAGACCTTCGCCCCGGCTGATGGTCTTCAGGTCTTTGTCGCTCTGGAGAGCCATGTGCACGATGCGGCGATCATAGGGATTCATGGGATTCAAGGTGACGGGTTTGCCGCTGCGCTTGACCTTGTCGCCATACTTCTGGGCCAGCAAGGCCAGGGCCTCGTTGTGGCGGGCACGATAGGCCTCCACGTCAATGGCGATCCTGACCTTTTTCCGGGTCTGCTTCGCCAGCATTTTGGTGACCAGATATTGCAAGGCGTCCAGGGTCTGACCTTGCTTGCCGATGAGCAGGCCCGCGTCTTCGGTGGCAATGAGGAGGGTGATCCGGTCTTCTTCCTGGGTGGCGCTCACTGTGGCCGGCTCTTGCATTTTAATTAGAAGCTGCTCCAGGATTTCCCGAGCTTGGGGCAGCAAATCCTCCGTCGGCTCTTGCCGCCGGGCGGCGCGCACCTTGGCCTTCTTACCCCCCAGACCAAAAATTCCGGGAGACCCCACTGACACAATCTCTATCTCCAACTCCTCCGCAGGAACTTGAAAATGGGCGCAGGCACTCTCTATGGCTTCTTCAGTGGTTTTGCCTTCAAACTCCAGAAACTCCATCAATACTTCCCCTGAGACCTACGTGAGGTACTTATTGGTATAGTACTGCTGTGCAATGGACAAAACGTTGTTCACCAGCCAATAGATCACCAGACCCGAGGCGAAATTTAGGAAGAGGAAGGTGAAGACCAGGGGCAGGAACATCATCATCTTGGCCTGGGCGGGATCGCCGGCGGATGGGGTCATTTTTTGCTGGATGAACATGGTGGCCCCCATGACCAGGGGGGTGATGAGCAAAGGGTCCTTGGCGGACAGGTCCGCCAGCCACACAATGTTGGTAAACGGCAAGGTGGGAATGAAAGGAGCATGGCGCAATTCGATGGCGTACCCCAGCACGTTGTATAGGGCAATAAACACCGGCAGTTGCAGCACCATGGGCAGGCAACCTGCCATGGGGTTGACCTTGAAGGTGCGGTACAAGGCCATGAGTTCCTTGTTCATGGCTTCCTTGTCATCTTTATACTTTTCCCGAATCTTGGCTACCTTGGGCTGGAGCTTTTGCATGTCCTTCATTGATTTATAACTCTTGTGGTTGGGATACCAGAAGACGATGCGGAGCAGAATGGTCATGATAACAATGGCCCAGCCGTAATTGTGAGTGTAGCGGTACAGCCAGTTCAAAAAGGTCAGAAAGGGTTTGCCCACGAAGTCGAACCAGCCGAAGTTGACCGCCCGATCCAGCCCCAAGGGCTTGAGGTCGTCCAGGTTTTTCGGACCGAAATAGAGAACATAGGAAAATTGGGCCGCTTGCCCCGGGGCCAGGGATTCCACGGGAGTCCTTAGACTGGCCACCATGGGCGCTTTGGGCGGTTCGGTCAGGGTGACCCAGGCCTTGGCGGATTCGGGGATCATGGCCGTTAGAAAATAGCCTTCGTCCAGCCCGGCCCATTCCACTTTGCCGGTAAAGGTCTTGGGTTCCTTAAGGTCGCCGCTCTTGAGGTCGTGCGTCTTGTTGTTGATGGAGCCGTTAAACCCGAGAAAATGGAAGCGGTCAGCTTCCTCTGAGGCGAAATTTTGGCTCAAATCCAGATTGAGCTGGCCGTCCAGGGTCTGTTTGGTATGGTTGGTCACCTGGACCGCCAGGTCAATGCCATAGCTATCTGCCTTAAAGGTGTAAGTCTTGACGAAGGTCAGGCCCTCGGGGCTGACGCAGGTAAATTTCAGAGTGCTTTTATCCCCATCTTTGAGGTTCAGGGCGGATGTGGAAGCCTCGCACAGGCCTGTGCCGGGCACATTTAAGGTTTTGCCTTCCCAACTCACAGTCAGGGGCAACTCACCCCCACCTCCCTCCCGGACCAGTTCCTTGAGTCCAATCTTGTTCGCATCCGTGCTCAAATAACGCTCTAACTCGAAACCTACCGGCCCAAGTTTAAAATGTGAGATGGTTTCAAAGGGCATCCGGTCCTTATATTTTTTTAACCGAAAACTCTTGAGCCGGCCCCCCAGTTCGGTGAAGACCGCCCGAAACAAGGGGGTATCCACCACTACGTCCTTGGCTGGCCTGACTGTAGGCGGCTGGGCGGGCGCAGGCGCCGCCGCTGGGCGCTCCGCAGCCGGAGACGGCGTTGGAGCCGGAGCGGCAGGTTGGGGCGTCTGGGTCTGGGTCTGGGTCTGGGGCGAGGGCGGCGCAGGGCTTTTAAATTTTTCCCCAAAATAGATGAACGCCACGAATACCACAAAACTTAAGGCCAAGGCAATCAAGGCCCGTTTTTCCATAAAGACTCCTAAGGCACCGGGTCCCAGCCCCCGGGATGGAAGGGGTGGCAACGGCAGAGGCGCCGGAGTGTCAACCCGAGGCCGCGCCAGACCCCGTACCGACACAACGCCTCAGCGGCATAGTGGGAACAGGTGGGTGCAAACCGGCAACAACTGGGAAACAGGGGCGAGATCAGCACCTGATAGGCTCGGATTATCCAGAGGGACGCTTTAGTCATGGGTTATATTGGACGGTTTCGCAAAAATATTACCAATTATTAGCAATATATTGGTCAATCCCCTCTCTCCCATGCCAAACATTACCCACAAGTCGCCATCTTGTTGGCTAATCTCTTTAAATTCCCTCTTCCCTTGAGGGGGGAAAGGGTTGGGGTGAGGGGTGAAAACGATTTCCTACGGGTTAATAATATTCCGAGACCTGCCAAGCAACAGCCGGCCCAATTCCTCTTCCACCTGAAGGTAACTCAGCTCCGCCGCTCCTTTCTTGGCCATGATGACTAGGTCGATGGCCGGTAACTGAACGCGGTGGCGGCGAAAAAATTCCCGGAGCAGGCGTTTCACCCGATTCCGCCGCACCGCTTTCCCTAGACGCCGAGTTACCACCAGACCCAAACGAGGCCCACTTGCTGACGAGGGCGCCAGGGTCACGCCGAAATGGCGCGTGTATAACCGCTTGCCCTGGGCCTGGGCCCGCAGAAAGTCTCGGCGATGGCGGAGCCGCTCTGCCTTGATAAAACGGGCGGTCCCTCGGGGATTGGGGTCAGGGGAGTGATGGAGCACCATTGCTACACCTCGTCAATGAGGCTCAGGGGCTCCCCACCTCTCAGACTGTGAGGCGTTTACGGCCTTTGGCCCGACGGCGCTTTAAGACCCGGCGCCCGCCCCGGGTGCTCATCCGTTCCAAAAACCCGTGGGTGCGGGCCCGGCGCACATTATGGGGTTGAAAGGTGCGTTTCGACATCTCATCTTCCTTATTCCAGAACTTATTCCAAACATTTTATAAACCATTTATGGTTAGTTTTGTCAAGCTTTCGGCCCATTTTTGTTTTTCGGGTTGACAATTACTGGTGACCATCGCGTGCATCTTCTAGACTTTTATTCTCTTTCTCATCTGTCCCGCCCTTCTTTTCTTGATTATCAAATTTAATTGTATTACTCTGGGGCTAAACCTCAAATGAGGAAATTTTACGTAATAAAATAAAAAAAGGAGGTAAAATGCGTCAGACTATCTATCTTTTCTCTGCTGACCAATTTAACCTGTTCGATGAAAACCCTTTTACCACGTCCATTTTAATGGCAAAAAATCCAGGAAACTTAATTTATACTGCCATGGAGGGCAGCATATGAGAAGAGATCTAAAAATAATATCCGCGATGCTAATAGCAATGTTAATACCTTGGTTGCTATTAGCCTCCTTGGTTTCTGCTGCTGATGACCTTAGCGAAATCCTCTCCAAAATCAGAGAGAAACGGGCCGACTGGGTTGCCGGAGATACCTCAATTTCCAAATTGTCCCCTGCGGAAAGAAAGAAGCGCGTGGGGTTGCGGAAGCCCGTTCTTACCGAGGAAGAAGATAAATCCGCAGTTGCCGAGCAAACCTTCCTGGCAACAGTGACTGCTCCTGCCAGCTTCGATTGGAGATCGGCCACCGGAACTTATGTCGGGAACTTTGTCACTCCCGTCAGAGACCAGGGAAACTGTGGCAGTTGCTGGGCCTTTGCCACCACGGCGGCTTTGGAGTCCCAGGTTCTTATTGGTAACAATACCCCTGGGCAGAACTCCCTGAATTTATCCGAGCAGCTTCTGGTTTCTTGCGCCGGGGCAGGAAACTGCAGCGGCGGTTATATTAATAAAGCCGCCGACTATGTCCGCAATATGGGGCTGCCGGTGGATACGTGTTTTCCTTACACCGCCACCAACAATTCCTGCGCCAATGCCTGCGCAGACTGGACCAACAATTCCTATCGCATTAGCGGATGGCACTGGGTCACCACCACCAGTCCTACTGTGGACTCCCTGAAAAATGCTCTGGTCACCTATGGCCCTCTGGTCACCACCATGGACGTTTATGCCGATTTCTTCAATTACAGGAGCGGCATTTATAGCTATGTCTCCGGTAGCTATCAGGGCGGCCACGCCATTTTGCTCGTAGGTTATGATGACGCGGGGCAATACTTTATCGCCAAAAATAGTTGGGGGACCGGTTGGGGGGAAGCCGGCTATTTCCGGATAGCCTATAGCCAACTTACTAATGCGGTCGGGTTCGGAGAATATACGATTGCTGATGAAGGCTATGACGGCGGCGGCAGCCCGCCATCTCCGCCACCGCCGACTACCTGCACCTACTCCATCTCTCCCACCAGCAAATCCGTTTCCTACTTCTTGAACACAGGAACTGTATTGGTTTCCACTCAGAGCAATTGCAGTTGGACCGCGGTGAGCAATGTCAGTTGGATCAAGGTTATGGCAGGCAGTACAGGTATCGGTAATGGCAAGGTTACGTATAAGGTTTCGAGCAATAGCACCCGAACCCAAAGAGTCGGAACCCTGACCATCGCCGGCCAGACCTTCACGGTGACGCAAGCCGGCCGCAAAAAGTAATTGAGAAAAGTGTTGGCCGGGAAGGTTTGAAAGGCCCATTTTCCCGGCCGACACTTTAAAACCTGAATAATTAAGTTAAACTCAGGAACCAAACCAGAATCAATTGAGTCCCTTAAGCCCTGTAATCCAGGAAGGCTTGAGGATTTTTAAGTTGAATTTTTTCACTAAGTAGGCACAATAGATAGACGAAGGGCTTCTCTGGTCGCGCGGGCGCTCGGGAACCGGGCGCTTTTTTTGCCCCCTGGCCATTCTTATGGCTTAATGGCTTTTATCGGCAGAGGAAGGGCGGGCCCCGCCCCAACAGCGATGGATGCTCACCAATAAAATATAAGTAACCCGCCGGAAGCGATGTTCCACGTTATGCTAAGGAGTCAGGCACATGTTTCTTGATCCCATCTTAGGATGGTTCTCCAATGATCTGGCCATTGATCTGGGGACCGCCAACACCTTGGTCTATGTCAAAGGCAAGGGCATCGTCTTGAGCGAGCCCTCTGTGGTGGCGGTGCGCAAGAACGACCGGGATCGCAGCCGGGTGCTGGCCGTAGGCCGGGACGCCAAAATGATGCTGGGCCGCACACCGGGAAATATCGTTGCCATCCGCCCCATGAAAGACGGAGTCATCGCTGACTTCGAAATCACCGAAGCCATGCTGCGTCACTTCATCCGCAAGGTCCACAACCGCAGGTCCCTGATTCGGCCCCGCATCATTGTCTGCGTTCCCTCGGGCATTACCCCGGTGGAGAAGCGGGCCGTCCGGGAATCGGCCGAATCTGCCGGAGCCCGGGAGGTTTATCTCATTGAAGAACCCATGGCCGCAGCCATCGGCGCCGGTCTGCCCATCACCGAACCCATCTGTAATATGGTGGTGGACATCGGCGGCGGCACCTCGGAAGTGGCGGTCATTTCTCTAGCGGGTATCGTTTATTCCAGATCCGTACGGGTGGGCGGCGACAAGATGGACGAGGCCATTTTGCAATATGTCAAACGAGCCTATAACCTCCTCATCGGAGAGCGCACCTCCGAGATCATCAAAACCACCATCGGCAACGCCTATCCTGGCAGCGAAGTGGAAACCATGGACGTCAAAGGCCGGGACCTGGTCACCGGCATCCCCAAAATCATCAATATCAACTCCGACGAAGTGCGCCAGGCCATCCAGGAACAGATCGATGCCATCGTGGCTGCGGTCAAAACCGCGCTGGAACAGACCCCGCCCGAGTTGGCCGCGGACATCGTGGATCGCGGTATTTATCTCACCGGAGGTGGTGCCCTGCTGAAAAACCTGGACATCTTGCTCCATCAGGAAACCGGCCTGCCCATCAAGATCGCCGACGATCCTCTCTCCACCGTTGTCATGGGATCGGGCCGAGCTTTGGATAATCTGAATATCCTGAAGGAAGTGATGGTGGATTGAGGCGGTTAAATGTGCGCCCCTTAGGTCGCTACCGTACCCCACTTCTCATAGTTCTGGCCCTGCTGCTGGTCTTTTCCGCACTCTCCCTGAGCCTCAAGCATTCGCCGGTCGTCAAAAAGGTGCAAGGGGTAGTAGTCTCTGTTACTGCCCCGGGTTTGGAGGGAATGGAGTATCTGGCCCGTCTGGTCAAACAACTCTGGCAGAGCTATTTTTATCTGGTGGGGGTCCAGCGGCAAAACACTGAACTGATGCGGCAATTGGAGGAGTTTAACCAGCGGCAGGTCCGCTACCAGGAGGCTCAGGAAGCCTTGACTCGTTTAGAGGCCTTGTTGGACCTGAAACGCCAAGTGGCCCTTCCTGTTATCGGAGCCCGGGTTATTGCCTACGACCCCTCTTTGTGGTCCCGCTCCGCCATCATTGATCAGGGCAAAGCTCAGGGGGTCAAGGAGGGCCTTCCGGTCCTGGCCCCCCAGGGGATCGCCGGCCGCATCGTGGAGGTTTACCCCCAGTACTCCAAAGTCATGCTGATCGTAGACCGGAAAAGTGGTGCCGACGCCATGGTGCAGCGCACCCGGGTCCGGGGCGTCCTCAAAGGCAAGGGGGGCAACCGCTGCTCCCTGGAATATGTCCCTAAAAACGCCGACGTGCAGGTGGGTGACCTGGTGCTGGCCTCCGGATTGGTCGGACTTTATCCTAAAGGACTGGTCTTTGGGAAAGTCACTGCAGCCAATAGGAAAAATCCCGGCGTCTTCCAAGAGATCGAAGTGACCCCTAATGTTGATCTCTCCACCCTGGAAGAAGTCCTGGTGGTAAAAGTCGCCAACCTGGCCCTCTCCGAACCATGATTGCGCCTCTCATTGTTTTCAGCCTTATGGGACTGGTACTCTTTTATATCCAGAACCTGATTTTTTTTCCCCATGTGCATCTGCGCCTGCTAGCCCTCTTGCTGTTCTATGTGAGCCTGCGGCCGTCTTTGTCCTTGGCCCTGTCGCTGGGCCTGGTGTTGGGCTGCTTACAGGACAGTTATTCCTCCACCCCATTGGGACTGCATTTGGGGGCCTCATTGGTATTAGTGGCCGTAGGCCGGCTGTCCCGGCGCGGTCTGATACTGCGACAGCTGAGTTTCCAGGTGGTCATCAGCCTGGCCGCTCTGCTTTTGCAAGAATTCTATTTGCAGGCCGGCACTTTCATTTTGGGGTACCAGCCCTTTTTCTCCCATGATTTAATCAAGGTGCACCTCATGGAGATTCTAGGAACCGCAGCCTTGGGACCACTGATGCATCTATTAGTGCAGGGGCTGGAAAATTTTCTGCGCCGCTTGGGTTGGCGGCCTCGAAGCGAACCCTTGTCTTATCAACCATTTGGGGATTAACTGATATTTGTGGTTTTGATCTTCTTGGTTTTTCAAGAACTGGAAACCAAGAACCAGTAACCGAATGACCATGCTACTCCTGGATAATGACAGGTTTTCAGGTTTAAAGCTCCGGGAAACCACCTCAGGAGGGGTGATGGACCCGGAGGAACAGGATCGCGTCCGCCGAACCTTCTCCCGCACTGCACTCATTATCCTGTGCCTCTTTGGAATCCTGTTCTTACGCCTCTGGTTCCTGCAATTGGTGCAGGGAGAGGAGATGCAGAACCGCTCGGAGCACAACCGCATCCGCCTCCAGGATCTGCCCCCCTGGCGGGGCATGATTTTGGACCATAACGGGCAGGTGCTGGTTGCCAACCGGCCCAGTTACGAACTGGTTGTGGTCCTGGAAGATGTGGCGGATATTCCTCTGCTGGCCAGCCGCCTGGGGCAATTGCTGCGCCTGGACCCTCAACAACTGACGGTTCAATTGCAAAACGGCAAAAAAGCCGGCCTCCATCAGGTACGCATCCGCACCGACCTTTCTTGGGATGAAATGGCCCGGGTGGAAACCTTCCAACCGGAACTTCCCGGAGTGTTCGTCCAGATCCAGCCAAAGCGGGAGTACCGCAATCAAGGCTTGGCTTGTCACACCTTGGGGTATCTGGGGGAAATCAACGAAAGCCAGATCAAGAGCGGCAAATTCTCCAATTATAAGATTGGTGATTACTTGGGCAAATGCGGGGTGGAACTGGCCTGGGAAAAATATCTCCGGGGAAAGCGCGGCTATCGCCGCATCGAGGTGGACGCTTACGGCCGGGAACTGGGGCAGTTAGATAGCGTCTTTCCTACTCCGGGGGCCAACGTCTATTTAACCCTTGACAACCAGATACAACGGGAGGCCGAGGCTTGCTTGGAGGGCAAGGAGGGGGCCATTGTAGCCCTCGACCCCAGGAATGGGCACATCTTGGCCATGGCCTCCTCTCCCACCTATTCCCAGGAAGCCTTCGAGCGCGGTATGTCTGTCTCCGAGTGGGATAGAATTAATCACGATAAGACCCACCCTTTGGAAAATCGCACCATCAAAGGGCAGTACCCCCCGGGCTCCACTTTTAAAATCGTCATGGCAGTGGCGGGCCTGGAAGAAAAGGTCATTACCCCCAGCACCATTATCTACTGCAACGGTAAATTTCCGTTTGGCAATCATGTGTTTCACTGCTGGAACAAGTGGGGTCACGGCGCCGTCGATCTTCACAAAGCCTTGGTGGAGTCCTGCGACGTCTATTTTTATGAGGTGGGTCTGCGACTGGGCATTGACCGCATCGCCAAGTGGAGCCGGCGCTTTGGCCTGGGCGAATCCACTGGCCTCATCCTGGACAAAGAAATGCCGGGACTGGTGGCCTCCACGGCCTGGAAAAAAGCTCGTTTTAACCGGAGTTGGCACGATGGTGACACCCTGTCGGTGGCCATCGGCCAAGGCTACAATCTCGCCACCCCCCTCCAGATGGCCCGGGTGGCAGCGGCCATTGCCAACGGCGGCATTGTCTATAAGACCCATATCGTGGAAAAAGTGGAAAGTTCGGCTGGTGAAATTCTCTATCAGGCCAAGCCGGAGGTCCAATCCCGTTTGGAGGCCAGCCCCGCAACTCTGGAGAGGGTGCGGCGGGGTCTGGAGGGAGTTGTGAGCGACCAAAGGGGCACAGGCAGATCTGCCCGCCTTTCCAATATCCAGGTAGCCGGCAAAACCGGTACCGCCCAGGTGGTGGCACTGGAACGGGATAAAACCAAACGCAAGAAAGACCCCCGGTACGAAGACCATGCCTGGTTCGTGGCCTATGCCCCGGCCGACAATCCTAAAATGGCCGTGGTAGTGTTGGTGGAGCACGGCGGCCACGGTGGTTCTGCTGCAGCCCCCCTGGCCAGCAGGGTCATCAGGGCCGGCCTGTCAGAACCCCGGGTGGCCCAGGCGGAATGAGAGTTATGAGAAGTTATATTAGCGAACCCAAAATGCCAAAAGAGCCTCTTGCAAAATGTAGCCGCAGGCTTTACCGTGAAAAACCAAATCCCCCTAGACCCCCCTTTGCAAAGGGGGACTTTAATTCCCCCCTTTGAAAAAGGGGGGCAGGGGGGGATTTTTCATCCCCCGGGGGTGAAACCCAGGTGGTTCATCCAGGTTTAGCCTGCGTTTGCATAGGCTGGAAAACCTGTTGCCACTGGCCCTTTTATTTAGCATTCAAGAAAAACAGTCGGTCTTTGGTGACTTTTGCAAGAGGCTCAAAAGGATTTAGAAATTAAAGATTCTTTTTTCCGGTTCAGGGCCCCATCTAGGCAAAGATGCCGGCTATGAGTGACCCCCACTTCATTATGACCTCTTCTTCCCTAACTCATTCTTCTTCTGCGGCCAAAGCATTTTTAGTCCCACCAATATGGCAAAGGTACCAAAAATTTTAGATAAAATGTCTGGAGGGAGGCGGTTTCCCCAGACAGCGCCGACATATTCCCCTGGAATGAAGCAGAGCGCGATCACCACGGCCGCGCCGATTTTAAGTTCTCCATTCTTATAATATTGGATCGCCGCCAACAGGCTTACCGGTGGGAGAAGCATGGCCAGAGTGGTGCCCTGGGCCAACTTTTCCGGCCAGGAGAATAGATAGATTAACATGGGGATAAGAAAAACCGCACCGCCGATGCCGATCATACCTCCCACTACGCCAACGATCACAGCAATCAGAAACAACAGGATCATTTCGTGCATAGAAACACCCCGTGAGTTATTAAAAACCTGCCAAACCCACAAAAATCTTAAATGCCGATAAGCATTTTCACCCCGATGAGCAAAAGCAGGCTCCCGAAAATGAACCTCAGTTGCTCCGGCGATGATCGCATCGCTAATTTTCCTCCGTAATGGCTTCCTATAAAGATGCCGATGGCCATGATAACCGCCGCGGGAATGTGCACGTTGCCGTCATGATAATAATCCATGACGGCAAGCAGTCCCACCGGGGGCAGCGACACCGCCAGGGCTGTTCCCTGGGACAGCTTCTGGCCCCACTTCAGAATAAACACCAGGGCCGGAACCAGGACCAGCCCTGTGCTGACCCCCAGAAGGCCGATGAGAAAGCCGCACCCCGCCCCCATGGCAACATAGGTTAGAATCTCCCTTGTATTCATCAACACCCCTTACCGGTGCCCTTCCGGGTTCAAACCATCACCCCGATAAAAAATTCACAGAACCTCTGCCAACGGCGCCAGACTTGTTTAAGTCAGGTCCAGGCACCTTCTTCCCAGCCGTATTTGCCGATGAGCCGCACGAAGCGGCAGCCGCCATGGTACTCAAACTTCAGGCCATCTTTGGTTTTGCGGACGCAGGTCAGCGTCTGGGACCAGGTGTCCCCCACCGGAATCACCAGCCTCCCCCCCAAAGCCAATTGCTCCGTCAAGGGGCGGGGCACCTGAGGGGCGCCCGCAGTGACGATTATCGCCTCAAAAGGCATCTCCTCGGGCCACCCCAGGGTGCCGTCGCCCACCCGGGTCGTAATGTTGACATATCCCAGGGCCTTTAAAATCTGCTCCGCCTTGGCCAACAGCACGGCCACCCGGTCGATGGTAAAGATCTGAGCCGCCAGTTCCGCCAGGATGGCCGCCTGGTAACCCGAGCCGGTGCCAATTTCCAAAACTTTATCTGTCTTTTTTAATTCCAACATTTCGGTCATCAGGGCTACAATGTAGGGCTGGGAAATAGTTTGGTCCTCACCTATGGGCAGGGGGTAGTCACCGTAGGCCTGATCCCACAGATGGGAAGGGATAAAGCGGTGGCGAGGCACTTTCTCCATGGCCGCCAGAACGTTGGAGTCTCGCACCCCCCGGGCTGCGATTTGTCTCTCCACCATCCGCCGGCGTTCGGCGGCAAAGTTATCTTCTGTCATGGCTCATCCTCTTCCCGAACGTCGGGGTTGGGCTGTCTGAGTTTCAGGGACACCATGTTCCTAGGCATGTTTTTCCAAGCCACCTTCCTTACTGACCTAACATTAGCCCTGCTTATTTTCATATAATAATAAGAGAAAATCTCTATTTTTAAAGGGGCAGGCGAAGTCTCAGGCGATTAAATCGGCTTTTCTTCGTACGCAAGGAGACCCTTGGTTAAAATCATTTGCTATAATTTATTAATGGATAAATGCCGTTTTCACCCGGAACGGAAGGCCTGCGTGCAGTGCCAGAAGCACGAACTCGGCTACTGTCAGGAGTGTCTGGATTTGTGCACGGCCTGTACCGACCCTTGCCTCTACTGCAAGTTTCGGCCCAGCTGCGTCATTTGGGAACTCTGCCGCAAAGAGGCCAAAAAGCGTTGCAAAGACGATGAAGCGAATCGGGAATCGAGCAGACAGACGTAAGCATCAAGTTGCGGCACCTGTTTCGCCGGACAGTCGTCCGGGAGAAAGCCCCGGGCTCGACCGCCGGGAGAATGATCCGCTGACCTTGTTGGCAGAGGGCGCCGCAGCCTTGGGTCTGAAACTGCCCCCCACCGCCTTTGAGCACTTGCGTACCTACCTCGATGAGATCCAACTCTGGAACCTCAAAACCAACTTGACCGGGGTTAAAAACCCTCGGGGTATAGTCATCAAGCATTTCCTGGACTCCCTGGCAGTGCTGCCGTTTGTGGGCTTAGCCGCCTCCCTGGTCGACCTGGGCAGCGGCGCCGGCTTCCCCGGTTTAGTGCTTAAGCTGGCCCGCCCCTCCCTGGCACTCACCTTGGTGGAGGCCCGGCAGAAAAAAGTCGCGTTCCTGGAATACCTGATCGCCCGCCTGAGGTTGACCGGAGTAGAAGTGGTTCAGGCTCATCTAACTCCCTCCCTGGCCCGGAAGTGGGAGCCGAAGGTGGCCGCAGCAGTTTCCCGGGCCACCTTTTTCCTGCCCCGCCTCCTGGAATTAGCCACGCCTTTACTGGCTCCCGGCGGAATGCTATTGGCCCTCAAAAGCGTGCATATATCGGGACTTGAGCTGGAAACGGCCACCTCTGCCTGTCCGCTGCTGGGTCTGGGCCCCCTGGAACAGCATAAATATTTTCTGCCCATCAGCAATGAGCCCAGACTCCTGATCATGACCCGCAAACTCGAGGCGCCGTCCGAACAGAAATTCTCTTGCGTTCCTGAATATAGCTGTTTACCCTGCGATAAAGTATAATGATTTTGCTCGCCATCCTGTGTAGGTAAGATCGTTACATTCCCAATATCGTCAACAGTAATAACAGTAACCAGTTGCGTTGTTCTGGAAATCCTTAGCGTAGCTGGAAAAGTTAAATCTTAGCGAAACGCCATGTCTTTTATTTCCTGGCAATATTTCATTTTTCTACCCGTTGTCCTCGTCCTTTACTGGCTTTTGCCGGTCAGGCGGCGCCTGCTCTTGCTGTTGGCTGGCAGCTATTTCTTCTATGCCTGCTGGGATGTCCGCTTCCTGGCCCTCGTACTCGCCACCACGGTTATTGATTATAACTGCGGCCTGAGCATTGCCCGCCGGAGAAAAAGCCCCTGGTTGATCCTGGGGATGGCCCTGTTGCCCGCCGCCTGGTTGCTGGGATGTTTTCTCTGTCTCCCGGCCTCGCACCTCTCCCCGTCACTCTTAGCCATCAGTGCCGTTGCGGGCCTGGCTTTTTTCGGGGCCCATGAAGCTATCGGGCTTTTGGCTGAAGACAGGCGCCCCAAGTATTACCTGATTCTCAGCGTGGTCTTTTGCCTGACCATCCTGGGATTCTTCAAGTACTTTAATTTTTTCACAGATTCCTTCAAATCTCTAATGGGCGTGATCGGATTTGAACCCGATTTCCCCTTACTGAAAATCATTCTGCCCGTCGGCATCTCTTTTTATACCTTTCAATCCCTGGGCTACGTCATCGATGTCTATCGCGGCCAAAGTCCAGCCTGCGGTGATTTTCTCACCTTTGCCACCTTTGACGCCTTTTTTCCCCAAATGGTGTCGGGGCCCATCGAACGTGGGAAAAATCTCATCCCCCAATTGGAAAAGGGGGCCGATTTTCGGAATAGCCATATTCAGGACGGCCTGCGCTTGATGCTGGTGGGGTTTTTCAAGAAGATTTTCGTAGCCGATAATTGCGCTATTCTGGCCAACTACGCCTTCGATCCCCAAACCAGCCTTAACGGCTACTGGGCGGTCATGGGGGTAGTGGCTTTCGCCTTTCAGATTTACGCCGATTTTTCCGGCTATACCGACATCGCCCGGGGATCCGCCAAGCTGCTGGGGATCGACCTCATGGAGAACTTCCGGTTTCCATATTTTTCCCGGACCCCCTCGGAATTCTGGAGCAGGTGGCACATATCTTTGTCCACCTGGTTCCGTGACTACCTGTACATCCCTCTGGGCGGCAACCGGGGCGCCCGCTGGGAAACTCTGCGGAATCTGGGCATCGTTATGCTGTTGGCCGGCTTATGGCACGGCGCCAATTGGGTCTTCGTCCTCTGGGGAGCCTATCATGGGGGGCTGCTTATTCTCTACCGGGTGGTGCCCCCCTTTGACCATATCCAGGGGCAAGGCGAGGCCTGGACTTGGCAGGGCATCGCGGCGGTGCCCTTGATGTTTGTCTTGACCCTGGTGGGCTGGGCCATTTTTCGCAGTCCCAGCGTAACCTTTCTGGGAACCTGGTTCGGAGCCCTGGGCAACTGGAATCCGGCCACGGGGCTGGCCTGGGAATCCTCCTCCTTCTGGCTGCTGATCCATATCCTGCCCTTGATTCTGCTCCAGGTCCTAACCTGGAAATACCGGGATGAAGCCTCGTTGTCGCAGGTGCCGTGGTTGGCCCGGGGCCTGGTATACGCTTTGATGATCCTTTTGATCGTATCTTCCGGGGAGCAGGATAAAGAGTTTATCTATTTTCAATTCTGATGAAACGGCTGATTACTCCCGCCTGTATTGTGGTTATCTCCCTGCTGGTCCTGGCAGAGGTGGGGGCGCGCCTGTTCTTTGCCCAGGATGTTTCGGGGCGGTTCGAGTACGGCTATAATCCCCAGGCTGGGTTCGACGAGCATAATGACGGCACGGTGAAACTTTTTCGGGCCGGTGGACGGCGGTTTTATCCCCAAACCTTTCAACGGCAACGGCCCCCGGAAGTCTTTCGCATCTTTACAGTGGGCGACTCCGTGCCCCGGGGGCCCAGCCTCAAGGGAGCCTATCCCGGGCTTTTGGGACAGGAATTGCGCCGGCATGGCATCCTGGCCGAATCCATCAATCTGGCGGTGCCTGGCTATGGGGCCCGCCGTTGCCAGATCGTGCTCACCAAGGCCCTGGAGTACAACCCCAGCTTGATTATTCTGCACTTCGACGACTATAACAAGTGGGAAGACGAGCGGGAGTGGCGGCGCAGCCAGGAATTCAAGGGATGGCACCCCCGCCACTGGCTGATGAAAGTCTTTATTTTCCGGCGACTTTACGAGGCCAAGTTGGAAAAGGTCTTTTGGCCTCTGGTGCCTGAAGAGATTCGCCTGAAATACGCCTTAAATGACGCCGATGCCCAGGTGGCTGCCGGCGCCGATCCCCGGGAAGTCGCGGCCCGTATCAAGCTGGCCTATGACACCGCAGTGCAAAATGTGGCCATGGTGCGGGCCCGGGGAATCCCCATGATCCTGGTCACTCAATGCCGTTTGGAGGAAGACCCCAACCACCGCCTTTACCTCAGCGACCACGGCCTGGACACCCTGGGCGAATCTTTGGCAGGTCCGGGAGTCTATCATATCTCCATGAAACAGGTTTTGTCCGGGCAGAATATCCGGCAGATTTTCACCAACTTCAGCGGTCACCTGCACCAAGACGGACATCAGCTATTGGCGCACGCCATTTTCGCAAAAATCCAGCAGGAACGAGCTGCTTTGGGAATGCCGGACTCTAATGTGGCAATGGCGGGTAGGCACCAAAACACCGAGAGCGCTCTGCCTGCCGCCCAACCGGTTCCCCTCAAGCCATAACCGCTTGCCGGTTTTTCCGGCCTTAAAATAATGATATAAAGTTTGGGAAGGGCCTTAAGAGGAGTCTTATGGAACAGGTCTTGGGAATGATCTACGGAGTGGCATTGGGGGATGCCCTGGGCGCGCCGGTGGAATTCTGGGACCTGAAGGGAATTCAGGAACGCTACGGCCCCTGCGGCATTCAAGAGCTTCCGGACCCGGCTTTATTCACCGATGACACCCAGATGACCCTGGCGGTGGCTGAGGCCTTGATCGCGGCGGGCCATAAAGACCTGGGGGACCTCATGGCGGTGCTTTCCCAGCAGTTTGTCGCCTGGTTGCACTCTCCGGAAAATAACCGTTCTCCAGGCGGTTCCTGCCTCTACGGGGCGCGTCAACTTGAGGCCGGGGTTCCCTGGTGGAGGAGCGGCAAACCCAATTCCAAGGGCTGCGGCGCCGCCATGCGGGTTGCTCCCATCGGCTATCTCTATCAGCATGACCTGCCTAAGCTGCGCCGGGTGGCGGCGGCTTCGGCCATGACTACCCACCACCATCCCACTGCGCAATTGGCCGCGGTGTCTGCTGCCTTTTTAGTGAAACTGGCCCTGGACCGCCTCCCGCCAGAGGATATGATCCCGGCTTTGGAGTTGGAAACCCACAGTCATTCCCAGGACTTCTCTCAGGCTTTGGAACGCCTGGAGGAGGCCCTGGAGATGACTTCTCCTGAGGCAGCTCTGAATCATATCGGGGAAGGCTGGGTGGCGGAAGAGGCAGTGACTATGGCCCTCTATTGTTTCTTACGATCGCCGGATGACTTTGTTGCTACGATCCGGCGAGGGGCCAACACCCAGGGTGATTCGGATTCCATTGCCTCTATAGCCGGAGGCATCAGCGGCGCTTACCTGGGAATCCGGGCCTTGCCCCGGGACTGGGTGGAGCGCATCGAAAAATCTGCATATCTGAAGGATGTGGCTCACCGCCTGGCAATAGTTAAAGGTAAAAGTTAAATGAGGCAGATTGGCGCGGCGTAGATCCTTGCGAAAGGTCCGCCGTGAAGATATCAGCAGGTTCCTGCCCGGTGGGTTAGGAGTCCCCGGCCCCTGCTAACTGACGGGTAGGAATAGGAGCGCACCAGGCGCGCCCGGGGCCGGCCCTCCCATGGTTTGGCCTCAGGGAGGTGTTGGCCCACCAGCATGATTCCCGCCGGATGTCCAAGCCTATCGGTGATCAGATTGCAGTACCATCGATAGGAAATCGTCGAACCATGACGCCCTTTAAGAGGCAGATCAATGCTTTCGGTGGATTCACCTGACACTACCCGCCGCAGGTGGGCCATAACCGACTTCTTGTCAATTTCGGGAAAAAATAACTCCAAACCGTCTTTCCCCAAGATTTCATGTCTGGGCCATCCGGTGAGGCGCTCGGCTACTCGATTGAATTCCAGAATGCGGCCTTCCAGAGATAGGAAAACGATAATAACCCCGGCGGTTTCCAAGAGCGGTTGACAGGGTTTCTGGGTCTTGAGGGGGGCCTCAGGCTCATCCCAGCCCAGCTTGGTGAGACCGGTGGCTGAAAAGAAACTCGAAATTGACGGCTCCGGATTAATCTCAGGACCAGCGTGACCAGTAGCGTTTATCTGGTCTTCCTGGCCCTTTGCAGCTTCTTCTTGACGGTCAGGATTGTTGATCAAGAAGCAGGGTGTTCCCGGGCAGAGATCTTGCGCCAGGGCCAGGGCCGTCAATCCTCCGATTCCGGAGCAACCGGGCGTAATCAGAATGAGATTGTGCCAGGATTCCTGCAGGGCGTGGAGAAATGCCTCCCGGGTGGTGACGCGCCTCGCCAGGCATCGTAGATTTAACTTGCTCAGCTCGTATTCGATGAGATCCTCAAGGCTTTCCTCGTCTCCGAAAACTAAAATTCTCAAATCATCACCCATGGCTCTTTACCTGCTGGTTGTCAAAAACATTGTGATGAACTAAACCAGAAGATAAGGCTGTCTATAAAATTATCAACATACGGATGAAGATTATTTTAAGGAATTTTATTCTAGCATAATATAATTTTAAATTCATTATATAATTTAATTCAAATTAATTTTTATCGTGTTCCTTTGGACCTGATCTGGCTTCATGCCGTTTTCGATTTCAATGGAGACAAGTTTCCTGCTAAGGCGGCCGGTGGAAGGTGCCTCTGTGCCCTCCACCATTGAGAAAAATGCGTTTTAATTGAACTTGGAAAATTTGGGTGAACCTTATGAAGAAGGCAATTTCTAACATATTCTTGGGCGTTACTATCCTGATCGCCGGCCTTGGCGTTCTGGCCTATGGAGCCCCGCCGGAAGATAGTCTTAGGGAAGCCCGGCAAAGCATGGTTGCCCGGCAACTACAGCGCCGGGATATCACCGACCCCCGGGTCTTGATGGCCATGGGCCGGGTGCCCCGCCACCGCTTCGTCCCACAGGCCCTGGCTTCCCAAGCCTACGGCGACCATCCCTTGCCCATCGGTTCGGGCCAGACCATCTCCCAGCCCTATATTGTGGCGCTGATGACTCAGTGGGCCGAAGTGCAGCCAGGGGCCAAAGTGCTGGAGGTGGGAACGGGATCGGGGTATCAGGCCGCGGTCCTGGCCGAGATGACAGATAAGGTCTTCACCATCGAACTACGCCCGGAACTGGCCCGCCAGGCCGCGGCGCGCCTGAAAGAACTGGGCTATGACCGAGTCCGGGCGAAAAGCGGCGATGGCTACCAAGGCTGGCCCGAGGAGACCCCCTTTGACGCTATATTGGTGACCGCGGCCGCTCCCCGGGTGCCCCCGGCCTTGGAAGCGCAGCTCAAAAATGGTGGCCGCCTGGTGATTCCCTTGGAAAATTCTTTTGGGGCCCAAAACCTGGTGAGATTTCGTAAGATACAGGGCAAATTGGTCCAGGAAACCTCACTGCCGGTGAGATTCGTGCCCCTGGTGCAGCCCCCGGCGGATTAGCATATAGTCTAACTTATCCTTTTATACCCCCGCCCAAGTCCCCTTTTCGTTGTGCAGGTCATAACTACTGCGCATCACCTATCCTAAAAACCTTTCTAATAAAATAATAACATTTTTCATTTTGGAATTAAGAATTATTTCTTGACAAATATATTGTTTTATTTTAGTGAAAATATAATTTTATATTAAAAGTGGCACAATGCCATAACATGTTAGGTTAGTTTTACTGCTCACAAAGGCAATAAGATTAAAACCTTAGGTAAAGTGCGGAGGTAGAGCATGGATGTCAAAGCTCAGGTGAGACATAACCTGACCCGGTCTGCTCAGGTTATGTCCGTTAAAGCAGGGACCCGGTTTCGCATCATCATAAGTTTTGTCTGTCTTATCCTCTGCTTGGGCCTGGGGGTTTCCCTAGCCAGGGCGGATTATTCGGCCCCCCAGCAAATTAACTCTACCAGTTATGATGCCGCGATGACCGGCTGGAATACCCACGGTCACATGGTCTGGGCCGCCTCTGACGGCACCTACACTCAGATCTATTTTTATGACGGCACCAGCGTCCAGCAGATCACCAACACGGCGTATAACAATACCGTCCCCTGGCTCAATGACAACGACCATATCGTCTGGCTGGGAAATTCCGGCAGCACCCCCCAAGTATTCTATTACGACGGCACTACTACCCACCAAATTACCAATAATGGATATGTTAATGAGAGGCCCGTGATCAGCACAAACGATGTGATTGCCTGGGCTGCGGGTACTGGAACCGGCAGCTCTAGAAACTACCAAATTTACATGTATAACAACGGCGTAACCACCCCAATTACCAATAATGGTTTGGACAATAGCAATGTTAACATAAGCCCGACGGGTCATATCGTCTGGCAGGGGTTTAACAGTATTCACAACCTTTATCAGATTTATTTATATGACGGTAGCGGAACTACCCAGCTTTCCAATAATATTTATGTTAAAGGCGGCGCCCCCTTGCCACGGATCACTGAGATTGATAGTGTGGCCTGGCAGGGATGGGACGGCAGTGATTGGGAAATTTATCTGTACGCCGGTGGCGCCACCTACCAGCTAACCAATAACACTTATGATGATACCGCTCCCCGCTTGGGGAAGAGCGGCAAGGTCGTCTGGTCCGGTTATGACGGCAGCCATTGGCAAATATACTTGTACAGTGCTGGCGCCACCAGCCCGATTACCAGTAATGGCTATGATAATTACTACCCGTTTATTAATAATGGCGATCAGATAGTCTATTGGGCCTATAACGGGACCGGCTATGATGTCTACTCTTACGACGCCGATGGCACCACGCAGATTTCCAATTCTAACTACTCCAACATTTACGGCGGACTCTTCACTGTAGGGTCTACAATCGGCTGGAACGCCTTTGACGGCTCGCACTATGAAATCTACGCCGCCAAGCGCCAGAGTTCCGGGTATTCCCAATATGCTTTCACATATTACTATACTGACGGCAGCGGAGATAAATACGATGGTCAAGTCGTTGCCCCCACAGGTTGGCTTTCAGTAGGGTCAACTATTTATAATCAACCCCTGGAAATGGGAGACGTGGGGTTAAACGGCTATTACCAAATTACCCGCATTTACGATGGTGCTTCTGTGTCCATGAATCGCCTTAGTAAAATCATAAACTACTACGACGCCTCAACCGCAACCTGGTATGGGGTGAACTCCGACGCCGCGGTGATTCCCGTGGGGGTTTATGTTACGAATCGCTCCTATAGTGAGGAATCAGGTTATTTGGTATATGGAGCGCAATACACCAACTTCAACACCTACACCTCTGGAAATCTCGCGGGTGCTGGCGCGGCGGCAGCAGGGCCGGGTTCTCCCGGGGCTTCCAGCCAGGCGCTCTGGACTACATACTGGAGCCAGCTTTCCGGAACCCTGGAAGAAGACAAGTAATTCGAACGCCTGCGTAATAACCCATCAAGGCAGGGCCAAAGATAGCTCTGCCTTTTTCTTGTCTTTGCTTCTCCCTGAAAAAGAAGATAGTGGCAAGATCTGATCTCAGGAAACCCGGAAGGGCGCGGACTGTTCCACGGCACGCAATAGAGTGGTGAGCAGGTCGTTGACCGGGGTGGACAGGCCCAGGTGCCGGCCTCGGGTGGATACCTGGGCATTCAGGGCCTCGATCTCCGTGGGCCGGCCCGCCAGAATATCCTGGAGCATGGAAGAGCGGTTGGCGGCAGTGGCGGTGCAGACCTGGCGGAGAGCCTCCGCAGGATCGCCGGTTAGGCGGATGCCCTCGGCCCGACCCACCGCCTGGGCCTCACGCGCCGCGGCCACCGCCACCTCCCAAGCCGGGCGCAACTCGAGCAAAACCCCGTTGGGCACCCGCAGCAAGGCGGTGAGGGGGTTGATGCCCACGTTGATGATCAGCTTTTCCCATAGGACTGCCGCGATGTCTTCCCGGGATTGGCATTCCAGGCCGGCCCTCCGGAAAATCTCCACTACGGCCGCAACTTCGGCCCGGGATACCTGTGACCCCGCCGGCACCCCGATGTAAATCGTCCCTCGCCCCGCAAAAATTACCCGCCCCTCGCCCTGCCTGGTCACCCCTAAGAGGCCGACCCCAGCCAACAAGCGCTGGGGCCCCACTACCCGGGCCATTGCCTCCAGGTTGCCCAAGCCGTTCTGCAAAGTGAGTGCCATCCCTCCCCGGGACATGAGAACAGGAAGAGCCTGGGCTGCGGCTTTGGTCTGATAAGCCTTGACCGCGATGATGGTCAAATCGCATGGCCCAACCTCCGGCGCCATGGCAATGGGCACTTTTATGAGGCGCTGACCACCCTCCAAGGTATGGAACTGAATGCCCCGTTGCCGCAGTTCTTCGGCGCGACCTGCCTTATAATCCACCAGGTGGACGTCCTGGCCGGATTCATAAAAGAGGGACGCCAAAAGGCATCCCAGGGCTCCCGGTCCCAAAACGGATAGTTTCAATGCTTTGCCCAGATAAAATGACGTAATAGCCAGCCAAATTGCTTAAGGATTCTTTATCTTTTAGCCGATTTATATTAAAATTTCTATAAGTAAAAAAGGGAAGGTGGCGATATGGCAATGCCCGGGGAATTGCTGAGACAGTTCGATCAGGAATTGGGGAACCTGAAGCAGGATCTCCTTCGCATGGCGGCGCTGGCCGAGACTGCGGTAAGCAAGAGCCTGTTATCGGTTACAAACCGGGATTCCGATCTGGCCCGGGAAGTGATCACCGATGATATTACGCTCAACCGCATGGAGTTGGCCATTGAAGAACAGGCCTTTAAGTTGCTGGCCCTGCGCCAACCCGTGGCCACCGACCTTCGCCTGACCGTTGCGGCGATGCGCATCGCCACGGAATTGGAGCGCATCGGGGATCAGGCGGTCAACATTGCCGAACGTGCTCTGGAACTAAATAGCAGCCCCCCTTTGGAAATTCCCATCGATATCAAGATCATGGCGGATATCGCCTTGGGGATGGTCCGCACCAGTATCGACGCCTTTGTTAATCAGGACCCCAAGTTGGCTATGCAAGTCTGCCAGCGGGATGTGGAAGTGGATATCCTGGACGATGAATATATCCAGAAGATTTTGGATTACATGATTAAAGAGTCCCGCTGGGTGGTCCGGCTCCATCACTTTCTGATTATCGTCCGTAATTTGGAACGCATCGCCGATCTGGCTACCAACATTGCGGAAGACATAGTATTTATTGTGGAAGGCCGGGTCATCAAGCATCGGTGCGAAGACATGGTGCTTTCTTCGCCGTCGATCTGACTTTGGCTTGAGCCAACTTCTCCTCCAACAGTTGTAATTCCTGGGCTACCCGGGGTTGGGTCTTGCGGTCCCGGTCCAAGGTTTGGAGGGCGTGCACCACCGCAGCATGGGAACGCTGGAACAGGCGCCCCAACTCCACCATGGTTTTTTCCGTATAGATGCGGCAAAAATAGAGGGCCATCTGCCGGGCCCGCACCAATCGTTTTTGTCGCGACCGTCCCAGCAGATCCGGCAGGCTTACCCCATAAAAATCAGTTACGATTTTCTGAATATCCGGGGTTTTCAGCCTGGAATCCACGGCCCTTAAATCCTGGAGTACTTCCTGGGCCAGACGGAGACTGAAAGGTTCCTCCAACAAAGTGGTCCGGGCCACCAGGCAATCCAGAGCACTTTCCAAACGGCGCACGTCCTCGTCAACGTATTCGGCCAGGCACTCCAAAATCTTTAAAGGCACCTGTACTCCCCGGTTTTTGGCCTTGGTGTCGAGGATATTGACCCGGGTGGTGAAGTCCGGCGGGCCGATGGGGGTAATGAGGCCGCCGGTGAGTCGGGAACGCAGTTCCTGGGAGATCTGGCCAATTTCCGCCGGTAGATAGCAACTGGTAAACACCAGCCGCTTATTCTTGCTGATGAGCGTATCCAGGGTGTAGCAGACTTCCGCCTGGATCTTCTCTTTGCCGCTCAAAAACTGCACTTCTTCCAACAGCAAAATGTCGCAGTCTTGGCGAAAGCGCTCTTTGAAAGTGGACATGCGTCCGTTTTTGAGGGCATGAACCATTTCATTAGCGAAATTTTCCGCCGTAATATAACGCACCTTTCTCCCGGCAGCGGACTTGGAGACAAAATTACCCACTGCCTGGGACAGGTGGCTTTTCCCCAGACCTGGTCCTGAGGTGAGGAAAAGAATGCGATTATAAAAAGTATCGTTACGGGCCAGGGCCCGGGAGGCCTGATAAGCCAGGCGGTTGGAGGCTCCGACTACAAATTGGTCGAATGTGAAGGCCCGGTTTAATCCCCGCCCCGGTGGTTTTTCCGGGAGCAGAGGGAGGGCAGGCTGGCACACTTGGACCAAAGCTTGCTGCCTCGCCGGTGCGGTGAGCAATTTCAAATGCACCGGCAGGTTTTGCTTTAAAGTGTTTTCCAGGGTTTGGCGGATCAGCCTGAGGTAATTGGCTTGGATCCACCGTAACGCAAAGGGATTGGGACAAGATAGAACTAGCTCTCCCCCTGAGCCCGATTCCGCTTGAAGGGGTTCAATCCATAGGTCAAAAGTGGCAGAGGGCAGCTCGTCCTTGATGATTTCCTTGGCGGTTTGCCAGATGGTTTCCATACTCCCCCTCGGTTTGTCGCCGCTTGTTGTGGGGGGATATTAACCTTGCCGGGGCATCCGGGTCAAAGGGACTAGAGCGAAATCAACCTTAGGATCGATTGTTAGCATTGAGTTAATTTTTCGTTACAAAACTCATTACTGGTGCGGCTCTTGCTTATTTTATAAAATTATTTGCAATAACAATAAGTTATAAGGCAAGAACTATGCGCCTATGAGAGTTTTCCGAAATCACGACACATTCTTGGATTTTTTAAAATCTCGCGCTTTCTGGGTTTTTCACAGTTTTTCATAGGTAGAAAGAATTATCCAGTCTGAAAATCGCTAACCCTTTGGGAATATTAGGAAACAATTAGGAGGGCCTAAACGCCGATATGCGCTAGGAAGGAATTTGACAGGTATAAGCCGGGAGGGTCCCATTAATCACCGTTGCCTTGACAAATCCTATGGAGGGGGTATCATGGGCACAGATTTTTTGAACTCCATATTGAGGCCCGCAATGATCAATTATGTTGCCTACCGCAAATTTGCCACCTTGAAAAACGGCAAACGGGTGATGTTCCGCTTCCTCAACGAGCAGGATGGGGATGGTCTGGTTCAGATGTTCCAGGAGGCTCCGGAAGAGGATATTCGGTTCCTGAAGCAAGATGTCAAAGATGTGAAATTGGTCAAATACTGGATCGACCACCTCAACTATCGCAAAGTTCTGCCCCTGTTGGCGGTGGACCTGGAGAGCAATCGGATCATTGCTGACGCCACTCTTCACCGGGGCAAGCATGCCGCCAAACATATCGGGGAGATTCGCATCTTTGTTTCCAGACCTTTCCGTAACCTGGGATTAGGGTCTTTGATGCTGGAAGAAATACTCAACCTGGCCCTCCAGGAAAATCTCATTTGGGTGAAAGCCGAAGTCCTGGCAGACCACAAAAAAGTCATCAAAGCGTTCCGGGCCAAGGGTTTCGAGCAGAAATGCATCCTGGATGACTATTTTATCCGCAAGGACGGAGTGACTCATGATGTGGTCTTGATGATGCGCTCGGTAGTAAAACGAGACGAAGCGGAATTCTAAAAACAATCGCTTTATGGAGGGCAGGGAAGGACGCAAAAACTCCCCTGCCCTCTTGATATTTTCCGGGGGAAGGGCGGCTATGAGCCGGCTGGCGTCGGGTTTAACGATCTTTCTGCAAGAACCGCCGCAATGGGCGAGAGGCAGCCGACTGGGGCTTTTGTGCCACCCGGCCAGCGTCGCCCCCGACCTGACCAATGCCCGGGAATTAATTGCCCGTCAGTTCTCCGGACAACTCAAGGTTCTGTTTAGCCCTCAGCACGGCCTCCTGGGAGAAAAACAGGACAATATGATCGCCTCCGCTGATTTTGTCGATCCGATCCTGCATCTACCGGTGGTGAGCCTCTATGGACCCCGCATGAGCCCGCCGGCCGATGCTTTGGCATTGGCTGATGTGATCCTGGTAGACTTGATGGATGTTGGCACTCGGGTCTACACCTTTGCCGCCACCCTGGCCAAGGTGATGGAGGCCGCCGCTCCCCTGGATAAAAAGGTGGTGGTGTTGGACCGGCCCAACCCCATCGGTGGGACCCAGGTGGAAGGCAATATGTTACAGCCGGAGTGGGCCTCTTTTGTGGGACCCTACCCCTTGCCCATGCGCCACGGCTTCAGCCTGGGGGAATTGGCCCGCTACTATAACGTCACCCAGAAAATCGGCTGCGACCTGGAGGTCATCGAGGCCAGGGGCTGGCGCCGGGGAGACTATTATGACGCCACCGGGCTCCCCTGGGTGCTGCCCTCTCCCAATCTGCCCACCCTGGACGGCGCCATCGTCTATCCCGGCCAGGTGCTGTTGGAAGGCACCAATCTTTCAGAAGGTCGGGGCACCACCCGGCCCTTTGAACTGTTCGGCGCCCCTTTTCTGGAACCCGGGCGCATCCTGGATCAACTAAAGGGAATCGAACTGCCCGGGGTGATCCTGCGAACGGCTTGTTTCGAGCCCACTTTCCATAAATGGGCCGGGGAACTGTGCCAGGGGTTTCAGCTCCACATAACCGACCGCCTCACCTTCAAACCCTATTACACCACCCTGGCCCTGCTGGCCGCGATCCGGCAGCTCTACCCCGACCGGTTCGCCTGGCGCCAGCCCCCTTACGAATACGAAACCGTGCGCCTCCCCTTTGACCTGCTTACCGGGGACGACGCCATCCGCCGGGGCCTGGAAAACGGCCTGAGCGTGCCAGAGTTAGAGCATGCTTGGCAGGATGACCTGACGCAGTTTTTGGAGATACGGCGGGAGTTTTTTCTATACGGGGATTTATAGAGCAGTCCAGGGCCGCGATATTGCGGCGGGCAGGGCCCGCCCTATGGCTAGGCAACCTTTGGCGTCAGGCGCTCAACTACAATTTCTGCGGCACGCTGGCACGCCTGGGATAGATCATAATTCATCTGCATCCTGAGCCAGGTATCCGCCGTACTGCCGAAGGCCTTTTCAAAACGGATCGCCATTTCCGGCGTAACCCCGCTGCGCCCGGCCACGATGTTATGAAGCTGCTGCCGCGTGATATGGAGAGCCGCCGCGGCTTCCGCCACCGTCAAGCCCAGATCGTCAAGGCATTCCTTAACCAGAAGACCGGGATGAACCGGATTCGTCATCGGTGATGCCCCCTTTGTTCATCAAGCTTGCGGAGCCGTAGAGACATAAAGCGGTTTGAGGTTGATCTCCTTGGCCGATTTTCTGACTTGCGCAAGGTCATATTGCGCCTGAAGCTGTAACCAACTCTCGGGACTGCGGCCAAAAGCCTGCGATAACCTGACGGCCATTTCCGGGGAAATGCCCGCGTGACCGTTCACCAGCATGGAAAGGGTCTTGCGGGTTACGCCTAGTCCTTGGGCGGCCTGCGTGACGGTCAGGCCCAGGGGCTCGAGGCACAATTCCCGGATAATCTCGCCCGGATGCGGAGGATTCTTCATAGTCATGGCGTCTTACTCCTAATGGTAATCAATCAAATCAACGTCGGTGGCCTTGCCTTCCTCAAAGCGAAAAACCACCCGCCAATTACCTGAAACGGATACGGCATAAAAGCCAGCCAGATCGCCCTTAAGCTGATGAAGCCTCAGACCTGGAATGTTCATGTCCTCAATGGCGGAGGCCGTAGCCAGCAAAGCCAGAATCTGCCGCAACCGCTTTACCAGGGACTGTTGCACTCCCTTGGTCTGATCATCATAATAGAGGGCGGCTAACCCCTTATGCGCTATGGTGCTGATCACTAATATTGTATCCTATTACGTATCAGGTTACAAGTCAATCCATATTTGCGTAATAAAGAATTGAGCGCTTGCGTCCCTTAATGTACATTTTGCCATTTTCGCAGGGGACGAAAAAAAAATTGACAACCTCCCTTAACAATCATGAACCGTAGTGTTTCAGGGATTGGGGGTAGGAGCCTAAAAGAAAGGGCATTGGTGGTTGACCGCGGCCTATCCTCCTGAATCATTTCGGAAACAAACTCCTAATCGCCGCAGCCAGGGTGTCCACCCCGATCAGTTTCAGGCCCGGATAATCACTTAGGGATTCTTTTTGCCGCAGGGCCAAAAGAGCCCGATGGAACCCAAGTTTAGCGCCTTCTTTAAGGCGCAGTTCGGGGGCACTGACGGCTCTGACTTCGCCGGTGAGTCCCACTTCGCCGAAGATCAGCGTATCCGCGGGAACTGGCCGGTCCAAAAAAGAAGAGGCCAGGGCCAGGGCCACCCCCAGGTCCAGGGCTGGTTCAGTGAGGCGCACGCCCCCGGCCACATTGACGAAGAGATCCTGGCCGCCCATGGCCAAACCTACCCGCTTTTCCAGGATGGCCACCAAAAGCGACACCCGGCCCGGGTCCACCCCCATGGTTTGCCGCCGGGGCAGGGCCAGGGACGACGGCGACACCAGGGCCTGAACCTCCACCAGGATGGGGCGGGAACCCTCAAGACTGGGGACTACCACCGCGCCGGGGACCTCCAGGGAACGCTCCGACATAAACAGACCCGAAGGGTTGGTCACTTCCACCAGGCCCGCTTCCTGCATCTCAAAAACCCCCAACTCATGGGTGGGCCCGAAACGGTTTTTCACGGTGCGCAGCAAGCGGAAGGCGTGGCTGCGGTCGCCTTCCAAGTAAAGGACTGTGTCCACCAGGTGCTCCAAAACCATGGGGCCGGCGATGGAGCCTTCCTTGGTGACGTGGCCGATTAGGAAAGTAGCCATGCCGTGGAGCTTGGCCTGCTGTACCAGTCGAAAGGCGGTCTCCCGGACCTGGGTCAGGGAACCGGGGGCCGCGGGCAGGGTGGCGGTGTACAGGGTCTGGATGGAATCCAGGGCCAGGAATGCGGGCCGGATTTCCTCCACGATCTTGATGATGTTTTCCAGACAAGTTTCCGTGGCCACCAGGAGTCCCGGAGACGAAACCCCCAGCCGGTCGGCCCGCAATTTTAGCTGGGTTTCAGACTCTTCCCCAGAAATGTAAAGTCCCTGATTCCCCCGTCGGCAGAGACGGTCCAGCACCTGAAGGATCAGGGTGGATTTACCGATGCCGGGATCGCCTCCCAAAAGCACCACAGACCCATGAACCACGCTGCCCCCCAAGGTGCGGTCGAACTCCGTCAGGCCGGTTACCTGGCGAGTCTCGGGGGATGCCTGAAGCTGGACAAGCGGCTGAGGGGCCCCGCGCCGGGGCGGCAGGTTCGCCTCAGAAATAGGGCCGGAGGGCGCCGCCTCTTCGGCCATGGAACTCCAGGTGCCGCAATCGGGGCAGCGGCCCAGCCATTTGGGGGCCTGATAACCACAGTTCTGACAAATGAAAATTGACTTTCCAATGCGGGCTGCCATTAATCTCCTTCCTTTGCCCGTAAACAGATGATGGAATCGTTATTAAGGCCGTGGACAGGCCAGCCAGTCGCGTGCTCGAGGATAACAGTCAAATTATGAGAATTTGTGAAAGAGAATGTTTTTGTTAAAATAATGTCTAAATGTCTGTTAACGAGGTCTTGCGTTTTTTGCGAATCCAGTCTCAAGCCGCTTTCAACACTTTTAGGGGGTGTTCCTATAGACAACTTTGATCTTCCTGCCCAGTTTAATCCAGCCGGGGCTCTAATTACAACCAGGATTCTGAGGGAAAACCTGATTCAGGGCCTATCTGCCCTGGCAGACCGGCAGTCGCTAAGGTTGCTGGGGCAGTTGGCCACAGCCCGGTGCCTTCAGGTCTACTTGGTGGGGGGCTCGGTGCGGGAGCTGGCTCTGGGCCGCCCCATCCAGGATTTGGATCTGGCGGTCTCGGCCCAGACTTTGGAACTGGCCCGGGACCTGGCCAACGGTCTGGGAGGAACCTATGTCCTGCTGGATGAGGCCGAGGGCACCAGTCGGGTGGTATGGGATGGAGAGAACCTGGATCTGGCCCAATTTCGAGCCCCCACTCTGGAAGGTGATCTCAAGGGCCGGGATTTTACCCTTAATGCCCTGGCCGTGGCCTTGGACGCCATTTTGGGCCAGAGTCGTCTGGAGGTTATCGACCCTTGGGGCGGCCTGGAAGACCTGGCCCGGGGCTGGTTGCGCGTGGTGACCCCGGAAAATTTTCAGCACGACCCCCTGCGCCTTCTTAGGGCTTATCGGTTTGCCGCCACCCATGGTTTTCAGATTACTCCGGAAACCCAGGAGGCCATTCATAGGTGGGTACCTGAATTTTCCCGGGTGGCAGGGGAGCGGATTCACCAGGAGTTATTTACACTCTTACAAGCTCCAAGGGCCGTCCCGGTGCTTACGGCGATGGAGGCGGTGGGTTTGCTGGGACAGGTGTTCCCGGAACTGGAAGCCATGAAAGGGGTGGAACAGAATGGCTATCATCATCTGGATGTTTACGGCCACTCCATGGCCACCGCGGCCCGCCTGGAGGAGGTTCTGGCTATGCCGGAAGCCTACTTTGGAGAAGTCGCCAGAGAGGTGACGCGTTATGCCCAGTCTCGTCCCAAGACCGCGCTCCTGAAACTGGCCGCCCTGTTCCACGATGTGGGTAAGCCCGTGGTGCAGGAGCGCCGGGATGATCCGGACCGCTACACTTTCTATTACCATGAAAAAGTGGGTCTGGAAATCTTTGGCCGGGTGGCGGCACGGCTACGGTGTAGCCAGGCCGAGACCAAAACGGTAACCACATTGATCCAGTTGCACATGCGGCCTTTTTTGTTATTGCCGGCCTTTCGGGAGCGGGAACTTACCTTCAGGGCTTTAGGCCGGTTGGTGCGGGCGGCCCGGCAGGAGTTAGCAGGCCTTTTTGCCCTGGCCATGGCTGACAGTCTAGCCGGCCAGGGTCCGCTAAAACCGGGGGATTCCGAGGCGGTGTTGGCTGACCTGGCCGAGGCCGCCTACCAGTTCTTGAAAGAACGCTTGGAACCACAGGAACGCCTTCCCAAGCTGATCAACGGCCATGATTTAATCCGGTTAGGGTTGACCCCGGGGCCCCTGTTTCGAAAAATGCTCATGGCCGTGGAGGAAGCCCAATGGGAGGGCGTGGTCCGAACACGGGAGGAAGCCCTTGGAATGATACAGCGTTTGCTGTGAGTCGAAAATAGGTCAATCCAAACTTTATTTTAAAAAGTTTATTAATTATTTTATTAAATTTAGCTTTATTTTTGTAAAAAATTATATTAACTTTGATTAGGTATTTTAGAATGAGAAACGGAGATTAGGTTATGGAGGTCATATCTCCCGATTCAGGAGCTCGTGAGGCGCAAACCGGCACTTTGATCCGGTTGCGGGGACTTTACCCCTCCCTGAAAACTGCTCTGCGAAAGGTGGCTGACGTTATTCTGAAACAACCGGAGATGGCCATCTACGCTTCGGTAAATGAGGTAGCGGCGGCGGCGGCGGTCAGTGAAGCCACGGTTATGCGGTTCTGTCGCATCCTGGGCTTTAAAGGCTTCCAAGATTTCAAGATTGCTTTGGCCCGAGAAATGGTCATCCCCTCAGCACGCCATCATGAGGCGATAACCGCCGAAGACGATGTCGCTTTAGTCCGCAAGGTATTTCAAATCAATAGTGCCGCTTTGCAGGATACCTTGGAAATTCTGGATTTCGAAGCCATCCACAACGCAGCTCAATTTCTCCTCAATGCCCGGCATATCATGGTCATTGGTGTAAGTGGTTCTGGTCCAGCGGTGATTTATGCTGGTAACCGTTTGTTGCTCCAGGGACTCACGGCCCGCACCTACAGCGACTTCTACCTGATGTTGATGGCGGCCTCACTCCTGTCCAGTGAAGATGTGTTGTTGGCTATCTCCAATCTGGGCACTACCCGGGAGATATTGGAAACGGCCGGCATTGCCCGGGAGAGAGAAGCCAGGGTCATTTGTGTCACCAATAATTCCCTGTCCCCTCTGGCCCGAATCAGTTCCCCGGCTCTGATCACGGCTTCCCGGGAAATGACCATGCCAGAGGAAGCAGTCGCCGCTCTGCCCTGTCAAATAACGATCCTTGACGCCCTCTTTGCCCTGATCGCTCAGGCCCAGGGAGCTCGGTCCCGTCAGACCTTGGATGGTATGGAGAAAGCCATGGTCAAGGTTGGGGTAATCCGCTGAATTTCCATAATGCTCTTGCTGCGGGCGGTCCTAAAAGTTAAAGTCCTGTAAAAAGGCCATGCCTTTCCAGGACTGATCATGTCAACTCCACAACAATTGAAGCAGGATATCGTCTGCATCTGCCGGATGCTGCACCGGAAGAATTACCTCGCCGCCACTGACGGCAATGTCAGCGTGCGCCTTAAGGACCAGTTGCTTATCACCCCCAGCGGGGTGAACAAGGGCATCATGGAAGCTGACCAGATACTCACCGTGGACTTTTCTGGCCGGGTTCTGGAGGGGGAGGGGAAACCATCCTCCGAAATCCGCATGCACCTTTTGGCCTACGAGTTGCGCCCTGACGTTGCCGCCGTGGTGCACGCCCATCTGCCTTACGCCACCGGTTGTACCGTGGCGGGGATCGACTTGTTGGAGCCCATTCTGCCCGAGGTGGTGATTACCTTGGGGGGAATTCCCACCGCGCCTTACGCTACCCCCGGCACCGAAGAAGTCCCGGAGGCTATCCGCGGATTCATCCAGGAATATGACGCCCTGCTCTTATCCCGGCACGGCGCCATGACGGTGGGGCGAGATGTGGTGGACGCCTACAACAAAATGGAAAAGTTGGAGCACACTGCCCGGGTGGTCCTGGCGGCGCGGCTCCAGGGACCGGTGGAACCTTTGCCGCCAGTAGAGGTGGAGAAACTGCGGCGCCTGGGGGAGAAGTATAAAGGCGGGGGTTGACTTTCATCTCCGCAGCTTTGTAAGCCAGAATTAAGGCCCCTGGCGATTATGTAGAATGGCAGGATTAATCGATCCTCCTCTCCCGGATGTCTTTTACATCAATACTTTCGACCTCACCGCCATTTTTTCCTGCCGTATAAACACCGATCACGTCGAGACTTTGGGTGCTCTCTATGACCAGAAAACCTTCGACACCATGAATGAACGGTCCAAAGTCACTCTGAATTTGGTCGCAGGTTACCCGAGCAGTTTCATCAGGCTTCAGTTGATCCTCAATGAACTTGGAGAATCCCAGTTCAGGCTGGGAAATCTTCCTTCGCCACCGAACCGTCTGGTCATTGGGGTTGTGGATGTTGACCGCCGTTTTATAAACCCCCGGGAGGACTGAAGGAGTTGTCTGGCTGGTGCCCGGAATATTTGCCGTGCAGAGAAGCTTTGCGGCGTATTGGAATCGAAAATCCTTTGAAGATTTTTCAACTGCTGGAGATGAGGAAATTGCGGTGATGGTAAAAACTGCTGCCACAAAGATTAACAAAAAGTAACGAAACAGTTTGCAAGTTTCTCTTTGCATATCTACTCCCTCCTATTTCCAAGATATCCCTCTTTTTCCCCCTCCAAAATTGCTCTCTTAATTGCTCGAGAGCGGAGGATACTGAGCCGATCCTTTTCCAATAGATAGGAGCACAAGATAGCATTGTCAATAATTTAAACATAATTTTATTGATTTTTTAGAATATTTCCCCTTTGTTCCGAAGCGACCCCACCTTGTATTAGCCGTATAGGGATTAAGATGATGAATAGGGCCAGGTTCAGGGTATTTAAAAGTCGTAGCCCCCTCCAAGTGGCTTTGATAAATTGTTTAGGGTTCCAACACCACCTTCAAGGATTCCTTTGCAGTGGCCACGATTTTGAAACCTTCCTGAATTTGCGTTAACGGCAGGATATGGGTGATGGTGTCTTTGACGTTGATGGTTCTATCGGCAATGAGTTTCAGCGCGGCTTCCAGATCGGCCGGCGCGGCGCCGTAAGATGAGGTCACGGTGAGTTCGTTGCGCCAGAAGTCTGGGATGGGAATGGCAATATCTCGATTAGGGATGGCAAAAAGAAGTATTACGCCTTTTTTATCGACACAACGGAAGGCCTGTTCTACTGCGGCATAAGCTCCGGTACAGATGATTACCCGGTCCGCCATCAGACTAAGGTCTTGAGCCGCATGGACCACCACATCTGCACCAAATTCTTGGGCTTTTTGCAAACGATACTCATTAAGATCAGTGGCCACCACCCGGGCGCCGGTTAACTTGGCCAATTGAATATTCAGGATGCCGGAGATGCCACAACCCAGGATCAATACGGTGTGGTGGGCCCGGATATTGATCAGCCCCAGCCCCCTGACCCCGCAGGCTAAAGGTTCGATCATGGTGCCTTCGATATAGGAAACCTGGTCCGGAAGGACGTATACCCCGTAATCCACGTTGATCTTGGGTACCCGGACAAATTCACTGTAACCTCCGGGATCATAATTGCCCTGATGTAAGGTATCGCACGCTGTCTGATTGTCTTCCCGGCAATATTTACACTCACTGCACGGCACATGATGGCTGACAAAAACTCTCTGGCCAGGTCGGTATTTGTCAGATTTCGACTCCACAATGTCGCCGGCAATCTCGTGGCCGAGAATACGAGGCGCCTTTTTGATCCGATACCATTCCATAACGTCGGTGCCGCAGATCCCGCTGGCCCTGACCTTTACCAGAATCTCCCCGGCCCCGATCTTTGGGCTGGGAAGCTGCTCCAGGCGAATATCGTTGTTGTTGTAATACTTAGCGACTAGCATGTGAAAAGGTTTTGGTTCGGGGTTTTGGGTTTTAAGTTTAAATCCGTCCACTTAAGGGTTTTCTAAGAAATTGGTGGGTAGTGGTCCACCCTACATTTTTTTGTCATGCTGAGCACAGCGAAACATCTCGTTTTTAGAGATTCGGTCGCCTTTGAATCCCTAAGAATGACAACAGATTTAATTATTGGTCCTCTCTTATTTAAGTGAACAGCATCGGTTTTAGCTAAAACCTTTTATTTGGCCGCAGGCGAAAACGGGCCTTCACACGCTGAAACCCTGCGCCATCGGCTTATTTATTTTCTTTGGCCTTCTTAAAGATCTCATGAGCCTGCTTGACAGAAGCGTTATCATGCACAATAGACCTTAAAGCCTTGGCCATGGCCACCGGATGGGCGCTCTGCCAAACATTTCTCCCCAGATTGATGCCCACCGCCCCCTTTTGCATGCCGTCAGATACAAATTCCAGCACCTCCAAGTCGGTCTCGCACTTTGGCCCCCCCGCCATAATGATGGGCACCGGGCAGCCTTCCACGACCTTGTCGAAATGCTCTTCACACCAATAGGTCTTTACCACTTTGGCGCCCAATTCCGCGGCGATGCGGCAACATAACGCCAGATAACGGGACTCTCGTTTGTCCATTTCCCGGCCCACTGCGGTAACCGCCATCACCGGGATACCAAACGGCTCGCAGAGGTTGACCAAAGTGGACAAGTTTTTCAGAGTCTCCTTTTCATAATCACTGCCGATAAAAATCGAGATCCCTACGGCCGCGACGTTCAGGCGAATTATTTCTTCAATGGAAGTGGTCAGTTCCTCATTGGCCAAGTCTTTTCCCACCATGCTGGTGCCGCCGGATACCCGCAGCACAATGGGTCTACTGCCGATAGGATCTATGCAGGAACGCAATACCCCTCGGGTGCAAAAAATGGCATCCACATAAGGGAGAAGGGGTTTCACGGTTTCCCCCGGCTTCTCCAGGCGCCGGGTGGGACCTTGAAAATAACCATGGTCAATGGGCATAAAAAAGCATCTACCATCTGGCATAAGTTGGCTCAAGCGGTTCTGCATTCCCCAATCCATCTGTCAATCTCCTATCCTTAACGCCTTATAAATCCCTGTTTTTTTTGTTTGGATTCACCTGGCTCCTCTGACTCCTGGTTCCTGGCGGCAGTTGGCGGATACGCTCGATTTCGGCCTGCTCCAGTTCGAGGAACTCATCCCGGGGGTAATCCATTCGGAGGGCCCGGGTGACCCGGTGAATGGAGATCATCAGGGGGGCAGCATACAGGTTTTCCCAGGTGATGTGGACCATCTCGGTCTCCGCTTCGTAGTGGACGCCGCGCCAGGCTCCGAAGACCTGGTCAAATTCCAGCTCATAAATCTCATCCCAGGCCTGTTTCAAAAGTTCGATCACCTCGGCTTCTTCCAATCGCCGATCCCAGTAATAGAGCGAATAGTCTTTCATGGAGGTTTCCAGTGAGGAGAAAAGATAGGGGCGCCGGATGGCCGGCGCCCCGGTTTGACGTTCAGTTTACCCTACTTTTTCTTTTCTTGGAAGTACTTGCAATCGGTGGGGGCAGTGAAGGCCCCGGGCCGCGCTTCCATGAAAATGCCCAGCAAGAAAGGATATTCAATGGCCCGGCAGTGACCGTAGAGCACTTTGGAAATCTGCGGGTCGTAAGTGCGTTTATAGTTTCTGCAATCTTCGCACAGAATCACTGGCATATCAGATAATCCTCCTCATTCCGAAGTTACGACATCGCTACCAAGACTTGCCGTACTTACGTTGGGCCGTGATACGTTTCCAGCAGCTCCCATCCAGATCTTCCGGTGTGAGCTGGGTGCAGGCGCAGAGTTTGCCCCGGGCCGACACGGTGGTGTTCTTGGGTTTGCCCAAGAAGGTGACGTTGGCAAAGGGTGGCGGCGAGGTCTTGCCTTCCCCGGACAAGGGCTTCAAATCCTTGGTCTCCGCATACCCCGGCAGGATGAAGTCAGTGCCCTGGGGAGCTTCCGGTTCCACTACCCGCTGCCCGTTTTCCCACTCGGCGTAATAGAGGGTGTCACAGCCGGCGCACTTGAAGTTGCCAGAATATTCCCAGAAGCTGTAAGGGTCAAAAAAGTTGCGGGTCTCGCATTTAGGACAATCGTAAAACAACGATACTTTGAATTCAGTCATATCGAGTCATTCCTCCCGTATACATAGAGGTGCGACTTCTGGGGCCGGTCCAATGGCCGCCCCCAGCGTCCCTGGGCTAGATAATTTCCTTGGCTTCCATCTCCCGGATCTGCTCCGAGGTCAGGCCGCAGACTCGCTGATAGATCTCTTCGTTGTCGCAGCCCACCGGCCGATGCACGTGTTTCAATCGCGGCGGCGACTCGCTCATCTTGTAGATGACCTTCTGGGTAAAGACATCGCCGTAGTACGGGTCGTCGTACCAGCCCAGGGAGCCCCTTTCCAGGAAGTGGTCGCAATTGGCTGCTTCCAGAATGGTGAGCAGCGGTTGCGAAATAATGCCGGACTGCGTGAAGATACGGTTGGCATCTTCCTTGGTCTTGTCTTTCAGAAACTCCTCGATGGCCGGGTAGATCTCTTCCTGAGCCCTGGCTTCCACCCGGTCGTCATGGGTGGCGTATTTTTTGCCCAAGTCGGGACGACCGACTAGGTTCATCAGTTTGGCGAAGTCTTCGTCAGTGTAAGCCTGGACGCAGATGTAGCCTTCTTCCTTCTCCGCCGGATGGTCCGAATGGGGGTAGGAAGACAGGCCGCATTTGCAAATGCCATTGACGCAGATTTCTGTGTCCCAGTTGCCCCAACGCATGCGGACAATACCGTTGCGGCCCCACAGGGGCAGGCCGTACTCGGTGTACCGGGTGGAACCCTGCACCTGGGAACATTCAAAGTAGTTGCCCAGGTTGGATACGGTATCCCGCCAATAGAGGCCGGCCAGCATGGCGGTGGAGACCAGCATGCCAATGGAGTAGTCCATGATCCAGGTAGTATGTTTGCTGGGGAAGCCGGCACTGGCTCCCGCCCGATGTCCGGTGAAGGAGAACACGCCGCCCTTGGCTTGGCCCAGGATGTCGTAGGAGGCCCAGTTCCGGCCAGGGCCGAAGCCGCCGAAGCCGCCGCACCAGGCCAGGACGATGCGGGGGTTCACCTCTTTGCAGGCGCCGTAACCGATCTTCCAACGGTCGAAGGTGCCGGGCCGGTAGTTCCATACCATGGCGTCGGTCTTCTGAACCAAATTATAAAAGATTTCCTTGGCTTCCGGTTTACGGTAGTCCAGGGTGACGAAGTATTCGTTGTGATTGGCGCCCTGGAAGGCCGGGGAGGTGCCGCGGCCTGGGTTCCACCGGGAAACGGGATAGAACCAGGTTTCATTGTAGGGTGAACAATGGCGCATGGGCTCACCCAGGCGGGGCACCTCGATCTTGATGACCTCGGCACCCAGCTCGCCCAGGTAGGCGGCAGCGCAAGGGCCCAGGATATACTGGGTGCAGGACAGCACCCGGTAACCCTTCAGGGCCTCAGGTTTTTCAAAAAGCGCGTCCTTATTGAACACGGTCTTGCAATAATCATCAAAGGGTAGTTTGTCCAAGTGATCGGTCATATTTACTAACCCCCTCTATTAGATGATCCCTTTGGTATAGAGATCATTCAGCTTGGCGGTGTCGAAGTTGCAGAGTTTGCGGTAGACGTCGCTGTTGTCATAGCCAATGGGACGACCCAGGTCTTTGACCCGGCCCGGGGTCCGGTGGCCGTAAAACACCGAACCGCAGAACAACACTTTGCCGTAATGCGACGTGTCAATGGCCCGCACCATGCCCCGGTATTTGTAGTGGGGCTCTTCCGCCACTTCGTCCAGGAAGGAGACGCCGCCCGCGGCCACTTCTTCTTCCAACAGTTTGGCCCGGCATTCTTCCCGGGTCCAGTCTTTCATCCAGTCGGTGAGGCAGACCAGGGTTTTGACCTGCTGGTCGTGGCCGACCCGGTCGATGACCACCCGCAGGGTGGGCTCATCCAGGATCATGTCTTCCAGTTCGGGACGGTCCTTGCCCACGGTCTTCCAGATGCGATACCAGAGGCGGTCATGGCCGCCGCCCACCATCATGTAGCCGTCTTTGCAGGGGTTGACCGAGTAGATGTTGATGGCCAGGTCCCAGTTGCCGTACCGGGGCTTGGAGGAGCCGTCCATGCCGTACCAGCCCCAGGCATAGTCATGGATGCGGGCGTGGGCTTCCGAGGAGGTTACCTCAATGAACTGGCCTCGATTGGAAACGTTGTTACGGAAGATCAGGGCGGCGATGGTGGCGTGGGCGGTGAGGTTACCACACAGGATATCGTCGGCCCGCTCGCCGGCCCGGATGGGGGTGCCGCCGAAGGCTTTGGGCAACCCGGTGGCGTGGCACCAGCCGGAGGCACAAGGGGAAGAGGGATAGAGCTCACCAGGCTGGTCCTTCAAGGGACCCCACTGGCCTTTCTGGCCGTTCCAGACGTAGATCAGGCGGGGATTGATCTTGGAGAGCTGACGGTAGCCGATGCCCCAGGCGTCGAACTGCCCCACCGGGTAGTTTTCGATGAGCACATCGGCGTGGACGACCAATTTCTTTAGAATCTCTCGGCCTTCTTCCTTTTTGAGGTCCAGGGTGATGGACTGCTTGTTGCGGCATTCATGCAGGAAGGTGCCGCCGCAGAGGTCGCCGTTGACGTTGTCTTTGAACATGTAGCGCTTGCGGCCGAAGGCGGCCAACTTCCGGATGGGGGAGCCACCGGGGGGTTCCACCATGATGACGTTGGCCCCCAGTTCCGAAAGGTAGGCGCCGCCAAACATGGAGTTGACCTGGAACCCGCCATGGCCGCATTCCAGGACCCGGATTTGCCCCAGGGCCTCGGGTTTGGCCATCTCGTGCTTGGGATGGAGCCAGCCCTCAAAGATGGTGGAGATTTCCCGGGAGGCTTCGGTGCAGATTTTGGGGTCATAAACTTCTTCAAAGGTCGGAATCGGGGTTAGAGGCCACAGCAACGGTGCTTCTTGAACCTCTTTTTTCAGATCATCGGACATTCAGAATCCTCCTTCATCGCAGTTGAGTCACAATTCTACCTTAGGAAAACTTGAGCCCATCTAAGTCAAGCCGTCCTCGTTTGGCTGGCAGTCACCCCCTTCTCATCAAAGTTCTGGCTCCCTAAAGGGCCCAGTCAGTTAGGCTACTCAGTTTTGTCCATCCCTTCACTAAGCTAAATTTGTGCCAAATGATTCAAAAGCAGTGGATTTTTTCTTCATTTGGATAACTATTTTGATTAATAGCACTATTTACCTTTAGAACTTCTCTTTGGCAGCGAAGTCGGAGGTCCCTTCCGGCCTTAACCCATCCAATATGGGGGAATAGGTATCAGTAAGAGGGGTGTTTTTCCTCGCATGCTCCGCGGCAAGGGAAAATTGGGGTGCTGAAAAATCTGGTATCTGCCTTTCGGATTTTTTGTATAATAGAGCGAATAACGCCCCTGGAGCAAAGGCCCCAACTGACGCGCTCTCCCCGGCAGCAAATCCGAAATCCTGGATGAGCCTCAAGCATGGCAGAACCGCAGACAAAATCCACCCCAACCTGGTTTGAACGCAACCCCAAAAAAAGCCTCGCCTTGTTCGTCCTGGGATTTCTTCTGGCCGCCACTTGCGGCGCCGAAAAGCTTTTGGCCCACATCAACCGCACCCATAACCTGGTGCTTTTCACCGACCGGCGCTACATCAACTTGAGGGAGATCCTGCCCTTCGTGGACACCGTGGATGTCCCCCCCGACAAGGCGGTGCGGGAGTCCGATGGCCTGGTGCAAAAACCCTATCGGGTCAGAACCGACGCCAACGGCTTCATGCTGCCCTATAACCGCTATGACAAGCCGGACCTTACCCTGGTTTTTCTTGGGGGCTCCACCGTGGCCTGCATCTATGTGGATGAAGAGAGCCGCTTTCCCTACCTGGTGGGCCAGCTCCTGGAGCAGCAAACCGGGAAGAAGATAACCTCCATTAATTCCGGGGTCGGCGGCAACAACTCCTTGCATTCCTTGGATATTCTCTTGAATAAGATTATCCCGTTAAACCCCGGCGCTGTGGTCATGATGCACAACATCAACGACTTGGTGGCCTTGATTTATGACCGCACTTATTGGAGCAGCAATCCCACCCGCCAGCCCATCGTCAATTTCTATTTTTATAAGAATCTCACCGGCCTGAAGGCCATCTCCACCATGGCCCGGGACACGTATATTCCCAACCTGCACGCCGCCACCCGCATCTTGAGCAAAAAGATTTTCGGAAAAAAGGTGAAAGACCCCGACGATGAGTTTGCCCATATCCGGGGGAAAAAACTCAGCCTCGATGAGGCTGGCATCCTCGCTGAATTCAAGATGAACCTGCAAACTTTCATTAATATTTGCCGGGCCCGGAAGATCACCCCGGTGCTTATGACCCAATTCAACCGCTACAAAACCGATCCCGACCCTAAGGTCTTGGCCGCCATGCAGGGCTTTGAGTCCGATTCCGGGATTCCCGTAAGCCAGTTCATCGATATCTATGCCAAATTTAACCAGGCCATACGGGAAGTGGGGAAGAGCAACAATGTCCAGGTGATTGATCTGGCCAACCTGATCCCCCCGGACTCCAAATACATCTATGACGTGGTGCACCTCAACACCCGGGGGTCGCAACTGGCGGCCCGGGTTATCAGCGACCACTTGCAGCCTTTGGTGTCTAGATAAAAATTTGGAGAAGGAGACTCAGAGATTCATAACATGAAAATATTCGGGAAAACCAAGTTGTTAATCATTTTAGCCCTGGGGTTGGGCGCTTGGCCGCCAGCGTCCTGGGCTTCCTTACTGACCTCTGGTAAAGCGGCCCCGAACTTTCTCGTGGAATCGGGGGACAACCAAAAACTGTCCCTGGACATGATCCGGGGCAAAGTTATAGTACTTTTCTATGAATCCCGACACGTCATCAAGAAAAATACCGCCTTGAAAGATGAATTAACCCGGTTTTACCAGGCTCAGCCGGCAAACATCAAGAATGAGGTCTTTCGACTGGTGGTGATTGATTGCTCCAAATCATTCGGGCCCACCGCTCTTCTCTGGAAGAACGGCCTCCGGGAACATTCAGGGAAAGAAGGGTTCACGATTTATGGAGATTGGAATAGGAAGATGTTTACCGACTACCAGATGAAAGCTGAGGATAGCAATTTTCTGATTATCGATAAGCATGGCATCATCCGGTATTCGGCCACTGGGAAAATAGACCAGGGCCAGTTTGAGAAAATTAAAGAGCTTCTATTAAACTTGGTGTTGGTGCAGTCAGGTTGATCAAGAAATTAAACCCTTGCAATTTCATGCAGACAGCCGTTTCGGCCGTCCTTTTATTAGCGAGCGCTTTGCACCCTTATCGTAAGGCAAGCTGCGGCTAAATTGCGCCTGGGCCTCGCTGTCCGCCACCTCGGGCATGGATCAGAGTAAACTCTTTACCGTCTTATTCATCATCAAGCCGGAGCGGGGCGCGGGCGCAGAAATGGTGCTGGTGGAAGCGGCCAGGCGCCTTTCCCCGGACCGTTTCCGGGTCATCTGCGGGCTCCTAACCCCCGATACGGACCATTTAATCCCCTCCCCTCTCGCCACCGTGGATTTTCGGATGCCGGGGTTGAACGGCTGGGTCTGGCTGCGCTTTTTCTTTCACCTCTGTTGGGTCATCTATCGCCACCGCGTGGATGCCATCCACGTCAATAGCTATGTGCCGGGGAACTATGCCCGCCTGGCCGCGGCCCTGATGCAGGTTCCCGTCATCATCGACCACTGGCACGGCTTCACCCTTTTCAACCGCAAGCGCCGGCTCATCTGCCGGAGCCTTTCGTTCTTTACCGACATAAGCCTGGCGGTGTCTCAGGGTGTGAAAGACTATCTCGTGAAAGAAATCGGCCTGAAACCCGACAAGATCAGGGTGGTGCCCAACGGCGTGGATATGGCCCGGATCGACGCGGCCCGCCCCGGTGCGAAGGTGAGCCAGGAATTGGGGTTGGCAGAAGGCGTGCCGGTAATCGGCTTGGTGGGCCGCCTGGACCATTGGGGCAAGGGGCACAAGGAATTGATCACCGCCCTGGCTCAAATCAAGGAGCGCTATCCCTGCCACGCCCTCATCGTAGGCGGTGGCCGGAGAGAGGCGGAGATAAAGCAGTTGGCGGAGAGTTTGGGCTTGGCCGGCGAGGTGCATTTTCTGGGGCAGCGGCAGGATGTCCCCGACCTCCTGCACGCCATGGACATTTTCGTCCTGCCCAGCTACAGCGAAGGGGTGTCCCTGGCCCTGCTGGAGGCTATGGCCGCGGGACTGCCGGTAATCACCACCGCGGTGGGGGGCAATCCGGAAATAGTGGCGCATGGCGTAACCGGCCTGCTCATCCCGCCCCGGGACGCTGGCGCCCTGGCGCAGGCCCTGGAGCGGCTCCTGGCGGACCCCGCCGGCGCCGCCCAGATGGGGAGAAACGCCCGCCGCTTTGTTGCGGCGCATTATTCGTTGGAACGCCTGGGCCGGGAGGTTAACGCCATATATGAGGAATTGGCGGAAAAGAAATTTGGGCTGTCATCTCAAAAATGATTTAGAAACGATAAAATTCTTGACTGTATATCATTTATTGGTATATTGATAATGGCTTGGGGTGTTTTATTAACGGCTAAGGTTCGGAAAAAGATCAAGCGGCTGCCCAAAGGGGTTGATGAAATCTTTCAGCTTTTGTTGGCTGAGATGAAGCTCTCCGGCCCGGTCCTGGCTAACTGGCCCAATTATGGCAAACTCCGTGATGACTGCTATCATTGCCATCTCCAGAAAGGCAGGCATACTTAATGTTGCAGTTTGGAGAGTCCTGAGCAAGAAAGACAAGGTGATAGAGGTTACTTATGTCGGTAGCCATGAAAAAGCCCATTACGGGAGATTATGTTGAAATAAAAGTGCGGATACCGGTAACAAATGTGAATGAGGCTAAAGCAGTTTTGGCCTCCTATGGTGCTATTGCCGAGGAGCCGGATTCGATCCCATGGGAGGATGTTTATCCCCACTTTAACGGGAGCGTGGCGCTCAAAGGAGCCCGGAAACGGGAGAGACTGACCCAAAAGGAACTGGCTAACTTAGTGGGGATCAGCCAGACCCATATCTCTGAAATGGAGCATGGCAAGAGGCCCATCGGCAAGGACATGGCCAGGCGGCTGGCCAAGGTTCTCAGGATCAATTATCGGGTGTTTCTATAGGAGCATAACTCCAAGGGCGACCCGAGACCACGGAACTTTAACGAAGTGCCCGGCACACCTACAAATTCGAGGACTTATTGCTTTTTGCCGAATATCGCGGTTCCCACCAAGTCTTAGCCATGCCTACCACCTCCTCCACGGTAATAGCCGTCAAACACCGGTTCTCCGGGCATTTCTTCAAAAGACACGGCTCCAAGTTGCAGACCTCCTGCCGTTTATGCAGGGCCACGCCCCATTCCACTCCATAAGGCCCCACCCGCCGGGGGTCGTCGGCGCCCAAAAGACCGATGGTGGGCACGCCCAGGGCCAGGCCCAGGTGCAGGGGGCCGCTGTCATTGGCCACCAGAAGGCGGCAGCGGGAAAGCAGCGCGGCCACGGTGAGCAAGGGGCAACGCCCCCCGGTGACCAGGGCGGGGCCGCTGAGCTTGGCGGCGATGGCTTCGGCCTGCGGACGGTCGCCGGCACCGCTGATGATGAGCAGGGAGGCACCATAAGCCTGGTATAAAAAATTCCCCAATTCGATGAAGTTGTCCGCCGGCCACCACTTGTAGGGGTCGGAACCGGTGGGGTGCAGGGCCATCAAGAGAGGCGGCATCCCGCCGAAGTGCTCAATAAGGATGGTTGCGGCACGTTCGGTTTCTTCCCGGGGTAAAAATAAGTCCATGCGCTTGTTTGCAGTTTCCGCGCCCAGGAGCCGCACATAGTCAAGACGCCGCTCGATGGCGTGCTTATCGGGGTCGGTGAAGGCCACCGCGGCCGAATAGACAAACGCCAAGGGGCTTCGGGCGGAGCCGATGATAAAGGGAGCCCCCGAAAGATAAGCCAGCAGGGTGGCTTCGGGGTCGTTGCCGTGGAGGATGATCACCAGGTCATACGATCTGCGGCGCAAGTCCCGAACCAGTGCCAGGAGGCGGCGGTTGCGGCCGGGGTAGGTCCAGATTTTCCTCACATGGGGATTATGGGCCAGTAGGGCACCAAAGACCCGGTGGGCCAGAACCTCCAATTCCCAGGCAGGATAGCGCTCCCTTAAGGCCCGGATGGCCGGGGTGGAAAACAGGGTGTCCCCCAGGGCGGTGTTGCTGATCAACAATACCCGGCGCACCTTTTCCTTTTTCAATGCCGATAACGGCGTTGGCGGATGTCGGCGCGCCCGCCGCTGCAGATAACGGTATGAGATGGCGGTTAAAAGTCTATGCCACATAATTGGGAAATATTGGCTTGAACTCGCTCATTTCGAAGATATTATGATAGGATAATGCCCATGATAACACACAGTCACCCCCATACGCACGGCAGAGACAAGGTAAAACCCTCCCGCACCGGACCCTTTTTAGGCCTGCACAAAGACTGGCGCACCTGGGTGGTCGTCGGCCTGATGTTGGCGGCCATAGGCACCTATGTGCTGACCCTGGATGATTCCATCCAGCCGGGTGGGGTGAACGCCCCCGCAGTGGCTCCGGCAAACCCCGCAAAATAAAGTTTCTGCGCCTAAATTGGAGATTTGGGAATAAGAAAAGAAATGGTGCTCAGAGCACACCCTGCTTTTCTGACCCTAAACCCTAATCCCTGGCCCCTGGTCCCTGACCACATCGTAAAACTCCTCCAGTGTGGCGGTGATCTTTTCCCAGGAAAAGTTGGCCGTAACCCACTCCCGGCCTTGCCGGCCCAGGCGCTGCCGCCAGGGAGCGTTGCCCAGGAGCCCGATGATCTTGGCGGCCAATTCCCCGGCGTCGTCCTGCCGTTCCAGTAGCAGGCCGTTGACGCCGTCCTGCACCACCTCCGGGATGCCGCCCCTGCGGGTGGCGATAATGGGGAGACCGGCCGCAGCGGCTTCCAGAAAGACCAGCCCCAGGCCCTCCTCGATCTGGGACGGACCCACAAAAACATCCCCCAGGAGATAGGTCCGGGGCATCTCAGCCGGCGGGATAAACCCGGTGAGCACCACCCGGCCCCGGGCTTGAGCTATCTGCTGGCGCAGCTCCGCCAAAAACGGGGTCTCCCGCATGGTGCGGCCCCGGCCGTATTCGGTGCCGCCCACCAGCACCAACACGGTTTGGGGGAGGATTTGCCAGACGCGGTCCATGGCGGCCAGGAGTACGTGGACGCCCTTGGCAGCCCGCAATTTGCCGGTAAAGAGCACCGTGGGTTCATCGGTGATTTGCTGCGCCCGGCGGGCCCCAAGTTTTAAGGGCTCATCATCCCAAAGAGAGGGGAAGTTCTCGGCCTCCACCCCGTTATAGATGACCCGGAAAAGGCCCGCACCCTGCCCCAGTCTTTGCCGCTCCCGGTCCAGCACGAATTGGCTGCACGCAGCAAAGCCCGCCACCGGGATGACGGCGCTATGGCGGGGGCGTTCCCGTTTACCCAAGGATTCGTAGAGGTTGTGCATGTGTAGAATGATGGGAATCGGGCGTTTCAAACGGCGCTTAAGAGACCGGGCCAGCAGGGGCCGGTTGTGGACGTGAATGAGGTCCGGCTGGAGCCTGCTGACAATCTGGGCCACCTGCCGGTCATAAAGAGGAAAATAATCCCGGTAGCGGCAGTAAAGCCGCTTGCGCCAACCCGAAAGAGGGACTCGGAAATATTCTGCCTGGCCGCGGAATTCATGCTGAGGCAGGTCCGGATCGGAGACCCCGATGACCACCGGACGCCAGCGGGTAAGGCAGCCGGCCACCTTCTCGATGAACAACTCTGCGGCCCCGCCCCGGATGGGCGGGATGGGGTAGAGTTCTGGTCCGATCAGGGCTACGGCAGAGTTTTCGGTTAAAAACACTGAAACTTCAACCCGGGCAAGTGAAATTTTAAAAATGACTATAGGTTATGATGATTATTATAGCAGAAATGCTCATAAGAATATGTTAGTGCCATAGTTTCAAAAATCGCGGATGGAATTCCCCTTTTCATCTGGTAAAGACTGCTTTTTTTGCCGAAAACCGAAAACCGAAAACCGAAAACCACAAATTTCTTGACACTGGCCCTAGACTTTGTAATATGATTCACATGGTTTTGCCTCGGGAAGGACGAAAAGACCGTTAGAATTACAAATATCTGAAGGAGGTAGCAGTACATGGCTAAAATTCCGGCTGATTATTTGCCCCCCAAAGAACTCTGGGCGGAATATACCACGCCCGAGGAGTTCAAGCAGTATGCTTCAGGTCAGTGGAACATTGCGGAAGAATTGTTGGACAAACATGTGAAAGAAGGCCGTGGGGACAATGTCGCCATCCTGTTTGGCGATCAGAAAGTCACCTATAAAGAGCTGCTGGCCATGGCCAACAAGTTCGCCAACGTCCTCACCAAGCTGGGCGTCGAGGCCCAGGACCGGGTGGGCATCCGCTTAACCAACATGCCGGAAGCTGTGGCCATCAATTTCGGCATTATGAAATGCGGCGCGATCCCGGTTCCGGTATCTCCTTTATGGGCCAAAGAAGAAGTGGCTTTTGTCTTAAACAATGCCGAATTCAAGGCCTTTGCCGTGAGCTTCCCCCTCATGGCCGCTGTGGAAGGCGGGGCCCATGAATTCGAGTTCCCCACCAAGATCATCGTGGTGGGCGGCAAACCCGAGGAAGTTGAGGCCAAAGGCTACGTCTCCTTCGCCAAAGAGATGGCCGCGGCCTCCGACCAGTTCACCAACGTGAAGCTGGACGCCGCCAATGACATCGGCGTCATCCTCTTCACTTCCGGAACCACCGGTCAGCCCAAGGGCTGCGTCCACTTTGTCAGAGAGGTACTCATCGAGTCCAACATCGTCAATAAGTACGTCTGGAAGATTGCTCCCGGCGAAGTGCTGGGCGGCTCGGCGCCGGTGTCTTTCGCCGCAGGCTATGGCACCTTCTGCATGGTTCCCTTTGCCGGTGGCGGCGCCATTTCGCTCCTGCCCAAGTTCACCCCGGATGACATGATGGCCACCATCGCCAAGCACAAGGTCACAGTAGTCACGGGTCTGCCCACCGCCTACCGGAAGCTCCTGGAAATGCCCAATTTCAACGACTACGACATTTCCAGCGTCCGGATGTACACCACCGGCGGCGACGCTTTAACCGGCAAGACCCTGGCCATGTGGCAGGCCAAGACCGGCAAGCCCATCTGGGAAGGCCTGGGCGGCACCGAAATGATGCACCTGGTGACCTCCAACACCATGAGCGACATCCCCATGCCCGACTCCATCGGGAAAGCCCTGCCCGGCTTTGAAATCAAGGTGGTCCGGGAAGACGGCACCACCGCGGGCCCCGGCGAAGTGGGCAGCATGCTGATCAAGGGCCCCACCGCTACCTTGTACTGGAAGCCCTACATCCAGGACAACAAGCTCCTGAAATCCATGAAAAAGGGCATCAAAGACGGCTACAACATGATGGGCGACGCCGTTCTGATGGACAAAGACGGCTTCATGTTCTTCCAAGCCCGGGAAGACGACATGATCAAGTCTTCCGGCTTCCGTCTGGCTCCCACCGAAATCGAAGACGCCATCATCCGCCATCCGGCTGTGCGTGACGATGCGGTCGTGGGCATCCCCGACGAGATCATGGGCCAGAAAGTGGTGGCCATGGTGGAGCTGGAGCCCGGTCACACCGCCTCCCAGGAGCTGGCCAGCGACATCATCAAATCCACCATGGACGTGTTGGCCACCTACAAGCTGCCCCGGGAAGTGGTCTTTCTGCCGGCCATCCCCCGGACGCCCACCGGCAAGATCATCAAAAAGGACCTGAGGAAGAACTATCCAGAGTATCCTGACAAGTATGTGCCCAAAGTAAAATAAGTTACTTTGCTCTCCGGGGGCGGGTTAATGTCCCCTGAGACTGTTGAACAAAAAATGCCCTGTTTCGGCAGGGCATTTTTCTTTTTGGTTTTTCCGGAGCTTGTGATTTAATATACACGGTTTAAGCAAAGGAGGGCGCAGGTTTGCCTAATGTAGTGGTGGTGGGCACCCAGTGGGGCGACGAAGGCAAAGGGAAGATCGTCGATCTGTTAACCGAACAGGCCGCCATGGTGGTGCGTTATCAAGGCGGCAACAACGCCGGCCATACCCTGGTGGTGGGCGGAGACAAATTTATCTTCCATCTGATTCCTTCGGGGATTCTGCATCCCGGCACCCTTTGCCTCATCGGCAACGGCGTGGTGCTGGACCCCGAGGTCCTGCTGACGGAAATTGATAACCTCAAGGCCCGGGGCATTGCGATAGGTCCGAAGAACCTCAGCATCAGTGAGCGCACCCAGGTCATCATGCCTTATCACAAGCGCATCGATATCGCCCGGGAAGCCGCCAAGGGCGCAACCAAAATCGGCACCACCGGGCGGGGTATCGGTCCCTGCTATGAAGATAAAGCGGCCCGCCGAGGCATCCGGGTAGCCGACCTCGTTAATCCCGAGGTCCTCAAGGCCAAGCTGGCCGAAGTGCTGCCGGAAAAGAACTTCTATCTGGAAAAATTCCTGGAAGACCGCCCCTTCTCTCAAGAAGAGATTCTGGCGCCCTACCTGGAGATGGGCAAACGCCTGGCGCCTCTGGTGACCAACGTCTCGGTATTGCTCGCCGAGGCTGTGCGCCGGGGCCAAAACATTCTTTTTGAAGGGGCTCAGGGCACCCACCTGGACATCGACCACGGCACTTATCCCTACGTCACCTCTTCCAATCCGGTGGCCGGCGGCGCCTGCACCGGCACCGGGGTCGGGCCCAACCAATTGCATCACGTTTTGGGCATCGTCAAGGCCTACACCACCCGGGTGGGCGGCGGTCCTTTCCCCACAGAATGTCTGGACGAAGTGGGAAATCATCTGGTGGAATGCGGGGTGGAATTCGGCTCCACCACCGGGCGCCGGCGGCGTTGCGGCTGGCTGGACGCGGTGGTGCTCAGGGACGCGGCCCGCCTCAACGGCCTCACCGGTCTGGCCATCACCAAGCTGGACGTGCTGACGGGCATCAATCCCGTGAAAATTTGCGTCGGCTATGAGGTGAACGGCAGCCGCCGGGAGACCATCCCCGCCACTATCCAGGAATTGGAGCGCTGCCGGCCGGTTTTTGAAGAACTGCCGGGCTGGACCGAAAACATCCGGGGCGTGCGGCGGATGGCGGATTTCCCCCAGGCCACCCGCAACTATTTGAAGCGAGTGGAGGAACTGGTGGGGGTGACCATCCAGATCGTCTCCGTGGGCCCGGACCGGGAAGAGACCATCGTGGTGCAGAATCCGTTTGGTTGATATGGACAGCCGAGGGCGGCTGTCCTACACAACATTTAATGACGATATCTAAGATTACTTTTGGTTGTCGCCTTTAATGGGGGTTAATTTAGGACCTAAATCTTTGGGACGGAAACCCAATGTAGGACAGCCGCCCTCGGCTGTCCAGCATTTGGGCTTAAATGTCGATGCAACCCGCCAACCCGGTCAAAGCCGAATACCGCCGCCACCTCCCTCATCTTCAAAAAGAAGATAAACCTCATTTTATTACCTTTGTCACATTTCAGCGTTGGGTTTTGCCGGAATCAATACGAGGCCTGGTTCTTAAGCATTGCCTGCATGACCATCATAGAAAACTGCAAGTGCATGGGGTGGTGATCATGCCGGACCATGTCCATATGATCTTCACGCCATTAAATGATGATATAGGCAACCCCTTCGGACTGGCCGAAATCATGAATGGTATCAAAGGAGCCTCGGCCCATAGCATTAATAAAGTTTTAAGCCGTAAGGGACGGGTATGGCTGTCAGAATCATTTGATCATGTCCTCCCCTCCGACAAAAGCACCCACAGCAAAGTCCAATATATTTGTGAAAACCCGGTGCGAAAAGGCTTAGTGGTGGAGGGAGATGATTATCCTTGGCTCTGGCGGGAATGGGTGGAGGGCCAAGCAGATGTGGCGCAGCCGTCCCCCGCTGCGCACAAATAAGGCTGGACAGCCGAGGGCGGTTGCCCTACATTTTTCTCTGAATCGGTAAAAAATCTCCAATCTTGAGGGATGGATTCAAAGCGACAAATGTAATCCATCCTCCTTCCCTCCTTGAATAGGGTGGACATCTGCGTCCGCGGTCTTATATTTCTCTCAATAAGCCGGAAGAATCTGTTAAAGGAAGTTTTTGGAATGTAGGAAAATTTCTTACAAAGGAATCGTAAATTTCCCGGCTTTCCCAAATTGGCCGCTAATGCTATAAGATAACCAGATAGATTTGTAAGAGCCAAGCGGCTTTCCGGTCAGGAAAGTTCTCCCAGCCCTCGGGGGAGAAAATTGCATTCAGATTTTGTGATAGAATTAACAAATCAATTTTGTCATAAAAACTTCTCGTTGAAATAGGAAAACACCATGATTGAAATCCGCTTTCATGGCCGCGGCGGCCAGGGCGCGGTGACTTCGGTGGAACTGCTGGCCCTGGCGGCCATTGAGGAAGGGAAGTTCGCCCAGGGGTTCCCCAGTTTCGGGCCGGAGCGCCGGGGCGCCCCGGTGCTGGCCTTCTGCCGGGTGGATGACAGGCCCATCAAGCTGCGCTGCAAAATCCTCAAACCTGATGTGGTAGTGGTCCTGGACCCTTCTTTGCTGCGCATCCAGAACCCTCCGGCGGACCTGAAAGACCAGGGCATCATCGTTTTGAATACCGCCAAGACCCCCGGAGAGATTCGCCAGGAGTACGGTTACAAACACACCCTGGTCCTGGTGGATGCCAACCGGATCGCCCGGGAAGTCCTGGGAGTGCCCATCGTCAACACCACCATGCTGGGGGCGCTGCTTAAGGCCACCGGGGTGGTGGCGGTGGAAGCCTTGGAGACCCCCTTGAAGGAGCGCTTCGGGCCCCTGGCGGTCAAGAACTTCAACGCCTTGAAAGCGGCTTATGAACAGACCACCATTGAGGAGCGACGGCCGTGAGCAAACCATGGGATCAGGTCACCTGGCAGGAAATAGAAATCGGCGGCGTTTTGACCGAGCCGGGCACGGCCCGGAATTATAACACCGGCGACTGGCGCTCCCAGCATCCGGTGTGGACCAAAACCCGCTGCATCAAGTGCGGCATCTGTTGGACCGTATGTCCCGAAGCCGGCATCTCCGAGGAACCGGACGGCTACTTCGATATGAATAAATACTGTAAAGGTTGCGGCATCTGCGCCAAAGAGTGTGTCACCGGCTGTATCAGCATGGTCCCGGAGGAAGAATAATGGCAGCCAAGGCCCATCGAGTAGGCATGGAAGTTTCCATTGCCGTCAGTCATGCGGTGCAATTGGCCCGGGCCGAGGCCATCGCCGCCTATCCCATCACGCCCCAGACCCACATCGTGGAGCACCTGTCCTCCATGGTGGCCAACGGCGACCTGGAGGCGGAATTCGTCAACGTGGAGTCGGAGCACTCGGCCATGAGCGCCTGCATCGGCATGTGCGCGGCCGGGGCCCGCACCTTCACCGCCACCAGCTCCCAGGGACTGGCCCTGATGAACGAGATTCTCTTCATCGCGTCGGCCATGCGCCTGCCCATAGTGATGGCCGTGGCCAACCGGGCCCTGTCCGGCCCCTTGAGCATCTGGAACGACCACGGTGACATCATGGCGGCCCGGGATATCGGTTGGATCCAGGTATTCGTGGAGAACGGCCAGGAGGCCTTCGACCACACCGTTATGGCCTTCAAGATCGCCGAAGACCACCGGGTGATCCTGCCCACCATCGTCAACATGGACGGCTTCATCCTCACCCACGTGGTGGAGGCCCTGGAGATGCTGGACCAGGAGACGGTGGACAAGTTCCTGCCGGATTATCATCCCCACTTCTATCTAGACCCCAAGAAGCCGGTAACCATGGGCGCGTTCGCCATGCCGGAGCTTTATACCGAAGTAAAGATGGCACACCAGCAAGCCCTGGTGAACTCCTACGACCACATCCTCAAGGTCTGGGACGAATGGGGCAAGCTTACGGGACGGACCTACCGCCCCGTGGAGCAATACCACACCGAGGGGGCCAAAACGCTTTTATTGCTGATGGGCTCCCTGGCGCAGGTGGCGGAAGTTGCGGTGGATGAAATGCGGGAAGCCGGAGAGTCCGTAGGCTTGGTAAAGCCCAGGTTATGGCGTCCCTTCCCATTTACTGATCTCCGGGAGGCGGTGGCCGGAGCCGACCTGGTCATTGTCTGCGACCGAGCCCTCTCCCTGGGCGGGGCGGCGGGGCCGGTGCTGGCCGAAGTGCGCAGCGCCCTCTATCCCCTGGCCCAGAAGCCCGCAGTGATCGGGTACACCGTGGGCCTGGGGGGCCGGGATGTCCAACCCGAAGCCTTTAAAGAGATCGTGCGCCTGGCCCAGGCGGAAGCCGCCACCGGGCCGAGTGAAGAATACTTCCTGTTTGGGGTGCGAAGCTAATGGAAAAATTCGGATACGCCCAGAGTCAGAAATTCGATACCTATGCCTCCAGGCTGATGCCCCGGAAAGAGTATTTTACTTCGGGGCACCGGTCCTGCCAGGGCTGCGGCGAGGCGCTGGCGGTGCGCTGGGTTTGCAAAGCCATCGGCGAAGACGCGATCATCGCACATGCCACCGGCTGCATGGAAATCGTCTCTTCGGGCATGCCCCAAACCGCCTGGATGCATCCCTGGATCCACGTGGCCTTTGAAAACACCTCGGCGGTGGCTTCGGGCATCGAAGCAGCCCTCAAGGTCCTAAACCGCAAGGGCAAGCTCAAGGGTAAAATGCCGGCGGTGGTGGCCATGGGAGGGGATGGCGGCACCACTGACATTGGCCTCCAGTCCCTGTCCGGGGCCATGGAGCGGGGTCACAATTTCACCTATTTCTGCTGGGACAACGAAGCCTACATGAACACCGGCATCCAACGCTCCAGCTCCACTCCCTACGGCGCCATGACCACCACGTCGCCCCCTGGGAAGTTGAGCATCGGGCAGCACACCCAAAAGAAGAACATGGTGGCCATCGCGGTGGCCCACGGCATTCCCTATGTGGCCACGGCCAACCCCAGCTACCTCTTCGACCTCTTCTTCAAGGTGCGCAAGGCCATCGAGACGCCGGGACCGGCTTATATCCACGTGCTCTCCGTCTGCCCCACGGGCTGGCGCTCCGCCACCGACCTCAGCGTCCGCCTGGGCCGCCTGGCGGTGGAAACCGGGGTTTTTCCCCTCTATGAAGTGGAAAACGGCCGTTATCGCCAAACCGTGGAGGTTCCCAAGCTCAGGCCGGTTACCGATTACCTGAAGCCCCAAGGACGCTTCCGGCACCTCCGGGGCAAAGATCTGGAATTTATCCAGAGGCATACCGAGGCTCAATATAAACTGCTGCTGGATAAATGCAGCGCCTCCTATCCTGAGTTTCCGGTGATTTCTCCTGAAGAAAAAGGTCAAGAATAATGGATGCCCAACGCCTCGACTCCATCTTATCCCGTTACGATTGCGACCCCTGGGACCTGATCCCCGTCCTGCAGGATATCCAGGATTCTTACAGCTATCTGCCTAAAGACGAGCTGAAGGAGGTCTCCCGAAGGCTGAACGTGCCTTTGACCCAAATCTTCAGCGTGGCCACCTTTTTCAAGATGTTCTCGCTGGTGCCCAAGGGGCGCCACCAGATTAAAGTCTGCCTGGGAACCACCTGTCACCTGCGGGGCGGCGCCCGCCTAGCGGAATCCCTGGGCAACAAGCTGGGGATTGAGCCGGGGTACACCACCAAGGACATGCAATTTTCCCTGGAGACGGTGGGCTGTCTGGGTTCCTGCGCCCAGGCCCCGGTCATGATGGTGGATGACAAGTATTTTGGGCGGACTACAGTGGACAAGGTGCCCAAGATCCTGAAACTCTATAAATAAGACGACAGAGATAAAACCATGCCCAGATTTGAATCCGTAGACCATCTGCGGGAATATCGCCGCCAGTTGATGGCCCGCCGGGACCCCAAACAGCCCCAGGTGCTGGTCTGCGCCGGCCCCGGCTGCCTGCCCATGGGCAGTGATGAGGTGGCCGCAGCCTTTCGGGAAGAACTCCAGAAAAACGGTCTGGAAGCCAAAGTGGCCTTGAAGGAATGCGGCTGTCAGGGCCTCTGCGCCCGGGCCGTCAAAGTTTTGCTGCGGCCCCAGGAGATCGCCTACCAGCACGTAACTCCCCAGGATGTCCCGGAGATCGTGGAGGCGACCCTGAAAAACGGCCAGGTGGTGGAACGCCTGGTCTATGAGGACCCCGAGACCCACAAACCGTTAGCCTTAAAGGCCGACATCCCCTTTTACCAGGGCCAGCAACCCGTGGTCTTGCGGAAGCTGGACCTCATCGATCCCGAGAGCCTGGATGACTATTTGGCCCTGGGGGGTTATCGGGCGATCCGTAAGGCCCTGACCGAGATGTCCCCGGACGATGTCATCGAGGCCATTGTTAAATCCGGCTTGCGGGGCCGGGGCGGCGGCGGCTTCCCCACCGGCCGCAAGTGGCGTATCTGCGCCGACGAGCTCAGCGACGTCAAGTTCATCATCTGCAACGGCGATGAGGGCGACCCCGGGGCCTTCATGGACCGGGCGGTGATGGAAGGCGACCCCCATGCCGTCCTGGAAGGGATGATCATCGGCGGCTACGCCATCGGCGCCACCCGCGGCTATATTTACGTGCGCCATGAATATCCCCTGGCGGTGAAGCGCCTGGCCCTGGCCATCGACCAGGCACGGGAGGCGGGGTTCTTGGGGCCCAATATCTTCCGCTCCGGCTTCGGCTTCGACATCAAAATCAACCGGGGCGCGGGCGCCTTTGTCTGCGGTGAAGAGACCGCCCTCATCTCCTCCATGGAAGGCCGCATCGGCGAGCCTACTCCCCGGCCGCCTTATCCGGCCCAGCACGGCCTCTTCGGACAGCCCACCATCATCAACAACGTGGAGACCTGGGCCAACGTCCCGGAAATCATTAATATGGGGGCTGACTGGTTCGCAGCCATCGGCACCGAGAAGAGCAAAGGCACCAAGGTCTTTTCCCTGGTGGGGGCGGTGAACCACACCGGCCTGGTGGAAGTGCCCATGGGCACCACCCTGAGGCAGATTATCTTTGATCTGGGCGGCGGCCTGCGCCCCGGCCGGGAGTTCAAGGCCGTGCAGACCGGCGGCCCCTCCGGCGGCTGCATTCCCCCGCAATTTTTAGACCTGCCCGTGGACTATGACAGTTTGCAATCAGTGGGCTCCATCATGGGTTCCGGCGGCATGATCGTCATGGACAACACCTCCTGCATGGTGGACGTGGCCCGCTACTTCATCTCGTTTCTTTATGAAGAATCCTGCGGCAAGTGCACTCCCTGCCGGGAAGGGCTGAAAAATCTGCTGTTCCTTCTGGACGAAATCATTGCCGGCCGGGGGGAGATGGCGCACCTGGATTTGATGGAAGAGTTGTGCGCCACCATGGCTTCGGCCTCCATCTGCGGCCTGGGCCAAAGCGCCGTCAACCCGGTCCTCAGCACCATGAAGTACTTCCGGGAGGAATACGAAGCCCACATCCGGGATAAGAAATGCCATGCTCTGGTTTGCCGGCCTCTCCTGAAATACACCATCGACCCGGAAACCTGCACCGGCTGTCTGGCCTGCGTCCGGGAATGTCCGGTGGGCGCCATTTCCGGCATAAAAAAAGAAGCCCAGGAAATTGATCAGGAACTTTGCGTCAAGTGCGGCTTGTGCTACGAGGCCTGTCAGTTTGACGCCGTGAAGGTGGAGTAAGGGAATGGTTTGGAAAATCACTGACGAAGTTTTCGACACCATGGCCGGAGAAGTGCGCCTCACCGTTAACGGTATCATCGTGACGGCCCCCAAGGATCAAAGCCTGCTGATGACGCTGCGGCAGCAGGGTATCGACATCCCCACCCTCTGCCATCACTCCGATCTGCCGTCGGAAGGGCAGTGCCGCCTCTGCGTGGTGGAAATCGGCGAGCAACCCCGCACCCGCATCGTCAATTCCTGCACCTACCCTACCGAGGGCGGCCTGGTGGTCCAGACCCATTCGGAGCGGGTGTTGCAGGCCCGGCGCATGGTCCTGGAGCTGCTGCTGGCCCGCTGTCCCAAGGCCAAACTCATCCAGGATCTGGCCGCGGAGCACGGGGTTTATCAGTCCCGCTTCAAAACCGATGACCCCGAGGAGCTCTGCATCCTCTGCGGCCTGTGTGTCCGCACCTGCCGGGACATTGTAGGGGTGAGCGCCATCAGTATGAAAGGCCGCACCCCCGACAAGCAGGTGGCCACGCCCTTCCTGGAGCAGTCCGAGGCCTGCATCGGCTGCGGCTCCTGCGCCTTCATCTGCCCCACCAACGTCATTCCTTACACCGAAAAAGACGGCATCCGCACCATTTGGGGCCGGGACTTCGAACTCCAGCCGTGCTCCAAATGCGGCAATTACATCGCCCCCAAGTACCAGCTGGAACACTGGGCCAAAATCACCGGCGACCCGGTGGAGGTTTTTCATTTGTGCAGGGATTGTCGGTAGGGGTGACCTGAAGGGAGTGCCAGGGCCAGTGGCACAGGCCTCTGGCCTGTGATCCTGTGTGCCTCTCATGCTTTTTCATTGTAGGGGCGGGTTTTAAACCCGCCCCTATATTTTTTGGGAGATCATTATTCTTTATCACGCTTGACATGACATGTTAGTCGTTATAAATTATGGAGGTGATTAAATCTTTCAGGTGCCGAGAAACCGAAAGGCTTTTTAATCGGGAACCTACCAAAAGAATTTCCAATAATTTATTGGCTTCGGCCTTGCGAAAACTATTGATATTGGATGCCGCGGAAAATTTGGAGGATTTGCGGAGCCCGCCCGGGAATCGCCTGGAAGCCTTAAAGGGAGACCGGTCAGGCCAGCACAGTATCAGAATTAACGATCAGTTCCGGATTTGCTTCGTCTGGCGTGATAACAACGCCTATGATGTGGAAATAGTGGACTATCATTGAGGACAAGATCATGACTACAAAAATACTACCCCCCATCCGTCCCGGCGAAATTCTCTTGGAGGAATACCTTAAACCCTTAGGAATCAGCCAGAACAAACTGGGACGCGATTTAAATGTTCCGGCCCAGAGGATCAATGAAATTGTCCGGGGCCAGCGGTCCATCAGCGTGGATACCGCCTTGCGCCTGGCCAGGTATTTCCAAACCACTCCGCAATTTTGGCTCAATCTGCAATCCCGCTATGACCTGGAGATGGCGCAGGAAACGCAACTAGTGGATCGGGTTATCCGGGAAGTTAGGGAACGGGAAGCAGGTTAAAGTCGCAGGGCTATTAAATCGGATAACTGGCCAAGAAGAGCCCTACGCCTATTCCTTACCCGCCAAACCTTCGCTTCGCCATCTCTGCCGCCATCATAATCGCGGCCTTGAGGGAATCCGGCGCAGCCTTGCCGGTTCCGGCCAGGTTATAGGCGGTGCCGTGGTCCACGGAAGTGCGGATGATGGGCAGGCCCAGGGTGACGTTCACTCCGTCCATAAAGTGCAAAAGTTTCAATGGGATGAGGCCCTGGTCGTGGTACATGCAGATGATGGCCGCGAACTCCCCGTTATAGTGGCGCCAGAAGAGGGTGTCTGCGGGGAAGGGGCCCTCCACCGCCAGTCCCGCATTCTGAGCCTCCTTGACCGCAGGTATAATAATATCCGCTTCTTCGTGGCCGAACATTCCGTCTTCGCTGGCGTGCGGGTTGAGGGCCGCGACTCCCAGAGGCACGCCCTTGAGCCCAAAGTCCTGGTCCAGGGCCTTGCTGGTGAGGTGAAAAAGCCGCACCAGGCCTTCCTGGTTGATGCGCTTGGGGACTTCGGATAAGGCGCAGTGAATGGTAACCAGGACCACCCGGAAGTCGCCCCCGGCCAGCATCATGGCAAACTCAGAGGTCTGGGTCTTTTCCGCCAGAAGCTCGGTGTGGCCCGGATAATCGTAGCCCGAAAGCTTCATGGAAATCTTGCTGATGGGGGCAGTGACCAGGCCGGAGACTTTCTGCGCCATCGCCAGATCAATGGCGGTAAGGATATACTCCACCATGGCCGCACCGGAGGCCGGAGTGGGGCGGCCGTAATCCAGGTCATGGGGCGCCAGTTGGGACAGGGCCATAAGGTCTAGAGTCCCCGACTGGTAGCGCCCCGCTCCCGGCCGGTCCGCCAGGCGGATTTTCAGGGCCGGGGCCAGGGCCAGGCGGGCCCGCTCCAGGGCCGGGAGGTCGCCGATGATCAGGGGGCGACAGATGTGGTAAATCCGGGCGTCAGCCAGGGCCTTGACGATGATTTCCGGCCCCACTCCCACCGGATCGCCCATGGTCAGGGCCAGAATAGGTCTTGCAGGCGAATTGGCCATAGGTCAAGAAGGTCCTTCCCCCGGTTTTCCGTTTCAGAATACCTTTGTTAAATGCCTCGGCTTTTTCCTTTTCCTTCCCCCTTGATGGGGGGGGGTAGGGTGGGAGTGAAATATCTGACTGATTTCGTTGTCTATTCCCCCTCGCCCCAACCCCCTCCCACGAGGGGCGGGGGAGTCTAAGGAGTCAATATTTATTAGAGGTTGCGAACCCCCACACTAGTGGTCCGTATCACAATTAGATGGCCTTAGAGTTCCCTCCCCCTTGATGGGGGAGGGATAGGGTGGGGGTGGAAAGGCGTTGGGACTTCCCCCTCCCCTTGCCCCCTCCCATCAGGGGAGGGAGAAAATTAATGTCCTTATATTTGTGAGACACTACACTAGCTGCAGTTGGGTAACTTTTTCATGTAATCTTCAAAAAGAGTATGCCACAATAATCAATATTTAAAATATGACGAGGGAGAGGTCCGTGTCAATGACAGAACCGGGCAAAAGGCGGTTGGCGGACGCAAAACTTGGCGTCATCGGGGTCGGCAACATGGGCGCGGCCATCATCCGGGGACTGGTGCGGGGCGGCCACATGGCCCGGGAGAACCTGGTCTTTTATGACCCGGACCCGGTCCGTCAGAATCAGATGACCCAACTGGGAGTGGAAGCCGCCCTTGATAATGCTGAAGTGATGCACGCCCCCGTGGTACTGTTGGCGGTTAAACCCCAGGTCCTCCCCGAGGTTTTGGCCGGAATCAAAGAATTTGCCCGGCCCTGGCATCTCATTATTTCCATCGCCGCCGGAGTCCCCCTCAAGGTCCTGGAAGAGCCTTTTCCTGAATCCCGGGTGATTCGCGTCATGCCCAATACTCCAACCCTGGTGGGGGCCGGGATGGCGGCCCTGGCCCCGGGCAGCCGCGCCACCCCCGAAGACCTGGCCCTGGCCCTGGAACTCTTCCAGGCCGTGGGGCAGGCCGTGACCGTGGAAGAAAGACTCATGGACGCGGTCACCGGCTTAAGCGGCAGTGGGCCGGCCTTCGTGGCTGTCTTCATCGAGGCCTTGGCGGACGGCGGGGTGAAAATGGGGCTGCCCCGGCCCCTGGCTCACACCTTGGCGGTGCAAACCGTCCTGGGCACGGCAAAACTCTGCCTGGAAGAGGAACTTCACCCTGGTAAAATCAAAGACATGGTGACCTCACCGGGAGGCACCACCATCGCTGGCCTCCACGCCTTGGAATCAGGCGGATTTCGGGGCCTGGTCATGGACGCGGTGAGCGCTGCGGCTGAAAGGTCAAAGGAATTGGGGAAAGGAAGTTGAAGGGAGGCGGACGCCGGGGAGAATCTATTAGCCGGTCCAAAGGGAACTCTAAGGCCATCTAGTTGTGATACGGACCACTACCACCAAGTCCGGATCAGCCGCAGATGAATATCCACCGCCGGGGCGCTGTGGGTGAGTTTCCCCATGGAGATGAGGTTGACACCGGTGGCCGCCACCCCGGGCAGGCGCTCTTTGGTCATGGATCCGGAGGCTTCGAGAATGGCCCGGCCCCGGGTCAGCTCCACGGCGCGTTTAAGGGTGGCCTCGTCCATGTTGTCCAACAGGATGAGATCGGCGCCCGCCTCCAGAGCCTCCCTAAGCCCTTCCAAGTCCGTCACTTCCACTTCGATCTTAAGCAGATGGTGAGCCCGCTCCCGGGCCTGGCGGACCGCCCCGGAGATAGAACCCGCCGCGGTGAGGTGATTGTTCTTGATGAGCACCCCGTCATAGAGGCCAAATCGATGGTTGCGGGCGCCGCCCAGGCGCACCGCATATTTTTCTAGCCCCCGCCAGCCCGGGGTGGTCTTGCGGGTATCAACCAGTACGGCGCTGGAGCCGGCCACCCGGTCCGCCATTTTCCGGGTGAAGGTAGCGATGCCGGAGAGATGCTGGAGGAAATTGAGAGCCACCCGTTCTCCGGTCAGGATAGAGGCCACGGGGCCGGTAAGTCGGGCTATTACCGTGCCAGGGGAGACCTCCCGCCCCTCCACCTTTTCAGCCGTGAATTCTACTGCCGCATCCAACTTGCCAAAAACCCGGACCGCCACCGGCAGCCCAGCCACAACCAAGGTTTCTTTGGCCCGGATATGGGCCTCCCCCATTAATTCCGTAGGTACGAGGGCCTGGGTGGTGACGTCTCCAGGCCCGATGTCCTCTTCTAAAGCCAGATCGATGAGACGGTCGATGTGGGGCCAAAAACCGGACTTATCCATTTTCATCCATCACCAGACGCCGAGATCACCAGGCTGCCGCCAGATTACCCCTGCTCCTGATTATTTTGCCAGAGAATAATTTATTCTTAGGGCAGCTACGAGCTTAGCGGCATATGTTCCCATCAGTCATAATCTTCACAAAAATAGATGACGCACGGTCCCTCGAGTTCGGTTTTGGCAGTGGCATCTACAGGATCATAAAAATCAAAACCATCCTCTGTGCATTCTTCTTTTTCTTCATCCCAGAAGTTGCAGCGCTCCCGGACACAATGGCCCAACCCGGGAATGGGACACATGGGGCCGATATCGTGGCGCATTTTCCCTCTGATATTCTTTAGCTAATTCGCTTTATCTTATCAAGTCAGCGATAATATAAAATGTTTCAGATCTTTTCACCATTTAATTTGATACAAAAGAAATATAGACTTCCTGTCACCCCTTTTGTGGGCACGTCAGTCTCTCATTTGCCATATATAGATTTTCATTAGGAGAGGTTTGACATATAATTTATCAGTTTCCCTCTCTAAAGCCCCTGCAGGGAAGTTCTTTACAAGAGCTTAAAAATTTATTTAATTTTTTAAATACTGTAACTATTAAGGGAGCCAGGCTTATGGACCATAAACGGGGCTTCAGCCATGATCATTCGGATACCGGACAGGTGGAGCGTTTGATGGCCTGCATCGAATTCTCCAAAGCCCTGGCCAGTGTCTATGACATGGAAACCCTTCTTACCGCAGTGCTGGAGCGCATCAATGCTATCATCCCAGCGAAGAACTGGTCATTGCTCCTTCTCGATCCCAAGACCGGAGAATTGTATTTTGCGGTAGTAGTGGGAGTGGCTTCCGAAGCCCTTAAAGACATCCGCCTGAAGCCGGGAGAGGGAATTGCCGGGGCCGTGGTCCAGACGGGGCGGCCGATTTTCATCCCTGACGTCAACCAGGACCCCAGGTTTTGCGACCGGGTGGATTCGATCACTGGCTTCGACACCAAATCCATCATTGCCCAGCCTCTGATAGTTCGCGGAGAGGTCATCGGCGTCTTCGAAGTGATCAACGTCGAAGATGAAAGATTCTTCCGGGAAAAATATCTCCCTCACCTGGCGATTTTGGCGGATTACGTGGCCATCGCCGTGGATAATGTGCGCAACCTGCACAGGCTCAAGACCCGCACCTATATCGATGAGGTCACCGGTTTTTATAATACCCGCTATCTCATCCAAAAGATGGACCGCCTCATCCCCCAACTTCGGGAACAGGGGGAGCATTTTTCTTTGATCTTTCTGGACCTGGATAATTTCAAGACCGTGGTGGACGCGTATGGCCATCTCCGGGGGACCAAGATTCTGTCGGAAATAGCCTGGGTGATGAATGGGGAGTTGGGGCCGGATGACAGCCTGGTGCGCTACGGGGGGGACGAGTTTGTCATCCTCCTGCCCCGGCGCTCCCAGCCGGAGGCCCTGGAGATCACCCGGCGCCTGCGCCGCACCATTAACAATACCTCCTTTCTACAGGATGAAGGTCTCCAGATCAAAATCACCGCCAGTTACGGCATTGCCACCCTGCCGGATGACGCCCAGGACCGGGAGACGTTGCTGTTAATCGCCGACCGGGCCTTGTTCGGCGGCAAGAGCCAGGGCCGGGACCGCATCATGCTGGGCCCGAATTTGGTGCCGGTGGAGGGTTTGTAGGGGCAACCCGGCGGGCCGCCCCATCCGGATAGGATTATTCGATCTTATCTCTTTTGCTATGGTATGTAGAGCAGGCGTAGGGCGGGAAAGCGAAGCGCATCCGGGTGAGCCGTGGTCAAACTTATAGCAAATTCAGGGTGCCACAGCCCGGTAAGGTTTATTAAGCTATTTTTACCGGGCTTTTCCTGGAACGCTTTCCCTGCTCACTGCTGTTACTATTCCTTTGTCATTAAAAGTCACTAAAAGTTTGTCTCCCTGGCTTTGCATCTTAAAACCTGATATTGAGGCTGTCCCATATGCCCATCCTAAGATTTTTTGTTTATCGGACGTCGTCTTTGTGGCTAATGGCGGCCCTAGCCAGGAGATAACTTCGGCTTCCGTAGTTTTGCCGATTTCAATCCTATCAGCCAACGTTGTGTCAAATTTTCGACCCCTTTCCGCCGTTGCACATCCGAGCATCACCGCCACCACCCCACCCAACACCACCTTCATCATCGCCCACCGCTTCATCACCGCACCTCCGTTTGGCGTTAAGTTATTTCTGTTCCGCCTTGGCGGATTCCTGTTGAGTAGTTTCTGTCTTGGCCTCGGGCTTAACCCGCGGAGCTACACGGCGGGGCACCTTCCACTCCGCAAAGGACTGGATGGGCTGAGGCTTGAGTTCGGCCTTTTCCCGCGTCATGTTGGTCCGTTCCATCTCGGTCCGGTAGCGGGAATAGGAGTCCGCGACTTTTCCGCCTTTTCATCGCTGGAATTGCTCAGGGCATAGCCGGTGTATCCCACCGCCATCGCCAGACAGCCGCTCGTCGACAAGACCATCGCATGTTGAGTAAGGGGGTGTGGGTGGAGAGCAGGGACGAAGCCACTGGCCTCCCCCCACATCACTACCCCATCAACTCCCGAATCCGCTCCCGGTGGGTTTTGAGTTTGGCGAGTTTTTCGGTCTGGGCCCGGAGTTTGGCCTGTTCTTTGTGCACCACCTCCGCCGGCGCCTTGGCTAAAAAGTCTTCATTGCTAATTTTGCGTTGGGCCTGGCTCACTTCTTTGCCCAGTTTTTCCAGTTCCTTTTCCAGGCGCCGGGCTTCTTCGGCAAAGTCAATGATGCCCGCCAGCGGCATAAAAATCTCCACCGCATCCACCACGGCCTTAGCTGCAGCCGCAGGCGGGCCGCTGTCGGCGTTGGTGTGAAGCGCCTGAACCCGGGCCAGGATCCTGATGGCCTGCTGGTGCCGGCCCAGGGCTGCGATGGCCTCATCATCGGGGCTATGAAGAAAGACCTCCACCTGCGTGCTCGGGGGCACGTTCATTTCACCCCGGATATTGCGGATGGCAGTGATGGTGTCCATGACCAGGCGCATTTCCGCTTCAGTCTGGGGGTTGACCAAGCCGGGGTCCGGCTGGGGGTAAGGCGCTACCATTATACTCCCCCGGGTACCGGGGAGTTTTTGCCAAATTTCTTCGGTGAGGAAAGGCACAAAGGGGTGCAAGAGGCGCAGGAGGGCACTGAGCACCCTGACTAGCACAGACTGGCAGTGGCTAAGAGCGGTCTGGTCCTCTTTGTCGTAGAGCTGAGGTTTAATGAGTTCCAGGTACCAGTCGCAGAACTCATGCCAGATGAATTGATACAGCACATTGGCCGCCTGGTCGAAGGCATAAGAGTCCAAGGCCTCCCGGGTTTCGGTGATGACCTGCTGGAGGCGGCTCATGATCCAGGCTTCCACGGTGGTCAAAGCGCGTTTGTCAACGTCGCCCGCTGGGGCCGGGGCTTCGAAGCCCTCCAGGTTCATGAGAGTGAAACGGCAGGCGTTCCAGACCTTGTTGGCGAAGTTGCGGTACCCGGCAATGCGCTCTTCGGACAGCCTCACGTCCCGCCCCATGGCGGCAAAGGCGGCCAGGGAAAAGCGGAAGGCGTCGGTGCCGTATTTATCCATAAGTTCCAAGGGATCGATGACGTTGCCCTTGGATTTGCTCATTTTCTGGCCTTCCGGGTCCCGCACCAAGGCGTGGATATAGACCTCGTGGAAGGGAACATCATTCATGAAGTGAATCCCCATCATCATCATCCGGGCCACCCAGAAAAAGAGAATGTCGAAAGCGGTGATCAGGACGGAAGTGGGATAAAAGAGTTTGAGTTCCGGGGTGGCGTCCGGCCAGCCCAGGGTGGAAAAGGGCCACAAGGCCGAGGAAAACCAGGTGTCCAGGACGTCGGTTTCCTGGACCAGCTCGCCGCCGCAGGGGCAGACGGCGGGGTCTTCCCGGCTGACGATGACCCGGCCGCAGGCGGCGCAGGTCCAGGCTGGAATGCGGTGGCCCCACCAGATTTGCCGGGAGATGCACCAATCCCGGATGTTGGTCATCCAGTCGTAATAGCTCTTATCCCAATTGGCCGGAATCAGCCGGGTGCGGCCATCTGCCACCGCAGCCAGGGCTGCGTCCGCCAATGGTTTGACGGACACGAACCACTGCTTGGAAACCAGGGGCTCCACCACGGTCTTGCAGCGGTAGCAGTGGCCCACCGGCACGGTGTAGGGCTCAACTTTGGCCAGGAGCCCGTCTTTTTTCAGGTCTTTAAGGATTTGTTCCCGGCAGGAATAGCGGTCCATACCCACATATTTTCCGGCAGCCGGGGTCATTTTCCCGGCTTCATCGATGACTTTGACCGCGGGGAGGCTGTGGCGCCGGGCCACTTCGAAGTCGTTGAAGTCATGGGCCGGAGTGATCTTCAGCGCGCCGGTGCCAAACTCCAGAGACACGTAGGAATCGGTGATTACCGGGATGGGACGCCCCAAAACCGGGAGACTCAGAGTGACACCATGGTATTTCTGATAGCGTTTGTCTTCGGGGTTGACGGCCACCGCGGTGTCCCCCAGGAGGGTTTCAGGGCGGGTAGTGGCCACAGTGAGGCTGCCGTCGCCGTCGGCCAGGGGATACTTGATATAGTAAAGGCTGCCGTCATGGGGATCGTGTTCCACCTCCAGGTCGGCTAAGGCCGTCTGGCAGCGGGGACACCAGTTGATGATGTAGTCGCCCTTGTAGATCAGGCCTTCTTCATAGAGGCGCACGAAGACTTCCCGAACCGCCCGGGACAAGCCTTCGTCCATGGTGAAGCGCTCCCGGCTCCAGTCGCAGGAGCAGCCCAGGCGCTTAAGTTGGGTAATGATGTGGCCGCCGGATTGGGCCTTCCATTCCCAGACCCGCTGGATAAAGGCCTCCCGGCCCAGGGCGTGGCGGTCGAGGCCTTCCGCGGCCAGTTGGCGCTCCACCACGTTCTGAGTGGCGATGCCGGCGTGGTCGGTGCCCGGCATCCACAGGGCGTCAAAGCCGTCCATGCGCTTGAACCGGACCAGAATGTCCTGCAAGGTATTGTTTAGCGCGTGGCCCATGTGCAGGACCCCGGTGACATTGGGCGGCGGAATAACAATGCTAAAGGAGGGCTTCACGCCATCTGCTTTGGCATGGAAAAACCCCTGGTTTTCCCAGTACTTATACCATTTCTCTTCGATCCGCTGGGGATCGTAGATTTTTTCCAGAATTTCGGCCATAGTGTTCCTTCGTAAGTTATTAGGGGAGGAGGCCATGGGCTCTTTCGCAATTTGCCCCTGCCTTCTCCCCGACCCCCCACCTCCAACCCCATTTAGGGGGCAGGGGTAGGGTTCATATTTACTAACTATTTAATATTATTACCATCTAACACGAAGGGGACAAGTTGTCAAGGGATTAGGTCAGGTGGCTTGGGCGTTGACAGCAAAGGATAATAAGGCGGAATTTGTGGTTGTCACCTGGCACCTAGCGGAGAGGGATGCAGCTCTAGCGGTTGCCAAAAGGTTTACTTCTTATCCCCTCTCTCCCCCGGGGGATGGGGTTAAATGTGAGGTGGATTAAGAATGATTATCCCTTATTATACTTATGGCAATTGCCAAAAGGGCCTCTTGCAAAATGTAGCCGCAGGCTTTAGCCTGCGTTTGACTAGGCTGGAAAGCCTGTGCCACTAGGCCTTTTAATTAGGAACCAAGAAAAACAGTCGGTCTTTGGGCGAATTTTGCAAGAGGGTTAAGTTTGTTCCTATTAGAGAGCCTCATGAGCCACCTATGATTGTCACTCTGAGGGAGCTAAGCGACCGAAGAATCTCAAAAAAGCGAGATTCTTCGCTGCGCTTATAATGACAAATCTAACCGGATAATCAGCAACAACTTTCGGCAAACGCTATAATTAAAGACGAGCCAGGAAGGTAACTCCACCTGGTTTTAAAGTATAGCTAAAATCAAGACTTCCTAAATTTCAATCGGTAACCGGCCCAACCTAAAAGTCCAGAGCCGAAGAGAAGCAAACTGCCGGGCACGGGTGCAGGCGTACCCACAGGCTCAGGCAAAGGCCCCACGTACCCCTCCAGAGAAATGATAAAGTCAAGAGTTAGATTTACCTGCCCCTGGCCCTGCCAATTGGCGAATAATGGACTCCCTTGATTTATCCAGGATAGCGGGATTTCTGCGGTACCCTGCAAACCAGCCTCCCCGGATAAAGCACCCGTAAATAAAGGATCATTCGGACCCGAACTTCCCAGCTGGTCCAGCCAACGGCTGAATAGGGGCTGCAACGTGCCGTCCGGCTTCAGGAAGCTGACTGACCAGTGGGCGTCTGAAAACGGCAGTGGTTCCGTTTGATCGAGGAAGACTGACCCTGCTATAGACAGAGATGGAAGGCTGACCATCAGCGAGTCCGGGCCTTTAACTGAGAGGAAACCAATATTGCTCGCCGAGATCCTTAAATTACTCTGTATGGCGGTTTGTTGGCTGAAGGGGCCCAGCACGCTGGGAGTGCCATCCAGGGTGCCGCTGAGGCGGTCAAAATCATAGAAAACCCGCATGGGGGGGTAGGAGTTAGGCAGTCCTGGATTAATATAATATATATCATAATTGATACCTATCTGGCTGGCCTGGGCCCCTGATCCCCAGGAGATGGCCAGCGCCACCAAAACACTTAATAAAACCCCTATCTTCCTGCCCATGGCTTTATTCTCCTCGCCGCCTAAATTGCAAAACCTGTACCACCCTGGGCTGGTAATTATCTAATTGATTTTTCATTACTTTTTTTGTCTCTGGATTTATTTATTTATAAATATTGAATCATTTTTTGCACCTGGGTTTAATTATTGAACCAGCTGATAATTTATTTTAAAAATAAAGCAAGATGTTCCAAGTATTAGACAAACCATCATAATTTCAACCTTCGCAAACATAAAACAGAGCCATTGCCGTTATGAAATTCGTAGTACTTGGAATGGACCCTGCAGAGCATTGACGATTTCCCCCGTGTATGTTATGACCAAGTGGTCATGATGGAAGAAGCGGCCCTATCGACTTTTCGGCACTTGCCCCCGGATAAGCAGGAACGGGTGCTGGACGCGGCCTTGGCGGAGTTTGCCGAGCAGGGGTATCAGGCGGCCTCGCTGAACCGCGTTGTGGCGAAGGCGGGCATTGCCAAGGGGTCGCTTTACCAATATTTTCCCAACAAGGAAGGGATTTTTAACTACATTTTTCAACATGCCCTCCAGGTGGTGCGGCGCACCCTGACTACGGTCAAGGAAGAAACCCTGGAAGAAAATTTCTTCGATCGGCTGGAAAAATCCCTCTTTGCCGGGGTGCGCTTTTCCCGGCAGCATCCCCGGATTTTCAGTCTCTACCTCAAAATTCAGTTTGATAAAAACGTGCCTTTCCGGGAGGAGTTCTTAGCCGCGGTGCGGCGCCACGCCACGGAATATTTTGCCTCCCTGGTGCGCCGGGCCCAGTCCCGGGGGGAACTGCGCCCCGGGGTTCCCAAAGCTGCGTTGCTGTTTCTGCTGGACGCCATGTTCGACCGGTTCCTCCAGGCCGTAGCGGTACCGGCCCTGGATGTCACCCTGGGACTGCACCAGGCATCGGAGGAAGCTATCCATAAGCATATACGGCAACTCATCGGCCTTCTGCGGGAAGGCCTGATGGCGTAATCAGTGGCCATCTGCCAGTTTTTAGGCGTCGGTAAAAATAGCTTCCGCAAAAAAGGGAAAATTCCCTCCCCTTCTGGGCCCTCTGGGGGAGGGTTAGGGTGCGGGTGAAATAATTTGCATGATCGGCCAGTTATTTTCCCCCTCCCTTTAATCCCCTGCCATACGTAGAGGGGAAAATGACTTTTTACCAGTTCATCAGTAAAGATTGGCTAATTAAGAATCCGACCTGGGTATTTTTATTGAAAATATGACCATCTGGTCATAATGGAGGAACGCCATGAATCTGCCAGGCATTCAAGACCCAGCCTTGCGGCCTCTATATGAAAAAGTGGCTTCTGGCCGGCGCCTGAGTCGAGAAGATGGCTGTACCCTGTTTCACAGCCCCGACCTGTTGGGAGTAGGCCGCCTGGCCCAGATGGTGCGGCAGCGCCTCCACGGAAACAAGGCCTATTACATTTATAACCAGCACATCAACTACTCCAATATCTGCGTCAATGGCTGCAAGTTCTGCGCCTTCGGGCGCAAGGCCGGGGAGGCTGGGGCCTATGAGATGAGCCTCCCGGAGATCTTCGTCAAGGTGGAGGAAAGGCTGCATGAGCCTATAACGGAAATTCATATCGTGGGCGGCTGTCATCCCGATCTGCCTTTTGCCTATTACCTGGACATGCTTCGGGGAATCAAGGCCAGGCGCCCGAAAGTCCATCTCCAGGCCTTCACTGCGGTGGAGGTAGCCCACCTGGCTCAGAAGGCCGGGATGAGCGTCACCGATACGCTGATAGCCCTGAAGGAGGCCGGGCTGGGGTCTCTCCCCGGCGGCGGCGCCGAGGTTTTCAGTCCCCGGGTCCGTTCCAGCCTCTGCCCGGAGAAGCTCTCCCCCGAAGGCTGGGTGGAGGTGGCCCAGGCGGCCCACCGTCTGGACCTCAACACCAATGCCACCATGCTTTACGGTCACATGGAGAGCGTGGCAGAGAGGGTGGATCATCTTGTGAAGCTCCGCGAGGCCCAAGATGAGACCGGAGGGTTTCTGGCCTTCATTCCTCTGGCCTTCCACCCTGCCAACACCGGCCTGAGCGGACTCACCGGCCCCAGCGCCATTGATGATCTCAAGACCCTGGCGGTCTCCCGCCTCATGCTGGACAACTTCCCCCATATCAAGGCCTTTTGGGTGATGCTGGGGCCCAAATTGTCTCAAATTTCGTTGTGCTTCGGGGTGGATGACGTGGACGGCACGGTGATGGAAGAGCGCATTACCCACATGGCCGGGGCCCAGACCCCCCAGGGCCTGACCCGCACCCAGCTTCAAGCCCTGATCCGGGAGGCGGGTTGCGAGCCGATTGAACGGGACACTTTGTATAGGGTGATTAACAGCTAACTCGCCAGACCACAGCGTGATGTCAAACCTTTAGAATAAGTTTCCCCTCCCCTGGTGGGAGGGGTTAGGGGAGGGGGGAAGCAGACTCACCCCCACCCTAACCCTCCCCCATCAAGGGGGAGGGGATAAAAGGTTTTCTGAATGAACAGTTTTTTTAAGGAAGGAGTGCGCCTGAATTTTTCCCAGGCCTGCCGCTTGTGGGACCTGGACCTCCTGGAACTTGGATGTTGGGCGGATCGGGTGCGTTGGCGTCTCAACCCCGAACCCCGGGTCACCTTCGTTATTGACCGCAATATCAACTATACCAACATCTGCGTTTCGGGCTGCCGTTTCTGTGCCTTTTATCGTCCGCCAGGATCGGCCGACGGCTACGTTTTGGACTGGGACAACCTGACGGCCAAGCTCGCCGAACTCAAAGACCACGGCGGCAGCGGCGTCCTGCTCCAGGGTGGACTAAACCCCCACCTGCCCCTTAATTATTACCTGGAACTGGTGAGTTTCATTAAGAGCTCCGGCTTGGCGGTGCATGGCTTTTCTCCCCCGGAAATTTATTTTTTGGCGGAACAAGCCAATCTGAGTTTGGCAGACCTGATCCAGCGCTTGATGGACGCGGGGTTAAGCTCCATCCCCGGAGGCGGCGCCGAAATCCTGGTGGACCGGGTGCGGCGGCAGATATCCCCGAAGAAATGCTCCTCCGACCAGTGGCTGGAGGTGATGCGGGTAGCCCATCGGCAAGGCCTCAAGACCAGCGCCACCATGATGTTCGGCCACCTGGAGACCAAAGAGGAAAGGATAACACACCTCTTTCGAATTAGAGAACTCCAGGATGAAACCGGCGGCTTCACCGCGTTCATCCCCTGGACCTACCAGCCAGGGGGAACAGAATTGAAGGGCGAAACCAGGGGCGCGATAGAATACTTGAAAACCTTGGCCATCTCCCGCCTGGTGCTGGATAACGTTCCCCACCTCCAGGTCTCCTGGGTGACCCAGGGACCCAAGGTAGCCCAGGTGGCCCTGAAATTCGGAGCCGACGACTTCGGCTCTACCATGCTGGAAGAAAACGTGGTTGCCGCTACAGGCGTAGGCTTCCGGTTGCAGCGCCAGGAAATTGAAGCGTTGATCCACCAGACCGGCTGCCAACCCCAACTTCGGGACCACCGATACCACTTGCTGCCAGGATGAAATTGCTCAGGCTCTCCCCCAAGATGCCTGTCAAGGCGAAAGTTGCGGTAATTGCCCGGGTGGCTGCCCACCGGGCCTTTGTAGCCAAGGGCCTCCAATCTCTGGGTACCGAGGTTTACCAAACCCCCTATGGTGACAGCCGCCCGGTGCATTTTTTTGTCAACGAAGGTCTAACCTTCGCGGTCCTTTCCCGACACGGCGAGGCAGGCTACGAGCTATCCGCGCCGTTCCTCAATCCTCGGGCCAATCTCTATGCCCTGAAAGCCCTGGGAGTGGAAAAAATCCTGGCCTGGGTGGCGCCGGGATCGCTGCGGGAGGAAATGGCTCCCGGAGATTTGGTGGTCCCCCATGACGTGCTGGATGAGGGCAAGAGCGGCCCTCATACCTTCTATTCCGGCGTAGGCTGGGGGTTCATCCGGCACAATCCGGTGTTCTGCCCGAAGCTCAGGGCTGCAATGTTAGAAGCTTTGGCAGGGGCGCCGTTTACCATGCACGACCGGGGGGTGTACGTGGCCACCACCGGGCCGCGCCTGGAGACCGCGGCGGAAATCCGGAAATTCCGTCTTTTGGGCGGCGACTTGGTGGGCCAAACCCTGGTCCCCGAGGTCTTTTTGGCCCGGGAACTGGAATTCTGTTATTTGGGACTCACTTACGTGGTGAATTATGCCGAAGGCTTGGTGGACCGCCCTTTCCAGCCTGGGGTGCTCTTTGAGGGACTGGCCACTCCCGAGGAAGTTGACAGGGTGCGGGCTGTGGAAGCGGCCTTTCCGGAACTGGTCCTGCGGATACTGCCCGCGTTGGCCGCAACCAAGCGTGAATGTCCCTGCCCCCGGCTCATGGAGCGCTATCGCCTGCGGGGCGACATCGGTGAGGATTGGCGCACCTGGGTGAGATGAAGGGGAAAAGGGAAAAAGCGGAAAGGGGGCAAATCGCAGTGAGCCTCTGCCCTTATTGCTGAAAGCTGACCGCTGAAAGCTGAGAGCTAATTATAATGATTGCGCACGTAAGTAAATGGGTTCTGCCGGTGGATCAGCCTCCCATCCGGGACGGCGCGGTGGTGGTGAATGGCGACCGGATTGGCGCAGTGGGCCTGGCGTCTGAAGTTTTGCGGGGGTTCAAAGGCCTGATCTGCGAACACGGCAACGGTGCCATTCTGCCCGGCGTGATTAATTGTCATGTCCACTTGGAGTTTTCCGCCCTGGCCGGGAGGGTGTCCCCCCAGGTGCGCTGGGAGGACTGGCTGGCTGCGACCCTGGCGGCCTTTGGCGAACTCATTCCGGCTGAGGTGGAAGCCGGCGTCAGACGCGCCCTTGAGACGCTGCGAAACGGTGGGACGGCGCTAGTGGGAGAGGTGACCAACACCGGGACTTCCTGGCCGTTTCTTAAAGACGGCCCCCTTGCCTACCACCTGTTCTATGAGTGCCTGGGATTCCACCTGATGGAACAGTTTGACTTGCCGGAGGCGTTCCCTTTTTTCGGCACCCCTGAAGTAGCAGATACCCCATGTATCTCCGCCGCAGCTCACGCTCCCTATTCAGTATCCAGCGCCCTGTTCAAGGCCGTAGACCATTGGAACACCGCCCGTATGGCCCCCCAGATGGTTCACCTGGCTGAATCCCGGGCGGAACTGGACTTTCTGACGGGCGGCAACGACTTCTTCGAAAGCCTCTTGAAAAGCCGGGGGCGCTGGGTCCCGGATTTTCAGCCTCCCGGCGTAAGCCCGCCGTCCTACCTGCACCGCCTAGAGTTTTTGGGACCCCGGACCCTAGCGGTGCATGGGGTCTGGCTGAGCGCGGCGGATTGCGACCTCTTGGCCGCCACCGGGACCTGGCTGGTGCTGTGCCCCCGGGCCAACCGTTACACTGGCGCGGGACTGCCGCCGGTGCCGGACCTGCTCGAGTCCGGGGTGAACCTGGCCCTGGGCACCGACTCCCTGGCAGGCAACTGGGACTTGAACCTGTTCGGGGAGATGCTCTGGCTGCGCCAGAATTTTCCCGCTTATCCCGGAGATCTGTGGCTCCGGCTGGGAACCCTGAATGGCGCCCAGGCCCTGGGGCGCGAGCAGGAATTCGGCAGTCTCACCCCCGGAAAAAAGGCGGCTTTGGGGTTCCTTCCTTTAGAAGGAAAGGGAGAGTTCTGGAATGAGCTTTTTACTTCTGGAGCAGCCGGGAAGTGGCGGTGGCTGGGATGAAAAGAGCTATCAGCAATCAGCTAATAAAACTAGTCTTTCAAGCAGCATGCATAGCAATTTTTTACCAAAAGTTTTCCCGATCTTGGGTGAGGCCATGAGAAACTAAATCCTTCCTGACCCCCCTTTTCCAAAGGGGGGAACTTGGCGGAATTCCGCTGAAAGTCCCCCTTTGGAAAAGGGGGATTTAGGGGGATTTAAAAAATCAGCAATCGGCAAAATTTTTGGCAACCGCTATAGGTCACGATTCACGATTTTTTGCTGAAAGCTGACCGCTGACAGCTAATAAAGGGAGACCATCATGACGGCCAAGGCTCGGTTGGGGCGCATTGCCTATCTGAACGTGCTTCCCATCTATTTCGCCCTGGAGAATGTCTTTGGCGAAAACGGCTTTCGCTTGGTGCGGGGCACCCCAGAAGAGTTGAATGCTTTGATGCGCCGGGGTGAAGTGGATTTGGGCTCCATCTCCGCCATGGAGTACGGTTGCGCCTTTAAGGATTATTTGCTCCTGCCGGATTTGTCCATCAGTTCCCGGGGGGCGGTGGGTAGCGTGCTGCTGTTCAGCCGGGTGCCGTTTTCCCGGCTGGATGGGCGGACCATCCGGGTCAGCGTCGCGTCCGCCAGCGGCGCGGCGCTGCTTAAGGTCTTGATGGCCAGGCTCTTTGAGGTGCAGCCGAGCTACCTGCCCGGTCAATTAGCCGCTGCTCCCGTGGAGGACTGCGATGCAGTCATGGCCATCGGCGATGAAGCCTTGGCGCTCAAAGCCGCAGGGATCATGCCCTTTGAACTGGACCTGGGGGAAGCCTGGCAGCAGCTCTCCGGCCTGCCCTTTGTATTCGGAGTCTGGGCCGTGCGCCGGGACTTTGCTCGGGAGCAGCCCGAGGCTACCGCGTCCTTGCACCGGCTGTTGCTCCGGTCCAGGGATTGGGGTTTGGGGTCACTGGCAGAGTTGAGCCGGATCGCCGCAGGCCCTTTCGGCATGAGCCCGGCCCAAATTCTGGCCTATTTTCATCAGCTCAATTTCTTCCTGAGCCCGGAGCACGAAGAAGGCCTGGCGACTTTCTTCCATTATTTGTATAACTTGGGGGAACTGGCTGAGGAGCCGCGGTTGGAGTATTTTGGAAGAAGCTTTCAGCTTTAAGATAAAGATAAAAGCTTATAAAATTATTTTTTTGCAGGGTGCGCAGTGCGCCTCCTACATGACTGCACAGCTTAAAAACCTGTGCCACCAACCTGACAGCTAATAGCTGACAGCTACCCCAAAGGGGAATCCATGGGTTACCGCAATTTGCAGGAATTTATCGCCCTGCTGGAGCAGGCTGGGGAGTTGGTGCGTATCAAGGAACCGGTGAGCCCTTATTTGGAGATCACCGAGATCACCGACCGGGTGTGCAAGGCCGATGGACCGGCCCTGTTGTTCGAGGCGGTGCCAGGCTACGACATGCCCGTGCTCATGAACGCCTTCGGGTCCATGAAGCGCATGTGCCTGGCCTTGGAGGTGGAGTCCCTGGACGACATCGCCGCCGACCTGTTGAGCTTCATGGAGGCGGAAGCCAACACCCTCATCAAAAAGCTGAAGCTGATTCCCAAACTGGCCCGCCTGGGAAGGATGTTCCCCAAGGAGGTCAGTAAAGCCCCCTGCCAGGAAGTGATCCTCAGGGGCGAGGATGCGGACCTGACCAAGATACCGGTTTTGACCTGCTGGCCCGAGGATGGCGGCCCTTTTATTACGCTTCCGGTGGTCTTTACCCATCACCCGGAGACCGGGCGGCGCAACGTGGGCATGTACCGCCTCCAGGTCTATGATGCCCGGACCACCGGGATGCACTGGCACGCCCACAAGGGCGGGGCCCAGCATTACCGGATCGCAGAGGCTAAAGGGGAGGCTCTGCCGGTGGCGGTGGCCATCGGCCCTGACCCCGCAGTGACCTATGCGGCCACTGCCCCTTTGCCCGAAGACATTGACGAAATTCTGTTTGCCGGGTTTTTGCGGGGGGAGCCGGTGGAAATGGTGCCGTGCGTGACCCAGCCACTGTCGGTGCCGGCAGCCTCCCAGATCGTCCTGGAAGGCTACGTGGCCCCGGGGGAGCGCCGGGTGGAGGGCCCCTTTGGCGACCACACCGGCTATTACTCCCTGGCGGACGACTATCCGGTGTTTCACCTCACGGCCATCACCCAGAGGCGGAACCCCATATATCCCGCCACCATTGTGGGGCGGCCGCCCATGGAAGACTGTTTCATGGCCAAGGCCACGGAGCGCATCTTCTTCCCTTTGATGAAAAAGACCCTGCCGGAGATGGTGGATATGAACCTGCCGGTGGAAGGGGTCTTCCACAACCTGGCTTTCATCTCCATCGACAAACGCTATCCCGGCCACGCCCGCAAGGTGATCCACGCCATTTGGGGGCTGGGGCAGATGATGTTCACCAAAATTATTATTATTTTCGATAAGGAAGTGGACGTGCAGGATCTGTCCCAGGTGTTGTGGCGCCTGGGAAACAACGTGGACCCGCGGCGGGATGTGGTGTTTGCCGACGGCCCGGTGGACGCCCTGGACCATGCCTCTCCCCTGCCCCGCTACGGCTCCAAAATGGGGATCGACGCCACCCGGAAATGGCCCGAAGAGGGCTTTACCCGGCCCTGGCCCAAGGTGATCGATATGGACTCCGAAGTTAAGCGGAAGGTGGACGAGCTGTGGCCCAAGCTGGGACTGAAATGAAGCTACAATTATCTCACGCCAAGACGCCAAGGCGCAAAGACGCAGGATGAAGCGCTACATCATCGCTATCACCGGCGCTTCGGGCATGATCTATGCCCATGAGCTTTTAGCCTATTTCGCTGGCCGTCCGGACCTGGAACTGCACACAGTAATTTCTGGAGCCGGGGAGCAGGTGTTGAACCTGGAATTGGGGCTCACCCCGATGGACCTGGCCCCTGCCGCCGTCTGGCACCGGGTGGACGACTTCACCTCGCCATTGGCCAGCGGCTCCTTCCGGGCCCGGGCCATGGTGGTGGTGCCCTGTTCCATGGGATCGCTGGGAGCTATTGCCCAGGGGGTGGGGCGCAACCTGATCCACCGGGCCGGGGAGGTCTTTTTGAAGGAACGGCGGCCCCTGATCCTGGTGGTTAGGGAGACTCCCTTAAGCCTCATCCACCTGCGCAACCTGGCCCGGGCCGCGGAGGCTGGGGCCACCATTTTCCCGGCCTGCCCCGGCTTTTACCACCGGCCTCAAAATCTGGAAGAATTGGCCCGCCAGTTTGCCGGACGCATCCTGGATCACCTGGGGCTGGAGCACCAGTTGACCCGGCGCTGGGGGGAATAAATACCGTTTTTGGTTTTTGGTTTTTCGTTTTTGGCAAAAAGAACATCATCTTCTTGTCGTTGCCAAGTTGCACTTGGTGACAATAACAGGTGCCAGGCAGGCTTGGCAGAAAAAGCGTTCGCAGGCAAAGCTTGGGAACAAGGATCAGGATTAAGATGGCTGCAACGGACGCCCGCCACCCCGAAAGATCTAAAATGCGACGATTTTTTCACAGTCTGTCCGAACTCCTGGAAATGATCAAGATCGGCCACAGCGTTTTGGCCCTGCCCTTTGCTTTCATGGGGGCCGTGATGGCGGCCCGGGGTCTGCCTGACGCCCGGACCATGTTTCTCATCCTGGTGGCGATGGTGGGGGCCCGGAGTGCCGCCATGGCCTTCAATCGCCTGGTGGATGCCCGGTTCGACGCGGCCAACCCCCGTACCGCTGACCGGGCTCTACCTGCGGGCAAAATCAGCCGCCGGGCCACCATCCTGTTCATCGTGGCCAGCGCCGCCATTTTCATGGGGGCCGCGGCTCAACTCAACCGCATCTGCTTGGCCCTTTCCCCCGTGGCTCTCCTGGTGATCTTGGGATATTCTCTCACCAAGAGGTTTACCGCCGCCTCCCACCTGATCCTGGGGCTAAGCCTGGGGCTGGCGCCAGTGGGCGGCTGGCTGGCCGTGCGAGGAGATCTGGACCTGGCGGTTCTGGTCCTGGCAGGAGCGGTGGTTTGCTGGGTGGCTGGCTTCGATATCCTCTATGCCCTCCAGGACGAGGATTTTGACCGGAAGATGGGATTGTTTTCCCTGCCAGCCCGCGTGGGGTCAAGTTGGGCCCGACGTCTGGCGGCGATTTGTCACCTGCTGGCAGCCCTCGGGTTTTTCGTCACCGGGCGGCTGGCCGGTTTGGGTGCCGTTTATGCAGGAGCCGTGGTGGCAAGCGGCTTCATCCTCCTGATCCAGCACTTGATGCTGAGTCTCCGAGAGCCGCTGAGGTTGCCGCCGGCCTTTTTCACCCTCAACGGTCTGGTGGGAATTGCCTTGGGACTCGCCACTTGGCTTAGCCTGACCATCTAAAAGCAGTTTTTTTCTACCATCTTCAAGATTTTCTCCTTGACAAAGATTTTTCTTGCAACTTATAATGGAGGCGCCCTCATTGGGGGAATAGAATAGGTCTTGAATAGGTGAGGAAGGAGGGGCATAGGGTACAATAACTTCGGCCGATTCAAGATCGCCAACTGTGGTAAAAAAAAATAGGGGGGGATTAAGCATGAAGAAAAAAGCGTATGTATTGGGTGTGGCAGTACTGCTGGCTGCTCTGCTGGGTATGGCGGGAGCAGCCCAGTCGGCCATGTGGGTCGGCGCAGAACTTGGGGGTAATTTCCCGGCAAATACAACTATAGAAGCCGGCGGTTTTAGCACTGGCAGCACGCCCATCAATCCTGCAGTGATCGGTGGTGCGACCATCGGCTATGATTTCATCAATTCCGGGTTTGGAGGCTATGCCTGGCCTGACTGGATGAAGTATTTCAGCTTTGCCGTGGATGTAACCTACAACAAGATGGATATTTATGCCGGCTCCCAGGGCATCCAGCGTTTCCTGCCTCCGGGGAGAAGAATGGATGGCGCGGCCACCGTCTTGACTTTTCTGTTCATGGCTCATTATGGCTTTATGCCCGATTCCGAAGTTCCTCATGGAAGGATACATCCTTACATCGGGGTAGGTCCTGGCATAGCCTTTACCAGCATCGATGCCGGTGCCTTCGGAATCGGCTCCGGTTCTCAAACGAACATCGCCCTGGTGGTGGAACCCGGTATCCGGTGGTTTGCCTTTAAAAATGTTTCTATTGACACCGCTTACCGTTACCGTCGCCTCACTCCTTCCTATGATGTCGCTGGCATCACGATAGAAGCTCCGTTGAACCTGCACTCCTTCCTGGTGCGGGCCAACTACCACTTCTAAACCTGATCTGCTTAACCAGGCGGCCTTCGGGCCGCCTTTTTTATTCCGGTTGAATGGGTAATTTCGCGGCGCGGCCTGCTACACCTCTACAACTAGTCCCCCTTTAATTCGCAACAAACCTTGTGAACTCCGGCCCAAAGATGATATGGTGATGCGGACCGTTTGACGGCGTCGTATAAGATTGCTTCTAAAGGGTTTTTTCCTGCATTCTGATGTTTTTCCAGCAGTTAATCAACGGCCTGACCACCGGCAGTGTTTATGCCCTCATCGCTCTGGGATATACCATGATCTATGGCATCCTGGGCCTGATCAATTTTGCCCAGGGTGAAATCTACATGTGCGGGGCCTTTGTGGCGGTGCTGCTCCTGGCTGCCTGGGAGGTCAATTTTTTCCTGGCTTTTGGCCTGGGGATGGGCGCAGCTGCCCTCTTGGGCGTGTTATTGGAGAGGGTGGCCTTCCGGCCCTTGCGGGGTTGCCATCCCCTGGTGCCTCTCATCAGTGCCATCGGCGCTTCCATCTTTCTCCAGAGCCTGGCGCTGCTCATTTTCGGTCCCAATGACCGGCCCTTTCCCGTCCAATTCACCTTCAGTGCCGTCAAAATCGCCGGCCTGCCGGTGTCCACCATGCAAATGGCCATCCTGGCCGCGGCTCTGGCCTTAATGGGGGTGCTCATCGGCTTCGTGCGCTACACCACCTATGGCAAGGCCATTGTGGCCTGTGCCCTGGACCGGGACACGGCCCGGCTCATGGGTATCAATGTGGATCGCATGGTTTCCCTGACTTTTCTGTTGGGCTCTGCCTTAAGCGGGGCCGCAGGCATCATGATGGCCATATATTATAATGCCACCTATCCCCGCATGGGGCTCCTGCCGGGTCTTAAGGCCTTCAGCGCCGCCATCCTGGGGGGAGTAGGCAGTATTCCGGGAGCCATCCTGGGGGGCCTGCTGCTTGGAGTGGCCGAGAGTCTGGGCGCAGCCTATATTTCTTCTGGTTTTAAGGATGCCATCGCCTTTGCCATTCTTATCCTGGTGCTTCTCATCCGGCCCCAGGGAATTTTGCGAGGCCGGGGGCACTGATGGCCGCTTACGTGCTGCATCTGGCTATCCTGGCCGGCATTTATATCATCCTGACAGTAAGTATTAACCTGATCATCGGGTACGCCGGCCAGGTTTCTTTAGGCCATGCGGCTTTTTACGGCATTGGGGCGTATGCTTCGGCTCTGGTGGCGTTGCACTGGCATTTACCTTTCGCCGCTGGGGCTTTGGCGGCCATGCTGGCGGCGGCCCTATGTGGACTCGCCCTGGGGTTGCCCACCCTCCGGCTCAAGGAGGATTACCTGGCCATTGTCACCCTGGGCTTCGGGGTCATCGTGGACCTGGTATTCCTCAACCTGGAAATTACCGGGGGCCCTGACGGCTTGCCGGGAATTCCCACTCCCAGCTTTTTGGGACTGAGTTTCCGTGAGCCCTGGCTTTATCTAATTCTAGTGACCGTCGCCGTCATCTTCGTCCTCGTCATCACCTATAGTTTGGTGCATTCCTATCACGGCCGCGCCCTTCGGGCCATCCGGGATCATGAAATCACCGCTCAGGTTATGGGGATCAACACCCCGGCCTATAAAATCTTTATTTTTACTCTGGCCGCGGCCCTGGCCGGTTTGGCCGGGTCCTTGTACGCCCACTACATCACTTTTATCAATCCCGAAAGCTTCGGCCTGCATACCTCTATCCTTATCCTGGCCATGGTGGTGCTGGGGGGCATGGGATCCATCGCTGGCTCGGTGTTGGGCGCGGTGATTCTGACTATCCTCCCGGAGATGCTGCGGCAGGCCCACGCCTACCAGGATTTGATTTACGGCGCCCTTTTGGTGTTCCTGCTAATCTGGCGTCCCGAAGGCATCCTGGGCCGGGGCAAGTTGAGTTTGAAGTTTTTGAAAAGAGAAGGGTGAGGTAGTAGCCAGCAGTCAGTAGCCAGTTGCCAGTTAGGCTCTTTTCCAAATTGACCACTGACTACTGACTACTGACTACTAACTACCGACTACCGAACATGCTGACCCTTAAAAGTCTCCAGTCCGGTTATGGCCGGGTGCCGGTGCTCAAGGGCATCTCGCTGCACGTGCGCGCCGGCGAAGTGGTTACCCTTATCGGCGGCAACGGCGCCGGCAAGACCACCACTTTGCGCACCATTTCCGGGTTGTTGCCTTCCCGGAAAGGGTCTGTGGTGTTCGCCGGTCAGGACCTCACACGTATGTCACCGGAACGCGTGGTCGCCCTGGGTCTGGCTCTGGTGCCGGAGGGCCGCCGGGTCTTTGCCTCCCTGAGCGTCACCGCCAACCTGGAGCTGGGGGCTTTTCACCGCCGGGACAAAGGGGAGGTGCGCCGGGACCTGGAAGAGATGCGGGAACGTTTCCCTATCCTCAAGGAGCGGGCCCACCAGGCCGCGGGCACCTTAAGCGGTGGGGAGCAGCAAATCCTGGCCATCGCCCGGGCCCTCATGGCCCGCCCCCGGCTCCTCATGCTGGACGAGCCTTCCATGGGGCTGGCTCCCCGGATGCTCGCCCAGGTTTACGAAATTTTGGCGGAACTCAAAGCCGCGGGCACCACCATTCTCCTGGTGGAACAGAACGCCCGGGCGGCCTTGAAGGTGGCCGATCGGGGGTATGTCTTAGAGACGGGCCGCATCATCCTGGACGGCACGGCAGCCGAACTGCGGGACGACCCGGAAGTGCAGCGGGCTTATTTGGGGAAGGGCTATAAAGAGGTTTGGGAATGATTCATGCTTGAAGTCAACGGCCTAAGCAAATCCTTTGGCGGGGTTCAGGCCCTGATGGACGTCTCCTTCACGGTGGCCGCCGGAGAGATCATGGGTTTGATCGGCCCCAACGGCGCCGGCAAGACCACCTGCTTTAACCTCATCAGCGGGCTTTTGCCCCCCAGCGCCGGAAGTGTCCGGTTGTCCGAGCGTAATCTCATGGGCTTGCCCCCTTACCGCCGGGCCCGGCTGGGCCTGGCCCGCACCTTCCAGAATATCCAGCTTTTCGGCGGGATGACGGTGCTGGATAATGTCCTTACAGGTTTTCACCTCCGCCAGCAAGTGGATACGCTTACGGCACTCCTGCCCCTTCCCATGGTCAAACGGGCCCAGGCTGAAAATCGCCGGCAAGCCCTGGAACTCTTGGAATTGGTGGGCCTGGGGGGTAAGGCAGACGAACCCGCTGAGGCCCTGGCCTACGGCGATCAGCGACGGCTGGAAATCGCCCGGGCCCTGGGTCAGGCCCCCACCCTCCTGCTCATGGACGAACCGGCCGCGGGCCTCAACCCCCGGGAGACCGAAGACCTTATGGCCCTGATGGAGAAGCTCCAATCCCTGGGTATTACGCTTTTGGTCATCGAACACGATATGACCCTGGTCATGGGCCTGTGCCACCGTATTGTGGTGCTGGACCACGGCCAGGTCATCGCGCAAGGCGCCCCCAAGGAAATCCGCCGGGACCCTCGGGTTATAGAGGCCTACCTGGGTCGGGAGGACTAAAAGTCGTTTTCGTTTTTGGTTTTTGGTTTTCAGTTAATGGCTTCAATCGTACCTGAGGTATAGCAAAATATTTTTTCACGTTCTTTGCCGTGATCGGTTGATGCCGTTGTAATTAACTACCAAAAACCAAAAACGAAAAACGAAAAACGAGGAAGAGACATGGCGATCTTCGATCAGGAAGCGGAGCAGATGGATCGGGGCTATCTGGCCCAACTGCAGTTGGAGCGGCTCCAGGCCACCCTCACCCGGGTCTATAAGAACGTCACCTTTTATAAAAAGAAGTTCGATGACCTGGGTTTCCTCCCCGAGGACTGCCAGTCTTTGGAGGACTTGGGAAGGCTTCCTTTCACCACGCGCTACGACTTGGCCCGGGCCTACCCTTACGAGATGTTTGCGGTGCCGCTCAGAGAGGTGGTGCGCATCCACTCTTCCACCGGCAGCCCCGGCAACCCCATCGTCATGGGCTACACCGCCCGGGACCTGCGCCACTGGGCCAAGCTCTCCGCCCGCATTCTTACCGCCGCCGGGGTGGACCGGGAGGACGTGGTCCAGGTGACTCTGAGCTATAGTCTCCTTACCAGCGCCTTCGGCATCCACTACGGCGTGGAGCTTTTGGGGGCCTCGGTGATTCCCAGCGGCCCCGGCTTTACCGCCCGCCAGGTCCAGGTGATGCGGGACTACCGCACCACCGTCCTGGTCTCTACACCGTCCTACGCCCTGGTATTGGCTGACGAAATGGAGGCCATGGGGGTGGACCCCAAAAACCTCCATCTCAAACTGGCGCTGTTGGCCGGGGAGCCCTGGACCGAGGCCATGCGGGCTGAAATCGAGTCCCGCCTCTATACCGCGGCCCTGGACCATTATGCCCTGTCGGAAGCCATGGGCCCCGGCGTGGCCGGGGAGTGCGCCGAGCGCCACCTTCCCGGCATGCACGTCAGCGAGGACCATTTCCTGCCCCAGGTTATCGACCCGGTGACAGGGGAACTGCTGCCGCCCGGCGAATTGGGGGAGCTGGTCATCACCACCCTCTCCCGGGAAGCTACTCCCCTGGTGCGCTTCCGCACCGGCGATCTGGTGCGCCTCTTCTATGAGCCCTGCCCCTGCGGTCGAACCCTGGCCCGCATGAGCCGCATCGAGGGCAGGACCGACGAAGTAGTCATTGTTAAGGGAACCAACATCTTCCCTAACCGGGTGGGGCAGGTGCTGGCTGGCATCCAGGGAGTAGAGCCCGCCTATCAATTAGTGGTGGGACGGGAGGGACATCTGGATTATTTGGAGGTGCGCATCGAGGTCCGGGAGGGCCTGTTTTTCGACAAGATGACCAAACAGCGGGAACTTTTGCAGGAGATTGCCCACAAGCTGGCCCAAGGCATCGGCGTCCAGCCCCGGGTCAAGCTGGTGGAACCGGGGTCGCTCAACCGGGAGGCCGAAACTTCGCCCTTGGTGATCGACCTGCGGCAGTGAGCCCGCCTAATCCTTGTGGCAAAGGTTTTGGGAATGCAATATTTTACCAAGATCTGCCATGAAAAGTTCATGGTAAATGTGGGGTACGCACCGCGCACCATCTTTTGCGGGCAATGCCCGCTTCATTTTTCGCCTTTAGCCCCAGAAAGATCGCTCTTGGCGTCGCCGCCGGAGTCCCAAACGCAAGCCCAGGGCCAGCCAGAGGCAGGCCAACAAGTAGTAGAACCCAAGACTGCGGTCGGTGGGGATGGTTTCCAGGTCATGTTTCGTCAAGCCATTCACCAGGTCAAAAGACCCCAAAGCCAGCTTGGTTTTCTTGTAAGTATTCCAGCTCATCTCCCCCGGCGCCGGAGGCGGCGTTCCCGGCTTATCCGCCAGAATGCGGTCCCAGGGCTCGAACACGTGCAAGCCTGCCACCAGACCCGCGCCAAATAGAAAGAATATCCCCGCCAGGGTTAACAACACTGCCTTTTTCATGGTTTGCTCCAATGCCGGCGGGTAAGGCTTGTGGCTCTCCAGAAGCGACTCGAAATCCGGTCATTTTAAATAAGTCACCCCACCCGCAAGAGTATAGGAAAAAGTCCCTTTCCTATCTCATAATTTGGTTACGGCAACCCCCAAAGTCAATCTAATGGCCCCTGAACAGGTTTCATCTTGTGGATTGATTTACCGCAGGGAGTTTGTTAGCATGTGATGAGGTCAATGCAAATGGACATGATTCCCATGGACCAAATTATTTGAAAAATAATGAATTGAGTAAACAACCAGCAAGGATATTTTGAAATTATTGAATTCTGTTTTGACAGGATTCCATCATGTCTAAGACATCGCTGATTGTAGAAATTTTGGGATCAGTAACGGCCCTTATAGTAGCTATCACTGCTCTGTTGGGAGCTTTGGCGGGTTTGATTGAAGTAATTAAGAAATTAAGAAAGATATATGCTGAGAGGGATATTATGATAAAAAAAATATCTTTGAAATTATTGTATATTGTATTAGTCCTGGTATTAATTTCTGGGATAATTTTTGTAGGAAGGTCAATAACACAGCCGCTCAATTTAAGTCTCACTACCGCAGCCTGGAATGCTTACAATAAAAAAGATTATAAAAATGCTATCGAAATGGCTGACGAATGCATATTTAATTTTGGGCCAACTGCCAAAAGGATTCAACGTGAATTAGAGAGCCAGAATTCACCCGAACCTCCTGAAGGAAAGGTCAGTGCTTCAAAAAAAGAAGAAATTCTCAATAAAGGTATATTAAACGATGTGGGCACTTGCTGGTACATCAAGGGTATCTCATTGGAAAGAAAAGGAGATATAAAGGAAGCTATAAGGTCTTATCAAGAAGCAGAATCTCTCCCTCATGCAAGGACATATGATCCAAGTTGGGACGGTTTTTGGTCTCCGGCCAAATCGGCAAGGGACAGAAGGTTAAACCTGGAATCTCGCTGATTTCCTTAGATAACAGCATGGATGGGGCCTGATGGGAGGAATGGGTTAAAAATGGTTGGGTACCCCCGACTTTATATAAAGTTTGATAAAAACACGCACAGGTAAGACGCTAGGCCACATAGTCAAAGAGCCTTTTGAACCGAAACTTAATAGATCATGCGGGTAGTTGACATATTTTTTGGTTTATCGATCATGCTGTTGGCGGCAGGCTGCGCCAGAATGACGGCGCCGGCGTTCAACCTGGAACAATCGTTGGGAGAGCAGAAAACCTTCGATTATCAAAACCTAAAAATCAATTACTTCGAAGCCGGTAATGGTCCGCCCCTAATCCTGCTGCACGGGTTCGGCGGCTGTTCCTACTCCTGGCGGTTCCTGGCGCCGGCGCTGACGAAGGAACGCCGGGTTTATACCCTTGACCTCAAAGGCTACGGCCTGTCCGACAAGCCCGCTGACGGCAAATACGCGGTCAGCGACCAGGCGGACCTGGTGGCGGCCTTTATCCGCAGTCAGGACTTGCACGATCTGGTCATTATCGGCCATTCCATGGGCGGCGCGGTGACCCTCATGACCTACTTGCAGGTCCGGCAGGACCAGCCAGCCCGCGTCAAGGCCCTGGTGCTCATCGACAGCGCCGGCTACCCCCAAAAAATGCCCTGGTTCATCCGGCTGGCCAAACTCCCGGGAATCGGGGGAGTGGGAAGCCGGGTGATTTCTCCATGGTTCGCCTCCTACCTGGTGCTGAGAAAATGTTATTATTATGATGATAGAATTACCGAAGAACAGATTAATACCTATGCTTATTACGGCAGCCTGCCGGGGGCCCGGCAGGCCTTGGTCCAGACCGCCAGGCAGATCGTACCCAATGACTTCGACACCCTCACCACCCAATATAAGACCGTCAGCGTGCCGGTCCTGATCATCTGGGGCGAGGAGGATAAGGTGGTGCCTTTGGAGGTGGGGAAAAAATTCAAGCGGGATATCCCCAACTCTCAACTGGTCATCCTGCCCAAATGCGGCCACATACCCCCGGAAGAGGAGCCGGGAGAGACGACACGGATTATCAGGGGTTTCTTAGGAAATTGAAAGAAGCAAAAAAACCTATCTTTATCAGTGGCACAGGCCTCTGGCCTGTGAATAATAAATGGTTAACATAATGCCATTTCCCAAAACCAAAGAAAAATCTGGAGGCCCAGTAACTTCCTTCCAAACACATCGGCGCAACCTTCCTCATTGGCAACAGCCTGGTAGCATCTATTTCATTACCTGGCGTCTCAAAAGAGAGGAAATCCTTTCCGCAGAAGAAAAAACGATTATTTTAAAATCTCTTCTTTACTGGGATGAGGCGAAGTGGATTGTTCATGCTGCGGTTGTCATGCCTGACCATGTCCATGTGATTGCCCAGCCTTTGTTTCTCCCTGATGGCAGTGCCGTCAACCTGTCAGAAATTATCCGAAGTGTGAAGACCTTCAGCGCCAGGACCATCAATGCCCAGAGAGGAATCCGGGGGACCTTGTGGCAGGATGAGAGATATGATCGGATCATAAGAGATGAGGAAGAATTATTAGAGAAATGGCAGTACCTCCGACAAAACCCGGTAGAAAGGGGTTTGGCTTCAAATCCCGAAGATTATCCATGGCTTTATGAGAAAAACTAAAAGGGGCCACAGGCCGGAGGCCTGTGCCACTGATTTTAAAAAAGGATATTACAATGTTAGGTAATCATATAAAATCAATTCAAGAGGGTATTAAAACTGGATGCTATCTTAATCAAGCTGCCATTTCTCAGGGGATAGTTCTTCGTATCCTACAGGCCCCATCGTGGCCAACTTATGATGTTAAAATTGTATTTCCGGAGTATCCTCTTAATGGCAGGCGCGTTGATTTCGCTCTTTGTCATCCGCCCAATAGACCTGTTGCTTTAATTGAGATTAAACCCCCGGGGCAGAGCGGAACCGGAGAGCGCCAACTCTTTGAGTATGCCTTTCATAAGGGAGCCCCATTTGCCATACTCACTGATGGGCAAGAATGGCACTTTTTCCTTCCTGCTGAACCGGGTGATTATGGCGAGCGACGAGTTTATAAATTGGATATAGTGGAACGGGACGCTCACCAGAGGAGCTTTATCCTCATAGACTGGATTTAGCTCGGGAACATTCTCATGAATTGGCAAATGGTTGGTGGCTTGTAGTACATCTCAGCAAAAAAGCCATTGAAATAATAATAATGGCATGTGAAGTGGCTCATTTAAGATATGGAACTGATCTGAATATTAATCTTGGAGATTGATTTTGGGATAATAAATGCGACCCTCATGGGATGAATACTTCATGCTCATCGCCAAGCTGGTGAGCACCCGCAGCACCTGCAACTCCCGGCCCACGGGCGCGGTGCTGGTGAAGGACAGGCAAATCCTGGCCACGGGCTACAACGGCTCCATGCCCGGGGCGCCCCACTGCTCCGACCAGGTCATGTCCGACGGCAGCCCCTACTGCCACCGGCGGGCCTTGAACATCGCGGACGTGGACAAATACAACTATTGCCGGGCGAGCCATGCCGAGGCCAACGCCATCGCCCAGGCGGCCCGCTACGGCGTGGCCATCAAGGGCGCCACCCTGTACGTCACCTTGCAGCCCTGTTTTGTGTGCCTGAAATTGCTGGCCACGGCCCAGATCAAGCGGGTTTTTTTCGAGTTGGCTTATGGGTCCAAGGATAAGGCCCGGGACCAATTTTGGGAGCAGGCGGTGGCGGAGGCAGACCTGGAAGTCTTTGAGCAATTATCGATAACGCCCGAGGCCTTACAGTTCATCCTGCCCAGCCTGACGGGGATCACCTCCCGGCGACGGCTGGCGGCTACCGCGGCAGCGGAGGCGCCCCTTTTCGTGGGCGCGGTGGAATCGGAGTAGGGTTTGGAATAGCGCGGCGGGGCGGGTTTAAAACCCAGCCCTACCTTCTCAAACCATACAGAATCAAAGAAATTTATTGCAATTTATTGATAATTCAGGCATTAATGGGTAACATGCTGTAATCAATCGGTTTACTAATAGATTCTAGGTCAGGTCGTCATGGCTAAAAGCGAACTGCCTAAAAATAAAAAGAAAAACAACTCCAAAAAGCCAAAGCCCACACTGGAGCCCAAGGTTGCTTCTGCCCCCGAGGTCTCCTGGCCGCGGCGCTTGGGCCAAGAGATGGTGGCTTTATTGCTCCTGGGGTTGGCGGGATTCTTTCTGCTGGCCCTGTGGAGCCATACGCCGGTGGACCCCCAGGGGTTTATGGCCATCGGGAAGGCCGCAACGGTGCACAATGCCGCGGGCAAGGCCGGGGCTTTGCTCGCGGCTTACCTTATTTGGGGTCTGGGGTTGGCCTCTTTCCTGATCCCGCTTATGCTTCTGGGATTGGCCTGGCAGTCCCATAACGAGGGACTGGATGACCTGGGCTGGCCCCAGACCGTCTCCGGCGTGGGAGTGCTGCTGGCCGCCTCCGGACTGCTGTCCCTGGGTTGGCCTGCGGTCAGATGGGGGGGCGAGCTGATCTATGGCGGCGGGGGGCTGGGCAAATCCCTGGCCGGGACCCTCCTCTCCGCCCTCAATCCCAGCGGGGCGGCCCTGGCCCTTTCTCTGGCCCTGCTTATCGGCGTCATGGGAGCCACCCGCCTGTCCTTTGTGGGGCTTATGGCCCTTTTAGGCCAGGTGCTGCGATCCACCTGGGGCCTGATCTGGCCCCGGAAGGAAGAGGAACTCCCGGAAGCCCCTCCCTACACTCCCCGGCGGCCAAAAGTGGGACGCCAGATTATTACTCAGAGCGGCGCCCAGGCTGGGGGCGAGGCGGAAGTTCCAGTCGTGGCGCCGTCAGTCTCTACGCCGCCGGCCACCGCGCCGGAAGCGGCCCCCAAACCGCGGAAAACCGGGGCTGGTGCCGGGGTTTTCACCCTTCCCAGCCTGGATCTCCTGGACCCTTCACCCCCCTGGAACCACCAGGTGCAGGAAACCGCCATGCTGGCCCAGGCCCATAAGCTGGAGGACACCCTGCGCCATTTCGGGGTGGACGGCCGCGTAACTGCAATCATGACCGGCCCGGTGGTGAGCCGCTTCGAGTATGAACCAGCCCTGGGAGTCAAGATCAGCAAGATCACCGGCCTTGCGGACGACCTGGCCCTGGCCCTCAAGGCCCTGTCTATCCGGATCGTGGCGCCGGTGCCAGGCAAAGGAGTCCTGGGCATCGAAGTGCCCAACCCCAAGCGCCAGGTAGTGGCCCTGAGGGAGCTCCTGGCGGACGGCAGCTACCAGAAATCCGCCTCCCGCCTGACCCTGGCCCTGGGCAAAGACATCATGGGCGCCCCGGTGGTCACCGATCTGGCCAAAATGCCCCATCTGCTCATCGCCGGGGCCACCGGCAGCGGCAAGAGCGTGGGCCTCAACGCCATGATCCTGAGCGTCCTGTATAAGGCCACCCCGGAGGAGGTGCGGTTTCTCCTGGTGGACCCCAAGCGCATCGAACTCTCCATGTACGAGAGCATCCCCCACCTGCTCCATCCGGTGGTGTTCAACCCCAAGGAGGCCACCACCGCCCTGCATTGGGCCGTGGGCGAAATGGAGCGCCGCTACGCCCTGCTGAGCGATTTGAGCGTGCGCAACATCGACGGCTACAATCAGAAAGCCAAGGTAAAAAAGCCGGACCCCCGCATCGAGGAGGGTATCCTGCCGCGCTCGTTGCCGTATCTGGTTATTGTCATCGACGAACTGGCGGACTTGATGCTGGTCTCTTCCCGGGACACGGAAGAATACCTGATCCGGCTGGCCCAAAAAGCCAGGGCCGCGGGAATTCACCTGATTGTGGCCACTCAACGGCCTTCGGTGGACGTCATCACCGGCCTCATCAAGGCCAATTTCCCCACCCGCATCTCCTACCAGGTTTCAGCCCGGGCGGACTCCCGGGTCATCCTGGACGCCATGGGAGCCGAGCGTCTCTTGGGCAAAGGGGACCTCTTGTTTATGCCGCCTGGGACCTCCCGCCTAAAGCGCATCCACGGCCCCTATGTCTCGGACGACGAAGTCAGCCGGGTTACGGAGTTTCTGAAGGCCCAAGCGGCGCCGGAGTATGAGCCCGGCATCACCGAGATGCGGGAGCAGGAAGAAGAGATCGCCGAAAACGGCGAGAAAGACGAAAAATACGCTGATGCAGTTGAATTGGTGGCCGAGACCCGCAACGCCTCCATTTCTATGCTGCAACGGCGGCTGCGGGTGGGCTACAACCGGGCGGCCCGCATGATTGAAACCATGGAAAAAGAAGGTCTCATCGGCCCCTCCGACGGCGTCAAACCCCGGGAGGTTTATGTGCCGAGACGGTGAGGAAGGATTAAATAAAACCAGATGTAATCACTGACAAATTTGACTATTGCACGCCGGACTCCCAAAGCCGGTCGGGCTCTCCGGCGTTCTCCGCGCTTGATTTCCACGGTGCCTCGCATGCCCGGGGCTTCTTATTATCGCAAAAATCAGAACCTTTGGCCGCCACAGAGTCATTCTCCTAAGAGACTTCAGTTTAGGGCTCGGAACTATCTCGTAAAACCGGGGGTGGTGAGCCTGATCACCTGCTCCAGTCTTTCCTCCTTCTTCTCAACATCTTCCCTGGTCAGATAACCCTTCTTTTGTTTGTCCAGTGTCTCGAAAGTCCGGGCCCCCAAGTCTTTGTCCTTGAAATAGTTACAGAATTCTTGTCTGTCAACTTTGCCTTCCTGAGTTTGGTCAATGGCGGAACAGATGGCCACATAATCAATCATGGAGTCCTTGTCTGCAACGACCGGTTCTGGGGCCGAGGCGCACCCCATCAGCCAGGCCACCGCCAGGATCGACAGAAGTAATGGGGCGACTTTGAGATTTTTCATAGCAATTGTCCTCCGTTTCTTATTAATCAATATTGTAAACTATAAATGCACCCTAAACAATCAGCCCTTGAATTCTGCTTTATAAAAAGGATCGAACTTCGGCGGGCCCATGAAAAACCCGGACTATTGTAAACCGTTATTATAAATTTGGTTGACAATTATCCGGCCCTGGGCGATGCTTGTAAGAATGAATTACTCTGAATGGAAAGACATCTTTCGCCTGGAAGGCGCGGAGTTATTGGCTAGGCTGGCGGAGGCTACTACGATCAGGGAGCAGCGCTGCGGACGGCAGGTCAGCTTCTGCGTTATTATTAATGCCAAGTCCGGGATGTGCTCCGAGGACTGCACCTTTTGCTCTCAGTCAGTTAGGGCGGCCAGCCAGGTGCCTCATTATCCCCTATTGTCACGGGATGAGTTAGTGGTTGCCGCCGAACAGGCAGCCGCTTCGGGCGCTTCCCGGTTCTCACTGGTGACCGCGGGTCGGGGCCTCAAATCCCCCCGGGACCAGGCCGCGGTGCTGGCAGCGGTGGCAGCCATCAAAGAAGCCGTGCCCATCCGGGTCTGCGCTTCTCTGGGGATCGTGGACCGGGTTTTTTTGAGGGAATTAAAAGACGCCGGTCTGTACCGCTATCATCATAACTTGGAGACCGCGGGGTCCTTTTTTCCTGCGATTTGCACTACCCACAGCTTTGCCGAACGGTTAGCCACCATTGAGGCAGCCAAGGAGGCGGGGCTGTCCGTGTGCGCCGGAGGAATTTTCGGGTTGGGTGAAACCCTAACTCAACGCTGGGAAATGGCCCAGACCCTCAAGAATTTGGCCGTGGACGCCATTCCCTTGAATTTTCTCCATCCCTTGCCCGGCACTCCCCTGGCGCATCGCCTCAGGCTGGCTCCCCTGGAGGCCCTAAAGATCGTCCTGGCCTTTCGGTTATTGTTCCCGGAGCGCGCCCTGATTATCTGCGGGGGGCGCCAGGTGACCCTCCGGTCTCTTGTCCCCCTGCTTTTCGCAGCCGGAGCCGACGGCCTGATGACCGGGGATTACCTAACCACGAAGGGGCGCCTGCCGGATGAGGACCGGCAGATGTTGACGGACTTGGGCTTGGAGTTGGCGAAGAATGAATCGGCCTGGGAAGTTGCGGCGGAGCGGGCGAACTTGCGGGGGAAATAGCCAGAAAGGGAACAAGGCGAAAGTCTTATAAGGAATAAAATTTTTTGGTTTTCCTTTTCGCGTATTGACCTCCCAGCCCCTCTCTTAAAACTACTTATGGAATTACCGACCCTACCTAAAATCAAAGGCATATTTTTAACCGGCACCGATACCAATGTGGGTAAGACCTGGGTGGCCGCAGGGCTCACTGCAACCTTGAAGGAACAAGGCGCCCAGGCCGTTTATTTCAAGCCCATTCAGAGCGGTTGCCCCTCGGAGGAAGGGCGTCTGGTTCCCACGGATGCCCGATTGGCCGCGGACGTCGCCGGGTTGACGGAGCCCCTGGAAGTACTTACCCCTGTGGCTTTACGGCTGCCCCTGGCCCCCGGCGTGGCCGCGGCCCAAGCCGGAATAAAGGTGGACCTGGAGCGTATTGCCGCTGGTGTCCGGGACCTGGCGTCACGGTATGAATTTTTCGTGGTGGAAGGTGCCGGCGGCCTGTATGTCCCTTTGATCGGCCTGGATTTTCTGGTCCTGGATATGATCCGGTGGCTGGAGTTGCCCCTGGTGGTGGTGGCCAAATCCGGCCTTGGGACCATCAACCACACCGTTTTGACCGTCAAGGCGGCGTTGGCGGCCAACATTCAGGTGACAGGGATTATCCTCAACCGCTGGCCCCAGAAGCCGGGCCTGGCGGAAGAGACCAACCCGGACGTTATCGCCGCCCTCACCAAGGTGCCGGTTTTAGGAAGGCTGCCGGAGGTGCCGGATCTGATAGACCCTGCAGGGCGGGGGCCTTTTCTTTCAGCCCTGCGGCCCATCGCCCAACGTCTCATTACGAAATACGGGACCAAACATTAATAGTATGGACGAGTTATCCCTGGAGCTGGCCAACCTGGAAGTCCAGTCCCTCAGGCGGCATCTGCGGGTGGTGGAGGAAGTGCTTCCCGGCGGCAGAGTAAGGATGGCCGGGCAAGTCCTCCTCAACTTATCCTCCAACGATTACCTGGGCCTGGCCCAAGACCCCCGAATCATTAATGCGGCCCGGGCCGCCGCAGCACAGTGGGGTGCGGGAGCCGGAGCCTCCCGCCTGGTGGTGGGGCACCTAAAGCTGCACGACGAGGTGGAAGCTCGCCTGGCCGCATTTAAAGGCACCGAGGCCGCGGTGATTTTTCCCACCGGGTACATGGCCAATGTGGGGACCATTTCAGCGCTTGTGGGACCTGGGGATGTGATTTTCAGCGACCGGCTCAATCATGCCAGCATTTATGACGGCATCAAACTGTCCGGAGCCGGGCTCCAACGATTCCCCCACCGGGACCTGAACCGACTGGAGCAATTGCTGCAACAGACCGAGGCGACCCGGCGGCGCCTGATCGTTACCGATTCGGTCTTCTCCGTGGATGGCGACCTGGCTCCTCTGGCCGACCTGGTGACCTTGAAGGAGCGGTATGGGGCTTGGCTGATGATCGACGAAGCCCACGCCACCGGGGTCTTGGGAGACCGGGGGGCGGGTCTGGCCGACGCCCTGGGCCTTACCCGGCAGGTGGATATTCACATGGGCACGTTCTCCAAGGCTCTGGGGTCCCAGGGGGGTTATGTGGCCGGGGACCGGCATCTAATTGATTATCTCCATAACCGCGCCCGGTCTTTTATCTACTCCACTGCCCTGGCGCCTCCAGTGCTCGGTGCTATCGACAAGGCCTTGGAGATTGTGGTGCAGGAGCCGGAACGCCGACTGTTTCTGAAACAGGAATCGGAGGTATTTCGCCGCAGTTTAATGGCTGCCGGCCTGGACCTGCTGGGAAGCCAAACCCAGATCATCCCGGTATTGGTGGGACAAAACGAATACACTCTGAAGTTTGCTGCAGCTTTAAAGGAGCAGGGTCTGATGGCGGTGGCTCTGCGCCCTCCCACGGTGCCGCCGAGCCGGGCCCGGGTGCGGTTTTCCCTGTCTGCCGGTCACTCACGGGAAGATTTGGTTCGGGCCCGGGAAGCCATTGTGGCCACGGCGCAGGCCTTTGGATTAGGAAGATGACCACGCTGGTCCTATTCCATGGCTGGGGAGCCACCGGTGAGGCCTGGCGCTCGCAAGCAGATTATTTTAAAGACCGGGGAACGGTCTTGACGCCCACCATCCCGGTTTGGGGGGTAGACTGGCTATCCGATTACTTAAGGGAATTGCCCCTCCCGAATTGCGTGCTGGTGGGTTGGTCCCTGGGAGGCATGCTTCTCCTGGAGGCGTTAAGGGAGCTTCGGGACTCCCCCATCGGCGGACTTGTTCTGGTGGGGGTGGCCCCGGTTTTCTGCCAGCGGCCGGACTACCCTTGGGGACAGCCTCCGGCATTAGTCCGAACCATGCGCCGGGGCGTTAAAGGATATCCCCGGCAAGTGCTGGATGAGTTTGCCAGGCTGTGCCTGGCCCCCGGAGAGGCCGCTTACAGTTCCATGGCTCAAGCAGTGTTTGCCTCTCCGGCTGATTCCGGAACCCTGACTGCGGGCCTCGATTATTTGTTGACCTGTGACCTCCGGCCCCTGCTCCCTGGTTTGCCGAAGGGTGCGGTCATCATCCAGGGGCAGGAGGACCGGATCGTGCCACCGGCCCAAGGCAGGTTCCTACGGGAAAAACTTGGGGGGGCCAGATCTTATGAACTGCCCGGCGCCGGGCATCTGCCCTTTTTGACCCAGCCGGCGGCGGTTAACGGGATAATAGAGGAATGCTTGAACAAAACGATTTAATGATGCAATCCGGTTTGGGGGCTGCAGTGTGCGGACAGGAGGTTGTGGAAACCAAACATGGCATCAGGCGTAACTTTGCCCGGCGAGCCCGGTCCTATGACCAGCATGCCCAGATGCAGCGCCTTATGGCCCACAGGCTGGTATCGGAGGTGAGAGAGGCGATGGGACAGGCCCGGCGCATCCTGGAGATAGGCTGCGGCACCGGCTATCTCACCCAATTGCTTCGCCAGGCCAACCAGGAGGCCCGGCTGGTGGCTCTCGACCTGGACGCGGTCCTGGTGGAGGCGGCCCGGCAGCGTCTGGGAGCAGCCGCCGGAGTAGCCTGGCTGGTGGCGGACGGCGAGTCTCCTCTCGGGGGCGCATACGATCTGATTATTGCCAACGCCACCTTCCAATGGTTCACCCAGCCGGCGGAAACAATGGGTAACTATTATCAGAACCTCGCCCCTGGTGGTTTCCTGGCTTTCTCCACCCTGGGACCTGGAACTTTTCGGGAACTGGCCGGGGCATTGGCCCGGGCCGCTGGGAGCCTTAGGCTGTCAACCCCCAAAATCCCGGCGCAAGACTTTAACAACCGCAATACCTGGTCCAACCTATTGTCCGGGGCCGGATTTCGTAAGGTGCAGGTGACTGGAGAAATGGTAACCATTACCTTCCCCTCGGTGCCCGCCTTTCTCAAAACCCTCCAAGCCACTGGCGCCACCAATCCACGGCCTGCCCCCTTTTCCCCCCGGCTGCTGACCTCGATGATTGCGGCCTATCAAGCCGGTTACGGGAAAAACGGCGCCATCCCGGTAAGCTACGAAATGATCTGGGCGGTGGCGAGGAAATAAGGGTCGGTAGTCAGTTGCCATTGGCTGCTCCGGGGCGCCGATCCCTTTCAGGGAATAAAACTTTTTGCGAGGCCTTGACAATAGAGCTTATCAACACAATTTTAGGTGGAAACCCTGCGCCATCCGGGTGGTTGGTCATACCCCCAAAATGGCGCATAAGTTTGAGGAGGCAGATGTGAAAATTATCAAGATCTTGATTATAATCCTGACCCTGGCGTCCTTTACCGCTGGGAGCCTCTGGGCCGACGCGGCCAAGCCTCAGACCGTCTGTCCGGTGCTGGCCGGAAATATTGACAAAAGCATCTATGTTGACTACAAGGGCAAGCGCATTTACTTTTGCTGCAAGGGCTGTGATCAGGAATTCAATAAAGACCCGGAAAAGTACATGAAAAAGCTGCAGGAGCAGGGGATTAAATTGGAACCCTGCCCGCCCGGCGCTGAGAAAAAGTAACCTAGTCTCAGATGTGAATACCCTTTACGAGCCAGCCGCCGATTTCCGCTATCTCCTGAATCGGGGCTATCCCCGGAGGGCGGCCCTGACTCTGGTGGGAAACCGCTATAAGTTGGACCACACCGCCCGACAACTCTTGCATCGAGGTGTCTTTGCGCCTGATGTCGCCGCCGCCCGCCGAACCAAATTGCGGCCTCTCCGGGATCTTAAGGGCCTTCCCCTGGCCTTGGACGGACATAACATCCTTATCACCCTGGAATGCGCCGGGCGCAATCTCCCCTTGGTGGCCGCGGACGACGGCTTCATTCGAGACGTGGGCCAGGTTTCTCGGGCCTTCAAGCCCTCTGCTGAAACTGACCGGGTTCTGGCCCTGCTGGGAGATTATTTGGCGCAACATTATCCCGTCGGATCGCTCCAGGTCTTTTACGATTCCCCTTTAAGCTTTAGCGGGGAGCTGGCTCGGCAAACTGAGGCGATGTGGGCTAAACTGAGCTTGAAGGTTTCTGCCCAGGCAGTACCGGTGCCCGAACGCGAGTTGGCCAGTTTTCCGGGAGCCATCGCCACCAGCGATACAGCCTTGATCGACGCTCACGAAGCGGTGGTTGACCTGGCCGGTGAAATTATCCGGCAGCATCCGGAATGGGCCGCCATAGATCTGGGATTCTCGGGATATAGGACTTAATGATAAGACAGGCCGGTCCTCCTGGTTCCTAATCTTCTTTGCAAGCGTTTGCCAAAAGGATCTTTTTCTTACCTCCGTCCCCCAGCGGGGGGCGAGGGCAGGGTGAGGCAGGGTAGGAAAAAACTTTTCAGCCTCTTGTAAAATGTCGCCGCAGGCTTTACCGTGCGGTTTAATAGGCTGGAAAGCCTATGCCACTAAGCCTTTTAATTAGCAATCAAGAAAAACAGTCGGTCTTTGGATGAATTTTGCAAGAGACTCTTTTGGCAACGGGCTGAGCTCTTAGAAAGTTACCGGAAAGAATGGTTTCAGGACTTGTCAAAAAAACGATTTTAGATTATTTTATCATCATCTGGGCGGTTAACTCAGCGGTAGAGTGCCATCCTCACACGGTGGAAGTCACTGGTTCAAATCCAGTACCGCCTACCAAGAAAATCAAGGGGTTACGGTTTTAAGCCGTCGCCCCTTTTCCTTTTTGGTGCCTAAATGGTGCCCAACCGCTCCAAAACCCGGAGACTGGGACTCCTACCCCCCTGGTTTATATATGGGGCTTGGACATAATTTCAAAAAATCATCTTTGTCCAGTGGCCCATAAAGACTGGGGTTTTTCGAAGAAAGCCCTTAAAGATTGGTAGTGGGTTAACTCTCTGCCCAAATTTTGTTGAATTAGATTTTTTATCCTCTATAATGCTGCTAATGTCTAAAAAAAGGAGGTGATTCCGGGTGTATCGGCCAATGATTCCCATTAAGGTAAAATCCTGAAGCTCAGGCGACCGCGGAGCCTTGGCAAGGCTCTCGAAACCCATCAGGTTGGAAGGGGGCGGGGCGGATCACCTGGGACCAGGGTCTGATTCTGGTTAGCTTTACAAGCACTACGTTCCCTCCATTAAGGTAGAACCTCCCCAAGCTTCACCCACTTGCAGCACCTCCAACCTGTTTGCCTCGATTGGATAATCGCCTGAATCTTCAGGATATATCTGCGTTCTCACACCACCTGGGTGGTGCGGCGGCCACGCAAGGAATGAATTTTCTTCCCGTCGGCCAACGCCTCCAGAGTGCCTGAGGACCGGTTTATCTGGAAACGTTCGGCCTTATTTTTCAAAATCCTGTGACCAAGCAACGATCTAAAGGTGAACCTATGAAATCACAGCAGCACGGAACCGATCCGGTGGGCGCGGTCATGGTGGTGGGCGCGGGTATCGCCGGAGTGCAAGCGGCCCTGGACCTGGCGGATGCCGGGTTTTACGTCTATGTGGTGGAAGCCCAGCCTGCCATCGGCGGGGTCATGGCCCAGTTGGACAAGACCTTTCCCACCAACGACTGCTCCATGTGTATTCTCTCCCCCAAGCTGGTGGAATGCGGGCGGCATTTGAATATTGAGATTTTGGCCCCGGCCCGGGTGCAAGGGATCACCGGCGACCCCGGCAATTTCACCGTCACGGTGAACCAACCGGCCAGATATATCGACATGGCCAAGTGCATCGCCTGCGGTCTGTGCGCCCAAAAGTGTCCCAAGAAGGTACCGGACGAATTCAACCAAGGACTGATGCCGCGCAAGGCTGCGTTCGTTCTCTATCCTCAGGCGGTGCCTTTAAAATACGCTATTGATTCCGATAACTGCCTGTTCTTTAAAAAAGGCGGCAAGTGTAAGGCCTGCGAAAAATTCTGCCCCACCGGCGCAGTGGATTTTGACCAAACCGACCGGCCCCGGGACCTCCAGGTGGGCGCGGTGATCCTGGCTCCCGGTTTCAAACCCTATGATCCCACCAAGTATGGTGCTTACCATTATGCCTCCCTGCCCAATGTGGTCACCAGCATGGAATTTGAGCGCATCTTGAGCGCCTCCGGCCCCTTCGAGGGCCACCTTATGCGCCCGTCGGATCATAAGGAGCCTACCAAGATCGCCTGGCTGCAATGCGTCGGCTCCCGGGATCTGAACCACTGCGACAACAGCTATTGCTCCGGGGTCTGCTGCATGTACGCCATCAAAGAGGCGGTCATCGCCAAGGAGCACAGCAAAAACGGCCTGGAGGCCGCCATCTTCTTCATGGACATGCGCACCATGGGGAAGGACTTCGAAAAGTATTACTGGCGCGCCCGGGATGAGCAGGGGATCAGGTTTATCCGCTCCCGGGTGCACAGCATCGATCCGGTGCCGGACACCGACGACCTCAGCCTGCGTTATCTCGATGAAGACGGCGCCGTGAGGTCCGAGACCTTCGATATGTTGGTTTTGTCCGTGGGTCTGGAAGTGGCCCCGGAAGTGCTGGAGATGGGACAAACCCTGGGGATCGACTTCAACATTAATAAGTTTGCCGAGACCTCATCCTTTACCCCGGTAGCCACCACCCGCCCCGGCATCTTTGTCTGCGGGGCCTTCCAGGGACCCAAGGACATCCCCCAGTCGGTGATGGAGGCTTCGGCTTCGGCCGCCGCGGCCGGCGGGCTTTTGTCTGAGGCCCGCTTCTCCCTGGCCAAAAAGAAGCCCGAATTCCCGGAGCGGGATGTCTCCCAGGAAACCCCGCGGGTCGGCGTCTTCGTCTGCCATTGCGGCATCAACATCGCCAGCGTCATCGACGTGGAGGCGGTGCGGGATTACGCCAAGACCCTGCCCTATGTGGAGCATGTGGAAAACAACCTTTTCACCTGCTCCCAAGACACCCAGGAAATCATCAAAGAGCGCATCAAGGAGCACAACCTAAACCGCATCGTGGTGGCCTCCTGCACCCCCAAGACCCATGAACCCCTGTTTCAGGAGACCATCAAGGAAGCCGGCCTTAACAAGTATCTCTTTGAACTGGCCAATATCCGGGACCAGGGTTCCTGGGTACACATGCACGAGCCCGAGCGGGCCACCCGGCGGGCCAAAGACCAGGTGCGCATGTTGGTGGCCAAGGTGGCGTTGCAGCAACCCTTAAAAGAGTTCACCTTGCCCATCACTAAAGCCGGGTTAGTCATCGGCGGCGGCGCCGCAGGCCTGGAGGCGGCCCTGGGGCTGGCAGACCAAGGGTTTAAGGTGCACTTGGTGGAGAAAAAGGACTTCCTGGGCGGCCACGCCTTGAAGCTCAATCATACCTGGAGAGGCGAGCCGGTCAAGCCCTATGTGGACCGCCTGGTGCAGCGGGTGACCAAGCATCCGCTCATCGACGTCCACCTCAACTCGGAAGTCACTGACGTCCAGGGGTTTGTGGGTAATTTTAACAGCACCCTCAGTACCGGGGGCCGAGAAACCGTGGTAGCCCACGGCGCCGCGGTCATCGCCATCGGCGCTCACTCCTATAAGCCCACCGAGTACCTTTACAAGGAAAGTCCCCGGGTGATGTTGGCCCTGGAGATGGACCAGGCCCTCCGGGATAAAGATCCTCTGGTTGCCGGGGCCAAGTGCGCGGCCTTCATCCAATGCGTGGGCTCCCGGGAACCGGAACGCCCCTATTGCAGCCGGGTCTGCTGCACCCATTCCGTGGAGAGCGCCATCCGGCTCAAAGAACTCAACCAGGACATGGACGTCTACATCCTCTACCGTGACCTCCGCACCTACGGTCTGAGAGAGAACCTCTACAAAGAGGCCCGGGAGAAAGGGGTCATCTTCATCCGCTACGCCGCGGATGCCAAGCCTGAAGTGGTGCAAACCACGGACGGTGGCCTTCAGGTCACGGTGAAAGATATGATCCTGGGCATCCCGGTTATCATCCGGCCCGATGTCCTGACCCTGGCCACCGCCATCGTGGTCAAGGAGCAGGAAAAGCTGGCCCAGATGTTCAAGGTGCCCTTGAACCACGAGGGCTTTTTTCTGGAGGCCCACATGAAGCTCCGGCCGGTGGACTTTGCCACTGAAGGCGTCTTCGTCGCGGGATTGGCCCACTACCCCAAACCTTTGGACGAAGCCATTGCCCAGGCCAAGGCCGCCGCGGCCCGTGCCACAGTGGTCCTGAGCCAGGAGTCCATCAAGGCCGGGGGCGTGGTGGCCAGCATCGATCCCGCGCTTTGCTCCGGCTGCCAGGCCTGCGTGGGGGTCTGCCCCTTCGGGGCCATCGACTACAAAGAGACGGAGAAAGTTTGTGAGGTGAACCAGGCCCTGTGCAAGGGCTGCGGCACCTGCGCGGCCAACTGCCCCTCGGAGTGCATCACCCTCCTGGGCTTCAGCCACAAACAGATCTATTCCCAGATTGATCAGGCCCTGGCTGAACTGAAAGACCTGGCTGCGGGATAGGCTTTGGCCGGAACCTTACGGGAAACCCTCACTTGTTGCAACCAAAGCTTATGGGAGGATCAATGGACCAGAAATATATTCCCAAAGTAATCGGTTTTCTGTGCCGGTGGTGTTCTTATAGCGGCGCTGACCTGGCGGGCGCCATGCGCCTGCAATATCCGCCGGAAATCAGGATCATTATGGTGCCCTGCACCGGGCGGATTGACATTCTGCACCTGCTCCAGGCCTTTGAGGTGGGGGCGGATGCCGTTTTTGTGTCCGGATGCCATGAAGGGGACTGCCATTATTTGAGCGGCAACCTCTACGCCCGCAAGCGGGTGGAAAGGTTGAAAGAAATCCTGAAAGAAGTGGGCCTGCAGCCTGAGAGGGTGGAAATGTTTCATGTCTCGGCCTCGGAAGGGCCGAAATTCGCCGCGGTTGCCCAGGAAATGACCGACTGCGCCTATAAATTGGGCCCTAATCCGGTGCGGCGGGAAATTCGAACCGCCTGGCTGGCCCAACGGCCGGCAGTCACAAATGTTGCCTAAACATCTAAGAAAGGAGGAGTTATGGACTCAGCATATACCCCGAAAATTCTGGGAATTTGTTGCCGCTGGTGCTCGTATGCCGGCGCTGACCTGGCGGGCACCATGCGCCTGCAATACCCGCCGGAAATCAGGATTATGATGGTGCCCTGCACCGGGCGGGTGGACCTCATTCACCTGCTCAAAGCCTTTGAGTTGGGGTTCGATACGGTCTTTGTTTCCGGCTGCCATTTGGGGGACTGTCATTACCTGTCAGGCAACAGCCGCGCGGTCAAACGGGTGGCCAAGCTGAAAAATGACCTGGCCGCTATGGGCATTGAGCCGGAGCGCCTGGAGATGTTCCATGTCAGCTCCGGGGAAGGCCCCAAATTCGCCACCGTCTGTCGGGAAATGTACGATCGGGCCATGAAACTGGGGCCCAACCCGGTGAAACGAGAAGAAAGAGCCGCCTGGCTGGGAACCCAGCCGGATTCCGGCATCGCGGCCTAGAAGACCAACGTCCTTGCCAACCCGGCCTTGGACCCCGTGGCCAAGATTCCGGAGTTCAAGGTCTGCGCCGTTAAAGTGGAAAAATTGGCCGCCTAGGATGACGGGGGCAGCAAAGTATAGCAACCCATTAACAACTCGCAACTTAACCAGCAAACCAGCAAGGAGAAATTATGATGGAATCTCTGGATTTGGGCAATCTGTTCGAAAGAAAGCGGAAGAGTATCTTTAGCGACATTCTCTCGGAATCTCATATGCAGGCCTGTTTTGCCTGCGGCACCTGTTCCGGCGGCTGCCCGTTGACCGGCATGGAAAGCAGCAAGGATGAAGGTCTGGACGCCCGCAAGGTTATCCGCATGGCCGCGTTTGGCATGGACCAGGAAGTTATCGACTCCCGCTTCGTCTGGTTTTGCACCGGTTGCCAGCGTTGCGAAATCGGCTGCCCCATGGGCGTCAAGCTGGTCAAAGTGTGGATGGCGGCCAAGGCAGCCCGGCCCCGGGACAAAGTCCCCGGCATTCTCCACAAAGGGGTGGATATGGTCTTGAAGACCGGCAACAACATGGGCATCCCCGAGGATGACTATGTGACCCTCCTGGAGGAACTGGGGGAAGAACTGGCCGAGGAATGCTGCCCCGGCTTTGTCACCCCGGTGGAAAAAGTGGGAGCGGATTATATCCATTTCCAGAACTCCAAGGAGGCCTACGCCGAACCCGACGACATGAAGTGGTGGTGGAAAATCTTTTATGCTGCCAAGGCAGACTGGACCACGTCCTCCAAAAACTGGGAATCAGTGGATTGGGGCATCTTTACCGCCAACATGGAAGCCAGCAAGGAAATCGCCCGGCGCAAGGTGGAGAACATGAAGCGCCTGCAGGCCAAAACCTTAATCCTGCCCGACTGCGGCGGCGCCTCCTATGGGACCCGGATCAACCTGGAGAAATACTTCAAGCACGAGTTCGGCCCGGAGACCGGCCACAACTATGTGTACTTCTTTGATGTGCTCCTGGATTGGCTGGGGAGCGGCCGCATCAAGGTGGATAAAAGCGTCCATTCCGGCCGCATCGTCACCTGGCACGACTCCTGTAAACACATGCGCTCGGTGTACCTGACCTTCGGCGACGACTCCAACCTGGAGAAGCCCCGGAAGATCCTGTCTTACCTCATCGACATGGAGAATTACCGGGAGATGCCCCACAATCGCCTGGAGAGCTACTGTTGCGGCGCCGGTTCGGGCAACTGGCCGGGGCCCTTCGAAAAAGAAAAGACCGAGCATGGCGGCTTCAAGGCCCGGGACATCCAGGCCACGGGCGCGGATCTGGTCGTCGCCGGGTGTTCCAACTGCCGGGACCAGATCATGAAGAACCTGAAGCCCAAATACAACCTGGACATCGAAGTGAAATACATCTGGGAGATGGTGGCTGATGCCCTGATTCTGGATGAATGATTAGCAGTCAACCTGGAAGCGCTAACTTAATTAAAGATAAGGAGGACTTCTTATGCCGTTAGTGACCATTAAATTGATTGAGGGCGTCTATTCTCAGGAACAGAAGCAGGAGATGATCCGGCGCATGACCGATACCATGGTCGACCTGGAGGGCGAGCACATGCGCCCGGTGACCTGGGTGGTCATCGAGGAAGTGAAAAGCGGCGATTGGGGTGTGGGGGGCAAGGCCTTTTCCTGCGCCGACGTCAAGGCTTTGGCGAGGGTAGGTAAGTAGAATTCCACAAGAATATGCCTTGATCCTGGAAGGCAAACTTGACCAAGGGGCTCGGAGAGCCCCTCAGCAAACATCAGAGGAGACCAAATTTATGCCAACCCCCTACGACGAGATGTGGGAAAAATTGAACCTTGACCTCACGGCCCACGAGGGTCTCTTGCAGGTTCTGGGCAAGTTTTACGGCGACATCTATCTTACCCAGGAAGGCCGCCTCAAGGGCATGGAATACCTGGATTTCGTCCTATCCGAAGTCCACGGCCTGCGCATCAAGGAACTCCAGGAGGCCAAGGCCCAGGGCCGCAAGGTCATCGGCACCTTTTGCGTCTTTGTGCCGGAGGAACTGGTGCTGGCCGCGGACGCCGTGTGCGTAGGTTTGTGCGCCGGGGCCGAAATCGGCAAGGAGGCCGCGGAGAAGATTCTACCCCGGAACACCTGCGCGCTTATAAAATCCTTTGTGGGGTTCAAGCTCTCCCGCCTGTGCCCCTACATTGAATCTTGTGACTTGGTAGTAGGGGAGACCACCTGCGACGGCAAGAAAAAGGCCTACGAAATCTTCGAGGAGTACGCCCCGGTCTACGTCATGGAAATCCCCCAAATGAAACAGGCTTGCGACCGGGAGTTGTGGAAGGCCGAAGTCCGGCGCTTTAAGGAGAGAATTGAAGAGAGCACCGGCAAAGAGATCACCGCAGCCAAACTCAAGGAGGCCATCAAGATGGTGAACCGGCGGCGGCGGGTGCTGCAGCGCTTGAACCAACTTCGGGCTGCGGTCCCCACCCCCATCTCCGGTCGGGATGTGTTGCTCATTAACCAGATCGGGTTTTATGACGACCCGGTCCGGTTCACCGCCAAGATCGGCGAACTGTGTGATGAACTGGAAAAGCGGGTCCAGGCTAAAGAAGGAGTCGTTCCCCCAAAGACCCCGCGGCTCATGTTGTCCGGCTGTCCCATGGCGGTCCCCAACTGGAAGCTGCCCTTTATTGTGGAATCCTCGGGCGCGGTCATCGTGGGGGAAGAATCCTGCATCGGCACTCGGAACATCCGGGACCTGGTGAACGAATCGGGTGACACCCTGGAGGAATTGTTGGACGCCCTGGTGGACCGCTATATGCGCATTGACTGCGCCTGTTTCACGCCTAACCAGGAGCGGCTCCAAAATATCGTCTCCATGGCCAAGGACCTCCAAGTCAAGGGAGTGATCCATTTTGCCTTAAACTTCTGCCAGCCTTACGCCATTGAGGCCTTCAAGGTGGGCAAAGCCCTGGAAGCGGCGGGCATCCCCATGCTCAGCATCGAAACGGACTACAGCATGGAGGACGTGGAGCAACTCAAGACCAGGGTGGAAGCCTTCCTGGAGATGGTACATTGAGAGGGTTATCATGATTCCTGACAAAGCCCCGGTCATTCCCTTGCACCTGCATCCAGGATTCCAAGACCGGCAGCGGGTGAATGAACTGAAAAACGTGCTGATGAGCGAAACTCTGGCCTACGTCCAGATAGCGCTGGATAATGCGGTCGGACCCGGCGGCGCCTCGCCCCGGGCGGTAAAAATTCTGGAACGGGCCCGGGCGCTTTTGGATGAAGCCCGGGATCAACTGGTGTACGAGATGTTTAATGGGTGAAAAATTCCTGCCGGATAACCACTCCTTGATAGCGGGCATCGACATCGGCTCCCGCTCCATAGAACTGGTGTTGCTCCAGGATGACCAGGTGGTGCAGTGGGACCTGCTCCCCACCACCTTCGATCCCCTGGGGCAGTGCCGGAGTCTGCTGGAACGGGTGCGGGCCGCCAGGATTGTAGCCACCGGCTATGGCCGAAAACTTTTACTGGAAAACCTGGATCACCCCGAGATCACCGCCATTACGGAGATCCAGGCCTACGCCCTGGGCGCCCGGCGCCTGTTTCCCGAAGTGCGCACTATCCTTGATATCGGCGGCCAGGACACCAAGGCTATTGCCTTAACCCCGGAGGGCAAAGTGGCTAAGTTCGAAATGAACGACCGCTGCGCTGCGGGGACCGGCAAGTTCCTGGAGTTCATGGCCGTGGCCCTCCAAGTGCCTCTGGAGAAATTTGGGGATTTCGCCCTGCAAGCTGATAAACGCATCCAGATCAACAGCATGTGCACCGTGTTCGCCGAGAGCGAGGCCACCAGCCTCATGGCCCGGGGCGAGTCTCCGGCCAATATCGCCATGGGGCTGCACCTGGCCATTGTCTCCCGCACTGCGGCTATGCTGCACCGGGTGGGGGTGACGCCGCCGCTGCTCTTTGCCGGCGGCGTGGCCCATAACCCCTGCATTAAATCCCTTTTGGCAGAAAGCCTGGGGGAACCCGTCCTAGTTCCGGACCAGCCGGATCTGGTGGGGGCCCTGGGCGCAGCCCTTCATGGACAGAACCTGGGGTATTGACTTAGTTAACGTGGCCTGGCAAGACTTCTAACGGGAAATAAATTGATTCTCTCTCTCCATAGTTTATAATTGCCATAAGTCTTTAAGGGAGGGGATTCCAGGTGCAACTGCTCCTGCTCATAAATCGCAGAAAGTCTTGAACCTTAGGTGTTCTGGGGGTCTTGGCAAGGCCCCCATATCTAACCGGTTGGCTAAGGCCGGAGAGGATCACCTGGGATTGGGACTGCAAGCATTAAGTTCCTTGTAAACCCGCCATTATTTCATTTCCCAGGTAAGTTCTTCCCCCTGCCTTCATTTTAGCCTTTTTACCGTTGCCATACCTCTGGGGCCTTTCGGCGAAGATTATCCGAACCCGGTAAGCTGGACATATTTTCCCGGCTCAGGTCAAGGATGCCATGATTGGACGGAGGCATGCAGTTGTGGGCATGCCGAGGAAAGCGCCTCAGACACCAGGAATACAGAGAGCATAGAGGTTAGCAGGAAGGTATTTCATGGGACAGCCAATATTGGCCTGCTGCAATTTTCTTCCCGAGGCCGGGCGACTCCGAGACTTCGCCTTAACCCACGGTTTCAACGGGGTGGATTGGACCTTCAACCTGGAAAATTTTCCAAAAACTCCTGCGGCTGAAAGCGCCCTTACCCGGACCATTGCCGGCCTGCAACCCCTTGACCTCCGGTATCACTGCGCCTTTGCCCGCTTTGATTTAGGCGCCGAGGACCCGGAAGAAAACCGGCGTACCATGCAGTTGTTGCGCCGGGTCTGCCATCTGGTGGCCAAACTGAAAGGGCGCGTCATCACCATCCATATCGGCGGCCTGGGCCGGGAATCGGCCTTCGACCTGAGCTGGCAGAAGACCCTGGCCGGTCTGACGGAGTTGGTCCGCCTGACCAACCGGCTGGGGCTCAAACTTTGCATCGAGAACCTGGCCTGGGGCTGGACCAGCAGACCGGATTTATTTGAAAAGCTCGTCCGCCTGTCCGGGGCCTGGGCCACCCTGGATGTGGGTCATGCCCGGGTGAGCCCCGCGGTTGCCAGCGGCCTTTTTCGGGTGCGGGATTTTGTGACGCCGCACCCGGAGCGTTTTATCAACGCCCATGTTTATCACGAAGAGACAGAAGCCGGGCATCTGCCTCCCCAATCCCTGGCCGATCTGCAAGACCGCCTGGAACTGCTCCTGGGTCTGCCTTTGTGCAATTGGTGGGTGTTGGAACTCCGGGAGGAGGCTACACTTTTGCCCACCCTGCAGGTGGTTCAGGAATTCCTAAATTCCCAGGGTAATATCCGTCAACCCGCGTCTTCTTCCCCAGAACCGCACAGGTGAGCCAGATTATGCGCTGTATTCTCCTTATCTTGGACGGCCTGGGAGACCGGGGCCACGCCGTGTTAAACGGTCAGACCCCCCTGCAGGCGGCCAGCACCCCCAACTTGGACCGCCTGGCGGCCTTGGGCATGACCGGCCTGTACCACCCCTGGCTCCAGGGCATGGCCTTGCCCAGCGAAATCGCCCACTTCCTCCTGTTCGGCTATGATTTCGCCGGTTTTTCCGGCCGGGGCTATATCGAGGCTTTGGGAGAAAATCTTCCCCTGGGCGATCAGGATGTGGCCCTTCTCGGCCGAATCTTTTCGGTGAGGAAGAAAAAAGACGAACTAGTGCTGGTGGTGGAGGACCCTAAGGTTGATCAAGCCACCTGCCTGGAGCTGCAAAAGGCCATCCAAACCTTTCACTGGAAGGGAGCGGATATCACGTTTGAGCCCACCGGCGGCATCAGGAGCATCGTCATCGTCAAGGGTGACGTGTCCCCCGAGATCACCGATTCCAACCCCATTTACGAGGGGCGGCCCCTCATGGAAGTCTTGCCCTGGGAGAAGGCTCAAGACGTTGAAAACGCTAGGCGTACAGCCCAGGCCCTGAACCGTTATGCCATCTGGGGTTATCAACAGCTATCCCGGCACCCGCTTAATAAAGCCAGAGTCCGGCAAGGTCTGGCGCCCTTGAATGCAGTGGGTCTGCAGCGGGCTGGGCAATACAAACCGGTTCCGCCTTTTAAGGAAAAGTGGGGACTCAAGGCTCTGGCTATTGCAGCGGGTCCCATTTACCGGGGTTTAAGCCAATACCTGGGTCTGGAGATCGTGCCGGTCAAAGACACGGACCGGCCTGAGGCGGATCTTCAGGAACGGCTGGAATTGGCCCACAAGGCCAAAGACTACGACTTTATTTATGTCCACACCAAGGCCCCCGACGAAGCGGCCCACACCAAGAACCCCCTGATCAAGCGGGACGCCATTGCCGCACTGGACGGGGTCCTAAGTTTCGCTCTTGAGAAAATCCTCCCCGATCCCGAAACTTTGCTGGTGATCACCGCCGACCATTCCACCAACAGTGACGGCAAAATGATCCATTCGGGGGAATCGGTGCCCCTGCTGATGGTGGGGAAATACACCCGGCGGGACCAGGTGACGCAGTTTAATGAAGTCAGCTGCGCCCAGGGGGCTTTGGGCTTGGTGCGTGGCGGGGAGTTGATGTGGCTGATCCTGAATTTCCTGGACCGGGGCAAACTCGTAGGCCTGATGGACAGCCCCAGGGATCAACCATTCTTTCCAGGGAACTACAAGCCCTTAAAACTTAAATGAAACGGACCCTTGACAGATAAAGGGGAATGGTATGTTGAGCCAAACAGGCGTGGTGCACGGACGCTTTCAACTCTTTCATCTGGATCACCTGAAATATGTGCTGGCTGCCAAGGCACGTTGCCGCCATCTGGTGGTGGCCATTACCAACCCGGACCCGACACTGACCAAATTCGACCCCGCGGACCCGCACCGGAGTTCGACCCAGGACAATCCGTTGACGTTTTACGAACGCTACGTCATGCTCCGGGACACCCTTCTGGACCAGGGACTTGAATTCCGGGAATTTTCCCTGGTGCCGCTGCCCATAAATTTTCCGGAGCTCTACAGATATTACGTTCCCCTGGATGCCACGTTTTACTTGACCATTTACGACGAGTGGGGAGAGCGGAAACTCCAGCTGTTCGAGTCGCTGAACCTGAACGTGGAAATCCTCTGGCGGAAGCCCGGTTCAGAAAAAGGACTGACGGCCTCCGCCATCCGGGGGCTCATGGGTCTGGGTCAACCTTGGGAGCACTTGGTGCCGGAGGCGGTGGCGCGACTGGTCAGGGAGATGGACCTTTTGCAGCGGTTAAAAATCATGGAGGCTTGAATGGCTGTTGGCCGCCTCGAGGAGGGTGAGACATGATCTTTCTCCATGTGACTTTACTTGTATTAACCGCCGCACTGTTGCTGGGAGCAGTGTGGTGGTGGCGCCGCCGTGCCATTCCCGCCAAAGAAATCGAATGGGGAGATGTACAGGCCGAAGCTGCCAAAGGAGGGTATCGTCTCTTCACCACAGACGAACTGGCAAGGCGCTACCAGAGAGATCCCCAGAGCTTGTTGTTGGTGGACACCCGCCCGGAAGCTGAATACCGGGCGGGTCACATCAAGGGCGCGGTCAACTTTGCACTAACACCCTCCTGGTGGGGCCGGTGGCGGTCCAGAAGGCTCCTGGCTACCATTCTGGGACCGGATAAAGAGCGCTTGGTGGTCTTTTACTGAGCTGGCCTGGCTTGAGTACGGAGCGACTCGGCAGCCCGGGTGGCTGTAAAACTTGGCTATAGGCAGGTCTACCGCGATCCCTACGGGTTCCCGGAGTGGCAAAAGCGGGGATTGCCGGTAACTACCTTTGAAGGTTAATAAACTATTCAGGAGGTTCCTTATGCTCAACTCAAGAAATGGATTAAAGGCTATCATCTTCACACTGGCTCTAACCATCTGTACAACCACTTCTGCTTGGGCCCAGGGTTTGCAGAGTTTTCAAAACCTGGAAGGTAAAATCGACATCGCCGGCGGCACCGCCCATATCCCGGTGATGAAAGACGCGGCCGAAGCGATTATGAAGGCCAATCCCAAGATTCGCGTCACCGTGGCTGGGGGCGGTTCCGGGGTGGGGGTCCAGAAAGTGGGCGAAGGCTTGGTGGACATCGGCAATACCGGCCGGCCCCTTACCCCCGCAGAAGTTGACAAGTATGGGCTGAAGACCTTCCCCTTTGCCATTGATGGCGTGGCGGTGGCGGTCAATCCTAAGAATCCCGTGGGTGCCTTGACCTCACAGCAGGTAAGGGATATTTTTGCCGGGAAGCTTAAAAACTGGCAGGAAGTGGGCGGCCCCAATGCCCCCATCCATCTTTTCTCCCGGGACGAGGCCAGCGGCACCCGGGAAACCTTCTGGAAAAAACTCCTGAAGAAGGGACCCATTGACGCCAAAGCCAATATCGTGGCCTCCAACGGGGCCATGAAGATGGCTTTGGAGCAAGACCCCCTGGCCATCGGCTACCTGGGCATCGGCTTTGTGGACCAGAAGGTGAAAGGGATCAATCTGGACGGCGCGGAACCGACCCAGCAAAACGCCAAGAGTGGGGCCTATGCCGTTACCCGCCAGCTTTACATGAACACCAAGGGTGAGCCGCAGCCCCTGGTAAAGGCCTTCATAGAGTATATTAAGGGTCCGGAGGGAGCTAAAATCATTCAGAAGCACGGATTCATCCCTCTTCAGTAATTCGCCTCTCTCCACCACTGGCTGGAGCGTCGGCCCTTAGGCAGGCGCTCCGGAGGAAGGGTTGAAATACGTGTTAAGCCAAACAGCTTTAAAACCCCATATATTCCTGCAAAAGGATGGAATCATGCAAGACCAGACAAACGCACTCCTCTCCGATAACTGGCGCCGCCGGGACCTCTTAAAGATTTTCGTGGGAACCGGTCTGGTGGTCCTATGCCAACCTCTGTCCTTCCTGGGATGCACGGCAACCCCGCCGGAGATTACTCAGAACCGGCCGGATTATGCGGTTGAACGCTTCATGAAATCTATGAATTGTTCCCAGGCGGTCTTGGAAACTTATGCGCCGGGTTTGGGGATGCCGCAGCTAATGGCGCGACGGGTGGCAACAGCCATGGCCGGTGGCATGGGCATGGGTTCCGAATGCGGAGCGGTGACCGGAGCCCTCATGGTGATCGGCTTGAAATACGGCAAGACCGCCGATACGGACCAACAGGCGGATAAGGCAACCTTTCAGCGGGTGGCGGTATTCTTGAAGGAGTTCAAGGGCAGGCATGAGCATCTTGGATGTTCTCAACTGCTGGGAGTTGATATGGGCACTCCCGAGGGAGTTAAGGAGGCCGGAAAGTTGGGACTTTTTACAAAGAGGTGTCCGGCCTACGTCCGTTCTGCGGTCGAAATCCTTGATGCCATCCTCTTATGACGTGAAGACTCCAAACCCTGGAAAGATATCGTGCTTTGATGGCCCAGATAGGTGACCTTAAAAAAGGTGGAACCGGCGGCCCAAAACGCCGGCATCACCTGGAACAACGGCAAGCCGTCATCAAGGGGATACTGCTGGGGGCCACCCTGATCTCCTCCGGCTCGGTTTTGGCCATCCTGGGGTTTTTGGCCTATTTCGCGGCCCCCATCTTTTCCCAGGGGCATTTGGCGGAGATATTGTCATGGGAGTGGCGTCCCTTTCAGGGAAGATTCGGCATCCTCCCCATGGCGGCAGGCTCCCTCTGTCTGGCGGGAGCCGCCATGGGGGTGGCCTATCCCCTGGGTTTGGGGCTGTGCGGCTTTGCCCACGGCCTGGGACCAAGGTTTCTGAAAGGGCCAATCATGGGCTTGATCCATTTCATGACCAGCATCCCCACCGTGATCTACGGGTTCGTTTCGGTGATTTTCCTGGTACCGGTGGTGCGCGGGACTTTTCCGGAGAGCACCGGGTACTCCTGGCTCACCGCCGCACTAACCCTGAGCCTGATGATTCTTCCCACCATCGTGCTCCTGGTCCATGCCCAGCTCCAGCAAGTGGATGCTCAGGTGCGCCTGGTCAGCGCCGCGTTGGGATTTTCCCCGGCCCAAACCCTGCTCTGGGTCATGCGGCCTCTGGCCTCCCGGGGTCTTTGGGCGGCTGCGGTGCTGGGTTTCAGCCGGGCACTGGGCGACACCATTATCGCCCTCATGGTGGCTGGCAACGCCCCCCAGGTGCCGCATTCTCTCCTGGATTCCATCCGCACCCTGACGTCCCATATCGCCCTGGTGGTGGCCACGGACAGCACCAGCCAGGCCTACCAGTCAATTTTTGCCAGCGGCTTGATCCTCTTCGGAATCACCGCCGCGATCAATTTGACCCTCCGGCGGCTCCAATCCGACGCTGCTCCATCGGCAAGGAGCCATGATTAAGAGAATCACTCTTTTGGCGCAGGTTTGCTCCTGGCTGGCGGTGCTGACCACCGTGGGAGTGGTATTGCTCTTTCTCGGATTTCTGGGGGTGCGCGGGCTTGACACCCTCAGTCTGTCCCTGTTTTTCGGCAATACGCCGCCCTGGGAGGCCATCACCGGACGCCTCCCGGTGTGGCATGGCATCTGGCCGGCCTGCGTGGGCACAGTGGCCCTGGTCCTCCTCTCTTCTCTCCTGGCCATTCCTTTAGGGCTCGCCAGCGGCATCTATCTGGCCCAGTACGCTTCCGGTTCCTGGAAAACATGGTTCAGTTTGGCGGTGGAACTGCTGGCGGGCATCCCGTCCATTCTGATGGGGCTGTTCGGCTTCGCCCTGATCCTCTTTCTCAAAAAAACGATAGCGCCCCAGGCCAATACCTGTCTCTTGCTGTCCGCCGGGTGCCTGGCTTTGTTAGTGCTCCCCTACCTGATTGTCATGACGCAAACCGCCCTGGAGAGCCTTCCGGATGAACTAAAGCTGGCAGGCCTCAGCCTGGGGTTCACCCCCTGGCAGAATATAGTCCATGTCCTGCTCCCGGCGGCAGGCCGGGGCATCTTGAGTGGAGTCGTTCTCGCCGTGGGTCGCGCCGCTGAGGATACCGCAGTAATTTTGCTTACCGGGGTGGTGGCCAACGCCGGCTTGCCCTCCGGCATCCTTGGTAAATATGAGGCCCTGCCGTTCCACATCTTTTATCTCGCCGCGGAAGCCCGGTCCGAAGCCGAACTGGCCCAGGGCTTCGGAGCCGCCCTAATTTTGCTCATGTTGACCGCAGCTCTTTTTATGGGAGCTTATTATCTTAAGAGCACCTTTACTAAGGCATGGGACCACAAGGACCTGTTAATTTAGACCCCACCGTGTTGGTGGAAAGTCTCCACGTCGGCTTTGCCGGGCGGGAGGTCTTGCATGACTTGAACGCCAAATTTCACCGGGGCCGTCTGGCGGTGATCCTGGGGCGCTCCGGCTCCGGCAAGACCACCTTCCTCCGCACTCTTAACCGCCTCAATGAGTGCTTTCCTCAAAGTAAAACCAGGGGCTCCTTAAGGTTGAAGTTGCAGGGCGAGTGGCGGGACATCTACCGGGACGCTATGCCCCTCACGGAATTGCGGCGTCGGGTGGGCATGGTCTTTCAAACGCCCCACCTCCTGCCCGTGTCCATTGCCGACAACCTCGCCTTGCCGGTGAAGCTCGTCCTGGGGTTGCCCCGCCGGGATATCCCTGCCCGGGTGGCCTGGGCGCTCAAAGAAGCCCATCTGTGGGAGGAAGTGAAGGACCGTCTGAACGCGCCGGCCCACACCCTTTCCGGGGGCCAGCAGCAGCGCCTCTGCCTGGCCCGCCTGCTGGCCCTAGAACCCGAGATCCTCCTGTTGGACGAGCCTACCGCCTCCCTGGACTTCCGAGCCTCCCTCAAGGTGGAAGAACTCCTCTTATCCATTAAAGACCGCTATACCATCATTGCTGTGTCCCACAGTCTGAGCCAGGCCCGCCGACTGGCCGACGAGGCGCTGATCTTCCGGGACGGCGTTGTGGTGCAACAGTTGAGCCGGGAAGAATTACAAGCTCCTGACGCCTTGCAAGCCCTGCTGGAAGAAATATTTTAACTAAAGGTGGGTTAAACGGGGCATCAGGGCAGCGTAAATCTTCTCCTGCAGGTCTTCGTCCAGGGTGCGGTGGGCGATGAGTTCCCGGATGGTCTCTTCCCGGCGGCGGAGGAAAGTGGCGTATTCATGGTAGAGGGCTCACAATCTTGGGACTCGTAGGGGACCCGCACCAGACCGCAGAGACCGATCGAGCAAAAAAAACTCTAGTTCAGGCCCAGTTCCTGTAGAGAGAAATGCGGCGCGGCGAGAAGGCGCTCCCCGAAGTCGTTGTAAGTGGGCATAAACTGCCGTAAATTCTCGCAATGCTTCGGCCGGGGTTAGGCCTTTGTAGTGACAGGCGGCGCGAAAGGTTTTCAGGTTCCGAATATCGACAAACTTGAGATTGAGTAATTTCCATGATCTCAAAAATATCGAGCTGGTAGATTTGGCATAATTTCTTGAACTGATGGAGCTGAGGTACGATCCTGCCTTGCTCATAATCATGTAAGGTCTTGATTCATTTGCATTCCTCTGTGAATTATTGAAGAGCCTCCTGCAATTCTTGGCGAGACACAGCGAGCACTGACGCCAAAGTTTCAAGATCATCAGGGGAAGGGACTCTTCTGCCGGTGACAAACCGGGATAATTTGGCTTCCGGCCAGTTTATTTCCCCACAGATTTGCCATTGGGATTTACCCGATTTGAAGATCAAGTTTTTTAAATTGTATTTCATAAGACCTCCCTTTTGATAGTTAATAGATAACCAGATATCTATTAAAAACGAAAAAAAATTATAGATTAAATATCTGACAAGTCAATATCTGACAAATCAAGTCTTCCCCCAGTGAAGTCGCGAATCAGGGAATCTACAAAACCTTTAATCCTTCTAAGATTGATAATTATCTTGACACTATCCAAGAATAGTTCTCCGGGACCAAGAACAATTTCATCCTCGGCTTTGTTGGTCAGAAAGGCCTCATACTCAGGTGGCCTCCTTTTTTTGTGGAACATATGCAATTGACTAAGCTCTTTTGTGATAACTAAAATTTTGTTCATCTGATCGGCAACATTCACCTGTTTTCCTCCCCCAATTTCGTCTTTTTCTAAATCTGGTTCAACTGGGTACATCACCAACCCGGAAAGGAAATTTTTCCGCATAATTTTATTTATAACTTCAACTGGGATGTTCAGACTTGAAAGTTCCTCGACGATGCCGATTTGATAAAGATTACCAACTTCATATAACCGATGAATCCCTCTCCCATCATTAACTTGATCGGCCCAACCGTAGAGGTCTCCCATCCCCCACCAGCGCAAAGTTTTGTTGGGTATATGGCTGAAGATTTTGTTGACCTCTTTCTGAGTAAAAAGCTTTGTGGTTTCCATAAGAACGCCTTCTCTTTCCTAATAGGTAATCTACTATCTATTTATTCAAGAAAAATTTTTTGCCAGAAAATGGGGAAAGTGCCCTGTACTGAACCAGGGGGAAGCGATCCAGAATAGATTCCTTGCCTGGTATCGCTACTCCCGGAAACTTTTAATTCATGTGGTTTTCCAAGACATTTTTTGGTGCCCATTTGGTGCCCATAACTTCAAAAACTTAGGAAAAAAACCAAGGACCATGCTTCAATATGGCAGTACATTTTCTTTGATATTCTTGTAGGTTAATATCTAAGGGTCGATTTTGATAAAAATTCCCCTCACACTCACACGCTGGAAGTCACTAATTCAAATCCTGTACCGCCTACCAAGAAAATCAAGGGGTTACGGGCTTGAACCGTAACCCTTTTTTATTCTTGCGACCATTAAGCCCCTCCTCCAAAGTAATTCAAAATAATTGACAACTAAAACCCCTTAACTATAATAAGACCGACCAGTCGGTTTCTAAAGAGATAATGATGGCACTCAAAGACAGGATTATTCATGAGGCTTTGCGCCAATTTTCCAGCAAAGGCTATATGAGCACATCTATCAGTGACATCCTGGAATCCGTGGGCACCTCGAAAGGGGGGCTCTACAACCACTTTAAAAGTAAAGAAGACCTTTTTTTCGCAGCCCTAAGCGAAGCCCGCAAAATCTGGCGGCAGCGCAATCTGGCCGGCCTGGACCACTATAAGCGGCCTGTGGATAAACTCAAGCAGATCCTGGAAAACTACCGGGATCATTATCTGGCTGACTCGGAAAACTTCCCGGGAGGCTGCGTCTTTGTCGCCCTGGCGGTGGAATTGCATGACCAGCAACCCCTCCTGGCCCATGAAGTAAATGAAGGTTTCGGCAGGTTCAAGAACCTGATTCAGCACCTTCTGGACCAAGAACAGGCAGGCGGCAATCTGAGGGAGGGCATTAATACCGGCATGGCGGCTGAAATTCTATTCTGCGGCATTTTGGGGGCTTGCGTCTCCTTTACTTCGGATAAATCCAAGGAAAATCTTAATCGCACCATTCAAGGGCTCATTGACTTCTTAAACATGATCAGCCTCCCATAATTTGTACTGAAATCAAGTGGACCGGCCGGTCTTACCCTAAAAGGAGGTATTTTGTATGGACTTTAAACTGTCCGAAAGAGAGGAATTGCTGCGAAAATCGGCCAGGGAGTTCGCCGAAAACGAGATTACCCCTAAAATCGAGGCCATGGAAGAGACCGGGGATTTTGCCGTGGATCTTCTCAAACCCATGGCCAAACTGGGGATCACCGGCATTATCGCCCCCCGGGAGTACGACGGCGTCGGCTTGGGGTATCTGGCCCGGACCATCGTGCTGGAAGAAATGGCCCGGGTCTGTGCCGCCGTCTCCATGGGCATGCAGGTCCATCACATGGCCATCGCCGCGTTGAATGATTTCGGCACCGAGGACCAGAAAAAGAAGTATCTCCCCCCCCTGGCCCGGGGCGAAACTATGGGGTGCGTGGCCGTTACCGAACCTTCCGGGGGCTCGGATGTGTTAGGGATGCAGTCCACTGCCAAACTTCAGGGCGACACCTGGATCTTGAACGGCAGGAAATGCTTTATCACCAATTCCCATACCTCCGATTATTGGCTGGTTATTGCCAGAACCGGGGAAGGCCCCAAAGGCCTTTCGGCTTTCATCGTGGACAAGGACGCTCCCGGCGCCAAAACCGGGCGGGTGGAGCATAAAGTCGGCCTCCGGGGCTCCAATACCGGTGAGTTGGTGTTCGACAATTGTGCCATTCCCCGGGAAAATCTCTTGGGCCAGGAGGGCGGGGGCCTGGGGGTGGCTCTGAAGACCGTCAGCGAAAGCGGCAGAACCGGCATGGCCGCCACGGCTTTAGGGATTCTTCAGGCGTGCTATGAAGAAGCCGCCAAATTTGCCAGCGAACGGGTCCTCTACGGCAAACCCATCAGCGCCTTGCAAGCTATTAGTTTTTATATCGCCGAGATTTACACAGACCTGGACATTTGCCGACTGCTGTGCTACCGGGCCAGTTGGATGAAGGATCAAAATATGCGGTTTGATACGGAAAGCGCCATGGCGAAATCTTACACTTGCGACGCTGCGGCCCGCTGTGCCAAGAAAGCCATCGAAATTCACGGGGCCTACGGCATCATGCAAGAATACAAGGTCCAGCGCCTCTTGCGGGATGCCATGGTGACGATCTCCGCGGGAGGCACCGGAGAAATCGGCAAGGTGGTCATCGGAAGGGCGGCCTTGGCGCCGTACCACAAGAAAGGCTAAGAGCAAAGGGATATGGAAAGAGTAATTGTGTGTGTTAAGCCGGTCCCAGACCCGAAGGCCTGGGACCGGCTCACAATGGATCCTGTGACTAAAACTCTGATTCGTGAGGGTATACCCAGTGTAATCAACCCCTTGGACAAGCACGCCCTGGAAGCCGCCCTGGAAATCAAAGACTTATATGGTTCAGAAGTTATCCTGCTTGCCATGGCCCCCGCTTCGACTAAACCCGTTTTGCGGGAGGCCCTGGCCATGGGGGCCGACCGGGCCGTGCTACTCTCGGACCAGTGGTTTGCCGGGTCAGACACCCTGGCCACCTCCAGGATTCTGGCCGCGGCAATCCGCCGTCTGGAACCTTTTGAACTGATCTGTTGCGGCAACTTCACCCTGGACGGCTCCACTGCCCAGGTCCCTTCTCAAATTGCCGAACTCCTGGGTATTCCCAATATTATGCACGTGAGTCACATGGAAATCAGAGAGGCCAGGCAGTTGGTGGTAACCCAAAAAATCGAACACGGTTATGTCAAACTTGCGGCCGAACCGCCCCTGCTCCTCTCTTTCACGAAGGAAACCAACAAACCCCGCTATAGTTCCTTTCTTGAAATCCTGGAGGCGGAAACCCGGGAGATTGCCGTGTGGAGCAATGCCGATCTGCATCTGGGAGCCGGACTTATCGGCTTGGGGGGTTCCCCCACCCAAATGGCTGATATTCTGTTGCGCCCAAAGACTCGCCAGGGCGTGAGACTTACGGGCAGCCCCGAGGATATTGCCCGGCAGTTGGCGGACAAGATCAGCCAAATGGGAATCATTTAACAGGAAACTTTGACTAAATGGAAAAACCGCAAATTTGGGTATTCATGGAGCAGCGGGACGGGATGCTGCACAATGTCGGCTTGGAGCTCTTGGGTAAGGCCAGGGAACTGGCCGAGGCCTCAGGCAGCACGGTGTCTGCCTTGTTGCTTGGCGCCAATGTGGCATCCTTGACCGGCCTGATTTTCTCCCACGGAGCCGATACAGTCTTGATGGCGGAGCACCCTCAGCTGGAGCCGTATCGCTTGTTGCCTTATACTACGCTCTTGACTAAGGCCTGCCGGGAGCACCAGCCCTCCATCCTGCTGTTCGGGGCCACCAGTCTGGGCATGGAACTGGCTCCCCGCCTGGCAGCGCGCCTCAAGACCGGCCTTTCCGCCCACTGCATCGATCTGCAGTTGGATGCAGATGGGAACCTCCTGCAGATGGTTCCCGGCTGGGGGGGCGGAGTGGTGGCCACTATCCGTTGCCCCCAGCATCGCCCCCAAATGGCCACCGTGATGCCGGGAGTTATGAAAAAGATTCCGCAATCTCCCAGGACTGGGCAAGTTATTCCTTTGGCCGTGGAAGATAACTTGGACGAAGCAGGCCCCAAGATCCTGGAAGTTTGCCGTAAAGAACCCAAGGCCATGCCCCTGGAGCAGGCTGAAGTGGTGGTAGCGGGGGGTTGGGGTATTGGAGGGCAAGAAGGCTGGAAGCTGCTGGAAAAGTTGGCAAACCTTTTAGGCGGTGCGGTGGGCGCCACCCGGCCCCCGGTGGACGAAGGCTGGGCCTCGGAAGAACAGATGATCGGGCAAAGCGGCAAGACCATCCGGCCCCGACTTTATATCGGGGTGGGCATCTCCGGGATGTCCCATCACGTGGTGGGTATGGACGGTTCGGAACTGGTGGTGGCCATCAATTCCGACCCCAAGGCCCCTCTATTCCAGGTGGCGGATATCTGCATTGCCGGGGATTTTCGGGAAATTATCCCGCCGTTGCTGGAGGAAATCCGCCGCCGTCTGGGCGAAACCAGCTAATTATCTGTAATCCTAAGTAACCATGAACAGGAAAACTCAGGATGAAGTGGTGTGACTTATCTTGCCCGGAGGCCTCATTTCCCAAGACTGCTGCAGTTGACGGCTCAGGGTCCTGTAGAACCTTTTCGGCACTCTATTGCGGCAAACTCAATCGACTGGTTCACAAGCACGGCCCTTGTCAATGCCTGGATGAGGCTGATCCTAATAGCGAGCTGAGCCAGAAGTCCTCGCCGCCTTGAAGCGACCGTTTTTAAGCTGCCGGTCAAGCCGTCTCGTGGCCTGCCTGCTCAATGGCGGTGCACCGGCGGATCACGCCTTCCCCGGTGATCGCTGCCTCTCCAGTTAGAGGAGCTGAATCCACCATCACTATGGCCCCGCAAATTTCGCAGCCCGCCACCGCCGCCGGTCTTTGGGTGGAGACCGGCGCATCTATGGCGATCACCGACGGACGAAACCTTCCCAGGTGGTGTCCCAATTGGGTGGCGGTTTCTCGGGCTTCCCGTTTCATGCGCTCCATTCTGGTCATGGTGACCTCCTGGTTATAGTCCGTGCAGGGATTTCCTCCTCTGCCAGAATGAAATTTACTGGTTAAATGATAAGGAAGAACCCAGCGATATGCAATGGGCGGTTTGAATAGAAATAGACCACGAAAATGCTCTCAAAAAATAACGAGTTAAAAGCAGCTTTTAACGATACCACGGAAACAATTTAATATTTCATAAATACTCTAATTGCACAAAAATAAAGGTGATTGTTGCAAACCGAGGGCATGGTTCTAGTTTATATATGATATAATATTGTAATTACAATATGTTAACCTAATCATCCTTGAAAATAAAATTTGCACACTTTTCTTTGACTTTGCGCGGACCCTTTGGGATAATCATTTATGGAATTATCGCCCTGTCAGCCTTAAGGAGATACACATGGCCATTGAAGAATTCCCCCGGATGAAACGTCTGCCTCCCTATGTCTTTGCCACCGTCAACGCCCTGAAGATGATGGCCCGGCGCCGGGGTGAGGATATCATCGATCTGGGGATGGGAAATCCCGATATGCCCACCCCGCCGCACATTGTGGACAAGCTCGTCGAAGCCGCGGGCAAGGCCGCCAACCACCGCTACTCGGCCTCCAAAGGCATCACCCGGCTGCGGGTGGCCATTGCCGACTGGTATAAGCGTCGCTTTGATGTGGACATTGATCCGGAAACCGAGGCCATCGCCACCATCGGCGCCAAGGAGGGCCTGTCCCACCTGGTCCTGGCCACGGTGGAGCCCGGGGACGTAGTGCTGGTGCCCAATCCCACCTACCCCATCCACTCCGCCTCTGTGGTCATTTCCGGTGGGCAACTGGTGAGCATCCCCCTGTCCCCGGACCGGGATTTTTTCGAGGATCTGGCCAACATCACCGAACTCATCCGGCCCCGGCCCACGATGCTCATTATTTCCTTCCCCCACAACCCCACCACCCGGGTCGTGGATTTGGACTTTTTCAAGCGTATCGTGGAGTATGCCCATAAGTATAAGGTTTACATTATCCATGATTTCGCTTACGCCGACTTGGTTTTTGACGGCTATGTGGCTCCCAGCTTCCTCCAGGTGCCCGGCGCCAAAGAGGTGGGGGTGGAGCTGTTTTCCCTTTCCAAGAGCTACAACATGCCCGGCTGGCGCATGGGGTTCGTCTGCGGCAATCAGCGCCTGGTCCACGCCCTGACCCGCATCAAGAGCTACCTGGATTACGGCGTCTTTCAGCCTATCCAGATCGCCTCCATCATCGCTTTGAACGGCCCTTACGACTGCGTGGAGCAGATCGTGTCGGTTTACAAGGAGCGCCGGGACGCCCTCTGTCGCGGCCTGCATAACATCGGCTGGAGGGTGGAACCTCCCAAGGGCACCATGTTTGTCTGGGGCCGCATCCCCCGAAAGTTCCGGCACCTGGGCTCGGTGGAGTTCGCCATGATGCTCATCCGGGAAGCCAAGGTGGCAGTGGCCCCGGGCCTGGGCTTCGGCGAATGGGGCGATGAATACGTGCGCTTCGCCCTGGTGGAAAACGTCCACCGCACCAACCAGGCCATCCGGGGCCTGCGCAAAGTCCTGCGCAAAAGCCTGGAAGAGCTGGGCCTGCCCGCGCCGGAGAAGTGATTTTTTGAGGGAGGTGGCCAGGGGCGAAAGCCCCTGCCCCCTCCCTCAAACTCCCTCCCACAACCCCGAAATAAAGGGATGGGGCCTTTTCCTATCCCAAGAGTTGCCTTATAGAACCAAAGGGGTCAAGCGAGCAAACTAAATAGTTCGCGATTTAATCAAGATAGAAATATAATGGAATTCGAGTGGGACGCGAAGAAGGCCAAAGCCAACAAACAGAAACATGGAATCACCTTTCATGAGGCAGCCACGGTGTTTGGTGATCCGCTTGCCATTACCTTTCCGGACCCGGACCATTCTCTTGATGAAGATAGATATATAACCATTGGCATGTCAAGGTTCAACCAAATGCTGATTGTCTCGCATTCAAGCCGTGGGGAGACCTTGAGAATAATCAGCGCGCGCCGGATAACGCGGCAGGAGAGAAAAATTTATGAAGAAGGATAAATCTGATGAATTGCGCTCGGAATACCGACGTGAAGACCTGACCGAAGGTGTTCGGGGCAAGTATTTTGAGGCTTATCAAAAGGGAACAAATCTGGTCCTCTTGAGCCCTGAGGTTGCGAAGGTTTTTCCGACTGAAGAGTTGGTGAATGAAGCCCTTCGTCATCTTATAGAAGTGGCTCAGAAATCTGTTGGCCCCACAAAGCGCCGTAGCCGTGGTAAAACTGGTATGGCGGAGGGAGGATAAATATCATGGAGGATATGGACTATCAGACGTACAGGCATAATAAAATAGAAAAAATAACCGCAAAGGCTTTGGAATTGAAAGAACTAAACCAACGAGCTATTGAGGCAATATTATCAAATGATGTTTCTAGTTTTTTGGATATTGCCTATAATTTTTATGAGATTAGAGATGGACTTAAACAAGATCTTCATCACTTTGTGGCTTTAACCATAAATAATGAGAATGCTCGGCCAATAATAAATAAAATCTCTACTAATGAACCTTTTGAAGTAGAAAATATGTACAATAAATTAATAGAAATAATGGAAAAGAAAGCTGGGGAACCGATTTTTGACTGTGATCTTTTCCGTAAGGCACATCAATGGTTCAGTATCCACTATGATTTTTTGGATATCTTTACCAGAAGGCATTCTTTTGGTCCAATTGCTTTAAAATTAACTAAGCATAATGTTGTAGATAGCTATATCAATGAGGCTTTTTAATGCTATTCGTTTGGAAATTATAATGCCTTATTATCTATGTGCAGAACGATTATCGAAGCAGGAATAATTGATATTTGTTTATGCAAAAAAACAGTTAAAAAATAAATTTTCAGAAAATAAATCGTTTACATTTTATATCAATATTCTAACTACAAGAGGGAATCCTTTGAATGAAAGGATATGGGAGATTTATGGCAAAGCAAGCAGAGTTGTTCATGGTAAAGTTACAAGAGGTGAAGACAAGGCAAAAGATTTAAGGGGCTTTCCTAAGTGTCAGTAAGTAATAACCTTTTAATATGATTAGGAATAATTGCCGGAAAAAGCCATAACCCCATGTATCCAAAATACACTAACAAGCGCATGAAACCCATAAACATCGGTCTGATCGGCTTCGGCACGGTGGGCGAAGGCGTCGCCCGCCTCCTCACCCAGCAGCAGGAATTGCTTTCCCGGCGTCTGGGAACTCCCCTGATCCTGAAGAAGGTGGCTGACCTGGACCTGGGCCGGCCCCGGGGCGTGGAACTCCCTGCTGACCTGCTCACCACCCGGGCCGCCGACATCCTGGACGATCCAAAAATCGATATTGTGGTGGAACTCATCGGCGGCACCACTGCCGCCCGGGAGTATGTCCTTTCGGCCATCGACAAGAAAAAGCACGTGGTCACCGCCAACAAGGCCCTGTTGGCCCACTATGGCAATGACTTACTGGCGGCGGCCGAGGCCCACGGCGTCGAGATCGCCTTCGAGGCCTCGGTCTGCGGCGGTATCCCCATCATCCTGACCCTGCGCCAGGGGTTAGCGGCTAACCGGGTCCAGGAGCTTTTCGGTATCCTCAACGGCACCGCCAATTATATCCTTACCCAAATGACCGGAAGCGGCGCCCCTTATGCCCAGGCCCTGGCCGAGGCTCAGGCCCAGGGGTTTGCCGAAGCCGATCCCACCCTGGACGTGGAAGGCATCGACACTGCCCATAAGCTGGCCATCCTCATGAGCCTGGCCTATGGCGCGCAGTTGGACCTGGATTCCATCGCGGTGGAGGGCATCAGCCGGCTGGACCCCCTGGACCTGCAATTCGCCTGGGAGTTCGGTTATTGTCTGAAACTTCTGGCCATTACCCGGGATGACGGCCACCGCGTGGAGGCCCGGGTCCACCCCACCCTGGTCCCCCGGGACCACATGCTGGCCAACGTCAACGGCGCCATGAACGCGGTCTATCTCACCGGTGACGCGGTGGGGCCCATCCTGCTGTATGGCCAGGGCGCCGGTATGATGCCCACAGCCAGCGCCGTGGTGAGCGACATTATAGATTTGGCCAGGAATCTCATCTGCGGAGTCCCAGGCCGGGTGCCGGCCCTGGGGTGGGAATCGGCCCTGACCAACCGTAGGCTCATCAAGCCCATCAACGACCTGGTGACCAACTACTACCTGCGGTTTTCGGCCCTGGACCGGCCCGGGGTCCTATCCCAGGTCTCGGGCATTCTGGGAAAACACAACATCAGCATCGCCGCGGTAATCCAAAAGGGCCGGGAGGTGGCGGGAACGGTGCCCATTGTCATGATCACCCATGAGGCCCGGGAGGCCGACGCCCGCCAGGCCATGGCCGAAATCGACCAGCTTTCCTGCGTCTCCCCGCCCACAGTGTTTTATCGCATCGAAGACCCGCACCTCCATGCCGCTCAGATTTAGCGCAAGGCAGCCCTGGGTGTCCGCCCTTCTGAGGTCTCGCGAAAATCTGGTGTAGGACAGCCACCCACGGCTGTCCTCAATTTGCCGGGTGTGCGCCCTTAACTTTCTCCCTCCAGGCCATGTTTGCCATTTTTTCCCTATCAAAATTAAAGAAAATCGTGAGATTGGTCGACAGTAACGGGAAGCGACACTAATATACGAACAGTCAGATCATATTTTCATATTTTATTTCGCTTTTAAGGAGATTCCCATGAGCGATTTTTGGGCCTTTCGGACCATGGTCACGCCCGTAATCATCCAGGTTATTTTTTGGGTCGGCGCTCTCATCTGCCTGTTTACAGGGGCCGGCATGATAATAATGGGGATTAGTGGCCAACAGGCGGGAATGGGACATTATATCTGGAAGGGTATATTATTGTTTATTCTCGGCCCCCTGGGAGTAAGGGTTTATTGCGAGATTTTAATCGTCTTCTTTCGCATTAATGAGACCCTGACGGAAATTAAGCATATCGTTGAACGTCCGGCACCCCCATCACCCCCACTGGAGGCAGCCTAAAAACCTGAGGCCAAATTCTTAGCATATAGACTTGCGCCAGGATGACCCAGACTTGCCATAGGGAATTGGAGCAGCGCTACTAAGCACAACGTGCATATCTTATCTACAAGGAGGTATATGGACATGAGAAACAAAGTGGTCTTATTTTCAGCCTTGGTGGTAACATTAACCGTTATTTTCCTAATGGGCTGCGCCACCACACCGTCGGGTAGCCCGGCAACTTCCCAATCAGACCTGCTCAAGCAGGCGGGGTTTAAAGCGCATACGCCCACTAAATCCCAAAATCTGACCTATGTTCAGACCTTACCGGCCAAGAAAGTGGTGTTGAACAAGTATCAGACGCCCGTCTATTTAGTGTGCACCGACCCCGACTCCAAGCAGTGCTATTTAGGAAATAAGGCGGCCTATGATCGGTATCAGCAGTTGGCCATCCAGCAAGCCGTTTCCGAAGACCAGCACAAAGTCTCGGAGGAACGCTGGGATCCGGAAGCCTTGCAGATGTGGGAGGATTCCCAGGGCGGCGGTTGATTAAATCACGGCGGGTTGAGCGCCTGGGGGCATAATGGTTTCCCCCAGGCCCGGCTATTCCAGGGTGAAGCGCCCCATTCTTCATATGGACCTTTACCCTTTTCCTCCTGTCTTGCCTGCTTGCGCCCTACCGGTTATTATTAAAGTGCGCGCAATTATGAACTTTCACGAAAGCGGGCGGCAGGACTGTGCGCCCCTACAAAGCTTGTCTTACGTCGATGAGTGCAACTTGTATAAGAGGCAGGTTGGTGATGAAATATGTCATTTTGGTGGGCGATGGCATGGGGGACTATCCCCTCCCCGAGTTGGGGGGCAAAACTCCCCTTCAGGCTGCGGCCACACCGCATCTGGACGAATTGGCCCGGCGAGGCGAACTGGGTTGCGCCCGCACTATTCCCCCCGGTAAAGAACCTGGCAGTGACATCGCCAATCTGGCCATCATGGGGTATGATCCGGAGCGCTACCATACTGGGCGGGCGCCCCTGGAAGCTGCGGCGCTGGGGGTGGAATTGGGCCCCCGGGAGGTTGCCTTTCGCTGCAACCTGGTGACTCTGCGCCACGAAGGCTCGCAGCTCTTTATGGAGGACTACTCCGCCGGGCACATCACCAGCGCTGAGGCCAGAGAACTCGTCGCCGCCTTAGAATCCCAACTGGGAGGGGACGGGCGCCATTTTTTCCCGGGGGTGAGCTACCGTCATCTCCTGGTTTGGGCTTCGGGAGACCCCTCCTGGCGCACCTATCCGCCCCATGACTGGTCAGGCCAGGAAGTAGGCCACCTCATGTCCGGAGATGCCCAACCCCTATGGGACCTGATCCGGGCTTCGTGGCCGGTGCTGGAGGGTCAGCCTGTCAACCGGAGTAGAATGGCGGCAGACAAAAAACCGGCTACCTCCATCTGGCTCTGGGGGCAGGGACGCTCTCCCCAGATGCCGACCTTGCAGGAGCGCTTCGGTCTCAGCGGCGCGGTGATCTCTGCAGTGGACCTGATCCGCGGGATTGGCAAGTATGCCGGTCTTACCTCCATCCTGGTCCCTGGGGCCACAGGATTTTTGGACACCAATTACGCCGGCAAGGTGGCCGCGGCCTTGAATGCTTTAAAAGAAATGGACCTGGTTTTTGTGCACGTGGAGGCCCCGGATGAAGCAGGCCACAGTGGCGAGTTGCAACTTAAGCTGCAGGCCATCGAGGACTTCGACGCCAAGGTGGTAGGCCCGATGGTGGCGGGGTTGGATAAACTGGGGGCGTACCGTCTCCTGGTGCTCTGTGACCACCTCACCCCCTTGGCCCTCCGCACCCACAGCCCGGAGCCGGTACCCTATGTGCTCTATGACTCCCGGTCTCTGGGAGACCAGCCCCGGCCGTATACCGAAGCCGCGGCCCAGGCCACTGGCCTGCTCTTGGAACAGGGAGCCGACCTCTTACCCCGGTTGCTCCAACGGTAACGAGTTTAAAAAAATCATTCCACAAAGGGCAACTTCACCGGTTGCCCTTTTTTATTTGAATTTAAATAACTTCAGTCACTAACTTAATATTCCTCCTGGATTACCCTGCCCTGGGAGAAAAAAGAAAATCCTTGATTGCCCAATGTGCCCAGCATCAAGCAATCAACAATGGGTTCGTTCACCGGTTTTTCTGCCTGCCACTGGACAATAAAATTGGCCCCCAAACCTTCATCACCCTTTTTGGGTTCCCTCACGATGACCCTTGTGGCCGCCAGAGGATTGAGTTTGACCCGTTTGGCCAAATACTTTTCGACCAGCTTGCCGTCGGTATCATAATGATCGATTCTCTCCACAGTTATAGGCTGCGAGGGGTCGGTATTATGAATGATGAGATTGGCTCGCAAAGGGACCACCATCAATATGGGCGGGCCGCTGATGACATTTGAATAACTTGGGATATAAATTGTCTGGCCTTTCACCAGTTTGGTGGCTCCTGTGGCCGGGCCGTTGAAATTGAAAAGAAACGCTGCCGTCATCACGGCTATCAAAACCACCTGCTTTAGATTTTTAATCATCTTTGACTTCCTCCAGGCTGTCCATTGGGAGAGAGGGTCCTTATCCACTTGATAACTAAGGACGAGCACATACTTAAAGCCCCAGGGGCACAGGCGTCCCGCCTGTGCAGGCGCAGGCTATGACATGGCCAGGAATTTGGCCACCTTCAGCGATGAAATTCTCTGTAGGGGCGGGCTTAAAACCCGCCTCTAGATTCTGGCTTTCATGGTAAAGCCTGCGACTACATTTTGCCAGAGGCTCTTTTGGCAAGGAATATAGACGCTGGTTTTTTGATGCCGTGGTGCCTTACCAGTGAGGGATGCCTAGATTTTCTTTATACCAGATTTTGGAGGTAACGTACCCCATTCCGGAAAAGGGCCAGACCGGCGCCCACTTTTTCCGGGTAAGGTTCGCCCCGGCGGCGGTAGGATTCTTTATCCCTGGTCCAGGTGGGATGCTGAAACGAAGAGATGTGGGCTTCGGGGTGGGGCATGAGGCCCAGGACCCGGCCGGTGGCGTCGCAGATGCCGGCGATGTCCATGAGGGAGCCGTTGGGGTTATAAGGAAACCGGCCCATGGCCGCCTTTCCGGAAGGGGTGGCATATTTCAGGGCGATTTGGCCCCGGTCGGCCAACTCTGCCAGAACCGCGCCCTCGGCGTAAAATTTCCCCTCGCCGTGGCGGATGGGCAGTTCCAGGATGTCCAACCCCTGGGTGAACACGCACTTGGAAGGCAGGGCCTTGAGGTGGACCCAGGCGTCCCGGAAGTTGCCGCAGTCGTTGGGGATCAGCGCCGCCAAGCGGGCATTGGCGCGCCCGGCCAGGCCAGGCAGCAGCCCCAGGTTGACCAGAACCTGGAAACCGTTGCAGATGCCGATGACCAGGCGGCCCGCAGCGATGAATTCCTGTAAAGCCGAGCCCAGAGCCAATTTCAGGCGCAGAGCCAGAATGACCCCGGCCCCGTGGTCGTCCCCCCAGGAAAACCCTCCAGGCACCGCCAACAGATGGTAATCCCAAAGGATGCCGGGATTCTCCAACAGATCGGTAGTATGGACCCGCACCGCCTCGGCCCCGGCCTGGTTGAAGGCAAAGGCGGTCTCGTAGTCGCAATTCAGGCCGTAGCCATAAAGCACCAAAGCCTTGGGCTTTGCTGCGGGGTTTTGGGTTCCTGGTTCTGGGTTCTGGGTGCCCATATCCCAATCTTAACTCGTTCCCAAGCTCTGCTTGGGAACGCAAATTTTTCGCCCAAGCTCTGTTTGGGCACCATTTATCAGGCGGTCCCGAGGCAGGCGGGGACGCCTGTCCTACACGCTTGCTTATCCCCGAAATCACCTGCCCCACCGAAAACTGAAAACCGAAAACCGGCTTTTACTTCTTCCCGCCTTTTTTCCTTTTCTTGGGTTCGGCCTTCTTTTCTTCGCTGCGTTTCTTGGCCGCGGCCAGTTCGATGACCTTTTCCCGCTTCACTTCCACCCTCTTGGCCTCTTTGCGCCAGGCATAGACCACGGGGCTGGCCACAAAAACCGAAGAGTAGGTGCCCACCAACACTCCTAAGATCATGGCCAGGGCAAAGTCCCGGAGGACCACGCCGCCGAAAAAGAACAGCGCCAACACCACCAGGAACACAGTGGTGCTGGTGATGATGGTGCGGGAGAGCACCTCGTTGACGCTGAGGTTGATGATGTCTCCCAGTTTGCCCCGCTTCCGGGCCAGGTTTTCCCGGATGCGGTCGAAAACCACCACGGTGTCGGTGAGGGAATACCCCGCCAGGGTGAGGAGCGCGGTGACCACCAGCAGGGTGATTTCGATATTGAACAGCCAGAAGACGCCCAGGACGGCCAGAACATCGTGGAAGGTGGCCACGGTGGCGCCGATGCCGAAGATGAATTCAAAGCGCCAGGCGATGTAGACGATAATGCCGATCAGAGAAATGATGATGGCCACTATAGCCTTGTTGCGCAGATCTTGGCTGATGGAGGCCCCGATTTCGGATTTGCCGATGACGGTAAATTTATTGTCCGGCATGGCCTTATTAAGAATATCGGCCAAGTGCTCGGACATCTGGCCCACGGAGGCTTCGGACTTCTTGAGCTTGACCATCAACTGCTTGCCGCCTTCGATCTGCTGAATCTCGGCATGGCCCCAGCCTTCCTGATTGAGAATGCCGCGAATTTCGTTGACAGTGAAAGGCTTGGCCGCAGTCATCTCCACCAGAGCGCCGCCGCTGAATTCCACCCCCAAGTTGCCGTACCCCCGGGAGAGCTGCACGAAGGCCACCAGACCCAGAATCGACAGGGCCCCGGAGATGATGAAGGCGTAACGCCGCCAGCCGATAAAGTCAATATTGGGCTTCTGGAAGAGTTCAAAAAAACTAAGCTTTGTCAGCCAGCGTTTGATCAGCAGCCAGTCATACACCACCCGGGTGCCGAACAGGGCGGTGAACAGGTTGAGAGTCACACCCAGGCTCAAGGTTACGGCAAATCCCTTGATAGGGCCGGTGCCAAAGAGAAAGAGTGCGCAGGCGGTGATCAGGGTGGTGACGTGGGAGTCGATGATGGTCCAGAAGGCCTTGTCGTAGCCCCCGTCGATGCCGGCCTTCAAAGGCTTGCCGGCATGAAATTCCTCCCGCATGCGCTCAAAAATGAGCACGTTGGAGTCCACTGCCATGCCGATGGACAGGATGATACCGGCGATGCCGGGCAGCGTCAGGGTGGCCCCCAAAAGCGACAGACATCCCAGAAGCAGGATAACATTAAGGACCATGGCGTAATCTGCCACCAACCCGGAGAACCGGTAGTAAAAGATCATGAAGCCGATGACTAAAATGGTGCCCAGAAGGCCAGCGGTAAGGCCCTTTTTGATGGAGTCGGCCCCCAGGGTGGGACCCACGGTGATATTCTGGACGATCTTGACGGTGGCGGGCAGGGCGCCGGCCCGGAGCACAATGGCCAGGTCATGGGCCTCAGCCGGGGTATAGGAGCCGGTGATCTGGGCCTTGCCGCCGCCGATGCGCTCCTGGATGACCGGGGCGGAGCGGACTACCCCATCCAGGATAATGGCCAACCGGCGCTTGACGTTTTCGCCGGTGATCTTGCCGAACTCCGCAGCCCCCCGCCGGTTGAAATCCACGGATACGTATGGCTCATTGTAATCGCCGATGCTCACTCTGGCGTTCTTCACCGCGGCGCCGGTGAGCAGAACCTTCTTTTTCAGCAGCAGGGGCTTGCTTTCCAGCCGGCCGGTTTCCCGGTTTATGCTCTTTTCGATGTAAATTTCGTCTTCAGTGGGAATCTTATCCGCCAGGGCCTGATTGAGCTGCTCCCGGGTATAGCCGGGTTTGAGTTTCCCGGTCCTAAGGGCTTGTTCGATCAATTCAGGCAGATTGACCTGGGCCTGATCATCCACCAGTTTGAATTCCAGTTGGGCCGTTTGACCGATGAGGTCCAAGGCCCGCTGGGGGTCCTGAATGCCGGGAAGCTGGACCACGATCTGGTCGGACCCCTGGCGCACCAGAACCGGTTCGGTCACTCCGAACTGGTCGATGCGGTTGCGCAGAACTTCCAGGCTTTGGGACAGGGTACGTTCCTGAAGCTGGCTGATTTCATCAGCCTTGAGACTCAGGTCAAAGACCAAACTGTTATCCTGGCGTTGGGGCCCCCCCACTGCCAAATAAGGAAACTCTTCCTTCAAGAATTTTTGGAATGCCGCCTGTTCATCTTTATTCACCAAAGTAACGGGCAGCACCTCTTTGGCCACATCCCCCACCTTCAGGGCCAGGCCGCGCTTTTCCGCACTTTCCTTGATGTCGTTGCCATCTCTGGTCAAGGCATTATTAACGGCGCTCTCCATGTCCACCTGGAGAATCAGGTGCATGCCCCCCTTCAGGTCCAATCCCAACTTCAAGCCCCGGCTCACATGCTTTTCCCACCAATCGGGCAGTCCCCCGGAGATGGAAGGAAGCACGAAGATAATGGCGATGACGGTAAGAATAAACAAGAAGAGAAATTTTAAGCGAACTGCTCGCAACATTCACCTATCTCCTTAAAGCCGGGGGCGAGTCTGGGGTCATTTTAACGTTTCCCTGGGAATCCCGAATTTGTGACCAAAAGGCGTACAGGAGTGGGCCCCACCCCTCGGTTAGACTTAACCTGTAAAAATTACCTGAGAGCTGGCGAATTGTCAAGGTTATTGGCCATATGGACCACCTGGATGATCCATCATAGGAATTTCCGTCGAGGTCCGATACCCTTGAGGGTTAGGTGTGGGGGCGGTAATAACGGTTGGTGTCCCGATTGGAGAGTAGACCCCACATTATCTTTGGGGGTTCCTTATTACACTTCTGCAAACTCGTTCATCTGGATGTTTCTATTTTAAAAGGCGCAGATTGCCTCCCTGCCATCATACAGAAACAGATTCCGGAATTCGGCCAAAACTACCGGTCAAAGAAGAATTCTTCCTCGGGTAACTTCAAGGCGGTGAGGAAATTACCATACACCGCCCCGGTGTCAATCCCTATCTTATTAGGCATCAGCAATGGCTGCCTGAAAGGGGTGTGTCCAAAAATAACCCGCCGCCCAAAATCCTCCATGGAAGTGATAAATTCACCCCTGATCCACAACAGGTCCTCTTCTTGCTGGTCTGCCAGCGCCACCCCGGGCTTAAGGCCGCCGTGCACAAAGATATAATCGGCAGTTTCATAGTGCAGCATTAAATCCTGATAAAACTGTCGGTGATCCGGCGGCAATGCCAGGTTTTCCCGGTCCACCCAGTCATCCCCCCAGTAATCTTCCAGGGTGGCAAGGCCGCCGTTGAAGAGAAAGAGTTCTCTTTCCTGGCCTTGGAGGAAATCCAGAAACATGGCCTCATGATTGCCCTTAAGGCAGATGATCTGTTCCGGTGGGGCCAGATTCTTCAAGCGGATAATGTAATCCACCACCCCCTTGGAACTGGGGCCCCGGTCGATATAGTCCCCCACAAACAACAGCCGGTCCCGCTGAAGATCTGGTTTGATCTTCTCCAAAAGGCGCTCCAGGGATTCCAAACTCCCGTGGATATCGCCGATGGCGTAAAGATTTCCGCTCATGTATGTCTTTTAGGGTTCCGTGGGAGCCGCGTGTCCGCCCTCGGGCGCAAATTTAGTGTTATATTGCTTAACCTCATAACCAGCGGAACAGTTTCTCCCGCCGGTCCAGGCGGGTGAGGCCCGCTTCCCGGGCCATTTGCTGGGCCTGCTCGTAATCCAGGCCGGTCAAAAACTTGCGAAGCGAAGGATGCTCGTAAGCCCGGCCGCAGGGCCGGTACTGTCCCATGACGTTTACGTAGGTGTTGGGTGAAACCTCCCGGGCCAGGAATTCCATTATCTCCCGGGTGCCGGCCGAACCGTCGGGCAACACCAAGTGCCGTACCAGCAGGCCTCGCCGGGCTACACCATTCTCGTCCATTACCAGGTCTCCCACCTGGCGGTGCATTTCTTTGACAGCCTGGCGGGCGATCTCCGGGTAGTCTTCTGCCTGGCACATATCCTGGGCCACTTTCGGGTCCCAAAACTTGAAATCGGGCATGTAGATATCGATCACGCCGTCCAGGAGGCGCAGAGTTTCCACTGCGTCATACCCCCCGGTGTTATAAACCAAAGGTACATTCAGGCCGGCATTGATTGCCGGGACCAGGGCCTCCAAAATCTGATACACCTGGTGGCTGGGAGTGACAAAATTGATATTGTGGCAACCCCGCTTCTGCAAAAGTATCATCATCGCGGCCAGGTCCGGAATGGAAACCTCTTCCCCTTCCCCGCCGTGGCTGATTTCGTAGTTTTGACAGAAAATGCAGTAGAGGTTGCAGTGGGTAAAAAAAATGGTTCCGGAGCCGTGCTGCCCCACCAAGGGGTCTTCTTCCCCGAAATGGGCTGAATACGACGACACCACAGGCAAGTCCCCAGTGCGGCACAGACCCCGCTCGCCGTGATGCCGGTCCACCAAACAGTTGCGGGGACAGAGATTGCACTGGCTCAAAATATCATAAGCCGCGGCAATTTTTCCTGTCAGCACCCCCCGCCGATGCGTCCCCAGATAAACCGGCTCCCAGGTTTGCATAGTGTTTCTCTCAAACATAGGGCGCGCAGTGCCCGCCAATCAACCCCAGTTCGGCGGGCAGTGCCCGCCCTACATAACTTATACGGATTGGGTGGAGGGGGAGGGCAGGGACGAAGTTCCTGGCCCTCCCCCCGCATTCTTCACCACTCCTCCACTTCCGCCCGCCAGGGCTCCAGCAAAGTGCGAGGGATATCATTGATGAACCGCGAGGGCGAATTGACGGTCATTCCGAACTGCCGGCTATAGCCGATACCGGGGAAAATGAGCGCCAGATAGTTCCTGGCCCTCGTTGTGGCCACGTACATTAAGCGCCGTTCCTCCTCCATCTCCTCATCCCGCTCCTGGGAGTAGAAGGCCGGAAAGCGGCCTTCCGCCGCCCAGATGATAAACACCGCATCCCACTCCAGGCCCTTGGCGGAGTGCACCGTGGATAGAGTCAGGTAATCCTCCGTGGGCGTGACCACATCCGCCAGACTGCTGGGGGGCTCCAGGGTCAGGTCGTTCAGGAAGGTTTGCAGCTCCCGGTAGCGGGCGGTGATGGTCAGCAGGTGTTCCAGGTCCTTCATGCGCTTAGGGTAATCATCATAGCGGGCCTTGGCCAGGGGTTCATAATAGGCCAGGGCCTGGTTCATCCGGGTCATCAGGGTTTGGCCGGGGGCGTTCAGGCCGGCCATGAGGTCGGCCAAATCTTGCAATTCCTTGGGCCGACGCTGGCTCCGCAGCCATTTGACGCCATCTTCCAGGGTAAAGCCGCTTTGAACCTGGGAATTGAACTTGTTACTGGTTTGACGGCCCACTCCCGGAACCAGGAGGAGGACCCGGTTCCAGCTCATGGTGTCCCGGGGGTTGGCCACCACCTTAAGGTGCGCCAGGAGGTCCTTGATATGGGCGCTTTCCATGAATTTGAAGCCCCCGAACTTCATGAAGGGGATGCCGGCCCGTACCAGTTCGATTTCCAGATCGAATGAGTGGTACCCCGCCCGGATGAGCACGGCAATCTGGCTCAACGGGGTGCCCTCTTCCTGGAGGGCCTGCACCTGGGCCACCACCAACCGGGACTGCTCGTTTTCCGAAGCGGTGCGGAACAGGCGGGGACGCACGCCATCGGCCCGCCGGGTGAACAGGCACTTGGTGTATTTGTCCCGGGCCCCGGCAATAATGCTGTTGGCCAAATCCAGGATGGGCTGGGTGCTGCGGTAGTTCTCCTCCAGCTTGATGATCCGGGTGCCGGGGAAGAGTTGGGGGAAATCCATGATGTTCCGGAAATTGGCTCCCCGAAAGGAATAAATGGACTGGGAGTCGTCCCCCACGGCCATGACGTTCTGGTGGGTGCAGGCGAGCAAACGCACCAATTCGGCCTGCAACCGGTTGGTGTCCTGGTATTCGTCCACCATCAAGTATTGAAAGCGCCGGGACAGGTGCCGGCGCAGATCTTCATGCTCCGTTAAAAGACGGCGGCCTTCCAGGAGCAGGTCGTCATAATCCAGCAAGGCGTGACGCCTTTTTTCATCCTGGTAGGCCGCGGCCATTTTGGCCAGCCGGTCCCTATGGTCCAGGAACTGGGGGTAATCCCGGGTTAAAAGGTTATCCAGGGACAGGTCTTTGTTCACCACCGCCCCGAAAATTTCGGCGATGGTTTCCTTACGGGGGAATGGCCCCGTGACCTGCTTGTATCCCAGGCGCTCCTTGAGCATCTGGAGAAGATCGCCCTGGTCGGCCCGGTCCATGACCGTAAACCCCTTGGGGTAGCCCAGGCGCTCGCCGTACTGCCGCAGCCACAGGTAGCAAACTCCATGAAAGGTGCCACCCACCACGTGGCTCAAGGGCTGATTCAGGAGATGCACCGCCCGGCTGAGCATTTCCCGGGAGGCCTTGCGGGTAAAGGTGAGGAGCAGAATGGCGCTGGGGTCCACCCCCTGCTCCACCAGGTAGGCCAGGCGGTAGACCAGGGTGCGGGTCTTGCCGCTGCCGGCCCCGGCAATGACCAGGATGGGTCCTTCTTTGGTGGTCACCGCCTCGTACTGGGCCGGATTAAGCTCCTTTTGGTAGTCGATGCGATGGAGCGGAGCATCAGGGGATACGGGTTTAAAGGAATAGGTCATGGTTTATACAGAAATGGCTATCAGCGGTCATCAGATATAAATGTAGGGTGCGCACTGCGCACCAAATCTGGTGGGCATTCCCGCCCCACATGCGCCGCCGGGGGCGGCGGCATTATATTTGGGGATCGATTTTCGAATAGTACTTAATAATCGCTCGGGCAAATGCCGGAATTGTAAATTCGCCGGGTTCGATCTGGGGCGTAATGCCATATTCCTTCAAGGTGGCTGTGGTTATGGGACCGATGGAGGCTACGGCGGCGCCTGCGGCCAATTCTTTGAACCGTTCTTTCCCCACCAGTCCGGCGAAGTTGTGGACCGTGGCAGAGCTGGTAAAGGTGAGGATATCCACCCTCCCCTCTTTTAACACCCCGGTGGCCTCCTCAGGCACGGACCGGGGTGGCACGGCGCGATATACCGGCACCACCTGGACTTTCATGCCCAGGCTGATTAATCCGTCAGGCAGCACGTCCCGGGCCTGTTCGGCCCGGGCCAGCAGAATCCGGGTCTCGCCCAACAGGCGCGGCGTCAGCGCCTCCAACAGTCCCTCGGCCTGGAAGGTCTTGGGCACCACATCCGCCACCAGGCCGTATTTCCTTAGCGCCTCGCCGGTGGCCGGACCGATGACCGCGATTTTAGCCCGTCCCAGGGCCCGGACATCCAGACCCATGCGGAAGAGACGGTCCATGAAGGCGCTCACCCCATTGGCGCTGGTAAAGATAACCCAGTCAAATCGAGCCAGATGCTGCAAGGCCGCATCCAGAGGCCCATAATCCGCAGGGGGCGCGATCTCGATGGTGGGCACCTCCAGGCACCGGGCCCCCGCCACGGTGAGCGCCTCCACCAAGCGGGAGGCCTGGTCCCGGGAGCGGGTGACCACCACGGTTTTGCCCCACAGGGGCCGTTTTTCCCACCACTTCAGGGTCCCGGCCAAGTCCACCACCCCGCCCACCACGAGTACTGCGGGCGGCTTGATGTCATTCTCCCGGGCGCGCTGGGCTATGGTGGCCAGGTTTCCCACTACGGTGCGTTGGGCCAAAGTGGTGCCTTTCTCAATCACCGCGGCGGGGGTCTCCGGGTCCCTGCCGGCCTGGATCAATTGCCGGCAGTTTTCCGCCAGGTTTTTCACCCCCATGAGAAAGACCAGGGTGCCGGGGTTGCCCCCCAAGGCGGACCAGGGAATAGTGCTGGCATCTTTTGTGGGATCTTCGTGGCCGGTGATGAAGGTCACCAGGGTGGTATAACGCCGGTGGGTCACCGGGATGCCGGCGTAGGCGGGCACCGCGACTGCTGAGGTCACCCCGGGCACGATCTCAAAGGGAATGCCCGCCGCAGCCAGTTCTTCGGCTTCTTCCCCGCCACGGCCAAAGACAAAGGGGTCGCCGCCCTTGAGGCGCACTACCGTGAGGCCGGCCTTGCCTTTCTCCACCAGCAGTTCATTGATGCCGCCTTGCGGCAGGGCGTGAGCTCCGGCTTTCTTGCCCACGTAGAGAAGTTCGGCTCCGGGTTTCGCCTCCCTGAGCAATACCGGGCTGGCCAACTGATCATAGACCACGACATCGGCCCGGCGCAATAATTCCAAGCCCTTCGCCGTGATCAACCCCGGGTCCCCGGGCCCCGCGCCTACTAAGTAAACCATTATTCAATATTAACATATTTTCAACGCAGAGACACGGAGGGCACAGAATTATCCAGGGAATAGGGGTTAGGGATTAGGGATTAGGGATTAGGGGTTAGGGGTTAGGGGTTAGGGGTTAGGGTCGATTTTCCCTGACCCCTGACCCCTAATCCCTAACTCCTGCTTTTAGTGGCAGGTCTTGCAACCCCGCCGCTGTTCGATCCCCTCCACCACTCCGCGATATTTCTCGTGGATCAACTGGCGATCGAACTCGTACATCCGGGCCAACAAGTCAGCCTGCTCAGCCTCGCTGAAATAGGCCATGCAGGGGATGAAGAAGTGCTTGTCCTCTTTTTCGATGTGCCGGGGATAGAACCCTACCAACTCCTCCATATGCAACATGAGATCGTCCAGCGCGCCGGGCTTTTCCCGGAGATAATCTTCCTTGGCCTGGACCAGGTTGGCGGTGGTCTCCCGGCCCCAGGCATGTTCTTGGATCAATTCCTCCATCATGCGCCGGTGCTCCGGAGACAGATTTTTGGCCGCCAAAGCCTCAAACAGGATATCTTCTTCCTTGCCGTGATGGCAGCGGTCGGCATAGGTGCGGATAAAATCCACCGCAGTGTCGATAAATACCGGGTCCACAAAGGCGAACTCCGGATCCACGGCGATGTTATCCTTGATACGCTGGAACTCACTGGCCAGCAGCCGCACCATACGCTCGATAAGGCGGTGTTCAATCATTAAAGGCCCGATGGGTTTCATAATCATTTTCCTTTATTAACTGAAATTTCAGCGATCTTGGCATCTTTGCGCTTTGGCGGAAGATTATCTCTCGCCAAGCCGCAAAGACCCCCAAAATGATAAATTCGCAAAGCTTAAATTTTGATCAGCTCATATTCCCGTGACCCTATCCCCAACTCTGACGCATAATCCAATTGGATGGGCCAGTCGATCTGGGGATAAATGTCTTTGAATTTGTCCACTCCGGCGCTTCTTTTCTTTAAGGCCGAGCCGGGCAACCCCCGGGCCTGGTTCACCAGATCCACGCAGGCCTGGTCAATGGCCACCGGGTCCCGGGAAGCCACAATGCCGATATCACCCACTATGGGCGTATCGTTATGGCCATAGCAGTCACAAGCCGGGGACACCTGGGTGATAAAGCTGATAAACACGGCTCGGTCTTTTTTGGGTTGCATGACTCCGTAAGCGTATTCCATCATCTTTTTCAGGAACACCGGGATGGATTCGTTCCACTGGATTTGGATGTTACCGTAAGGGCACACCAGGATGCATTCCCCGCAACCCACGCATTTGGCGGGGTCGATGACGGCTTTCTGCGTCTCCGGGTTGATGCCGATGGCCTCCTGGGCGCAGTGGGCCACACAGTCGCCGCAGCCGGTGCACTTCTTTTCCGTCACCTTGGGGGAGATGTTGGAGTGCTGGGCCAGCTTGCCCCGGCGGGAGGCACAGCCCATGCCCAGGTTTTTCAAGGCGCCGCCGAACCCCGACATTTCGTGGCATTTGAAGTGGCTCAGGGTTACCAGGGCTTCCGCTTCCATGATGGCTTCCGCCAAAAAAACCGATTTAAACTGCTCCTTATTGATCTCCACTTCCACTTCCGCCTTGCCGGTGAGGCCGTCGGCGATAACCAGGGGGGCTTTCACCACCGCGTAGGCAAAGCCGTTTTCAATGGCGGTGGTAAGGTGGCTCACAGACTCGGCCCGGGTGCCCACGTACACGGTATTGGCGTCGGTCAAGAAGGGCCGCCCCCCTAACTCCCAGACCTTGTCCACCACCTGGCGCACGTAAATGGGGCGAATGAAAGAAGTGTTACCCCTTTCTCCGAAATGGAGCTTCAGCGCTACCAGTGGCCGCTTTTTTTTCCTCTGGATGATGCTTTTGATATCCAGGGTGTCTAAGAGGCGTCCGAATTTCTTGAAATTGGGCTCTTTAGCCGAAGCCCGGAGGTCCATGAAAAACACCTGACTGAGCATAAGGCACCTTTAATTTTTAACTTTAAATTCGCCTTTGAGTGGTCGGCTCTTATTTTGGATGTATTTTAATATAACACTCAAGACAAACGGAAATTAAATTAAAATGCCTGTTGTCTTGGCTCCGTGGACGCAAGTCGCCTGGGCACGGATAAGGTTTTCACCTCCAATCGGAAAACCTGTCGGCAATCGAGCCTCCCGTAAAATGTAGCCGCAGGCTTTACCATCTGCATATAGCGTTTGCCGAAAGTTGTCGCTGAGTTATCCGGTTTGATTTGTCATTCTGAGCGCAGCGAAGAATCTGGCTTTTTTTAGATTCTCCGGTCGCTTCGCTTTCTCAGAACGACAATCATAGGTAGCTCTCATAAGACTCTCGAATAGGAAAAAACTTTTGGCAATTGCTATAGGCTGGAAAGCCTGTGCCGCTGGGCCTTTTATATACCTGTATGAGCGTAACTTGGCGTCGAAGATGCAGTTTAGTGTAAAGGAGCCGCTGCCGGAAGGGATGACTTGCCGTGAAAACTTTGAATTCGGGGAGAAGTTTGGTTTTTGCCGTTCTCAGACAGGACCTTGCCTGTAACACCGTTTGAAAAATAGGTAAAGAAAGACGCCCGATAAAACCGCGGCCAGTCCGGTAAGGGAGACTGCGGGTTTGTTGAGGATGGAAAAAAGGACTATCCAGAGATTGCACAAGATGAAAAAAATGGGGGTTAAAGGATACCCCAGGGTTCTATAGGTTAAGTTGGGGGCCGGTTGCCCGTGCCGCAGCACTATCAGCCCTGCCACGGTAATCAGGGAGAACAACGATAATGTAAAGCCGATAAAGATCAGCAGATTTTCGAAGGAGGCCGTCAGCACCATGACCAGGGCCAACCCGGCCTGCAGCAGGATGGCATTAATCGGAGTGCCGGAGCGGGTGCCCGTTTTCATTATCTTTCGGAAAAACAGGCCGTCCCGAGCCATGGCCAGATAGACCCGGGGTCCGGTCAACATCATAGCACTGATGAGGGAGAGTAGGCTCAAGGCGATGGCCCCGGCGAAAATCCGGCTGACCCGGCTGCCGAACAGGGCCAGGGCGGCCTTTTCCCCCACCTCCAGGACCCCGCTCATCTCCTGGGCCGAGAGGCCATAGACAAAAGTCACATTGAGCACGAGATAAAGGCACATGACCAGCAGGGTGCCCAGAGCCAGAGCCAGAGGGATGTTCCGGGTTGGCCGGGAGATTTCGCTCCCCATGTAGGCGGCGGCATTCCAGCCGCTGTAGGCGAAGGTGATGAAGATGAGGGAGGTGGCGAACCGGTTGGAAAACAAGACGTTCAGGGGCGGCGTTTCACCGAAGTGGCTCATGGAACCATCGCCCCATCCTAAGCCCATAAATACAAAGGCCAGAATGAGGACAATTTTAAAAACGGTGAGGAGGTTTTGGACGCGGCTGCCCAGAAACAAACTGTGGCTGTGAATGAGGGAGAAGACCAGGATTACTCCAGAGGCCAACAGGGTGACCGGGGAAAGGGTCAGCACCGTCAGCCCCTGGATGGTCCAGGTCAGACCCGGCTCCGGCTTCAGGCCGGCGCTTCCCAGAAAGTACACCGCAAAGGCCATGGCCCCCGCGGCAATGGGGGCCGAAAAGCCCACCAGGAGGGAGACCCAGCCGGACAGAAAGGCCACCGGCTCGCCGAAACTCTCCCGCAAAAAAACGTATTCCCCCCCGGCCCTGGGGAAGCGGGCTCCCAGTTCGCCATAGCAGAGAGCCCCAGCCAGGGCGAATAGCCCCCCCACGGCCCAGCAGGCCAGCAGGGCCCAAGGGTCCTGCAATTCTTTTATAATGAAGCCTGAGGTGGTGAAGATGCCGGTACCCACCATGTTGGCCACCACCAGGACGGTGGCGGAAAACAGGCCTAATTTGTCGCCGCCCCTTTCGGAGGCCAATAATTCTTGGGAGCCGGTTTTTACAGCATTAGCCATCGTTATTTAACTCGCCAGGTGAGACTGGCGCTGAAAAAATTCTCGTCGCATTCATCCGGTTTATCATATGGGGTTTTATGGGAGGCGACCAGAAGCCACCGCCCCGGCTTGTCTAATTTTACCTGAATTTCTCCCTGGGCGTCAGTCTTGCCCAGGGTGGCGAAGGGCTTGTCGGGGTCAGACCAGTCATCATGGGTGAATTTGATCTCAGCCCCGGCCACGGGCTTGCCCTGAAAAGTAACTTTTACCGGGAGCGTTTCCCCGGTTTTCAGGGTATGGGGGGCTTTCAGCGGCATGATCTCCAGGGTGCTTTGGGCGCTGCGGTCATAGCCCTGCTTAACCTCGCCGACATTTACAAGAGTTTTGCCGGCCATGTCAAAGCGAAAGCAGAAGTTGGCATCGGGCACACCTTTCTTGGTTTGCATCTTCATGCCCTGGGGAGTGCGGGTGACAAAACCCGGCACTAATTGAGCCGAAATCAAATAGATCCCGGGCGTCGAAGGAGTCAGTTCATAGGTGGTCGTGGAAAGCTTTTTCAGGGTGACTTCCTGGCCGTCCGGTCCCACGGCCTTGACCGGCCCCAGGCGCTCCGCCTTAATTTCTTCATCCTTGGGGAATTTGTGCCCAAACCCGATTTCCACCTGGACGGTTTCATTCACCTTGGGAGAGTCCTTGTCGGTCAGCAGCCAAAACATATGAGCCTGAGAGCTCATGGGCAAGACCAGGACCGCGGCCAGGACCAGGGTAAGAATTATCCAGATTTTCTTCATTGTTGATCTCCTTGTCTCTTCTGAGATTATAAGGGGGCATAAAGGTGCATACTGCCCTCAGCGGGCGATTATTTCCCCGCCACCAGGGACCTCCCGTGCTCTTTGCAAACCGCCCAAAATCGGAACGATATACTCATGCCCAAAATGGACTTTTAAAGTATTTCGCTAAAGTCCCCCCTTTGGAAAAGGGGTATAGGGGGATTTATCTCTTGGACCAAGTGCCCCATATAGGGAAAAAACTTTTGGCACTGCTATAAATCCGAGCATCCAGAACAGCTTTGCGCTTGACTCATCGGCGTCCAGAACAATCACGTTTTTGCCAATCCGTTGAAATGAACCGGCCATTAGAGCCACAACGGTGCTTCATTCCGATAATACAAAGTTGGGCCCCGTCAGGCTGCGGCCCACGATGATCATCCCCATCCACTTTTCTTTTTCCGGGGCGATTTTCGCCAGGATGGTGTCCAGGGTGCCCTTGACCACCTTTTCCTTCTGCGGGTAGCCGGCATAGTAAACCACCGCCACCGGCAGATCGCCGGGGTTAAATTTTTTCAAGGCATTCACTATGTCGGCAATTTGCGTCAGCCCCATGTAAAACACCAGGGTGCCGGGTTGGCGGGAAAACTCCCGGGCCAGGTCATCCCGGTCATTTTTGCCGAAAAAGGCAAAGGGCGCGGTCTGGGCCACAAAACGGGCCCCACCGCCGGTGCTGGCCTTTTTCAGGGCGGCCATGGCCGCAGTCATGGCTCCCACCCCGGGGATGATTTCCACCTGGCTCTCATCCAGGCCTTCCATAAGCCAGAAGGCCCGGCTAAACACGGTGGGGTCGCCGCCGTCCAGAAGGGCCACCTTCTTCCCTTGGGCCAGGAGGGCCTTCAGATTCTTGACATATTCATCCCGTTCCCGCTTTTTTTGCGCCACGATCTTGGGCCGCTCTTCCGGCGGGAATGTGGACAGATCCTTCATCCATACCTTGCCCTGGTACATCCAAAGTTCCTTCCAGGGGTCCTCTACTTTTTTCCCCTGCAAAATCTCCTGCAACTGTTTTGCCGACTCAGGGCCGCCCAGCACCAAATCGGCATTTTTAATGGTCTCCAGGGCCTTAACCGTGATATGTTTGGGATCACCCGGCCCGGTGCTCACCACATATAAGGTGCCCGAACCGGCGGAGGCCGCCACACTGGAAATTACCGCCCCTAAACAGAACAAAATCGCAATCAAGATTTGCTTGGTCCAATTTATTCTCGGCATATTCCCGCCTTCCTCTCAGAATGAGCTTATTTTTGTGAATTTATTCTCAAACTTTTAAAATGCAAAAAAATAGCCACGAGACTCCACCTTCAGGTGGCTAAGCCTTCGTGGCTTTGGGCTTTATAATTTAGATCTTAGCGGTGTTCGGGAAGGGGTCCGATCCCCTCTTTGCCGAATATCTATAATCGAGTTTCCTAGCCCTTGTCAAGCGATTTTTTGTTTTCCCCTATGCCGTTAAGGCTATTTGTCGACTTTTTAATTTTATCATTTGCCGATCAATGGTTCAAAAGCTCCCTGCTTAGGCCATCGACTTATTCCGGCCATTCAGAGTTTTGAAAAAATTTTCCCGAGCCAGTGCCTCAATTCAGACTCTCAGGCCGATTTTTTAGGTGAGCTTGGTTGATTTTCTTGTTGGTTCTGAATAGAATACCTTTCGGCTGGGAATGAACCCGATTAGCCATTATTAATACATTTGATGTAAAAAAAGGCCACGAAGGCTTGGGCGCCTTAAGACGCCGGGTTTTTGTGGCTTTTTTTTGTGAATACGTAGGAACACTTGCTGAAGACCTGCTTTTTGTAGGGGGCAATGCCCCAGGACAATGCGGCAGAAAAAAAAGGCCTGGAGTTGAAGACCGACGGTCGTCATCTTCAAGAACAATTGGCAGTCTGTGAGGGTAAACGGGTGCGGATTTGCGTTATTGACGGCCAGGGAGGCGGGATTGGAGCGGCCTTGATCAAACGCCTCAAAGAAGTCTACCAGGAACAGCACGAGGTCATCGCCTTGGGGACCAATGCCGTGGCCACCGCCCAGATGCTGAAAGTCCGGGCTAATCGAGGGGCCAGCGGAGAAAACGCCATTGTGCGAACTGTGCCCACCGTAGATGTGATCTTGGGGAGCGTATCTATTCTCTTAGCCAACGCCATGATGGGGGAAGTGACCCCTCGCATGGCGGAAGCCATCGCTTCGGCTCCGGCTGCCAAGATTCTTCTCCCACTGACACGGGCCAGGGTGGAGATTGTTGGCTATATCCCGGAACCACTGCCCCACCTGGTGGAAAGAGTGGTTACCCAACGACTCAAGGAGTTTCTGGAAAATGTGTGAAGCCAGTGCTTTTGTCCTGAAAAACGGTCGAGAGGAATTATTGTTGGCGGATGTGGACATCATTGAGCCAGACGGAGAAGATTTGCGTTTGGTCAACATCTTTGGGGAGCAGATTGTTATCAAGGCGGATATTCAACGCCTTAACCTGGTGAATCATAAAATCATTCTGGTGGAAAGATAGCCCCACGAAACCCCGCTTCCCCGACGTCGGCGCCCAGGAAGATGACAGCCGCAGCCGATGAGCGTTAAATTCTGCCCTCGCTGGCGCGCCGGCGGTTTGGCGCGGGCAGTCGGTCTGATGCTGTTCAAGATTGAATATGACCTGTTTAGGCGCTTTCGGGAATTGGACAGTTATTTCCATGCGATTTAATAATGATATTATCTAAGCTATTTTATAAAAAATCATGGGGCCCCCGCTTAAATCGTGGTCAAAAAGGCTGATTGAACCAGTCTGTCAAAGCGCTCAATTCCATCTTTCCATCTGGTGTACAGAAGCCCATAATGATTTTTTCCTTGAATTTGCCAAATATTTCTTATATAAGAAAATCCAACCGGGGTAAGAAGCCCCTAACAAGCAATACCTAAGTAAAAGAATTCAAAGGCCATGAAGGCTTTTATCCTCCTCACGGGGGAGAGTCTCCATGGCTTTTTTTTATGGCTTTGGCGCTGGGCCAGAATGTGCCAGGCATCCAGCCGTTACGCCATACAGGGTAAAATATGCATATATCCGAAGGTGTGCTTTCTCCGGCGGTATTGGCATCAGGGGCCGGCCTGGCGGTAGTAGGGACCGCCATCGGCCTGAAAAAGCTCGACTATGAGGCCATTCCCCGGGTGGCCATCCTGTCCGCGGCTTTCTTCGTGGCCTCCCTCATCCATGTGCCGGTGGGGCCGGTGGGGGCGCACCTGGTGCTCAACGGTCTCATGGGGCTGTTGCTGGGTTGGATAGCCTTCCCCGCCATACTCATTGCCCTGCTCCTGCAGGCCCTGCTTTTTCAGTTCGGGGGACTGACGGTGTTGGGGGTTAATACCGTGACCATGGCGGCCCCCGCGGTCATCTGTTTTTATTCCTACCGCGCCTTATTGCGCCGTACGGGAACCATTGCAGCGGTGGGGGCTTTTGCCTGCGGCGCCACTGCCATCCTGCTGAGCGGGTTATTGGTGGCCGTGGCTTTGCTCACCACCGGTCAGGCTTTTCTTGAAGTGGCCGAACTGGTCCTCTTGGCTCATATCCCCATCATGATCATCGAGGGCATCATTACGTTGTTTATTTTTCAGTTTCTGAAAAAAGTCCGGCCCGAGATGTTGGAGGAAATTTATGCTTGAAACATGGTTTTTGGGTAAACAATCTCGGCGGAATCTTTTAATTCAGGGAATCTTCCTGATTTTGATTATCTGGGCTTTCTCGACTCCCGCCCTGGCCCACCGGGTGCTGATCTTCGCCTACGCCGAGGGCGACACCATCCACACGGAAAGCAAATTCGTCCCGGACACGCCGGTGCGCCAGGGCAAGATTCTGGTCATGGATAAGAAGACCGACAAGGTCCTGTTGACTGGCCAAACCGATGACCAGGGAAAATTCTCCTTTAAAATTCCCGCCGAGGCTGCAGCGCAGAAGCTGGATTTGAATATCGTGGTGGAGGCGGCCATGGGCCATCGGGGAGAATGGCTGCTCAAGGCCGACAAATATCTGACCGGAACGACACCTGGAAGTCCCGCTGCCTCTGCCCTCGCGTCACCAACCGGTCCAGCGGCTCCAAGCGGCCAGGCCCCCAACCTCGACCAGCCAGCCTTGGAAGCCGCCCTGAATAAAGCCTTGGAGCGGCAACTCGGCCCCATCAATGAAAAGCTCACCGAATTGACCCTGCACCGCACCTCTCTGACGGATATCATCGGCGGCATCGGCTATATTCTGGGCCTCTTCGGCCTGTTGGCTTACTTCCAGAGTAAAAGAAAGAAAAATCCTTGAACCCCATCGAAGAACCTTTTTCCGAAGGCGCCTCCCTGGCGCACCGCCTGGACCCTCGGGGCAAAATTGTGGCGGCCGCCCTCTTTGCCGTTTTGATAGCCGTGTCCCAAAGCTATATTGCGACTCTGGCCGGGTTGGCCCTGGCCCTGATTTGGCTGGCGCTGGCGCGCCTGCCGGTAAAAAAAGTGCTGGTCCGGTTGCTGGTGGTGAACAGCTTCATTTTCTTTCTCTGGATTGTCTTGCCCCTGACCCATCCCGGAGAGGCGGTGTTGCATTGGGGGCCTCTGACTGCCACCCGCCAGGGCCTGATCTTTACCGGGTTGATCACTTTGAAGTCCAACGCCATTATTATTGCCCTGATTGCCCTGATTGCCACTGTGCCCATTGTTACTTTGGGCCAGGCCATGCACAAGTTGCGGTTGCCCGACAAGCTGTGTCATTTGCTCCTGTTTACCTACCGCTACCTCTATGTTTTTGAGCAGGAATTTCACCGGTTGGTCCAGGCCATGAAAATCCGGGGATTTCAGCCCCGCACCAATCTGCACACCTATCGCAGTTATGCTTATCTGGCGGCGATGCTGCTGGTGCGGAGCTTCGACCGGGCCGAGCGGGTATTTCAGGCCATGTTGTGCCGGGGGTTTAACGGCACTTTTTACAGCCTGCGAACCTTTGACTGGCAGCACCGCGATTGGGTGTTTCTGGCATCTTCCCTGTCGGCCTTGGGGGTGCTCCTTTTTCTGGAATGGCGGAACCCCATCCTGATGTGAGGTCACTATGAATGAACCATTGATTGAATTACAGGACATCACCTTTGCCTACCCCGGGGCTTCCCAGCCGGTTTTTAAGGACTTTAGTTATCGGCTCCTGCCGAGTGAGCATATCGGCCTCATCGGTCCCAACGGCTCCGGCAAGACCACCCTCCTGTACCTGATCATGGGGCTGTTGCGTCCCCAAGCGGGTAGGATCTTCATTTTCGGGCAGGAAGTCAAAAAGGAGAAGGATTTTGTGGAGGTCCGGCAAAAGGTGGGCCTGTTGTTTCAAAATGCCGACGACCAGCTCTTCTGCCCCACCGTCCTGGAAGATGTGGCTTTCGGTCCCTTGAATCTCGGGAAGACACCGGACGAAGCTATCGCCATCGCCCGGGAGACCATGGAGCGCCTGGGTTTGCACGGTTTCGAAGACCGGGTGACCTATAAGCTCTCCGGGGGGGAGAAGAAGCTGGTCTCCCTGGCCACCGTCCTGGCCATGCAGCCGCAGTTGCTCCTGCTGGATGAGCCCACCGCGGGGTTAGATGAAGAGACTAAACACCGTCTCATCCATATTTTGAATGATCTGGATATCGCTTACATGATCGTCTCCCATGAGCCTGATTTTTTAAATCACACGGTCAAGCACTGCTGCCATGTGCATGAACACTGCTGTCAACCCAGACCGATGTTAGAAGGGGGAAATAGTTAGCAGAAAGGGTTTTCAGGGACTGCTGGAGTTGGCCCTGATTGCGGTTTTGGTGGACTCGTTTTAAAAGTCATATAAGTTGCTTTTATTTTATTCAGAAAATTTTGTTATCCCTCATTAATTCATTGAATTGCTAAATTTAATCTATTATTAAAAAGCAACTAAGTTTCTTTTAAGGAGGATTTATGAGATCACATCGCCCAACCCGGATCTACACCTGCTTGGCCATGTTCCTCGCTCTTTTGCTGGCTATGCCCATTGCTGGTTGGGCCGCCAAGGACTCCACCCCCTCCCCGGAGATTGGCGGCCGGGGGGAAGGTTTCCAGCCGGAAGGCCAGGAAGCCGAGAAAAAGGAAGAGCCTAAAGAAGACGAATGCCCCGCCACCTTCGGGCCCATCATCACCGAC
>JBMORG010000022.1:0-166664 GCA_049322355.1 Thermodesulfobacteriota bacterium | reverse complement strand
GTCAAATTCCTCTTCAGAAACCTGCTTAGTGGCCATCGCTACCTCCTTTTCCTCAGAAAAAACAGGTAGATGATGACCTTATGTCCTATCTTCCGTCAATCATCTTTTTATTACGTACAGTGGCAAGTGATTCGCTATTCCTATTAACTTTATCTATTATTAGACTTATTTCTACACAAGTACAAAGTCAAAGGTTATGAATTAATAGTATTCTATCTTGCAATAGGTTCATTATGACATGTAACTGTTAACCTCACGGGCGAGGCGACAAGGTTTGCCCAATAAGATCCGTGATAGGTCAAATAGATCTGTTAGTATTACCAACCCTGACTATAATTACCAATTAATCTTGCCATCTTGTGTAATTGATTGAGCTTTCTTAATGCAGTGAATTAAGTAACTTTTATTCAGGAAGGTTCCAAGCTCTTTTTCTACTTCTACAATCCAACAGATATCTGGCATATATAGCCGATCTGCACTTTCGGGCTTCAGGGCCATATTTGAATCGGCTTTCCAATTATCAACATCACCGGCAATACTGGGATACACTACACCATCAATTCGGCTGTCTGACATCAATATTTCACCAATAGCAACAGTAACTTTAAATTCAAATTCATTGCCTCTTTTAACCACGCGGGTAAACTCTCTTGTAAGAAAGCTACGGATTAGCAAATTCTTCTCAATATTTTCCTGATTACTTAAGAATTTTCTTCCATAAGTTGTATTTTCTAAGACATTTAATGTGGTAGGAATTTTATGCTGAGAAAACTTTTCAGCACATCCGAGTTCCATAACATGCGGTTTTACATCAGAATTTATCAGTCTACATCTTAGGATAGTCATTATTTCTCCTATTCTGGGGCGCATCTCTAAGATAGCTGTTGCTTCACTTGCTGAAATATAAAAAATAGATCTTCCTACCCTATTTAAGCGGCTAGGTATCATGATCCTATCTGATGGCGGATACCATAATTCCCGTACATGACAAAAATGTTTATTTTTTGGATTTTTTCTGGCGCGATAAGCGAAATCAGAATCAATAATTCTAGTGGTACAAGAATATCCTTTAATTAATAACCCAATTTTTGCTTTTAGATCTTCAATAGTCACATTCTCACGATTTAATGTTTCAATTTCTTGAATCCTTGATTTAATTGAATCAATTGTTATCCCAGTTAATAAATGCTTCCCACTGAGCAAAATGTATTCCTCCAATAATGCCTCAAGGACCAGCGTACCAGATCTCTGCACAGATTTTCATTATGTAGAATTTTACTATTTTTTAGGGATAATCCTCAATGTGCAAGGCGTTAGAAAAAGTTCCGACCAAAAACCAAAAAGTTCTTAGAACCGGATTTGGGTTCATTATTTATTAGCGGCTATTTTTGAAAACCTTCTAAGCGAGCTTATCGTCTTCTATATTAAGATCAAATTTGTCCTCAACACCTTCTCAAATGGTAAATTCGGGCCATAGCCGTCAGGTTTATCTGGTAGATGAGTGTCATAAATCTTGGTCACCACAAATTACGTGAGGCCCATATACTCTTTAAGAATCTGATCGCTTATTACAGATCCACCACCCGGTTCTGGATGGCAAAACGCGACAGTTCGGCGTTGTTGCGGAGGTTGAGTTTTTTTAGCAGGCGGGCGCGGTAGGTATCCACGGTCTTGGTGCTCAGGTGATAGTCTTCGGCGATCTCCCGGACCGTTTTCCCCAGGGCCAGGTGCCGGAGTACCTGGATTTCCCGGGTGGAAAGGGAATCAAGCGGAGAGCCGCCCTGGTTGCCCCGGGCCAGGCGCAGGGCCAAGGCTTCGGCTGCGGCATCGGTGAGAAAGCGCCCGCCGGCGTGGACCTTACGGAGGGCTTTCACCAACAATTCCGGGGCCGAGCGCTTGGTGATGTAGCCCATGGCTCCAGCTTCCAGGGCCCGGACTACATATTGCTCTTCCTCGTGCATGGTCAGGATGAGGATGGGCAGTTTCGGGTGGGAGGCCTTAAGGCGGCTGACGACTTCCAGGCCGTCCAGCCCTGGCATGGAGATATCGATGACCGCCACTTCCGGGGCAGTTTCCTGCACCTTGCGGATGGCTTCCTGGCCGTCCGCGGCTTCGGCCACCACTTCAAAATCGCCGCAGTCTTCCACGATGCGGCGCAGTCCGGCCCGCACAATATCATGATCGTCGGCCAACAGGACCCGAATCATCCACTATCCTCCGCTGCCGTGACGGGCAATCTGAAGCAGACCTTGGTGCCCTTCCCGGGACGGGACCGAATTTCCAGGCTCCCGCCCAGCAACCCGGCGCGCTCCCGCATGCCCGCCAGGCCCAGGCACTCCGAGGCCGCGATCTCCTTGAGATCAAACCCCCGGCCATTGTCCACCACGGCCAGGGTCAACGCCCCTTTTTCGGGTTGGAGGCTCACCTTGACCTGGGTGGCCCCGGCGTGGCGGGTGACGTTGGTCAAGGCCTCCTGGGCAATACGGTAGGCGGCCGTGGCCCCGATACCGTCCACTTCGGGCACGTTCCGGTGCTTAAAGATGCAAGTAATCCCGGTGCGCTTTTCGAAATCGGTGATGTACCAATCCAGGGCATCCAACAGTCCCAGATCGTCCAATACCCCCGGGCGCAGGCGGGTGGCCAGGCTCCTGACTTCATCTATGGTGTTGTCAATAAGCTGGCACATGGCCAGGGCCCGGTCGGCGCCCTGGGAGTCCTGCTGCCGCAGACGGGCGCTGAGCCAGACCGCATCCATGCGCAGGGCGGTAAGCACCTGCCCCAGTTCATCGTGCAACTCCCGGGCGATGGCCCGGCGCTCCTTCTCCTGGTTGGCCATGATGCTGCCGGAGAGCCGCCGCAGTTGATCCTGGGCCCTTTTCAGTTCGGTGATGTCCGTGGCAATCCCGCACAGGCCCATGGGGACCCCCGATTCATTATAAATGGGAAATTTCACTGAAAGATAGGTGCGGGTGCCCCCGGGCTGGGGGATGGCTTCTTCCACCTGGTAGGATTCCCGGTGGGCCAGCACCCGCAAATCAGAGGCCCGGAACTGGTCGGCCATGGGCCGGGGGAAGATTTCGTGGTCGGTTTTGCCGCGAATCTGCTCGTTCCTGAGCCCGAAAACCTCCTCGTAACGGGAATTGACCAGGGTGTAGCGGCCTTCCCGGTCCTTGATGTAGACCACGGACGGGGTATAACGGAGAATGCTGGTAATTTCGTGGGTGCGCTCCCGCACCTGGCGCTCCAGGTCCCGGGAGTACCGGCTCAACTCTTCCTGGGCATGCTTGAGCGCGGCCTCCGCCTGCTTGCGCTCCGAGAGGTCCCGGGCCAGGCAGACGCTGCCGATGGTGCGGCCTTGAGCGTCCTTAAGCAGGCTGATGGAGATATCCATGGTGACGACGGTGCCGTCCTTTTTCTTCATGGGTATCTCGTATTCTCTGACCACGCCGTCAGCGCGCAGTTTTTTGAGCATGCAGTCCAGTTCGGAGGGGTCGGGGTAAAGATCAAAGGCAGTTTTGTCGGCCAATTCCTCCAGGGAGTAGCCGTAGATTTCTACTGACCGCCGGTTCCACAGGATGAATTTGCCGTGCCGGTCAACGATGCCGATGGCATCCACCGAGTTGTCAATGACATTTTCCAGGTATTCCGTGGTCCGTTGCAGTTCGGCTTCGGTGCGCTTGCGGTCTTCGATCTCTTGTTTCAACTGGCGGTTGGCTTCCACCAATTCCGCGGTGCGCTCGGCGATGCGGTATTCCAACTCACCCAAAGCCCGGCGGCGGGCCTCTTCGGCCAGCTTGCGGTAATCCTTGAAGATCTCCAATTCGGCGATCCGCCGCCGCAGGCTGGTCAGCTCTTCAACTAGCTGGGATTTGGTCTTATCGAAGTCCCGCATTGTTTGGTAACTTACCGGAAAATCAAAATCCCCCTAATACTGATACGTTGAGTATCTGCGTCCTTTGCGCCTTGGCGTCTTTGCGAGAGGCAAAAAGATCTCACGCAAAGGCGCAAAGACGCTAAGTTTCAGTACTTAATTTAGTAATACTAACTCCCCCTTTGCCAAAGGGGGACTTCAAAACCCCCCTTTAAAAAAGGGGGGCAGGGGGATTTTTCATCGCCGGGGTTAAGACAACCTTTCCATTCATAGACGTTTAGTTAATTTCGTTATATTTTACATTATTTGGCGTCAGGCCGAAAGACTGTATCCCAATCCCCGGAAGGGGGGGCGGCCTGGAGTTGTTGACAGCGCCCTAGAAAGGTTTTGGCGGGTCCATCCTCGGGATGCTTTGTCAGAATGGCCTCAAACCGGAGCTGGGCTTCGGGGAACCGGCCCTGGCGGTAAAGTTCCAGCCCCTGGGCAAATTCCTGCCGCCGCCATATGTCCTCCGGGGACAGCTCCCCCGTGAGCCCCATGACCTCGAACACCCGGACCGCCTGTTCTTTGCCCTTCACCGCCACCAGGTCCAGCTCCCGGAACTCTACCCCCGCCTCACATGCCTCCACAGTGACTTCACTGGCTAAAACGAATGAACCGTAAAATTTGTTTACCCCCTCCAACCGGGAAGCCAGGTTGACGGTGTCACCGATGACCGTGTAGTCGAAGCGTTTGGTTGAGCCCAGGTTGCCCACAATGGCGTCGCCGGTGTGCAGGCCGATGCGCATGGTCAGGGGAGGTAGGCCCAGGTCGGCAAAGCGATGGTTTAACTGGGTCAAGGCCGTCTGTTGCCGCAGCGCGGCCCGGCAGGCGCGCCGGGCCTGGTCGGGCTGATCCAAAGGGGCGCCCCAAAAGGCCATGATGGCATCCCCTTCGAACTTGTCCACCGTGCCTTCTTCATCCAGGATAATCTCGGTCATGGCAGACAGGTAGTCGTTTAACAGGCCCACCACGGTTTCGGGACTGAGACGCTCGGAGATGGTGGTGAACCCGGCCAAATCCGAGAAAAACAGGGTGACCCGGCGGCGTTCGCCTCCCAGTTGCAGTTTTTCCGGGTGCTCCAGCAAATGGTTGATGACCGTCTCGGACATGTACTGGCCGAACATGCGCCGGATATACAGTTTCTGGCGGCCTTCGGTGGCATAGCTGTAAGCCGCAGCCAAAGCGAAGCTCAGGGCCAGGGCCACCCCGGGCAGCACCGGGTCGGCCCACCAACTGAGGTGAAAGGCCGCCACTGTCAGGCCCAGGAAAACCAAGGCCAATACGGCAAACCCGGTCAGCGTTGCCACCAGCCCTGAAAACCACAACACCACCAGGACCATGGCGGCGGAGAGGACCAAGGTAACAGCCCAGAGCATCCATCCAGGGACCGGCCGCAGGAAGTCGCCTCTCAAGAGATTGTCCAACAGTGTGGCATGGACCTCCACGCCGGGATAAACAGAGGCCACCGGGCAGGCTTTCAGGTCCAGAAGGCCCGGTGCGGTGAGGCCCACCAGCACCCATTTGCCTGCGAAGGCCTCCGGCGGGTAGATGGGGGACAGGCCGTGGTTGCGCCGGGACTCCGAGGCTATGATATTGGCTGCGGAGAAGCGCTTATGGCTGCGGCTGGGACCCCGAAATTTCAGGAGAAAACGACCCTGGGGGTCCAGGGGGATGGAGCTCTCTCCCAACAATAACTTTCCGGGAGCGAACTGCAACGGAGCTTGGTCTGCAAAACGATGAAACGCCGCGAACCCCAGGGTGGGCAGCCACTTGCCCTGAAAGGGGGCCACCAGGGGCACCCGGCGGTAAATGCCGTCCGCATCCGGACGCGACTCCACGTTTCCCAGGGCTTGGGCCGCGGCCAAGAGCGGCGGAATGGGCGTGACCACAGAACGATAAGTGGGCTGATCACCGGGCGGCGGGCCAGGGATGGCCAGGCCGGCTTTCTGGAGCAGTTCCGCCTCCGATGGATTAGCCGGCTTGGCATCCCGGGACAAAAAAAACGGCGCCACCACGTTGCCGGCGTTCGCCGCGGCCTGGGTGAACTTCTGGTCGTCTTCAGGGCCGTAAGACGAGGCCTCGGTGAACAGAATGTCCAGGATCACCGCCTTGGCCCCGGCCCACCGGCAATAGTCGATGAGCGGGGCGTAAAGCTGCCGGGGCCAGGGCCAGGTGACGCCCTGGTTTTTGAAGAAATCCAGGTCAGGCTGATCCACCGTCACCACCACTACCTCAGATGAAGCGGCGGGCAGCGGCACCCGGCGAAAGAGCACATCCAGGGTCTTGAAACGGTAGGGTTGGATGGCCCCGGAATAATCAAGAACGAGGGATAAAACCAGGACCGCCAGGACAATCCCCAGGGCGGCCAGCCGTTTGCCACGCCGGGAAGAGGTGGTAAGGGTGGGGTTGGATTTCATGATACCCTATTATAGCCAGTGCCAACGGTTTTTTCAGTTATGATCCATACTCCCAAAACCTAAATACCCCCCTAACCCCCCTTTTCCAAAGGTGGGAACTAAGCGGAATTACTTTAAAAGTCACCCTTTAAAAAAGGGGGATTTAGGGGGATTTATAAATCAGCAATCGGCAAAAATTATTGGCAACCACGATAGGACAGTTTTGATAGAGCCTTAGGGGAAGACAATTCTTCCTCAAGTTCGGCGCTCCGGCGCCTTTGCTTTATTTCGCCAGTCGCAGTCGGAACTTCTCCACCAGGCGGTGCGGATGGTATGCCATTTTGGCCTTTCTAAGGCCCGGTTCCCCCAGGTCCTGTTCCCGGTTGATGAAAGGAACCCCCGCCCAGGCCTGCCGGGTGAATTCCTGATTGATGACCGCATAAAGACTCCGCAACTCCGGGTCGGCCTTTTCCAGATGGATAACCGCAGTATCCCGATTGAGCAATTCGCCGCAGGAAAAGGCCTGCACCCGGTCGTTGATGAGAATTACGCCGCCCTGAAGACCCAGGACCTGGTAATTGGCCAAAACCTCGCCGATGGCCTCCCACTCTCCCGTCAGGGACAGATCTTCTTCACACTTTTTTATCTGGCACCAACGGGCGCACAGGTACAGACAGGCGGAGAGGTGTTCTTCCCGGAGGGGTTCATAACGGTAGTTGTAGGACCGGCGTATACTGTTAACGTGGTTGCGCTGGGAATGGTACTTACCCCCGGCCAACTCCGCCAGATCATCACTGCGGTAGACGTAATCGAAATGATCTCTCACCGCCTCCACTGCGAATTCGGGATGGCCGTCCAGTTCAGCCGCCAGCCGGGGGTCGGCCCGTTCGATGGCGGGATCGGCCACGCCATATTCATCGCGTAGCCACTCCAACACCTGATGGTAAAGGTCCGCCCGGGGCTGAGGCCCTATGGGCGGCAAGGCCCAGAGGGGGCGATCGGCCGCAGTGCTCACCACCAGGAGCCGGTCCCGGTCCAGACACCACTGGTAGCCATAATGGGGCCGCCACATGAAGAGATTGGTAAAGGTCAACTCGGAGGTCTCGGGCTGATAATGCCAGAGGAGGTTTTGGATAACTTTACGATCTTCCAGGGCAATCGGTTTGAACCGGGGGAAAACCGGCGGCGTAGCGGCAGAAGAGCTGGCAAGTTGACCCATATGTGAGTTAAGGGATTCCAAATTCCCTCCCCCGTGATGGGGGAGGGTTAGGGTGGGGGTGATTTTAGTTCAAGCACCTCCCTCTCCCACCAGGGGAGGGGGAGTTTAAGAGAAAAGGATTACCATGCCTGCATTGAGGTGTTTTATTGAATAGAGACGATTTTGCCATGCTCCATAACCAGTAGATGATCGCCCAGCCGGCGGGCCTGGGCGGGGTCGTGCGTCACTACTATTATGGTGGATTTTCCCGCGGTTTTCATGCCTAATATAATTTGCTCAATAATTTCCGTATTTTGAGGGTCGATGTTGGCGGTGGGTTCATCCAGTAAAAAGACCTCGGGCTCGATGACCAAAGCCCGGGCGATCCCCAGGCGCTTGGTTTCGCCGCTGGACAGGTCCAGGCCGTTTTGCCGCCCCTTGTGGGCCAGCCCCACCCGTTCCAGCACCTCATTAACCCGGGCCTCAACCTCCTGGGCGGGGCGCTTCCGGATTTTCAAGCCATAGGCCACGTTATTGAATACCGAGGTATTGAAGACCCCGATCTTGGGGAGCAGCAGGGTGATCCGGCGCCTCAAAGCCAGGTCATGGGGGAGGGGGACGCCATGGTCAACGTAGCGCACCTCGCCGGCGTCAGGAGGTTCCAGAAGGGCGGCGATACGGAAAAAGGTGGACTTGCCGCTGCCGTTGGGACCCACCAAGGCGTAGGTCCGCCCGGAATTAAAGACAAAAGAGCAATCCCGCAAGACGGCCTGCCCGTTGTAGGTCTTGGAAATGCCCGCGACTTCCAGGCTCAATCCCATAAGATGACCCCTGACCTGACCCGGCCCAGCCGCTGGAAAAACCTCAACCCCACGTTGATCCCCAGGGAGACTATCAAAAGAATGATTCCCAGGGCGATGGCCAGCTCAAACTCGCCTTTATCCGTCTCCAGGGCTATGGTGGTGGTCATGACCCGGGTGTAGCCGGCGATGTTGCCCCCCACGATAATCACCGCGCCCACTTCGGCCATCACCCGGCCTAAGCCAGCCATCACCCCGGCCATAATGCCGTAGCGGGCCTCCCGGATTATAGTAAAGACTTCCTGCAGGGGCGTGGCCCCCATGGTAATTGCAGCCTGGCGGATCACCGGGTCCACTTTGACGATGGCGGCATGGGAGAGGGAGGCGACTATGGGGAAGGCCAGGATGGCCTGAACGATGACCATGGCGAGGGGGGTGTAAAGCAGGCCTAAAACCCCCAAAGGACCGCTGCGGGAGAGAATAAGGTAAAGGAAGAGGCCGGCCACCACCGGCGGCAGGCCCATGCCGGTGTTCAACAGGCTCATGATCAACCCTCTGAGCGGCACCGGGCGCCAGGCCAAAACCGCACCCATGGGCAGGCCCAGGAGGGTGGCCAAGGCCAGGGCCGATCCCGAGACTTTCAATGACAGCAGAATGATATTGAAAAGCTCGGTATTGATGGTGATGATGAGTTTGAAGGCCCCGATGAAACCGTAGATGATGGAGTGCATAAAGAGAAGGTGGGCAGGTCAAAGGTCAAAACCCTGACCTGCCCCTTAACCTTAATCATTTGGCATTGGGAATGAACAGGGCGTTCCCGTGTTTGTCCTTGAAAGACTTGATGGCTTCCTGACCTTCCGGGGAGATGAGCCAGTTGATGAACACCATGGCCTCTTTGTTTTTCACGTTTTTATGCTTTTCGGGGTTGACCGCCATCACGCCGTATTGGTTGAACAGCAAGGGGTCGCCCTCCAGGACCACCACCATCTCCAGCTTGTCCTTATCCTTGGTGGCCAGCCAGGTGCCCCGGTCAGTAAGCGTGTAGGCCCGCTTTTCATTGGCGATCCGCTGGGTTTTCTCCATGCCCTGGCCCACTTCCATATACCACTTCTGCCCCTTGGGGTCTATGTCCGCCTTTTTCCAAATGGCCAGTTCTTTGGTGTGGGTACCGGATTTATCCCCCCGGGAGACAAAAGGAGAGCCGCTGGCGGCAATCTTTTTAAAGGCTTCGGTGGCGGATTTTAAATCCTTGATCTTGGCCGGGTCATTGGGGGGGCCAATGATGACGAAATCATTGTACATGACGTCGTGGCGATTCACAAAGAAGCCTTCTTCCACGGCCTTTAATTCCAGATCCTTGGCGTGGACAAACACGACGTCGGCATCTCCCCGCTTGCCGATCTCGATGGCGGCCCCGGTGCCCACCGCCACCACGTCCACCTGAATGCCGGTCTTTTTAGCGAAAATGGGCAGGATGTAATCAAACAAACCTGAATTCTGGGTGCTGGTGGTGGAGGCACATTTGATCCGGGTTTCCGCCGAGGCGCTCCCGGCCGCCACGACCACCGCCAATATTGTCAATACGAAGAGAGCCTTCAACATTATTGATCCTCCTTATCCAAAGATTCGGCGGCAGATTCTGCCAACCGTGCCGGTTCAGGCCGTCCTGCCGGACTAATGATCGTACTGTTTGGCGTAGGCCGCATCATTATAAAGCCCCTCGCCGAAACGGTCCTTGCCATAGTCCTTAATGATCTGCTGGCCCTGAGGAGAAGCCACAAAAGCAATGAACTTGGCCGCCAAAGCCGCCCCCGGGGTGGCCCCGGCCGGTTGGCCCAGGGCGTGGTAAGTGTTCACCAGCATCTTGTCGCCCTTAAAAAGAATCTTGAGATTGGGCACCCCCTTTTTCTCGGCCACCCAGGTGCTGCTGTCCACCATGAAGTAGCCCTTTTCCTGGTCGGCCCGCTTCAGGGTGGCGGTCATAAAATCCTTGGTGACGATATACCAGGCGCCCTCAGGCTGGATGCCGGCCTCTTTCCAGATGGACATTTCCTTCTTATGAGTGCCGGAATTGTCTCCCCGGGAAAAAAACTTGGCCTGGGCTTTGGCTATGCGTTGATAGGCATCCAAAGCACTCTTGGCTTCGGCGATTTTTGCCGGATCGCCGGCCGGACCGACAATAAAGAACTCATTGGACCCGATGAGGGTCCGGTCAGTGGCCCAACCCTCCTGCACCGCTTTTTTTTCGGCCGCCGGGGCATGCACCATGATCATGTCCACTTTCTTGTCTTTCAGGAGCTGGAGGGATTTTCCCGAACCGGCCTTGATCCACTGGAGGGTAATCTTCCCTTGCATGGTCTTGTCGAAGCCCTCCGCCAGGGCCTTTAACAGCCCCAACTCCCCGGGGCTGCCGGTGGCGAGAGAAAATTTCTCAGGACCGCTCCCATACACCCCGTCAAAAGAGGCGGGGGTGGCCGCCGCCGCGACCGGCGCCAATAAAATGAGAACCAACATCAAGGCCAGAGATTTCTTCACCGTAAACCCCCCTTATTTTCGAAAAGTTTTATGTCACTGATATGGTTATTCTTTTTAAAAGATATCCCTATCCAAAAAAAATTCTTCTGAAGGATTTACCCTATATCTTCTGAGTCTTAATCCATTCCCGGAAGGTGTCCACCAGGTGCCAAAACTGCGCCACAAACTCTTCTCCGGCAGGCGTGAGCCAGGCCCGGCCGCCGTGTCTTCCGCCAAAGGTCCGGGAAACCAGTTCCTGACCTGCGAGGCGGTTCATTTCGGCAACCAGCGTCCAGGCATGGCTGTAAGCCATATCCATGGAACGGGCCGCGGCCGCAATGGAGCCCAACTCCCGGATGCGTTCCAAGAGCACTACCCTCCCCCAACTCAGGAAGGGCTCGCCGTCCTTTTCCAACCAAAGACGGCCCTTGATCTGGAATCCGGCGGGTGTGGGGCTTTCGGCCAAGGCGGTGCCCCGGCCATGGTCGGTTCTTTTTCTTGCCATTTCCCTAATTCTGTTTAAAAAATAGCCGAGAATTAAGAAAAATCAAGAATTTTTTACCTATTGCCCTGACACCTAAGGTTTAATCTAATCATTCAGTCAATTTATCTCACCGCGAGCCTCTCCTGAATTGCCATAAATCATCCCGCCTCTCAACAGTTTGTTCGTTAACCGCTCTTAACACCTCCAGGGCAACACAACTCTTAATATATGTGGGTTTGTTAACGCCCGTCCGATAAGCCTGGATAAAGGCAAAAATTTACTTGACTTAATACGTTGGTAAGCTGAAAATATTAGAATATCGAAAGATTTTGGGTGAAGCCCGATCCGGCGAGCTTCCTTGGGGGGAGGGAGGCCTTGCCGAGCCCGGGTGATATAATTACACACCGCCGCAATCTTTGCTTCATCACCCTGATCCTCCAATATTTTTAGCTAAATCTTAGAGGAAAACCTTGCCACTTCACCAAAAGTTGAAATCCTCCTGCACCTCTTTAATGCAGGGCTTTAGACTTTGCGCCTGGCCTATCCTGGTGGTGGCTGTGCTCTTGGCCGCAGCTTCGGTATATTATACTTTCGCTCACCTCAAGATTCGCACCAGTCGCAACGACCTGGTGGCCAGTAATCAAAGACTCATCCAACAGAGCGAAAAGATGGATAAGGCCTTTGGCGGCCGGGACGGCATGGTGGTGGTGGTGGAAAATGGCCACCCCAGCCGAGCCATCAAGTTTGCCGAAGATCTGGCCACTGAGTTGCGGCGTTATCCGGACCACTTTCCGGAAATCTTCTATCACATCAACCCTGAAAGCTTTAAACGTTCGGCCCTGCTTTATCCGGACGTCAAAGATCTCAACAAGATCAAAGACAGTCTCCTGGGACAGCAGACTCTGCTGGCGAAACTGGCCGCCAACCCGCGTCTGCTCACCTTCTACCAATCGGTGAATGACCAGATGGCCCAGACTATGATCGGCGAGGTCTTCACCGGGTTTTTAGGCGAGGAAGAGAAGAAAGAGCTGCCGGATGTGACCCTGCTGAACGAGTCTCTCCGGGGCCTCTCTGAGGTTCTGGAGAATAAGAAGCCTGGGGCCTCGCTGTTCAGCGGCTTTCTTCCCAAGGAATTTGCCGCCTTAGACCAAGCAGGGTATTTTTTAACCGAGAATGACAAGTTCCTTTTGTTTCTGGTGACTCCGAAAGGCGACAGCTACGCCTCCCGCAGTCTGGATCTGGCACTCCTGCGAAAGGTGGTCCATGAGGTTCAGACCAGGTATCCCGGCCTCCAGGCGGGGGTGACTGGACCCGACGCCCTGGAAGCCGACGAAATGGCCAGCTCCATGAAAGATATCACCCTGGCCACCTGGCTGTCCCTACTAGGCCAGATGGGTCTGCTGATCCTGTTTTTCCGGAGCTTGAGGCGCACCCTGGTGGAAGGGTTCGTTCTCGTCCTGGGTTTGTGTTGGACTTTTGGCTTGGTGACCCTGGTGGTGGGCCACTTGAATCTCCTGTCCCTGATCTTTGCGCCCCTGATGTTGGGGCTCACCATTGACTACGGTATCCACTGGTTTTGCCGCCTGGAAGAAGAGGAGGGCGCCGCGGGCCATTGTAGCACCGGAGTGTTGGCCTCCACATTTAAACTCTCCGCGCCGGGGATAGTGTATGCCGGCTTGGCTGCCGTAGTTTCCTTTGTGCCCCTGGCTTTCGTTGGTTTCAAAGGTCTGGCGGAATTAGGGCTGATCCTCGCCATGGGCATCCTGGTGATGCTCATGGCCACCCTGATCTTGTTACCGGCCCTGGTGATCATTACGGAAAGATGCACCCCAGGCGAAATCGCCGAGGATTGTCCACCGCGCCCCACTCCGTTTATGCACCTGCATTGGCGGCGCCCCGGCCTCTTGGTGGCTCTGGGAGTGCTGATCACAGCCCTGGGGGGCTTAAGCCTGCGCTATGTGCCCTTCGATCTTAATCCCTTGCATCTGCAAAATCCTTCCACCGAATCCGTGGTGTGGGAGTACAAGCTCATTGAGAATTCCAAGTATTCCACTTCTTATGGGGCCGTGGCCACCGCCTCCCTATCCGAGCTCGCGGCCAGAACCGAGGCCCTGAAGAAGTTACCCACTGTCTCCCACGTGGAGTCGGTACTCTCCTTTCTGCCCCAGCACGTTGCGGAAAAACGAAAAATCCTTAGGGAGATGCTGCCGGTAGTCCAGGGAATTCAGTTTCCGGCGGCCCCTGCGGGGCCTTCTGACCCCCAGGATTTGGCCGCGATTTTGAGTCGCATCAATTTTAAAATGCATGAAGCCGCCAAAAATCTCGAAAAAGAAAAGGTGGCCAACAAAGAGCAGATTGAGGAGACCCATCGGCTCATCAACCAAATCGTGCCAAAGCTAACGGCAAACGATCCTCAAGTGAACGGTCACTTGGAGGAATATGGCAAGTATTTTTTCTCGGATCTGAGGGATACCTGGAACCTGTTCCGGGGCTACGTGAAATCGGGGTTGACTGCCTCGCCCCCCACTATCGCCGACTTGCCTTCCCCGGTGCGGCAACGCTTTGTCAGCCCCGATGGCATGTACCTCATTCGGGTCTTTCCTTCTGAAGATACCTGGAATTTTGGGCCCTTGAAACGGTTTGTCAAGAGTCTTTGGAGTGTTGACCCCAATGCCGCGGGTGACCCGGTGCTCCTCTATACCTTTACCCTGGGGTTCCGCAATTCCATTCTCTGGGCCGCGGGCATGGCCTTGTTGGCCATCACCGTCATGTTGGTGCTCCTCTTCCGCAGCGTTAAAATGGCCATGCTGGCGCTGATTCCCCTGGTGGTGGGGACCGGTCTTACCGTTAACTTGATGTGGCTGCTTAACCTGCCATTCAATCAGGCCAACGTTCTCTTCGTGCCGTTGGTCCTCGGTGAGGGCATTGAATTCGGGATCATTATTCTGGCCCGCTGGCGTCAGGAAGAATCGGCCCGGGCCATTACCCTGCCGGCCAGTACTGCCAAGGGGGTGGCCCTGGCGGCTTTGACCACCACCTTGGGGTTCGGGAGTCTTATGGTTTCGGGGCATCAGGGCACCTTTAGCTTGGGCCTGTTGGCCACTGTGGGAAGCCTCAGTGTTCTCTTGGCCTCATTGAGCATTTTGCCGGCCTTTCTCCGCCTGGTGGAAAGAGGCTACAGTCGTAAGATTGCGGCTAAGCCCTACCCGGTCCGGGCACGGTGGTCGCATAACCTGATAAGGGAAAAAACCGATGAAAAAACCGCGTTGGATCATTAGTATCTGCCTTATTTTGGCTGTTTTCTGGGTTTGTGCGGTTCCTGCTTGGGCGGAAAGTCCTACCGCCTATGTCCGGGGCATCCTGGATAAGGTGATGGGCCTCCAAAATGACCCTTCCCTGTCCAACCAGGCCCGGGCTACCGCCATTCATGGCATCATTGAACGCAACTTCGATTTCTCCATGATGGCCAAAGAATCCTTGGGCTCAGCCTATGGAAATCTTTCAGGCGGCCAACGACAGGAATTCACCCGCACTTTCAGCTACCTGTTCCAGGATTCTTACACCCGCCTGGTCCTCAACTTCTTGAAAAAAGAAAATATCCAATACGGCGCCGAACGCCGGGAAGGCGACCGGGCCCGGGTGGACACCACCATCGTGCGCACCAATGAAAATATTCCGGTCACTTATTTGATGCACACGGCTCCCCAGGGATGGATACTTTACGACGTCATTGTGGACGGGGTCAGTATCCTGCACAATTATCAGACCCAGTTTGGTCAGGTCATTCGCACCAAGTCTTTTGATTTTCTCCTGCAAAAAATGACGGAACAGCGCCGGGCCATTCAATAGCCGGTTGAAAAAAGTTCCTGTGCCATTGTAGGACAGCAGCCCCCGGATGTTTTTCCATCCGGGGGCTGCGCCGCCTCCCAGTGCCTACCTATAAAAGCTGCACCTCCATACTATTTATAAACATCTTTAGGTTTATCTTTACATTCAATTGAATTTTGCCGTTGCTGTCATTGACATTGCTTAGTCATTTCTTAACTTTCAAATTAGATCCCGGTCCAGTCGTCAAGGAAAGCTCCAAAGCTTTTGGGTGCCCCCATCCGCAGATAAAGACGGCTGGTCTGCCGGGCTATTGACTTGCAGGAGGAAGAGAGATGGTTATCTATGTCACCAAAGCCGGTTCAGAACGCAAGGAACTCGAAGAGGTGCTGACGCAAGAGGGGGTAACCTTCCAGGAGTGCCCCGCGGGTAGAGAACGGGAATTAGGCAGCCCTCTGCTGGAAGTCCAGGCTAATCTGCCGGAGGTCTATCCCGTGCCGCCCGAATTCGTCCAGAGTGAGGGGGATGTGCGGGTTTGGCGCCTGCCTTCAGGGCGCGTGATAATTACCGATATGGAGGGTAACCTGGACCGGATTGCTACCCCTCGGCCTTCCCGGTAGTTAACCAAAACTGCGAGAAGGGAACGGGCTCCCATGATTTCGCAGCCGTAAGTTTAGGGGCCCGGTCGCGATCCCGCCGGCTGGGCCTGGAGGGTTTCTGACCCCAAACCCAAACCTTTCTTTGTCCAAAACCAGTGTCCTTTCCTCGGTTCCAAAAAATTTGAAACTAATTTAGGTTGGTCCTGCGGGACTTTCGGGCAAAATGTTTCACGAGAGAACTACAATGATTAATTGTTCGGACAAGTGTTTAATTTTTGATACATCCCCCTGGGGGGGGTTCTTGGTCCGTCCAAATTAATTTAATAGATTTAATTGGTTACATAGTTGGCCCTCAAATTGCATCCCTGAGGATAACCTGAGGGAATGCGGGCCGGGTGCTCCGCATAAGGTGCCGTGATGCCTAAGTCGGAAAACCGGAAGAATATTAATCTTCACTCTGAAACAAATTTTTAAAAAAGGATTTGAGAGTTTCTTGTGATCATCTATAATAGCCTCGATGCTGGGGCAAAGGGGAGGCCTAAAGTGCTCGGAGCAAAATTGGTAAGGCTTTCTATGCAGCCAAGTTGGCTAGGGTTTATGGGTGTGGTGGCGTTGGGACTCAATTTAATGGTTACGTGTGGCTGCGTCCCGCCGGCAGGCCACCTTACCGACGCCCAGGCCGCTGCCGCCGCGGTGGCCACACCGGATCAGAGTACCTATCTTTTGGGTCCGGAAGATGCCATTGAAATCTCCGTTTGGAAAGAACCCGACCTGACCAAGCAATTGGTTGTACGTCCGGACGGCAAAATTACCTACCCCTTGATCGGGGAGGTCCAGGCCTCCGGGCGGACCGTCAAGCAGCTCCAGGAAGATATCTTAAAACGCCTGGAAAAGTTTGTGACGGATGCGCATGTGACCGTCATTCTTCTCAAAGCCCAAAATTATAAAATCTATGTAACCGGAAAGGTCAACAAGCCGGGAGATTTCATGATAGGCAAACCTGTCAACGTCATGCAGGCCATTTCCATGGCTGGCGGTCTGACACCTTTCGCCTCTCCCGGGTCGATCATGGTACTGCGAAGCGTGGGCGGCAAGGAAGAAGTTTATCCCTTCAATTATAAAGACGTGGCGCGGGGGCTAATGTTGGAGCAGAATCGCACGCTCTTGCCGGGGGATGTGGTGGTAGTCCCCTAGCGGAAAGGGAGAACAGGGGGGATATGGGGACCAAAGTTTGGGGGATGGTACTGGCCATAATCATGGGCTTGGGGAGCGTTAACATGGTTAGAGCGGCTGATTGGTCATTCATACCTACCATTACTCAGCGCTCGGAGTTTAACAGCAACTTGTATTATGCCCCTAGCAATCCCATCAGCGACTATATTTTATCCTTAAAGCCAGAGGCGGATTTCAACTACACTACGGAAATTACCCAGTTACAGGGACGCTTGGGTCTTTTAGGCATGCATTACATAACGCATGACAACCTGGATCACATCGACCAGAATTATGAAATCAACGGCCGCTATCAAGCCACCCCCAAGATTGGTTTATCGTTGAACTCCTCTTATATCAACGATACCACCTTGATCCAGGAATTGCTGACTTCCGGACTGGTAATTGGCCGCACTCAACGTCAATCTTTCTATGTGGGGCCGGGAGTTACCTACAATTTGACGGAACGCTTATCAGCCACCGGCAGCTATAGCTTTAACCGGGTGCTCTACCAGGCCCCCCAATATACCAATTATACCGACCATCAAGCGGGCCTGAAATTCGCTTATCTGCTGAAAAATGAGAAAACCACCCTTATCAGCAACAATATCGTTCGGGAAACTCTTTATGGCGGCGGCAATAATTACAAATCCATTGGAATTTATGTGGGCCTCCTTCATAAGTTTTCCGAACGCTTTGATGTGAATGTCCTGTCGGGAGCAAATATCAACTTTTACAGCTTTAATACCCAGGTGCTGGATTTTTCCCAATTTCCGTACTTTGTTCGAATTAAGACCCAAAGACTGAACAGCAACGGCGTGACCCCGTATGTGGGTGCTTCTGCCAGTTACCGTTGGACCAATCTGAGCCTGACCGGTGGGGCCAGCATCGACCAAACCCCTTCGGCCTATGGGGCCATTTATCAGGTAAGCCGGGTGTTCGCTACGCTAAATTATGATTTTACCGAGAGATTGAGCGGCTTTGTGAGCGGAAGTTTTTCCCTGAGCAATCAGTCGAGCCAGATCCTCGCCAGCGAATATAATTACTATAATGTCAGCCCTGGGCTTACTTATCAAATCACCGAAAAATTTTCCACCTCAGCCGGGTATAATTATGGGACCTCTTCCAGCCTGACCGATACCGGTGGCTCTGCACATAATCATGTTGCCTATATCCAGTTTTCTTACAAGTATCCCATTCATTATCAAAAATAAGAAATTTACTTTTAATTAATACCAATCAATTATAAGTATTTTAAAAAACCACATCGATTTTGAGCTATTTTTTTATGTTTAAAAAGTTTCCAATAAACTCTACCGAAACGGATTGGCGGGAAATCGGCCACTGGGTTTTGGAGAGCGAGGCCCAAGCCCTGAAGGCGGCGGCGACCCGACTGGATCATGCCTGGATTGCCGCGGTGGAGCTCCTCCTGAGCCACAAGGGCAAAGTCGTGGTCAGCGGCATCGGTAAATCCGGCCACATTGCCCAGAAAATCGCCGCTACCCTGGCCAGTACCGGGACGCCCGCGGTATTTCTCCACGCCGCCGAGGCGGTGCACGGTGATTTGGGAATCTATACTCCCGGCGATCCCAGTATCTTGATTTCCAAAAGCGGCAGTACCGCAGAATTGCTTCGCCTCATCCCCATTTTGCGCCATTTCCGCTCACCCTTAATTGCCCTGGTGGGCAATCTCAACTCCCCTATGGCTAAACAGGCCGATGTGGTTCTTGATGCCAGGGTGGAAAGGGAAGCTGATCCTCTTAATCTGGCGCCCACTTGCAGCACTACCGTGGCCTTGGCCCTGGGGGATGCTTTGGCAGTGGCCTTGATGCAGGCTCGCCAGTTCACGGATAAAGATTTTGCCCTCTACCACCCCGCCGGCCAATTGGGACGGAACCTCTGGTTGAAGGTGGCCGATGTCATGCACCAGGATGAGTCCGTCGCCTGGGTCAAAGCGGAAACCCCGCTGCGGCAGGTCATCATTGCCATGACCCAGCGTCCCTTGGGGGCGGCATGTGTGGTGGATGAGGATATGCAGCTCCTGGGGATATTTACAGATGGTGATTTGCGGCGGGTTCTGCTGACCTATGATGATATTCGGGGATTGCGGGCGGCCGATTGCATGACCAGACAGCCTATTACCATATCCCCCCAAGCCAGCTTAAAGGAGGCTACCCGGCTGATGGAAGATCGTCCCTCCCAAATTTCCGTACTGCCGGTGGTGGACCATCTGAGCCAGCGTTGTTTAGGATTAATCCGGATTCATGATATTTATCAGCCGGAATTGATCTAGGGAATATTTCTTGCATTAAAAGTCCGAGAAACAAACACCTCGGCTCTTGAGAGGACAGAGTAAGATGCTAAATGAAGCTAATGATTTCGGTGAATATTTAGCCGTCTTAAAAGAACGGAAAAAGACTTTTATCATTCCATTCCTGGCGGTACTGATTATTTCCACTCTTATCGCGTTCCTTTGGCCCCCTTCCTTTCAATCAAGCTCAACCATTTTAATCGAGGAACAGCAAATTCCGCAGGAATTTGTCAGGTCCACGGTTACCGGCTTTGCGGATCAGCGAATCCAGAGCCTGACTCAGCAAATTCTATCCCGAGTCAAACTGTGGGAAATTATTCAGCAATTCAATCTCTATCCCAAACTGCGGGAAAAAATCACTCGGGAAGAGATTATTGAATTGATGCGGGATAACATCAAACTCGAGACCATTAGCGCCGAGGTGGGAGATCCGAGAAAACGGCGATCCGGCCAGCCCACTGTGACCATTGCTTTTTCCGTGGCCTATCGGGGAGAAAACCCGGCAAAAGTCCAGCAGGTGTCAGGAACCTTGGCCTCCCTCTATCTGGAACAAAATCTCAAAACCCGGGAGGCTCAGGCCCAATCCACCACCAAATTTTTGGAAGCAGAATTGAAGGCCTTGCAGGAGCGCATAAAAGATCTGGGCGATAAGATCACCATGTTTAAAGAAAAGTATGAAGGTTTGCTTCCGGAACAACAAATGTTCAACCGGGACCAAGCGGCGCGTATGGAGATGGAAATCAAACAGATTGAAGCTTATATCCGCAGCAATGAAGAACGCAAAATCTATCTGCAAGGTCAACTGGCCACGGTGAAAACCGAATCTCCCATAATCGGGATCACCGGGGAGCGGATCATGGCCCCGGCCGATCGTCAAAAGGCTTTGGAAATAGCCCTGGCCGATCTCCGCTCCAGATTTTCCGAAAACCACCCCGATATCCAAAAGATTCGGCGGGAAATGGCCGAATTAACCAGACTATCCGGGCAATCCGGGGACAGCGTCCCGACGCGCCAAAAAATGGCAACTCAACTAAAAGGGGAATTGGCTCAATTACAAGGAAAATATTCCGACCAGCATCCAGAAGTTAAGAAATTGAAAACCCAAATCGCCGGGTTGGAGAAAACCCCGGCCGCCAGCGCTTCCCCCCAGCCTGCTTCAACGCCGGATAATCCAACTTATATCGGCCTTGCTGCCCAGATTAAGGCAGCCGACAGCGAGATAAGCTCTTTGCGTCAACAGAAAGTCGTGCTCCAAGACAAAGTCAAGATGTATCGGCAGCGTCTCGAGGAGGCCCCCAAAGTTGAGCAACAGTACATGGCCCTCATGCGTGATTATGAAAATGCCCATACCAAGCACCAGGAGATCATGAACAAAATCCTGGAAGCCCGAATTGCTGAAGGTATGGAAGAACATCAAAAAGCCGAGAAGTTCACCCTTATCGATCCAGCCAGTTTCCCCGAAACGCCGGTTTCTCCGAACAGGGGCTTAATCTTCTTTGCCGGTGTGGTTTTAAGCTTTGCCGCCGGGATTGGCAGCGTGGCCTTGGCAGAACATATGGACCACTCGGTTAGCACTAGTGATGCCTTGACCCGCCTTACCGGCCTGCCGGTACTGGGATCTATTATCCGTATCAAAACCCGCGAGGATATTATCCGGGCACACCGGAAAAGAAAATTGATCTGGATGGTTTCCGGTGTTTCTCTGATCATGATCCTGGTCCTCTTTCACTTCCTCTATATGAACATCTGGGTACTTGCTGCCAAGCTCTTCCGGTTGGCAGATAGATATACCTGATCTGTACAATTTGGCAGGGATGGAAACCGAATCCTTTATACAAATTCTTAGCCAGGGAAGATAAGACCGTGAGTTTTATAAATAAAGCCTTAGAAAAAGCCAAATCCTTGCATCAGAAGAAAGTGGAGGTCAAACCACCCGCCGGCCAGGAGCCACCCCAGGCTCCTTTCCTTGACCTGGAAGAAGTGGCGGGTTTTGGCGAGACTCCCGGGGAGATCCAGTACACCTATACCCGCAAAATCGCCGTGAACATGGATCTTCTGCGCCGCCAACGCTTGATCGTCAACGGCAGTGACAAGACCCTCTGGGAAGCCTATAAATTGCTGCGAACCCACGTCTTGCACCGCACCAAAAGGGAACATCGGAACACCCTGATGATTACCGGCCCCTTGCCCAACGAGGGAAAATCCTTGACCTCCATCAATTTGGCCATATCCATTTCCCAAAAAGTGGGGCAAACCGTAATGCTGGTGGATGGTGACATGCGCAATCCGTCCCTTCATCGCTACCTGGATTTGCCGTCCGGACCTGGACTCAAGGATTTTTTAACCTCAGGGTACCCCGTTGCAGATTCCTTGGTGCACCCGGAAGGCCTGACCAATCTGGTGGTTCTTCCCGCGGGAAGTCCCACCTCCGATTCTGCCGAACTCCTCAGTTCCCCTCGAATGCTGGATTTGGTCCGGGAACTGAAACATTTTTATCCGGACCGATACGTCCTTTTTGACTTACCGCCGTTGATCTATGCCGATTCCCTGGCCTTTGCCCCTTTGGTGGATGGCATCATTTTGGTAGTGGAGTCCGGCAAGACCCCCAGGGAAGAAATCCTGCATGCCATCGAACTGCTTAAAGATTTCCCGGTTCTGGGGTTTGTGCTCAACAAGATCGACACCACGCCGTTGTCCTATGGCTATTATCCCAAATATTACGGGGATCAGGGTTCACAGAAACCCTCTACCCTACCATGGCAAAAATAAGTTATGTATGAAAATTTCTATGGATTAAAAGAACGCCCCTTTACTCTGGTGCCCGACCCCAGTTATCTGTATCTGGGATCTCAGCATAAGTTGGCCAGGGCTTACCTGGAATACGGCATCAAAGAGCGGATGGGGTTTGTAGTTCTCACGGGAGAGGTGGGAACCGGCAAGACCACCTTGATAAAATCATTGTTGCGGGAAAAGGAGTCCAGCCAACGGGTGGGAGTCTTGTATCAGACTTCCGTAGAAGCTGAAGATCTCCTGGATTTGCTCCTTAAGGAATTCGAGATCCGAGGCCATTTTGGCTCCAGTCGCGCCGCCCGTCTCGGGGCTTTTAACCAGTTCCTCCTCAATGCCTATAGCCGGGGGGAACGTGTCGTCCTTCTGGTGGATGAGGCCCAAAACCTGGGTCCCAAGGCCCTGGAGGAATTACGCCTGCTGTCAAACCTGCAAACCGAGAAAGAGCCCCTCTTGCAAGTAATCCTGGTGGGGCAGCCCGGGTTGAGGGACCGCCTCAAGCACCCGTCCCTGCGGCAACTGGCGCAGCGGGTGGCCATCCACTACCATTTGAGACCCTTGGATGAGGATGAAACCAAGGAATATATCCGGTTCCGCCTGGCTCGGGCCGGAGGCAGCGGCATATTTACCGCTTCAGCTCTGGATAAACTCTATGACTATACCCAAGGGGTGCCGCGCCGGATAAACGCCTGGTGCGATCTGGCCCTGGTGGCGGGATTTGCCGAAGGCAGGCACGAAATTGATGGGGAGTTTATCGACCTCGTTATTACTGCGCAGGGTGGCAGCCTTGAAGATATGGCTGGAGAATCAACCGGAGAAACGACTTTGTCCCCGGACACGGAACCCGCTGAGGAACGGGGCAAAGTCGCCGACTATGGAAATTCCGACGGTGTAAACGCAACTGTGTCTGACTTATCGGCCCGGCTAACCCGCTTGGAAGGGTTGGTTCTGGAAATGACCAGCCAACTCGTCCCGGTCCTGATGAAGTTCTTGTCATCGCCATTACCACCCGAACCCTTGCATCTTCCAGAAGACAATCCCGAACCCCTGGTAGAGGTCACTGAACCAGTGCCTCTCCAGGAAAATCCGCCTATACCCAGGCAAAATTGGTGGTCCAGATTTTGGAATAGTTAGGTTTAACCACCACCAGTGAAACCACCTAACCATCCGGGACTTCAAACTTCGAACGCTCATTTCAATATGTGAAAGTTCAGCCGGGCCAAGTTGGACCTGCCTTGACAGCGGGGCTGAATTTGTTATTATTTTTATAGGGCGATTAGCTCAGGTGGATAGAGCGTTGGTCTCCGGAACCAAAGGTCGGGCGTTCGAGTCGCCCATCGCCCGCCAGTGAAATCAACACGTTAGCCGAACTACATAGACCTCAGCAGCCCCTCAGTGTCCATATTGGTGTCCATGGCAAGGGGCTTCGCATCCACCAGCTGTTTTAACTCCCCTTTGCTCACGGAATTATAGCGCTTGAACACCTCCAAGGTCTTGTGCCCGCTGGCGGCCATTATGCGGAAATAGTCATGGCCTTGTAGGCGCCAGTTGTTGATGGCGGTGTGCCGCAGGTCGTGAAAAGTGAAGTTTTCGATCCCGGCGTTTTTACAGGCGGTGGTGAAACTGGTCTTAATGCTGGCCACCGATTTGCCGTGGTAGGAAAAGACTTTTACATCGGGGAGTCCACGGGGCAGGGCCGACAGGGTGGCCTTAAGATCCGGATGGATCGGGATGTCTCGGCCTTCATTGGTCTTGGTGTCTTCCGGCCCCAGATGAATGAATCCCTCTTTCAGGTCTACCTGTCCCCAGGTGAGATTCAGGATCTCCCCTTGGCGCATGGCGGTCAGATAAGCCGTTTGCACAATGGCCTTCAGATGAGGGGGGCAATGGGACATTAGACGTTCGTACTCCTCTTCAGTCAATAGCCGGTCCCTTTCATTGTTCTCCTTAAGGAGCTTGACGCCCTTGGCCGGGTTGGCCTCGGCTTTGCCATTTACCACGGCTTTGTTGAATATTACCTTGAAGCAGGTGACTTCCCGGTTTACCGTCGCCGGGGTGGTAGGATGCTTCCGGTAAGAAGGTTCGGCCAACCGTTTTTGTTTGTAAGCCTCCAGAAGTGCGGGCGTGATGTTCTTGAGCAGCCGGTCCCCGAAAAAGGGGAGCAGTTTTTCCAGACTGTATTGATCCCGACGATAAGAACGCTTGGCTTTAACTTCGGCCAGATCAAGATACCAGATTGCCAAATCTTTGAACAGCGTCGAGGCATCTGGGCTTTTTTTGATATGCCGTCCCTCGGCCCTGGCGCTCAAAACCTCTCTTAACCGCTGCTCCGCCGCCCCCTTGTTAGGCCCGATACGCTCCCGAAAGCGCCGGCCCTCCTGGTAATACTCGATCCACCAGACTCGGCCGCTGAACTTGCTCAAGGCCGCACCGCATCTACAGCTTTTGGCCTTGGGGTTGTTGCGGTACTTGCACTGGGGACACTCCAACTGTAATCCCATAATTGTTTCCTCCTTGCTTGGTTTTTACTCCTCTATTTCCATCATGTCACCAAAGATTGTCATCCGAGGGGGCATGACTAGAAGGGGCGGCGCCCCTTCCAGCCATGTTGGGTTATGCCTTTAACTGAGTCCTTGTTAGGTGATTGGCCCCATAGTCAAAATGGCTCCTCCCATGAGATTGTGACTTCCGGACTCTCCCCGGCATCATTGGAATTGCCTGGCTCTTGAATAACCTTTTGCTTATCTTTATTTTTATATTCCAAGGGATCGTGCAATAGAATCGTGGGCGGTAATCCCAGGCCTCCGGGTAAAGGCTCGCCCTCAACCAAGTCATATGGGTAGCCCCTTTTGGTCTCGTGATTGACCAGCCAGCCCTGTTTTAGGGCCTCCTTCACTGCTCGAGTGATAGCCTGTTTCGAACACCCAAGGCGCTGGGCCACTTTCGTTTCACTAACCGGAGAAATATTTTCACTCCTCAGCTCCTTGACAGCCCTGATTACATTGCGGATCTTATCCGAAACCCGGGTGATGGTGGTTTCGTACATTTGCCCCACCAGTTCATAGACCAAGGCATAGTCCTCGAACTCCGCAATTAGGCGGCCTTGTTCATCCCGTTGGCGCTTACCATGGCGCATGACCGCCACCGTCTTTATCAAGGACATTAAACGGGCAAAGTCCCGCGTAATCCGGCTGGCATTGGGTAAGCGTCCAATCGATTCCGCCAGCCGTTTGGCAAATGGGACTATCACTTCCCAGGGGGCCAAGGCCTGGAGATAGGCCTGGTAGGCGATAAGCGCCGGGTCTGGGTCAGACATACCCGCAAGTTCGATGTCCGCCTGCTTTCCTAACGCCGCCTGGATTTGAGCAAGATCATCCGGCACCTCCAGGGAAAATAAGCGGGAATCCAACTGGGTACCCAAGCGTTTAACGGCTGTCGTTGCAAACACCACAGGGCCAGGCTTTTCGATCTCCCTGACCACAAACTGTCCGGTTTCCGGATCACGTTCGGTAACTTTGTAGTGCAGGTAATTATCCTGCAACAAATTCCTTATGCCGCTGGCCGCCGGGTTATCCTCGCCGGCAGGCAAGGAGTCGGCCTCGGAAAAGATGACCGCCCGGTGCTGGCAATCGAAATCGTCGTAGATGAATACCTTGGGAGAGCCGGCGTCGATTTTGTTGTAAGTATCCGGTGGCATCATCTTCAGGACCAATTGCAAACAATAGGATTTTCCCGACGAAGGCTGGCCCAGGAGAAGCAGGTGGACCGGCATAGTTCCCGGGCGCATTGCCAAAACCCTAGAAGTGAGGGCCAGGTAAGTGATCAGGGGCGGCTTGAGATCGCCTCCGTATCCCAAGCTCTGGATAGCTTCCCGCACCAACTGCACCGGATCGGCTGCCGTGATGACCGAGGCCGCTTCGTGCTCGTGCCTCTTGATAACAAGATGGGCGTGTTTTTGTTGATAATCCTTAGCGGAAACCGCCACATCTGCGTTTTGCTCCACTAGATTGTAGATGTCCTTACCCTGAAGATGGGCTTCGGTAAGATTCTTGAAGCCCTCGGGCATCTTGATTATTTGCAGGTCCTGAGTTTCACTGACCAGTTTCGGGAGCAAAACCGGAGCGTCCTTATCCCAGATATAAACGGTTAAATCGGCAAGGTATTGGTTCCAGTCTTGTCGCCAGAAGAGAGGCTCTGGAAGGGCCAACGCTGCGATTTTATGATGCTGGCAGACCCAGCAGTCAAAAATGCCATCGACCAGAAAGACATATTTTACCGTCCGATATATCTCCAAATCCTTAAGGCCATAGAGGGCAGGCTTGTCACTCTTGCCGGAGGCAAACGATGCCTGCTCCCCATTGAGATTCACCAGCCATTTAACGGCCCGGGTGTTGCCCTGAGGATCGAGATGGGGGATGCGGACAGCCGGCAAGCCGTTCTTTTTGCAATTGGCTAAACCCTGTTTTTCAAATAAGGTTTGCGGCAACTTCAACATTGCAGCCAGCCTGGCCATGGTTACTCCCGGATTGGCACCCCCGGGTTTGTGGGGGTCGGAATCTGGCTGTTGACACCCTGAACCGTCATCTTTTCCAGCAATGGCGGTATCTTTTAATGAGTCCTCGCCAGGCTGTAAATCCGTCGCTTCAGTTACCGAAGTAGAAGCCATGGCTGCTGCTCCTCCCCGCCGCAGTTCATCGTTTTGGTTTGATAGAATTTCGTTCATAAATTTACTCCTTTTTGTTTTACAATCATTTAATTAAGTTTTTTCAATTGGGTTGATGGTTTAATTGGTTTGCCTTTAATTACTTTAACTTTGAGAAAATCCCGGGAGAATTGTTATTCAAATCGATAGGAACCCTCCTCTACGGAAATTGCTGAATCTGATCCTCCGGACAAAGCCCGCCAAGGGCCCTCCCCGGAGGAAAGATTGAAATATGGGCTTTTGGCTTTTCAAAGCCGCTTACCAGGCTGAGCCCAGGCGAACCTGTTCCTATAGATCAGGAGCTTTAGGCTGACAGTCTCAGGTTTACAAGGGCTGTGTTAGAGTCCAAAAGCGGGGTGGGATGAATTATTCACGCCAGTGGCAGTTGTTATAGATTATCCAGGACTTGGGCTTAGTTTAGATCAATAAAAATCACCTCCTTTTAAAAACCCCTGGTCTGGACCAAATGGGAGTTGATGTAGGTTTCCAGATCATCGGCACGGAAAAGGACGCGTCGGCCTAGCTTGACATAGGGGATCCGTTGCTGGCTTACCCATGCCCTGAGGGTATGCACTGATATGCCCAGAGTCTGGGCCGCCGCCTCCACAGCGAGAAGCTTTTGATTGGTCTGCTGCATTTGTAATTCCTCCTGGTGAATGAATGTGATTGACCTAACGATCATTGATTTAACCAAGCCCAAATTTTTTTATTGCCAAATCAGCCAGGTCTTGGTTCCTGGTGCTTGGAATGGTATCCGTTAAAGCTCTATGGGGGATAAAGCTTCCATTTCACCCCCGCAAATGGGCATGTTTCGGCATTTAAATTTGAGGTGCAATCTCCTGATAAGGCGCCAGGAGGCATGAGGACCAAAAACCGGAAACATCTTCGGAGCGGAAGAAAAACCCCTGGTTTAGTTTCAAGCATGGTATACGTCCCTGTTTTACCCAATTTCTAACCTTGCTGACGGAGACATTCATGAATTTGGCGACATCCTTGGTATTCATAAGTTTTTCCCGGCGATAGGTTTCAAACATGCTTTTACCCTCCGATTTTTAATTTGGATGAATAAACTTGTCTTCATAAATTGGAAAAAGCCCATCTTAGACCCAGCAGGAGCCCAGGATAGACCGATGGAACTGTAACGACTGAAGAGCGTGATAACCAGGGAATAGGATATATATAAGGTTGCGGATTATAAGCCTACGTTTGGCGCTTTAAATATAAGGACAAACGTCTGGATTAATGCAGACCTTTCCTAACACTAAAATGAAACAAGCCCCTTTGCGCCTGAATAAAACGCAATCCAGTTGGCTTATAACGCTTGGCTACCCATGAAGGCCAGGATTAGTGAATAACCAGAAGGGAATGAAGGGGTAAGCAGTGAATGATCGAGAGGCGCGGACTGTTTTTTCTCTTTCTTTTTAAACGTTGTATTCTTATAACGAAAACAAGGGACGAAACTTAGGTAGAATCTACATTTTGAGCCCTATGCTTGCGGAAATATTGGTGTATATGCCGATAATATACATATTTTAAAGTGGATAAATTGGTTGCAATACGCTACATTTCTGGTTGATCATTGCCAATTTTCAGGAGGGCCATAGAACCCAAGGGCGTAATCACCACGAATCCCTATGGCTGCTTATTCTCCTTACCCAGCCTGGTGCATTTCTGGGGATTGAGTTTAAAGCTGAGATTTCCGAATCCATCCCGGTTGACATCCTCCAGGAGATATCCCAAGCCTTTGGCAGTGTCATAACATTCCTCTAGGGTTTCGTTCAGTCTGTAAATGTGACTGCTTTCTTGGAGACTTTTTAACCATAACCGTTCAATAAGTTTGTCCTTGCTTATTATGGTAGGGTTTTTATTCTTAGTAATCAGCCATTCGATGAAAAGTAAAACTGCCTTCTTAAATCTGTTCTTTTTAAGATATTGCTGGATATCCTGGACCAAAGTCTTAGGTTTAAGGACGTAGAAATCACTTATTAAATCGATAAATATGGGGTGAAATTCTAATACAACCCTCCTTTTTTTACTCCCTTTAGTTAAGGAGCTGTTTTGATCAATAATAATTGGGCCCGTATAATACATCCAATATTTTGCACTTTTGACATAGTATTTTATTTTCAATTGTTTATCTTGCAGGAGTGCCAATGCCCTTTTCGGTATTGTAGCCTGCTGACCTTGGTAACCGAAAACTGAAAATTGACGCCCATAATAAAGATCAAGGTATTCATTCCAGGAAAAGGAGAGAACTGGTATTTCTTTTAAGCGCTTCCAGCGGTTGTTTTTTTTGGTTTTTATCTGCTCAGGTGGTTCGTTACCTTTATAATTTGTCTGGGCCAAGAGTATAGTAATGGTGGACAAGGCCCGTAATTCTTCCAGAGACAGATCCCAACCCCTATCTCTTCGCTCAGGGTTCTTGAATCTGTGCAATTCCAAGAAGAGGCCGGCTTTGTATAAATCGGGCTGGAACTGGACCATGACCTAAAAAAACGCCCTCCTCTCACTGACCTGAAAAACGCGTCCGTCAAAGTCCAGGGTCACTTTTCCCCCTGCCGGGCCGCCCCGGTTTTTGAGGATGTGCACATGCAGATTAACTGGTCCGTTAGAGTCTTCTTCATCTTCCATCGATTCCTTGCGTAGACCCAATACCACATTGGCGTCTTGTTCCAGATCACCAGACTCCCGGAGTGAATGAAGCGTCAATTCACCATTATGAGAAGCATTTCTTCCCAATTGAGCCCCTACAATTAAAGGAATGTCGCCATATTTTGCAATGTCCAAAAGCAATTCCGAAACTATTTTTATTTCCAGATAACGGGCCGTAACCCGGAGATTGCTTTCTAAAGAAATTTTCTGGATATAATCTATAAAGACTGCGCCAGTCTGCTTATCCTGACCGACTAAGTTTAGAATGGATGTTAACTTATTTATTTTATAAGGCTGGTCGATAATAGTAAGCCTCTTAGGCTCAACACTCGTATAGCTCTTAAACTCTTCAACAGCTCTATTTATATTGCTATTACTTCTTCTTTTAATTCCTTTATAGCGATCATTCAAATAACAAAGATAGGCACTAAGGTTTTCTTTATTGTGCAACACCTGACCAGCCATTATCATAATAAGCTTAGTGGCAATATATTTTTGGGTCTCTTCATAACTGAAAAAGTAAAACTTATAGTCTTTATTTTCCGGGTTCCGTAGCATGTTGAGTAGGAGGTTGAGTTGAAGGGAGGTCTTGCCATCGCCGGGCCTTGCTGCCACCACGGTGATTGCGCCCCGTGGTATCCTGACATAGTGATCCAAGGCCTTATAGCCGGTCTGCTGGCCTGGCCGGGTGTTCATGAGGTCTCTGCCGAGCTCTTCCCAGCCATAAACTTTGAGTTCAGGGGTGACTGTTGATTCTCTGAATGATTTTGTCATCAGATCTTGAGCTCTAGAAGACATAGATTTTACCTTTTCAGGTGACGGCCTTCCAATTTCCATCAGGGGCAGGCATACTTGTTCAAAGTGAAAATAATTTTATGAGGAGACAGTCTGAGTCTTTAGTCCTGGGTGAATATAAGAGCTAGACTGGTGGTGGTCTTTTGGCGGGGGTGGCCTTGGAACAATTAATAAATCTTTCTTCCATCAGGGCCATCCTTAGGAGTTGAAATTGTTCAACCTTTAATCTTGGAATTTTAACCAGAGTTGGCTATTAATTCCCAATGCGCATAGTCGCTTCTCCATACCACAGCCAGCTTTTTCTGGTCAAGTTAATTTTTATGCAATATCTTATTAAAGAATAATATTACATTTTACATAACAATATGGTGATCTTGCGGACAAGCTTGGTCCATGAATTGAGGGCTTGTTTTCTCTCCCTATAGCATGCCACCGGCAGGGACAAAATCGTCCATGCCGGTGCTTTTGGTTAGCCGATCAGGACCCGGATCCGCCTTGAGCCTGGCCCGGCTCCTGATCGTTGGGCCTAAACGTTATGAGGGCCAGCAACCGCAGGAACTCAAAGGTCATCTTTGGCAGCTTGGCAGGGTTTGTGATTAGGAAGATAGGATCATCAAATAATTTGTATGACCCCAGTCGCACCTTTTGGCTGTAGACTTGGACAGATTCGGTCCCGCCGGTGCGTAACCGCATGGTTATGCCATTACAGTTGATGGCTAGGGGCTGAACTCCTTCGGGAGCCAGGTAAAGGCGAATCCAGCCTTCCTCCCCGACCCAGGAAACAGTGGGCGGAAGATACCCTTCCTCTTCCAGATGCTTCAGAAATTCCCAGCCCGCTCGGTTGGATGTTTCCAGTACCACGTAACGGGAGAGATAAAACCTTCCCTTAAGCTTTCCCTCCGCCTCGAGGTTTTGATTTAAGGTCTCAAAAGACCGATAATTTATTTCATTTTCTCCTCTAAAAATGGATTATGAGGCGCCACCTGGCGCGATGGATTAGGGTTTATAAAACCGGCCTCTTCGGCTGCTTCGTTAAAGCGTTGCTGTAAAGGTTTTCTTCACCTTCATAGGTTTTCCGATCTCCACACCTCAATTTCAATATCTGAATTGTTTTGCTTCCGCTTACCTCACCTCCTTAACCAACTTACTTACTCATTTTCTGGGCCAAGCCCAAAAACTGGTTTATCTTTTAACAGGTGTTTTTCTTCATCATTTGCTGGTTTCAGATTGCTTAACCCCATGTAAACTACCAGGGTTGGTCTTCGGGCAAAAGGATGAGGCTGAACCGTTCAGGGGAATTTTGAATAAAAGTGGTGAATGGATGTAAGCGGGAATCATGGGAATGGCTTCTGCCTTAATGACTAGACCGATGTCTGCTAATGGGGGAATACAAGATTTTCCGTTGACCGGAAGCCGGGTCTTTTTCCGGTTAATAGCCCGACGCTTTGACGCCAATGATAATTAATAAAGAAATCAATGTCTAATAGGGTTTGTCCTTCATTATGACTCTTTAAATGGTCTCGGCGGCCTAAAGTTCTTGTTTTTAGTGTGAGGTCTTGCCATCATATTGCCGGTTTGGGTGATTGGTTTTGATGGGGGATCCTGGTCGCGTCGAGCTCTTTTACACAGAAACCCTTTTTCTTCCGCCGCCGTTCTCTCGTTGCATAAATTGACGCGTTGGCATTATCTTCATAATATACTCATCATCTGTATACCATATGCCTTCAAGCTTATTTAAGTTAGAGAGTGCAAATAAGAAGATGAACCTTTTATCCCCATTTATTTCGTTTCAAAATCCTTCCAGCAAGGGAGACCTGGATGTCGAGACCCTTTTGTAAGTCTGGATTTTCCCGGTTAGCAAAGGCTTTAGTCATGTTCTTCCCTCCCATCGATGACGGGCACGGCCAAACAGTGACAGTTGATGATCTGCTCCACTGGGCCGCCGGGGTCGTAAGGGTATAAGCAGCCCTTGGGAAGGGGCAGGCCCCAGAGCACCATCATGCCCTCCACGAATAGATGGATCTCCCGCACCTTGGTATCCCCGGCGGTCCACCACTGGATCTTTCCGACCCCTAGTTCCGCCATGGCCGCGTCCAGCGCCGGAGCCGCCGCCTGGCCCGTCTCCGTGCGGGCGATGTTTAGACTCCGGGCTTCCGAGAACCCGAACAGGTCCCGGACCCTTTGCCGCAATTCGTTGACGGTCTCGGTCTTGGATAAGCCCTCCAGCAGCGTCGCCCGGAATTTTTCCCGGGTGTAATCGTTAATCCGTGGAGCCTTGATGAGGTCGTCTTTTATCTCTTGCATGGCCGCGGTTTCTGCTAGGACGAAGTTGTCGGGGTTCGCTTCTATCTCCACGAACAAAGCTTTGGCGGCCTCGGCTCCGATGGTCAGATACATGGGCCAGGCCAGCTTCTTCAAAACTTCATTGGAAAGCGCTGCGATGCCGGTCCTGCCACAAGGTCAGCACCCGATGATATTCCTCGTCCGTAAGGTTGGCCGAGTTCTCCAGCACCCCACTGGGCTGGGCGTTGTTCTTGAAGAACTCGGCGCTATAATTGCCGGCCCAATAGTCCTATTCGATCCCGGCTCTGGCCGCCTGCAGGGGGGCCAGACCCCGGTAATCGTGATACGGGTTGAAGTAGCGGATAAAGATCACTTCATGCCGCTCCAGGGGGACCTTCTTTTCTCCCTTACTGTAGAGCCAACCGGTGATCAGGCCGGTTTTAGTGTCCACCACTTCCTGGAACCGGCTGGGATGAAAGACCCAGATCTCCTTGGGAACTTCCCTTTCGCTTTGCCGCTCGGCGATGTAAAAGGCCTCACCGGTCAGACCCAGATAAATGAAAGTCGGTTCGATAAACTGGCTCCCGGACATCATGGGATTGGAGGTCTCAAAGAGGTCCACCAGCCGGTGCGACACCTCCACCTTGGTAATCTCTTGCGGGTGCCGGTTTTAAATAGCAGGGGAACACCGCTGATGCTCTGGGCGATGGCGTTGATGCAGGCGTAGACCAAGACGTGCTCTTTGTAAGGCTGGTTCAGCCTGCCTTCCGAAAGTTCGGTTAGCATGTGGGGCGAGAGAAAGAAAAGGCGGGTAGCTTCCGGGAAAAGGGGTACCTCTCGTCTTACCGCCTGACTGACAGAGCCACCCCGCAACACCGCCAACCCCCGCTTGATCAGCCCCAGCAAACCCCATCTCTTGTACCACCAAATTTATTGCTATCATTATCTTGAGCTTAAGGGTGATTACGCAATTCCGCTAATTGACCATCTTGGGGGAATGTTTTGGAAGATATTTAACCCGTCATATAAAAAACCGGGAATCCTGAGTTGGGTTCCCGGTTTTTTTCATAGTTCGCTGCTTATTAATCAGTGCCTATTTTACGGCTAAATAAGACATGAGATAGCGCCTAATTTCTAACCAAAGAATCCAATCTTCAACACATGGGGTAAATTTAAGAATCAAGTTGCTGTCTTACAATATTAAATATTTCAGTAACATGCGCCAAATCCTGGGCCCGTAGTTCAACAATTCGCCATGGAGGATTCCCATTTCTAAGTTTGTCACGAATATATTTATCCCTTCTTAGGTTCCCCCCCAAATGGAAAGCCGCGCTGTCCACATAAATCGCCAGGCGTTTCTCGGGGACCGCGAAGTCGGCTATAGAAATTGGCTGTTCACCTTCCATAGGAGATATTGGAACTTGCTTTTGAAGTCTAAAACCATTTTCTTCAAATAACTTCAAGAATTTCAATTCCAATGGGGAGCCTACTCCAGCTTTATATGCCTCCAGCCAAGGTCGGGGATCATCGATGTCGCCAATCTCGAGAGGCTTTGCTATTGGCTGGGATTGTGCCATAGCCTCCAAGTAGGGTAAGGCCAAGGGCCAGATCAGGTACTCATGGAAGCGTTGGTTGGCATAGGATTTAAGGCAGCGATAGCAGGCAGTCTCACATCCCGAGTGCTGCAAATGCTCCAATGCCCTTTTAGCCACTAAGTGAAGGTCTTCGGCGATTCGTTTCAAGTAACCGGTCCCACCAAGGCTAGGGTCAATAAAAGACATCGCCAACCTTGCCAGCTTCTCCTCACCTTCACTATTCGTCCAGGGTCCTTCAAGCTCGAATTCTATCTCAGAGCCATCGAGCATATACAGGTGTCGCATCCCGATTCTGAGAGCATAGCCCAAGGAAAGCCCAGTAGATTTTATATCATATTCAGTTACCGAAGGAGGCAATGGGGCAATTAGTCGGAGCACCTCACTTTGGCTTACTGTAGCTATTCCCAGGGGGCGGGGATGAACTCCTGCATGGGGACAGTTATCTTTATGACCAAAAGGGTCTGCATTTGTCCCACTTGCTCGAGGACCTCTCCTGCCTCTCGCCGGCGATTGAGCCGCTTCCGGCATGGAAAGCATCCGACCGCAGGCTCCACAAAGAAGGTAGCCTTTGGCCTCGTTATGAAGTAGAGGAACCTGTGGCACTCCGTCCTTAAAATCTTTGGCAGTCGGCGGCAAACCCTCATTCAGCCATTGGATTTCCTCACCCCGGTTAAGCCTGAGCGACCAGCTTCCTGCAAGCCCCCAGCGGCCTATCACTTCGCCATCCCACTGGGGATAGGAACGGACGAGATTGCGCATGATAAAACGCTCTTCTTCATCCAACACCGGGCCTTCATCCCGCCTACCTATGAAGCCGCCAAACTCAAAGGCTGGCAAATTCGGCCCCGGTGTTTCATCGCTGCACCTCGGACAACGAGGGTGGTCAGCTTTAAATCTTAACCCACACTTGCGGCAGACCTCATAATACCAGCTTGGCCCATCAGAACGCGGGTTCCATGGGGAAGCGGTATCCAAACCCATAACTCTCCAGCGCTTGGTTCTCGCGTAAACTTGTGCATCAGGCTGAAACTGTCCTATGCCGAAGCGCCTGGAGACATTGACCGGATCCTCTTCATTGGGGTCGCCCAGAAGTCGCAAAGAAGCCGGTTCAGTAGGGAATTCGTAACCCGGAAGGATACCGAACTCTGCAAACCGCCGCAAAGGATAGCCGGCGGACCGGTCATCCGCTTCACTGCCACCTTGTCTCTGTTGCGGAATTCCCAATAGTCGAGCCACTAATTCCCCTGCTCGCGTGGCCGCCTGCGGTCTCCTTAGCTCCTCTGCATAAACATCAAGGGCTTGGCGCAGTTCAATCACTTGCCGGGCAGTTCGATTGATCACATCGGCAACACGCTCGGGAATTGATCCGATGTTTTCATCAAGCATTTCGTCATTCAGGTTAGCCTCGGATAATATCGGGGCCCCAAAGCAGCTTTTGGCTAAGCTTAAACCCTCGCCGAATTGTGCCTTCAGACCATCGATCAATGCGTCGACAGCCTCCTGCCTCACCTCCCCCCGAGGTGTGACATACTCCACCATGCGTCCGGCGAGTCCCGGTTCGGATATGCCGAAGACAATGGCATTGATATGCCGCAGGATCACATCTCGGTTGCCCAAAGCCAGAACGGGCGTGGGCACCTCCCCGGAAATCATTTCACCAGGGGAATCATAGAAATATTGGTCATGTGGGGTGCTGCGCACATAACCCAAGACCATTCCCACCCGGTCCCGACGGCCGGCCCGACCTCCCCGTTGGGCATAGTTGTCAGGCCGGGGCGGGATATTGCGCATCATCACTGCATCAAGACCGCCCACGTCAATCCCCATCTCCAAGGTGGGGGAACACGAGAGCACGTTGACTTTTGATTTTGAGCCGGGTGCCTTGAAATAATCTTCAAGTTTTACCCGCTCATCGTGGGTCACCTGTGCGGTATGTTCCCCGGCCTCAAGAGTGACCGCATAGGGGGCTAGAATCCTCCGGATGGTGCGGTTTTGCATCATCTCTGCATCAGGCCAACTGCCTATTCCCCCGTGGCACAAGGGGCATGGAGCGCGATGTAACGCCCAGGGCCGGGGTGCGCCGCAGACACTGCACCTGGCTCGCTCTTCTTCAGATAGCAGCACCAGCCGCACGGTTTCCGCGTTAACTTGCAGGAGCTTGCGGCGTTCTCTTAAGCCAAAAAGGTCTACAGATTTTATGAAAGAGTTTTCGCCAGATAGAAATTTCAAAACTGAAAGAATGGTTTCTTCGTTAGGCTCAACCCCGCCGAAGCGCTTGAGAAGATGCGTGAGAATCCGCTCCAGGCTCGGTCCCCGGCCTCCAGCCCCAGGTTTGCGCCAAGCATTCATGGCATTTATTCCTGGGGGAATCTCGGCCATGGTAATTGATGCTAAAGGTTTACCATGTATGTCAGAGGCATAGCCTTGCGGCCTCTTTACCCTTCTTTCCCACTGCGCCGTCAGGATATGCGCCGGACAGGCGGTGTTCCGAGGATGATAACGAAGCATTTCCCGGGAAAGCGCCCCCCGGGTCCGCATTTCATCCAGCAGACACCGGCAAATATGTTCCAGGGCTTCTGGAGAAACTCCCAGTTCCTGTGCCAGTCCCTGCCCGCGAGATTTGACATATTCATCCAACCGGTGATAACGCACCCCCACCAGACCAAGATTCAGGAGCGTGCCGCGGTAGCCTGCAGTGACGGACAGGTCATCCAAAAGCGGCGCCTCCTCCCATGACCGGATTCTTTGCAAAGCCTCATCAGTGAGCCAACTTTGCTCATCTTCAGGGGCGTAAGGGTTGTCACGCTCCCGAATGCCCAAATCTCCAAGAAGCTCCACCGCCCTTTGAATGGGGAGGGGACCCCCTTCCCTTAAGAGCCTCACCAGCCGGCGGCGCATGCGGTCATAGCGGCTGGCGAAGATGATGAACCTGGCCTGGTGCGCGGCATCCTGCCTGCTGTCGCTGAAGATCAACAGCCGCTCCTTATCATCCTGTCCGCCTGCCTGGCTTTTGACCTCCTCCAGTGCCTCCAGCAGGCCTTCCGCCAGGACCTTAACCGCCGCAGAGGTCCCCAGGGAGACCGGGGTTATGACGTTGCGGCTGCCCCCCAGGCCGCCGCAGCACAGACAGCGGGTTCGGGCCGGGGCCAGGATCACCTTGACCGGGTAATCTTCTGCATCGTCGCTGAAGGTCAGCATCCTGGGATCGAAGGAGCCGTGGAGTACCGGACGCTTCTTCATCTGGGTGGGCAACTGCCGACCTCCCCTTCGCCGGGGCGGGGTCCCAGAAGGCGATTCCTCACCCTCTTCTTCTTCCACTTCGTCCTCCAGGACCGTCTCAAACCTTCCCGGCTCATAAAGCACCCACTCCGGGCCTTCGGCCGCGACTGCACTGGGGCGCAGGGGCTCCTCCAGTGGGTTTTCCGCCACGAACCGCAGGAAATCCGCCCCACAGTTACGGCAGAGATAAAGCGGCGCAGTGGCAAAGCCGCAGGAGCACTGCTCCTCTCCCATGGGATAGAGGCGACCGCAATCCGGATTCACACAGCGGTGGAAGCGCCAGCCGCCCCGAATAAAGCGATGCACCCGCAAACGCAAGGACCCGGGCAACTCGTCAGGAATAGCCGCCCCCACCAGGAGGGCTGCCTCAACTTCGTGGCGTACTGTCTCTTCGCTAACTTCTTTTCTTTCCGGCACTTCCTCCCGCACCCGGGAGACGATCTGACTCACCGACAGGGGAGAGCCCACTATCCAGCGGTTGAGGTCCCAGAGCAGGCGGCAGCGACGAGCGGCTTCCGGTATGGGGGTATCAGCAGAAACCCCGGCCAGCTTGCACAGGGCCAGGTGCACGCCGTTGGGTCGAGATATGTCCTCCAGTGTGATCTCCGCCGGAGTGCCGGGATAGGCAGCTTCCGATGGTGCGTGGAGGTCTTCCAGTTCCTCGCCCAATACCCGGATGGCCGCGGGTTCGGCCCCGGTGAGTTTGGCGAAGAATTCTTGCACCTCCCGGTCCCGCAGCTTCTTCGCCTCCTCCCGGCTGACACCCTCCTCCGCCACGCTCCTGATGGTGGCCGAGGTCCCCACCATCACCAGGGAGGGATAGCGCCTGGCTCTTTCCGCCTCGAGCACAGTGGGATGCCAGTCTTGCCGGGCCCGGGCCAGGTGCGCCTGGAGCCGCCGCACCAGGAGAGCGATATTAGCCCCTAAAGTGCCCCGGTAGGTATGTACTTCGTCCAGCACCAGGAAGCGGCAGCGATGGTTGGCGAAGATGCCTTCCCGGTCCGCGGGCCGCACAAGCAAATACTCCAACATCATGTAGTTGGTAAGCAGGATGTGAGGGGGATTCTGGCGGAGTTCCTCCCGCTTGGCCTGAGGAGTGCCCCGGTCATATTTCTCCACCCTGACAAAGGTGAAACCAGATTTCCCCAAATATTCCTTGATGCGCTGCTCCTGGTCGTTGGCCAGGGCATTCATGGGATAGACGAGAATGGCGGTAAGGCCCGTCTTCTTATGGCGGGTAGCATCCTCCGCCGCGTTCTGAATCACCGGCAGCAGAAACGCCTCAGTCTTCCCGGAGCCGGTGCCGGTGGTGACCACCACCGACCTGGCCTGGGGGGAAAGCAGCTCGCCGATGGCCTCGGACTGGTGCAGGTAGGAAAATTCACCCCGGCTTCGCTCCTCCATGACCCGGGCCAGCCTGGCGTCGAGAGGCAGGTCCCGCCAGCGTTTACCTGCCCGGAAAGGCCGGTGGGCCTGGAAGAAGGGTTCCTGGGCCAGAAACCGGGACTGGTCCAACTCCCGCTCCAGGGCTTCTTTGAGCTGGGGGTCCTTGGCCCGAAACTCGGTGCGCAGGTAATCCCGGTATTCGTCAATGACCTGGTTCAGAGCGAGGATGGGGTTAAAGGACATCGTGTCTCCCCTTGGGCAAAATATTATTTCCCTTTTGGCCGCCGTTTGAGGCGTGGGGCCAGGTCTGCGAGTTCATCGTTGAACGGGTCAATGAATAGAGGATTCTTCCCCCTTCCGGAGATCAGCGCTGCTCGCACCACTTCCGGCGTGTATTCTTGCATCCAGGGCTCGTGGGCATGATAGGGTGTCGACTGCTTGGCCAATAGCTGGGCAAAGGTATCCGGGCCTAAAGGCAGCCGGTCCTTCAGGCGTTCCATGACCCGGGCTGCATAGTATTGAGCCAGGCCCTCCTTGACCTCGCGATCTGATTCGGCAAAGGCCCTGGAAGGCCAGCGCTTGCGATCGATATCGTACCCCAGGTGTGTGTAGGCATGGGCCATTTCGTGGGCCAGAACCAAGGCAGTCAGGGTTTCCAGGTCAAGTTTCTGGCCCTGGGACACCAGCCCGATGACCCCCCAAAACAAAAGAATTTTTGATGGGGCGCGCTCATTGAGATCATACTGGTAAGCCCCCAGGACGTCTTCATTAAAAGCGAGAATGCGCTCCACCAGGTCGAGCAGCTTGATCCTTTGCAGCAGAGCCTGCGCCAGTTGGTGGGCCTCGGGGACGGACCGGCCCAGGGTCATGACTTCCGGGAGTTCTTTGAGTTCCGGCCTGAACAGGAGTTCCGCCACCTGGGCGGTTGACTCCGCTAACATACTCAGGTAGGGCCGGTAAACCGTCAAGATGGCGGACAGCCAATCTTTGTCCTCTATGGGGATATTGGCCACCATTTGCGGCAGTCCTACTTTATCCACCTCCACATGGACCCGGCTCTCGCTTTCCTCGCCTTCCATGCCTCTGGCCGCCAGGTTCAGGCGGAGTTCATCCCGGATCGCTTTGCGTATCGCCAAGTTGTGGCGCTGATAATATTCGGCTATCTTCTGCTTGGTGCCGGGCTTGAGGAATTTGAGCAGGTCTTTGACGAACATCATTAAGGGGCTCCGGTGTAACGGTATCGGGCGCCGCGGCCGCGGCCTTCGGAGGTGGCCAGGCCGTCGGCGGCGAGTTTCTGGAAATAGGGCCGCAGCGCCGCGGCGGAAAGATTGGTGAGGTCCTGGGCGTCGGCGGAGGTGATGGTTTCCTTTTCCTCCAGGAGCAGTTTGAGGAGTTCGTAGGTCTCTTGGTTAAATTCGGCCCGACCGGAAAAAAGGTTATTCTGGCGCCGGGCCGCGGGCCGCTCGCCTTCCGGCTCTTCCGGCAGGGGGAGATCAATGACCGGCTCCGGCAGGTTTTCGTTCAAAGGGATGTCCCAGTAGGGATCGTATTTCCGGGTGAAGGCTTCGAGGCCGATAGTCTCCAGTTCATCGAAGCGTGCCAGGCAGAGCTCCGGGGCCTTGGGATAGCTGGCGTGGCTGAAGGTGGAGAGCACGTGGGCGTATTGCTCCCGGTTCAGGCCATACGCCTGGGCCACCACCGCATCAATGGCGGCCCGCACCCCCCAGCGCTCGTCTTCCCCCGGCAGCACCGGCCAGGTTAATTGAGGCTTTTGCTCGCGCCAAATATTTTCAAGCTGATCGTTCCAAAGTGGTTGATATCCTTTATGATTGCACGTTAGCCTGAGACTGAGGTGTGAAAGGATTGGGATGCTTATTGATGGCACTCGAGGCATGGGCATTCCTTCGATAATGAAAAGACTCACGTTACTACCTGCATTCATTCTCGCCAGGTAGTCAAAACAAAAAGAATTCGCTAAAGCGACAGTATAGAGTGCGATATAATTAGCTCGTTTAAATGGGACCCGCTCTGGTCCCAAAACGCTATGGCCGAATACAACTCCTGGAGGGAATAGTGAAAAAATTACCGTTCTTTCATTTGTCGCGCTAGATATACTACGGAATCCGAAACGATAAAAGCGAGCTGCATTGAGAAAGTGCTTTTTATCCATAAGATTGGCAAGAGGAACTACGAAGCGTGGTGGAGAACCCCAACGATCATCAAATTGCCAAAATGTCTTTCCTTCAACTAGTATTAATCGGCCACTTTCAATTAACTGTCGATGAGTTTCAGGTGAGCGAGGATCAAAATCGATTTCCGATCTAAGGGACTCAAAACGATGTCTATCTAATGTCATGTTAAGTTCGCCAGTAAGCTGGATATTCGATCTACTCAGAAAGACCTTCATTGACTCTCCTGGCGAATAAGCTTTATTACAAATCTCATAATCTTCTTTGAACCTTATTTCCGGAAAGCTTAAATACTGGCCCCCAGTTTTCCGCACAAAGTCTAAGTTATAAAGGAGTTCTCGATCGGCATGATCGCCAAAAAGCCACTCATCTTGATGCAGATAAAAAGCGCAACGAAATTCGGGGGTGGGACCCAAACGCGACGCAACAACTAAAGCAAACTTGAAACTGCTATGTATCTCAAAAAGCTTTCGACGATTTTCGAATGAATAACAGCAATGTAAGGCCATATCATTAAGGTAGAGGCGACGGATTCCAGTTGCACCTTCATTGGCGTGAAATGCAGAAGGAACCACAACTCCAATCCTGCCAGGACGGTTCAATAGTTGTGTATTGCGTTCCATGAATACCCTGAATTCATCTAAATATCGTCCTGCAAAGTCGCCATCAACCCAAACCTTTTGATATTGAAAAAATACGTCATTACTACGTTTTTTCCCTTCAAAGTACTCATTTGCGACCTTAAATTGTGTGGCAATCTTCAAGTCCTTTAGAAGATTTTTTTCTATTTTAGCTCGTTCTTTTTGTGACGCATTTAGGATTTCAAAGTCAAAAGAAGCAAAAAATTCCATGGATTTAAATTGTATTGCGTCCCACGGCGGATTCCCCAGGACCGCATGGAATCCTTGCCTCCGGGTTAAATCTCCATGAGGATAAAATACCTCGGGGAAGGCCAGTTCATAGGACAGGGCGGGGATGGCTTTCCCGGAGGCGAGCAAATCCCGCCAATCCATCATCCCTCCGCCCGCTTCCTCCACCCCCAGCCCACGGGCCAGCATGGCGGCCAGCCCCGGTTCGGTCAAGAGGCCGGGGGGAACCTCTTCTCCTTCGGCCACGGCCTGCACCAACCGGGCGTAGGCCTCGTCGTCGCATTCTTGCGGCCCCAGCATGACGCCCCCGGCCCAGGCCGCGGCCACCAGCTTGAAAGGGGTGAGGGCCTCCTCCAGCCGGGCCAGGGCGGCCTGCTTGGCCTCGATTTCCGCCAGGCTCGCCCCCACCGTGGCCTCCAGATCCCGCACCTGCCGCAGGGCCTGGGCCAGATTCGTCCGGAATTTAACCTGGAGCCCCTGGGTGAACAGGTCGTCCATGGGCTGCTGCGAGCCCGGGTATTTAAGGAGGTGCTCGAAGAAGGGACCGGTGAGGGAATCCCCCACCACCAGGCGGTGGTCCAGGAAGGTGAGGGGCAGGCCCTCGGCGTGGGTCTCCAGCCACAGGGCCAGCTTGGCCAGCTCCACCGCCAGGGGGTTTTTGTCCACCCCGTAGAGGCAGTGCACCGCCACCAGGCGCCGGCAGAGGGCCTGGGCCCGGGCCAGGGAATAGCCCGACTCCTCCCCCTCCGGGGCGTGGCTGGGGAGATAGCGGGCCAGTTCCTCCCCGGCCGAGCCCAAGGCGGCCAGGCGGCTGCGCAATTCCTGCGCCCGCCCCTGTGCCTGCTCCCTTTCGTCTGCTTTCTTGGTATTCTCCGTCACCCGCTCCGCGGCCAGGGCTGCTTCATCCAGCCAGCGGCAGGCCTCGTAGAGCTTCTCCCCCAAAAAGCGGCAGGCCTCGATGAGGAAGTGGCCGCTCCCCATGGCCGGGTCCAGGACTTTCAGCTTAAGAATCTTGTCGGGCCGGGGGTCATCCGGGGGGCTGACCTGCTCCACCTGGGGCCCCAGGGTCTCCTTCACCAGGAAGCGCACAAAGGAATGGGGGGTGTAGTAGGTGCCGGTGGCCTTGCGCCCCAGGCCCACCCGGAGATAAAAGCGCTGCGGCGGAATTTCCTCGATCCACTCCACCTTGGTTTTTTTGCTTCTACCCTCCGCCTCTTCTTCCTCAGGCTCCGGCTCCTCTTCGGGCGGCTCTTCCTGCTCTTCCTCCGCACAGGTATTGGCGGCTTGGGCCGCGGCCGGTTTATACTTCTCCCCCTGGGGCGCGGGCACCACCACTTCCAGCTTGGCCCGGCGCAGGCGGCACATGGTCCCGGTGGTGATTCCCGGCTCCAATTCCAGGAGGGCCTCGTAGACCCGGCCCAAATCCTCGATTTCCAAGGAGCCGTAATGGACCCGCTCCCGGCCGGCGGCGCCCCGGCGCTTGGGGGTCCAAAGAAGCAAGTCCAGGAGATGGGCCACGGCGCGCTCCCCCCAGGCCAGGGAAGTGAGCCAGGGAGTGGCCTGGCCCCCGAAAAGGGCCCCGCCCAGGGGCTTGACGTTCAGTTCGGTGCAGGTCAGTCCCTCGTTGAACATGAAGAACAGGGCGCGCAGGCCGTCTTCCAGGAAGCGGCCCGTCTCCCGGCCTTCCTCCAGGACCAGACGGGCGAAGGGGGCCAGGGCCTGGGTGGGGGAGTAGCTCCGGCGCCAGAGGGCGGAAGAAGCGAAGCTGAAGACCCGGGCCGGGTCGTCGCTGGCCTCCAGCTTGAAGATGAACAGGAGCCGGTAAACGAGGATTAAGCCCTCCCGCCAGAGGTCCCGGGCCAGGCGGTCCTTGTCGGGGACGGCGTCCAAGCGCTCCCGGTTGGCCGGCTGGTCCAGGACTTCCTGGACAAAGCGCTCCACGGCCTGGCGGGCCTGATGGCGCAATTCCCGGGTAACCCGGGTCTGCTGCAAGCGGGCTTTTTCCAGCAGATCGGGGATTTTTTCGATGCCTTCCGGGGAGGCCATGGCCAGGAGGAGGCGAAAGCTGTCGGGAACGGTGCGGCTGCGCTTCCAATGGGGATCAAGGGCGATTTCGATCTGGGAGTCGAGGCGGGCCGGGTCGGAAATCAAGAGGCGCAGTTCCAGGCCGTTGGTAAGCAGGCCCAGCCGTTCGCCGGCGGCCAGGAGCACCCGCTGGGCGATACGCAGGTGGCTGAAGCGAAAGGCTCGGCCCCGGCGGGCGGGGGCGTCCAGGTCTTCCTCCAGGGCCGTGGCCCACACCCGGAGATGCGTGCCGTTAGCTGCCGTCAGGAGCCAGCCGCCGGCCTCGCGGCCTTCTCGGGTTTCCACCTCGGGGGCGTCCTCCAGGCGCTGGAAGCCCAAGCGGGAGACCAGGGGGTCAAGGACCAGATGGCGCACTCGCAAGGGACCGCCCCGGGAGACCAGTTCCCGGAGCTGGCGCCGGTAGACCTCCCAGGACTCCTGGAGCTCCCGGCCCTCTTCCCCAGTGGTTTTGGGGAGAAGTTTCAGCCGGCTGAGCTCCTTCTCCAGTTCGAAGCGGATGAAGGGCTCTGGGAAGGCCGGGCCGGTGAAGGTGCAGTGCTCAAAGAGTTCCAGCGCCATAAATGCCTTCTTAATTTGCCGCCGATTCCGGGATGATCATCAAAAGGCCCAGGGGCAAGATCTCGGGGTCGCCCAGGGCAAACCGGTCTTCCAGATCTTGGAGCCGCTGGCGGTAAAGCCGTAGCACGCCCTCGGCTTCACTGCGCCTGCCCAGAGGCTGGCCGGAGTCAGCAGCAAATGCGGCCAGGCGCTCGGCCGGATCGTGAGATTGCTGCCAGGCTTCCTGAGACTCTTCGGCGTCAGATTGCTGAAAGAGTTCACGCTGCCGTGGAGCAGGGTGAGTTTCCCCCGTGATTTCCTGGCTGCGTTGAGCCAGCCATTTTTGCAAATCTTCTTTTTCAGCTTGAAGCGCCCTACGTCTGTCTTTGATAAAGGCAGCAGCCAGAGGGCCGAATCCAGCCGCAGCAGAGCTATGAGCAATTTCTGAGGCGCTCCCCGCCCAAGGGGCAAAATGGGCCTCCCAGAAGCCGGAGGTGCGAATGGCGCGAGCCGTGTCCGCTATGGATAGCCAGACATGCGGCTCTCCCAGAAACTCAGGTTTTTCTCCGGCTGGAAGCCTGACACCGATTACTCGCTCCAATTCCCGCCCTGCCCGGCTCAGGATTCTTCCCAAGAAAGTGAACAAGAGGGTGGGCTGGGGGACAGCGGCGGCTACGGCGCTGACCCGGATGTCCAGGCTATGCTGACCGGTGCCGAAAGAGAGATGACGCACCCGGCTCAGGGCCCGCTGCACCAGGGGGTGGGCCCGGCCCAGGAACCCCACCGGGCGATCTTGGGCATCCCGCATCACCGGCAGCCGGGTAGTGAGACGCACGGTGCGGGATTGCGGGTCATAGCCGGGCATGTCGCTCAGGCCATGTATCCAGGCGGGAGGTAAGACCACCGTAAAGGTTTCGTCATCAAGGCTCCCTTTAATTACGCCGCCATCGAGTAAGACGGCGTCGGTGACGAAACGGGCCAAGTCCACGGCGCTCACCTGATCACCGCGATGTCGGGCATGATTGGCCTCTTGTAGCAGGCGGTCTTCGGCATTCAGGCCAGCCTCCCCCAGCCAGGCATGGAGCCGGGTGGCTTTGGCATAACCCTTCAGACTTCGATCGATCTCTTCCAACAACTCCTGAGTGGCTTGATCAGAAGTATCCTCATCGCCGGTAAGGTAATTAAAGATCGGCTCTTCAGCCCTGAATAATTTCGTATCCTCCTCTAGAATACTACCCAGCAGTTTCTGGTTCATGGTTTCAGAGGATATGGTTAGCCCCAGGGTATTGGGAACGAAGGTGAGGCGTTCACGCTGCTTCTCGTACTTGGCGATCAGGCGAAGCAGAATGCGGCCCTCGAAAGTCCCGTGGATATAAAGGTAACGGACTACGGGGTTTCTCTCTTGCCCATATCTATCTATGCGACCGTTGCGCTGCTCCAACCGGTTAGGGTTGAAGGGGAGCTCTAAATGTATAAGGTGGTGGCAGCGTTCGTGGAGGTTCAAGCCTTCGGCAGCGGTATCGGTGCTTACTAATACAAGGCCATCGCGGGAGCGGAACAGATCGGTGATCTTCTTACGGGTAGCCTCGTCATCTTCGCCGCTCATGGTCTTGATTTCCGATATGCCAGCTGTCCCCAGGGCAATGGCGGCAGCCTGCTGACTGGTAATGTACTCAGTATAAATTAAGATATTGGCTCCTGGCTCCTTTTGTCTGATCGCTCTAACTTCCGCAGCCAACTGCACCAGCTTTGGATCGTGGGATCGAGCTTCCTCGGCAAGGCTCAGAAGGTCTTCCAAAGCTGCGGCGACATCTGCGGTGCGTTTGATCTTGCGGGAACCGGAGCGGACCTCTTGTTGCAAATTGGCAAGCCTCTGGGCAAGGTCCTCCGCTTCCAGAAACTCGTGTTCCCCCTCTTCTTCGGGTGTGACCGTGCCAAACCGCTCAAGGTTGCGTTGATATTCTCGCAAGGTCCTCAGGCGTTGCCGGTGGCTTTCCTGGATTTCGACACCTTCGTGAAGAATTCTTTGAAACCGATCAGCCACCACCTGAAGAGTACTCCGGCATGCATCTACTGTGGATACACTTCGCTTGAGTAAGGCTATGAACGACAGAACATCGTTATATCTCCGGGCGCGAAAGGCCCGCCGGAGCTCGGGGGCGACTAAATCCAAAAGGGCATGGTGCAGTTCGATAAACTTACTGAAATTTTGAAGGTCAGGGATAACTGGAACTGGGTAGACTATTCTTTTCTTGAAGAGTTCCTCTCCAGTCTTAGGGTCTATGATGTGCTGCTTTAGGCGACGGACCACATAGGCCCGGTAACGGTCCCCGCGTAGTGAACCTCTTCCATCAACCAGAGATGGGTCCAGAAGCTCACACAAGGATGCAAAAGAACGGTCGTTGCCATCGTGGGGGGTAGCAGTCAAGAGCAGTAAGGCATCACAGCGACGAGAAAGAACCTGGGCCAGCTTGCGCCTCTGGGAATCTTCCCGTTCACCCATGGCGCCGAGATCCATGCAATGGTGAGCCTCGTCGATGACCACGACATCATAGCTGCTTCTTTCCAGCTGGTCCAATATCCGTTCTTGTTTAAGAAAATCAATGGAGACCAGCCCCAACGGCAGGTGATCGAAAGGGTTGGCCCCCAGTTCGGTCTGTTTCTTTATTTCCTCCAAGCGGGGGCGATCGATCACATCCAGCCGCAAGCCGAAACGCTCACTCATCTCTGTCTTCCATTGCTCCAGTAGAGGGCCGGCTGGTGAAACTACCAAGATGCGGTGGGCAATTCTTCGGGCGATAAACTCGGTTAGAATTAGCCCCGCCTGGATGGTCTTACCAAGTCCTACACCATCCGCCAGGAAAAGTCGGGAGCGACTCATGCGAATGGCGCGTAATACAGGAACTAACTGAAAGGGTTCTAAACGAAGGCGGCCAGGCTGGACAGAAAGCAAGGCATCCGGGCCTAGCGCCTGCTCTAATAAGAAGGCCTGATGGAAAACCAGCCAATTTCTCAGCGGGCCGGCTTTATTAGGTTGGAGCTCATGAACTACTGGCTGGATTGACTCAAAAGGGTGGAGAAGATCGATCTCTTGCCCTGCAGCTCCACTCTCCAGCCCTCGCAAGCGGAACAAGGTTTGGGGGCCTAATTGCTCAGAAAAAACTACCTCCCAGCGCAAACCCCGTGCATGGACTTCAGTTCCGGGAAGAAGCTCCCCCACGATATTAGAGCCTCCGTCTTAAAACCTTTGGATATTTATTAAGTTAAAGCACATTCTTGAATAGTTTTCCATGATATTGGTCTTAGAGCATTTCTTATACTTGACCTCTCCATCCTGCTTGGCATTTAGAGGTTCTCAGATCAAGAGAATATGATCTGGGATCCAACTCATCAAGAGAAAGTTCTCTGTAAATCTTGATTTCCACGGGCGAATTGCTGTGTTTGCTTAGGTTTTCTATATTCCAAAGTTCCCATGAATGAGCCTTGGGATAAAATTGGAAAGGGGCCAAAGAAGCCCTAATCTGGCTAAGAGTAATTTCCACCTTGCTGGTGGACCTTAAATGGCCCTTGACTTCAATTAGAATGATCTCGTCATCTTTACAAGCCATAAGATCATATCCTGGGTTGTTCAAAGGCATCTCTTTAACTTGGTAGCCGTCGGCTTCAAGTTTTTTACGACATATCTCTCTAGAGATTCTCTCAATCTGGCCTTTCTCTTCTTGGCTAAGCGTCGATGTTTCTTGGGGAGCGGTTTTAATACCTCCTGTATAGGGAGGATATCCCATGCCAGTGATAGGTCCAGACAACTCCCCGGGTTCCCAAGACGAAACGTCGTCAGGATCAATTAATTCAATCATGCGTCTGGTTGAAGAATCTCCTGTTGTTCTTTGCTCTGATGGTGTATCTGATGTGGGGGGCTGCCCAGAGGTGGTCGTTTCACCTCTGACAGGAGTCCCCCCCTCTCTTCCTTCTTTGAGTTTCTCTCTATCTTCCTTGGGTACCTTCGGTTTAGGAGCAGGTTCTAACTGTCTGTATTCTTTTAAATTAAGATCAATGGTTTCCTCTTTCATACCTTTCTGGCGTAATTTTGCCAGACGTTCTTCGTCCGTTTCACAACGTAGGAGAATTTCGTAGAAATCTTGATCTGGTTTGCGTTCCAATATCCTAGCGAGACCTTGGGAGATGTCTGACCACCAAGTTTGACCTTGAATGCTATTCATCGAAAGATAGATATCATCACCTAAAATAGCCAAATTTCTTTGAATGGTTCTTTCTCCCAAGTCATTCAATCCGATTATGACCTTCAAAGAATTTACAACTATTATCTTGAGTTGCCATATCTTCCCCCTTATTTTTTCTTCCTGCTTGCCCATGTCTCGAAGCCAGGAGTAAATGAAGGGGCTCACTTCAAACAACTTTCGAGAAATTTTCTGGCTTTCCGTAGTATTTTCATCTCCAGGCACAGGCTCTATCCGGGCAGATTGTGACAGGCGTTTGACTCCGGGGAGCCGGGCGGCTTTGGCCTCCAATCCGGAGCCCGGATGTGGCATGAGCCAGATTTCCTCCTGGAAGGCTAGAGAGGCCTCTTCCTGATCGTCCAGCCAGCATTCCTCGCGATAATCCCATTCATCCCCCCGTCGACAAAGGAGAGGCACAGGATCTAATTCCGCTGGGTTATTATCCGAATCTAAAAAGGAGCGATAGATGTTCGCCACTGCATAACGGACCTTTTCGTCAGACTGGCACAGGTTAACTGGATATCGTTCCGGCAAAGATACCAGGATCTCTTGCCATTCATCCAGCTCGACCTGTGCCAAACCTTGGCGGAGCCCCACATACTTTCTCAGCCAAATCTCGATCTCTTTTCTGTAGTCGGCGGGAAAGGCTTCTAAATCGATGATGGGCAAGAAGCCTCCTAAAATTCTATTAGTTTGTAAATCAGGAATCCAACACTGGAAGAGTGGCGTTTCAGAATTATGAAGGCTGTTCACTGGAACTTTTAACTCATTTGTCACCTGGAACCACCAAAGATTATCGACCTGAGTAGTTCGATCATACCAAGCCCTTGAAGGTTTATAAGTAGCATATGTCTTAATATGATGAGAATAATAAGTTTCCCAATTTTTCATTAATAAAATAAGAAAATAAACAGCAATATTTGTGCTAATGTCATTTATCGCAATAAATTCAATTTTATTAATCTTCACTGATTTGCGATACCAATCAACTTGACCATCAATATATTTTTTGTAATTATTGCTGATTTCAGAAATTTTATCGGTTTTAATTTCTTCTTCATTACTTATTTTTGGGAACCAACTTACTCCAAGCCAGCGATAAAAAGTAAGTTGTTTTTCAGAATCTTGGTCATGGCATCTTAGCGGCTGCGCCCAGGGAATCCTGGGATCGTGGCACCAGAGCCGTTCGATGAGATTTCCTCCTCCCCAAGCTCCAGAGAAATACGCTTTCCCTGCTTCTTCATACTCCAGGTTTTCCCCTCGCCTCACGGGTATGGGACACCGTTTCAGTTTGTCAGTTGCTTCTATCTCCTCATGCCATCCAGATTCAAGCAAAAAGCTTACAAACCTTTCCGGATTATCTTGGGGATTGTGCCAAAAATCTTCAATGGCCTCTTCCAGAGCTTCTCGCCATAAATTTCTATTCGGTTTCCGCACCCTTAGTGATTTATCCCGGCTGCCTCCAAGTCCCAACAATTCAGCCAAATTATTATCCTTCGGCAAGTCCTTGATCCGGTTCGCGAACCATAATTCTAAAAAGGCCAGGGGCAGCCACTCAGGCAAATCCACATCGGCACTTTCTTCCCTCCAAGTGATAAAATTTTTCCCTAACTCGTCAGGACTCTTAAGATCCCCGTCCACGGGCAAAAGAGACAAGGTCTTTACCCGGTTCACCCGCTCCTGACGTTCATCAGACCACTTGGAAGTTTCCCCCACCCATTCTGCCAGCCAATGCCAGGTCAGCCAAAGCCATTCATGATCCTCTTTATGGATATTCACGTCCGTCGCCAGGAGCACCAAGAGGTCCTCGGTCCCATATATTTTCACTCCCAGAGGGGTTAAAACTCTTTCCACCACTTCCTGATCCCTGCTTATCGCATCATGCACTAGGCTGCTTCTTAACAGGCTCCGGGAAAGAAGCTGGCGGGCCAGATCAGAATCAGGAGGCACAATGGCATCTTCGCAACAAAGATGAGGCTTTCCGAAAATATCCGGCAGGCGCAGCATCCCATGGGCTTCGGTAATGATGATCTCCCAAAGCTTTTGAGAGAAATCATGGCTGGCTAGATGAGGGTGAGGAAGTAAGAGCCGGAGAAATGCTGCCGGGGATTCTTCCTGATATGATCTGTGCGTGAATTCCACTATCAGTCTGGCGAGCTCCTCCACCACCCACTCATTGAAAGGGTGATCTTTCAAAATGGCGGTGCGCTCCGTATTAACCAAAAACTCCCCATGCAGGAGCAAGGGAACCGGAGCGGGCACTTCAGTGGGATAAAAAACCTGGATTGGCCTATAGGCTATCGTAGATGAAGTCAGATTATCTTCCAAGGGGGCGGCCACGAGCCAGGATACTTTCTCGGCATGTTGCCGGTCTACGGCACTGAGGGTTGCCAGAAGGTGGGATGGAGTTTTCTCCTCCCGCTTGAGAACGCACCATATCTGCTCAGTGGTCTGCCCTGCCTCAGAAATCCTAATGAAACAGTCTGAAAAAGCAGAGGACCCGGTATTACCCCGACCCCATTTCCAGACATGAGCCTTATTGCCAAGGACGAGTTGCAGATTTCCCAAGTGGGAAAAGGGGAGAAAATTTTCCGGCTGTAAGCCATGTAAGGCTTTATTACACTCTTCCTCGACGCTCGTTCCAGATTTCAGGTTTAATTTAATTACAGTGGTAAACCACTTAAGGTCGCTAAGGACAGTATCCTGAGAGGCCGCCTCTTCTCTGTCAAGGAAAAAGGGGAGCCACTGATAGGGGACCTCTTCAGTTTCCAGTTTTTTTTGGGAAAGCCAGTATCTGGCCTTAGCCGGGTTGAACTCAAGGCCCTCTTGGTTCTTAGAAAATATCTGGGGGTTGTCGGTGACTTCAAAGACCGCCTTGAAACCCACGCCCTTGCGCCCAATGGTACCTTCCGGCTTATCCGAGAGATCAAGGCCGCTGATGTTGGTCATGGCGCTGGGTAAAAAGCCTCCCCCCTTATCAGCCAGGTAAATAGCGTCATTTTTGGCAACGAGACGCACTACCGAGGCCCTGGCATCTTCGCAATTCTGCAGCAGCTCCCAAAGCCAGCGTCCACGATAATCCCTGGCTGCTCGTTGGGCTCCCCGAGCGTCTTGCAGCAAGCGGTCAGGGTCGGCCCGGTAAACTTTCTCCCGTTTTGCCAACAAGTCCTCGATCGCCTCTCTTATTGAGCTTGCCATCCAATTATCCTAACTCACTGATATTTTAACTAAAATCACGGTTGAACCAACTTTAGCCTCAATGTTATTGAGTTTTTTTTGAAGTCAATGAATGTCATTAGCCGCGAAGCATTCGGCTAACTCCTTGATAAAATAAAGCAGTTCATGACGTTCTTGATCGCCAAATTTTTCAGAAAAAGGAATGACCCGCTCATCTAGCAGAGCTTTTAATGGGATGAGGAACCTTTTGCCCTCTCCTCTCCATTCAGCCTCGTCAGGCTTATCTTCCGCAGGCGAAGCTGGATTGGTTTGTAGGTAAAGTAGCCTTACACCTTCGTCTGACGATCTCCGTGTTGGGCTTTTAGCGACCAAGAAACCGACCTTGCCCTGCCAAAGAAGTTCTCCACCAGCAATGGCATCTTGCTTGATTTCATGCCGTAAATCCTTTGGTTGGCGCCCTGCAAGCGCGATTTCCAAGCGACGCAGAGCCTCTCCTTGGCGAATTAACTTAACCCATTGATCGTTCACTGCTTTCCAACGCTTATCCCGTTCTCCCACGCCAGTTAGCGCCAGGACTTTTTGAAGTTCCACAGCGATGGCATCTTCAGGTCCCGCTCTCCACAGCCAAGGGAGGCGGGCCACCGCCAAGACGCATGCTAAACGAAAACGAGCATACTCGGGTGTGTGAATATTAGTAGGGACACCCAAGGCCCAGGCAGCCATGGCAGCGGATAGTATAGGCGACTCCATCCGGGCGGCAAAGTCCTCAGGCGATTCTGCTGATTGATAGCGGTAATCAACCCAGCCCATGGTGGGGTCTACCTTCGAGGTGAAGAAAAGTGACAGCCAAAGCTGATGAGTGTAGTTGAAAAACTCCTCAGGGCTTACCCACCCTCCGTGCAAGGCGGCACGCAAGAGCCCGGAAGTGATCTGTAAGTCGACTGCCAAATGCTCAGGTTGACGATCTTTTAAATATGCCTCACCTCCCATCCATTGGGTAACCTGACCAAGCAGTTTAATGGCCCGTTGGCGATCTCGCTCGCTGACTTCAACAGGTGTCAACGGCTTGGGGATGGAAGGTAAATCGGGCGGATGATCCTCAGACTCGGGGGGCAGGTTTCCTTCCTGCTCCGGAGGTCGTTTAGGAGGGAGTCCCCCAGGCTGGCTGTTTCCTTCCCCGCTGTCTTCGTGTAGCCCGACACCAAGCCAGCGAAGCAATAGCTGTTGGAAGCTTTTAGGCCATGAGCCATAGCCTATGGGAGTCATTGGGCTGGCAGGAAAATGCAAACCGTAACCTGAGGCAAAGACATCTGATTCAGAATAAAGTCGCGGTCTCCCCGATCCACCCGGAACTTTAGGGGTTTTCCTGATGGAACTGATAGGCATGTATTGTAAATGCTTCAGGAGCATTTCCATGATCTCGGTCCAGGCCCCAAGATTCCATTGTCCTGAGACCACCCGGGTTCTGATGGTTCCCGCTAAAGACCGACTCCGGGCGGTGGCTCGGAGTTCGAGTTCATGATCAACCCAACAGAGATTTGAGAAAACTTCCTTTCCATCATCAAGTCCAACCACTGCCGCCTGCCGGGGAGGAGCGTCGACCCTTACCCTCGCCAGGCCATCGCCTTGCATTTCCGGTTCATACCTCACATTATCCACCACACAACCGGTAAGGGAGACCGCGGCGGGGCAATCAATCCCCAATCGCAACAGACCGGCCTCGTAACGTGCCGCCAGCAGCCGAATAGACTTATGGTCTTGGTCGGGTTCGTCGGGGGGAGTGACCTCCTCCGGGAACTCTGCCTCTCCTTCCTGGAATTCCAATTCACCTAAATAGTTTTCTTGGTATTCATTAATGGTGAGATTCTGCACCGCCAACAACTCGGCATTCCCGGAACTGCCGGGGATGGTCAAGGCTGCATGGGAGCAGTTGGCGCTCCCTACAAACACGGTAACCCGGTCATCGTGCTCCACCGCATAAAATTTGGCGTGCAGGAAACGCTCTCTCTCCCCTTCCTCTTCATCCCTAGCGCGCAACCTTACGGGTTTCACGCTGATTTGAGCCGGTAAAGAGCGAGCATTGGCCCGGGTAAGGCCGGTGCGCTTATTCTGTACTAATAATTCGGCATGTAGGGGCTTGAAGTTATCAACCAGTTCACCCAGGGCCTCGGCCTTTGGATCGAAATAAGGTGAACAAACGGTAAGCCGTTGGATAGCCCTATCGCCCACAGAACTGAGGATTTGCCCCCTTAGGGGTTCTCCCTTACCCGCTTTGCCAAGGAGTCCGGTAGGAGCATCAAGATTTTTGGCCCACTCCCGGGTGGAGCCGTCGAAAGCTTCATCTACTTCCCCCCTGACCGGATCTGAAAGATGAACCAAGTCAAGCACATCTTGAAGATAAGCCTGAAAAGCCGCAAAAACCCCGGTGCCGTCGATCTCCGAATCGAACTGGACCCACACTTCGGCATTCTCCCGCCAGCCCCCGAAAGTGAGATTGCCGCTACCGACGAAGAGAAGACCCTTTTGGGTGCCAGAGAGCAGCACTGCCTTGGGGTGGAAGCAGAAGCCCGGCTTGAGCGCCACCGGCACTACCCGGTATCGCAACCCTAGGCCTCCGAGTAATGGGGCCTGATAGGCATATGAGGCTGCGGCGCAGTTGGCGTCGGCAAAGACCGTCAGGGTGGGATGGCCGCATCGTTTAAGTTCGGGCAGCACTACGGATTGCAGAAAGATGAAGTCAATATTATGCGTCAAAACGATGGCGTGGGTAAAGTCCTGCCTCTCTCGAAAAAGCTTGAGGAGATCATGTCGCATCAGTTACCGCCTCCTGCCTAAGGAAAGCCAGACCCTTTTCGTTGATCAGGTATCCCCCACTTTCGTGACGGTTGCAAAACCCCAGATCGGCCAACATGCCTAAAACATTTCTCAGCCGATCCCCACTGAAGCCTGGGTAAACTCCGGTGCCAGTGGGTCGAAGAACCGCGCCTTCTAGGAAAAACCGTAAAGAACACTTCTGCCCTTGCCCCATCTTACGGAGGGTGGTGCGCAGGTGGGGTTCAACCACCCCCTGCACTAGCAAGGCTGCCAAAGTTTCCCGAACCGGTTGATGGTCTCGTTCCCCCAAGAGAGCAAAGACCCGCTCCAGGTAATGGGACCGGTTGGGCAATATCCCGCTGGCTCGCAGAGATTGGGTCTGACGGCTACAGGCCAGGAGCAGGGCTAGGGCGCAAAGCCCCTGGTGGACAGGTTCTTTAAGGCCTTCGTAGTTCCTCATGGGAACCTGCAAGAAGGCGTCTTCCAGCAAGCCTTCGGCGACTTCCCTCAAGTTCAGGTTTAATGGAGGCGCGTTGGTGGGGAAGAATTGCCGCAGGATGGGCGGTAAATCCTGCTCTCCCTCCCATTCTGCGATTACCTGGTCGATAGTTCCTTCGGCAAGTCTCCTCAAGGTTTCCGTCAGGGCACTGAGGAGCAATTCCATTGATAGATGGACCCTGCGGTGCAGTTCATAATCGGCCCAGGCCAGTTCCACCAGACTGATCTCTGACAGAGGGGTGTGCACCACTTTCTGATAATTAAGACTGATCAATTCCGTCGAAGTCCGGTTTTGTTCCTTCATGCCTGTTAAAGCCCAACGCACGGTATCGTTGAACCGTTTATAAGTGTCCCTGACCTGAGGGCTATCAACATACGGCTGGAAAAAGGCAGTGGTGAGCAGCGCCAGTTCTTTAGGATTGTGAATCATGCCGTTCAGGGAGAAATGCCGCCCGGCAGCCATGATTGCCTCCCGAGAGATTACCCCGCCTTGCAAGATGATCCCGGTTAAGCCGTCGTCGCCCAAAATGCCCCGCCGGGCTTCCTGAATCTGTTTCCCTCGGGGAGTGATGCGAACCGGGGCGCCCTCCCCTGTATAGGAGGTGTCCAACAGGCCAAAGGCCTGACAAGGCATCACATAAGTCCCATAAGACCCTCCCCCTTTGTCAAAGGTCAATTCCACCTGGCCGGTTTCCAGGAAGTGTTCAATTTCCTCCTTAAAGATGTCGGGGCCGAACACCCCATAGGTATGCTCCGGTTCCCCCCACCCGGGACCCAAGCGGGTGGACAGAGCCACGATCAACTCCATCCGGGCCAGGACCTTCCTCAATCGCCCGGTTTCATACTGCGCCTGTCCGCCGCCGTATTGCAATTCTTGCCGGAAGAATTCCCCCAACACCCAGGGAAGCAAGGCCAGGTAACGAGCCCTGAGAGAGATGGTGGTGATCCCGGCCACCCACTCCCGTTCAATGCCCTGATCCACCTGGCGCACTCCCAGGATGTCCAGGCCCTGTATCTTTTCCCGTTCCCCTGAGTTCCAAAAAGTCTGCATCTATCCGACTCTGCGATTATCTAAATAACCCCTCAGCCAGGGAGGGCAAGGCGGCATGGCGTCCAAGAATTGTCTCCATGAGACGATCACGAATCGCCTTGATTCCCCCTGATCCAAAGTTTCGGTAAAAGCTACAAGCTTGCTTTGGCTTGTTCCCTGAAATAACTCCCCCGGCCCCAAATTTATGAGCGCCATAGGCCGGTCTCCGGCCAAGTCCCAGGCGATGCGCCAGTTCCTCGCCAGTTCATAGAATCCGGTCCGGCGGACAGAACCGGTATCCCGAAAAGCCACGGTGTTTCTGAGATATTTACGCCAGCCTTGGTATTTGGCAGGCTTAGTATCGTTGGGGCTGCCGTGCTTGACTTCGATAAAAATTATTCCTCGTTCCCCGTAATCGAGAATCACGTCCGGCTCGGACCGGCGTTGCGGGTTCTCTCCCAGCCGGTCCAGCACCTGGATTAACTTCTCCTGAATGGCCTTGCCCACCTCCTCCTGGGGAGGAAGGGGGCACCCCCACAGCAATAACGTTGGTTCAACCGAAAAGATGTCCATGAAGTCAATTCCTAACCGGCCCACCGCCTTCCCCATCTCCTGAGTAAGCTGGAGGTAACGGAAAACCGTCCAGGTCAGATGATCTTCTGATTTGGAGGACGTGAATTTAAGCAGTTTGGCAGACCGGTTGATCCGGTTCAACGCCTGACGCAACACTTCGTCATGGCCTGCGGCAATATAGTCGGGGATATTGCCGAATGGGTTTCGATAGACGATGGTGAGCCGATCGATCTCCGCCGTCCGGGCATTAGAGAAGCCAAAACCACAATCCTCGCAACGGCGCAGGCAACTTGCGTAACCCATGGCGGTTGGCGGCCTGCCACTCGCTACAGGATTATATTGCCTGGATTCAATAGTGCGTCCGCACCCTGGACAACGGATGGAGGGCAGTTTTAGCATCGCCTTCATTCTCCATCGTTTGAAAGCGTAGTCTATCTTCCCTCAAATTCCTGATCTTAAGCTTGCGGCTGCTCAACTCAGGCCTTTATGGCGAAAAGATTCTGATGGAAAAGCAGTTCAAGCCATCACCATAAGTATCGAATTTTTTATCTTGGGGGCATCTCGGGGCGATGCCCCTCTTGTAACCTAAAGGGTTTTTTTATAGAAATCAACCTTTTCAGAGACCTTGGCATTGGCTTTCGAGATGAGCATCTCGTAGAGGTCCTTGCGCCTCAACTTGCGCAACCCTTTCTCCAAATTGGTTTTTGTGATAGAGAGCAATGGCCAGACGGATTCACGATCTAGTCCCTCGTGCAAGAGGAACTCCACCACGGTCTTGGTGTTCAGGTCGTAAGAGGTAACGGTGGTGGGCCCATAAACTAGGTCCCCCACTTGGACTGGGCCGTGTTCCCTGACCCACTCCTTCAAACGGGAGGTCAGCTCCTTTTCCATCTTTTGAAGTGTCAGGAGCAGGGAGGCGGCCTTCTCTGCCTGCTCTCGGGTAGCAGGGGCGAGGACCTCGACTGGGGCCAATGCTTTTGTCATGACAGGGCAATGAGTAGTGACCCCGCACAGGCCGCAGAAGGAGCCGGGAGTAGGGAAGGAGTTATAAAACCTCTGCCAGATGACCAAAGGTAGCTTGCACCAAGCAGATAGGATAACTCCTGTCTAAGTCGTGGCTTGGATGGGCCTAGCAAAGCCGATGTCAGGGTTAGGGCTTATCGCCCCTGTCTGGGGGGCTCTCATGGGTCCATTTCTTATGAAAATTGAGACTCTGGCCGAAAAGTCATGAAATAGCCCTCTTGTTTAGGGCCAGCCATGAGAGAGATTAAATGGATTAAGCGTCTGACTTATCTTACCATTCTGCTTTTTGCCGTCGCGGCGCTTCTGTTCTCCATAGTTGTTTTCATCAAGCCCGACGGACCTGAAAGCAGGCAAAAATCCCTGGGAATCATATATCTTTTCTGTCTCTTTGGTGGGGCGCTTTTTATCAAGCTGGATTTCCAGGCAGCGCTGGTTTTGGAAAAAAACGCAAGTAAGGCGTTAGGGAGTCACAACAAATTCCATTGCGCATTGTGCAAAAAGGCTGGCATTTTTAGGCCTAATGTGATTGGCCCCCGCCAGCCCCATCAAGACTTCCAGTTCAGGATCGCATCGTTCCCCCAAAATTTCTGGGCTTTCAAGGGTTCCTCACTTAACCTCTCCAGGGCTTTTTCCCATTCTTCAAATTCCGGGGGCCATCTAATTCTTAATGGATATTTGCGCCTCAAGCTCCGGTAACATTCAACTGAGATGCTCAACAATTCCTCACACTCAGGGCCATTCTTGGAATCGTTTATGATTCCCTCCTATTTCTTCGTCCTAGCTTAGCATGAGTGCATCATGGTTTTAACTTATCATGACTGGTTGATCATTAACTTAGAAATGAGAACAGCTAACCTACCAGAGATTCATTTGCCCTTGGGGGGCCAGTTTCTCGGCAATAATTTGGGCAATCAGGGGGGCGTTGCCCCCTGCGCGGTTGTTTATAATAAGGTTCACCAGCACTCCCCGATCCAACCCAACCCTTACAATTTCTATGGTCTCTAAAATCATCTCTGGCTGTAACATTCCTTCCACCATCCTGTCAAAAGGAAAGGCCCGCACATAGGATTCCTCGTACCGCATACTCAACGGTGTCAGCAGCCGGATCACCAATTCATTCCCCGAATTGAAACATCTGGTGTCCGCCTTGGCCAGTTGTTTCCTCAACGGCGGCCACCCAGGTCCAGTGGGAGAGGACCTGCCCGATGCTGTATTTGGCTAGAACGTTAAAAACCTCATCCCGTAAATAAAGATCGGTCCTCAGTTCTTTATGGTACCGGGTGTCAGAGGGTATTTGCCGGAAGAATTCGCCCAGGGCTTGCGCCATCTCTTTCACCGGCATCCGGTCCTTCTTGCGCTGATATTCTTGTTCAAAGGCGAATCCGATGAGTCGGGACCCCAGGATATCGGCAGCGGGTTCGTAGAAGAGTTCGGTGAAGACTTTGGGGTTCAGGTAGGCGACATTTATTCTGCCTGCAGGCGCAGGATATGGACATTGCCGAAAGAGTCCCCGGCCGCGATGGTTCTGCCGTTGGGCGCGAAAGTACAACACTGCAAAGGATACTCCACGGTAAAGGTAGCAACGTGCTGGCAGTGCTTCACGTCCCAGATTTTGAGCGTCTTGTCATTTGAAGCTGAGAGTGCGAGTTGGGCATCACTCGCTAGGGCGACCGCAGTGATCATGCCTGTGTGTTGCCCTAATATCCTGGGCTCGCCGCTGGATATCATGTCCCAGATCATTAGGCAATGCCCTTCTTCTTGCTTCAGTGAAGGGGCAACAAGCCATCGACCATCCGTTGTTACTGCAACTGAATGGATGGTCTGAAGCTCCCGCGTCCATTCCCGAGCCGTGAGCACGAGTACCTGCTTTCCGGTCTCGAGAGCCCAAACGCGCAGTTCCTGCGTTCCGTTGCATGTGAGGATATGTTGGCTATCTGCAGTTACAGCCATGGAGGCAGCCATGGAGAAGGCGGTTGTCTCCGGGTGGTAGATGGAACAGAATTCCGAGCCGTCGGCGACATTCCGCACAGTCTTGAAACTCCCGCTATGCGCGACGATCTTCTGCCCATCTGGAGCAATCGACAGAATCAGTAGTTCTGATATGACCCGGTAGATTCTTTGAGTCGGCGCCGGAACTGCACGAAGAGTTCGTGGTAATCAACGAAGCGTTCATTTGTTTTGCTATCGTCGTCACCTGCCATCTGGCGACACAGACTTTCGAGGAGCAGACGGATGTTGGCGGAGTCTGGCGTTGCCCCGATAAAACGTGTGATGACCGTGGCGGCTGGGTATGCATGTCGGGCCTGCTCCGCGACATATGCCATCAATGTCGACTTTCCAGAACCGGAAGCGCCTATGACGGCTATCGGTTTTTGCTGGGATGCTGCGAGAAAACCGGCTAGTTGGGTTAGTATCTTCGCTCTTCCAGTGAAGTATTGCGGTTCAGCCAGCTCTCTTGCAAATTCGGCGTGTCTGGCTATCTCTGTCTCGAGCGGATCAGCCTTCTCGTCCCGCATGATCTCCTCCCGAATAATGCCAGCGAGCGCATCATAAACATCTTGGCATAGATTGGGTCGCCCACGTTGCACCAGGTGCTCAGTAACCAGACCGAGGTGGTCATTTGTGATGCCACCGTCTTTGCGGAAAACCTTGTACTCGCAAAGATTCTCACGCGGCAAAGCTTGCCGCAAGCGACGCTTCAGATCCTTCAGACGAGAATTGGCCTTTTCATCCACTTGTCCTTCATCTTGGTCGATGAAGATATCGTCGCTCCCAATGGGACCAGAACCCACGATCGACCGAACGAAGCAAAAAACTCTATTGCGCGCTTCTTTCGGAAGATTAAGAGCGCCACTCCAAATCTCTTGCTCGGTCGCTGAACTCACATACTTGAGCCGTTTCCGCAGTGGCAGGCCCTGTGTAGCCTCCTAGAGTACTGAGTGTAACTCGCAGTCACAACAGCACGCGTGCGGCTGCAGGCAATAAACAGGATCTATGGCATTGCCATCTCGACGATAACAGGCTCGTAGGAGCGTGCTCCGCCGCAGTCCTTCGAAGTCGTCAGGAAGATGCTCAAGAATTTGATCGAACTCGTCCGAAGGGATTTCTTCTGGAAGTGGGCGCCAGCCGTAACGGTCCTCGAGCAAAACCATGAAGTTCGGCCGAGGTGTAATCTGCTGGCAGCGTTCGATCTCGCCGATACAGATCTTCATCGTCTGATAGCCGCGGGCCGCTTCATCACTTACTCCCCAACGCAAATCGATGGCGTGAAACTTTGCTCCCTGCGTTAGACAGAGTTCGCGTAGCAGCGGGAAAACACGTTCCTGCAGTGCATTTCGTTCCTCCGTCAGGTCGCTGAATGTCGAACTGAAAAAGACCCTAAACGTTCTTCCTGTGAAAGTCATTGTCGCTCCATTCTTGTCTTGCGGGATGGATCACGGATTCTTGATACCTCCTTAGACATAATCGAGGTCTAAACAATTCGGACAGCGTCTCCCGCGGCGCTCGCAGCGAGCACCGACGAAACTTTGAGTGGTCTAAGTAGTAGGTGTATATGCAAACAGAAGCCAACACCTCCTGCTCAGCGCTGGCGAGTACGGTCAGCACTTGGGGTTGAACATCAACCGAGCCCGGCATGAGTCCCAAGGTACCAAAATATCATCGCATTCCTCCCAGATTGCTTCCCCTATGACAAATAAAGGCACTTTCACCCATCTGCCCCCCACGAATGTCCTGCTCCCGCCGACGTTGTGGGAACTAATGACATAGACGGTAATCAATGGGATGAATTAACTGACTGGTAACTGCTTTTTTGCGGGCTGTTCCCCCCACTGGTTCCCCTTCTGATATTCGGATCAAACCTGGAAATTTATCCGGTCTGGTGATAACTGTCGTAGATGGCAAGCTGTACGTAATAAAGTCTGTTTTTTCTATTGATTGTGGTGGGTTAGGTGCTCCTTTTTCTCGCATCATTCCATTTCTGTCAAGCGATTTTTAATAGAGCTCGCCTTTACCGCCGAAAGGCAGGCGCAAGGGGGGTGTAGAGAAAATTGCGGTTGGCGTAGGCCATGCCCAAGGTATGGCGATTGGCATGGACCATGCCGAAGGTGTCGCGCATGGTCTCCTGAGCGCCAGGCGGGGGAGTGCCGAAGTAGGCCACCAGGAAGGGATAGCGGCTGGGCAGGACCCGGGCCACAGCCTGGGCGTCGCTGTCCACCGGGGTCAGGGTCAGAAGGGGACCGAAGAGTTCCAGGTCCGGCGGCTCCGGGGTCTCCACCAGGAAGGGGCCCTGCCACTGGCCATCTCGGTGCGGCGGCGCCAGGAAACGGGGTTCCTTGAGAGCCCCCAGGGCCCGGTCTATGAGTTTGCGGGAGCGCTCCGCCTTGATGGGGCCGATCCAGGTGGCCGGATCCCGGTGGTCTCCCACCTTGATTTCCGGCAGGCGCGCCAGGATCAAACGGCGTACCTCGTCAAAGATCTCCCTGTGGATATAAGCCCGTTTGATGGAGGTGCAGTATTGGCCGCCATTGACAAAGGCCCAGCGCACCAGGAAGTCCACCGCGGTCTCCGGGGGGGCGTCCCGGAAGAGTAGGACCGGGGGCAAGCCGCTGGGCCCGGCGAAGAAGAGTTTGTCAAAGGCCGCGGCTTCTTTGGCGTAGGTGGCTCCTACCGAGCCGCCGCCGGAAATGAACAGAACCCGCACCTCAGGGTCCTCGACGCACTGCCGGCCGAAGGTGCGGTTGTCCAGGCCCACCTTAGTCTGAAACTCCGGGAATGGGGAGACAATTTCCGCAAACAAGCGGGCGGTGCGGGGTGTCAGGGAGGAGCAGGAGAAGCGAAAGCGGTTGCCGCCCAGGATGGCGGCCCCGCCCACCCGGGCCATCACCACCGGGGCGGCGTCATAGGGGAAGATGGCCGCCACGGTACCATAAGGGGATTTGTCCTCGACATAGGGCAGATCAAGAGCCATGTTCTGCAGGTGCTCCACGGCCAGGTCCACTTCCAGCCCGGCGATGCGGCAGGGGGCGCCCATGTCCTTACCCGCCGCCAACACCAGTTCCTCCCGGCGGGCGGCCAACCGCCCGGCCAGTTGTTGCAGCAATGTCAGTCGCTCTTTGAGTTCTGTAGACATATCAATTCCATCATCTGTGCCAGCTTGAGAAATGGGTTACGGGAAGGTTTGACTTCTATCGAATCCTATGAATCGGTCCCGCGGCAACCGGGAACCCGAGAAATGCAGATGATCACCAAGCGGCAATTTAATTGAAAAATTTAAACTTATATTGAATCCGGCACCCCTTCTAAAAAGGGGCATTGGTCTCCTAAGCAACTGGGTGCTTATCGATGGTATCCCCGAAATCATTTTTTTACACTATATCTCTTCTACCGAAAATATCAACCATGGGTCGTAAATGCTGGCAGTAGTCTCGGCCGTTCTCCCTAATTCTGGAGACGCACTGGAACGGATAGATTTTTAGGAGCAAGTAATTGGCTGCCAAGCCAGTTGAATATTTAGCGTTGGCTGCACCTTGGTTCCCAGTAAACCCTTTCTTGATCTCCCCAAGGATTGAAGCGCTGATATCTGCTTCTATTTTCAAAAACCTTATCGTTGACCTTAGCGCCTTCTATATTCGGATCATATCCGAAATTTTCTTCCGTCTGGTGATAACTGTCGACCCTGGCAAGATGTTTGGCAGCGAGCGAGGTTCCTTATGTTGATCGAGAGGACCTTATCTCCAGTTCCGGAAGGATAAAAGGATTGAGGAAAACAGCCTAATCTCCCATATAAACGCACTATAGCTCACTTGACAGTGGGGCGTATATCTTTGGAATAAATTATAACTATACGAAATTAATGTATATTGACATAACTTGTAATTTATGTTTGTAATTAATCACAGAAAAAGCCAAACCCGTCGTGAGGCGGAGACGGAAAGCCACGGGTCTAGTAGGATGAAGACAGCCGGGCTGCCTGAAAGGGCAGTCCGGTTTGTGTTTTTAGGGAGATACGACAATGACTAGGTCAATTCTCTCTTTGCAAAAATCGGCATGGTTACCGGTTTTTTCTTATCTGAAGTACCTCGCTCATGATCCCCCTTTCCTGCTGCAAGCCAAAGCCTTGCGGAAGCGCAGTCTAAAGATGCACCCGGAAGGAGTCGCAGACTATGGTGACATGCTTTGAGCTTCAATCCGGCGCTACTTGGTGGGGATGAGATAGACACATCTTGACGAATTGCACGTGGTCAAACGGACACGTCGGGAGGATGTCATGAATACAACGCAGACCAAGAAGGGATGGCGAGGGTTGAAGTTATCGATGCTGGCTCTGGGGCTGGCAATGGCTCTGTCCCCGGACTTAGCACCGGCCACTACGTATCTGATTGTGGACGAGAATCTGGGAAACAGCCCATATACCCTTAACTCTGATATTACCTATGACGTGGAACACATCGGTAACACTTCTGAGGGGGTTCTTATCCATCCCAACTACTATACCAATACGGTGGGCGTGTTAGTTTTAGGAACAACAACAGGAGCAGTTGGTGGTTATGAACTTCGAGGTGGAACCCTTACCGTTAACGGGAACGACCACTCCAATATCGGTGATTCGGGAGAAGGAATATTTTCCCAGACTGGCGGATCAGCATATTTCAAGGAGGTTTGGTTAGGGGTTACAGCTTCGGGCACCGGCACCTATTTGCTAGACGACGGCGTTCTTGTAGCAGAGGTTGCTGAAATAGGCGGCTTTGGATTGGGAAATCTTAGCCAAAAGGGTGGGACTGCACAGATTATCACAGAGCTTCGTATAGCAGATTACCCTTCGGTTACCGGAGGTTATATCTTAAGCGGCGGCAGCCTCGAAGTAAATAACGAAGCCTGTGGCTTCTCTGGCACCGGAGTTTTTACGCACAGCGGCGGCAGCCATAAAGTAAATGGTCAACTCATACTGGGGGTAGCCGAAGGTGGTATCGGCGGCTATGAGTTAAGCGGCAGCGGCATTTTGGAATTTAATGAAGAATTTATCGGTAAAGACGGTAATGGAATTTTTTTGCAGAGCGGCGGCACCCATAAGGGGAATTATTTGGAGCTGGGGAATGGGGAAAGTGGCATCGGCAGCTATGAGTTAAGCGGCGGCAGCCTGGAAGTAAATAACGAATTCTGTGGGGGCGCCGGGACCGGAATTTTTAAGCAAAGCGGCGGCACCCACAAAGTGAATGGAAATTTGAATCTGGGCATACAGCCCAATAGTCAGGGAAGCTATGAACTCCTCAATGGCAGCCTGGAAGTGAATGGGGTCGGAGTAGTCGGTTGTGAGGGCGTAGGAATCTTTACGCACAGCGGCGGCACCCATAAGGTAAATCACCTGAAGTTGGGCGGGGGAACCTCTGGCCAGGGAAGCTACGAGTTAAGCGGCAGCGGCAGCCTGGTAGCCGATTTTGAAGGTATCGGCCTTTACGGAGGTGGAGTATTTAAACAAAGCGGCGGCACCCACACAGTGAACGGCAACCTGGGCCTAGGCACTGAGGATGTCAATAGCCTGGGGACCTATGAACTTCTCAGCGGCAACCTGGAGGTGAACGGTGTCGAAGTAGTCGGTAATTATGGCGCAGGAATTTTTACGCAAAGCGGCGGCACCCATAAGGTGGGTCAACTCGAGTTGGGCAGTGCAGCCTCCGGGCAGGGCGGCTTTGGACTGACCGGCGGCAGGCTAAGAGCCAGTTATGAACTTATCGGCGTCTCCGGCACGGGAGCTTTTATCCAAAGCGGCGGCACCCACACGGTGACTGATTATCTATACCTGGGGAGATATACCGATAGCCAGGGGAGCTACATCTTAAGCGGCAACGGCAGCCTGGAAGTCCCTTTAGAATATATCGGGGTGGAAGGTTTCGGGTTTTTTTCCCAAAACAACGGCACCCATAAGGTGGCAAACCTTCGCCTGGGGATCACAGCCTCCGGGCAGGGTACCTATGAGCTAACCGGTGGGACCCTGGAGGTTGCCGGCGATGAGTCGGTGGGCTACTCCGGAGTTGGCGTGATTACCCAAACTGGCGGCACCCATACGATAGCCGGGACGCTCACCCTGGCCGAGGAAACCAGCAGCAAGGGCGGCTATGACCTGCAGGGAGGCGCCCTCGCTGCCACAACCGTAAACCTCAATCCCGGCGGCATCTTTATGCAGAGCGGCGGCACTTTCGATTTCTCCGCCTTCAATCAAAGCGGCGGTTCCGCCTCTTTCACCGCATTAATGCTTGGGAAAACCGCCGGCGGGAGCAGCACTTACGACTTTATCGACGGAAAACTGCACACGGGCTCCGTAGCTGTCGGGATTGAAGGTTTGGGCCTGTTTACCCAGAGCGGAGGCAGCCATAAAGCAGACCTGACTCTGGTTCTAGGACAGAAGACCGGCGGCGAGGGCTACTATTTATTAGGGGGCAGCGGCAGCCTGGAAGCCGCGGAAGTCCATTTAGGGGAGCAAGGCTTTGGGATGTTCACCCAAACCGGCGGCACCCACAAGGTTCACGAGAATTTAATTATGGGCATGTCCGTCGGGGGCTCAGGAGGATATGACCTTTATGCCGGCAACCTGGAAGTCAAACGGGAGCAAATCGGTTTTGGCGGGACCGGAATTTTTCATCAAGCCGGCGGCAGCCACACCGTGCAGGAGAGCCTGTATCTCGGAATGAATGCCGACTCCCTGGGCGGCTATGAGCTCAGAGACGGCCAGCTTGGGTCTGATACCATGATTCTGGGATTGTCTCAAGACTCCACCGGGGTTTTTGTCCAGACCGGGGGCACTTGTCAGACAGGTTTCCTCTTCTTGGCGTTAGGGCCCCTCGCCTCCGGCACCTATGAGTTACGAGACGGTAGCCTGGCGGCCGCTTATGAAATTATCGGGAGTCCAACCAGCAAATTCCTCCAGTCCGGTGGTACCCATACCAGTACATCGAGCCTGATCATTTCCTCCGGGGGTACCTATGAGCTTCAAGCCGGTAATGCCAACCTTTTTCTCGCCACCGTTGGCAATGAAGGTACAGGCCTTTTCAAGCAGAGTGGCGGGAATATTGATGTTGATAGCCTTATCCTGGGCAGTACCGCCACTGGCAGCGGTATTTATGAGCTTCAAGCCGGTGACGCCAACTTTTCTAACGCCACGATCGGCGATAAGGGCACAGGCCTTTTCAAGCAGAGTGGCGGGAATGTTTTCGTAGAAAGTTTCGTCCACTTGGGCACCTCCTCCGGCACCGGTACTTATGAATTAAGTGACACAGGCGTCCTCTCGCCCTACTACCTGGTGGTTGGGGATGAGGGTACCGGAGTCTTCACCCAAACCGGCGGCACCTGTAACAGCACTTTTCTGGAGATTGGCAGTTCTACTGGGAGCACAGGCACTTACAACTTGACTGACGGGCTTCTCAGGGCTGATTACCAATATATTGGCGGATATGGAAAAGGACATTTTATCCAAACTGGCGGCACCAATGAGAGCTTTCGACTGGAGATTGGCAGTTCTGCTGGCAGCACCGGCACTTACAACCTGAGCGGCGGCAGCCTGACGGTGGACTTTAGGGAGATCATCGGCTGCGACGGCAGCGGCACATTTAACCAGGATGCCGGCAACCATATGGTAGATGGTGAACTCCGGCTGGGCGAGAACGCCGGCGGCAGCGGGGGCTATAACTTGAACGGCGGCAGCCTGGAGTGTAAAGATGTAGAGGGTATCGGGGTCAACGGCAGCGGCACGTTTGTTCAGGGCGGCGGCACCCATACGGTGACAAACTCCAGCCTCTGGCTGGGCTATAACTCTGGCAGCAGCGGGACTTACGATTTGAGGGGCGGCAGCCTGGCGGTTGCCTTGGATGTGGGGGTCGGTGTCAGCGGCAGCGGCACGTTTATGCATAGTGGTGGCACTCATACAGTGGGAGATGTTCTCTATTTGGGAGAAAACCTTGGCAGCAGCGGGACTTATAATCTGAGTGCCAGCGGCAACCTGGCGGTTTCCGGCAGGGAGTATATCGGCTTCAACGGTAGTGGCACGTTTATCCAGGCCGGGGGAACTCATACGGTGGCCAAAGAACTTGACCTGGGAGGGGATGCCGGCGGCAGTGGCACCTACAACCTGAGCGGCGGCAGTTTGGAGTGCAAAGCGGTGGAGGCCATTGGCTACAACGGCAACGGCACCTTTATTCAGACCGGCGGCACCCATGCGGTAACGGGACAAAGTCTCTGGCTGGGCTATAATTCCGGGGGCAGCGGTACTTATGACTTGAAGGATGGCAGCCTGACGGCCAACTTTGATGAGGCCGTCGGCGTCGGCGGGAGCGGCAGTTTCTCCCATAGCGGCGGGAGCAACAAAGTGGGAAACGATTTCGGTCTGGGCCTTCAAGCCGGCAGCAGTGGCACTTATCATCTCAGCAATACCGGGAACCTGTCGGTTGCCGGCAATGAATATATCGGCTATTACGGCAAGGGAACGTTTACCCAGATTGGTGGCACCCATGCGATGACCGGTGGCACCCAAACGGAGCCCGCTTCCTTCTACCTGGGCCTGGCCCCCGGCAGCAGCGGCACCTACAATCTAAGCGGCGGCAACCTGGCGGTTAGCGCCACGATGCACATCGGCTATGATGGCACCGGCAGATTTACCCAGACCGGGGGCTCCTTTGAAGCCGGAAAAATCTCGGTCAATAATCTTGGGAGTCTTACCCAGGAAGGCGGCGTCCTGACCTCCGGTGGACTGGAGAACCGTGGTTCCATGGAGCTTAAGGGAGGCGCCGCCACAGTCAATGGCACCACCACCAACAATGCCACGGGGAATCTCGCCATCGCCGCCCCGGCAGTGTTCAACGGCGAGGTCAAAAACGAGGGCAGCGTCAAGGTCACCGGAACCAATGTAACCTGGAACGGCAACTTCATTAACGCCGGGGCCTACATCAGCGACCCCGCTACCCAGACCTTCAAGAACCTGACGGTGGAATCCAGCGGCTACCTTCAGGGTGGAGCAGGGGACACCTTTATCATCACCGGCGATTTTATCAATCAGAGCACCCAAAACACCTCCTGGAACACCAGCGCAGCTCTGCTCAAGTTTGCTGGAGGGGGTGACCATAGGTTACAGCTGGCCGGCCTGGATATGGGGATGTGCCCTGAGGGCTATATTAACAACTTCGCTTGGGGGGCCTTGGAATTGGCACCTGACAATACTTTGTCCCTGGAGGGTGACCCCGCTTGTGCCCTTTACGTAGGAGAACTCCTGGGCCTCACTTTCGGCAGCCCCATTGTCACCAATATTTATGGCCATGGCCTAAACCTCTACTATGACGCCACCCTGCCGGGAAATGAGTACTTGCACGGTTTAACCTTTCAACTGGCTGATGGCGGATATCTGGGTCCGGGGGTGGTGCCCTTGCCGGCCTCAGTGTGGTTATTCCTAAGTGGCCTGGTGGGGTTGGGACTGCTGGGCCGGATAAGGAAGCAAAGCAAGAACTGATGGTTGCGTTTTTGAGGCAAAATAAGGCAGAGCCATTTCTGGCCCTGCCTTTTTATCTCCCAAAATCAGGCAGCTCGTTAGTTACCTGGTCTTTCTCCCAGTCAGCCGCCATAACTGTTCCATCACCGCCTCGGCCTCTGATTTTTTCCCCTGTCGGCGATAGGCCAGAGCCAGATTGCGGTAAAAAACGGCATCATAGGGGTTGAGCTGGATGGCTTTCTTGAAGAGAGGCACCGCTTCTTCAAACTTTCCCTGTCTTGCATAAACCAGGGCCAGGTTGTTGTAAGCGGGGGGATAGGCAGGGGCTATGGCCAGGGTCTTTCTATACATGGCCATGGCCTGGTCCAGCTTGCCTTGGTTCACCAACTCCATGCCCAGGTGGTGATAGGCCATATAGTTATTGGGGTTAATGCGAATGGCATGAGTGAAGAGAGTTTCGGAGTTCCGCCAGTAGCTTACCTGTCCCCAGGAAGATAGCAGACAGGCCAGAAGCACCGCCGCCGCGCTGGTTGACAGCAAGATTTTCCGGTGCCGCCAGCTGGCAGTAACCTCCGATATCCCCCAGGCGATGATTATAAACAGGCCAATAAACGGCACATAGGTATAGCGATCTGCCATGGCCTGCCCACCCACCTGAACCAGGCCGATTACCGGCACTAGAGTGCCCAGGTACCAGAGCCAGCCCACTGCCAGGTAAGGATGGCGTCGAGCCCCATGGAGCAGGAAAACCGACAAGCATATCAGGGCCAGGCCGGCCCATACCGCCTCCCACCAGGGCACCGGAGCCAGGGGATAAAAAAAGATCATGGGGTAAGGCCAAAACATTTTTACCAGATACTTGACATAGGCCACCAAAGCGCTGGCGATCCGGGCATCCAGTGGCCGGATGTCCAGGGGCATCACCGCGCCGCTGCCCATTTGCACCCGCATGGTAATCAGGCAGGAGATGGAGGCCAGAGCGAACAAAGGGACTTTTTCCCTGATTAGCTGCCAGTAAACCTTCTTGGGCGGCCCCAGCGGTGGAGCGCTCCCAGCGACACCATCCGGAAGCGGTGCCGGGTCGGCGGTGCGACCCAGTGGCCAGTAGTCCAAGAGGAGTAGCACCAGAGGCAAAGTAACCAGCATGGGTTTGGCCAGGAGCCCAAGGGTGAATAGAAGCACCACGGGTAGATAGCGCTTGACCGAGGGCGCTGACGCGTACCAGGCGTAAGCCCCCATGGTGGCCAGCCAAAAGAAGGTGCTCAATACGTCCTTTCTTTCTGCCACCCAGGCCACAGACTCCACGTGCAACGGGTGCAGGGCAAACAGAGCTGCTACCAAAGCGCTGGGCCAGAGGGCGCCGGTCACCCTGGTCCAGAACAGGAAAAGTAGGAGCGTATCGGCGAGATGGAAACCTATGTTGGTGAGATGGTGGCCCGCGGGATTAAGGCCGTACAACTTGGAGTCCAACATGTGGGAGAGCCAGGTTAAGGGGTGCCAGTTGGAAGCTTGCTGGGCGGTGAAAGCCCATTTCACTCCTGGCCAGGTGAGTCCGGCCCGGACCATGGGATTCTCAGTGACGTACATGTCGTCATCAAGGGTAATAAAGCCATGGTCCTTGACTTGTACGTAGGGCAATAAGGTCGCTCCCGCCAACAGCAGGCAGATGAGTAGTCGCAAGCTGCTCTTAGTGCGGAGGAACCCTGTAATTGTACTGGTGTCCACTCTCTGAAGTCTACCACATGGCCCCATCTCAGGCAAAGGCCATCCAATGGGAGCCGTATGGCTTTTAATCAGAGAACTTATACTGTAACTAAAATTCTCTCCCGTCAGGTCGGCCTCTTTTTTATTACTTCATTGCTGAGCCAAATGATTTCCAATACCGCCACCGCATTGCTGGTGGCCCCCATTGCCCTGGGTTCAGCCAAGATTTTGGGAATCTCACCTTACCCGCTGCTTATAACCGTGGCTATTGGAGCCTCCACGGCCTGTGCCACCCCAGTGGCCTCGCCGGTGAAAACCCTGGTTCTCGGTCTCGGCGGTTACCGCTTCAATGATTTTCTGAAGGTGGGTCTGCCGCTTATTGTCTTAAGGATGATTGTCTCATTGCTATTAGTGCTCGTGTTCTTTCCGTTGAAGTAACGAACCAAGGATTATTAGAAGATTTTCCGCTTAGAGCTGGCAATCAATAAAAGATTACAGCTGGTTACGCCTTACAGACCTATGAACTTCCATCTCCTTTGCTTGTCCCTGGCTTTTTTACTAATAAACACCTGCGATTTCAATTTATGAGGCCGGGAAGCAGAAAAGCAACTTCCATAAGTTTTGATCACTGCCCTATATGCGCGGTCTTTATTAAAACAATAACTATTCTAGATAGTTATCATATCTTCAAAGTCGACTTCCATATCGTGGAAAGTTTTACGACCACAAACAAGGCCATAGATCGACCCAAACTGGGTTCTTAAAATGACTGTCCTACTCAAACCCTTATCGGTCGGCCATCGTTGAAATTTGGGCCGAAATACTCCTCTGACGTGCGTGAGACTTATCTAACCGTAACTGCCTTGAAAGTCCTTTATAGGGACGAACCCGGAATAAATTTCCAGGGTCGTTAATGCCAAAACCGTTTTCCAGGTACCCCTCTGTAACAGCCCTTTAGCTCCTGAAACCTGAATTTCCTGCTTAGGCTTCTGGTCGGATATTGGGTCCCATCGCTGGGGCCCCCTTTTGCTGCGAGCCCCCACCCCCTTAATAATGGGTGGCGGGCTTGCCTGGTTTCTCCCCCGCATGAGACCAGGCGCCCGGTATGCGTAGGGATGTTCGATTCCCTGCGGGCAGCTGATACAGGGTTAAGAATGCGGCCGAGTCCGTGAGGTTAAACGGGTGCAGGTGCAGAGACCTGCTGGCCAATGAATTCTCTGCCGTCCGGGGCGCAGTTGGCGGCCACCGGACGTTAAACTCGGGGGCTGATATGCTGCGAGGCCATGAATCGTAATTCGACAGCAACCGTTCTGATGACGGGAGGAGGACCGGCCCGGTTCTCCTCAGGCGTAATTGCCTAACGAAAGGTGGTGATATTCCATGTTCAATATGATCAAGCAGGCCTGCTCCTGGCTGGTCTCTAAAGTCAGGGCCGGGATTGACTGGGTCCGGAATAACTGGCCGGCGATTCAGGCCCAGGCCGAGAAGATGGGCCAGTGGTTTTATGGAGTGGCCATCAACCATGTCCGCCAGGTCGTGGTGACTTTCCAGCGGGGTGTGGTAACTGCCATCGAAACCGCAGAACGGCGGCAGGCCATGCCTTTCCCCCAGGCTTTTCTGGAGGCCAAAGGCGTGGTCCAGTCCATGACCGACGAGCAGGTATCCAACTATGCGGTCTATTGGTTTCGGAAGGAACCGGCTGCGGCAGTCGTAGCCTAATGAACGCTAATAGAGATAAAGCCCCCATAACCCTGGGCCGGGTTGTGGGGGCTTCTCTTTTGGATGATCCCGTCAGTTCAGATGACGGATTGGCAAGATTTGAGTTTGGGAAATGACTTAGGCTTACCGGGTAGCCGGAAATTACCGGCAGCCGTGTTTATGGGGTTCGTCATGTTGGTGGGCCCGGCTTCGGTCCGGGAGCTGAGCTGTTGCATTTTGCTGTTGATTGACTCCGCCAAAGGACCAGAACCTCAGGTGCTTAATCGCTGGACCACTCGTCCGGTACGGCTCGGTGTTAAAGAATTAAACTCCGTCTGTTAGGCTGGGCTTTGCGCAACTGGTGGAATCGATGGCCGCAATCCAGCCTTGACTATGCGGGCATTTGTCATGGCGGGCCGGTCCGTGGCCAGGATGTCCGGTTAGCGCAACCATCGGTTACAGGCTTTTTTCCTTCCACCAAGAACCCCGCCACAGACGGTTGACGGACGCGCTTTGGCGTGGCGGACTCAAACCCATACCCCCGCACTAAACCCGCAAATCCTGGGCTCTTTTAAGCAGGTAAATCTTAAATGGAGGAACCATCATGTTCAACTACTGTTTTCTGAGCGGCGAAGTGTTAACCGAGCCGGAAACCAAACGCTATGGCAAGGAAGGAGTCACTATTTTTGAACTGGCGGTGATGACGGGTCATGTAAGAGCAGGGGCGATCCGGATCACCTGCTACTTTCGCCTGGCGGTGGCGGCTGCCAAACACATCCATCAGGGAGATTACGTGGCGGTGATGGGCTACCTGTTCTGGCGGTTTAACGAAGTCGAGGGGAAAAAAGGGCCGGAGATAGTCGCCCTGGACCTGGAGTTCGTCCGGAGCGACAGCCACGTCCTGGGATTGGTGTTCCTGGACGCCGAGGAGGACGAAGGCAAGGAATAATGAAATCGAGATCCAGGTCCGTCGGGGGAATTTAACGGGCCTGGTTCATGGCACGTTAACTTTCGAGGAGTAAATCTATGGCAACCCGCACCAAAAGACATAATCCATTGAGAAGGATATGGCGGCGGGGGCTAAACCGGAAGCTAAATCCGGGCAGGCCTCAATCCCAGCCCAGCTATCGAAAATCCTGGCCCGGATACCCCAGATCCCGGAAAGGAGGGTTCCCCACCTGAACATGAGAGAGGCCTGCAATCTTTGGAACTACTGAGCCGGGGTATGCAGGCCTTATCAGATCATAGGATGAAACAGCTTAAATGGCATTAAGTTAAAGTGCCAGCGCGATTGCCGGCCCCTGTTTTGTCGGTACGTCCGCGTCATTTGCGATAACCCAGGGACTCGCAAGGGTCCTTACCGATTTTTCCCTTCGGGCTTGGCGATGGTTCTAAAATTTGCAAGGAGAGGTGTGAGTTATGAAATTCCGTTTGTGCAGGCTGGAGTTTGTGGTTGAAGGCATGGAGGACATCAGGTTTCTATTCAGGGTCTGGCAAGGCTTCTTGATCCGGGAACGCCTGGCAAACACCGAAGCCATCATGGTGTATGTTACGGTGGGTGAGCGCCGGCCAGGTAAGGAAGTAAGTCTCAACTTCAGCGCCACAGAAGAAGTGATAGACGAGTTCCTGAGCATCCTGAAGGAAGGCGGCCTCAATTTTACCTGTAAAGAATCTATACCGGGCCTTATGAAAACCTGCCGGTTAGAGGACGGCTAAGGGCGATTTGGGGTGGTTGCTTCCAACGGTGGTCATGATCGAGGCGGCAACCTGCACGGATGAGACTACTGCATTAAAACCTACGGAGCGCAGCAGAAGCCAATGAACCAAAAACTTGCTCTGCCTGCAAGCATTTCAAATATGGGAGTTGGCCAGGTGTGGCTTTATTAAACAGGCTGATTAAGACGCCTCGGAGTGAAATGGAGAAACTCAAAGCCTGAAAACTATGCCTTGGCTGTGGATGTGGTTAACTTTATTAATGATATCGGTTGGCATCAATCTGTCCCTGATTTTACCGACACATTTCCCCATTTGAAAAGTCATATTTTCGCGTTCCAAGTGCTTAAAAGAGGTTACTTATCCTTAGGGTATAGTTTTCCCTTAATCGGGCCCCCCGATAATACCCATAATTTCAGCCCTACCCGATCTCCCGGTTGACCGCCAAACTGGTTGACGCCATCCCAATTATCCTTTTATATCAACCAGTAAACTTGTCCGGGCAACCACTCTCCTATCCCCTGCGTCAATCCAACGACTGGGTCTCTAATAGTCTAAGACAAACTCATAACGGGAAAAGGAGGGAGTTTTTCCATTTAAACCCCCTCCTTTTTGGTTTAGGTGTCCATATAGGTGTCCATCATTCCCACAATTCGGGGTAAAATGGAGCAAATCCATATTAAGAGAAAATCAGCTATCCTATTGATATATCAATATAAAAATCAATTGATATCAATAGAAACAAACTCCTTCCATCGGTCTCCGGAACCAAAGGTCGGGCGTTCGAGTCGCCCATCGCCCGCCAAAGAATATCAGGGGGTTAGGGGAAATCTTAATCCCCTGAACTCTTTCATCCCCACCGAACATCCGGCCTTACCCCATGATGATTTTTTATCCCCTGACTCCAGTGCCCTGGTGGGAGGTGGCGTGGGCCGGCCTGGCCTTGTTGTGCCTATCGGTTTTCCTGCTCCATGGGGCTCGACGCTATCCTTACCTGGCCGGCCTAGTATTGGCGTCGATGAGCGGCTGGATGACTCAAGCGTTGATCTTGTCGCCGATTTCGCTCTTGCCCTTGAGAACCACCATAAAAGATTGCTAAGAATTATCCTCACTCCCAATGCAACTTATGGTATCTATTGAACATGCCGATAAGGATGCTGGGTTAACTGTGAGTTCGGTGGACCGCCGGGAGCCCGAGCTTTAGAGTTGAGCTTCTAACACCCATGGATGATTGGCAACGGGAGATTCACGCCAGGCTGCTGGCTGGAGAGGTCACGGCCCCGGCGGAGCTGACGGAGGCCCTGCTGGAGCCCTTGCTCCAGAGGCTCGCCAAGAAATATAGGCAGCTGCGCGACCCAAACCTGCTCTCCGACGCGGTCGTCGATGCCCTGATGAGCTACATCAAACGGCCGGCCCAGTTCGACCCAACCAAGAAGACCCTGATCGGTTTCCTCTTTATGGCCGCGGCAGGCGATCTGCGCAACGCTTTGGCGAAGGACAAACGCCTTCGGCAAAAAGAAATCTCTCTGGAAGACGTCGAACTCGAGGTGGCGGCCGGGAATTATGGAACAGAGGCAGAAAATTCCGAGACCGAACCGGCGAAGGACAGGTTGAAGCAAGAACTCCCCCGGATTTTTCCTGACCCCAAAGACCTGGCCATGGTGGAGCTGATACTGGCGGGAGAACGAACGACTGCAGCCTTTGTGGAAGTTCTGCAACTCCAGCATCTGCCCATGGACCAACAACGCCGCCAAGTCAAACGCCACAAAGACCGGCTCAAGAAGCGCCTGGAACGTTATGGAAAAGCCGCCCTTAGAAAACTTTAAGACGGAGGCCCGGCGCCGCTTGATGGAACGGGCCCGCCAGGATGCCTTTTTCGTGGGCTGGGCCCTGGCCCTTTACCAGAGGCTGCATGACATGGATGACCCCCAACTGGCCCGATGGCTGCAATGTTCAGACTCCGATTTGACGAAGTTGGCGCTTTGCCGCCGGCCTGACGGCAACCAAAAGGGTTTCCAGCAGGACGTCGGTAAGATCGCGGCCTTTGCCGCCTGCCACCCGGACCGGCTGGTGCAGGTGCTCCGGGAGGTGGCCGTCTGGGACGCATTAAAAGAGGAAAACCAGGAAGTTGCAAGGGGATTTCTCCTGGCCGCCCGGGACCGCAAACTTGAAGGCGACGATTCCTCGGGGCCTTCAGAAGGTGGGAAGTGACCGACCAGGAAATCAGCGCCCGGGCCCGGAGATTCTGGGACCTCGCCGGGGTCACTGAGCCTTTTCCCCGGTCCCTGGAGCGGGCGGTGGCCTGGGCCTTGCCCCTGGCGGTGGTTAAGCTGCCGCGGCTGGGCCTCCTGGAACTCCGGAGCTGGCTGGAGCGGCGAAACCTCCGCTTCCCTCTGTCGGTGCCGAACCGCCGGCTGCGGGCATGTCTGATCGCCCGGGCCGGCCACGGCTTCATTTTTCTGGACGGCAGTGACTCCGACAACGAGCGGCGCTTTTCCCTGGCCCACGAATTGGCCCACTTTCTCCTGGATTATCTGGACCCCCGGGAACAGGCCCTGGAACTTCTGGGTGAGGCCGGCCACGAGGTGCTGGACGGTCGCCGCTCCCCCACCGCCGAGGAGCGGCTCCGGGGGGTGCTGCACGGCGTGAAATTAACTACCTACCTGCACCTCATGGATCGCACCGCCAAAGGGGCGGTGCCGCAAATCCAGATACTGGAGACCGAAGACCGGGCCGACCGGCTGGCCCTGGAGCTGCTGGCCCCCAAAGAAGCCGTGACGGCGCGGCTGGCCGGGAAAGGGGTGGACTGGTACACTCCTACGGCCATCACCCTGGTCAAAGAGACCCTGAGTCAGGAATTCGGCTTGCCGGAGGCAGTGGCCGAACCCTATGGCCAGATGCTGATCATACAACGGCAACATCTCGCCTCCTTCCGCCAGTGGCTGGGGGTGGAAGGTTAAATGTCGAACTTTTCCCCTCCGGCGGGAATAATGAGACAGTAAGAAAAACGCAGACGAGGACAATGATGCGCTCCCTGGTTTCACATGCCGATACGGCCCTGGAAACCGACGACCCGATGGAATTGCCAGGCGGTCAGCCCGCCCTGACCGGGGACGAATACGCTGCGGCCCATGGCGAAAAGCTTAACCAGACCCTGGACCTGGACACCTGGTGGCCGGGGGCCGACCTGGTGGAGATGTATGCCCGCCTGGAGGCCGAGGTGGCCGAGGCGGTGCGCCAGGAAAACGAGTACCAGAAGCAGGTGCGCCAAGCCGTTTTTCCTCTGCTGCGCACCCGCACCGGCGCGCCTCGCGGCGCCGGGGTCTTCCGGGTGAGCCCGAAAAACCTGGAGGAGATCCACCGGAAACTGCTGTTCAATGGGGCAGTGGAGGCCTGCGACGGCATTGTGGTGTCCCACGATACCCTGCCGGTGACCATCACCCAGATCGGGGTCTGCCTGGTGTCCTACCAGGGCGACCAAGGCACCTGGGCCCACCGCATTTTCCGCCGGGATCTGAGGACTGCGGCCACCAAGAACCCGGTGGACGAGATCATGGACCTGCTGGACCGGCGGCGGGAACGGAATACCCTGGACCAGGACAATTCCCGGGACCGCCTCAGCAATCTGGCCCGGCGGGGGATCATGGCCTATGCCGAACGGGCCGTGCTCCTGGACCGCTCCCAGGCCCCGTGGCGCCTGGGGCATGGCAATCCCACCCCGTACGAGCTAGTTACGGGCTCGGGCATGCCGGACCTGCTGCGGGAGGGCCTGACTCTCATGAAGCGCCTGGTTCTGGAGCACCGCCGGTTCGTGTACGTGCCCCGGACCACCCGGGCCCGGGAGCTGTTGACCATCGGCAATGCCTTAAACCCCCTGGAATATGCCATCATCGACACTAACGAGCAGATGCTCAAGCGGGTGGCCAGCGGCCATTACCGGGGCCAGGAGTGGGGGCCTTTGGGCACCGCGGTCAATGACTTTATCAAGGAGTGCGGGGCTCGGGTGGTCACCGGCATGTACCGGGCCTCGGCCCTGGCGCCGGCCCAGATGTTCTACGCCCACGCCGACCACGCCCACGAGGCGGCCCTGATTGCCCTGGCGGACAGCGTGCTCCAGGAGCACCGGGGTTTTCCCCTGCTCATCGACTTGGCCGACAGTATGTGCCGCGCCACCTTCGGGGCGGACGTGTTCACCGCGTCCACCCAGCTGGCCTATGCCGTTGCGGGTGCGCCTTACCGCTATACCGGCGCCGGCAAGGGGCGGGGCTAAATCCTTCGAGGATATGTTCATGGACGAGACGCCCAAAGCCGGCCGCGACCTTATCCAAGTGGATGCCGGGGTGCTGGAATCCCCCGCGGAAGCCTTTCAGACCATCGAGGCCGAAAGCGCCCGGGCCGGCGGAGCCTATGTCCCGCCTCCGGGCTACGAGGGCAGCATCGGCCGGACCATGTTCGACACCCCGGCCAGTAAAGACGGTACCGTCACGGTATTGCTGCCGCCAGAAAACATCGACCTGCTCCCCAGTCAAGCCCTGGTCCGCATCGACAGCCGGTCCGACAACCGCACCTACCTGGGAGTGGTGACCGAGGGCCCGTTTGCGGAACCCGACGGGCTGCGGGCCGATTCCACTCCCATGGTGGTCACCACCGTCCAGGGCGGGTTGCTCATGCCCAAGTATCACGGCCGGGTCCAGGTGGAGATCCTGGGGGAACGCTTGGCGGACGGCGCCCTGATACCGCCCCGGCGCCGGCCCAAGCCCAACAGCCCGGTTTTCGAACTGGACAGTGACGAGACTGCCCGGGTGCTTCAGATTGACGGCGACCTACGCCTGGGACAGGCTGCCGGCTTCGAAGACCTGCCGGTAAGCGTGCCCAGCGACAGCAAGAGCATTTTCCCCCGGCACCTGGGCATCCTGGGAACCACCGGCGGCGGCAAATCCACCACCGTGTCGGGCTTGGTGGCCAAGGCCCAGCGGGAACACATGGCCATCATCCTCATCGACACTGAAGGGGAATACTGTGCCCTCCACGAGCCCGCCCAAAAGGCGGACATGCTCCTGGCCTTGCAGCAGCGGGGCCTTTCACCCCTGGGGGTGGCGAATACCCACATCCACCATCTGGTGGGCAAAGACACCGCCAATCCAGCCCACCCCCGGGTGACGGCATTTTCCCTGCGCTACAGCGAGCTGTCACCCTACGCGGTCCAGGAAATCCTGGAACTCAGCGAGGCCCAGGAAGAGCGCTTCTTCAAGGCCTATGACGTGACCAAGCTGGCCCTGGAAAAGTTGGGGGTCTGGCCCGTCACCGAAGCAGAGCGGAAACAACTGGTGGAGTTGGACGAGTTCGAAGCCGGCTACCCCAAGATGACCCTGGCCCATCTTTACGATGTGATCAAGGAGATCGCCTCCCTTATCGACGACAAGGGGGCCAATCCGGTCCACCTGGACACGGAATTCTTCCAGGCCAGGCGCAACGAACTACACCAGATTATCCATCAGATCAACCCACCCAAGAACCTCATCAGCTGGCGGGCCCTCATGGGCAAGCTGGGAAAGATCCGGCGGCTCAAGATCTTCGACTCCCCCGCCGCCCCACCCCTGGACTACAACCAGTTGCTCCAGCCGGGCCGGGTGTCCATCTTCGATCTGAGCGACACCGATTCCAGCCAGATCAACAACCTGGTGATCGCGGAACTGCTCCGGGGGATTCAGAACCAGCAGGAAACCAATTACAAGGCCGCAGTGGCCGCGGGCAGACAGCCCACCCCCGCGGTGGTTTTCATCGAAGAGGCCCACGAGTTTCTCTCGGCCAGGCGCATTCAGAAGATGCCGGTGCTTTTTCAGCAGGTGGCCCGCATCGCCCGCCGGGGCCGGAAGCGCTGGCTGGGCCTGGTGTTCATTACACAATTGCCCCAGCACCTGCCGGATGAGGTGCTGGGCCTGATCAACAACTGGATTCTGCACAAGATCAACGACGCCAACGTGGTCAACCGCCTGAAGCGCTCCATCGGGGGGATCAATGATGCCCTGTGGCGGAGCCTGCCGTCGTTGGCCCCGGGCCAGGCCATCGTGTCGTTCACCACCCACCTGCGCCCGTTGGAGATCAGCGTTGATCCCACTCCCTGCCGCCTGCTCATGGTGGAGTAAAGGCGGCGGCGTAAAACCCTGAACCGGGACACGGTTCAGAGGTTAACTACCTGACAATTTTCAGAAAGCCTCGAAGGGCTGACGGGCCGGAGGAATCCATGGCTGTAAGTCCGACACTATTGGTGCGCGCTCAGGAGGTGGCTACTTTGTCAAAATCGAAAGAGGCTGGGAAGTTGGACTGGAAAGGCCTGGTGCCGGTCTGCAGTTGGTGCCACAAAATCCGAACCCCGCATGGCGAGTGGCTTACCCTGGAGGGGTTCTTTCTCAAGTATTTTGGGGCTACGTGCACCCACACCATTTGTGAGGACTGCCGGGACCGGCACTATCCTGATTTTATCTGAGTGGTTGTGAGCATTAAGGACTTACCAGGCCCCATGGGAGGACAAGCGGGTGAAAAGGGTCATTGCGATTATGCTCTTGAGCGGGTTAATCAGGGCCGGCGTCTGTCCTGCCCTGGCCAGCGAGAGAGGGGTCCGGATCTATAACCGCAATCATGGCTATGAGATGAAAGCGGAAGGCAACCGGGTGCTGGATAAAAACTACCGGACCAAATACTATCTCGAGGGCCACCGCATCTACGACAGCAACTACCGTTATCAAGGCAAGATCGAGGGCAACAAAGTCTACGATCACAACTACCGCTACCAGGGGAAGATCGAGGGCAACCAGGTTTACGACCGGAATTACCGGATCAAGTATTACCTGCAAAAGTGAGCGAAAAAGTCTTCGGACTTTTTGACCATTGGGAGGGTTTATGGAGAAACTTGTCAGAGATTATCTCAAAGATTTGGCTATAGGACCGGGAATGACTCACATGAACCTGACCGTGTTTCCCCTGATCCACTGGGCTGAGGCGGCCCCGGTTTATCTGCCTCTGGACGCCGCCCTGGAAGACGGCCTCCTTGAAATCACTGAAGTGAGCCAATCAGGTGAAGTGCCCAATCTAAAGGTAACCAACCACGGGAAAATCCCCATCCTGATCTTGGCCGGGGAAGAGGTGGTGGGCGCCAAGCAAAACCGGATCGTCAACGCCACCTTACTGGTGGCCGGCCATAAAACTCTCCAGATCCCGGTTTCCTGTGTCGAAGCCGGGCGCTGGCATTATCGGGACAAGGGATTTTACAGCGAGAGGCGAATGTCGTCCCCCCATCTCCGCACCAAGGTCGAACAGGATGTCCAGTGTGCCATCCGGGAAGGCCGGGGTTTTAGGGCCAACCAGGGGAATGTCTGGGAAGAGATTGAAGCTAAATCCGCCCGGCTGGCGGTTACGTCTCCCACTGCCGCCATGGCCGACATCTACGACTCCTATGAAGAAAAGCTGCGGCAGTACACTCAACATTTTCCTATGATCCATAACCAGAAAGGGATTTTGGTTAAGATTAACGGCGAGATCATGGGACTGGAGATCTTCGACTCTTCCGCTTCGCTGGGGCATTATTTTGACAAACTCATCCAGAGCTACGCCCTGGACGCCCTTGATCTACTCATGGAAGGGCAGGAGCCTCCCAATCCTTGGCTTGCAGTGATGCAATGGCTACAGGAGGTCATGCAATTGCCCGTCGTGACCAGCCCATCCTTAGGCCTGGGAGAGGATCTCAGGCTGAACAGCCAGAAAGTGATCGGCTCCGGCCTAATGCATGAAACAGCACTGGTCTATCTGGCGGTGTTCCCCAAACCCGACAAAGAGATTAACTCGGGTATGGCCCGGGCCAGCCGGAGAGGTCGGTTCAGCAAATAGCGGGTGACCTTGTAAGGTTAGCCGATGAACTCGTTTCGGCTTAAATGATTGAAGCAGGCCATGAGAACCTTGCTTAGCATCACCCTGGTTTTTGGGCGCAGTGGGGCCGCACCCAAGCCGTAGGCTCGGGGCCCACCCAAATACCGTGTCAGCAGTGGCCTGGAAGTGGCTCGTTTAACTGCTGTCACTGGCCGGCTGACCGCAACCGTTGGCGGATTTGACTTTCCCCAGCGCCTTGGTCATCTCCAGGGCCACACCCAGACCTTGCTTGGTTTCTTTCCCCATCATCCGGAACATCATGCCGAACGGACCCACCGGCTTGGCTTCCTTCAGGTCCACCTGGCACGGCAAATCCGTAAGCCGGTCGAGGAATTCCACCACCCGGGGGTCCCCAAATTTCTTGACGATGCCGTGCATACGGACGAACCCGTCACCGATGGATGCGATATCCTCTGGGGTATAGACCGTGGTGAGTTTGGCATACATATCTACCACGGCCTCGATGGATTGAATGACCACCGGGTCAGCGAACTTCTTGACGATCCCGTGCATGCGCACGAAGCCGTCGCCGATCACCTCGATATCCTCGGCGGTATAGGCCGAGGCCAGCTTGCCGTACATGCCCAGGATGGCCTTGTTGACGCGAAAAATGCCCTTTTGCTCCAGTTCGTCCAATTTGTCCACCAGCAGCGGCACCGCAATTTTCAGCAAGGGCTCCATGTCCTGCCACCAGTCGATGAGGTTCTCCAACTGCTCCAGGGACCAGGCAAGATGCCGGAAGCTGAGGAGGAGCCGCTTGAACAGACAAAGCATGTCTTCCAGTTGGAAGCCCGTCTCCACTTCGGCCAGTTCTTCAGTGAGGAGGCTGACGCCGGGACCCGTCAAGATGGACAGGTCTCGCCCCAGATCGCTCAGACTTTCATAAGACTTGATGAATGGTGCTAGCTGTTCCTGGAAGGCGGCGGCACGATCAAGTTTGGCCTCGAGGCGGTCAAGGCGTTCGAGAATCAGATCGTTGGTCATGATTTTCTCCTCCTGCTCCGCAGCGGCATTTCAATGTCCGGAGAGAGGATGCCCCGCACTTTGCCTGCCAAGACAAACTGGGATTCCAGGGGCAGGTGGCTCCCCTTGAGCATCAGGTTGTAATAAACCCAGCGGAACATCATCTTGCCCACGTAGTTAGAGAAACTCACCCCCAGGAGGTCCAGAGGGCCGAGGCCCGGGAAGGGAAACTTGCCCGGCAACGGCTCGATTTTGTAATTGAAGTCGAGAAGGGACCCCTTCTCGTAACCCGTCACCACCATTCAGGTGGCGTGCCCGTCATAGTCCGGCAGGGGCGGCTGACCATCGATCTCCCGCATCAGGTTGTCCGCCACCACGTCGGCTTCGTAGTGGGCCACGGCCCCGGCCTTGGAGGTGGGAACATTGGCGGCGTCGCCGATGACATAGATGGACTCGTAATTCTTGGCTTTCAGGGTAAAATTATCCGTGTCCATATAGCCCATGGGATCGCCCATGCCGCTGTCGATGATGCACTGGGCCCCGAAATTAGGGGGAATGGAGACCAGGAGGTCATAAGGAACCTCTTCGCCACCATAGGACTTGATAATTTTTTTCTCCGAGTCCACCTGGGCCAACTGGAAATTGGGCGTCACCTTGATGTTCTTTTCCTTGCAGATATTGCCGAGGACTTCCGCGGCCACCGGCTTGGTGAAAGCCGCGGAGAGCGGCGTCACCAGCTCAATTTCAATTTTGTCCCTGACGTGGTTGAGGTCGAAGAACCAGTCCGACATGAAGGAGAACTCCAGGGGGGCTACCGGACACTTGAAGGGCAGTTCGGCAATGTTTACCACCACCCGGCCTTTGTCGAAGTACTTCATCTTTTCTCTTAAAGCCAGGGCCCCTTCCAGGGTGTAGAAATTATGGATGTCTTGACCCCAGCCGTCGATCAGGCCTTCCACTTCTTCGGGGACGATGCGGCAGCCGGTGGCGATCACCAGAAAATCGTAGGGAAAAGTTTGTTGTTTGGTCTTGACTTCTTTCTTGTCAGGGTCGATTCCCAGGATCTCGTCCAAAACCAGGGTAACCCCGGGAGGGACGAACTTGGTCTTAGGCTTGATGCAGTCCTCCTTGGTGTAAATACCGAAAGGAATGAACAGCCATCCCGGTTGGTAGTGGTGTTGCCAGTCCTTGTCGATAACGGTGACCTCCCATTGGGACTCGGGCAGTTTCTGGCGCATCTTGGTGGCGATGATGGTGCCGCCCGTCCCATGCCCTAAAATAACGAGCTTCTTCATTCCCAGGTCCTCCCTATGGTTTTGTGCGGTCCAGCTTTCGGTCTCCCCTGCGAATTGACCAAATATCGCGGTTTAAGGTTTCTCAGATCGACCGTTAGTTTTCAAAAATAATCAGTCATTCACAAATTCTCAAGCCGCGTTGGCCATTTTTTGTATTAATGGTCGTGGGTCCACCAGATGCCGCACGAACCACTCCTCGTAATCATTGGCCCCTAAGGCCAGGGCCAAAATTTCAGAAAAATGGAAAATGGGAATTTTGGCCTGGCTGGTGTTGCGGATCTCCAGGTTGAGCTGGCACATGGCGCAGGCAGTGACCAGACAATCGGCCTTGGTGGCCACGGCGCTGCCGATGATCTCCTGCACCAGAGGCGTGACAATTTCGGGATCGGTGGCCGAGAGAAACGACCCGCAACAGCGGTATGTTAGGGCATGGGGCACGGCCTCGGCTCCCAGGACCGTGAGAATGTTTTCCATTTCACCCTGGAAGTATTTCTCCTTTGACAGGCGCGGCGGTCTAAACAGGGTACAGCCGTAATAGGGGACGAACCTCAGACCCTTAAGGCTGCGGCGGGCGTTGGCCTTAAGGCGGTCCAGGCCGTAGCGCACCAGGACTTCCATGAAGTGGATGATTTCCAGGTCCGTGGCAATGGGGCGCTCCCATTTGGCTTCCAGATACCCCCGAGTCTCCGGATCGCCCTTTAGACATTGTTGGGCCGAACGCAGATAGTGGAGACAACGGGGGCACATAGCCACCAGGGGCCGGCCCGCCGGGGCCAGGGACAGATTCCGGGCCGCCATGGCCAGGCTTAAATTCTTGCACATGGTCTGGGCCGAAGAAGACCCGCAGCAATTCCAGTCTTCAAGTTCGATCAGGTTAAGGCCCAAAATGCGGGCTGCCTGGATCAGAGAATGGTTAGCCTCCGTGGCGCTGGTAGCCAGGGAGCAGCCTGGAAAATATGAAAAGTCTTGTTGCCGAAGATCGCTCATGCCGATTCTCTCCAATAACAGGTGAACAGGTCGGTGATCTCTTTTACGGCCCGCACCCGTGAGGGAATGAGGTCCAACTTGCGTTTGGCCAGCATCTTCAGCCCCACGTCCAGGTCTTTCAGCCATTGGCCGGTCTGCCGTTTATAACCCAGCATGATGCCCAATTTATGAGCCCGGCCATAGCGTTCCAGAGACCGCAGGACCTCTTCATGAAAGTCAATGATGTTAGGTTTGCCGATGGGTACTCCTTCCTCCACCGCCATCAAACGCAAGGCATCCATGATTGCGGCAATGTCAATGCTCATGGGACACTGGCTGGAGCAGGTGTGGCAGCCTACACAGACCCAAATAGTCTTGCAGGTGAGAACTTCCTCCCGCCTGCCCAGTTGTACCAGGCGGATTATCTGGTTGGGAGTATAGTCCATGGCCTGCACAAAAGGGCAACCGTTGCCGCAGCTCCAACAGTGATAACAGCGGTTGAGATCGGTACCGCTGCGCTCCTTGACCTCTGCGGTTAAAGAAGGTCCCAATTTATCCGCCAGGGCTATATCCGGGACCGCAATTTCCTGAATAAGAGTCTGAACTGTGTGCATGAGTAAGTGTACCTACCTTATTTCTCAGTTATGGAAGCGCGGTCGCCGGTCTGCCTTTCCTGATAATTTTTGATGGCCAGAGCCAGGGCGTCGGCTCCCAGGTTAGAGCAGTGCATTTTATTCTGGGGCAGACCCCCCAGAGCCTCGGCCACCACCTGCTTGGTGATCTTTTGGGCTTCCGCCAACTTCTTGCCCCGGGCCATTTCGCTCACGATGCTGGAGACCGCAATGGCCGCCACACAGCCGAAGGTTTGAAACTTGATATCCGCAATGGCGTCGTCTTTGACCTTAATGTAGAAGGTCATCATGTCGCCGCACACAGGATTCCCCACCTCGCCGACGCCGTCCGCATTCTCGATCACGCCGGTATTGCGAGGATTATTGAAATGTTCCATCACCGTCTCAGAGTACATTCTTTAACTCCTTTTTTGCCGCAGCTCCGGCCTTCTCTACCAAGTCGGCCAGGGAGATGGATTTTAAGGTGTTGAACATGGCTTGGGAGGCTTCTTTCCAGATAAGTCGCGTCGGGCAAGTGTCGGAGCGCCGGCAGACTTCGGCGCGCTCGGTGCACTCAGTCAGGCCCGCGCTGTCCTCCAGGAGTGCGACGATTTCGGCCACCGTGATCTCTTCAGGCGGCCTCGCCAAAAGGTGCCCACCTTTGGGGCCGCGCACCGTTTCGATGAAATGGGCCTTCTTCAAAGGGATGATGATCTGCTCCAGGTATTTCACGGAAATTTCCTGGCGTTTGGCAATGTCGCCCAACTGGATAGGACCCTGGTTATAGTGTTGGGCCATATCCAGCATCAACCTGGTGCCGTAGCGGCTTCTGGTTGACAATTTCATGCTTACCCCCCAACCACAGACGCCATTTTTTTGCGCCACACCGGGGAAAACGACCGGAGACGCGCCACTGCCTGGGGCAGTTCATTTAAAACGTAGTCCACTTCTTCCTCACGGTTGTCGCGGCCGAAGGTGAAGACGATGGAACCCTGGGCCACGTCCGGAGACAGGCCGATGGCACAGAGTGTGGGCGACACTTTGAGGGCTTTGGAAGCGCAGGCTGAACCGGTGTTGGCGTAAATTCCCTGGCGGGCCAGCATAAAAACCAAAGCCTCCCCTTCGATACCCTCGAAGCAAAAGCTGGCATGCCCGGGCAGGCGGTCTTCCGGATGACCGGTGTAGATGACCGCGGGAATCTGGGCCATAACGCCGGCCACCAACCGATCCCGGAGGACTCTTATATGCCGGACGGTTTCCGCCAACTCAGCCTTGGCCAACTCGGCGGCAACGCCCAATCCGACGATACCAGGGACGTTTTCGGTGCCCCCCCGGCGGCCGTTTTCCTGGATACCGCTATGAATCTGGGGCACGAGGCGCACCTTGGGGCGGAAATACAGGGCCCCGGTTCCCTTGGGAGCACCCAGCGCCGGACCGGAGAGGGTAAGCAGGTCCACCTGCATCTCCTTGACCTCGAGGGAGATGTAACCGGCCGTGGCCACGGCATCGGTATGAAAAACCACTCCGTGCTCCCGGCACAAGGCCGCCAGTTCCGGGATGGACTGGATCGTACCGATTTCGTTGCTGGCGTGTTGAATGGACACCAGCACCGTGCCCGGTGTAAGCGCCCGGCGGAGCCGCTCCGGCTCCACCTGACCGTAGCGATTGACAGGGAGAAAGGTCACTTCGAAGTCATGGAATTTTTCGAGATAGCGGGCGGAATTCAGCACCGAATGATGCTCGATGGCCGAAACGATGAGGTGCCGGCCCTTCTTCAGATTAGCCAGGGCGACGCCTTTAACGGCCAGATTATTGGCCTCGGCCCCGCAAGACGTGAAGATAATATGGTCAGCCGGGGCGCCAATGAGTTTGGCCACCCGGGCCCGTTGGTCCTCAAGGGCATCTTTGATTTCGCTCCCGAAATCGTAAACCGTGGAAGGGTTGCCGAAGTGTTCCTGAAAATAGGGCAGCATGGCTGCCAATACTTCTGATTTCACCGGGGTGGCCGCGGCATGGTCCAGATAGATTCTTTTCATGGTTGGCCTCAATGAACCTTTTTGATGTAAAGCTTGTAGTGGTCCTCGTCCTCATCCTCACAAACGCCGATGAATTCCTGGCCATGTTTGGCGCACCAGGCTGGAATGTCGTCCAGGGCTCCGTCATAATCGGTGAGGATTTCCAGAACTTGGCCCGTCTGCATATCTTTGAGAAACTCGGCCGGCTCCAACAGGTGCATGGGACAGACCCTATAGACCAAGTCTGCCGAGGCATCGGCCTTGCATTCGGTGAGGAATCTCATTGCCGTTCTCCTTATATATAGCTAATTATTATATATCATTATAGTATAGTATAAGCCCAAGTCAAGGCCCTCTGAATAATTTTTTGGTTATAGCAACTACCACAGTATTTTCCTAATTCGAGAGCCTCATGGAGTCTTCTATGATGATTGTCATTCTGAGGGAGCTATGCGACCGAAGAATCTCGAAAAAGCGAGATTCTTCGCTGCGCTCAGAATGACAAATCTAACCGCATAACCAGCAGCCACTTTTGGCAAACTCTATGAAGCTTAAGGCCGGTCTTGAAGAAGTAATACACTTTACTCGACGGCAACCTCTAGAGCCCGATATATGCCCACCCCCTTCCTCTCAGCTGGATGAACAGGCCAAAGACTGCGGCCACCAGTACCCTCTCATCCTTATTTGTGCCCTTGTTCTCTCCACTCCAAGTCCAAGGTCAACAACAACGCGTCTTCCTGGGAGTCGTCGTAGTACTGGGGGCGGCGGCCCACTTCCTTGAAACCGAAGGACTCGTACAAGGCCCGGGCGGCGGCGTTGGAGGGGCGGACCTCCAGCCAGGCGATCCGGGCGCCCAGGGCCTGGGCTTGGGCCAAGCCTTCGGACAGCAGGCGCCGGGCAATGCCTTGGCGCCGGTATGCCGGGTGGACCGCCAGGTTGAGGATGTGCATCTCGTCGAGAACCACCCAGAAAATAAGGTAGGCCCGGATTTGCCAGGGTTGTGGAGGGGGTGGGCCGGCTACCAACGTCCTGCTGTTCCGGTGGCCTAATTCCGCCAGGAAGGACCACCGGGACCAGGGGGAGGGAAAGGAGAGCTTTTCAATGGCCCAAATGGCCGAGACATCCGCCAGTTCTGCTCGGCGGATGAGAAGCCTCTGGGTCATTTCTTGTGGAGAACCTCGCTGGCCACGGTAATCCCTTTTTGGCCGGACTGCTTCAGAGCCAGGGCCACCTGCCGCAGGTCTTCCTGATCCCGGAGTTGGGCCAGTTTCAGGAGCATTGGCAGATTGACACCGGTGATAACCTCTACCTTGCCCTCTTGCAGGAAAGACAAAGTGAGGTTGGAAGGGGTTCCCCCCAGCATATCGGTGAGGATGATTACGCCGTTGCCGTTATTTACCTGGGACAGGCCGCGCTGGATCTGCTGGCGGGAAACCTCGGGAGGTGCGCTGGGGTCCAGAGACACGGCCACGATGCCCTCTTGCCGGCCCAGGATCAGGTCCCAAACGCTCGCCAAAGCCTCGGCTAGTTCCTTGTGAGTGACAATCAAAATCCCGATCATGTCTAATCTCCTGGAGACCGCGGCATATCGCGATGAGTAAGGGTAAATGGGTAATTGTTTTTATTCAGGTGCTGGCCCAGGGCTGTAACGATGACCACCGACCGGTGTTGCCCACCGGTGCAGCCGACGGCCAGGGTGAGGTGGGTCTTGCCTTCTTCCTGGTAGCGAGGCAGCAAAAAGTCCACAAACATGAACAGATGGTCGAGAAAGGCTTGGGTCTCGGGCTTATCCAAAACATACTCCTGAACCCCGGGATCTTCCCCAGTTAGCGGCTTCAATTCTTCCACAAAGTAGGGGTTGGGCAGGAACCGCACGTCCAACACCATGTCGGCTTCCGGGGGAATTCCCTTCTTGTAAGCAAACGAGATGAGATGGAGCCGCATTCTTTGGCGAGGCAAGAGCTCCGAGTACTCATCTTTGATCAACTCCCGAAGTTGATGCGGGTTATAGTGAGAGCTGTCGATGATCCGATGGGCCAGTTGGCGCAGACCCGCCAAAGAGAGGCGCTCCAGGCGCAGGGCCTGAATAATGGTGTCATGGTCCGCCAGCGGATGTTGGCGCCGGGTCTGAGAAAACCGGCGGATCAAAGTGCCTTCGTCTGCTTCCAGAAAGATAATATGCAGATGATAACCCTGGTCCTCAAGCCCCCGGAAGACCTCAGCATAATTCTGGAGAAAGCCTTCGGTGCGGACGTCCATAACCAGGGCAATCTTACGCCCGTTCTGCATGGCCGCCGCCTGCATCTGGAGGAAGGCGGGTAGCAGGCTCAGAGGCAGGTTGTCGACGCAAAAATAGCCTATATCTTCCAGGGCGCGCAGCACCGTGCTCTTCCCCGAACCGGAAAGCCCGGTAAGAATTAGAATTGAAAAGGGGGAGAGATGGCTCTGGATCGATTCCTGGTGCGGACCGGATGCTTGCGCCATGTTTGAGGATCTATTCTTCTTAGATAGATGACCTTTATTGATCTTATCGGCAGCCCAGAAAATCTGCGTGAGGCCTGAGATTAAAATTCTGCGTCTCGTTCGGCGATCAAGCGGTAAATTTCGTCGGCCCCTTCGGCCTTCATCAGGTTCTCCCGAAAAGTCTGACTCATGAGCATCCGGGAGATCTTGGCCAGGGCCTTGAGATGAAGACCCGCGGAATTAGCCGGCGCCAGAAGCATGAAAAAGAGATGGGAAGGCTTGCCGTCCATGGAGTCGAAGTCAACTCCTTTGAGGCTGCGACCGAAGCCTAGCAAAAGTCGGGAGAGTTGGGGCAGCTTGCCGTGGGGGATGGCGATATTATCGCCGATTCCGGTGCTCCCCAAGCGCTCCCGGTCCAGCAGCACCTCCATCACGGTTTGGACGGTGAACCCGTCGGACCCCGGCGCCAAAGATTTGGCCAATTCCTCCAACACCCCCTTTTTATTGGTGGCCTGCAAATTGGGCAAGATGTTACTTGGGTCCAAAAGGTCAATAATTTTCATGTCACTTCCTGATCCTTTTATCCCAAGTCTGGTTCGACAAGGACATAGTTGCCATCCTGGCGCCTGTATAAAACGTTCAAACTGCCGCTTTCCACGTTAGTGTAGATCACCAGGTCATCATTCCCTTTTTTCATCAGTTCCACGGCATCACTCAGTTGCATCGCCGGCACTTCCACCTGTTTACGGCGGATGGCCGGAAAGGATCCGGCCTCTTCGGCTTCCACCGGGGCCAAGACTGCTGCCCGGTTGCTCCGGTCGCCTTTGGCGCTTCTTAGCTTGTCCCGAAGTTTTTTCAACTGCATATCGATCTTGTCCATCACCAGATCGATGGCGGCATACATGTCGGTATTCTCTTCTTTCCCCTTGATGATCCGGCCGTTATTGTCAATGGTGACATCTGCCAGATGGCGAAATTTTTCCAACCCCAGCACCACGTGGGCATCCACCGGCCCGTCCAAATACCGTTGGAATTTAGTCAAGCGGTCAGTCACATAATTTTTCAAGGCCTCAGAGGGCTCAATCTGTCTGAAAGTTACGGAAATCTGCATTAATTCCTCCTGAAAAGTCAGGCTCGCTGAAAAGCCGGGACATTAAGGGGCATGATTTTCTGGCTGGGTTTTGCGTCGGTACCCGGGTTTTTTGCGTTTGCTGGAGGATAACACCCCCAACATGCCTCGATATTTGGCTACAGTGCGCCGGGCAATAATCACGTCCTCCCGGCGCAGCATATCGGCAATTTCCTGATCGCTCAACGGATTCTCCGCGTCCTCGGCTTGAACGATCTGCCGGATCTTTTCTTTGACGCTTTCCGAGGCGATCTGGTCCCCCAATGACATATTGATGGCACTGTTAAAGAAGAACTTGAGGTCAAAGACTCCTTGGGGGGTGTACACATACTTATTGGTGGTGACCCGGCTGATGGTTGATTCATGCATCTGGACATCTTCCGCCACTTGCCGCAGGGTCAAGGGTTTCAAGTGGGAAAGGCCATAATCCAAAAACTCCCTCTGGAACCGCACGATGCTTTCAGTCACGCGGTATAAAGTTTTTTGGCGCTGATGGATGCTGCGAATGAACCAGAGGGCGTTATCCAAATGCTTTTGAATATAACTCTTCACCGAGTCCGGCAGTTTGTCCGGACCCCGCAGGGCCTCGAGATAAAACGAATTAACCCGCAACTTGGGCAGGCCGTCGTCGTTCAGGCGGATCACATATTCGTTACCCACCTTTTCCACGTGGACGTCGGGATTAATATAATCCGCTTCTTCGGCATCGAAACCCCGGCCGGGCTTCGGCTCCAGGTTGGCGATGAAATCACCGGCCTCCACCACTTTCTCTACGGAAGTCTTCAAATCCCGGGCGATGGCATGGTAATTTTTGTTTCCCAGGTTGGTAAGATGGCGATCAACAATAGCCAAGACCAGGGGATCTTGGACACCCTGAAACTTAAGCTGTAACTGGAGGCATTCTTTCAGGGACCGGGCTGCCACCCCCGGTGGATCGAAGCTCTGGACGACTTCCAGAATCTGCTCCACCCGGGCCTGGTCTATTCCCCCCATTTCGGCGGCGATCTCCTCTATGGTGACCCGGAGATAGCCGTCTATGTCCAGATTGCCAATGATCAACAACCCGATGGCTTCGCCTTCTTCATCCAATTTGGCCATCTTAAGCTGCCAGATCAGGTGGGATCTTAGCGTGGTCTTTTGGGCATTTAGAGATTCAAAAGGCAGGGCTTCTCGTTCTTCATACTCACCCACTGGCGTGGGCATAAGGCGATCCTTCAGAAAACTGTCCCAATCCCATTCTTCTGTGGCGGATTTGCTCTCCGTGTCGCTTTTGCCTTCCTCGGATACGGAGTCGCCGTTGGAAAAATTTCCCGGCCCTAACTCATCCTCTCCCGCCACCTTTTCTTCTTCAAACTGATCATCTTCCAGAACCGGGTTGGATTCCAGGGCCTGGGTTATTTCACCCACCAACTCCATCCGCGAAAGTTGCAGCAGCTTAATAGCTTGCTGCAATTTTTGCGTCATGATGAGCGATTGGGTAAGTTTTAAATGTTGTCTAATTTCTAAGGCCATATGGTTGCCTTAATAACATATATAGCTTATGTTCACGCCCCAACTAGCCACGGCTTATAATGATATTATAACTTAAAGGCCTCGCCCAAGTAAATTCTTTTAGCCAACTCACTTTGGACCAATTGCGAAGGTTTTCCTTCTTCCAGGATTACGCCTTCATTGAGAATATAGGCCCGATCGCACACCCCTAAGGCTTCCCGAACATTATGATCAGAAATCAGAACACCTATGCCCCTATCCCTTAATTCCCTGATAATATTTTGAATATCCGTAACGGCCAGAGGATCGATTCCGGCAAAAGGTTCATCCAGGATGATGAAATGGGGAGCGGTGACGAGGGCACGGCTGATCTCCACCCGGCGCCGTTCCCCGCCGGACAGCGCCGCAGCCTTTTGATGGGCCAGATGGCTAATCTTCAGATCGGACAAAAGCTTCTCCAACCTCTCCTGACGCACATGCAAGTCCGGTTCCAAAGTCTCCAGGATCGCCATGATATTTTCGGCCACCGTGAGTTTGCGAAACACCGAAGTCTCTTGGGGCAGGTATTGCAGGCCTAAACGAGCCCGGCGATAAATGGGCAGGAGAGAAATGTCCTGACCGTCCAGATAAATTTTGCCGGAATCCGGCGGCAACAGCCCCAACACCATGAAAAAGGTGCTGGTTTTGCCGGCCCCGTTGGGTCCCAGCAGTCCTACCACTTCCCCGCTCCTCACTTCCAGAGAAACCTTATCCACCACCCTGCGGCCGTCATAACTCTTGACCAGGGATTCTAAAAGAAGGCGGTGCATAGCCTAAGGCTGGCGCTCCTTGGGAGTTTTAGAGTCCAAGGGCAGGTGGGTTTTGCCCCCCGGGGTTCCCTTGGAGTAAAGGAGGGCTTCCACCCGGCGCTGGGGTGAACTTTCCACCAACACCCTGTTGGTCTTGAGATTGAAAACGATGCGCTCCCCTTTCAGGGTATTTTCCGCCTGCCATAATTGGGGGTTACCCAGGAGCACCACCTCATCCCGGTCCTTATAGTAAATGGCCTCGTCACCTGAGGCCAACCGGTCCGCCTGCACCAGGCGCACCTGTCCTTTGGCCACGATACGGTCAATCTTCCCTGCTCCCAAGTCTCCCAACGGTGAGGCCTGCGTCTGTTCTTGAGAAGGCTTGGCCGCGCCTTTGGGCGTGGCCGGTTGATTCTTCAGATAAACCAGCAGCTTATCCGAGTACAAGGTGGAGTCGCCATACAGGGCCTTTACCTGGCCGCTGAAAACGATGGTCCCGGCTTTCTGATCGGCCTCCAGGCGGTCGGCGTTGATGCGCAGCGGGATTTCCTGCTCCGTGGCCGCCGGCTTGTGCGCCGCGCCATAGGCCAGGGGCACCCAGGTCAACAACAGGACCCAAATTCCGGCCAGGACCATGAACCTGCCAGGCTTCACTGTTTGACTCTCCAATCCTGAACCTTCACTTCCGTGAGGTGGTGCTGGGCCATAGTGACCTTTTTGGCCGCCAGTTCCACCCGGACCTCCTTGCCTTCCACCCTAAGACGCGGATCGATGATTATGACATCCTCCGGGGCGACCAAGGCCCGTTCGGCGGGGAGATAGGTGGCCTCCTCGGTCTGGATGACCAAGTCGCCGCGCTGCATCTCCACATGGCCCTTCAGGGTCAAGACCCGGGTTTTGGTCTGGAACAGGCCCTCATCGGCCTGGACCCGGATGTCTTCTCCAGGGCCGAAGAATTCCACCCGGACGCCGCTGATGCTGACCGTTCCCTTATCCGGGTGAAAATCCGCCTTCTGAGCCTCCAGGACCCACCTTTTGTCGCCTTCCTGAATCTCGGTGAGGGAGAGGCCCTCCATCCGGGGGGTCTGGACCGCCACTGCGGGTTTGGCAGGCGGGGGGGGCGGCCGCCGGCCCCAGAGACCCCAGGCGCCCAGTCCTAATACTGCCACGCCGCCCAGCACCCAAAGCCACCCAAAACGGCGCCAGGGTGACGGTCTCTTGCCCATAATATTTTTCATGCCAGATTCACAGCTTTTTTCTGAATTATATTAGGGCAGGGCGAAAGTGTAAAGGTATATCTGGGGTTTGCGCCCTGGCCTGATTGGGGGTTAACAGATGAGGAGGGGCTTTGTTTCCAGCTCCAAAGGTTTCAGCGTAGTGGAGCGGGCGTCTTTGCCTGCCCAATACTAATTGCAGGGTGCGCACCGCGCACCATATTTTGGCTAAACGCCGCTAAAGGCGCGGTGCCGCATTTCTTAGGGTTCCATCCAGGGGCTGATCAATTCCTCCCACTTGCCCTGGGCCTTCAGGAGCAAATCGCAGATCTCCCGTACTGCGCCTTGGCCGCCCGGCAGAGACGTAACCCAATGGGCCGCGGCCGCCACCTCCGGGACCGCATCCGCCACCGCCACCGAAAGCCCCACCCGCTGGAACAGGGGCAGGTCCACCAATTCATCGCCCACCGCGGCCACCTCCGGCGCCTCCAGGTTCAGAGCCGCCAGCAGTTCCTCCATAATGGCCACTTTGTCCCGAACCCCCTCATAGAAGCGGGTTATCCCCAGCTCCCGGGCCCGCTGAAACGCGGCGTCGGAGCGGCGGCCGGAGATGAAGGCCACTTCTATGCCGCTCCGCTGAGCCATCTTGATGCCGTGGCCGTCCCGGACGTGAAAGACCTTGAGGGTCTCCCCCCTGGCGTCGAAATAGAGGCGGCCGTCGGTGAGCACCCCGTCAATATCCAGGATGAGCAACCGGATGGCCCGGGCCCGGGTCCAAACGTCTTCCGGGTATTTTTGTAGATCCAGATCCATTTTTGCAGCTGATACAAAATAGCGGCCAAAAGGCACTTTGCTTGTAGGGGCGAACCCATGTGTCCGCCCTATATGAGGGCGCACCCGCGGATGCGCCCCTACCTATTATCGGACCAAGCGGTGCAGCGCCGCAAGTTTCCGCCACAATGGCAGAACTTCAGCCAGGGGCAGGGAATTGGGACCGTCGCAGAGGGCCACGTCAGGGTCGGGATGGACCTCCATGAACAGGGCGTCCACCCCTGCGGCCACTCCGGCCCGGGCGAGCAGGGGGATATATTCCCGCTGGCCCCCGGAACAGGTGCCCTGCCCGCCGGGGAGTTGGACGCTGTGGGTTATATCCAGGACCACGGGGCAGCCCAAACCCCGCATGATGGGGAGGCTGCGAAAATCCACCACCAGGTTGTTATAGCCGAACATGGCGCCCCGTTCGGTCAATAACACCCGGCGATTGCCGGTGGAAAACACCTTGTTTACCACCGGACCCATATCCCAGGGGGCCATAAACTGGCCTTTTTTGATATTGACCGCCTTGCCGGTAGTAGCCGCAGCCACCAAGAGGTCGGTCTGGCGGCAGAGAAAGGCCGGGATTTGAAGGACATCCAAAACCTCGGCCGCAAGTGTGACGTCCGCCACCTGATGCACGTCGGAGAGGACCGGCAACCCCACTTCGTCTTTCACCCGGGCCAGGATTTCCAGCCCTTTTTCTAAGCCCGGCCCCCTAAAGGAAGTAATAGAGGTGCGGTTGGCCTTATCATAGGAGGCCTTGAAGATCAGCGGCAGGTTAAGCTCCCTGGAATACTCCTTCAGAGTTTGGGCAATGGCCAGGGTCGCGTCCGCGGTCTCGATGACGCAAGGCCCGGCGATCATAACCAGATCGCCTTTACCTACCCAAAAGTCGGCGATATGCACCGGGTTCTCTAATTCTTTCATGCGATAAAAGAGACTCCTTTGTCATTCTGAGCACAGAGAATGATCTTGTATCTCATTGTAATTAATAGATTCTTCGGTCGCTTTGCTTCCTCAGAATGACAAATAAGCGGACTTCCGCAGAGGTCTCACTTCCCTCTGGCAGGAGATTCTTCCCTCCGCTCAGAATGACCGAAGGCTTCCGGAAGGTTATTTTTTAAAATCTTCGAAAAACTTTTCGTCTATGTCATAAGTGGTTCTTGGAACAAGACCAAGTTGCAGTTGCTCAAACATCTGCACCAGGGTGTCTCCGTCAACCAATTCTATAGGAGGAGCACCGTCTCTCCGGGCCTCTTTTTTGGCTTCGAGAGTGAAGGTACCGGTGGTAATGATGATGCCTTTATCGGCTCTACCCATCATTGCTCCCCGGAAATCTCTTATCTGTGAAGGAGTTACCGCCCCCTGATAACGTTTGCATTGGAAAAGAACATTAAAGCTCACAAACGGATTAACCTGTAGAATTCCTACACCATCAATTCCTCCGTCACCAGTCCTGCCGGTAACGGCTACCTTCTGAAAACCAGACTCACGCAATAGCCTTTGACTGAGGCGTTCAAATCCACCCGGTGGTAATGATTTGATCAGGTTTAATAAACTGGTGCGGTGATCTGGAGGTTCAACTTCTTCCTCGTCTGGTTCGTCAATCGCCTTCGAACGATCTTTAAGTCTCTTTCCTTCTTTGAAACTCTTCTTAACCTCAGTAAAGATGCTCAAAGGATCTAATTTCACAGTTTCAATAGAGAGCCCTTTTTCAGTAAGACTCCATATGCCACGTTTTGAAGCATCGATAAAACCTGCATATGCTAGATAAAGCCTTGCCCATTGAACTTGATTCCGAACACGTGATTGTCCGCTCTTAAGCGTCATTTCTTGCTCTGATTCTGGTATCGCCATTTTTTCAATAACGCGATCAATCACTTCGGCAACTGTCCCTGAACCCCCTGTTTCTTTGAGGACTTCGATAATAGGCTTAAAGAACCGAATAAATTGTGAACCTCTTGTTTTGCTCATCCTATCCTGTTCGTGTGTGTCCAAATTTTTGTCATTCTGAGCCGCCGGAGGCGGCGAAGAATCTCAAACCATTATTTAGATAAATCCTTCCACTCCGGGTTCATTGATTCAATCAGGGCGATCTTTTTCTTCCGAAGCCATCCCTTAATTTGTTTTTCTCTTGAGATTGCCGCATTAATATCATTTGTCTCTTCAAAATAAACCAATTTTTCAATTTTATATTTCTTTGTAAATCCATTAACTAGGTGATATTTGTGTTCATAAATTCTTCTTTCAAGGTTATTGGTTACCCCGGTATATAACGTGCCGGATTTATTAGTCATTATATATACAAAGTATTGATACTGAGAAACCATGCTTTTTGAGACCCTTCGCCTTCGGCTCAGGGTGACAACAATTCTGAATTTCTCGGAGTATTGTACATTTAATGGTCTCCTCAAATCTCCCCGCCGGGGTGAGGCAGGCTGCGTTTATATTCCAGGCAGGCCCGGATGTAGTCCCGGAACAAGGGGTGCGGCGCCAGGGGCCGGGACTTGAATTCCGGGTGGAACTGGCACCCCAGGAACCAGGGATGGTCCCGCAATTCGATGATCTCCACCAACTCGCCGTTGGGAGAGGTGCCGCTGACGGCCAGGCCCACCTCCTTGAGGCGGTCCCGGTATTCGTTATTGAACTCATAGCGGTGCCGATGGCGCTCCATGATCTTGGTTTCACTGTAAGCCGCCCCGGCCAGGGAACCTTCCGTGAGCACGCAGGGGTAGCTCCCCAGGCGCATGGTGCCGCCTTTGTCCGCGGCCCGGTCCCGGCGGATGATGGCGTCCTTGCGGTAATCATACCACTCCCGCATCAGGTAGATCACCGGATGTTCCGCCTCGGGAAGGAACTCTTCGCTGGTGGCCCCGGTGATGCCGGCCACGTGCCGGGCGAATTCTATCACTGCCAACTGCATGCCGAAACAGATGCCGAAATACGGCACTTTCTGTTCCCGGGCATAGCGGATGGCCTGGATCTTGCCCTCCACGCCCCGGACTCCGAAGCCCCCGGGCACCAGGATGCCGTGGAGGTGCCCCAGAAGACCCTCGGCGCCTTCCCGCTCCACCCGCTCCGAGTCGATGTAGGTCAGCGCCACTTGGGCTTCGTTGGCCAGGCCGCCGTGGACCAGGGCCTCGTGCAGGCTCTTGTAGGATTCCCGAAGGTCCACGTACTTGCCCACAATGCCGATTTCCACCCGGTCCTTGGGGTTTTTGATGCGGTCCACCAATTCCTGCCAGACTTCCAGGCGGGGGGCCCGGGTCCAGATATTCAGGGTCTCCACCAGACGGTCGTCCAGGCCCTCCTGGTGGAACAGCAGGGGAATTTCATAAATGTTAGTCACGTCCTGGGCGGTGATCACCGACGCCGGCTCCACGTTACAGAACAGGGCGATTTTGGCCTTGATGTCTTTACTGAGGACATTTTCGGTGCGGCACAGGAGAATATTGGGCTGGATGCCGATGGAGCGCAATTCCTTGACACTGTGCTGGGTGGGTTTGGTTTTGACCTCCCCGGCGGTTTTAATGTATGGGACCAGCGTCAGGTGAATATAGCAGACATTTTCTTTGCCCAGGTCTCCCTTGAGCTGGCGAATGGCCTCCAGGAAGGGCAGGCTCTCGATGTCGCCCACGGTGCCGCCGATTTCCACGATGGCCACGTCCGCGGAGGGCGCGATCTTCATAATGGCTTGTTTAATTTCGTCGGTGATATGGGGGATGACCTGGACAGTGCCGCCGAGGTAATCTCCCCGCCGTTCCTTGGTGATGACGTTATAGTAGATGCGGCCTGAGGTGAAGTTGTGCTCCTGGCCCAGGGTAACCGAGGTATAACGCTCGTAATGTCCCAAATCCAGGTCGGTTTCGGCCCCGTCTTCGGTGACGAAGACCTCCCCGTGCTGGAAGGGGTTCATGGTGCCGGGGTCCACATTGATGTAGGGGTCCAGTTTTTGAAAAGTGACCCGAAGCCCCCGGGCTTCCAACAAGGCGCCAATAGCCGCCGCCGCCACCCCCTTGCCCAACGAGGACAGCACCCCACCGGTAATAAAAATAATTTTAGTTTTCACAAGTCCCTACATATACCTCCCCAACCTGGATGTCAAGATGGACCTGCCCGCCTCAGAAAAGTCCAGCAAAGACAGCTTGAACCAGAATGCGAATAATGACCGGGAAGACAGGGAACTTACCGCAGCAGGTGGAGATTACCCAGATTAACCCGCTTCACTCCCGCGTCCCGGGCCACCATTTCGGCCTTGAGGGCAAATTCCCGGGAAGTGACCGGCAAATCATCCAGGCGGAACTGGGGATAAAACGCCAGCAAGCTGTAGGGAATTTCGGGGTTTAGCGCGGCGATGAACCGGGCCAGGCCGTGAATTTCCTCCAGGTCAACGTAACCTGGCACCATCAGGGTGCTGGCGCACAGCAGGGGCACCTCGGGGCGCTCGCCCAAGTGCCGGGCCAGGCGGCCAAAGTTCTGCAAGGTTTGGGAGTTGGAAACGCCGCAGAGGGCCAGGTGGATAGGTTCACTAAAGGCCTTCAGGTCCACTTTGATAACGCCGCCGGAGTCTCGGGAACTGGCCAAAAGCGGTTTAAGCCACGGGGTCTGCATGGCGCCGTTGGTTTCCCAGCAGATCCGCAGCCGCCGTCCCTTTTCCCGGGCGGCGGCCAGACTGATTCGGGCCGTGGCCAGGGCATGGGGCAATTGAGGGGTGGGGTCACCGCCAAAATAACAGATGCAGGAGGTGCGGGGCCGCACCGCCCCGGCCAAATCCTGAGCCGACACTTTTTCCCCGGCAAAAGTAGCCTTCTTAAAGGTCCAATTTTGGCAATAGAGGCAGTTGAAATTGCAAGCATGGTAAAAGACCGCCAGGTTCTCATAGCCGTATTCCGGCCCCTGGCGGCAGGCGTAGCGGGGATAGCCGGCGCCGACCCCTCCCGGACAGAACCAATCGGCCACACAATTAGTGGGCAGGGGGTCGTAATAATAACTCAATCCCGCGCCTCGGGGCCCGCCTCCCACAAGCTTGCCGTTGGCCACCCGCCGGGCCCCGCAATAGCCGTAGCCGCCTTCCGGGATGGCACAGGCATGGAAGCATAAGGTGCATAGGCGGCCCCGGGGGTCCCGGGGCGGGGTCAGGGGGAGACTAAAGGCCCGACGGCTTTTGTGGTGCACGGCTTCCACCTCGGGCCAGACCTCATCAAAATGGGCCCGGAGGCAGGAGGCGCAGTAGCCCAGGCGGGCTGACATTATCCGGTCGGTACGTCCACAGGCGCGACAGGGAGGCATGGCTTTAAATTCGGTTTTCGGTTTTCAGTTTTCGGCAGAAAGGAACTGGCATAGGCGCCACACTACTCATAGGAAAAGGTGGCGGTGGTGGAAAGTTTAATCAAGGAAACGACGATGATGATACCCGCTGCGAGCAGCAAAACTGCAATTAAAGGATAGGCGATGATCCGATAGCGGGGAGATTGGGCCAATCCCGCCCGCAGCCAGGCCCAGGCCCGGGCGGACTCCTCGGAAAACAGGGCGATGAACAAGAGAAAGCCGACAATGAAAAAGATTGTCCAGATCATGAGGTCCCATGGGAAAAATTGCCTGCAGCCTTGAAAAAAGGGGAAGCCCGCTGCCCTCTGCTGTTTCTTGTTTGATAGTATTGTACCATTTTTCTGATCGGAGAGAAATGGGGGGGGCCCTTACGTCAAGGGCGCCAGTTCCACCCGGCCCCAGGCGCCCAGCTTCTCTCCCACGACCACAACTGCGCCCAGAATGTCAGGCAGGCCCGCAATCCACTCCAGGGCCGGGGCGATGGAGTCGGGGCCCTGGACCCGGTTCCCCAGGGCGGTAGCCGTGGCGTCGGCCAGGGCGGCGCTGGGGGCCAGGACACAGGCGGCGTCGGCCCGGCCGAAGCTCAAGGAATGGCCCACAGTGGCGGAAGAAGTGCATACCCCCAGGGGACTAAGGGCGGGATCGAGTTTGAGCCCCACCCGGTGGCTCAAAGGAGACTTTCCGGCAAACAGGGCCACCGTGGCGGGCTGGGTGACGGCCAGATAAATGTCGCCGCCGTTTTCCACGATGACCTCGGGGCTAAAGGAAGCCAAATGCCGTCCCACCCGGGCTGCCAGGGCCCCGGCCACTGCGGCCATGGGGCCCACGCCCACGACCGCGGCCGCGTCGATCATTTCCCGGACCACCGGCGGGGCGAAAAGGTCTTGCGGCCAGGGGGCCAGACTGGTGAGAAAGCCGGGGTGCCCCACGATGTAGGCCTCCAATTGCTGCCGTTCCTGGATGACGACTTCCCGGACCTCCTGGGAAAAATCCCCGGCGGCCAATACCCACAAATCAGTCTCCTTCACTGCCACGCGAAACCCCGTCAGGCCTGCTCTGGCCATGCGGGTGCGATAGGTGCGGGGTTCAAAGGCCGGAGTAGTCATGGGCGCGGTTCCTTAACAAGTAAACTCGTTGCCCAAAGAGGTTCTTGCCAAAAGTCGGTTTGTCATCCTGAGCGCAGCGAAGAATTGAGTTAGAGATTATTCAGTCGCTTCGCATTATCAGATCTATAGTCCAGTCCTGGTTCCCAAACTCTTGCTTGGGAACCCACATTTTCTGCCAAGCTCCTGCTTGGCAAAAATATTCGATTAATTCTAATATGTTGTTTGGAAAAACCATAGGTCCCCAAGCAAAGCTTGGGGTATAACTTGTGTTCCCAAGCGGCAACTTGGGGATGAGCCATTCATGAGACTGCGGCAATCATCTGTCTGGTATATCTTTCGGTAACATTCTAAAATATATTAACCCCTTAAGGCAATAAGCGCCACCCCCGCGCACATCAAGGTGGCGCCGATGATCCTGGGCAAGAACGGCCGCTCCTTGAGCCACAGTCCCCCCATGAGGACACTCATCAAGAGGCTCAGCCGTTTGACCGCAATCATGTATGCTGCGGGGGCCAGTTCCATGCCGAACGCCAGGGTAAGACAGCTCAGAGCCAGGCAAAATCCCACCAACAGGAACCAACCGGGGTGAGCCTTTAAGGTGGGCTGAAGCCGCACCCGGTTCCAGGGATAGGCTGTCACCATGAGGCCGGTGAACGCCAGGGGGTACATTACCCCGAAAAAGACCGGGCTGGAGTGCAAGATAGCTGCTTTGTAAAGAGCGGCGGTAAAGGAATAAAGGGCAGCCACTGCCAACATCAGCCGGGCACCGGTCTCTCGGGCCAAGGCTTTTAAAGGCGCCAAAAAATTGGTCTTTACTCCTCCATCGGCCCCCAAGCCCAGGAAATAACTTCCCAAGGCAATCATCAAGGTACCCACCACCCCCCAGCGGCTGAGGCTCTCCCCCAGCAACAGCCAGCCGGTAAAGATGAGGAAAACCGGGGTAAAAGCCAGGAAGGGGATACATAGGGAGAGATGGCAGGTGCGCAAGGCCCGCATATAAAGGATCATGGCAACGGCTTCCAGGGGCAGCATGGCCGCGACGATGAGCCAGAAAGGGGGCGTTAGTTGAGGCAAACTGAGAGAAAGTCCCACCAGAGCCAGGAAAGGGGCTGAAGCCACCAGCCGGACCAGGGCCATGCCATAGGGGGACAGATGCACAAAATAGCGCTTGGTCAAGACGTCGGCCCCGGAATCCCCTAAAGCGGCGCTCAGTCCCAACAGCCACCACAAGCCCATTACTATGCGCCACCTTTGGTCAAGTTAATTGGTTTCCAATAAGAAACTATAGCTTTCCCCCAAATTCCTTCCGATCGCCGTTATTTAAATCCCCCTAAATCCCCCTTTTTCAAAGGGGGACTTTAAAAGGAATTCCGCAAAGTTCCCCCTTGCAAAAGTGGGGGAGGAGGGATTTATAGCAATTGCCAAAAGAGCTCCTGCAAAAGTCACCAAAGACTAGATATTTTTCTTGGTTGCTAATTAAAAGACCCAGTGGCACAGGCTTTCCAGCCTAGGCAAACGCAGGCTAAACGGTCATGGCCGATTTTGGCCACCCTCAAACAATGAAAATTTATTGTATAAGCAAGCCAGCGGCTCGCCCCTACTGGGGGACTTTCACGGTAAAGCCTGTGACTACATTTTGCAAGAGGCTCGATTGGCAATTGCTATAATTTGTCATTTGGTCCCTTTCACTGCTTCTCTGCTATTGTAAGTTACCACCACCCGGGCTGCCTCCCGGGGTTTTCGCAGGGCCAGGGTGCACAGGCTGACCGCATCGGCCCCCAGGTCGAAGTAGCGCCGGACATCGTCCAGACTCCGGACGCCGCAGCCCATGATCAAAAACACCCCCACTTTAGGGCGCAACTCCTGGTTGTACTTATAAGCCAAATCGAAGGCCGGCCCGCCGGAGACGCCGCCTCCGCCCACCTCATTCAAAGGAGAGCGCTGCAAGGGAAACACAATGTTGTAGGCGACGGTGTTGACGGCGTGAAGGGCGTTGACCCCGAGGCGCTCCAGTTCCTGGGCGAATTCGTAGGGATGGCAGACGCTTAATTTGGCGACTAAAAAAAGGCCGGGATAGAGACTGCGTACTTCCCTGGTGCATTGGATAGCCTGAACCACATTCCTGGCAACGGCCTCCTCGGAGTTGGGGCAGGAATAGTTAAGCTCCAGGGCCTTAAAGTGGTCCCCCAGGATGTGGCGAAAGATTGCCACGGCCTCCAGGGTCTCCCGGATGGCCGTATCCGTGCCTTTGATGAACTCGGGGTAGATATTGGGGATCACGTTGAACCCCAGATCACCAGCCTGCCGGATGTCCTGAGCGCAAGCCTCCGCACCGTCGTTGGTAAGCCCATAGGCGTTAAGCATTCCCATATCCGGCAGGCGCCGGATGTATTTCCAGGTGAGGGGATTGGCGGGAATGAAGTTGCCCCGGCGCAAAAACCGGGTGGCGGATTTGGTGAATATTGTGGTGCCGGTCTCCCGGACCGCTTTAACCAGCCGACGGTAGCCGGGAAGCACGGTATAAGGGAAGATACCCCGGCCGTCATGCCCCAAGGCGGTGGAGATAACTATCGGAGAAATTATGCGTTCCTGGGGTTTAGTCATACGTGCCGATGGTTCGATAAAGCAATTACCTCCGCCATTATTTAGACTATAGTCCAATCCACTGGTCTTGGCAAGGAGCAAGCCCCGGCCCCGACCCTGGTTGGTTTGTTACTAAGAAGTGCCGGGGCCTCAGGCCGGCAAGCCGGCTGGCGTGACCCCTTCAATTCCCTTGACAATTAAGGGGCGAATGATACAAACAGTTAGTTTGAATGGTGCAAATGGAATCACCGGCCGGGTATCAAACAACAATGTTGATCAGATTAAGTAACTTTGGCAAAAACATCTTAGTTTTATTGATAAGTCTGGTTTTGGTATTTGGTTTATGTGAACTGATTTTGCGAGTTTATAATCCTCTTGGCTTCAGAATCAAGGGGAACAAAATCATCCTGCCCATTAATAAAAAGGAAATCATCCATCATGAAGGCGGGTTGGGGAAACTGGACCGAGTTGTGGTCCATCAAAGAAATTCCCTGGGGTTCCGGGGGCCGGAGCCGCCCGCGGATTTTTCCCGGGACCTGACCATCGTCACGGTGGGCGGCAGCACCACCGAATGTTTCGACCTGGCTGAGGACAAGACCTGGCCCTACAGGTTGAGCATGAAGCTGCAGCGTGATTTCAAACATCTCTGGCTTAATAACGCCGGTCTGAGCGGTAATTCCACCTTCGGGCACTTCATCTTAATGCAGGATTATTTGGTGAAATTACAGCCTAAAGTGGCGATTTTTCTCGTCGGGATTAATGATTTGGGAATCAGTGGGGAGCGTGATTTTGATGAAAGAATTCATGGGTTGAACTTCCGTTCCCTGGAACGCTTTCTGGCCTCCGTCGCGGTGCACAGCGAACTGGCCACTGCGGCCCTGAACCTGTACCGCTTCTATTTCCCCAAATCGGTCATGATCAACAACCAGAACGATCCCCAGGAGACCGATTTTAGCAAGCTGACGCCTTTTGTGGTCTCAGAAAAAGCCCGGGCCGCCATTATTAAGGAACATCAAGACCATTACTTGAGCCCTTATAAGAATAGACTAGAAAAACTTATCACTATTTGCCGACAGCATAATATCATTCCCGTATTGCTCACCCAGCCGGTGCTTTACGGCAATATTGTTGATCCGGCCACCGGGGTGGATCTGGGTCGCAAGTTTGTGGCCAAGGATATGGACGGCGCCACAGCCTGGGAGGTCCTGGAGCTTTATAATGACGTTACCCGGCAGGTGGGGCGGGAACAAGGGGTCCTGGTGATCGACCTGGCCAGACAGATGCCCAAGGATTCCCGCTATTTTTATGACTTGATGCACTACACCAATGCGGGAGCTGAGAAGATGGCGGATATCATCGCCACCCTACTAACGCCGTATTTGGCTGAAAAGTTCCCCCAATATTATAAGGGGTTAACCACTTCCCCCAACTAATACCTATAAATATGGAAACATATTTTGCGGCCCTTGCGCCTCTGCGTCTTTGCGAGCGGGAAAAACATCGCACGCAAAGGCGCCAAGACGCTAAAGGAGAAAAATACGTGAGTCATGTTGGGCGCACTGCGCACCATTTAGGCTTCATGATCCCCTGAGATACTCTTCCACCTGACGGGCGTCCTCTGGGCTGTCCACCTCCCTCGTATCCCCAACTGTTTCCACGATGTGAATGGGAAAACCGTGCTCCAGGGCACGGAGCTGTTCCAGTTTTTCGGCCTCTTCCCAGCGCCCTGGCGGCAGGTGCACGAATTCTTTGAGAAATTGTACCCGGTAGGCGTAGATGCCGATATGCTTGTAAAAATAGGTCTGGCCGCCGTCCCGCCAGAAAGGCAGGGGGCTGCGGGAGAAATAGAGGGCGCGACCGGCCCGGTCGAAGACCGCCTTGACCAAGTTGGGATTGGCCGCGACACCGGGATCTTTTAACCGCTTAACCGGCGTGACCATGACCGCTTCGGGAAGTCGGCTGAGAACTTCGGCTAATCGAGAGATGAGGTCCAGGGGAAAAACCGGCTGGTCCCCCTGGATGTTGATAACGATGTCGTCGGGAGCCAGACCCAAGAGCCCCGCGGCTTCGGCCAGACGGTCGCTGCCGGAAGGGTGATCATCCCGGGTCATAACCACCTGCCCACCGAAGGCCTCTACGCATTCTTGAATCCGGCCATCGTCCGTAGCCACCCAGACCCCGTCCATCCCTTTCACCCGCTTGGCCTGCTCATAAGTCCATTGAATCAGGGGCTTACCCAGGATGAGCGCCAGCGGCTTCCCAGGGAACCGGGAGGAACCATAACGGGCGGGGATGAGGGCAACGGTTTTCATGGCATGCGCAATTTTACCAAAGATTATCTCAATGGGCCATCTTTAGCAGGTAATGTAATCCAATTACAATCACATATTCACAAGGCCTTGACAAGCCTCCTTCAATACTTATCATTTTATAAGTAATTTCTAAATGTTAGGCATATAGATACGGAGGTTTTCAAGATAATGGCGGTAAGAATGGACAAACTAACCTACAAAGCCCAGGAGGCCCTGCAAGGCGCCCAGGAATTGGCCCGGCAGTTGGGTAATCCCCAAATGGAGCCGGCCCACCTGCTGCGCACCCTCCTGGCCCAGGAGGAGGGCCTGATTCGCCCCCTCCTGAAAAAACTGGAGATCGACCCCGGAAATGTCATCCAGGGGACGGACGACCTCCTGACCCGCCTGCCCAAGGTGAGCGGCGAAGCCCAGGTCTACCTCTCCCCCGGTTTAAATAAGGCCCTGGACGACGCCTTGAAACAGGCCGGCCAGATGAAAGACGAATATGTTTCCACCGAACACCTGTTTTGGGCGCTGGCGGCGGACAAGGCCACCGAGGTGGGGCGGTTGCTCCAGGGCTATGGACTTAGGCCTGAGAGCATTCTCAAGGCTTTGGCGGACTTGCGGGGCACTCAGCGGGTCACCGACCAAGCCCCGGAAGAGAAATTCCAGGCCCTGGAGAAATACGCCCGGGATTTGACGGAAATGGCCAGGACCGGCAAGCTAGACCCGGTCATCGGCCGGGACAGCGAAATCCGGCGCATTGTCCAGGTGCTTTCCCGGCGCACCAAGAACAACCCGGTGCTCATCGGCGAAGCGGGGGTGGGCAAGACCGCCATCGTGGAGGGCCTGGCTCAACGCATCGTCAACGGCGACGTGCCCGAGAGCCTAAAAAACAAGCGGTTGGTGGCCCTGGACCTGGGGGCGCTCATTGCCGGCGCCAAGTTCCGGGGAGAATTCGAGGACCGCCTCAAGGCAGTGCTCAAAGAAATCACGGAATCCGACGGCCAGATCATCCTGTTCATCGATGAACTGCACACCCTGGTGGGCGCCGGGGCCGCGGAGGGCGCCATCGACGCCTCCAACATGCTCAAGCCGCCGCTAGCCCGGGGTGAGCTGCGCTGTGTGGGCGCCACCACCATCAACGAGTACCGCAAGTATATCGAAAAAGACGCCGCATTGGAGCGCCGCTTCCAGCCCATCATGGTGGCCGAGCCAACGGTTGAGGACACCATTGCCATCCTGCGGGGCCTGAAGGAAAAATACGAAGTGCATCACGGGGTCCGCATCAAAGACAGCGCAATCGTGGCCGCAGCCACCTTGAGCGACCGTTACATCACCGACCGGCAGTTGCCGGACAAGGCCGTGGACCTGATTGACGAGGCGGCCTCGAAACTGCGCATGGAAATCGACAGCCGGCCCGCGGAAATCGACGAAGTGGAGCGCCGCATCACTCAAGAGGAGATCGAGCGGGAGGCCTTGCGCAAAGAGCAGGACCCGGCCTCCAAAGAGCGCCTGGAGAAAATCGAAAAATCGCTGGCGGACTTGAAGGAAAAGAGCGCCACCCTCAAGGCTCGCTGGCAGCAGGAAAAAGAGGTTATCACCAAAATTCAGGCTATCAAGGAACAGATCGAAAAGGCCAAGATCGACGCGGCCCACGCCGAGCGCATCGGTGACTTGACCCGGGCCGCGGAACTGACCTATGGCACCCTCCTCAACCTCCAGAAAGAGTTGGAGGAGGAAAACCGGAAGCTGACGGAAATCCAAGAACAGGGGGCCATGCTCAAAGAAGAGGTGGACGCCGAAGACGTGGCCGAAGTGGTGGCCAAGTGGTCCGGCATCCCCGTGACCCGGCTCCTGGAAGGCGAAAAGCAAAAGCTCCTGCACATGGAAGAGCGCCTGGCGGCCCGGGTGGTGGGCCAGGAAGAAGCGGTGCAGGCCGTATCCAACGCGGTGCGCCGGGCCCGCTCCGGCCTCCAAGACCCCAACCGGCCCCTGGGCTCCTTCATCTTTCTGGGCCCCACCGGTGTGGGTAAAACCGAACTGGCCCGGGCCCTGGCGGAATTCCTCTTCGATTCGGAAGCGGCCATGATCCGCCTGGACATGAGTGAATACATGGAGAAACACACGGTTTCCCGGCTTATCGGGGCGCCGCCGGGCTACGTGGGCTACGAGGAAGGGGGGCAGCTCACCGAAGCGGTGCGCCGCCGGCCCTACTCCGTGGTGCTTTTCGACGAGATCGAAAAAGCCCATCCGGAGGTATTCAACTCGCTCCTGCAAATCCTGGACGACGGCCGCCTCACCGACGGCCACGGCCGCACCGTGGATTTTAAAAACACCATAGTCATCATGACCTCCAACATCGGCAGCCAGTACATCGCCGAGGTCACGGATGAAAAGCTAATGGGGGAGCGGGTCATGGAGGCCCTGCGGCTGCATTTCAAGCCGGAGTTCCTGAACCGGGTGGATGATATCCTCATTTTCCACCGCCTCACCAAGGACCAGTTGCGGCTGATCGTGGGCCTCCAGATGGCCCGCCTGGCGCGGCTCTTGGCGGACCGGCACCTCACCCTGGAACTCACCGACCAAGCCCGGGACTTCCTGGCGGATGTCGGCTATGACCCGGTCTATGGGGCGCGCCCCCTGCGCCGGGCCATCCAGCACCATCTGCAAGACAAGCTGGCCCCCATGCTGCTGTCCGGGGAATTCAAAGAAGGCGACACCATCCTGGTGGACGCGGACAAGGACGGCTTAATCTTTCGGCGGGAAGAGCAAGACCTGAAGGTTGCAGCGAACTAAAGGCACAAGGCAGGGGCGGGTCCCTCCGTCCCTCAACGAAAAACTCGGAAGAGACCTAAAGGGGCGGTTTGAAACCCGCCCCTATTTTTCTGCACCGTTAAGGTGGACATAATTTCTGGTTCTCCATGGTTTTGGCTTTATCCACCAGGTCGGCCAGGGTTACGGCTTCCAGACGTTCAAACATAGCCGCAGAGGCTTCTTTCCAGAGGAGGCGGGTGGGGCAGGTGTCAGCGCGCCCGCAAACCGCGGCGTTCTCAACGCACTCCACCAAGCTGGTGCCGTTTTCCAGGAGCGCCACGACCTCTCCCACGGTGATCTCTTCAGGAGGTTTGGTTAAAATGTGCCCACCCTTGCTGCCCCGCACACTATCAATAAGGCGGGCTTTTTTCAACGGGATGATGATCTGTTCCAAATATTTTACAGACACGTTCTGGCGTTTGGCAATTTCGCCCAACTGGATGGGGCCTTCATTGTAATGCAGGGCCATATCCAACATGAGACGAGTGCCGTAGCGACTGCGGGTGGAAAGCTTCATGTCCCTTCTCCTGGAACTGCCGCTATTTTCTTGCCCCGGCCCGGGGAAATGAATTTGGTCTGCATCGTTGGCCGCAACCTTCGGAAAAATTTCTCTACTTTAAAATTATATATTACCAAGTCGAAAAGAAGCCCGGAAAAAATAAAGCAAAAACGGGTAAAGAGAAAAATTTCTCTTGACAATTATTAATTAATTATATATAGATTAAATATAGATTAACAGTCTATGACTAAAGGCCTCAGGGAGTTGCGGCATGAAAGCGCCGGAGTCAAAGGAGGTGCTGCTAGAATTTTAATCAATCCAAAGTTTGAGGCGGGAAAATTCTTCATTGTCGAATTATCGGATTGTACAAAACTTTTCTTCGTTGCCTTCCCTCTAACCCATCCGACTGGCTCTAAGGGCTAACCTTAAGGCCCCCAGGGCCAGAAAGATTGCGCCTGGAGATATTTTGCCGGGAGGACACCATGAACTGGGCCGAGTACCTTGAGAGCATGCCATGGGTGAAGGGAGAAAAAAAGCAATGGTCTCCCACGATTAAATTGATACTGGCATTTATCGTTGGTTTAGTGGCCTTGACACCGGCGATCCTGGGTCTCTACTGGGAGTGGGTATTACCCAAATGATGACGGCAAAAGGATCTGCTGAAATTAATATCAAGCTAATGAGGCTAGAGGGAGAGCATTAAAGGGATTCCTCCCCCCATCTCCCTTCCAGGGGAGAGTTTCGCTCTGAATATCTGAATAATAAATCGGCTAGAGATCTTTCAGAACCAACGGGAGCAATTTCCCCGCCGAGCCCGGCAGGAAGTGGTGTGCCAGGGAGTAAGTCAACCGCGTGGGTTCCAGGTTGTTTTCCACAATGATGGCGTTCCATTCTTGGGCGATGTGGGGAATGTAGCTGGCCGGAGCCACTTCGCCGGAGGTGCCGATCACCAGGAGCAGGTCGCAGTGCTGGGCCAGGTCTTCGGCCTCGGCCTGGGCCGCAGGGGGAATTTGCTCCCCGAAAAAGACCACGTCCGGCCGGATGAGTCCGCCGCAGAAGCAGTACAGGGGGGGACGGGAAAAGTCCAGGGTCTCCCGGGGATGCTGGGTCCGGCATTTATCGCAGATAAAGCGCAGTGCGTTCCCGTGGTATTCCACCACCCTTTTCGACCCCGCGGCCTGGTGCAGATTGTCCACGTTCTGGGTAATGATGCCGGTAAGATAGCCTTTGGCCTCCAGTTCCGCCAGGGCGTAGTGGGCCGGGTTGGGCCGGGCTTGGATGATGGTTTCGTCCATCTCCTTTAGAAGCTGCCAGACCTTGGCGGGATTGCGGCGAAAGGCCTGGATATGGGCGTACTCCATGGGATCGAAGCGCTCCCAAAGCCCGCCGGGACTTCGGAAGTCCGGGATGCCGGATTCCACCGAAATGCCGGCTCCGGTAAGGGCCGCCACCCGGGGATGCCGCCGAATGAGCCCTGCCAACCCAGATGGAGTGATTTCTTTTTGTTTGGCTTTCATAGAGACACCCGAAAGACATAGATTAATTTCAGTTCTCGGTGCCTTTTGTGTCTTTCTGGCTGTAGTAAAGGTTATTTAGCCAATTCGGCGGATTCCGCCGCTTTGGCCCGGGCCAGAACCAGCAACCTCTTTTTAGCCGCTCCCCGGATGTCCCGGATACCCAGCCAGATAAGCACCCCGGCGAAGATCAGGCGCAGGTTGGCTTCGCTGAGCAAATGGGCCAGGCTGCCGCCGAAGTAAGTACCGATGAGAATACCCAAAATGAGGCCGGGCAGAACCCGGGTCACCACATTGCCCAAGCGCCAGTGGGTGTAGGCGCCTACCGAGCCCGCCGGGACCATGGCCAACAGAGAACTGCCCTGGGCAGTGTACTGGCTGTGGCCCACCAACAGTACCAGGGCAGGCACCATTATTGATCCCCCACCCACTCCCATCATGCCGGATAGAAAACCGGCCACCGCGCCGCTGGCCAGCAAAGCCGCCACTTTTGTCCAACCGGTGGCGGGATGGGCCAGAAAGGTCAGATGAGAGAGATAAGGTTTGCTCAGCAACAGCAGCGAGACGAATATCAGGAAGAAGCCAAAGGCCCTTTTTAACTGCCACTCCGGCAGGGCGTTGGCGTACACCGCCCCAAACCGGGCGGTGAAGATGGCGGAGGCAGCCAGCAGGATCGCAGCCCAAAAATCCACCGAACCATTCAGATAATAAGTGACGGCCCCGGAGAGGCCGGTGAAGACCAAGGCCATGAGGCTGGTGCCGTGGGCCTGGTGCTGATTGAAACGGAAAAACCAGACCATCAAGGGGATCATGATTACTCCCCCGCCCAGGCCTACCAGTCCACCGAAGAGGCCGGCGCTGAGGCCGACAAAGAAACTCACAAACACGATGCCATCACCTGCGAATGGAAGCTCAAGGGAAAATTCCGTCAGGCCGGTTGAGCACGAGAGAAATTTCCTGGTTTATATTTTGCCATTTTTCAAAATTCAAGCAACCAGGCGGCTTAAACCGCCATTATCAAATTTGTGGTAACTTTACCCCTCCAGCCTTATCCGGGCGTCCAGGGCAAGGAATCCGGGTTGGGACGGGAAAAGCCGGATGGGGTTGAGGTCTATCTCCTGGACTTGGGGAAACTGTAACATAAACTGCGACAAGGCCACCAGGACCTGGCTCAACCCCTCCAGGTCGGCCGGAGCCTGACCCCGGAGGCCAGCCAGAATGCGCCCCATACGGGTTTCGGATATAAGGTCCAGGGCTTGGCTCGGGCTTAAAGGGGCTACCCGAAGGGCAACATCGTCCAGAATTTCGGTATCCACTCCTCCGGCGCCGAAAGCGATAACCGGTCCAAAAGAGTCATCCCGGCGGGCTCCCAGCAGCACTTCCCGGCCTGAAGCTGCCTGGGACATGACCACCACCCGCCAGGCCTCCTGTGAGGGCAGGGTGGTTTGGGCCACCAGCGCCAGCCGGTCAAAGGCGTGCTCCACCGCGGCGGCATCATTAAGGTCCAGAATGATGCCGCCGGCTTCAGTTTTGTGAATCAAGCTGGGAGCAGAGAGTTTGAGGACCACCGGAAAGCCCAGGCGGACGGCTGCGGCCGTCGCCTCAGCGGAACTGGCGGCTGTTTCCCAGCAAGCCACCGGGATTCCCAGGGCCTTGGTAACTGTCAGGGCTTGGTTAAGGGAGACAAAACCTCCGGGGTTAAAGCCTTCCAGCAGTCCGGCAATGGTGTCGCCTTTTTGCCAGGCGACAGACAGTTCAGATTCCCAGGCTTCGTTCCGGGCGGCCAGATCGCGGCTGAGAGCCAGGGCCTGGACCGCGTCCTCGGGGAAATGAAAGACCGGCACCCCCAAGGTGTCCCGGAGATAGTTCTCTTCATCCAGGGTACAGAGCACGGTGACGGCCAGAGGTTTCTGGGCATGGCGGGCCATCTCCAGCATGCGCCGGGCCATCTCCCTGGCAGCCTCAACTTCAAAGTCGGCTACGGGGCCGTAATGGAACAGCACGGCGTCTACCTCGGGGTCCCGGCACACCGCGGCCATAATGTCGGTGTACACCGTGAAATCAAAGATATCCCCCAGATCGATGGGGTTGGTGGGGGCAATAACCCCGGCCCGGGAACGCTCCTGGATGGACCGGACCAGCTCATCAGACAAACGGGGCAGAGTGAAGCCCAATCTTTGGCAGGCATAAGCGGTGACTACGGCCTCACCGCCGCTGCGGGAGAACACCACTACGCGATTGCCCCTGACCGGTGGCTGACCCACCAGCCGGGCGGCGTTCAGAAATTCGGTCTGGGTCTTGACCCGGATGATGCGGCTCTGCCGGCAGGCGGCGTCCAGGACCCGCTCATCAGTGGTCAAGGAAGCGGTATGGGAATGGGCGATAGTGGCGGTTTCCTCCCCCACATTGGCCAAGTGCAGATAGACGGGTTTGGTGGCCTGAGCCGCCACCTTCAGGAGCTCCCGGCCGTTGTGCATGCCTTCCAGATACACGTAAATGGCTTTGGTGCCCTGGTCTTTGAGGAGGCATTCCAGGACCTCATTTTCGGCCACATCAAGTTTATTGCCCAGGCTCAAAAACTTATTGAGGCCCAGGCCTTCTCTGTCCATCCAAGCCAGGACATGGGTGGCCACTCCCCCGCTCTGGGCAATGATGGAGATGGACCCTTTACGGATGCGGGAGCCGATCTGGGCAAAAGGCAGGGCCAGGCCGATCTCCATATTGACCAGACCGAGGCCGTTGGGACCCACCAGGCGGATACCGTATTGATCTAGAGCGGCGCGCACCTCGTCTGCCAAAGCCCGGCCGGCGTCGTTTAATTCCGAGAAACCGGCGGATTCTACCACGACCCGGGAAATCCCCAGTTCGCCGCATTCTCTCACCAAGGAAGGCACGGCCCGGGCTGGGGTCAGGATGGCCGCCAGGTCCACCTTTTCGGGCAGGTGGGTTAAGCCGGGGAAGATAGGCATGCCGAATAAGGTTCCGGCTCGGCGCCCCACCAGGAAGATCTTGCCCTCATACTTGAAGTCTAACAGATTGGCGACAATCCCCTGGGCCAGGTTGGCAGGGTCTTCGGAGGCGCCCACCACGGCTACGCTACGTGGATAAAAGAATTTTTGCATGATCCGCCTAGTTAAGGTATTTATAAAAAATTATTATAAATAATAATAACACTATACAACATATCCGAACCATTTAAGTTAAGCGCAAGGCAAAATTTGACGTATCTGCTTTGTTTGAAAGTGGTCAGCGGTCAGAAAAAATCTTGGTCAAGAAAATTGGTGGTCACGGCGCCCAACCTAGAATGCCTGCATTGCCCAAGGTGAGAGGACACGGAAAACCGCCCCACCTGGTTTTCGATGGTTTTAGAGCCGCAGGCTCATGAGCGATGGTTCTCTGGGCCTTTTTATTTAATCAATTTTTCACTTCAGAGACACGGAGAAACACAGAGAGCGTTTCCCTGGAGACCGGATATGGCATATGAGACTTGCAGCGATGTTAGTCAGGAAATCTGGAATGATCTCAAAAACCGCGACCCTCAGGAAATCGTCAACCGGACCGGCGCCAGGTATGAGGCAGGAGTATATCATCTCAAATTTTTGGATCAAACCCTGATTTTGGATCCAGTGAGGTGTCAGGTTGCGGTAGGCGGGGCAACCCAGGCGGAGCCAGGCTTTCGGCTGTGCCTGACGGCATTGTTATACCTTTTGAAGATTGATCCCGGGCTCTTGGGTCCGGCTATCAGCCCTCTGGAATTGCCCGGAGGGGCCACCTTTTTCCGGGGCCACCACGGCCTCCCCAGCGCTCCTTTGGAAGAACGCTTCGGCCGGGACGTGGCCGGATTTGTGGCGGCCGGGAAAAAACTGCACGGCGAGGTCAGGCCTGCTGGGGATGCCACCATCGCCCTCCAGGTCTTTCCCGGTCTGACGGTAGAAATCATCTTATGGCAGGCGGATGATGAATTTCCGGCCCAGGTGTCATTTACCTTGCCAGCCCACCTGGATAAATTCTGGTTCCTGGATGCAGTATGGGGGTTGTTGAATCTCTTGGCTCAGGAAATGCTTAGAGCAGTTTAAAGAAAATCATCTTGATTTTCTTGGAAAATTGATTAATTATGGATATAATAATAAAATTGAAATAGTTTACAGAAAGTATCCTCCAAGGATCAGGGGACAGTGCAAAGAAAGGCTCGGCTGGACCCGCCAGGCACCGCCGGTACCGACACTCAAGCCGTAACTGGCACCAGGGACAACATCCAGGACCGCGGGGAACCGACTAGGATGGAAGAGACGCTGCGGAAAGTCAGCCGCGCGCTCAAAGCCATCACCGAATGTCATCAAGCCTTGATTCGCGCCTTGAATGAGACGGAATTATTGAACGAAGTGTGCCGGATCATCGTGGAAGTGGGCGGTTATTGCATGGCCTGGGTGGGTTACGCCGAAAATGATGTGCATAAGTCCATACGCCCGATGGCGCAACAGGGATTTGATGGCGGCTATGTGAAACAGTTGCGTCTGACTTGGGCAGATAAGGTGCGGGGGCGGGGGCCCACAGGAAGGGCCATCCGGGAGGGAACCCCGGCCATTTGCCACGATACTAAAACAGCCCCGGAATTTGCCGCCTGGCGGGAGGAAGCCTGTAAACGGGGCTACGCTTCGGTTCTGGGGCTGCCCCTTAAAGATATTAACACATTCGGGGCCTTGACGATCTATGCCAGAGAGGCCAATGCCTTTGACGATGAAGAGATCGCCTTGCTGATGGGCTTGGCCAATGATCTGGCCTATGGCATTACCGCCTTGCGGGCCCGGGAGGAGCGCCGCCGGGCGGAAGAGGCCCTGAGGGAATCGGAGCGGGAGCTCCGGCTTCTCGCGGTCCAGCTCCTAAGCATTCAGGAAAAGGAACGGCGGCGGGTCGCCCGGGAATTGCACGACGAACTGGGACAGGCTTTAACCGTTTTGAAGATTCACCTGGTAGGCCTGGAAGAAATGTTGTCGCCGGATCAACAGGACCTGAAGGGCAATTGTGAACAGATGCTGGCTTATATCGATACGGTTATCGAAAATGTGCGCCGCCTTTCCTGGGACCTCTGTCCTTCATCTCTGGAAGATTTGGGTCTGTCTTCGTCATTGGGTTATCTGGTGGCCGAGATCTGCCGCAATAATAATATGAAATGTTCGGTGTTGATGGACGAGATCGATCATCTCTTCTCCCCTGAAACCCAGATCAATATTTATCGAATTTTTCAGGAATCCTTAACCAATGTGGTCAAACATGCCCGGGCCAGTCTCGTATCAGTGGAAGTGAGGCGGTCAGACGGGCACGTGGTCTTTATGATTCGGGATAATGGCCGGGGATTTAATCTTGAGGAGGCCATGTCTGGCAAACTCCCCAAAAAAACCTTGGGCTTGACGGCGATGAATGAAAGGGCCCTCATGGCCAAAGGCTCCCTCAAGATCTCCAGTCGGAAACGCCAGGGCACCAGCATCACATTGTCCGTTCCAACCGATAAACCGAGAACTGATGATGTATAAAATTATCTTAGCCGAAGACCACGTTCTGGTGCGGGAGGGGATAAAAAAAATTATCGAAGCTTTTCCGGGATTGCAGGTCGTCGGGGAAGTAGGGGACGGGTCTGAACTGTTGGGACTCTTAAAGAAATTGCCGGTGGATATGGTAATCCTGGATATCTCCATGCCCTCGCTTCCGGGGATAGAAGTCACCCGGGAGATTAAGCAAGCTTACCCGAGCGTTAAGGTCCTGATTCTGACCATGCACAAAAAGAAGGAATACCTGCATAACGCCATGGCGTCGGGAGTTAACGGGTATTTGCTGAAAGAGGACGCCCCTAAGGAACTTCTCAACGCCATCGAGAAAATCCGGCAAGGAATGATCTATGTCTCTCCTTTGTTGGCCAGTGACCTGGCAAATCTCTATGTCCCGAGCCAACGGCAAGGGGAATCGGAGCCCTATGGACCACTTACCCCTCGGGAGATCGAGATCATCAAAATGATCGCAGAAGGCAAATCAAGCAAAGAAATTGCAGAAATTTTGTTTCTCAGCTTTCGAACCATTCAAAACCATCGCGCAAAAATTATGAGAAAATTAAATTTGAAGAAAAATACCGACTTGGTGAAATACGCCATTCATAAGGGATATACTGCTCCCACCTCTCCCTGAAGCCCTGTGGGTCCCCTAGAAAAAATCAAGATAAAGAACAAAAGTTGAAAAATGTCAAAGAAAGAGTACTTTGCTCTATAAAATAGAGTATTTTGCTTCATTTTTTTCTTGCCAGTTGGTCTGGTACATTATAGTCATTAAATAGTTTAAAAATATCGTTAAAATTTTAAAAGTAGGTGAATTATGGCTCATCTCTATAAGAAGGTCAAGAAGGGTCACGAATATTTCTATATTCGGGAGACCCAGCGGGTTTATGGAAAGCCCACCACCATCAATCAGGTGTATCTGGGAACCGCCGACAAGGTCCATGAGGCGTTAGGCAAGGGAGGTTTTTCTCCCAAAGAATTCGGCTCGGTTTTTGCCCTCAATGAATTGGATCGAGAGATCGACCTGGCCGGTATGATCAACGAGATTCTGCCCCCCAAGAAGCGGGTCAGGGGACCTTCGTTGGGAGAGTTGGTTTATTATGCCACCTTGAACCGGGCCATCTCCCCCACCAGTAAGAGGCAACTGGCGAGTTGGTATGAAACCACGGATATCCAAAGGATTCGCCCTCTGAGGTTGGAATCTCTGAACTCCCAAAATTTTTGGAACCACTGGGATCGGATCAGCGATTCCGATTTGGACAAAATCAAGACAGCCTTTTTCAAAAAAATCAATTCACTTCTGCCTGCCCAGGAGCGCCGACTGATCGTGGAAGCCGCCAACATTTCTTCTTCTCCCAAACCGGCGGCGTTCCCTCCCATGCTTCAGGCTGACCAGGAATTTCTGGCGGAGCATTTTTCCGAACAGGAGTTGGGATTGGCCTTGGTAAGTGAAGCCAGTGCCGGAGTGCCTCTCTATTATCAGAGTTTTTCCGGTGGCTTGCCCGCCAACGGGTTCTATCACCATATGGAACACCTTCTGACCAGAGTCTCCGCTTTGGGTGTAGGGGTAAAAGACGTTACCCTGCTCCTGAATCAGGAAATGGCCGCGGAGTCCCTGGTGGCCCAAATCGATGCCAAAGAAGGCATGCATTTCATTGCCTCCTGTGGTCCCGAGTATGCCCCGGATTTAACTGAAATCTCTTTGAAGGATTTCCATCCGCTGCCAGGGAAGCTCGAGGCCAAATACACCCCGGTGCCCACGGAAGATGACAAGATCCTGTATTATGAAACTCAGGCGTCCTTCTGGAACCGCCAACGCCGGGTGATTATTACGTTTGACCCCCGTAGCTTCCATAGGAGTTACCAGGAGCTGGGCAAGAAGGTGCAAAGGGTTAGAAAGGAAATGGCGGCATTTCAACAGCGGTTAAGCCAAGAAGTCGCCCAAGGGAACGCAGCGGACTCCGGCAAGGCTTTCTTGGCAGAACTATGCCAGCGTCTTAAAATCAGTCCCTCCCTCTTCCAGATAAATTTCGTCTCGGACAAAGGCCAAGTCCGCATGGAGTTCCAGTTGGATCATCGTCAGATGGCCGGCGTGGTGCGCCACTTCGGGAAGAATATCCTCATCACCGACCGTGAGGATTGGGGCGTGGAGGAGATTTATGAGGCCTGCGTGACCCGGGCAGTCTTGGGGCCAGATTTTGGTAATGGCAATGGCAAGGGCAGCAGCCGGTCTCTGGGTAACGCCAAAGATAACCGCAGCCTCTTCCAAAAGGCGCTCCTGCCCCTCTACCATTGGACCGATTCCAAAATCCGGATTCACCTCTTTGTCTGTGTAGCGGCTCTCACCTATCTCACCCTGCTTTGCCAGCGGCTGGCGGTGGGCGATATTAAAATGACCCCCACCGAGGTCATGGAAGAGTTACGGACTTTGCGGACGGCCATCTACTTTAGCGACTCGGAAAACAAACTGAAACGAGTGTTGGAAGAAGTAAATCCCCAGCAGGCGGCCATCCTGGAAGTCCTGGGGTACCAGGTCGAGGGCGGCAAAGTCATCTAAGTTGCGCCTAAGACTGCCGGCCAACCCGGCGACTCGATGATCCAGACCCGGTGGCGGGACAGACCCTGCCACCGGGTCTTCTTTTATCCCCTGCCCCGAACCCGCTTCAACCGGTGATGGGTTGCAGCTTCCAGTATTCTTATAAAAAATAAGGTAACTTATAGTAATTGCCAAAAATAGTTTTTTGTAGGGGCGCACCTGCGTGTGCGCCCTCAATAGGGCGGACACATGGGTCCGCCTCTACAATAAAAAGGCCCTTGGAAAAAACTTTTGGCAGTCGCTATAAGGTATATTTAAGGGGCCTTTGGGCCTGATCCATAGGCCCCAGTTTGTCTGCCCCTGCCGGATTGCCCAAATCAGGTTATAATAGTAGAGAATACAAACGCCCAATAAGACCATGAATTATATGATTGTTGCGGAAAATCTGGGTAAGCAATACCAGGACATTGTAGCCCTGGACGGCTTATCCTTACAGATTCCCCCGGGGGAGATTTTCGGCCTATTGGGCCCCAACGGCGCCGGAAAGACCACTACTATCAAGATATTGACTACCCTGGCTCAACCCAGCCGGGGTTCGGCCCGCATCCAGGACTTTGATGTGGTGCGTCAGCCCTTGGAGGTGAAGAAGCTCATCGGGGTTTGCCCCCAGGAAATCAACCTGGACAAAGAACTGACCGCATTTGAAAACCTCTGGATTTACGGGAAGTTGCACCGAACACCTGATCTGAAGTCTCGGATTCGGGAACTCCTGGAATTCGGAAACTTGCAGGGCCGGGCCGACAGCCTGGTACGAGATTACTCAGGCGGTATGCAGCGGCGGCTCCTCATCCTTCGGGCTCTGGTGTCCCGCCCTAAGGTGCTCTTTTTGGATGAACCTACCGTGGGCCTTGACCCCCAGGTGCGGCGCCAGTTGTGGGGCCTCATCCAGGAATTGAAAATGGAGGGCATCACCATTATCCTGACCACCCATTATATCGAAGAAGCGGAGATGCTGTGCGGCCGGGTGGGAGTCCTGAATAAGGGCCGGCTCATCGCCCTGGATAATCCCCAGGCCCTGGTGGCCCAGGTGGGCGGCTATGTGGTGGAAACTCTCAACAGCGGGCGGCGGCAATATCTGCTGGTCCGGGAAAAAGAGGAGGCCTATGCCCGGGCCCAAACGGAGCCTTCCGGAGTCATCATACGCCAGGCTAATTTGGAGGACGTGTTCATCCAACTCACTGGGGAGCGGCTCACCAATTGAACTGGTTTCCCATCTTTTACCGTGAAATCCTGCTCTTCCGGCGCCGGTTGCTGCGCCTGGGCTATGTAGTCTCCGCCCTCTTTGCCCCCATGCTCTATCTCCTGGCCTTTGGACTGGGGTTGGGAAAACGGGTGGCCATTGCCGGGGGCACTTATCTGGACTATCTGCTCCCCGGACTCATCGCCATGACCTCCATGACCAATTCCTATACCTGGATCGCCACCAGCATGACGGTGGGGCGCCTCCACTTCCGCACCTTCCAGGTCTATATCCAGTCCCCGGTGACCGCCACCGACATCGTGGTGGGCCAAATCCTGGCCGGCATGCTCCGGGGGGTGTTTGCCTCGGTCATCCTTTTGGTTTTGGGGCTCTTTCTGGGGGGCGGCTTTCGGCTTAACCCTCTGTTTATCCTGGCCTTGCTCCTCAATTGCCTGGTGTTCGCCGCCTTTGGGGTGATCGTGGGGATGAAGTCCCGCTCCCATGAAGATACCGCCACGTTCACCAATTTTTTTATCATGCCCATGGCGTTTTTCTGCGGCACCTTCTTCCCGGTAGAGGAGATGCCCTGGCTGCTGCAGTATGTTATCAAAATCCTACCCCTGACCCACACCAACCAACTCCTGCGGGTTCCCTACTGGAGCCTGGAGACCTTGGGCTCTCTGGCCCTCCTGGCAGCTTATGGCATTCTCTGCCTGGCGCTGGGGATTTTGATTATTCGGCGGTACAGCGAATAATAACTTTTTGGTTTTGAATTTTGCGTTTTTGATTAAAAGCATTTGAATCAGGGGAGCATGCCAGCACAGGCTGGAAAGCCTGTACCAATGAGACTTTTGAGGTTTCGGGAGATATTTGGGCAGTAACACAGAAGCAAGCTAAAACCAAAAACTAGGAACCAAAAACCAATATTACCTGAGGCTTTCCAGGTAGTCTACCAGGACTTCCTGTTCCGGGGCCGGCAGGTAGGCATAGCTGGGCATTTTGGCATGGGGGTGGAGCTGGCGGGGATTCGTGATGGCTATTTTAAGTTTCTCCGGTGATAAGCGGGCTCCCGCGCCGTCCAGTGCCGAGGCAAGCTTTCCTCCTGCACCCTTTAGGGAATGGCAGGCATAACAACCCAGACGATTTGCCAGATCCAGCCCCTGGCTTTCCGGAGTTTGCCCCCAACTTAATGCACCGGCCAGAGTCAGCGCCTGGAGCACTGCCAGGAGGACGAAAACTCTCAAGGCTGCGATTCGCCTTCCGCAATCATCTTCTGTAGAGTCAGCTTTTCAGGATGATTGGGGTTCAATTCCAAGGCCTTTTTGAACAAGGGCGCGGCTTTGGCTTTCTGGCCCTCGGCATAGTAGTCGGTGGCCAAATTGATCATGGCGCCCCAATTCTTCGGGTCGATCTCTATGGCTTTTTGAAACGCCGCCATCTCTTTCTGGCGAAGTTCCGGGACCCCCAGCCGGTTATATTTAAACCGGTAAGCCATGCCGATCATGTTATAAGCAGCCGCGGCCCGGGGTTGCAACTTGATGGCTTTTTCATAATTCGCGATGGCTGCATCGTAATTTTGCTTTTGAAAATCGACGAATCCAGCCTGCATATGTTTTTCTGCGCTGTCCCCGCCGCATCCCATGAGGCTCACCAGGAGCACCCCGGAAAGGATCAAGTTCCGCATATGGCCTCCGGCTTAATAACCACGTCATTCTGAGGTTCGCTCATCTGGGCATAAGAATATCTCAATATTTTGAAAAAATTAATCCCAAAAGACTGCGTAAGAGAAATTATCCCGGAAATAATCTCCCCTGGATTATGGTTGACCAGACCGATGAAAGGTGAACTTGGATGTGGGGATAAGATTCGGGATTACTCTCCCGTTGCCCTGATCCTGGTCAGAGTTACTTGACATCAAGGAGGGAGGTGGCCATCTTAAGGCCAAGTCTGCCATATCATGCTGCCAAGGCCAGGAGGAGAAAATCATGTCTGAAGCAACTTATCCCGGATGGTATTCGTTCATAAAGGAAAAGCATGAAAAATTTATCAAGGCTTTGGAGCACTTGGGCGAAGCAGTGCGCCAGGAAGGACCGCTGGACGAAAAAACCTCCCACCTGGTTCAACTGGCCGCCGCCGCAGCCAGTCATTCCGAGGGGTCGGTGCACAGCCACACCCGGAGAGCCTTGAAGGCCGGTGCGACCCCGGAAGAAATCTATCACGCCATTATCCTGTTAACCAGCACCATCGGGTTTCCCCGGACGTCTGCGGCTTTGAGCTGGGTCTATGATGTTTTAGGGACGTCTGGAGACTGAGCCGACGGGCCGCCTAAGAATTTGAACACCTTAGGATAAAATTTTTGCCATCATAAAAAAGTTCCCATTGGGTCAAAAATACGCTATTCTAAATAAAGAATAGCCACTTTAATATGAGTGCTCAATATTGTCAAAATTGACATTTTATTTTTCTATTCGCTATTTTCTTAAAAGAATATCGAATTATTTGACTAACTTCAAAGAAGCCAGACAAGGAAGAAAATACATTTTTGAAAAGTAATAAAGTTACTCAACTTTTCTTAATACAATTTTGTCTATAAGGCGCTTCAGAAGGATTGTCCCAAATTAGCCTTCGTACTGCTTTTTTAATAATTAATCTTGGTAATTAAGTGATTTTACGGATTGCTGGTATAAAGCTTGCTCTCACACTTAGATAGAATTTCATGGTGTCATATGGAGTAGCAATATGGATTGGGCGGCAGTTTTGACCCCCTTAGGGTTGACTTTAAAGGTAGCCGGGGTGGCGACCGTGGCGACATTTGTCGTAGGAGTGGCCCTGGCCTTTTGGGTGGCCCGGAGCCGGTTTTGGGGCCGGGAGGGCCTGGACTCTCTCTGCACCCTGCCCCTGGTCATGCCGCCCACGGTCCTGGGATATTTTCTCATTGTACTCATCGGCAGCAACGGCTGCTTAGGCCAGTGGCTCAAATCCACTTTTGGCATTTCCTTGATTTTTACCTGGCAGGGAGCGGCCTTGGCTGCCTCAGTGGTATCCCTGCCCTTAATCTATAAAAGCGCCCGGGCTGCTTTCGAAGGGGTTGACCCAAATCTGGAAAATGCCGCCCGCACCCTGGGCGCCTCCGAGGCCGGGGTCTTTTTCCGGGTGTCCCTGCCCCTGGCCTGGCGGGGCATTCTGGCCGGGGCCATGATGGCTTTTGCCCGGGCCATGGGTGAGTTCGGCGCCACCTTAATGGTGGCCGGCAACCTTCCGGGCAAGACCCAGACTCTATCCGTTGCCGTGTATGATGCGATGCAAGCCGGCAACGACTCGGCTGCCACTATCTTGGTGATTATTGTCTCCGCAGTGTGTCTGACCATCATGTTGGTCTCGGGAAAGGCGCTAAAAATCAGATACTTGTAAACTGGGAGATTAGTCATGATTAAAATTGTATTTCTCTTCGTACTTCTTTTAGGCGCAATGGTCCTTTCAGTGGGGCCGGTATACGCCGACCAGGAATTGATCGTTTCTGCCGCGGCCAGCCTCACCAATGCCCTGAAAGAGGTGGCCGGGCAGTTTGAGAAAACTCATCCCGGCGTCAAAGTAGTCTGTAATTTTGCGGCTTCCGGGGTGCTGCTGCAGCAAATGGACAAAGGTGCGCCGGTGGATGTATTCGCCTCGGCGGACCAAAAAACCATGAATCAGGCCCAAGAAAAGGGGCTGATCGTGCCGGCCAGCCGGAAAAATTTTGTGAGCAACACCCTGGTCCTGATCACGCCGGAAAAATCAAATTTGCCTTTGAAGGGTCCTGAAGGATTGGGCGGTGCAGAGATCAACCGAGTAGCCCTGGGCAATCCCGCCTCGGTGCCAGTGGGGCGTTATACCCAGGAGGCCTTGACTAAGGCAGAGTTGTGGGAAATCCTGAAGCCCAAATTTATTTACGGGGAATCAGTGCGTCAGGTATTGGATTATGTCGCTCGAGGGGAAGTGGACTCTGGGTTTGTCTTTGCCACCGATGCCGCCGTAGCCAAAGGAAAGGTGAAAGTGGTGGCCGTAGTGCAGGGCCATCAGCCCATCACCTATCCGGTGGCTGTCGTGGCGACAAGTCAAAAGAGGGCTTTGGCCCAGGGTTTTGTGGATTTTATCCTGAGCTCCGCAGCCCAAGAGACCTTTAGCAAATTCGGCTTTGGCAAGCCTTAGGCGTTCCTGGCTGCCTGGGCCACCCTGGCGGTGAAAGCCTATGAAAATCCTGGTTGATATTAAAAAACAATTGTGGTCCGGAGGGCGGGTTTTTAGCCTGGAAGTGGGCTTTGCCTCAGACCAAGATTTTGTCGTCCTGTTTGGCCCTTCTGGGGCGGGAAAAAGCCTCACCCTGCAGTCCATTGCGGGCCTGATGACTCCGGATGCGGGACGAATCGTGATGGGAGACCAGGTCTTCTTTGATTCTTCCAAAAAGATCAGGGTTCCGGCCCGCCATCGGGATGTGGGGTACGTCTTCCAGGATTATGCCCTTTTTCCCCACCTGACGGTGGCCCAAAATGTTGCATTCGGCCTTAAGAGGGCCTGGCCCTGGTATCTGCCCCGGGGTGACCGGCTGCATCTGAAGGAGGTGCTGGAAATTTTTGAGCTCAATTCCTTGCAGGACAGCATACCCCGGGACCTTTCCGGGGGACAGCGCCAGCGGGTGGCCTTGGCCCGGGCTCTCATTCGCCGCCCCAGCCTGCTGCTTCTGGATGAACCATTTTCGGCCCTGGACGCTCTGCTGCGGGCCAAGATGCGCCAGGAACTACTCCTGGTACAGAAGCGCTTTAATCTGCCGGTAATCCTCATCACCCATGACCCGGAAGACGTGGCGGCTCTGGCGCAAACCTTGGTAGTTTACCACGCCGGCCGCATTCGCCAGGTCATGGCCCTTCAGGACCAGAACAGGCAGCAGTCGGTAGCCGGCTTATTACCTTCATTTGCAGCCTAGCGATTCGCGTTTTTGCTTGAGCTTTATTCCGGCTAATTGACGCAATAAATTCTGCCTTGGGAGAAACGGCAGCCTCAACGGCGGTGCGTTATCCCCTTTATCCAGCCTTTTCGGTTTCAGATTCCTTTCACTTCCCCTTATTCCGGTTGCTGATGAGGCGGCTCATGAGCATCGTTTCCCTATCTTCCGAAATGTGCTATTATTTCAGTTATGTGGAGGAGAAGTAAAGTCGGGAGCAAGCTGATGGGGGTCACCCTGTTGTCCCTGCTGGTGGCTCTGGTGGGTTTGCTCCTGGTGATGCAATACCTCGCTACCCGGCAAATCCTGGAATGGCATCGCCAGCGGGTGGAACTGGTGGCCCGGCTGGTTCTGGCGGAATACCAGGGGAAGATTCAACGGGTGGAACAGGCTGCCAGCCTCCTGGCAGACAATCCGACTTACGGGGAGTTGCTGGCCACCGGCAATGCCGAAGCGCTGCGGCGCCTGGTGATTCCCATGATGAAGGCCACCGGTCTCCACATTCTCACCGTTACCGACTTTCAGGGGGTCATCCAGGTCCGGGTCCATGATCCCGGTGGCCTGGGAGTCAATATTTCCGGCAATCCCTTGGTTCGGGCCGGTCTTAAGGGTAAAGAAGCCTCCCGCATGACCGAGTGGAAAGAATCCATCGCCCTCAGCGGCTCGGCCCCCATCCGTTATGACGATAAGGTGGTGGGGGTGGTCCTCACGGGACTTCTCGTCGACAAGGGCTTCGTGGAGTCCCTGACCCGCCCTGGGGCCGAAGTAGCCATCTTCTTCGGCAATCGCCTGGTGGTAAATTCCTTCAAAGACTTATCTGAAAGCGCCCTAAATCAGCTCAAGCACCACCGCGACTTGGCGGCCAGCGGCCAAGGTTTGGACCAGGTTCAGCAGCTAAAGTTGGGCACTGAAGACTATACGGTCGCTTATCTTCCCCTGGAAGAGGGTGGCAAACCCTGGGAAAGCTTGATTGTGGTGGGAGTCAGCCGGCGGGAGCTGGAACCCACGCTGCTAACTCTGAAGCTGGTTATCTTCGGGATTGGAAGCGCTGCCGCCCTGATCGGCGGACTCCTGAGCTTTTGGCTGTCTTCCGGAATGCGCCGCCAGATCGCCCACCTGGCCGAAGGCACCCGGAAAGCGGCGGTGGAAGAATTGGCCGGAGATATCCCGGTGACCAGCCGGGATGAGCTGGGCGAACTGGCAGAGTCCTTCAATGCCATGATCCGGGCCCTGGGGGAAAAGACCCGGCTCCTGCAGGAAGAGCGGGATCGCGTCGCGGCCAATGCCGATTTTCTCTCCATGATCGTCCATGACATCAAGGCTCCTCTAACCGGGGTGCGCCTGACCATCGAGGCCCTGGAGGACGAAACCCTTCCCCCCGAAATTCATCGCAAGTTGCAAGGCATTATCCAAAGGAGCGAAGGCCTCCTCTTGCACCTCCACAATGTCCTGGATTTAAGCCGGTTTGAATCCGGGCGCCTGGCCTTGAGGCCGGAGCCGGTGCCCCCCGGCTTTATCATCCAGCGGTTGCTTCACCATTTCGGCGCGCTGGCCCAGCACCAAGGGGTCAATCTGGTGGCCCCGTCCCTCCCGAACCTGCCCCCCATAATGGTGGATGAGCCTTCCCTGGACCGCGTCCTGGCCAATCTTCTGGTCAACGCCCTGGCCGCAACACCCCCAGGCGGCGAAATCCAGGTGAAAGCCCTCCTTGGCAATGACCACCGGGAAGTTGAAATTATCGTGAAGGACACGGGTTGCGGGCTGGGTTCCGAGGAACAAGAGCACCTGTTCGAAAAGTACCGCCTCTCCCGTCATAAAAATAACGGGTCGGGGTTGGGGCTTTATATTTGCAAGACCTTGGTGGAGGCCAACCGAGGCCGCATCTGGGTGGAGAGCGCCGCAGGCCAGGGCGCGGCGTTTCACCTGGCCTTCCCCGCTGCCCCGGAAGACACGGAACCGGCAAGTTCAGAGGAAGAAGCGGCGGTGGTTCAGCAATCCTGACCTCCCCTGACTTGCACAACGGAGAGGGTTTCAGATAAAATTAACCAAAGTTCGCAGATTTGCACCCTTTTGCAAGGGATGGCCAACTCTTAGCGTGCACTTCGATGCGCAGGTCGAAGGGAGTTTGCAGTGGACCCCAGCCCCTGGATTTTAGTGATCGATGATGACCGCTGGACCCGGGAAGCCCTGGTGTCCATCCTGCGCCGGGCCGGTTATCAGGTCACGCCCCTGGAAGGGTTTGACCAGGAACCGGAGGCCGGCCACTTCCCTCACTACTACGAGGTGGCCGTGCTGGATTATCACCTCCCCCATCTCAACGGTCTGGAGGTGGCTCGCCGCCTGAAACGATTCCAGCCTAACTGCCGCATCATCATGATTTCTTCCGAATTGCCCAGTCTGCTAGAACATGCCGGTCAGGAGGCCGTGGTGGACCGGTTCCTGGCCAAACCCTTTTCCAAAGATGCCATTCTGGAGGTAGTGGCCCAGCTTTGTCCCTCTCAGGTGACGTAGGCCCCCCGTATTTGGAAGACCCCGCCTTGGCCGGAGCTCTTCCAGAGGCGGTGCTCGCCTATGTCAAACGGGAAAGGCTGTTCGCCTCCGGCGACCGGGTCCTGGTTGCGGTCTCCGGCGGCCCGGACTCGGTGGCCCTCCTGCATCTATTGGTGCGGCTCAGGGCGGTGCTGGCTCTGGAACTGGGCGTGGCCCACTATGACCATGGCCTCAGGGGGGAGGACTCCCGGCGGGATGCAGAATTTGTGGCCGACCTGGCCCAGCGTCTGGGTTTGGCCTGCCACTTGGGGCGAGGAAACGTGAAAGAGGCGGCCCGGAGGTATAAGGTTTCGATCCAGATGGCCGCGCGCAGGCTGCGGCAGCAATTTTTCCTGGAAATCCGCAACGGTTACGCTTACACCAAACAGGCTTTGGGACATACCGCAGATGACCAGGTGGAACTCTTCTGGCTGCGGTTGCTTCGGGGGGCGGGACTAGAGGGTCTTAAGGGTATGGAACCGGCTACCCCCCAGGGCCTGGTGCGGCCCCTATTGGCCGTGGGCAAGGCGGTCCTGTTGGCCTGGTTGGGGCAGGAAAATCTTCCCTACCGCCTTGATACCAGCAATCTGAGCCGGGCCTACCTGCGCAACCGGGTGCGCTTGGACCTTCTGCCCCTCCTTACCCAGATTTACAACCCCCGTCTGGCCCAGACCATCTGGCGAACCCAGGCCCTGCTCCGGGAAGATGATCGTCTTCTGCGCCGGGATACGGCCTCGGTCTGGGATCGGGTGGCCCGGAAGCTTGGGGAGGATTGCTATGTCCTGGACCTAAAAAAGTTCTTTGGCTTGGATGAGTCTATTCAGCACCGGGTGCTCAGGTTCGGGGTGCATACCATCAGCTCGGATTTTGCTCTCTCCCATGCCCAGGTCGACGGCCTGATGGTCCTGGCCCAAAGCGGCAGAAGCGGCGGCCAGATTGCCTTGGGGGAGGGGGTCCTGGTGGCTCGGGCGGGCACAACTTTGCATATTCTAAAACCCCTGCCGGAACCACTCCGTGAGGTCACCCGGCTGCCGGACTGCCCCGGGGAGGTGGAGTCCCCGGAGGGCTGGCGCTGGCGCTTGAGACACCGTTCCTTCAGGCCCGGTGACCCCTGGCCGCCCCCGGGGGTGGCATGGCTAAACCCGGACCAGGTCTCTCCGCCTTTAGAGGTCCGTGCCCGGCGCCCCGGAGACCGTTTTTGGCCCCAGGGCGCCCCAGGTCCCAAGAAACTCCAAGACTTTCTGGTAAATGCCAAAATCCCCCGCTGGCTCAGACCCCACCTCCCTTTAGTGTCCTGCGGCGGGGAGATTGTCTGGGTGCCGGGTCTGCGCCTGGCCGAGCCGGTTAAACTACGTTCCTCCAGTCAAGATATCCTGGAAATTGCCGTTAAGCCCGCCAATAATGACACGGCCCGTATCTGGGAAATTCTAGGTCGGCTGCAAGGGGATTAATCTGGTTCCCGCGCCGGGTTGGGAACCCGCCGCCCAGGCAGAGCTTGGGCTATATAGTCAATGCCAAAAGGCTATTTTGGAGCCTCATGAGCCGCCTACGATTGTCATTCTGCGGGAGCAAAGCGCCCAAAGAATCTTGAAAAAGCGAGATTCTTCACTGCGCTCAGAATGACAAAGCTAACCGGATAACCAGCAACAACTTTCGGCAAACGCTATAAATCCCCCCTACCCCCCCTTTTCCAAAGGGGGAGAAATTAGCGGAATTCCTGGGAAAGTCCCCTTTGAAAAAGAGGGATTTAGGAAAATATAAAACGGCAATCGGCAGGAATTTTTGGCAAAGGCTATAATTTCGTTCCCAAGTGCAACTTGGGAACCAGGAACTTGCTCGACAAAGAGGTCTTTTTTGTGTCCCGGTCCGGTCCGACGCTGCTGTTGATAAACCCCTGGATTTACGATTTCGCGGCCTACGATTATTTCGCCCAGCCGTTGGGTTTACTCTATCTGGCAGGACTTTTAGAAACGCACGGATTCCAGGTACATTTTCTGGATTGCCTGGGCGCGCCCCATGCCAAGCCCGGACCTTTCGGTACCGGCCGCTACCCCAAGGAAATCCTGCCGCCACCGCCAGCCCTAAAGGGGATCACCCGGCGGTATGGGCGCTATGGCCTCAGCGAGGCCGCATTCCGGGAGCGCCTGGGTCAGGTTCCTAAACCTGCGGCCATCCTGGTGACCTCCCTTATGACCTACTGGTATCCTGGAGCGGCTGCGGCCATCCGCCTGGCCCGGGAGAATTTTCCAGGGGTGCCTGTAATCCTGGGAGGGATCTACGCCACCCTGTGTCCGGAGCACGCCCGGCAACATAGCGGCGCCGATTACGTGGTCGCCGGGCCCGGGGAGGAGGCGGTTTTCATCATCCTGAAAGAAGTTGTGGGTTTTTCCAGCCCAGGACCGGCCCTTGCACTCAGTGCTGAGTTGGACTCACTGCCCTATCCGGCCCTGCATCTTGTATCTTATCCATCCTATATCCCTATCCTCACCTCTCGGGGCTGCCCCCTGGATTGCTCTTATTGCGCCTCCCGTCTCCTGCAACCTTCTTGCCTGCGGCGGCGTCCTATAGCGGTGGCGGAGGAATTGGTTTATTGGCAGGAGCGCCTGGGTTTAATCGATGTCGCCTTTTATGACGATGCTTTGCTGGTGTCGGCGGAAGACCACCTGCTGGTGATCCTGGAAGAGCTGGCCCATCGGGGGCGCACCTTCCAGTTCCATACCCCCAACGGCCTCCATGCCAGATTCATTAACCGGGAGGTGGCCTGCTGGCTTAAGCGAGCCAATTTCGCCACTCTGCGCCTGGGAGCCGAAACCACCTCTTTGGGAGAAGCCCGCCTGGACCGGAAACTGGAGGAGGGTCAATTGGAAACTGCTTTGGCCTATCTTAGGGAGGCCGGGTTTACTTCGAAAGAGATTGGAGTCTACCTCCTCATCGGCCTGCCGGATCAGGAGGAAGCCGAAGTGGCGGCTTCTATCCATGAGGTTAAGGCCCTGGGCGCCACGCCGGTGCTGGCTCTTTACTCCCCCATCCCCGGCACCGTCCTGTGGAGCCGAGCCCAAACCGCCTCCCGCTACGACCTGAAGGCCGACCCCCTCTTCCACAATAACTCCCTGTTTCCGTGCTGGCCCCAGTTCTCCTGGGAGCGCTACACCCGCCTCAAACGCCTGGCCGGAAGATAAAAGATGTGGTAGGGTGATTTTGGGGAGGTGGCCGGGGGCGCGGCCCCTGCACCTTCTTACAAACCCCTATCCCCAACCCCGTCCCGTACAGGGGGTGGAGGGGGAGTTTGAGAGGAGGGCGGTGGAAATGCCTTTCCCCGGACCTCCCGTCCAAAAGGTATGGAGTCGCTATGGGAACCTCCAGTGCCCGGCGGGGGCCGACTACGGTGTTATGGCGGGCGGCCAAAGGGGCGGCTACCCGGTATCTGTCACCGGAAGGCGGCGGAGTCCTGGATGCCCGGGAATTGACGGCCCGGTACTTGGCGGCCTTGGAAGAGACTCCGGGGGAGGGCGACCGCCTGGCGATGTTCCGCTTTACCCGGAAAGTCGGCCAAGAGTTGGGCGCTTTTTGGAGTGAAATAAATTTTCGGGGCTGGGAGGAGGTGTTGCAGGAGCGCGGCCTGAGGCCTCTGACTTTAGGTGATCCTGCGGTGCTGGCTCAAGGGCTAAGCGGGGTTTTGGGCGGCAGCGGCGGTGGATTGGAAGAGGCCGTGGTGCGCACTTCTCTGGCGCAGGTTTTGCTGAGGGCAGTTCAATCTGAGACCAGGGCGGCGCCAGCGAACCTGGTGCGGCAGTTTCTTGCCATGGCGCTCACCCTGCGCCTGACCCTGGACCTGGGGGAGTCTCTGGAGGCCGCGGCCGGGGGTTATGGTCGGCTGAGGGAAAGATTAAACTGCCTTAAAGAATTGATCGAGGCAAATATTTTAGGCGCTGACAGCCACGCCGCGACTCCGGTCACCCCCGAGCATTGGCAGGGGCTTACAGGTTGGACTTGGATCACGGAAACCATGGCGGCTTTGATGTCAAAGCTCGGGCAATGAAACGGCGCTTGCATGGCGGCGCAACTTTATCTAAAGATTCCGGGTGAAAAACGCCGACCGCCGCCTGGGATAGAAGCCGTCATCCATCTGGATGAGCCGGACCAGTCGGGGTATCCTCTGCACCAAAATCTTTCCAGGCTTTTCAATTTTCCAGCACCTCCCGGCCAGGCGGTCCAAGCCTTCCTAATATTGGCCCTGGGAGTCTGGGCCGCGGACAAGTTCCAGCCCCGTCGGACTACTCTTGATGCCTGGACCAGGCAGCTCACTCTGCATCTGCCCACCAATTCGCAGTGGCTGCCTTTGGCCCCGCGCCTGGCCCAGCTTCTCAATTTTCTCACCGGGGATAACTGGACTCTGAAGCTGCGGGAAGCGTCACTGGATTTGGGCTTGAAAGGAGAATGGCTCCATTCCTGGGCCCCTGATGCGGTGATGCTGTTTTCCGGCGGGCTGGATTCACTGGTGGGGGCCTTGGACTTCTTGGAGGCCGGGCAGCGCCTGCTGTTGGTTAGCCACTACGATTTCGGGCAACTGGCTTCAATCCAGCAAAACCTGGCGGCGGCCCTGGTACGTCATTTTGGTGTGGATCGGTTGCATCACCTGGGAATCCGGGTGCAGTTCCCGGAGGCCCCGGAACTGACCATGAGGAGCCGCTCGCTGCTCTATCTGGCCCTGGGGCTGATTGCAGCGGCGACCTTTGCAAGCGGAACTCCCTTAATCATTCCGGAAAACGGCTGGATCAGCCTCAATCCGCCCTTGACCGGCAACCGCCTGGGCAGTTATAGCACCCGCACCACCCACCCTTATTTCCTGGAGCAGCTAACGAATCTCTGGCAGGAGGCCAATTGTGCGACTCCATTGGTCAACCCTTACCAGGAACTCACCAAAGGCGAGATGCTGAATCGATGCCGCAACCATGAACTTCTGGAACAACTGTTCAGAATGAGCGTCTCCTGTGCCCGGCCGGTGGTCTCCCGCTGGCAGGGGGGCTCCGCCGGCTCCTGCGGTTACTGCTATCCCTGCCTGATGCGCCGGGCCGCCCTGCACTCGCTGGGGTGGGATCGGGGGGAAGATTACTTGCGGGATGTGCTGGCTGCCCCGGAGATTTTGGCCCACCGGGTCCGGGGCGGGGACCTGCGGGCGCTGTTGCTAGCCCTGAAAACCTGGGAAGATGCTCCGGAGGAGGTGGAGGCTCGCTTTATGCTGGGAGGCCCCCCGGAAACCCTGGCGGCCCGGTTTTCCCACGCCCGCCAGGTGTTGAATCGGGGATTTCAGGAAATTGCCGGCTGGCTCCTGGATAAAGGGCCGAAGTGGGTGCAGGCCTACATGGCTTAAGCGATCCACAGGGCGGGCGCATACCCCATTGTGCCTAAATATGGGGTTCTTTGTGATTATCACTGCATTTTGTCACCCTGAGCCGAAGGCGAAGGGTCTCTTTATTTCCTAATAAAGCGAGATTCTTCGCCGCCTAGCCGCTCAGAATGACAAAAACGTGGAAAGGACGCTTATGCGCAGAAGTTGTTTCCGTTGTGTATATGAACCTCTCTCTTAGCCCCCCAGGGAGACGGCCAGGGCGGTGGTCAGTTTCACCACGTCCTGGTTGGTCTTGCGCAGATGGCGGGAGAGGACCTGGGCCAGGCGCAGGAGCAGCTTGACCCCCATGCCAGGGTTGCGCTCGATCAAGTCTAAAAAATCCTTTTGGTGCAGTTCCAGAAGAGAACAATCGGTCAAGGCCGTAACCGTGGCGGACCGGGTTTCATTTTCCAAAAGGGCCATCTCTCCGAAATAGACCCCATTTTCCGCCTTCAGGCGGATAAAGACCCGCTCTTTAGGAGTGTCTTCATCCAACGCCAAGGTAAGTTGTTTGGTGATTTCCACTTCTCCGGTCAGCATGATGAAGAGACTGTCCCCGGGATCGCCTTCCTGAATGATGACTGCTCCGGCGGGAAAATTCCGGCGCATGGTGTGGCTCAGCACCTGCTGGATTTCGTCTTCTTCCAGGTTTTGGAACAGAAAGATTTTCCGGAAGAAGGCTGCATCCATCATCAGAGACTTGGCCTCTTGGGAGCGATGACCACGGCAAATTGTTGGGGCATCAAAGTTTGGGTAAGGGGAGGATTAATTTGGTAATCCACCTTGGTACGTCCCAACAGATGGGTCATCTTGGTTTCAGCAAACTTACGGCGGATGAAGTCGTCTATGGCTGAAGGCTCATCAGACAACAGGTCTTCGAGGCTTATGGCCCGGCCCTGAGTGTACAATCCGATGAGAATACCTTCGTGCTGTTCCCGAAGGTAGGCGGCGAATTCGCTCAGGGGGCGCCCGAGGTAATGGCTGGGGATTTCCACATCCCATAAACTCTGGCCGTCTCCCAGGAGTAAGGACGTATAGACTCTGAAAACGGCTGGAGAAGCTATGGCCCCCGCTAAGAGCGGGCTGTCATATTGGCCCCGGATCAACACCTCCTCGGCCCCGGCCCGCTCCAGGTAGGCGCGATTTTCCGGCCGCAGCAGTTCCGCCAGGATACGAATCTTGTTATGGAGGGCTTTTAACGTCAAGGCGGTGAAGAGGGTGCGCTGATCCACCTGGGCCGCGGTTTCTCCCGCTTGGCGGTCGGCCAGGATGATGGCCTTGACGGCCTCCCGGATATTGGCCTTGAGGAGGATTTCTTCCCGGGAGTAGTCCCCCCGCAGATAATGTATCGGCCGTTCGGGAAATCTATCCCTGAGGGAATCCATCTGCTCCGGCTGCACTTTGTTGATCAGCACAACCGGAGTGGACTCTGGCAGGCGTTTGAGCAACTGGTCCATGAGGGCTTCGGCCTCTTGCGGCCAGCCCAGAATCAGGATATGTTGTGCGGCTTTGACGGCTTCCAACCCTCTCTCCTGGCGAAACTTGCGCTCAATAAAGACGGAGGCGACAGTGGCGGTAACCAAGGAAAGGCTGATAAACCCGATAACCATGAGGGCGACTCCTACTACCCGTCCCCAAGGGGTGACGGGAACTACGTCGCCATAACCCACAGTAGTCAGGGTGACCAAACCCCACCAAACGGCCCGCCCGAAACGGTCATACCACGCTCCCTCGGAGGGTTCGAACAGACTGAAACCGAGGGCTCCCAAAAGCAGGATCACCATCAGGGTCTGGACCAGAGCAAAGACCCGTTCCCGATGGAGGGTCCGGAATAAGGAGGTAAGAGAACCTTTAATCACAGAACCCCAGTTTGCGGGGAAGCCGCCTCTCCTCAAATCAGAGCGGGGAAATTCTGCCCCTTGGCAAGCCCTCCGGTCAAGTTAAGCGATGACAGCCCTGGCACTCTATGGGCCCCGCCGGCCGTCTTTCCTGCCGCAGCTTTAGGTGGCAGCCTTTGCATTGGCGGTGAAAGGCATTCTTCAAATCCAGGCGGCGGGCCTCCGGTCTCAGGTAATGGCAGGTGTGGCACCTTTCCACCGGCCGGCCTTCGCGCCAGACGTTGCGCTTCCCCTTATACTCGTGACGGCACTGGTGTAGGCCACTCGCTTGGCTTCGTGCAGCCGGTGGCTGAAGCGGACCGGCGGCTTGGGCCCGGATTCCAGCGTGGGAATTTTGAGGATACTCACATCCGGCGGTTCGATGAGAGATCCAGCCCGGGCTCCCAAAAGGCTCAGCACCTCCAGCATCAAACCCGTCAAATAGGCCAAGCGACAGCCACTGTTAAGCCGCACATCAATCCTGATAATAAGAGGCGCAGGAGGTGTCGGATTCCCAAACGTTTACCCGGTGAATTCTCACTCCGTCACGATTGAATATAGCTCCCAAGCGTTCATACAGGTAGTGCGCCAGGTTTTCCGACGACGGGTTGCGGTCTTGAAAGGCGGCCAGTTCATTCAAATACTTATGATCGATCTCGTCCAACACCTCTTTAGTCCGGGCTTTGACCACGCCGAAATCCATGAGCAGTCCCGCGCTGTCCAGGGCTTTCCCCACCAAGAACACTTCCACCTTCCAGTTATGACCGTGCAGATTCTCACACTTCCCATAAAAGTTTTCCAGCCGATGGGCGGCGGCAAACTGAGTGACGATTTTTACCTCATACATATTATTTCGGGCTTCCTTTGAGGGTCCGGAGCCGGGTCTCCATGCGCGTAATAAAGTTTTTCAAGTCGCTCTGCAATCCGGCCAATTCTTTGTGGCGCTTGGCCACGATAGTTTTCAACTCCTGCAGCCAAAACTCCAGGAGGGCCAACTCCCGCTGCCGCAGTTCTTCTTCCACCCGGTTTTTCAATTGTCGGATCAGAGCTTCGTCCATATAATATACCGTTTTCGGTTTTCTGCCGGAAAAAATAAAAATATCGATGGCGCAAGTAGACTTTTATAGCATTTGTTAGGGAAATTGACACGTTTCCTCTTATTGACTACTCTAAAAGGGCATTTCTGTCAATTAATTGGCTGACGTAAAGATGAAATAATTGGCTGGGGACCAAGGCGGGACCATGCCACCACCCCTGCGAGCAGATGGCGGACCGACCTGTTCACTTTAGAGGAGATTTCTTTCTTCCGCAGTAGGGGGGCTCTCCCGCCAATGAAACAGGGAGGCTTATTCAGGATAGAGAGCCCTGCTATCATAAGGGTGCTTTAATCAAAATGTTAAGGCCGGTCTCAAAAGTACCGAATGGGCCAGCGATGTTTGCGGGCCTGACGCCGCAAACGCCAGGAAGGATTAACCACCACCGGATGACCGATGGACCGAAAAATATGGGCATCCTGAATATGGTCTCCGTAAGCGTAGGATCGGGACAGATCAAAGTCATGGGTCTGGGACAAGTTCTGTAAGAGCCATAGTTTATTGAGCCCTCGGGGGTGCAGGCCGGCAATTTCTCCGGTAAAGTGGCCGTTCATGGATTCCAGTTCCGTGGCAATGAGCCAATCCGCCCCCAGATCCTCCTTTAATGGCGTCAAGAGTACGGCCAGGGAACCGCTCATGAGGGCTACAGCATGGCCCCGGGTCTGATGCTCCACCAGACAGGCCAGCCCTTCCGGACTCACCCGAGGGGCGATCTCTTCCTGAAAACACCGTCCCGCCAGGCGGGACACTTCTTCCACCTCAAGTCCTGCAAGATAGCTTTTATCCTGGAAGCGGCCATGGGGGCGGCGAGCCAACTGGCTGAGAAAAGACAGGGCCTGGGTCACGCTGAGCAGGCGCTGGCGCACCAGATACCGGAAAAAGAAACGCTCGGTGTTTCCCTGAACCAGGGTCTGATCCACATCAAAGATGGCAACCACCCGGCCCATATTTCCTCCGGCGACGTGTTTTAGCGCCGCCCTCCTAAACTTGTCTAAGCTTTGCTAACCTGAAAGAGTATCCGGCCATCCTGAATTACCGGCAGACCCCGTATTAAGCAAAGTGCAGCCGTAAAATATATAAGACTTTGATTCAAAGGATGCAACGTGATCAGAATATTTGGGTCCTTGAGCGCCAGGGCCCAGGTGAGGTAGAGGAGACCGAAAACCACACCCTTAGCCAGGCCATAAAGGGCTCGCATAAACCGGGAAGCCACCAGAAAACGTCCCGCGGGAGAGTGCATCATGCCAAAGCCGGACTTTCCCTGACTGAGGGCCACACCCCGAATGCCATCCACCACAAAAGATCGAATTAAAAAGATAATGGGGACCCATAAAGGCACCAGTCCCAGATACATGAACGTAATCCAAAGAATGTTTTCCACGGCGCGGTCGATGGCAATATCCAACACCGCCCCAAGTTCGGTAACCTCGTTGCGCAGCCTGGCGACGTAGCCGTCAAACCAATCCATTAAAAACAGAACGATCAGCAGCGCCAAGCCAAACAGCCGCACATGGAATTTAGGTACAAATAAGATACCCACCAGGATCAACAGGAGCGGCAGGCGTGCCAGGGTAATGAGGTTAGCCAAAGACATCGGAAACATTCCAGGATCAGCATTATAATCTTAACGGTAAAGTTAACAGATTAATCTCTCCCTTTCAAATTTATATCGGCTGCCGACTGGTGGAGCCGGGAATTTAAGGTGCATCTTCATGAAGCCCTACTTCCGCCGCTTGAACCCGAAAGGACTTTTTTGCCGTTCAGTTTTGTGTTATGGTGATTTGGGCTGATATGAGGCCGATTTCTAAGCCAAGGCAGGCTTCCAGATGACCCAAAATCGTCCGGATCGTGTTGAGACCCAAGAGGTGATCGGGCAAAGATACCTTATCCTGCACCAACTCCGGGAGGAACCCTGGGGAGATGTATGGCTGGCCCAGGATAATCTTCTGAGAACCGAGGTGGGTCTAAAGCTTCTGCCCCGGGACGATCCGGAATGGGCCCGCACCCGGGACATGTTTGAACACGAGGCGATCCTGGGTCTTAAACTGCGGCATCCCCAGATTTTGGGGGTTTTTCATGTCGATAAGGCCGAAAGATTTCTCTACCTGGTGCAAGAACCCTTTCCCGGCGTAAACCTCTTGAACTATTTAAGCCGGCAAAAACGGTACAATTTGTCCCAGGCTCTGGACCTGATGGAACGCCTGGGTCAAGCCCTGGTTTACGCCCACCAGAATGGTGAAGTCCATCAGGCTCTCAACCCTTTCAATATCCTCCTTCAGGAAGAAGACCTTCGTCTTGCCAATTTCGCCTTTGCTCCGGCTTATGACAATCAGCCGGTGCACCTGGAGCTCAAGGCCTATGCGCCCCCCGAAGTCATCCATGGAGAACGGCTCACGCCTGGAGGCAATGTTTTTTCTTTGGGAGTTTTGGGATTCCGGCTGGTGGCTGGCAGTCTGCCATATCCTCTGACCTTTGACGAGCCTTTCCCGTATCGTCTGGAATACCCGCCGGCGGACCTGGAGGAGATTCCTGTTCCCCTGCAAAACGTGCTGTTGCGCTGTCTGGCCGAGGACCCCGAAGAGCGGCTGCCTCATGCCGGCGCCTTTCTCAGCCATTTGCGTCAGGCCAAGGAACTCATACTCGGGGTCTCCAAGGAACCGTATGCCTCCTCCCAGCCTGAAAGATCCCGGATTGGCATCGGCTGGGCACCTCTGGCCCAGGCCGGGCCCCTTTTGAAAAAGGTTTGGGAGGAACAAAAGCCCCGGGCGCAAAAAGTCAAGGAAACGGCCTTGACCCACTGGTATACTCTGAAACAGGCGCCTCGGCGTCTCTGGTGGGGGGTAGGCCTTACCGTCCTCATAGTCGCCCTCATCGTCGGCGGGGTTAAGCTGGGGAGCCGACCCGCGTCCCGGCCTTATCCCGCCAAGGTAGCGGCCCCGGTCAGCCTGCCGCTGGTGGGGGGTGGTCCCCCCCTGATGGAGACAGGGGAGGCCGAATCCCCCAGGGAGCCGGTTCCGCCTGCTAAGCCGGCCACCAGCCAACCTCCCGGCCAGGTCCAGGCAACCCCTGCCGGAGAATCAGCCCGGGGTTCCAAAGAGGACCGTTACCTCCTGGCGGTCGCCACCTTTGGCACCATGAAGCAGGCTGAAGCCCTACAACAGCGCCTTCGGGCCAAAAAAATCCAGGCGATCATCATCAAGCGGAAGACCGGGGATAAAACGCTGTATCAGGTCCAGGTGGGTCCGCTCACGGGCGCCAAGGCCGCCAACGACCTGTCCGCCCGCATCAAAAACCAGGAAAAGATCGCCCCGAAAGTCGTAAAACTGTCGCCCCCAGCCAGCGGCGCCAATAATGTGAGGAGGCCTTCCAGATGAATCCCCCGGTCATGACCACTGCCTTTACCGAATTGGGTCCCCGACGCCAAGGTAAGGTACGGGATATTTACGACCTGGGGGATGCCCTGCTCCTGGTGGCTACGGACCGTATCTCCGCCTTCGATGTGGTGATGCACGAACCCATCCCCGATAAGGGCCGCATCCTTACCCAGTTGTCCGCCTTCTGGTTCAGCCTTCTGGCAGACCTTACCCCTAACCACCTGATTAGCTTGCAAGTAGATGAGTTTCCGGCGGCCTGCCGGCGGTACCGGGAGATTTTGCAGGGCCGCACCATGCTGGTGCGCAAGTGCCGGCCCCTGCCCGTTGAGTGTATTGTCCGGGGTTACTTATCCGGCTCCGGCTGGGCAGAGTACCAGCAAAGCGGAGCTATCGGCGGTCTGGCCTTGCCCCCCGGGTTGGTGGAGTCCCAGAAGCTGCCGGAGCCCGTCTTCACTCCCTCCACCAAGGCGGAGTTGGGGACCCACGACGAAAACATCTCGTTTGCAGTGATGGCAGACCTGATCGGGGCTGAACTGGCAGCCAAGGCAAGGAATTTAAGCCTGGCTATTTACCGCCGGGCTCTGGAATGGGCCGAACCCCGGGGCATCATCATTGCCGACACCAAGTTCGAATTCGGCCTGGGAGGCAACGCTGACGGTCAGCTCCTGCTCATCGACGAAGTCCTGACTCCTGATTCCTCCCGCTTCTGGCCTCAGGAGGACTACAAGCCTGGCGGCCCCCAAAAGAGTTATGACAAGCAGTATCTGAGGGATTACCTGGAATCCCTGGGCTGGAATAAACAACCCCCGCCGCCGCCCCTGCCTGCGGACGTCATCGCCAACACCCGGACCCGGTATGTGCAAGCCTTAAAAGCTCTTACCGGTAAAGACTTGGAGTAAAACGGGGGCATAGGTGTCTGGATTATATTAGCTCTTGCAGCAACTTGTAATATTTCTTGATTACCACAGTTTTCTCAAAATTCTTAAGAAAATAGGTGCGTCCCCTCTCTCCACAGAGCCGGGTCTTGGCGGGATTGTCATAATAACTTAGAACCGCGTCGACCATGGCGCCCGGATTGCCGGGAGGAATTACAATGCCGCACTTGGCCTCCCTAATCATATCGGCAGTGTCGCAATCTTGATCTACAGATGCGATGACAGATCGAGCCGCGGCCATATACCCCAATACTTTACTGGGGACTGAGGTTCGCCCCCGCCCTGGTGCCAAAGTTACCAAAGAGACATCGGCCGTTGCCTGCAATTCGCTTAACCGGTCCCGGGGCTGAAAAGGTAAAAACCTTATATTTTTTAGTCCTTTTTCTTGCACTCTGGATCTGACCAGCTCTTTGCCATATCCATCCCCCACCAGCAGAAATTGAATATCCTGGTAAGGCGCCAAAGACTGAGCGACCTCGACAATCATTTCGGCTCCTGAAACCAGACCAATGGTGCCGGCGTATAAAATGACAAATTTTTCCAATGGGATACCCATCTCTCGGCGCCAGGGGTTATCCCGGGGCAAAGGGAAGATATCTTTAGCGTCCAACCATACCGGAATAACCGCGACTTTTTTCGGGTCTACCCCTTTTTCTTCAACCAAAGTTCGGCGAAAGCCCTCCGACAAAACCACAATTTTGTCTGACCAGGAATAAATCAGATTTTCGATTTTCCGGGCAATCCCTATTAAAAAGGCGTTATTCAATTTGCCTAATTCCACTGCAATATCTGGATAAATATCGTAAATTACATTTACAGCTTTTGCTTTATACATTCGAGCAACTATTGTTGAAGTTAGTTGTCCAATCAATGGATACCCATCGAAGGAAATTACCACCGCGGGTTTTTCAGTCAGCAACGCAATTGGCAGGTATGAACCACACTGGGAAATCATCATCAGGCTGCGAATCAACATGGCTGGACTGGAATGAATGAAGTGCCAACCTCGAAAAAGCCGGTATCCTTCCGCCTCTTCCAGGCTTAGCCATTTTTTCTTGTATCCCGGGAAGATACGGCCATAGGGATGATGGGGATAACCCGCTGCCACGTCGACCTGATAGCCTTGCTGCCCCAGTGCTTCTGCCAGTTCTTTTCCTAAGACAGCCGTTGCGGGGGCCTCGGGAGGGAACCTCTTGGTAGTTATTAATATTTTATTCCCATTTAAATAAGGTTTACTCATAATTAAAGACATCTTTAGGTTATTTATTTGGTTAATTTCCCCTTCTTCAATTTATTTATTAATAATACCTTAATGTTATATTGTTTCTCTTCGTTTGATAACTTTGCAGGGGTTGCCATAACAAATTACCCCAGGGGGAATGTCCTTAAAAACACTTGATCTTGCCCCAATAACAGAGTTATCCCCTATCGTCACCCCAGGGGCGACATAAACATCTGACGCAATCCACACTCCGTTTCCCACAGTGATCGGCTTGACTAGTGTTCTAAAATAAGGATCATTATGATCATGCCCGGCGGTACATAAAAAGGTTTTTTGAGAAATAACCGTATTATTACCAATTTTAATATGGCCGATGGAGTATAGCCAGGCATCATCACCGATCTGGCAATAATCTCCGATTTCCACCCGCCAAGGGTAATGAACCCTGGTCTTTGGACGAATTTTTACGTTCTTCCCGATATTGGCCCCAAAAAGCCTTAATAGCCGGCTGCGGAACCCGTACATCGGAATGGGGGAAAACCGAAATAAGGTATCTTGGAGCAAAAACCATAAAAATACAAAGAACTTCGGGCGACCGTAATCAAATCCCGAATAATCCATTTCATTTAATTTAAAGAAAGCCATTACCGTAACCGTGATTGTTATCGTCGAATAATTGCCTCAGCATTCGGCTGCCGGCCTGCAACCTATTTTTGTTCTCGTCCACCAATCTTTTTTAAAAATGTGGGTGGTCCAATTTTTACACGTGAAGGGGATCCCGGATTCACCACCGGTTTTTCCGCTTTTATTTCTGAGGGCGAGGCGGTTTTGGGAAACTGTCCTTTAGGCCCTATAAGCAGCAAACGATAATTGTGTCGGGGGATCGATAACCTTAATCGGCCTTCATTAAAATTCAAACGTGGATTATTCTTATCTTCTGCATCATGGGCCTCGTCATTTGCACTGAGCCCCATAACTTTAAGGGGGAGAGCGATATTCCCTTCCCAATCTTTGTTGCTCAAATTAGCTACTACCAGCAATGCAGTCCCTAATTTTTTCCTGACCCACGCTGACATTTTCACATCTTTTTTTTCCGGGTCGCTATTGGGTTGTAAAACCCAATAACCCAAGAATTCTACGTCTGGTTCTCCGATGCCAAACTGTAACTTCCCAGGAGTTGTACGCTTTTCTAAATTTGCCGTCCTGCCAAGGATATCATGCAATAACAACAAGCAGCCTAAATCATCCCCACCGTTTTCGGGTGAGTTTTTCCAATCTGCCGGTGAATGCCAGACTGCTGCCATCCCATATTGTCGTGACATGGACCTGGCGCAAATCTCCCCTAATGACCATGCATCTATATGATCCGTTACACCCGGCTTTTCTTTCACCCACTCGTTATCATTTTTTATATCCCAAAAAGAATAGCATGGCATGATCATGGAATCGGTCATATGGACCATCAAACTGCGGTTACATTTATGCTTTCTAAACAGATATGCTGACCGTTTAAAAAAATCTCTCAGGGCAAGCATGGAGTACTCGCCCTGCACGTTCCCATCCCCTCTTATATATCCTACCCCGGTGACTAACTTCGTACTTATTACAGGAAAAGCATCGTCGCCATATAACCCATCTATATAACCTTTGCTCATAAGCCTGTCCAAAGTGTACATGACAAAATTATTTCGGTGGATGAGTGGATAACTACCAATGTTACTACCGCCCCATTCCAGCTGAAAGTACTTATTCTCTTCGGTTACGCCCCAGAAATCATTGGGACTGATATTTACCCCCCAGTAACCCCATGATTTCTTAAATCTTTCAACATCTTCTAAATACTTGGCCCAATTTGGCGGCTTCCCATAACCTTGCAAAGTCTCAGCGTGGCCACAGAACCAAGAAGACCACTTTTTGCTTAAAGGTCCCAACCGCCAGCCTTCCGGCTCTGGCCTGGGTGGTCCCGCCATGAGAGTGAAGTTGATTTCCCAGGGAGTGGAAATCGTTTTCTTAAATTTAATGAAATTTACCTTCGCAGTAAGGGCCTGCTCATCCCGGAAGAATTCCACGCAGTCCTCATTGTCAGGCACTGACCAATTCTTGTCGCTATCTGCCATCCAGCAAAAACCACGGTCATAATCACCGATCCAAAAGTATGGCACAAAAGAGCCTATTATATCTCTACTTTTCTTTGCTGAGCTGCCCCATATCTTATCATACCCTTTGGAGAGGTAACCAGATTCATTATTATGACGAGCGAGATCTCGACATATATGATACAATTTCGCATTTTCTTTTTTAATAGGAATGTTTAAAACTAACTTGTTAAGATGTATTTCTTTTTTTGGTAAAATTTTTATATTATAGAGCATCGCTCCATCATACTCAATATTACATGAAACCATGATGTGGGCATCATCATTATGTAATTCACTTCTTAATGCTATTACGCCTGGCTTTTGGTTAATTATTTCTATTTTGTCACCAAGTTTTAGATTTGAATCATTAATTAAGCCCTCCAAGGTAATGGCATCTGAGAGAATCTGAGTTTTTCTGGTAAATAGTTTTTCAGGAAAACCATCTTTTTTGAACCAGTATTGTCTTCCCCAACAAGAAATAATGTTAGCATTCATCTTTAGGGGCGTAAATGGCGGAATAACTTCATCGGAAAGACCAGTATTGACATGTTCCCAAGGATATACTCTTTTTTCAAATGGTTCGCTTTTTACAATGGCCACCTCCCTCCCGTTGGCATCAAAAATACGTGCAGTAATGGAATAATTGCCTGCAGAAAGATTTTTCGGTAATTCAAAGAGTTTTTCCGCCGTACGGTTAATCGCGTCGAAATTATTTATTGTTCCCAGCGGCAAACTAGGTCCCTGAGAATTTATCAGAGATAAATCTGCAGTCACGGGTGCCTTGGCATTAACTCCCGAAGCATGATTGATATCAAGGCAAATATAAGCCTTGTTGACTGCCGGATAGTGGGTCACATATATTTTATAAGGCTTAAAGTCTGGCAATCGAGAGGGCTGACCTTTTAAGGAGGTTTCGTAAATCTGTTTTATTTCAGAAGCCGCTAATGGGTAATCAAAGACATAAAATTCATCTATCAGTGAGTGATTTTTGCTCCAACTCTCGCCTAGTTGAATTCCTTGCCCGTGCCATTGCCGCTTCATAGGGGCGCGCATCATAAGTGCCCCTGTCAGGTTGCCGTTGGCATAAATTTTCAGAATATTATCCAACCAAGAGAGCCCTAAATGAGTCCACTGCCCTTGTTGGAGAGGTAAAGCAGCCGTATAAACATGATAAATGTTAGCTTCAGGAAAGTTGCAGTAAAAACTTATTGTGTCCTTCCATCGCCTATACAAATAAGCCTGATTTCTTAAATAAAAAAAGTGGAACGCCGAGGTACCCGAATCATCCGGCTCTTTAGATGAATCCCAATCTACCGGCTTAATCCAAAAAGCAATAGTGCCTTGCTTGGGGTTGAGATACTGTTCCCCCAGAAAATCTACCGAAACATTTTCTTTACCACCTATTGAAAGAGCTTGACCAACTTTACCTATGTCAAATAATAAATTTCCCTTGACCTTACCTTTATCAGCAGAAATGGGTGAATTACAATTGCCATCAAATGGAAGATATAAAAGGATGTTCTTCTCATTTGCCCATAGGTTCTCCTTAGAAAAACCTGCCAAAAAAAATACTACTAATATAAGCCAATATAGCCGAAAAATATACTTCATAATTATTTTGTTATCAATGGATAGTAATTAATAATCGTAACCTTCTCTGTTTACATCATATAATACGTAAAAATGTTAAAGAAGGATTTACTATGTTATGACTCTTATTTCCATCACTAGTGAGCCAATGAAGCTCTTAATTCTACTCGACTTTATAAGGGTCCCGCTTGAAGGTCTTAGTTTGTGTAATTTCATAATACTTAGCATCGACTAATAAATTGTACCAAAGCGCATGTAAAAAACAATAAACAAACCCTACTTTACCGTCCAAAATACCCAATTGAAAAAAATATCTATAAATAAAATAAAAAAACGGGCGAATAAATATTGGCATTCTGATCCATATCTTTTCTCTCAACCATATCCGAAAACTATGCTCAATTTTTTTAGTATCAGAATTTATAGTAACTCCGCTCTGACCTTGTTTATCTGTCATCCTCAGCAATTCCTCAGCTTCAAGTTTAGCTAATCTATTGTGTTTATCGATCCAAAAGCCAAGGTCTTTATGGTCATCATGTATCATCGGATATTTAAGACGCCCCAACCCCCCCTTTAAAGTGACATATTCACGCGCCCCACTCCCCACGCTTCTTGCTTTATCTTTTTTAACAAGGCGTAAGATAAAATCTTTTCGATAGCCTCCGTACTTTAGCCATTTTCCTAAAAAATAAAAATTCCTCTTAATATAATACCCTTCAACGCCTTGATCAGAATGTTTCAAAGCATCTTTTATTTCCTGACACAATTCCTTGGATAAACGTTCATCGGCATCGAGAAAAAGCACCCATTCATGGGGCAGAGGGAGATTGTCCAAAGCCCAATTTCGCTGCACCGCCCAGTGAATCCAGGGATTCTGGTAAATTTTATCGGTAAACCGGCGAGCGATTTCTAGAGTTTGGTCAGTGCTATAAGAATCAACTACAAATACTTCGTTAGAAAGCAAAAGGGCACTCTTCAGGCAATGAGCGATATTAACTTCTTCATTATAAGTTAAGATGATTACGCTAACTGGGCACTGCTCAGTCATGGCTTATAACCTCAGTTCTATAAATTAAAGCCGCTCCATTTGTTGGACAAACTTGCACCTACGGGTCCATACATAAGGGTTGGCTCAAACATTGTTTTTCCGGATATGGTTCAACAACTCTTGACTAAACTGCACGGTTTTTTCTGCTACTTTCTTCCAGGTAAATTTTTCTTGGATAAGCTTTAAAGCGCTCTCTCCCATATGTCGTTGTCTATCAGGACTATGCCAGAGCTCAGCCATGGCGTCTCCCCATTTATTTACATCTAGATCAACTTCCAGACCTGCTCCGGACTGGGCTACTTCCGGCAAATAACATTCGGGGGTCAAGATTACCGGTTTTCCACAGGCTAAAGCCTCCAGCACCGCCATGGGCAGCCCTTCGCTCCGGGAAGGCAAGACCATAAAGGCAGAGTGGTGCAACAGCGCCAACTTGGCCTGTCCGGTCACCATACCAGGAAATAAAAGGAAATCAGATATGTTAAGCTCTTCCACCATCCTGGTTAATTCGTTGCGGTACTTCACTTCCCCCCCACCTGCCACTACCAGAAAAGGCCGGGGCCGATCCCCACCCCCCCATTTTTCTATGAACTGGCGAAAGGCTGGAAACAAGACATCCAGCCCTTTTTTGGGATGAAGGCGGGACAGAAATAACAAATAAGGCCGGTCTGCCAATTCCGGAAAAAATTGATTAAACTCCTCCCGGCTGGGGGCCGGATAGAACTGATCCAGGTTGACCCCGTTGGGAATGACCCAGACAAGGACATCCTGAAGATATTGCCTGATCAAAGAGGCCTCAATTTTGGTTAAGGCCATTATCCCAGAAGCCCTGAGGTAGTTTTTTTTCTCAATAAAATCCCAGTACAACCGTTTTTTTAGATACCCTTGGCGGAAGGCCCACTCGTCAAAAATTCCTTGAGGATTCAATATGTAGGGCAAGGATAACTTGGGCAATGCCAGGCGAGCCGCGAGATTAATATACCCCCAGCCTCCATAAACTAATGCGATATCATATTGTGAGGCGAAGTTTTTCAGGTGTCTGATCAAATGGGGAGCAAAAAAATATGCGTTCCGGCGCCAGCGAGGCGTGTAAATCACAGGTACCCCCTGATAAGCCGTGGGTTGGTCCAGGGGCACTGTTAAGTTGCCGTCTCCTCCAGCATTGGTGGTGATAACCTGGCATTGGTGACCCAAAGATATAAAAGCTTCGGCCAGCCCAAAAACAATAGGCGGTATGCCCCCATAGTGGAAGGCTGGCGGAAAGACTGAGCTTATCAAAAGAAATCGCATGCCTATGAATTAACACTTTTTATTGCGGCCATCAGGTTTTCAGCAAAAGTTTCAGGAGTCAACGCCGCGATAATTTTGCAGGAAGCTTTCCCCATAGTCTCAAGATTTACTGCGCCCATTGACATTTTGGCCATGAGTCCGGACATCCCCTCAATATCCTGGGGATCGAAGACGAAGCCGTTTTCCCCCTCGCGCACCAGATCAGGGACGCAACCACAGATCCGACTCACCAATACCGGCAGCCCCGACGCCATGGCTTCATTAACCACCAATCCCCATTGCTCAAAATGGGAACTGGCTAAAATGAAGGTCGAGGCCAATCCATAATAAAGAGGTAGTTGGTCAATCTGCTTAAAACCAGGGAAGTGGATGCCAGGAATGTCCCGCGCCTGGGTTTTTAGCGCTTTTTCCAATGGCCCGGAGCCGCAGATGACTAAATCCCAGGCTTCACCCCCGCTCAGACGCCTATAACCCGCGTAAGCCTCGATAAGGCCGGAGAGGTTCTTCTTGGGAATTAAACGGCTGACGGTAAGGAAATAGCGACGGGGCAAGCCCAGAAGTTGACGATAATATTTTTCACTTTGGCGAACCTTTTGGGCCTCTCCAGCAAAATAATCATTATCCACTACGTCATAACCTAAAAAGATGCGGTCCGAAGGAATGCCCAAGAGCGCGGCATACTCCCGTTGCCGCTTGCCACCCACCAAGGCGGCATCAAACCGGCGCACCAATAGACCTTTGAGCCACTCCGATAAAGGCTTCCTGATCTTGTCATGTTGGGTGGAAGCAGTCATCATTATCAGGGTTTTTTGGTTAATTTTTCCCCAAATAATCGCTGCCAGGGGACCAGCCCCCTGATACCCCGGAATAGCCACGGCATCGGCCTCAATACTGCTTAAAGTTTGCCAAACCCGAAGAAATTTCCGGTAAGCTGAGGGCTTGCAAGTGCCATCATTTTTTGGGGGAAACACGGTGATGATATTTTTTCTTATGTCGTTATGTGGAACTATCCAGGCATAATCAAAGGATCTGCCCACGATTTCCACTCCCATCACCTCAACCCCCAATTTCTGGCCGAAGTTGCGCGTAGCCCGAAGCCGTGCCAGGTGATAAGGGCCGAAATTGTCGAATAAGATTGCCAGGCGCATGGACCAAGTTAAATGGAAGGCTTACCAGGTACAAACCTGGGCGAGGCCACTTTCTCGCCATATGCCTTCCTGCGGGCGAATATTTTGGCACATAGAACAACTCCCAGAAACGGGATGCCGGTGAGGTAAATGCCGGAGGCTCCCCACATCAAACCGCTGCCAAATATTAGCCAAAGGGAACCCATCCAGATAAAACCCATAGCCCGCACCGTCACCGGAGCTTCGGACGCCACCCAGCCATCCAGTTTTCTGACCAAGAACCCCAATAATAACATCCCCAAAACGATCCCAACGATGTTGCCATTCCCATAGAGATCCCCCATAACGCTGTCTTTGGCTCCGTACATCATGGTAAAGACTTCAGGATTGCGGATTTTTTTATAATCAGGCTGGACTTGAAGTGCCAGCCAGTCCTTCCAAGGGAAATATTTACGCGGCAAAGCCCCGAACAAAAGCCCGGAAACCAGGGGGACTCCGTAAGAATAACCTGCCTTATCATACATGTAAGTGCTGAGATAGAGAGTGGCGAGCATGGACGCACCTTCACCCTTCTTGACCTCAGCCTCGATGTTCTGTTTGGTAAACATCCCATATTCTCGAGCTTCGGTGAAAGACAAATGGCCCCGGACCGCCATGAGCAAGGTAAAGGCCAGCACGAGAGCGATCCACCGGCGGGGAGGCCAGAGGCGGCTCCGGAGGCTCGCAACAATCATGGTCACCCCCAGGAGCAGGCTTACCGCGCTTTGCCGGTCCCAAGCATCTCCCAGCCGCCCCAGCAGATACAAGACCAGGAAAGTGAACCCCAAAACTCTGGTGGACCGGCGGAGGATTAACAGCGCAATGGGGAAGGAGGCAAAATAGTGCATAACATATTCATAACCTGTAATATTACCTACAAATTTGCTTCCCACTATAAGAACCGCTTCTCGTGTGAACCCATAGCTGCCTCGGTATTTAATCAAGGTATAGAACGCGCCTAAAAGCATCAACACCAGTACCCCCCAGGTCCCCAGCGGCCAGGAGTCCTGGGGGAGGCCGAACTTTGGCTGGCCTGGCTTTGTCTTAAAATAAGCCAGAAAAAACGCCGATATCCCCACGGCCACGCAAAAGGCAACCCAGATCATGCGGGGCAAGCCCTCGGTCGCTGCCAGGCGAGTTACTAAATACTCCTGATCACCGAAATACTGGATCAGGGGGGTAATAATAAAATACAAACTCATGGATGCAAAGGCCCAGAAGCCCGCGGAAAGCCAATGAAATAACCCCTTTCTTTTAAGCTTTAGATAAATGTAGTACAGCAATGGGCCGAGCACCAGAACGTGTAGCCACAATCCATAAGAGATGAAAGAAATATCTTTAAGCATAGTCTCGAAAATCTCCTATCGCACAACTTGGCATGAAATGATTTTATTAATGGCGGCAATCAGGTGGTCGCCGTATTTTTCCCAAGAGAATTCTTTGGCCCTGGCCTCAGCGTTTTCGGACATTTGGGCCAAAAGATTGGGGTCGCCGGCCAGGAGTTCCAGTTTGGCCGCGATGGCGTCGGCATCCCGAATCGGCACGATAAAACCTTCTTCTCCATCCCGCACCACCGATCCGACATTGGGGGTGGTGATCACTGGCAAACCGGCAGCCAAAGCCTCAAAGGTTACCGTGGCCGAGCTTTCGCACAGGGAAGGAAAGACAAAGACATCGGCCCAGGCATAATGACGGGGCACCTCCTGCCGAGGTACCCGGCCGGTCAATTCAGCTTTTCCCCTGAGTTGCTGCCGATAAGGCTCTCGTATGGTGATGGGGCCCACCATCCTGCCTGTAAACCCCGCGGGGTTCAGTTTCCTCAGAGCTTCGTAGAGATAGGGCACACCTTTATGCAGGTTAATCTTACCCACAAATAATACGTGGAGGGGTCTCTGGCCCTGCCACGGCTCCCGCGTCACCGCAAATCGTGCGATATCCACGCCATACGGCACAATATGCAGCTTTTCCGCCGGTACTCCCAATGAACTAAGCCCTTGAGCCACAAAGTCACAGGAACAGAGAATCGCCTGGGCGGTATCCCATTCCCTTTGTTGCATCTTCACACGTTCTTGGAAGTCTTCTTCAGGGGGGTAAGGCGGCTCCCAACCTGGCCATAACCGGGGTTCCTCGGATATAATTTGATTCTCGATGACTTTAGGGGCGCTGAATTTCTCCAATATGTTGACGGCGCCGGATTCTTCCGCCACCTGAAATAAAGGCAGGGCTGCTCCCTCGAAGGCATAAAGGCCATCGACCCGCTGAAAAAAATTCTTCCGGATTATCAACTCACAAAACCGGCGGCCATAATCCAGATAAACCTTCTCCAAAGCCTTCAAATCGGCAGCCCGCCTTAGGGCCAGTGAATAAGAAAGGCCAAACAGGTTGAATGCGGTCACCTTGTCGGGAGGCAAAAGGTCTTCCCGACGACTAAGAAGACGTTTGAGCTCCGAGGGCTGCCAGGCTTCTGGGAGGTAAGAGACAAGTTCAGGCAGCATTTGTAAGGAACTCCCGCGTCCCACATAGACATCTGTAAAAAAATGGGACAGCATCCCGGCGCGCTGGAGCAAAGCCGGTACAGCATAGTGCATTCTGGCCCCCAATTGGGCCACCATGATTTGCGGCTTATTAACTTGCATTAAATCTCCAACCAGTGATTTTTTCCAAGCCATCTATTGATGGTCATGCAACATTCAGACCGTGAATCTATCTGGTCACCGCAAATTTCACATACACTAACTCACTACCGGTGCTTAACAATTCAACCTGATCTTTTATAGAGAAGATTTTTCACCATCTGGCGCAGATGCCACTTGGTACGGTAAGAAAGACGAAGCAGCCCCGCCCCCCCCATGCGAATTAACCAGATTGAGGGCAGAAGACTCGGGAAACGACCATATTGGGGCAATATCTTAAGCAACTCTTGGGCCTCCTCCGGGTTGGAGAAGGCGGCCAGGTCAAGCAGGTAGCGAACTCGGCAGCGGCGTATTTTTGGCATAAGACGTTTTTTATCCGGCACCTCAGGAGGCCACAGACGTTCGATATCGTCCAAGTGCAGCAGGTGATCATGAGCACGGTACCAAGCAAGCCTGGATTTTCCTATATTGTGGACGCGGTACGACGCCAGAACCTGATCGTTATAATACACATCCCCAACCAATAAGAGGTCTCGCTCCAATTTCCAATCTTGGCTATGAAAGGATTCGTTATAACCCCCGACTTTTTCAAAAGGTTCTCGCCTAATGAAGATAATGTGAACAGCGCGAGGACCAAATATATAGCGGGGCCATTCTTTCAGGCCGGCGCGGATAAACGATCCGTGGATGGAGCGTTCATAGCCCAGGAATTTGCTGTCTTTGTCGATGAGGCGACAGGCACAATGGGCAAAGGCTACCCGGGGATGGGCTTCCATTACAGGCACCATGCTGGAGACGTATTGGGGCTCTATAGTATCGTCACCATCCAATTTTAATACATACTTCCCTTGTGAAGCCCTGATGACGGCATTCATGTTGCGAGTCATGCCCAGGTTTTTTTCCTGTTTAAGCAGGCGAACCCCTTTACTTTCGTAACTTGTCACTATTTCCACGGTGCCATCAGTGCTGGCATCATCGGAGAGGATGATTTCCAGATTTGGGTAATCCTGAGCCAAGGCGCTATCCAGGGTTTCCCGAATAAAGGGCTCCACATTATAAGCTGGGATGCATATGCTGACCAGGGGCAAATCGGTCCGACGGATTTGCGGTGGTCCCGCAAAGTCTTTGCCTACTTTCACTGGACTACTCCTTTGATGAGGCGCCAGCTGTTCTGAACCGGTTGATAACCGGGCAGGAGGCGCTCCATTGCTAAAATGGTGCATAAATACAGGACCAAACTCCCAGCCCCCAGGGGCAACACCCATGCCAGCGCCCTCCAATTCATCAGCTGGAGGTGGAAAATACTCATGAAACCCTCAATGCTGATGACCAGCAGCAGGCTGGCCAAAACTGCGGGACCCAGCGAGATTAAGAGGTCGCGGCTTCCAGCCTGGCTTTGGCGCCGGACCAGCCGCCACCAGAGTGGCAGGCCCGAGAAGAAACCCAAAGCGTAAGCCCAAGGCAGCCCCGACAACCCTCCCAAACGGTATAAGGGATAAATGCTCACGAGCAGGCCTGCGGCGCAATTCAAATCAAGGAAAAACTGGTACTTGGGTTTGCCGGTGGCCATCAGGAGCGGGGGAGCGGTGCGGATAAGGGCAAGGAGGGCGCCGCCCAATGCCAACCCGGGCACCAAATTCACCACCCCCTGCCATTGGGGCCCCATGATCAAGGGGATAATCGGGCCTGCCACCACCGCCATCAATGCCGAAAGTGGAAAAATAATGAAGGTTGCCACCTGTAACACCCTCAAGAAAGCTCCCCGCAATTTTTCAGGCTCATCCTGGAGATGGCTATAGGTGGGGAAGAGGGCCTGGAAAAAGGTTTCCCCCACATGGGTACTGGGGAGCAAAGCAAACCGGGAAGCTATCTGATAAAGGCCCAATCCCGTGGCTCCATAGAGGAAGCCGCTGAGCATCTCTGTGCCTTTCGTCTCCATAAAGTAAAGCGCTCCCCCGTATAAGAGCCACTGGCCAAATTGGAAGAGCTTCCAGGCTTCGTTCAGATCGAATATCAAGCGGGGCCTGATGGGATAAATAATGTAGGATAAGGCCACCCGCGTCAGAGCTCCCACACCGGCTCCCAGAACGAGGGCCCAGACATTGCGCCAGATAAGAGCCGCCACTATGGCAGTCATCAGATCTAGAGTAATGGCGCTGGCCTCTATCTGAAAGATTTTCTGAAATCGCATCTCTTTATAAAGCAGCGTCGTCCCAATACTGCTGCAAGCAGTGAGAAGATAAACTCCAGCCAGGGCCTGTAAAACCCGGGTGACCTCAGGTTCCTGCACCCGAAGGGCGACGACCGGAGCAATAAAAAACAGGATAAGGGCGATCACTGCAGCACGTCCAACCATAACCCACCAGCCGGTCTGGATGGTCCGAACACCAAGGCTGGACCTCTGGACCAAAGCTTCAGCAAAGCCGGTATAAGTAAAAACTCCCAGTAAATGTATGGCCAGAGTTCCATAACCTACCAGACCGAAGTCGTGAGGACCCAGCAATCGGCCCAGTATGGCAGCGTTTAGCAAAAAGATAATTTGTCTATAAAACCTTTCCCCCAAAATCCAGAGGGTTCCGGTAAACGTGCGCGCACCCAAGCTTCTGGTAAAGCCTTCCGGTCTGCTCTCCTTTTCGATCAGGGTTGGACCTGGAGTAAAGCTCTTTGGCCGAAACGCCAAAATTCTTTTCATTGTAAATCTCACGATCACTTCATCAATTGTCAAGGGATGTATCCGAAGTAACGGTACAAAACCTTGCGGGCCAAATTCTTAAAGGGCAGCGGTACCCAGGTGCGCCAAGTGGGCCGCAATTCCTGGGGGTAGGCCAGTTGGTCCAGCGGCCTTGGTGTGTAATCCACCGGCGGTTCCGACAACCCCTGGGTGAACAAGGCGTCATAGTCTGAAGCCATGCGCTGCAGGCTGAATTTCTGCTTCACTCGTTCCTGCGCCGCCCGGGACATTTCAGCCAAACGGTTTGGCTCCTGTTGCAAGGAGATAATCTTATTAGCAAAAGCATTGGTATCTCCCATGGGGCAGAGGAAGCCGTTCACTCCATCTTCCACAATCATATCGGTGATCCCCCCTAAATGGGTGGCGATGGGGACACACCCCGCAGCCATTGCCTCCACCAGGGTCAGCCCGAAACCCTCAAAGCGAGATGGGATGAGAGAAACATCCGTTTGGGATAAAAATCGGGGGATTTCCGTCGGAGGCGCCTGACCATGAAAACGGACCCGCGGCGACAATCCATGACCTTCCACCATTTCTTGCAATCGCATTAAATCAGGCCCAGCCCCCACTATATCCATGAAAAAAGGGATGCCATGGTCAGAAATTTTCTTCAGAATGGCCGGCAACCATAGCACTCCTTTGTCCATATCCTCAATCCGGCCAAAATATATGAGGCGCAAACTGGCATTAGGCCGGGAGCGATTGCCCTTAAAAAATTTCTCGTATTCGATCCCATGCGGGATCAGGCGAAGCTTGGCACGCGGGACTTTCCACCTCCGCTCTAAGCTTTGTATCTGCCTGTTACTGACGGCAATGACATAGCTGACCCGGTTGAGATGGATGCGGCTGAGAAGGTAAGCGACTCGAGCTACAGTATGGCACACACTGAAATATCTTATTCTTGGAGGTAAGTGGGGGATTGCCGCCAGTATATTTTCCTCGCAGTTGGGAATGACGATATCTACTTTTTCCCGTTCGGCCCATTCCAAAAAAGCCTTGACCTGACCAGCCAGAGTAGTTTCTTCCGGGGCCAGGATCACAGAGTACTCATCTCCGAAATCAGGATCATAAGCGAGCGCGGCGCTCTCTCCCATGGCTATCGAAAAGACCTTCCAGCCCTGAGACCTGAGGCCTTGGGCCAAAAGACGATAAACTATAGTGGTGCCGCCTGCATGCGGTGTCACCCCGTAAGCGATCACCCCTTTCCTTGCTTGGTCACTCATGAGAATGTCCCTCTCTTACCACCAATGCTTCCCGGACTGCTTTAATCTCCATAACCAGGGGGCCGCCCTGCCGGGGAGGGCCGCAAGTATGCGCCATTGCCACCACTGCTGCGCAAATTTCCTGGTCCCCCGGGCATATTCCAGTAATTGCCGGGCAGTTTCTTTCTGGCCTTGTACCAGGCAATCCCGGGCCGCGTTCACCTGGAAATGAGCCACGTACTCCCGTAAATCCGCAAGCTTTTCAGGCGGAACTTTGCCTCCCGCTATGGCTTCCCGGGCCGTTCTTGAAATCGCCGGCTCTTTATACCAACGTCTATTTCCTAATACCCTGTGGGAGGCTTCTTGATGCCAAATAACCAAGCACTCACTGCTCCACGCCAGGGGATATTTTAAAGAAATTTTGAGCCAAACATCCACGTCTTGGTCAATGTCCTCTCCGGGGGCAAATCCACCGATCTCTTCCAAGACCTTTTTAGGAACCGAGGTAGCCGACATAAAAATGGGAAAGTGAATAGCAACTTTGAGATAATCCATGATTAGTCCCTGTTTATTACCGGGGCTGATCACATGAAAATTCTTAGTAATTTTTTCTCCAAACGGGGATATGATTTCATAAGCCGTGGCATAGGCACCCGCATGGGGAAAAAGCTCACACATAGCCAGAATGGTTTCCAAGTAATTTGGTTTCCATTCGTCATCATCATCTAAAAAGGCAATAATTTCCCCGCTGGCTTCACTGATCCCACGGTTACGCGCCACACTGACCCCAGAGTTTTCTTGCCGGATTAATCTGATGCGTTGATCTTGAAGCGACTGAACGACATCAGCCCCGCCGAAAGGTGAACCGTCGTCAACAACCAAGATTTCGTCCGGTTTGACAGTCTGAGATAACACTGATTTCAAAGCTCTCAGAATAAAATGTGGCGGCTTATATAATGGAATGATTACTGAGATAAGTTTCATTACTAAAATCGCCTCACAAATTAATTAATTTTTAAATAATAACAATAAAATTGTTGAATTTGAAAACTCTCCAACAAACCTTTCTTTGGACAAGATATTGAATATATATGTCATAACCTTCGTTAAAAAATTTTGCCACCAAGGCAACAAATCTTCCCTGAACCCCCCTACCCCGCTTATTTTGTAGTTAAAGCCAGCCTTTTCGGCACCTTTTATTATAAGCCACGATGGCAAAATCTGTATATGACCCCATTGTTCCATTAGATTTATATTGAAAAAAGAAAAATTTCCTGATTTTAAAAATATTAATCTAGATCGTATTGCCGAAATATTGGGCGTTGTGATTAAGGCAATCCCATTGGGCGTTAGCAAATCATAAATTTTGCGAAAACAATCAAAAACATTTTCTAAGTGTTCTATTACTTCAAGAGCAGCCACCGCCTCGTATTGCCCGCGATGCTCCTCCGGAATTTCACCATTAATATCAAATAAGGAAAACGGCACTTCTTTGAGAGTGAAGATATGTGGCTCAATCCCTGAAGCGGTTACTTGATATCCTTGTTCCTTCAGCCTCAGGGTAAAGGCCCCGGTTCCGGCCCCTAATTCCAGGACCCGAGCCCCCTCCCGGACATGGTCTTTCATAATTTTGAGTGCCGATTCATGAACCCCCGGACTGGCGAGGACATTGTGGCCCCCATAAAATAGCTTATCCCCTTTTATTTCTTCCACGTTTTGCCTAAGCATTTGAGAATCGGCCATTGGCCCAAAAAGCCCGAAGAGCTTGCAAGATTTTTTGAAAGAGATCTAGATTTCTTTTAAAAAAATTATATCCGGTTATCAAAAAAGCAAGATAAATAAAAAAATTAATCAAAATATTATTGTAAGAACCCACACTTAAAATTACATGCAACATTAAAATAAAATACAATAATGAGAGTATATGAATATCTTTGGCAACAGAGGAACCAAATAGATACATCAACAATGCTATTTGGCCAACAAAAACTAAACAATAAGCTATTAACATTGATATCGACAAACCAAGAGCCCCGTAAAGAGGAGCTATAAAAGTCTCACATGACAAAAGCACGGTCGCCCAGAATACAGTTACAAGCAGGGCAAGCCACATTTTGCCTGAGCTATAAAAGGCTTGGCCGGTGAGGGCGCAACCTACGTAGACTATCATAAAAGAGATATTTAACTGCAAGATCGGCAAGGCCCCTTGATAACCGACTCCAAAAAAACGAATGAGCCAAGGGGATATTATGACGGCCACAAATCCAAATGCGATGCATAATCCCCAGTTGAACCGAAAATTGGTATTAAAGAAGAGCGCAAACCGTTCCCGCTGTTCCTTACCGTACACTTCCGCCAATAAGGGCACTGAGACTGTAGCCAAGATGGTGTTCAACCCGGTTATCAGGAGGTTGAACTGGCTGGCGGCGTTAAATAGCCCAAGTTCTGCATAGCCATTCGGCTGATTGGCCAAGATAGCGTAAGCGGCCCAGATGACCGGAGTGTTAATGGTGTTGGTGAGAAAGGCAGGCAGCGAAAAACGCCAGAGGATGGCCCGTTCTTGCCAGGCACGACGAAAGTCGGGTCGGACTTTATTTGAGAGGCATTCCTTGCGCAGATACATGACAGAAAGAAGAGCTTCGATGGCCGTGACCAAAATTAAGGCCACAATAACCCCCCGCAGCCCGGCAACCAGGACCAATACCACATTGATAGGCAGGCTCAAGAGGCCTTGATACCAGTTTATGCGGGCCAGGGCTCGGAATGCCTGAAGGCCGCTTAGGATGCCCACCTGGGGAGCGAAACCGGTAGAGATCAGAACCTCGAGACTGGCTATCTGGAGTTCTGGAATCAAGTGGGGGGCATTGAGGGTCCTCATCGCCAGCCAAGGAGCGGCCAGGAGACAAAACATTGCCATCAACCCGCCCGCAATCCATGACACCAAATAAGTCAGGCCGATAATCCGACCCGCACGTTCGGGATCTTGAAGCCGGAGTTCGGCCACGTATTTAGTGGCGGTCATGCCGATCCCCAACCCGGAGAAAGTGCCCAGCATAGCAACGGTACTAAGTATAATGGCCAGTTCGCCAAAACCCTCTTTACCCAGGACCCGGGCCACAAAAATATTAGCGGCAAAGGTGAACAGGCGGGTGCCCATTGTGGCGATAAGGCTCCAAAAAGCACCTTGGGCAAAACGCATGGTGTAGGAACTGCTGTCAGGGAAGCTTAACTCTTCAAAAGAAGCGTTGGGCATATATTTCCAGATAGAACCACCTGGGGAGAAATTCAGTGTTTAGGGTTACTTGCTCACTGGTATTTATATTTCCGGGTGTTTCGAGGACGTTCTATTTCCATAATCAATGATTTTTTTGCCCTTGGGTCCCTATTTCTTCTGTGCAGACCACTCCTCCAATTGAAAAAAGTGTTGTAAGGCGGGAATCAGATAATGGCCAAATGCCCGCAAACGCCCTTGAGCTTCTGTGACACTCGGGGAAGCAGGGGTTATAAGGCGGATAAGGGCACCATCATTGCGCTTTTTCAATAGGGCGTCCAGGCCCAGATACATCTTGAGGGATAACTCGCTGGCAACCCAACGGTTGCTCTGCAGATACCAATAATAAACTATCTGCCGTACCCCCGATTGCTCAATCAGCAAATATTTTACAGGAAATCCCGGAGCCAGTTCGGTTTGTTGCTCTCCCACCACTTTCCAGCCCCCTCCTACCAAACAAATTTCGGGGTTATGCTGGATTCCTTTTTGTCTATAATGATTAGGGTAGTAAGCAATCCAAACCGATACCGGGCCGTCTTTGGAATCATAATGAGCCTCGAGATACTCATCGGTCTTTAATACCTTGACAACAGCAGGTTCCAGATGACTGCGTTTGCCCCCCCAGGGCCCCATTTGAAGGGGAAATTGATCAAAGTCCCGGGGAAGGGGAACTGTTTGAGTTTGGCTCAAGTTCTGGGTAACTGGAATCGCCAGGATCACCAGGGCCAGAGCAGCCAGATTATATAAATAATGCCTGAGTGGGGAGGAGGTGGCCGGGGTTTCCTCCGGAGTAGGGGTGGACGTCGCCGGCAAAGAGACTGAAGCCGGACTCAGCTTGTTAAGAAGGTCGTTGAGCACCATTAAATAAAGAAAGATAAAAATAAATATGATCAGGCCGACCATCGCGTGCCAAAAACCTTCTTGGAAGATGGGGAAAAAAGCTATAACTACTAACCGGATTGCATTGGCCAATACTGTGGCCGGGATCACCATAAACAACAGGATTGCACCTTTCCAGTAGCGCCGCTGGTAAAGATAACAAAAAATGACTCCCAAGACCAAAGCCGAAATTAAGTACCCTAAGCCGCTGCACGCTTCTACTACCTGAAGTTGTCGGTAACCCAAGTCAATTACATTTCCTTGGAGAAAGACCGGATGTCCTAAACCGTTCAATATTTTTGCAGCCAGGAAAGAAGAAATGAGTTGCAGCCTGAAAGTGACCACCTTCAACAGGGTTTCAGGCAAAGGGAGCATGATAAAAACGAGGAAGATAGGAAAAGCCAGAAGTCGGATAAATCGAAAACCAAACTGCAACATCAAAAGTCCGGTCAGCACTAAAAAAAGAGAAATATATCCGAGATAAGTAGCCGCCCCCAGCGTCCAGAAGAAATTTAATGCAAATCCAATTACCATCACTACCATTCCGATCCAAGTCGGAGTAAATATCTCCCTCTGAATTTGCGGCCACTTCCCATAAATTATATAAGCTATGACAAAAGGCAAAAGGAGCCCAAAAGAATAGTTGTCATCGGTGGTGATCTTAACCCCCAGTGACTCAAGAATCGGTAGGTAAAACCAGATAAGTAATGGATAAGGTAAAATGATTAATAACCATTTCAACATCACAGTGGATTGAATTTTTGTTGTCATATTAACTTATCTATAATTTAGAAAACTCAGGTTATCGAACGGTTTTCCCCCAAAGAGGAAATTGCCCAAAGAGAAAATTATCTCATGATTTGTTTATAATAAGTTGTGAGCATAATGTCAATGATACTGCCTGTCTTGGCAGTCCCCAGGGTCTTCGTTGGCCCCGGACTGAGGGACCAACTCCGCTGCAAGTCCCGGGATGTCATCTTAAAAGTGTCGGCTGGCTTAAAGACCACCTCAAAGGGTGCAAGTTGGAGGCCAATTATTTAATTGATTAATATTGTTAAGTTAATTTAAATCCGCCGCGAACAGCTAAGGAAAGGATCCCTTAAAGGCTGAAAAGTTGTCCTAAAAGTTGGACATCATGGTTATCTCATGGAACATTCTTAAACTGAACAACAAAGAAGAGCATGTGGTTGATTTTTATGGCTTCAGCATCACTACCGGTCCGCAGCGCAAGAAAATTCTCTGAAGGGGTCTTCGAGCCAGGTTATTATATAACCCTTTAGAGTGTAGCCACAATACACAAGCATGATTATCAATGGAGGAGGCAGCATCGGAATCAGGAATTAAAAATTCTTCCCAATTTGGGTTCATGCGAGTGAAAGGTAAACAGATAAGCCTTTTTAAAAAAAAGAATCTTAATTCTCTTAGAGATCGGATTGGGATACGCAAAATTCCATTGGTCCATAAGCAATTTATGGCCGGAAGGATTAATTTTAGAGACTTTTCAAGAATAGATAAATTTGCAAAGGGTCGCTTTTCTAAAGCAAGCGGCCGCCAAGGCGGTACTCGCCAGGCAGCCCCAACTACCAATCTCCCACCTTTGCGAAGAACGCGCACCATCTCTGACAACGCCATTTCCGGGTGGATAATATGTTCCAAGACTGTGAAAGACATCACAAAATCAAAGGACTCGTCTTGGAATGGAAGGTTTTCGGCCGACCCTACCACAAAAGGTTTTTTAAAATAACCCCCCGCTACAACGCTCAAATCACAGCCCACATAATCCTCAGTGACATTTTGCAAATGTCCGCGACCACAACCGATCTCTAAGATTCGAGGCCTGCGAGAACCGCACTCTTTTAACAGAGATTGAACCAACGAACTTTCATCTCCGTGAAATTCCCCCTCAGCATAAGCTTTACCTGTGTACTGGTCATTATAAAAATCAATTGCTTTTTTAATTTTGTTCCTGATCATTTTATGTTCGCCTTTGTAATCTGTGAGATTTACATAAAAAATTTCGCTTTTGCGAAAACGCAAGGCACGTCAGCATATAGCCGGTCAGTCAATAACTAGGGCAGCTATTTAGTTTGCAAGTTCAGAACGAAACATTCCTAAGGCCCAGAATTCCGAAGATTCTTTGCTTTTCTTTAAAACCTTTAGGGGGTTGTACACGTTATAAAATGTTCCGTTGACCAGGCGCTGGAATGATATCACGATAATCATCATGAGGACTGGATACCAACCTTGGCTAATGAAAAACATGTGAGGATTTTAAGACCGTTATCCTCGCTTGATACCAATTGTGGAAAAAGCCTTTTTGGCCGGTATGAGAGGGTCGGAACTTTATTACTTAGCAATGGCTTCAGATCAGAAATGAATTTATCTCTACGAGGCTTACCCTTGCGATGGTTGCCTTTCCTGAACCTAATTGTCTTTCGCAAGAATAATATCCCAACCGTCAGACCATTGCTTTCAGTTCAATGCACAAGCCGCGGTTTGACCGATGGTAGCCAGAAATGGTCGTACTGCTGCGGGGGCTCTTCTCGGATCGGCGCTGGAGTCTCAATTTCCATTCGGGTCACCATCTCGAGGGCAATGAGAGACTCCCGCAGGATGTTCAATTCATACAGCAGTACTTCCAAAGCCAGGAGCAAGGACTCCCGGTATTTACCCTGTTCCATCAATCTCCGGGCCTGATCCATCATTACCATGCTCGGAGTGGCGCCCGATTGATCTTTCATCATCAAACCTCGTGGGGGGGGATGTTCAACCAACCATTGGGAGAATCTTGCCCGGTCAGGGTTCGTGGACATCCGGCAAGACTCACAACGATCGTGGTTGATATCCCTTCAAGAGAGCAAAGATTGTACCACATAGAATTAATGTTATTTTTTTATAAAATTAATATAGTTATAATTCATATATTTTTAATTTGATCCATGAATTGGTAAAGATTGATGAACATATCGCTAAAATATGGAACAAATTGGAATCCAATCCTTATCCTGACCTAACCTGGCCGGGTCCGTCCGGTAGGTGGTGGAAAACCCCTTTCCTGGCCCCGGTCCCTGGTTTGCAAAGCGCCGGGGAATATGGTAGGTTTTGCTTTAGAATTAAAGTGGTTGACATCCCCCAAAGGATAATTGCATGAGCGAAACCGATACCGCAGCATTTTCCAGCGACGAAGAGTTGGAGGCGAGCGTCCGACCCCTGGTGAATGAAATCCTGGACCGCTTCAATGAGGAAAGCTTGTCACCCTCCCAGGCTGGGTTGGTAATCCTGGCTCTGATTTACCGCCTCATGGAAGTGATGCACGATGAACCCGAGGGCCGCCGGTTTTTTATACTTACCCTGATCAACCTGGTCAATAATTACCTGGCCGAGGAAATGGAGACCCCGGGGCAGTGTGCCGCCTCGAGTCAGGAGGAAGGGGTTTAATACCTTTATTCATCGCCAACGCCAGGAGTTTGGATTCTGTTATGGTGCGCAAGGCCAATAATATTCTGGAACTCATCGGGCAAACCCCCATCGTCCGCCTGAACCGGCTCAACCCTCATTCCCAGGTGGAAATATTCGTCAAGCTGGAGTATTTCAATCCCGGGGGCTCCGTTAAGGATCGCCCGGCCCTGGCCATGATTGAGGCTGCGGAAGCCGCAGGTGAACTGACCCCCGAGAAGATCATCATTGAAGCCACCAGCGGCAACACCGGCATCGGTCTGGCCATGGTATGCGCCGTCAAGGGCTATCGTCTGCTGCTGGCCATGCCCGAGTCCGCCAGCCTGGAGCGCAAACGCATCCTCAAGGCCATGGGGGCGGAGCTCCTTCTGACTCCGGCTCACCTGGGCACCGACGGCTCCATTGAAGAGGTCTACCGCATGGCCCGGGAAAACCCGGAAAAATATTTTCTGGCGGACCAGTTCAACAACCCCGTTAATCCCCGGTCTCACGAGTCAACCTGCCGGGAGATCTGGGAGCAGACCGAAGGCAAGGTCACCATGGTGGTGGCCACCATGGGCACCACCGGCACCCTCATGGGCCTTTACGAGGGGATGAAAAGGTTAAACCCCGACATCCGTGTTGTGGGAGTAGAGCCATTTTTGGGCCATGCCCTCCAGGGTCTGAAAAACATGAAGGAGTCCTATAAGCCGGGCATCTTCGATAAGACCAAGGCCGACGAGATCGTCAATATCGAGGACGAAGAGGGTTACGAGACCGCCCGGCGCCTGGCCCGGCAGGAGGGCCTTTTTTTGGGGATGAGTTCTGGAGCTGCGGTGGCCGTGGCTATCCGCAAGGCCCGGGAGCTGGAGAGCGGCCTCATTGTGGCCATCGCCCCGGACGGCGGCGAACGCTACCTCTCCACCCCCCTGTTCACCGAAAAAGAGGCCCCCACTCTTTGCTTTTATAACACCCTGACCCGGACCAAGGAGGCCTTTGAACCCCGGCGGGTCGGCGAGGCCGCCCTGTTCGCCGACGGCCCGGCCCTTTATGGCCACCTCTCACTGGGAGTGGCCCGGCGGATGGTGGTGGCCGATCTGCTCCACCGCTATCTGGCCTTTCGGGGCTTCAAGGTCCGCCAGGTGGTGAGCCTCATCGACCTGGATGACCGGGCCATGGCCGGGGCTGCGGCTGCGGGCCAGGACCTACAGGAGTTCACCGGGCACTTTCGCCAGGAGTTCTTTCAAGACCTGCAAGCCTTGCGCATTAAGAAGGGCGTCCTCTACCCCCTGGCCTCCGAGCACATTGACGATATGGTCAATCTCGTCCGGAAGCTCCTGGAGCGGGGCTACGCCTATGAAAAACTCCGTTCAGTGTACTTCGACATCTCCCGTTTCAAGGATTATGGACGCCTCTCCGGGGTGGACCTGAGTAAGATCCGGGTGGGCAAGACTGTGGATTTGGACGAATACGCCAAGGAGAACCCCCGGGATTTTACCCTGCTGAAACGGGCCAAGTTGGCGGAACTGAAAAAGGGCCTTTACTACACTACGCCCTGGGGCCAGGTACGCCCCAGTTGGCACCTGGAGTCCGCGGCCATGGCCCTGAAACACCCGGGTGAAACCGTGGATTTCCACGTGGGCAGCGTAGAATCTCTCTTTCCCCACGATGAAAACGAAAACGCCCTGTTTGCTGCGGCCACGGGCAAACCCCTGGCCAATACCTGGCTCCACTGCGAACGGGTCCTCAGAGACGGCCGCCCCCTGAAGGATGCGGATATCATCACGGTGCGGGACCTTATGGCCCAGGGGTATCGAGGCGAGGAAGTGCGCGCCTTTCTCCTGGGCACCCACTATCGCAAGCCCCTGGCCGTGAGTGACGCCAACCTCAAGGCCGCGGCCGCGGCCCGGGCCCGTCTGGACCATTTCCTGCAACGCCTGGCCCTGGTGACCATTGATGTCCCCATGACCCCGGCCACCGAAGAGCGCCTTTTTCAGTTGAAAAAAGAGTGCATTTCCGCCCTGGACGACGACCTCAATATTTCTCGGATGCTATCGGCCATCTTTGCGGCGGTGGGGGAATTTCACACCGACCTGGACCACGACCGGCTGGGACACGCCGCCGCCGCAGCGATCGCGGCCCGCTTCCAGGAACTGGACGAAGTCCTGGGAATGATGAACCTGGCCCCGACAGTCGCGGCCGCCGATGCAGAGATCGAGGCGAGATTAAAGGACCGGGAAGAGGCCCGGAAACGCCGGGATTGGCAGGCCGCGGACAAAATCCGCGACGACTTGTCGGCTAAAGGCATAGAAATCATTGACACCCCCGCCGGCCCCCGCTGGCGGCGGAGAGGGTAAAGAAGAAAGGTTTTGCGGGGGAGGGGGCTAAGGGCGAGAGCCCTTACCC
>JBMORG010000021.1:0-42695 GCA_049322355.1 Thermodesulfobacteriota bacterium | reverse complement strand
GACTCCCCCGGAAAGGAGGGCTCTATTAAAAATCGCTTGACAGAAATGGAATGATGCGAGAAAAAGGAGCACCTAACCCACCACAATCAATAGAAAAAACAGACTTTATTACGTACAGCTTGCCAAAAGTTTTCCTTATCATCGAACCGGCAAGATCGCATGAAAGATCTACATAGTGGAATGCGGTTCTGGTGGGGATTAAGATTCAAAAAATCTTCACAAAAAAAATGAACTTTTCCCCAGCAGGACGAATTTTCTGCTCGATTCCCCCTGTAAGAAAATTTCTGACAAAAAAATCATAGATTGTCCGATTTGCATTATTCTGCCTTTTCTATATCCTATCCAACTATCTCTTCCTTCCGTAGTTCGGGTGGAAAAATCTGTGGAATGACGAACGGGCGGCGGAATCCGGGGCTTACCCCGGGGACAAGGCCGCGTATGCTCTTGAGAAACCTACAGCATAATCTTGGTTGAAGAGGAACCGCCATATGAAGACTGTATCGGAGAGGATCCGGGAGTTGAAGGAGAAGGAGGGGCAGATCAAGGCCATGGGTGGGGCCAAGGCCGTGGAAAAGCAGCATAGCAGCGGCAAGCTCACCGCCCGGGAGCGTCTGGACCTCTTCTTTGACCCGGGGACCTTCCGGGAGACCGATATCTTTGTGAAGCACCGCTGCGTCAATTTCGGCATGGAAAAAGTGGAGATCCCCGCAGACGGCGTGGTCACCGGCTTTGGGATGGTAAACGGCCGGCCGGTGTTCGCCTTTGCCCAGGATTTTACCTCCCGGGCCGGTTCGCTGGGCGAGATGCACAGCAAAAAAATCTGCAAGGTCATGGACCTGGCTTTGAAGTCCGGGGTGCCCTTTGTGGGCTTCAACGACTCCGGCGGGGCCCGCATCCAGGAAGGCGTAGACTCTCTTTCCGCCTATGGCCAGATCTTCTACCGCAACGCCATCGCCAGCGGCGTCATCCCCCAAATCTCCGCCATCATGGGACCCACCGCCGGCGGCGCGGTCTATTCCCCGGCCATGACCGATTTCATCTTCATGGTGAAGAACACTTCGTACATGTTCATCACCGGCCCCGACGTCATCAAAAGCGTTACCGGCGAGGAGATCACCTTTGAGGACCTGGGCGGCGCCATGGCCCACAACATGAAGTCCGGCGTGGCCCACTTCGCCTGCGAATCCGACGCCGACGCCATCGACCAGATCAAGCGGCTGCTGAGCTTTTTGCCCAGCAACAACATGGAGGACCCGCCCATTGCGGCCTGCGCCGATCCCGCCGGCCGGGAGGAGCCGGCCCTGGATAGCATCGTCCCGGACAGCGCCACCCAATCCTATGATATGCACGACGTGATCCGGGCCATCGTGGACGACGGCGACTTCTTCGAGCCTCACCACTATTACGCCCAGAACATCATTACCGCCTTTGCCCGTCTCAATGGCCGGCCCATCGGGATCATCGCTAACCAACCCAAGGTGTTGGCGGGCTGCCTGGATGTGGACGCGGCAGACAAGGCCACCCGGTTCATCCGCTTCTGTGATGCCTTTAACGTGCCGCTTTTGACCATCGCCGATGTACCTGGTTACCTGCCGGGCAGCGACCAGGAATGGCATGGCATCATCCGCCACGGGGCCAAACTGTTGTGGTGTTACTCCGAAGCCACGGTGCCCAAGCTGACGCTGGTCACCCGCAAGGACTACGGCGGGTCTTACCTGGCCATGTGCTCCCGGGATTTGGGCGCAGACATGGTTTTCGCCTGGCCCACCGCCGAGATCGCAGTGATGGGGGCCTCAGGCGCGGCCAACGTTATCTTCCGGAAAGAGATCAAGGAAGCCGCGGACCCGGCGGCCAAGCGCCAGGAGATCATCGAAAACTACGAGAACCTGCTCTATAACCCCTATATTGCCGCATCCCGGGGGTTTGTGGACCAGGTAATCGTGCCCCGGGAGACCCGGCCCCGGCTCATCGAAGCCCTGGAGGTCCTGAGCACCAAGCGGGAGACCTTGCCGGCCAAGAAGCACGGGAATATTCCGGTGTAAAAATAAGCTGTTAGCTGTTAGCTATCAGCTGAAAGATCAAAGCAAATCCCCCCTGCCCGCCTTTACAAAGGGGGGGTAAGCTACGGCGGATGAATAAATGCGGAGGGTGTTAAAGTCCCCCTTTAAAAAAGGGGGATTTAGGGAGATTGAATAAAGGCTTAGCTGAAAGCTGACCGCTGATGGCTTAAAGAATCTGCGGTAAATCAAGAGGAGTGGACAACGTGAAATCCATCAACCCCCAAATCCTGGCCGCCATCAGCGGGGCCATCGCAGCCTATATCGCTGATGAGGAGGCCTGTCAGGTGGCCGCATTGGGAATGGCGGCCCGGCCTGCAGGCCCGCCGGTGAACCTCTGGGCCATGGCGGGGCGTCAGGAAGCCATGCATCTCCGGTTGCTGGCCCAACGCCGGAGTTTGAAATAACAGGTTTTGTAGGGGCGCACCCTGCGTGTGCGCCCTCATCGGGCGGACACGCAAGTCCGCCCCTACATATGACACAAGGAGCACATAATGGCCGGAAAAAACCCCATCAAATTTACCGACACCACCTTCCGGGACGGGCACCAGTCGCTGCTAGCCACCCGCATGCGGTCCGAGGACATCTTTCCCTTCATGGAGCGCATGGACAAAATGGGCTACTTTGCCATCGAGGTCTGGGGCGGCGCCACCTTCGACACCACCCACCGCTTTCTGGGTGATGACCCCTGGGAGCGGATCCGCACCATCAAGGGCATCTTCAAGAAGACCCCCACCATGATGCTCCTTAGAGGCCAGAACCTGGTGGGCTACCGCAACTACGCCGACGATCTCACCTACCGGTTCGTGCGCTACGCCGCCGAGGCCGGGGTGGACATCTTCCGGGTTTTCGATGCCTTGAACGACATGCGCAACTGGGAAGTGGCGGTGAAAGCCCTCATGGACGCCAAAAAGGAGGGCCTCATGGCCCACTTTCAGGCCGCGGTGTGCTACTCTTTGACCCAGCGGCGTATGGGCGGCCCCATCTTCAACCTGGAATACTACATTAACTTCGCCAAAAAATCCGAAGAGATGGGGGCCGACTCCTTTGTCCTCAAGGACATGGCGGGCATGTGCTCCCCCAATGATGCCTACGCCATCATCAAGGGGATCAAGGAGACCGTCAAGATCCCGGTGGAGTTCCACACCCACTACACCAGCGGGTCCGGTTCCATGAGCTATCTCAAGGCCATTGAGGCCGGGGTGGACGTGGTGGACACCTGTCTGTCGCCTTTTGCCCTGCGCACCTCCCAGCCGGCCATCGAGCCGTTGGTGGTGGCGGTGGAAGGCACCGACCGGGAAACCGACATGGACCTGGCCAAACTCATTGAGATCGGCTACGACCTGGAAAAAGTGGCGGTGAAATACCGGGACCTGCTGGACACCTCCAAAATGGCCCAGATCGACACCGGGGTGCTCCTGCACCAGATTCCCGGCGGCATGTACTCCAACCTGGTGAACCAGCTCCGGGAGTTGGACGCCATGGACCGCATCCATGAGGTCATGGAAGAACTCCCCAATACCCGGAAGGAGCTGGGTTATCCGCCCCTGGTGACCCCCACCAGCCAGATCGTGGGCATCCAGGGGGTGATGAACGTCTTGTTCGGGCGCTACAACCGGGTGACCGCCGAGACCCAGGGTCTGGCCTATGGTCTCTACGGCAAAACCCCGGCTCCCATGGACCCGGAGGTGCAAAAGCTGGTGCTTAAGGGCTACGAACGGGGCGAGACTCCCACCACCGGGCGGCCCGGAGACATCCTGGAACCCGAATGGGACAAAGCGGTGGCGGATACCAAGGGCATAGCCAAAAACGAGGGCGACATCCTGATCTACGCTCTGTATCCCACCACCGGCATGCGCTTTTTAAAGTGGAAATACGGGTTGGAGCCTGTCCCCGAAGAGGTCAAGGGCAAAACCCTGGAGCAGATCAAGCTTGAAGACGATGTCTATCTGACCATCAAGCAGAAAAAGCTCTTTGCCAAGGTCAAGGAATACCTGGATTCCCTGGAGCAGCCAGCTCCGGAAAAGGGGCCGGGAATCAGGACCTTCAACGTCTTCGTGGATAATAAGTATTACCAGGTGGAGGTGGAATGCACCTCCGGGGCCCCGGTGATCACCGGTGTGGCACCCATGGCGGCACCGCGTCCGGTGGCGGCCCCGGCGGCCGCGCCTGCACCCCCGGCAGCCCCCAAACCTACGGCGGCGCCGGCGGCGGAAACCCTGGCCGCGGGCGACGTGCCCCTGAAGGCCCCCATGCCCGGAATGATTATCAGCTATAGCGTCAAGGTAGGAGACAAGGTCAACAACGGCGACCTGATCTGCGTGCTGGAAGCCATGAAGATGCAGAACTCGCTGCCGGCCCCGGCCACCGGCGTGGTAAAGGCCATCAACTTCGAACCCGGCGCTTCCGTGGCCAAAGACGCCACTATCCTGGTGATCGGCAAGTAAGTATCTGCTAAAGGGGCGGTGCACCCCCCTTTAGCCGGATTATTCGAATTCGAAAGAATATAAAGCAGGGGCGGGTTTAAAACCCGCCCTTGTGTGCTTTAGGGCCACAGTCTCCAAAACTGCCTTTTCGAAGAATTAAAGCGTTTGCCAAAATTTCCTTCCGATTGCTCCAGTAGCTATAAGGACATCATGAAGAATGTGTAAGCCAGCCGCCCTCGCCTATCCAAGAACAACCGAGGACGACTGTCCTGCATTGCCCTGATATCTTGGCGGTTATTCTTGTCTCAACTCCAAGATCTTATTACTCAAGGCCACAAATTCCGCCACGCCCAGGGTTTCACCCCGGCGCTTAAGATCGATGCCCATATCGCCCAAAAGGGTTCGCATGACCTCCGGGCTTAACCCGAAGTCCGCGCTATGGGCCACTAAGGTGTTGTTCAGGGTCTTGCGGCGGTGAGCGAATGCGGTTTTGACCACCTTCTGCAGCAAGGCCTCGTCGTGCGCCGCAGGTAATGGCACCTTAGGCAAGAGGCGCACCACTACCGAATCCACCAGAGGGGGCGGAAAGAAATTGCCCGGAGACAGCGAAAACAGGCGGGAGATCTGAAAATAATACTGCCCCAGGACGGAGAGAACCCCATAATCCTTGGTATACGGTGCTGCCAACAGACGGGCCCCCACCTCCTGCTGCATCATGAGGACGGCCCGGGCGATGGCCGGGATGGACTCGATCAACCGGAACAGCAACGGCGAGGTGATCTGATAGGGCAGGTTCCCCACCAGGACCAGGGGCCGGCCTACTTCCCGGCAAACCATGGGGAAATCGAATTCCAGTACATCCTGGCAGACCACTTCAACTCCGGGAGCTTCGGAAAACAAATCTTCCTTCAGGAATCTGACCAGTTCCGGATCCCGTTCCAGGGCGATCACCCGGCGGACGGCCTGGGCCAGGAAGATGGTGAGGGCTCCCAGCCCCGCGCCGATCTCCACTACCGTGTCCTCCGGCTCCAGGTTCAGGGCCTTGACAATGCGCCGGGCCTGGTGGGGGTGGAGCAGAAAATGTTGGCCCAGGGCCTTCTTAGGCTTCAGGCCCAGACGGAGCAGGAGGGCTTTGGGAGAGGTTGAGGACATCAAGAGCCTTTTGCGTTTTACGCCGGCGATGGCGCCGCACGATCCACAAAGTCAGGAAATAAGCCACAATGGCCGGAGGGATGGCAATGATGACACCACCCACTTGCAGGGCTAGACCTCCCTCCCAGAGGACCCGGAGCCAGGCTTCAAAACTGAAGGTTTCTGGAAAAATCAAAGGTTTGCCTCGATATAGCAGAAATTGCCCCACTTTATAAGCCGCAATGTAGATGGGAGGGATGGTAAGAGGATTGCAAATCTGGATGCATAGAAACGTGGCTACCGGAGATACTCTCAGGAGAGCGGCCAGGGTCAAGGCGCCTACAGTATGAAAGGGGATGGTGGGGGTAAAGGCAATGAAGACCCCCAGGGCCGCGCCCCCGGCGATTTGCCGGGGATCATCCTGGAGGCGAAGGAATTTCAGCCAATAGTAGCGGAGAACCCGTCCCAGAGTCATAGGAAACAGATTAAAGGGAAGATGTCCGGCTGGAACCGGCCCCCTCCTCCCGGAGCACCCGGCGCAACACCTTGCCCACCAAACTTTTGGGCAACTCCGGGCGAAACTCGATGATCTTGGGAACCTTATAAACCGCCAACAAGCGGCGGCAGTGGGCCTCAATGTCCGCCGCAGTGAGGGCAGCCCCCTCCTGGGGCACTATGACCGCTTTTACTGTTTCTCCCCGGTAAACGTCTGGCACGCCGAAAGCCGCGGCCTCTCTCACCCCGGGGTGCTGATAGAGCACCTCCTCCACTTCCCGGGGGTAGATCTTGTAACCCCCGGCAATGATCATATCCTTTTTCCGTTCCACGATGTAAAAGTAACCATCCTCATCCATGCGGGCCAGGTCTCCCGTATACAGCCAGCCGTCCCGCAAGACCATGGCGGTCTCCTGGGGGTTCTGCCAGTAGCCGGCCATGACCTGGGGGCCCCGGAGTACCAGTTCCCCTTCTTGGCCGGGGGGCAGTTCCCGGCCGCCGGTCTCCTGATCCACCACCTTCGCCAGGGTGCTGGGCAGGGGGATGCCCATGCTGCCTGGAGGCCTTTTCCCCTGGATGGGATTGAAGTGGGTAACCGGTGCGGCTTCAGTGAGGCCGTAGCCCTCCAACATCGTACAGCCGCTGAGGGCTTCGAAACGGTCCCGGACTTCCAGAGGCAGGGGAGCCGAGCCACTGATGCAAGCCCAAAGGTGGGACAGGTCAAGGCTGGGCAGGCGAGGGTCGTTGATCAGGGCCACAAACAGGGTAGGGACCCCGGGAAGCATGGTGGGCCGGTACTTCTGCATGGCCTTTAAGAAGCCGTTGATTTCAAACCGGGGCAGCAAGATAATCATGGCTCCCTGGGACATGGGCCAGTTAAGACAGGCGGTGAGTCCGAAAGAATGGGTAAAGGGCAGCAGACCCATGACACGCTCTTGGCCGAACCTGACCTTCGGCAGCCAGGCGTTGATTTGGGCCACGTTAGCCATGAGGTTGTCATGGGACAGCATGGCGGCCTTGGGGGTGCCGGTGGTGCCGCCGGTATATTGGAGAACTGCCAGATCCCGGGGGTCTGGCAAGGTGCTGTCGGCCAGAGGAGAATATCTCAGCAACTCCTGCCACGAGAAGCGGTCCGGGCCGGGTTTAAACCCCAGGGTCAGTCCTTCCCGCCGGGCTTTGAAGGCATAGAGCCAGCTCAAGGGCCAGGGGAGGCAGTCCATCAGGCTGGTGATGATGGTCTGGACCAGGTTCACCTGCCCGCGAACTTCCTCAAGCTTCGGGAGAAAGTGGTCCAGCAGCACCAGCCGTGTGGCCCCGGAGTCCGCCAATTGGTGTGCCAGTTCCTTGGCGCTGAGGAGGGGATTGAGCATCACCGACACCGCGCCCAGACGCAGGACGGCATGGTAGGAGATGACCAGTTGCGGAATGTTGGGCAGGAATATGCCGACGCGCTCGCCTTTGGCTAGCCCCAGACTCTTCAAGGCGTTGGCCACTCTGGCCGTTTGAATGTTCAGTTCGCCATAGGAAATGGTCCGGCCAAAAAAAACCAGGGCCGGGGCCTGGGGTGAGCGTTCCGCCGCGTTCAACAAGAGCCGCGGCAAGGAGGTTGTGACCGGCCCCACCGTCAGGGGCACTCCCGGGTCATAATGTTGGGCCCAGGGTAAGGTCATCAAGCATCCCCTTTAATGCTGGTGAGAGCCTCCTTCCCGGCATTCAGAGCAGGTGCAGGCTTGTTGTTCTTTGAGATCATCAGGGGTGGCCTCCCGCACTTGGCGGATGGTAAAGGAGACTTCCAGGTCTTTGCCCGCCAGGGGATGATTAAAATCAATGAGCACGGTTTCGGGCCGGACCTCCTGCACAATAAAATATACCGGCTGGCCTTCTTCATTCTCAGTCTCAAATACCAGGCCGGGCCGCAACTCCACCTCCGGGGCGAAGTCGGAACGCGGCACCTCCATGAGCAGTTCATCGTCAAATTTGCCATAGGCTTGTTCCGCGGAGAGGGTGACGACGTTATGGTCATTTACCTCGAGGCCCAAAAGAGCTTCCTCTAATCCCGGAGGCATGGCTCCCCAGCCCATACAGAAAGAAATTTCCTCCGGCTTGCCATCGGGGGGATAAGTCTCATTATTGCTCAAGTTGATTAGATAATCGATGGTAACAAATGAATTTTTGTCGATTTTCATGATATTCTCCCGAGGCCGGAGGCACTCCGCCCCTTGAATAGATAGCATAAAGGCAACAATGAGCGAACCTCAACCAGAAAATCAGGGGCAGGCCACCGCAAAGGAAAGGCCAGTGGAAAAGGTCTGCACCAGCCCTGGTTACTGCTTTGTACCCATAATGATCCGGCCGGTATTGAGCAGATTACAGGGGACCGTCTTATGAACAGTAATGCCTGCGTCTTTCATAACCCGGATAACGTCCAGATCAGTGGTGAAGCCAAGGTGGACAAATAGCGGCGCCATCACGTCTTCGACGCGGCCCCACAAACTACCGTTCTGGGACCGGGTATGATTCACCGCAACGATTTGACCTCCGGGCTTGACCACCCGGTGAATCTCCCGACAGACTTTGTGGGGATCCTGGACCGTGGTTATCACATACGCAGCCATAACGATGTCGAAGTGATTATCGGGAAAATCCAGATGGGAGGCGTCCATGACGTGGAAGTCGAAGCGACTGCCGCTGTTGATACCGACGGCCTTTTTCCGGGCCTGGTCGATCATGGCCTTGGATATGTCTATCCCCACGAACCGGGTTTTGGGGGGATAAAATTCCAGAGTGGAACCGGGTCCCACGCCGATTTCCAAGACCTTCTGGTGAGGTCCCCGGGGGACGTACTTGAAAGCTTTGCGTCGGCCCGGGCCCAGGAGTTTGCCGAAGACATATTCGTAAAAGGGTGAATAAAAGGAATATAACTGCTCCATGTAGCGGGGGTTTACCTTACATTTCATATTAAATCCTTTTTAGGTAATGGACTGATTTAGGTAAAAAATTGACCAGCAGACCAGCACTGGATATTGGGAAAACATCCGGGAAATGCCTAGCTCCCCAAAATGCTCAATTTTACCCTATGATTTGTGAGAAAGTAAATCCAAAAATTGCCCATCCACCGAAAGAGTTATCCGGACCTGATCAAATCTACCTCCCAGGCATCCCGCGGCCGATGGTATTCCAGGCGATAAGTGGCGGCCTGCACTCGAACTTCGAAGCAGAGGGAGGTTGGAGTCATCCATTGCCCTGTGATCTGGTCAATTTCCAGCCAGCTTTCCCCCCAGGTAAAACGCCGGGGGCGTTCGTGAAGTCGAAATCCGGAGTACGACTCTACCCGGCAAAGCATAAAGTGGCGGCTACTGAATTAAAGATATTGGTGAAAAAGTATTGCTCGTCAGACTCTCGGGCCTGGTCGTTCGCTCTCGATTCCGGCCTGAAAGCCGTTGCAATAGTAACACGGGTAATTTACAATGGCAATATCATCAACGTAATTGTGTATTTGCCCCGGGAAGGGGGCCAGTTGCCCATTTCAAGCGCTTTGGGTATTATTTCATAATTGGCTGTGGGAGAGGTTTTTATTCATGAGTTTTAGAAAAAACATGGGGTTAAGGCGGGTGGTGATCACGGGCGTCGGCATGGTGACGTCCATGGGGCTGGACGTACCCACCGTGTGGAGTCGTTTGCTGAATGGGCAATCAGGGGTGTCCAGACTGACCCGCTTTGATCCCGCGGTCATAGAACGCTATCGCGTTCCCAGTGATTTCCCCATAATCGGCGGGGTGATGCAAGATTTTGATTTGAAAGAAATTTTACAGGCCCGCAAAGATGAAGTCACCAAAGAAGATTTGAAGCAAATCAAGTACACCGACCGCTTTACCCAGTTTGCCCTGGCCGCCAGCATGGAAGCGGTCCAAGACTCGGGACTCAACTTGGACTCAGAAGACCCGGAGCGGGCCGGGGTTATCATCGCCAGCGGCATGGGCGGCGTCAGTTCCTGGGAGGACGGGGTTCAGAAGCTTCTGGACGAAGGCGTGCGCCGGGTTTCTCCATTCCTGGTGCCCAAAATGATTCCCAATCTGGCTGCCGGCAACGTCTCCATCCGGTTTAAGGCCAAAGGACCCAATATGGCTCTGTCCACTGCCTGCGCCGCCGGGGCCCATGCCATCGGTTTGGCCTACCGCTCCATACAATTAGGGGAATCGGACCTCATGGCCGCAGGAGGCACCGAGGCCGCAGTGACGATTCTGACTCTTACTGCCTTTTATCGCATGGGCGCCTTGGCCGTCGGTTTCAATGACCGTCCCGAAGCTGCCAGCCGTCCCTTCGATACCCACCGCTGCGGCTTTGTTATGGCGGAGGGTTGCGGCATCTTGGCGCTAGAGGAGTTGGACCATGCCCTGGCCCGAAATGCCGATATCTATGCGGAAATCGTCGGGTTCGGCATGACCGGCGATGCCCACCATATTACCGATCCTGACAAGGAGGGGGCCAAGCGCTGCATCCAGTTGGCCATGCAAGACGCCGGCGTCGGGCCCGAAGACATTGATTACGTCAACCCGCACGCCACGGCCACCCCGGTGGGCGACCGCAACGAAACCCAGGCTCTGAAAGAAATCTTTGGCGAGGCCGCACCAAAACTGATGGTGAGCGGCACCAAGTCCATGACCGGACACTTGCTGGGCGCGGCCGGGGCGGTGGAAGGCATTTTTTCCGCCTTGTCCATTAAGCATGGGATCGTGCCGCCCACCATCAATCTGGACGAAGTGGACCCGGACTGTGCCGGCCTTGATTTCGTTGTGGGCCAGGCCCGGCCCGCCGAAATTCGTTACGCCCTGTCCAATTCCTTCGGATTTGGGGGCACCAACGCAGCCCTGGTGTTCAAGCGATTTGAGGGCTGAGAAAAGCTGTCAGCGGTCAGCTGTCAGCAGTCAGCTTTCAGAAACCGTGCAGGGTGCGACTGTGGAATTTCAATCCTCCTCAGGCGAGACGCCTGTGCCACCAAGACCAAGGAATTTTTTAGGACAGAACCGGCATTATGACCTGATAGCCACTTTTTAATAGCTGAGCGCTGAAAGCTGACCGCTTACCCCATGACCACCCCGCCCAAGCCCATCCGTATCGCCATTGTTCTGGACGGTCAGGAATTCATCTGCCACGAGGTGATGGTGCCTTTCTCTATGGAAGGCTACCCGCCGGTGGAGCTGGTTCTGTTCGGCAGCAATCCCCAAAGCCAGACAGGTTTGGAGGTAAAACTCTTGCCGGAGTTGAACCCGGAAGGGTTCGATCTCATCCTGGACGGCCAGTTCCTCCTGGGCAAGAGGACCGGTATTACCCCCCAAAAGTTGGATAACTTGGTTGCCGGTCCCCCGGCCCAGTTCTTGCAAAAATTGGTCTGCCAGCTCCAGGAATTGCGTCATAAGCAGGAAATCAATACCGGCATTATCAACAGCGCCACCGATGCCCTGGTCACCATCAACGAAGACCACATGATTGTCGGTTACAATCAGGGGGCGGAGCGCATGTTCGGATACACCCGGGAAGAAGCCCTGGGCCAAGACCTGAAACTGATCGTCCCACCGCCTCATAAGGAACTCCACCGGAGCTATCTCCAGCGCTATCTGGCCACCCGGGAAGCCCATGTGTTGGGCCGGCAACGGCGTCTTATCGGCCAACGCCGGGATGGCCGGGAATTCCCCTTGAGCATTTCCTTTTCAGTGGTCGAAATCCATGGCAGCCTCTACTTTACCGCCATCATGCGGGATATTGCCGAATACAAGGCCATGGAAGACCGGGTGCTCCAGTCCGAACGTCTGGCCGCAGTGGGCAATACCGTGGCCCATATCGCCCATGAAATCAAGAACCCTCTTCTTATCATCGGAGGCTTTTCCCGGCAGCTTCTCAAGGTTCCGGAATTTGACGAAGCCGATCGCCACAAGTTGACCACCATCGCCCAGGAGGTGATGCATCTGGAGGAAATGGTGGCGGAAATGCGGGATTTTGTTCGCCGACCTCCGGCCCAGAAAAGTCAGGGGGATGTTACCGCCGCGATCACCCAGGCCCTGGCTCTGTTCCAGGACTCCTTCCGGAAGCAAAATATCCAGGTCCGTCAAGTGCACGAAACTCCGCTTCCGCCTGTAGCCTTCGACCCCAAGCAGTTGCATCAGGTCTTGGTCAACCTCTTCAAAAATGCCCAAGAAGCCATGCCCCAGGGGGGGGAGATCGCCATCACCAGCCGGGTTCGAGGCCCCAATGTCGAAATCACTGTCAGTGACAGCGGCGTAGGCATGCCTCCCGAGGTGGCCAGCAGCATTTTTCAACCTTATTTTACTACCAAGGAAACCGGGACCGGCCTGGGACTGGCCATTTGCCAGAGTATCATGCAAGAGCACGGCGGCTGCATTTTTGCCGAAAGCGCTCCGGACCGGGGCTCCACCTTCACCCTCCAACTGCCCTTGGAGGAGGCGGCAGCGGGTGAAAAGGACGATCTTAGCCAACACGTGTCGTACCACAAGGGAACCCCTAGTTAAATGGTTACTGCCTCTGAACCCATCCGCATCGCCGTTGTTTTAAACGGCCAGGAATTCCTTTGCCAGCCGGTCAGCCTGCCTTTTTCTCTGGAAGGTTATCCTCCGGTGGATGTGGTTCTGTTCGGCAGCAAGCCCGAGGTCCTGGCCGGCAAGCAGGTGAACCCCTTAGCTGGTTTGCATCCGGAGCAGTTTGATCTCATCGTGGACGCCCAGTTCTTGACTACCGGACTCAGCGGTTTTCCGACGGAGAAACCAGAGAATCTCGTGGGCGGTCCAGTGGCCCGCTTCCTGAAAGGACTGGTTTGTCAACTTCAGGAATTGCGCCAGAAGCAGGAAATCAACTCCGGTATCATCAACAGCGCCACCGACGCCATTATCACGATCAATGAGGACCACATAATTGTGGGTTTCAACCGTGGTGCCGAACAGATGTTCGGTTACACCCGGGAGGAAGCCCTGGGCCAGGATTTGACCATCGTGATTCCGCCTCCCTACAAGACGGAACACCGGGGTTATGTGCGGCGTTATGTGGCCACGCGCCAGGCCCGGATGATCGGCAAGCACGTGCGTCTCAACGCCCTGCGCCGGAATGGCAGCGAATTCCCCATGAGCATCTCTTTTTCAGTGGCCGAGATCAGGGATAACCTCTATTTCACCGGCATCATTAGGGACATTACCGAATACAAAGAGATGGAGGAACGGGTGCTCCAATCCGAACGCCTGGCCGCGGTGGGCAATACCGTGACCCACATCGCCCATGAAATTAAAAACCCCTTGCAGGTCATCGGGGGGTTCGCCCGTCAGCTCCTCAAGACCCCCAACCTGGATGACAAGGCCACCCGCAAACTATCCATAATCGCCGAAGAGGTGAGCCATCTGGAAGAGATGGTGGCCGAAATGCGGGACTTTGTCCGCCGCCCTCCGGCCCAGAAGCGCTTGGGTCAGATCGAGGCCGTGTTGCGCGAAGCCCTGAATCTGTTTCATGACACTTTTGAAGAACACCGCGTCACAGTGCGGCAGGTAGAAGAAACGTCGCTGCCCCAGGTAATCTTCGACCCCCGCCAGATGCGCCAGGTGTTCATTAATTTGTTTAAGAACGCTCTGGAGGCCATGCCCCAGGGGGGTGAAATCACCATTAGCAGCCGGGTTTGGGAGAACAACATCGAAATCAGCATCGCCGACACCGGCGAAGGCATGCCTCCCGAGGTGGCCGGCAATATTTTTCAGCCCTACTTCACCACCAAGGAAAAAGGCACGGGCCTGGGCCTGGCCATCTGCCAGAGCATCATCCGGGAGCACGGCGGCGCCATTTCGGTGAACAGCGTTCTTGGCCAAGGGACCGCCTTTACCATCCAGTTGCCCCTGGAGGAAGGCGCCCTGGCCCAGGCTTAAGGCCGGTCTTTTATCACCTCTTCCTTCGAGGAGCGGGCCAGGGTAAGAGGTGAATAAGAAAAACTTTCAGTTTCAGCAATAACTTATTGATAAGGCGAAAATTGGCTTCCAAGGCAAATAACTTGGCCTACCAGAGGAACTCTTCCCCGCTGCTGGAGGTGCGCAATCTCACCGTCCATTTCGCCACGGAGCGGGGCCGGGTGCGGGCCGTGGCCGGGGTGAGCTTCGACCTGGCCCCGGGCGAGACCCTGGGCCTGGTGGGGGAATCCGGCTGCGGCAAAACCGTTACCGCTATGTCCATTCTGCGGCTCCTCCCTGCTCCAGTGGCAGAGGTGACCGGAGAGATTCGCTTTCAGGGCGAAAACCTGGCAACCGCTCCCGATAGCCGCATGCGGCAAATCCGGGGAGACCGCATCGCCATGGTCTTCCAGGAACCCATGACCGCTTTAAACCCGGTCCTCACCGTGGGCGAGCAGGTGGCCGAGGCCTTGCGACTCCACCGGAGCCTATCCCATCAGGCGGCCTGGCAGGAAGCAGGCACAGCCCTGGCCCGGGTGGGCTTTCCCGATGCCGCCGCCCGCTTGAGCCAGTATCCTCACCAACTCTCCGGGGGGTTGCGGCAGCGGGCCCTCATGGCCATGGCCCTGGCCTGCGACCCGGAACTGCTCATCGCCGATGAGCCCACCACCGCCCTGGACGTGACCATCCAGGCCCAGATTCTGGCTCTGCTGGCCCAACTCAAGGCGGAGTTGGGGCTGGCGGTGCTGTTCATCACCCATAACCTGGGAATCGTGGCCCAGACCGCTGACCGGGTGGCGGTGATGTATGCCGGGCTCATCGTGGAGCAGGCCCCCACCTCGGAACTCTTCCGCTCCCCGGGCCACCCGTATACCCAAGGCCTCCTGGGTTCAGTGCCGCGCCTGGATTTTAAACACCCTCCCGGGGAAATCCTTACGGCGATTCACGGGCACCTGCCCACAACACCACCGTCCGGCTGCCTCTTCCGGGACCGCTGCCCCCTGGCTCACGAGCGCTGCCTGGCGGAGCCGCCCTGGGTGGAAGTTGACCACGGCCACCAGGTAAGGTGCTGGAATTATGCCTGAATTACTAGAAGCCCACGACCTCTGTCGTTATTTCCGCCTGGCCGGCGTCTGGGGCAAAGGGCCGCTCCTCAAGGCGGTGGACGGCGTCAGCTTTGCTCTTGCGCCCGGCGAGACCCTGGGGCTGGTGGGGGAATCCGGCTGCGGCAAGTCCACCCTGGGCCGCCTGGCCCTGGCGTTGCTGCCGCCCACCAGTGGCCACATCCTCTTCGCCGGAGAAGACCTGGCCAGCGTCTCCAAAAAGCGCCTCAAAGAACTGCGCCGCCAGATTCAAATTATTTTTCAGGACCCCTATTCCTCTCTGAACCCCCGCATGACCGTGGGCCAGATTTTGGAAGAGCCTTTCGTTATCCATAACCAGGGGACTCGTCCGGAGCGCCGGACCTGGGTGGAAGAATTGCTGCGGGAAGTGGGACTGACCCCCGACGTCGGCGCCCGCTACCCCCATGAATTCAGCGGCGGCCAGCGCCAGCGCCTGGGGATCGCCCGGGCCCTGGCTTTGAAACCCCGGCTCATCGTGGCCGACGAGCCCGTCTCGGCCCTGGATGTCTCCATCCAGGCCCAGATTCTCAATCTCCTGGCAGAACTGCAGCAGCGCCACGGCCTCACCTATCTATTCATTTCCCATGACTTGAGTGTCATTTCCCAAATCAGCAACCGGGTGGCGGTGATGTACGTGGGGCGCCTCATGGAGATGGCCCCTCGGGCGGTCCTGGCCGAAGCCGGCCTGCACCCGTATACCGAGGCCCTGCTGGCCGCAGTGCCCCGGCCCACCCCGGAGCGGACGTTTAAGCCCCCGGTCTTGAAAGGCGAGCCTCCCAGTCCGGTGAACGTGCCGCCGGGCTGCCCCTTCCACCCCCGCTGCCCCGAAGCCCAATTCCCCCTTTGCCAAGAGACCGTCCCTGCCTTCCGGGAAACCGCCCCGGATCATTGGGTCGCCTGTCATTTCAGGTGAGTTGCGGGGCCGGGCAGCGGGTTGATTTAGTTTGTCGCACCTGGGTAGCGAAACCATAATCCCATGATTATCTTGTTGCCATGAAATATCTGCCCGACATCATCCTTCTGCTGGTGGGACTCCTCATCATGGCTTTCCTGCTGGTGCTGGGGGCGTTGAGCGAAGGCTGGGTGGCGTTGGCCTGCTTCCTGGCGGTGGCGGTGGTGCACTTCGGCTGGTGGCGGATCTTGATGGAGCTGGGGTGGCGCCTGGCTGGCAAGGACCCCGATGACATTGACTTCCATTTTCCGGGGTGAACACCCTGAACCTCCGCCCTGGCTTTATGCCCGCATGGCTCAGGGTTCCCTGATGCGCTTGATCTACCGGCTGTTTGTCGATGATCTGGCCCGGGCCTTGCCCCCCCAAACCCGCCTTTTGGATGTGGGCACTGGCCCCGGGTATCTTTTGGGCCATTTATTTCAAGCCCGTCCTGATCTCAGCTTGTACGGATTGGATTTCTCCATGGACATGATTCACCGGGCCCGCCCCAGGCAGGCGGCCCTGGCTCCCCAAGCGTCGGTCCGCTGGGTGGTGGCGGATGCCTGCCTCCTCCCATTCCCAGAGAATGTTTTCAACCACGCCGTGGCCACCTTCAGCTTTCACATCTGGCCCTGCCCCGAGACCGGCCTGGGGGAACTGAAGCGGGTCCTAAAACCAGGGGGAATGGCCTGGGTTTATGAGCTGCGGAGAGAGGCCTCAATTCAGGATCTGCAGGGTTTCTCCCGGGAAACCAAACTGCCTTTCCCCTTGGTTTACCTGGGTTTTAAGATCATCAGCCGGCATCATGCGGTGCCGGCTCCGGAATTTGCCCAGGCCCTCAAGCAAGCGGTGGCAGCCCAGGGGCGCCTGCGCCCGGTCCACCATATCTTCTGGCGGGCCGAACTGGAAGGTTGAGACCGAAGAAAAATCAGTTCCTCATCCATCCTGATCCAGGCTGCTTTTCAGTTATTCTATGAAACCATCACCAATTCAAACCCCGCGGCCTTCACCACGCGGTCCAGGTCTTCCCGGGGGACCGGCGCGGCGCTGTCGTAGCTCACCCGGCCGCTGGCCAGGTCAACCTTAACATTGCTCACCCCCGCCAGACTGGTCATACCCTTGGTCATGGCCGCGACGCAGTGGGCGCAACTCATTCCTTTAACTTGAATTTCCGGCATCAGTCCTCTCCTGCTCAATTTTTGATATCAAGTCGAGACCTCAGCGGAAGTCTCGTGTAGGACAACCGCCCTCGGCTGTCCATCCCTTACTTATGCGCAGGCGAGGGCGCCTACGCTACATTTTGATTAAAATTTCCGAGACATTGAGACTTGAGCAGAGGTCTCGATTTGGCGTGAGGACAGGCGTAAAAAGACCGAGTCCTCCTTCATTGCTATTCTAATCATTTTATGACCGTCGGCAAAGGCTGCATGATCGGATTTCTCCTGGCGGAGTTGACGCCGGAAAAAATCCTGGCGACCTTGAGCCTGGAGTTCAGTGGTTGCCAGGCACCGAAATCAGGATCAGGGCCGCCAGGGCGCCATGGATAAGAAGAGGGATAAGTTCCCTAAGATAATGGTCGGAAGTATGCCGGGTACCATGGTAAGGGCAGGGGAACCCCACCCCTACGCTTTGCCTCCAAAAAAAAATCCTCAACCCCCTTATTAGGGAATTGAGGATTGCACCCGTCTAACTTAGTCCTCAAATCGGCGGCAGGGCGTGTCACGCGCCCGTCCATCCGGCTTACAGGCAGGTCTTCTGGCTCTTGGATCAATCTACTTCCGGCGCCTTCCCGGGGGCGCTCACCCCCAGTGGCCTTGTGCCGGTTTCGTCACCAATTACAGCGGCGGGACCGCGACGGTTTTCCACCGTCTTCCCTTTTAACCCCGTGGGGCCTATAAGTGTCTTCTATTTATTCCGTTTTGGAGTCAGTGTCAAGGGAAATCACCGGGCCCGCACGAATACGAAGGTATTTCTGGCCACCTTTAGGGACTGGGCCACCGCAACGCATTTGGCCTGGAGAAGAAACCAGACGCGGGGGTCATTTGTGTGGCTCATGGTTTCAAAATGCCCCATCCCTTTGGCCAGGATAATCCGGGCAGATCTGTACAGGTGTTGAAATTCGTTGCTGGCCTGGGAAAGATCCAGGCCCACGGTCCGGCCGCCGGTATCCACAACCGGTGCCATGTCTCCGCTCAGGCCGGAGGCCGCCAGATCCTCCCGGGTTAGATCGTTCTGGATGGGCCCGCCCTTAACCACATAGAGCACCTGCCATCCCTGCTGCCGCAGCCATGAAACCAAGGGCCGGTCGAAAAACTGTTCTCCGGCGTTATCAGCCAGGAATAGACAGAGGCCGGGCGGACCGGCAAGCACCCGGCGGAATTCAGTCAACTCCAAGATTCCGAACTCCAAGGGGGTCTGCATCTCCCGAGATACTTCCGATTCGCCCCGGAAAAAATCCAGGCTGTTGCCTACTGCCGCCAGACGGAGGAAAGAATCCAGGCCTTCGCCATAAGCTGGGGCCAGGAGCCGGTGCATCCGGGCCGCAAACTTGGTGGCGGCGGCTTTCCGGACCGCAAAGGGATCGGCATTCCCGGACACCTGATGGATAACGGGCAAAAATCGGTTGGCGATGACCGCGGGGATGGCTCCGGGACCGAACTCCCGGTCCAGGACCTGGAGGGCGGCCTGGCGGGCCTGGTTTCGCAAATCCAGGTCCGGGGTGGCCAACTCAACAGTAAGAGCCACCAGCCGCTCCAAACAGGCGTAACACTCGGGCTGAATGACCATTGGGCGCCAGGTTTGGTTTAAATTATCCATGAGGGCTATCTATCAGGGACAAAATTTCTTAAAAGGAAAAGGGGTTACGGGTTCAATCCGTAACCCCCTGAAAATCCTGGTAGGCACGAGGGGATTTGAACCCCTGACCCCTACCGCGTCAAGGTAGTGCTCTCCCCCTGAGCTACGTGCCTATATGGGGTATAGATTTCATATAACCTGCCACGAATGCCGCGTCAAGAGCGGAAAAAGCTTTGGGCAAAAAAAGCCGCCATCGCCCCGCGGTTTCCGCTAGACTGCGTGGACTTTTTATACCTTAGTTGCCGGACCTGTGGGCGGACTTGGGAAGCGCATCTCCTCCTGCTTATTGAATGGCGCCAAGGCCGGTCAAAACCTTGACAAGTTCCGACCTAACCTGTTAAATTACTCAGATATTTTTATTTCCTAAAGGAGAGGCGGGATGACTTTTCAGGAACTGTTAATGACCCTGGAGCATTTCTGGGCCGAGCGGGGTTGCGTCATCCAACAACCATACGACATCGAGGTGGGGGCCGGAACCTTTAACCCCGCCACCCTGCTCCGGGTTCTGGGGCCGGAACCCTGGAACGTGGCCTATGTGGAGCCCAGCCGTCGGCCCACCGACGGGCGCTACGGCGAAAACCCCAACCGTCTGCAGCATTACTACCAATACCAGGTGATCCTGAAGCCCTCTCCCAAAAATATTCAGGAACTCTATCTCGACAGTTTACGGGCACTGGGCCTAGATCCCCTGGACCATGATATCCGTTTTGTGGAAGACGATTGGGAGTCCCCCACCCTGGGAGCCTGGGGCCTGGGTTGGGAGGTATGGCTGGACGGCATGGAAATCACCCAGTTCACCTACTTCCAGCAGGCCGGTTCCATCGACCTGCACCCGGTGAGCGTGGAGTTGACTTACGGGCCGGAGCGCATCGCCATGTATATCCAAAAGGTGGAAAGCGTCTACGACCTGGAGTGGACCAAAGGCATTAAATACGGCGACGTGCATCACCGGGGGGAAGTGGAGCATTCCATCTATAATTTCGAGCAGGCCGACGTGGATATGCTCTTCAAGCTCTTCGACATGTATGAGGCGGAATGCGTCCGCATCATTGGCCTGGGTCTGGTATTGCCTGCTTACGATTATTGTTTGAAATGCTCTCATACTTTCAATCTGTTGAACGCCCGGGGGGCTATCAGCGTGGCGGAACGTGCCAGCCTCATTGGCCGGGTGCGGCACCTGGCCCGGCTGTGCGCCGAAGGCTACCTGAAACAACGTGAAGAAATGGGTTTCCCTTTATTGAAAAAATAGCCGACAGCTTTTAGACGAGGAAAATCATGGCAAGCGAGTTGCTGCTTGAGATTGGCACTGAGGAGATTCCGGCCCGCTTTCTGCCGCCGGTGTTGGAGGAGATGTCTGCTTCTTTCCGCAAATTGTTGGACGCTGAGCGCATCGGGGTGGGAGAAATCCTCACCTGGGCTACTCCACGGCGGCTGGCTTTGGTGGCCCGGGAAGTGGCCGACTCCCAGGCTGAAGTCACCCAGGAGATCATTGGTCCTCCCAAGGCGGTGGCGGTGGACGCCGCAGGCAATCTCACTCCGGCGGCCACGGGGTTTGCCCGGGCCCAAGGCGTGGCGGTTTCCGACCTCGTGGAAGTGGATACGCCCCGGGGTGTTTATCTGGCAGTGAGCAAGAGCACCACCGGACGGCCCACCAATGAGCGGCTGCCGGAGCTTTTGCCTGGGTTTATCCTGGGGCTGAGTTTCCCCAAGTCCATGCGTTGGGGGTCCGAGACCATCACCTTTGCCCGCCCCATCCATTGGATTCTGGCCCGCCTTGGCGGCGCGGTGATTCCCTTTGAGTTGGGGGATGTGGTCAGCGGCGGGGTGACCTTCGGGCACCGCTTTCTGGCTCCCCAGGCCCTGGAAGTGGCGGACGCCCAGACCTATGTCGCGGCCCTCAAAAATGCCCAGGTCATAGTGGACCCGGCCGAGCGCCGGACTCTTTTGGAGCAGCAGTTGTCCCAGGCCGCCGCCAAGGTAAATGGCGAAGTTGTCCCCAATCCCGGCCTGCTGGATGAAAACACCTTTCTGGTGGAATATCCCTCGGTAGTGGTGGGCAATTTTGATGACAAATTTCTGGCCCTTCCCGACGAGGTCCTCATCACCTCCATGCGGGAGCACCAACGGTACTTTTCCCTGAGAGGTAACGACGGCAAGCTGTTACCCCATTTTATTGCGGTGAACAACACCCTAACCCGGGACCCCAATGTGGTTAGTCAGGGACACGCGCGCGTGATCCGGGCCCGGCTCTCCGACGCCATGTTCTTCTACCAGGAGGACTCCAAAGTACCCCTGGCCGACCGGGTGGAAGCCCTGAAAGGCGTGGTCTTTCACTCTCTCCTGGGCACCTCTTACGAAAAGATGGAACGCTTCCGGGAACTGGCCGCGGGACTTACCCGGCAACTGGCCCCCGGTTTAGAAGAAAAAGTAATGCGGGCCGCCACCCTGTGTAAGGCTGACATCGTCACGGAAATGGTGGGGGAATTCCCCAGCCTCCAAGGGGTTATGGGGCGCATCTACGCCGGGCTCTCAGGTGAGCCCCCGGAAGTGGCTGAGGCCCTGTTTACCCATTACCTGCCGCGGCACGCCGATGATGACCTGCCGCCGGATAAGATCGGCGCCCTGGTGAGCCTGGCGGACCGCCTGGACACCATCTGTGGCTGCTTCGGGGTGGGTCTAAGCCCCACCGGCACCGCCGACCCCTACGGCCTGCGGCGGCACGCTTTGGCTGTCATCCGCATTTTGCGCAGCCAGGAAATGCACCTGGACCTGACGGAAACCGTGGCCGCAGCCCTTGAACTTCTCATGGGTAAGATCAGTCGCACCGCCCAGGAAACGGCCCTGGAGGTGGTGGATTTCTTCCAAACCCGGCTGCAGCACCTCCTCCTGGCGGAAGGTTTCGACCACGAAACCATCACTGCGGTCTTGACCGCAGGTTGCCGGGATGTAGTGGAGGCCGCGGACAAAGTGCAGGCCTTGCACGAAGTGCGTCAGAGCCCGGAATTCCCCTCCCTGGCCATGGCCTTCAAGCGGGTCATCAATATCGCCCAGGGAGCCGAGCCCGGCGAGGTTAATCCCGCCCTGTTCGAACATGGGGAAGAAAACATCCTCCTCCAATCCACAAAAGTGATGGAGGAACAAGTGACTCAAGCCCTGGAGCAGCGGGATTATCCTGCGGTCTGTAAGGTCTTGGCCGGCCTCAGGGGGCCGGTGGACGCCTTTTTCGATAAAGTTCTGGTGATGGCCGAGGCCGCCAATCTGCGGAGCAACCGTCTGGCCCTACTGGTCCGCATCAGCCAGACTTTTCTTAAAATGGCGGATTTCTCTAAAATTACGACATCTTAGCGTTATAAAGCTTGGTTCCCCGTAAGAGGAATCTGCTGAAATAATGGAAAATAATTAAATTGCCGCAGGCCTTATTCAAGATTAACAGAACAATTTTGTTACATAGAAATGGGACACAACTTTAATCATGCGCCGCTGGTTTCGCCGCAAGGGCAAAGATAGGGATCTGGAGGAGGGGCTGGAAGAAGCTTTACCGGTAGAGGAGACCGAGCCGGAGTCGCAGGAGGCGCCAGAGTTGCCGGAAGCCGCCCCCCTGGAGGTTGCGCTGCCCGAACCGGAGGCTTCCGAGGGTTCCCCTACCGCAAAAGAGGAAGTCGAGCCTGAGGCTGCCCCTGAACGTCGAGGGTTTTTCCGCCGCTGGCGCCGGGAAAAAAAAGAAGAAGTCCCATCGCCCGAAGAGGCAGTAGTTCCCATTGACCTTACCCTTGAGATTCCGACCGAACCCCCATCTTCTTTAGAGGCACCGCTGCTGCCGGTTTCCCCGGCCACCCCTGAAGCCGTACCCGAGGCCTCCCAGGAACCCCCCGCGGCAGAAGAGGCATCCGAAATCCCGGAAGCCGAGGATCTGGAATTTCCCGGGGAAGTTCCCGAAGTGGTGCGGCGGAAAAGATTCCAGCGCCTGCGGGAGCGCCTGCAACGGACCCGGGAAGCCTTCAGCGGCAAGCTGGATAGGCTCTTCAGGGGCCGCAAGGTCGTGGATGCCGAACTTTTGGAAGAGCTTGAGGAATTGTTGATTACTGCCGATCTAGGGGTGGAGACCAGCCTCTTTCTAATCCAGGCACTACAGGACAAATTGAAGCGCCGGGAACTGTCGGACGTGGACAGGCTCAAGATTGCGCTCAAAGAGGAAATGGTCGCCCTGCTCACTGGGTCCGCCCCCCCGGAGATCAGCGCCCACCCCTGGGTGGTGCTTATGGTAGGGGTCAACGGGGTGGGCAAGACCACCACCATCGCCAAGCTGGCCCACCGGGACCGCCACCTGGGACTGACTCCCATGCTGGTGGCCGGGGACACCTTCCGGGCCGCGGCGGTTGAGCAGTTGGAGATTTGGGGGGAGCGCGTCGGCGCTGCGGTGGTAAAGCAAAAGACTGGGGCCGACCCCGCCGCGGTAGTCTTCGACGGCCTGGCGGCAGCGCAGGCCCGGGAAGTGGATACGGTGTATGTGGACACCGCGGGCCGGCTTCACACCAAGGTCAATTTGATGGAGGAGCTGAAAAAGATTCACCGTACTGCAGCCAAAAAAATACCCGGCGCGCCCCATGAAGTGCTCCTGGTCCTGGACGGCACGACGGGGCAGAATGCCCTGAATCAGGCCCGGTTGTTCCATGAAGCCGTGGGGGTTACGGGCCTTATTCTCACCAAGATGGACGGCACCGCCAAAGGTGGGGTAGCCCTGGCGGTGGTGCATGAGACCGGCATACCGCTGCGGTATATCGGGGTGGGGGAAGCCATGGCAGACCTGCGTCCCTTTGATGCCGAGGCCTTTGTGGAGGCAATCCTGGGATGACGTTGACCGATCTTAGAAAAATAAATTCATTGCCTCTTTCCTGCGAAAATGCTCCATTCTCCTTATTAATAAAATCACGAGAAAGTGAGTCTAATTATAAATTTTGACTTAAAGATCTCCTGGCGGCCAAAGTGAAGGAACGGAACCAGATGAGGATTTTTTGCCGGGGCCCGCACATATTGCATTACTGGCTGCCTCCCATCCTTTGGGGACTGGTCATCATCGCCATGTCAGGAGATGTGGCATCATCCAAAAATACGTATGGCCTGTTCCAATGGCTCCTGTCCTGGTTTGTCCAATTGGAGCCGGCCCAGATTGCCTTAGTAAATTTCTATGTCCGGAAAACCGGCCATGCCGTGGCTTACGGCCTGATGTACTTTCTCTGGTTCCGGGCCTTTCGCGGGCATTTGGGCATCGGTTCCGGCCGCGCCTTTCTCTGGGCCTTGGGACTTTGCCTCCTGCTTGCCATGTCGGACGAGGGCCACCAAAGCTTTACCAGGACCAGGGGCGGCAGCAGTTATGATGTGATTTTGGATCTATCCGGGGCCAGTCTCGCAGCCTTGATCACTTTTGCGGTCTGGAGGCCCCGACCCAAACCCGCAACCCTGCCCATGGTCGCCGAACGGCAAGCTGCCGGTCCAGGATAAACTTTTAACGGTTCCCTTGAAATTGATCAAGGGAGAATTTACGTTGAGTTAATAAAAGTTAAAGATTGGCCATATTGTTCTTTCTGATTATAACGTCAATTCAAAGATAGAATCCTTATGACTTTAATCTCAGAACGTCTAAAAGGGGGGGGCGCCGGCCGCGGCGGGTCGAGTTGGCTTGCCAGCGGGGTTGGTCTGATGCTGGCAGTCCTCATGGCTATCTGTTGGTTGGGCCTCAGCGCTTTGCCGCTGAAAGCGGCTGAGGAAGGCAATCTCTTTGACAAAGTGGTGGAGCACAAACTGGCCAATGGCCTTAAGGTGTTGCTCTTGCGGGAGAGCCGGGCACCCATCATCACCCTCCAGGTTTGGTACCGCGTGGGCTCCCGCAATGAGTGCCTGGGCAAGACCGGCATCTCTCACCTGACCGAGCACCTGATGTTTAAGGGTACGGCCAAATACGGCCCCAAGTATTTTTCCCGGGAAGTCCAAAAGGTGGGGGGCACGGATAATGCCTTTACTTCCAGGAATTATACCGCTTACTTTGAGACCGGCCCCAAAGACCAGTTGCGGAAATGGCTGGAAATGGAAGCGGATCGCATGCGGGGTGTAAACGTCGATGAAAAGACCTTCGAGACCGAAAAGAAGGTGGTGCTGGAAGAGCGGCGGTTGCGTACCGAAGACGACCCCGTGAGCTACATGCAGGAAGCCGCCATGGCCGCGACCTTTAAAGCCCATCCCTACCAGTGGCCGGTCATCGGTTGGTTCAACGACATCGAAAGCATTACCCTGGATGACTACCGCAACTATTATCACCGCTACTACCTGCCCAATAACTGCACCCTGGTAGTGGTGGGGGATATCGACCCTAAAGAGGCAATGACCCATATCGAAGCGACTTTCGGCCAACTGCCGGCCGGGCCGGAGCCTCCCAAGGTCACCGCCAAAGAGCCTAAGCATCACGGCCCGATCCGGGTAGAGGTCCGCCGGGAAGCGCAGTTCCCTTCCATCGTTATGAGCTATCATGTCCCCAACTGGGAGAGCTCCGATGCCTATCCTTTGGAGTTGCTGGCCCGGATTCTCTCCCAAGGTCGCAGTTCCCGCCTCTATCATGATTTGGTGTACAAGAAGAAGCTGGCCCTGGAGGCCGGGGCCGACTATAATTTTGACACCATCGATCCCTTTGTGTTTTTCCTTTACGGCCAACCCATGCCGGGGAAGACTGTGGCCCAGGTAGAGGCCGCCCTGGAGTCGCAGATCAAACGGCTGCAAACCGAGCTGGTGGGAGCCGAAGAACTGGAGAAGGCCAAGAATCAAGTGGCGGCCTCTTTTTATATGGCCATGGATTCCCTATTTTACCGGGCTATGTTGCTGGGACGGACAGAGACCGTAGCCCGCTGGACCATGCTGAAAGAATTTATTCCAAAAATTAAGCAAGTTACCGCTGAACAAATCCGGGATGTGGCCAAAAAATATCTGGTGGCCGACAGCCGAACCGTGGGGATTCTGGTACCCATCAAATCCGCTAAGGCTCCTGCCAGCCGATTTCAACCGGGACAAGAGATTCGCTGATTCCGAGCCATATCATGGTTATGGTTCTGGGTTCCGGGGAAAAAAGTCTGAACTCACAAGGGTCAACCTGACAACTGGAATCTGAAGGGCAATGGAGAAAAAATTGCTAAAACGCTTTACCTGGTTAGTTATTGCAGTTTCCTGGTTAAGCACTGCGGCTCTGGCGGCGCCGGAACCCCAGATGCTTGGAACCCGGCAAAAACTGCCCAATAACCTGATATGGTTGTTTTCCCCCCAGAGCGAACTCCCCCTGGTAAACCTGGTTCTCCTCATCAAGGCTGGGACGCTGCAAGAACCTCAGGGAAAGGAGGGTCTGGCCAACCTGACCGCTTCCCTGCTGCTCAACGGCACCAAATCCCGCAGCTCCGCCAAGATTGCCGAAGAACTGGATCTTATGGGGGCGCGCCTTTCCTCCAGCGGCGGCGATGATTTCGCCACAATAAGTCTGACCGTGCTGAAAAAGGATTTGGGGCCGGCCCTGGATTTATTCAAAGATATCTTGCTGAACCCCACCTTTCCAGTAGCGGAAATGAAGCGGAAAGTGAGTCAGATAAAAGCGGCCCTAGTCAGCGAAGAAGATGAGCCCATGCTGGTGGCTTCCCGCACCTTTGCCAAGAATCTTTATGGCCCCTTTCCTTACGGCCATCCGGTGGTAGGCACCCCCCAGGGGCTCTCGTCTATAACTCGCCGCAACTTGGTGGACTTCCACCGTAAGTACTATCGCCCCAACAATGCCGTGCTCAGTCTAGTGGGGGATTTAACCCCGGAGGAGGCTTCCCAGTGGGTGACCAAGACCTTCGGGTCCTGGACCGAGGTCCCCATTCCGCCAGTCAATCTGCCCCCCATCCCCCCCCTGACTCAACGCCGGGAGGTGGTGATCGATAAAGACATCAGCCAGGCTAACCTCGTTCTGGGTAATTTGGGCATCACCCGCAGCAATCCGGATTTTTATGCCGTCCAGGTGATGAACTACATTTTAGGGGGTGGAGGTTTTGCCTCGAGGTTGATGGACGATATCCGGGTAACCCGGGGATTGGCCTACAGTGTCTCCAGCTCCTTTTCCCCAGGCCTGGAGCCCGGTCCCTTTATGGTGTCCCTGGAAACCAAAAATGCCTCGGCCGAAGAGGCCGTCAATCAGGTGGTGGCCCAACTGAAGCGCATCATGACGCAGCCGGTGACGGCCGAAGAGCTTCAAGACGCCAAGTCTTACCTGATAGGCAGTTTCTCCCGTAAGATGGACTCCATGTCCAAGCGGGCTTGGCTCATGGGTTATGTGGAGGTCTACGGTCTGGGTCTGGACTATCCCTGGCGTTATCCTGACCTGATTAGGCACCTCACGTCCGAAGATATCCAGAAAGTTGCCGAGAAATATATCCAGCCTGAGAAATATCTCCTGGTAATAGTGGGGAAAAAGTCTGCTATGATGTTCCCGGCGGGTTCAGCCCCCAACCAGAAGCAAGAGGAGAAGAAGGATGAAAAAACGCAGTCTCATAATTAGTCTAATTATGATTGGGACCTTAATAGGCCCGGGCCCCTGGGGTCCGGCGCCCGAGCCGCTGTGGGCCCAAGCCCAAGTCCAGGCGCCCACCTACCTGGCCCCGGATACTTTTGCCAACCTGGCGAAGCAAGTCTCGGGGGCTGTAGTCAATATTAGTACGGAAAAAGTGGTGAAACACCAGATGCAGGAATTTTTCGGCCAGGGCCAACGCCGGCCGGGGCGGAGACCGGGACCGGAATTCGGGCCGGAGGGTCCCTTCGGCCCCGAAGGACCGTTCCGGGATTTCCGGGATTTCTTCGATAAGTTCTTCGGGGAAATGCCCAAAAGCTTTAAAACCCGCAGCCTGGGTTCCGGTTTTATCATTGACCCCAAAGGTATGGTGGTGACCAACAACCACGTGGTGGAAGGCGCGGAAAAGATCAAGGTCATTCTGGTGGGTGGGAAATCTTACCAGGCCACTGTTAAGGGGCGGGACCCCAAAACCGACCTGGCCTTGATCCAGATCGTCGATTCCCCCACGGACTTACCGTTTCTCAAAATGGGGGATTCTGACGCCATTCAGGTGGGAGATTGGGTCCTGGCCGTGGGCAACCCCTTCGGCCTGGGCCATACCGTCACCCAGGGGATCATCAGTGCCAAAGGCCGGGTGATCGGCGCCGGCCCTTATGACAACTTTCTCCAGACCGACGCTTCCATCAACCCCGGAAACAGCGGCGGGCCGCTGCTGAACCTCAAAGGAGAAGTGATCGGCATCAACACTGCGATTTTGGCCAGCGGCCAGGGCATCGGCTTTGCCACTCCCAGCAATATTGCCAAGTCCATCATTCCCCAGTTAAAAGAGAAAGGCAAAGTGGTCCGGGGGATGATCGGGGTCCAAGTCCAGAATGTCACCCCGGAATTGGCCAAATCCTTCGGCATGCCTGAACCCAAAGGCGCCCTGGTGGCCGAAATCAATCCAAACTCTCCAGCGCAAAAAGCCGGTATCCAGCGGGGTGATATTATCATTGAATTCAACGGCCACCCCATCCATGAAATGAATGAATTACCCCGGATGGTGGCAGACACCGCGCCCGGCTCCAAGGCCACCCTCAAGGTCCTGCGGGATGGCAAGGAAAAAACCCTGCAATTAACCATCGTGGAACTTGTTGAAGAACGCCAGGCCCAAGCCAGAGAGGAAGGGGAGAAAACCCCTCTGGGTCTGGAGGTGCAAAATCTGGACCCGAATCTGGCCCGGCAGTTCCGCCTCAGGGATAACAAGGGAGTGGTGGTGGTCCAGGTGGACTCGGGGAGTCCGGCTGCTGAGGCTGGTATCCGTTTGGGAGACCTGATCCTGGAAGTAGATGGCAAAACGATCGGAACTGTTAAGGAATATCTGGCAGCCATCGACAAGGTGAAGAAAGACAGCGTGGTTAGATTCCTGATTAAGCGCGGGGGCCGCACCCTTTACTTGACGGTGGAAGTTCCGAAATAGAGTTTTAGGTTTCAGGTTCTGGGTTCTGTGATGGTTTTCCCGTAGTCAGTGCCCAGACTTAGAGTCAATGCCAAAAGTTTTTTCTTTTGGAGCATATGGTCCAATAGCCTTAAATCCCCCTACCCCCCCTTTTCCAAAGGGGGGAACTTGGCGGAATTCTTCTGAAAGTCCCCCTTTGACAAAGGGGGATTTAAGGGGATTTAAGCACCATCTATCGGAAGGAATTTTTGGCAAACGCTATAGCTGCGGTAGGGGCGGAGGTAACCCCGCCCCTCTGTTTGTCAGGGAGCGGGTCTCCAGGCCCGCCTTCTTTGGCAGTACGAGCTTTCTATCCTGGCCCTGGACACGAAAACAAAGGGCAGACCTGATGGTCTGCCCCTTTCATATGCGTTGCCGCTGCCGTTTCCGGCCGGACTGTTATTGCTTGGTTATTACCACCAGAGTTTTGTCATTCACCAGCGGATAGATCTCATCCAAGTCTTTGTTGAGCAAAGAGATGCACCCTTTAGTCCAGTTTTCTCCACTTTTGTTCCGGTAAGGGTCTTCAGTCCCGTGAATGCCGATCTCACCGCCGATGTCCGCCTCCGGCGGGATACGCCCTGCCTTTTTGGCCCGGGCGAAATTGAGCCAGTTCTGGGTATTGGGATAATCCAACCAAATGAACCAATCCCACTTGGGGTGAGGGTACTTGGCCCGAACCCGATAAACTCCTTCCGGAGTGCAGGTATCTCCTTGGCATAGCTTATCATTATACGGATCATTACCCAAGACCACGGAATAGGTCTTGATGGGGGTCAGGCCCCGGTAAAAAGTGAGTTTGCGGCTCAGTTTATGGACCACGATGACCGTGGGCTTATCACGATTATAATCGTAACCTTTCTTGGTTAACAGTTGCGCAATGTACTGTTGTTCCGGTGTTAACTTGGTTTGTTGTTCTGCATAATCGGGGAGCGGTGTATCCAGGGTCGCGGTTTCGGGCTTCCCCAGGCCCCCGCCGCACCCCGCAATCGCCGCTGCCAGCAGCAATGCGCACATGAAGTGCAAAAAGTTACGCATATCTCCCACTTCTGTCCCCCTTTGTTAATATAACGTAACCGGAGCTACTATAGCAAAAAAAATTAATATTGACAATTATATTTTTACATTAAACTCCCCCATTATTTCATTTTAGTACTACAAGACTATGCATCTTATAGTTGATGGCTACAATGTGATTAGGCAATCCCCCCAGTTGCAGCTTCTTGATGCCATGGACCTGCAAACCGGCCGGGAAGCCTTATTGGAGTTGCTGGTCTATTATCGCAGCCGCTCCCATCATCAGATAACGGTGGTATTCGACGGCTGGCAGCACGGTGATTTCAAAGAGAGCCGGGACCGGCATCAGGGCATTCTGATCATTTATTCTCGCCGGGGGGAGCGGGCCGACGAAGTCATCAAGCGATTGTTACAACAGGAGCGGGAGCGCGTCCTGGTGGTTACTTCGGATCGGGAGATTCAGGCGTACGCTGAACAGGTCAAGGCCTCCTGGATCCCTGCCGGGCAATTTGAGATGTCTTATTTGCGCGAGCCGACGCAGGTTGCAGAGCGAGGGGCCGAGTCAAACTCACTGAAGGGTACCCACAAAAAGGGCCCGGCCCGGCGCTTATCCAAACGCCAGCGCCAGCGGCAGAAACGCTTGAAGAAGCTTTAAAGGCGGGGGGGTGCAGGTTTTAAGTTTTGGGAGTCCAATTTTTCTTACTTTATCCCCTCTTCCCCCACCAAGGGGGAGGGGCTAGGGTGAGGGGGGATAAGAAAACCTTTTCTTGGCAACAACTATAGCGTTTACCGAAAGTTATCGCTGATTTATCCGGTTAGATTTGTCATTCTGAGCGTAGCGAAGAATCTCGCTTTTTCGAGATTCTTCGGTCGCTTAGCTCCCTCAGAATGACAATCATAGGTAGCTCATGAGGCTTTCGAATAGGAAAAAAACTTTTTGGCAAATGCTCTATAATAGCGACCCTTGCAAAAAGAAAAAGGCCGGGCAGGGTGGATAGCCCTGTCCGGCCTAAGTTGCGTTAAATTAACGGGTAACGAGTTAATCTTCTGCCGAAATTACTTCGTACCCTCCTGGGGTTTTTCCATGCCAGCGCCGGGAGTCTTTTCGGTTTTCACCTTCTTGACCTCTTTTTCGGCCTTGGATTTGGCTTTTTCCTTATCCCCAAGTTTCACGGCCTCTTTGGTTTTTTCGCCGGTCTTAGCTGCTTCTGTGGCAGCCGGCTCCGTGACCTTGACGGCTTCCTTGGGGGCCACCTGGGTCTGGGTCGCCTGGGTGGTCTGCACCGCCGGCTTCTCCGGGGTCTTGGCAACCTGGGCCTGAGCCGCGGCGGCCACCCCCAGGGCAAAAGTCATGGCGGTTAAGGTGGTGATGATCTTTTTCATGTTGGTTCTCCTACCGGATTAGTAAGTCGCTCAAAGCGACATACCAACAATTAATGCATAAAGCCTGCCAAGATCGATCCTGGGATCACCGTAAAAAAGTTATTGAAATCATTAATTAAAAATCTGTAACAACCGCTTCTCCCCAGGCTCTGGTCCGCCCCTCCTCCGCCTCAATCTAAAATTGAGAGATCGACCGAGGCGCGCCTCGTTTCTTGGTCAAAATGATAAATTGGTCCTGTTCAGGCCCCTTATCTGAGGCCTCTGATAAACAAAATGAGAGTGTTGGACCAAAGGCATTTCGGGTTCTGGAAAAAACCTCCCAGAACCCAGAACCTAAAATCCAGAACCCAAATAGGTCTCCAGCCGGCGCAGCCCTTCTTCCAGGTTTTCCAGGGAGTTGGCATAAGAAAAGCGGAGAAAGCCCTCGCCTCCGGGGCCGAAATCGATGCCCGGGGCCACCCCGACTTTAACTTTTTCCAGGATATCGAAAGCCAGGGCATAGGAGTCGGTGGAGAGGTGGCGGGCATTGACAAAAACATAAAAAGCCCCGGTGGGCGGGACGGGAATTTTAAACCCCAACTTGGTGAGGCCCGCCAGCAGAAAGCGGCGCCGAGCGTCATAGGCGGCCCGCATGGCCTCGATCTCCGGCCCGGCCTGGGTCAGGGCGGCAATCCCGGCCCGCTGGACAAAGGGATTGGCCGAAATGAAGAAATTCTGCATCAATTTTTGCAAAGGCCGGACGAAATCCGGCGGCGCCAACAGGTACCCCAGGCGCCAGCCGGTCATGGCGTAAACCTTGGAGAACCCGTTGATGACAAAGGCCCGGTCGGTGAACTCCAGGATGGAGTGCTCTTGGCCTTCGTACACCAGGCCGTGGTAAATCTCATCGGAAACGACATAGGGCCCCAGCTCCGCCAGACGGGCCAGGTTTGCCGCGCTCGCCAAGGTGCCGGTGGGGTTGCCGGGGGAATTGACCAGCACCGCTTTGGTACGGGGCCTCAAGTAGGAGTTCAACTCCGCCGGGTTCAGCTGAAAGCCGTCCTCCTCCCTGACCGGCACATAGCGGGGCACTGCGTCCACCAACTTGAGAATATTGGGGTAGCAGGCGTAGTGCAGGTTGGGAAGCAGCATCTCATCCCCCGGGTCCAGCAGGGCCCCGAAGATAAGGATCAGAGCCGGAGAAGTCCCCGAGGTGACGATGAACTGCTCGGGGGTGACCCGAACCCGGTACCTCTCCCAGTAATGCTCACATAGGGCTTCCCGCAGTTCTATGAGCCCCTGGGAGTGGGTGTACTGGGTTTCCCCTGCGGCCATGGCCCGGTAAGCCGCGTCTTTGACCACCGCGGGGGTGTCGTAATCCGGCTCGCCGATCTCCAGATGAATGACCTGCTCCCCGGCGCGCTCCAACTCTTTGGCCCGCTCCAGAATATCCATCACCAAAAATGGGGTGATCTCCCGGGCCCGGCGGGATACGGCGCTTGTTGATTGCTGTTCCATAATGGGGTCAGCATAACAAGACCCTAACCAGAAAACAACCTATCCCTAACATTCGTTCATGAGCTTTTTAAACTGTAAAGATCGGTGGGGCGGACCTCCGCGTCCTGCACTATCTTGATCAGGTGGTACGCTGGTGACAGGGACGATCAAACTACTTCCTTCTTTATCCTAAACCCTATCCCCTGATACCTGGCCCCTTCGTTATAAACTATTCTCTTGACAAGTATACTTATGTATAGTATATTGCAGCCATGAAGACGTTAACCGACCGACAGCAGGAAGTTTTGGCTTTTGTGGAAGGGTTCTGCTCCCGCCAGGGGTATCCCCCCACGGTGCGGGAGGTGGCGGCCGCTTTCGGCATCCAGCCACGGGCCGCCGCGGATCACTTGGCGGCCTTGAAGCGCAAGGGCTACCTGAACCGGGAGCCGGGGGTGTCCCGGGGTCTGTCCCTGGCGCTTAAGAGCGTGGGGCCGGTGGTGGAAGTCCCGGTGCTGGGCCGCATCGCCGCGGGGCAGCCGCTTTTGGCCGCGGAAAATGTGGAAGACACCCTCCCCCTGCCCCGCTCCTGGGTTCGGGGTGAAGAGGTCTTTCTCCTGAAAGTCACCGGGGAGAGCATGGCGCCGGTGATCCTGCCCGAGGATCTGGTGATGGTCCGGGCGCAGCGCCGGGTGGCCCGGGGCGAGATCGCGGTGGTGCTGGTGGATGACGAGGCCACCCTGAAACGGGTGTACGAGGAGGCCGGAGGTCTGGTCCTCAAGGGCGACAACCCGGACTTCACCCCGCTGCGCATATCGAGGGAAGAGGCCGCGGACGTGCAGATCCTGGGCAAGGTGGTGGGCGTATACCGCAACCTGGAGAGCAAGAGGCACGGATGACTGCCTTGAGCCGCTATCTGGCGCCCCTGAAGCCGGGCCGGGGGGTCTTGCTCTGGGGTGAACATTTAAGGTCCCTGGCCACAGCCGCGGCCGTTTGGGGTCTGTCCCGTAAGGCTCCGGTCTGGGTGGTGGACGCGGCCAACCGCTTCGATCCCTACGGCTTGGTCCGGGAGGCGGCCCGCTGCGGTCTTTCACCCCGGGAAGCGCTTTCCCGGGTGCGGGTGGCCCGGGCTTTTACTTCCCACCAACTGGTGCGCCTCCTGGCCGAGACCTTTCCGGCAAGCCTGGCGCCCGGTAGCCTGGTGCTGGTCCTGGGGCCGGTGAGCCTGTTCTACGACGAGCAGGTGCCCCTGACGGAACGCCGCCGCCTCTTCCAAGATCTGGTGACGCATCTGACCCGGATCAAGGCCCAGTCGGCGCTTCTGTTGCTGCAACCGCTCTTGCCCCGGGCGGCCAACAACCAGCACTTTGGCCGGCTGCTGGCCCCGGTGATTGACTACTTTGTTGAGGTGGAAAATCAGGAGGACCGGAGAGGCGCCCGCCGGGTCGACCCAGCGGTCTTAGGGCGGCGCCCCCGTCCGCTATCCGCCTGAGATGAAGTTGATATACACCCCTTCCAGCCTCCCAGAGGAGACCTGAAAATGGACGTATTTCTACCCGTATACCAGGAGCTGCATCCCGGTCCGAAGTTTGCGGCCCGGATTAAACAATGGAGCCAGCCCCTGTCGATCCCGGAGGACGCCGCACCCGTTCTCCTGGAAGTCGCGAAGTTCCTGGGAACCATGGCTCTGATCCTGATAGGGGCCTTTATCCTGCTGATGGCGGGGTGAAGCTTCATGTAGCCGCAGGCTTCAGCCTGCGTAGGCAAAGGCTGGAAAGCCGGTGCCACACTGCCTGTTGGCAACTGACTACTGCATTTATGGGACGCACGGTATTACCATACAGCCAGGTGTGGGAAGAAGAGCGCAGCCGCTGGCTCAAATTCCGCCGGGCCTTACGCAAAGAGGACCAGGTCCACCTGGACCGGCTCTTTGAGGCGGCCCGCCTGCACCTCCAGGCCGGCGTCTACGCCTCCAACCCCTGGCCTCTGGAATCCATGCTCGTAAGTATGCTCCTGGAACACCAGAAGGCCTTGAGCGCCTTAGAGAGGCGCCTCAAAGGCCTGGAAGAATCGGAAAGCGGCGTCAAGACGTAGTGGCGACCAGGCGGGTCGCCCCTACAGCGCTTCCCGGTCTTACTCTGACCCGACGGGATTGGGAGGGGCTAAAGACACCTGCTTTGAGGCCCCCTATCCCCCAAATCATCCAAACCTAAATCCTATGAAAACCCTTGGCTGGCTCTTCGATCTTTATCCCCTGGGCGACCGCATGGTGTTATGGTTCATCACCAGCGCGGGGGAGCGGGTGCGGCTGGAAGATGATTTTCCTTATTGCATCTATCTGGGTGGCCCCCAGAAACAGCTTTGGTCCCTGGCTCGGGGGTTAGGGGAGCGCGGGTTGTTGCGGAAGGCCTATCCGTACCGGGGCCATGATTTATGGACCGGCCGGGAGGTCCCGGTGGCGGCGCTGGAGGTCAAGGCTTATGGTCTTCTCCCCCAATTGAGAAAGTACTTGGGGGCCTTGGATGGCGAGGTGGTCTGCTACAACTGCGACCTGGACATCGCGGCGTATTATCTCTATGCCCGCCGCGTCTGGCCCTGCGCCTGGTATGAGGTGGAGGCGGAAGACGGGCGCGTGCTTCACCTGGAGGCCCAAGAGAACCCCTTTGCCGTGGAGTTTACCGCTCCGCCCTTGGCTACCCTCACCCTGGGCCTTACCCGGGACCCCCTCATTCCCCTGGGCGCGGGCAATGGCTTGGCGGTGGGGTGGGAGGGTTGTACTCTAGAATTGGAAGCCCCGGATAGACCCAGCCTGGTGCGGGAGTTGGCCCGCTGGCTGAAGCGCACGGACCCCGACTTGGTGCTGAGCGACTGGGGGGACGAAGAGATCATCCCTATCCTTACCCGCTGGAGCCGGGAGTATAGTGAACCGCTGCCCCTGGACCGGGAAGCGCGGCCCGCCCCCCGGCGGTTCAGCGGCGGCCGCAGCTATTTTTCCTATGGCCGCATCGTCTACCAGGGGTCCTCGGCTCCCTTCTACGGCCGCTGGCACCTGGACCGGCGCAATTCCTTCTACTACCGGGAGTCAGGCCTTCAGGGACTGATCCAGACCGCCCGCATCGGCCAGATGCCCTTGCAGCAGGCGGCCCGCTCCAGCCCCGGGACCCTGATCACCTCCATGCAACTGGCCCGGGCCGTGGCGGACAGCATCCTCATTCCCTGGCGCAAGGCCGAACCCGAACACTTCAAAACCGCGGGGGAACTGCTCACCATCGACAAGGGCGGCCTGACCTTCATGCCGCCGCCGGGCCTGCACACCCAGGTGGCGGAAGTGGACTTCGCCTCCATGTACCCCACCATCATGACGATTCATAATATTTCGCCGGAGACGGTGAATTGTTCCTGCTGCGCGGAAATGACAGGGGGCAGGGGGCAGGGGCCAATGGCCGGTAATTTTTCGCGGCAGGAAGGATTGGCACAGGCACAGCGGGCTGTGCCCCATACAGACAAGGTTTATGTAGAACAGCCGCCCCCGGCTGTTGCAGGGGAGACCCGGCGAGTCGCCCCTACGTGGCCTCCCGCATCCAATAATCCCGTTCCCGAGGCGGGGTATCGGCTCTGCCGGAAGCGGGAGGGGTTAGTGCCCCGGACGTTGAGGCCCATTTTACAACTCAGAGAGGATTTGAAGGCTCGGGCAAAAGAAATACCGCCACAGGAGGCAACGCCTTACAAAGAGCGCCAAAACGCTCTGAAATGGATGCTGGTCACCTGCTTCGGATATCTGGGGTACAAAAATGCCCGGTTCGGGCGCATCGAGGCCCACGAAGCGGTGACCGCGTATGGCCGGGATAAACTACTCACCGCCAAAGAGATCTTCGAGGCCGCGGGATTTACGGTGCTCCACGGTCTCACGGACTGTCTCTGGGTCCAGAAACCGGGTGTGACTGATACTGGTGGCACAGGCGTCTCGCCTGTGCCGAGTCGGCCAGACACTCAGGAATCGCCCAGGTTGCATCCCTACGAAATGAAAATTACCCCTGTCCCACGTTTTCTAAGGGAGCTTCAAAGTCCCCCTTTGAAAAAGGGGGATTTAGGGGGATTTGAAGTTTTCCCCACAAAACCTGCGGCTACCCCCAAATACCTGTCAAATGCGACTCGATATGAGTCAGAATTAGAAGCCTTGTGTGCCAAAGTCTCCGCGGCCACTGGCGTCAAACTGGCCCTGGAGGGGGTGTACCGCTGGATCTATTTCATGCCCTCCAAGCAAAATCCGGAGCGCCCGGTGGCCACCCGCTACTTCGGGGTCTTTGAGGACGGCTCCCTGAAGGTTCGGGGCCTGGCCTGCCGCCGCCGGGATACGCCGCCCTTTGTGCGCCGGGCCCAGGAGGCCATGCTGCAAAAGCTGACGGAGGCGGATACCGCCGGGGAGTTGGCGCGCCTTAAGCCGGAGTTGGAGGAGATGGCCGAAGGCTTTCGCCAGCGCTTGCGGGAGGGGGGAATTAACCCCCAGGACCTGGTCATTACCCGGGTGCTGTCCCAAAAAGTGGAAGAGTATAAAGTGGACACGCCCACATCGCTCGCCGCCCGGCAGTTAGAGGATGCCGGCATCCACATCCAGCCCGGAGAGAAAGTGCGCTATGTACATAGGGAAAGCAAACGCGGCCCCAAGGAGTGCCGGGTTCAAGCCGCGCCGTTTATCGAAACGCTTGACGGCTATGATACCCAGCTTTACCTTGAGTTGCTGGACCGGGCGGTGGAGGAGGTGATGTTGACTTTCGGGAAATGTAGAAATGCAGGGCGGGGACTGCCTGCCAAGGAGAGGCGCCCCGCGCACCAATAGCCAAGCAAAGGCGAGACGCCTGTGCCATAAAAAAAGGGCGGGTTAAAACCCGCCCCCATATACAAAAGATAATGGTGCGCGGTGCGCACCCTACATTAGATTTCCAGCCAGGAATCGGAGAATAAGACCTGGCCCATGATGACCCGGGCGGTCTTGGCGTAGTTCTGCAGGTCCTTGGACATAGAGGCGATGTCCACTGACTTGCCGTCCATAATGTCGCAAACAATTTTCACGGCCTCGGGTTTTTTGCCGTTGACCACGTCGGCCAACTCCTGGTCGAAGGCGTCCACAATGGCGGAAACCATGCCGTAACGCTGGAGCATGATGACATAGGTGCGGTTGATGATGGGCCGCAGCTCATCAGGCACGCCGTTGGAGGAGTTGGACAGGCCGCAGGTGGACTTGGAGCCCGGCGCCATATCCTGGAGCATCTGCATGTAATCCAGGACCGCAATAAGCTGGTTCTGCTGGATGTTCAAAGGCGCGATGATGGGATCGAACCAGATGCGTTCGTTTTCGATGTCGTATTCCGCGGCTTTGGCCAGGATTTCAGCGGTGAGCATGCCGCGTTCGTGTTCGTCCCGGGGCATGCCCTCGGGGCCCCACATCAGACCGATCATGTCGGCGTCGTATTTCTTTACCAGGGGCATCATGCCGTCCATACGTTCGGGCCGGGCCATGATGGAGTTGATCAGGGCGCGGCCTTTATGGACTTTGAGACCGGCTTCCATGGCGGCGATGTTGGAGGTGTCCAGGGCCAGGGGCACATTGGGCACCACTTCCTGGATGGCCTTAACGATCCACTCCATCAGTTCCTCGCCGCCCTTGCGGGCCGGGCCGATGTTAACGTCGATAAAATCCACCCCCGCCTCGGCCTCTTTCAAGGCCAATTCCTGGAGGGGCTTGGGATTGCGCTCCTTCATCGCCTGACCATATATTTTGGTCACCACGTTCAGGTTTTCGCCGATACGGTAAAATTTGCTCATCAGGTGACCCCCTTCTTGAAGGTTCTGTCGGTGGGGAAGAAAGCCTAGGGGGCCTTCTTCCCGAATATATAGGAGCTTCCAGTCTGACTACAGGGTTTTCAGCAAGGCCGGGATATGGGAGGCTTCCCGAGGCCCGATGAGAACCTTCCAATCGGGCAGTTCCTCTTCCAGGTCACCGCTGATGCCCGCGGCATAACCAGGAATGATCAGGGTGCGGGTCTTGGTTTTATCAGCTATCCCACTTTTCTTCACGAACATGGCCACCGAGTCGCCGGAGAATTTTCCCGCGGCCCAGGCGGTCATAACCGACAGGCCCTCGGTGTCTTGAATGAGCAGCCAGGTGGGAACCTTGCTGCCCTCGATTTCGCCGGACACGATGAAGTAGGTCAGGGCGAAGTTGGTGGTTACAGCCACAGGGGAATCGGGACCGGGGTTGTTGATTTCATAGATGCCCGGAGAGATGATCATGGGCTTCTGCGGGTCGGTGAAGATGTTCAGCCGCTCCAGCAGCAGCGGGAAAATCCCGTCGGCGGAGATGTCGTTGACCACCACAATGCCGCCGTATTTAGCGATGAAGACCGAGGCGTAGAGCTTCTCCATCATGGGGTCATCAGTCATTTGAGCCGGCACGGTGATGGTGGGGAAGCCGAAGGGCCGGAACTGCGGCACCAGGGCGGCCCGGCGGATGACGATCTGATCCTGTAAAGCCTGTTTCAGGGCCCGGCTGCCGGTGTCGATGATCAGGTCCTTAAGTCCCATGCCGGTGAGCTTAGTGGTGAGTTCAGCCAGGGAGTCGTAACCGTCGCCCTTAACTACCAGGGGCAGCCCCGTCTCTTTGGCCAGCGCCCCCATGGCATCGGCGTTGGCGGCGGTAGCCACACCCAAAGTGGGCTTCCGGTCCTTTACCGCTTCGGCTCCAGCCTTCACCACATCGGCCTTGTCGCTGCACAGCATGATGGCGGCGTCGGTCTTGTCTGCTACCTTTTTGGCAAGGGCGACGAATTTGCCGGCATCACCATTGGCATCGTGCACTACTATCATTTCCGGGCGCAGCAACAGACCCACCCGGTCGTACTGCAATTTCATGAACTGGTCCAGCTTGGCGTCCACTTCGGCATCGGCTGCGGCGGTGGTCACCAGCGCGGCGATAACGGTGGGATTGAAGAAGGTCTTCTCATGGCGGAACATTACGGTCTCACCGCCGATGGCCTTCACCCCGTCTTTCATCTGCAGTTTAATGGGACGGATGGGCGGGGCCGAGGCCGCGGAAAGTTTTTCTTTGACCTCATCGGATACATAAGGACAGGCATCCAACTCCGCTTTACCGCTGGCCAGGGCCATGGCAAAGGCCAGACACGTGGGGAAGCCACATTCCTTACAGTTGGTTTTGGCAAGCATTTTAAAGATTTCAATTCCAGTTAATGCCATCGTCTCTCTCCTTATCCATGGCTGGTGGCCGGCGGCGGATAAACGGTTGGTACTTTCCATACCGCCGGGTTTTTAATCCAAAAAAGGGTCTGGAGGGGCGCACCTCCAGACCCCGTTAGGGTTAACCGATAATGGGCTCCATTTCCAGGGCCGGGTGTTTCTTTTCTTCCAGGAAGGCGTAGATTTCGTCTTCGGTGACGCCCACGGTCTCATCGGCAATGCGATCGATGAGATCGGGGATACCTTCTTCCTCGCCCCGAGCCAGGAGGCGTTCCCGGAGCTCTTCTTTCAAGATTTTAGGCATCCAGACCACCCGCTTCAGGCCGCCGTCGCCAGCCACGAACTTCCGCTGGCAGACGTTGAACTTGCTGTGGCCCACGAAGCCCGGGGTAACCTGGCCGCCGCCGATTACGCCAGCCAGGGTGGTGAACTTCATGCCGCAGGGAGTTTCACCGGTGTAATCCCGGTTGACCGTCATGATGCCGTTGCACATGGGCAGCACCGCAGAGATGCATTCGCAGCAGCCGCAGGTGGTCATGGGGTCGTAAACCAGGCTGTAGAAGTTGTATTTCTCCACCTTCTGGCGGGACGCCTTGAATACGAAGTCATTGACCCCCTGCCACATGCCGTACCGCTCATCGATGGTCTCACCCTTCTGAATGGGCTGGTTGGGGCCGGTGGGGTTGATTTCAAAGGAGGCTTTGCAGTCCATCCAGTTATAAGCGCCGCAGAGGCCGGTCCGCTCCGGGCTGACCACGCAGACGTGGTTGGGAGCGAAGGATTGGCACAGGGTGCAGGAATAGTAGGTCTCGGTGGTCTCGTCCCGCATGTTCTCGACCCGGGCGTCACGTTCTTTGTAAACCGCGCGGGCCTGTTTGGTGATCTCGTCCACCTTGTCTTTCTCGGTGTAGATCTTCACCTGGCATTTATCGAAGATAGCGCCGAAGTCCTGGTGGAACTTGGCGTGCAGGATGGTGCCGATGTGTTTCAGGGTGAAGCCCTTTTCCACCGCGGCTTTGCCGATTCGGTACCAGGCGATGTCCCGCTGCCCGATGTGCATGATGCCCTGGGCGTAGTTCACCAGGTGGTGAATCTGCCGCTCCAGGATGGGCTCGAAGTCGGGCTGGAAGTTCCGCCCGGCCACTTCCACCACCACCGCCATGGGCAGGCGCATGGGGATTTTGTCCTGGGGCAGGTCGGGGAGGTCAGGGCCAAAGACCTCGACTTTACCGTCTTCCACTTCGTCCATGCGTTTGCTGGTGACCCATTCCACTGCCTGGGTCTTGCCGCCGCCGCACTCGGCGTAGAGGTCGTCTTTCCGGACCCGCTCACCTTCGAACGCGGCGCCGAAGTTCACCGGGATGTCGATCTCGGTGACCGCGACCTTGAGGCCACGGACTTCAATGGATTTCTGGCCCAACTCGGCCATGGGGACATTGGAAACCACGTGCTCATAGGTGCAGATTCCGGTAGGCAGCACCTGGGGGATGTCCTGGTTGGTGATGGTGGGGAAGCCCCAGTTGATACAACCCGCAGCGTTGGCGTACCATTCGTCGGAGATTTCGGATACGGCGTTGACGAACGCAAAGATACGGTCCTTGTTGTACAGGAGCATCTTCAAGGCCGCGCCGGGTTTGACACCGCCAAAGGCCATGGCAGCCCGGTTGGCGAAGCCCAGGGCGAAGACCGCGCCGGAGATATCCGGGCTGAAGGGCACGATCCGGGTAGGCCAGCCGATCTGCACGCCGCCTTCCAAGAGCTGTTCCGGTACTGAGGTTTTGCCGTCAATAGATTTGGCGGCGCAGAAGATATAGAGGTTCTTTTTCTGATATTCCGTTACCAGGTCCACGGCTTCCTGCACCGAAGGGGCGGCGCCGACGATGGCTGCGAACCCCGGGGCGGAGCCGTCCACGAACTCGATGCCGCGTTTCCGGAAGATGGTGTCTTCCGCGGCCCCCAACCAGATCTTGGTGTCGCCTTTGCTGTAGACTTCTTCACCGCCCACATAGAAATCCGGGTCTTCCACGTAGCGGATGGCCTCAAAGATTTCTTCGGCGAACAGGGTGGCCAAACCGGCGTCCAGGCCGGGTCCCAAGTAGGGGAGGTAGTTGTGCTCGGCCGGAACCGCCGGGAGCAAGGATACGCAGCGTTTCATGACGGGCACGGCATCTTTGAGTTTTTCGATCTTGGTGCCCATCAGAGAGTAGATAATAGGAAGATAATACGCGGTATTGGGGAAGCCGATCTCCTGGTTTTCGCCATATTTCTGGATGGCTTCGTCCAATTTGGCCGCGCACTTGTTGACGATCTTGTGAGCCCCGCGGATAGCTGCGGAAATGATGATTTTAGACACTGTGACTTCCTCCTTCCTTTTTCATAAAGGAATTATCTTTGAGGGACCGCCCAGCCTTCGTGGCAGGGCAGTCCCGCTGGTTCTTAGTGTTCCTCCCCGCCGGCGGCTTCCATCTGGCGGCGCATTTCCATATCGAAGAGCACCCGTTCCCGGGCCTTGTCGATCCCTAAGGCTTTACGCTTCAGGTCGATGTGGGCGATCATCTTCTT
>JBMORG010000020.1:0-174688 GCA_049322355.1 Thermodesulfobacteriota bacterium | reverse complement strand
CGACAATGATTTAGTTGGCCACTACAATTTACAAATTAGCCGAAATCTGGGTTAATAATTTCAATAACTTATGCCCAAAAAAAGCTAAAAAATCACACCCAACTGTCGAAGATGAGTCTGAGGGAGCGAAGCGACCTAAGAATCTCGAAAAAGCGAGATTCTTTGCTGCGCTCAGAATGCCAGATTTAACCGGATAACCAGCAAAAACTTTCGGCAAACGCGATATGGGCCAAAACCTTATTCGACCCTCCCGTCAGTTCTGATAAACCGGACACCCAGCCAACGAGGTCCACGCTAAGCTGACGCACCCAGGGCGTTAGCCACCTTTTCTTCCAACTCCTCCTTATCAATGGGCTTGATGCAATAATCGAAGGCCCCCAATTCCTGGGCCTGGCGGGCGGTCTCCAGGGTGGGATATCCGGTCAGCATGATTACCTGGGTGCGGGGTGACACCTTTTTTAGCTCTTCCAGCATATCCACACCGCTCACTTTCTTGAGCCGGATGTCCAAAATCGCCACCTGCACCGGATGACTGCGGACATGCGCCAGGGCTTCTTCCTCGTCGGTGAAAACCGACACCCGGTGGCCTTTCCGTTCCAGGATGCGCTTGATCATGATGCCGGCATCCAGGACATCGTCGAGCACAAGGATATCACCCATAACCCCCTCCTTAACCCGCTTTCTGGTCGCTAACCAGTCTTAAACCTGTCACTAAGTCTTCACAGGAATCTGCCTCCGGTGCATCCTGCGAGACCGGCAATTCCACCAGGAACAGAGAGCCTGGGCCTGGTGGACTTTTCCCCGGCTCAGCTTCGCCCCGAAAGGCCGGCAAGGCCGGGCTGATGGCAGTGATGATGCCGTGGTGATCCTGAATGATGCCGAAGGAAACCGAAAGTCCCAAGCCGGTTCCCGCCCCGGGGGCCTTGGTGGTGAAAAACGGGTCAAAAATCTTGGCTTTGTCTTCGGCCTCAATGCCGGACCCGCTGTCAGCCACAGTGACCAGCACCCGCCGACTCTTGGGGCAAAGTCTGGTTCTCACCCAAATAGTGCCGTCCTTGCCGATGGAGTCAAAGGCATTATTTAATAGGTTGATCCACACTTGCTTGAGCTTTTCCTTGTCGCCGACGATGAGAGGCAAACCGGGATCCAGATCGGCCTCCAGGTCAACCCAATTTTGTTTGAAGGTGTGCCGGACCAGGTGCAAGACCTCTTCGATGGACTGGTTCAGGTCCATTTCGGTCATTTTGCTTTCGATTTGGCGGGAAAAGCTCAGGAGATCACCGACGATGCGCCGACAGATTTGGGCCTGTTTTTCGATAATGGCCAAATATTCATAACTTTCGGTACCTTGGGACACGTCTTCCAGCAACAATTGGGCATAGCCCAGGATGATGCACAATGGGGTGTTGATCTCATGGGCCACGCCGCCGGCCAGCTTGCCCAGTTGCTCCATTTTAACTGACTGTACCAGCTTTTCCTGATATTGTTTGATTTCGGTAATATCCCTGGCCGTGAATAGCAGGCCGGCAACCCGTTCCTCATCATACACCGGCATCTTTACCATATGCAGCCAGTAGCGGCGATGGTCTCGGCCCAACAGGAGTTCCTTGCTCATCGGGGCACCGGTATTGATGATCTGTTGATCTTCCGCCTGATGTCGCTCAGCCACCTGAGGGAAAATCTGGGAATCCTTCTTCCCCAGGATATCCTCCTCGGCTATCCCGAAAAACTGGCAAAAGGCCGGGTTTACCGCTCGATAAACCAAATTTTCATCCTGCAGGCTCACCAGGTCTGGAGTCACGTCCAGGATGGTTTTAAAAAGTTGCTGTTGCCTAATAAGAGTCCGCTCGGCCTCCTTGAGGTTCTCAATATAGCTATGCATATTCAGAGCCATGAAATCGAAAGCCTCAGCCAGGCTCTGGATTTCGTCGCCTCTCAAATGCTGGTAAACCTCACACTCCTTGCAGAAATCAATCTTTTGTTCGAAACCTCCGGCGGCGCATTCGGGACACATGGTTCCCACCAGATACCAGCAACGGCGGCGGGAATCGTTATAGGCCGGGCATAGTGGTTGTTGACAATCTTTGATATCCCAACAGTTGCGTTTGAGCTGGGGTCCGGTCTGGAGGTCCAGGTTCCCTTTGACGATCTCTTCGGCGGACTTTCGCAACAAGTCCAGGCGCCGGGTGACGGTGTTGGCAAACAGGGTGCCTAAAACCACCGCCACTAGGCCGGCTCCAGCCGAGACGCCGAAGATGATAAACAGCAGTCGCTGCACCGCGGCCTGGGCTTTGATCTGAGATAATCCCACCCGCACCGTCCCCAAACGCTCGCTGCTGATGGTGATGGGGATGGCGAAGTCATAAACCCGTTCCTCGTTATCGTAGTCCCCAATGCCGATATCTAATAGTTGAATTTGCTCCCGTGACCCAGTGGGCACCTGGTTGGCGTCTTTCAAATTTACGGGAAAACCGCCCTTAAAAGTGTGAGTCAATACCTGGCCTGATTTTTCTTGAATAAAGGCATAAACAATGTCATCACTTGACTCCGTTAATTCATCTACCATGTTCTTCAAGCGGAGAAAGTCCAGAGCCAACAGGGGGTCGGCGGTACGGGCCGCCAGAGAGAGGCCCAGACTGAGGCCCCGTTTCTTAATTTCTCCTAGCATGGCCTGGGTAGCAATTCTGCTCACGAAAACGGCCGATAGCAGGCCAAAGGCCAGGACGACGGCGGTGATCCCCAAAATTATTTTGCTGCGAAACGACAGCCTGGTTAAAAAACCCATAACTCCCTAACCTTTTTACTCAGGTTTCAATGGCCGCCCCGGCGCAAACTGGTAACAGGTTTAAGGCCGTCCTCCCGATTCTACAATCTCAGCCAGTCGCCGCACCGAGTTGAAATCCTTGTCCTGGGCAGGGATAACAGCAATAAAGCCGGCTTTTTTCAAAATAATTTCATGTTCCGGATCGTTGATGTTCAAAGCAAGCAGGGCCTGTTTAATTTTATCTATGATGGCAGGGTCCATTCTCTGGCGGGCCGCATAGACCCAGCCCGGATACCAGCGCGAATTGGCCAATATCCTGATCTGTTTCAAATCAATCTTATCCGCCAGGATATTCAAAGTGCCTTCGCGTATCAGTCCCACATCGTATTTTCCCGAATATACCGCCATGACCACCTTCTCCTGCTTGCCTCCCGGACCCGGTGCGAAGGTGATTTCGGCAAAATCTTCTTTCCGAAGGCCGTTCTCCAAAATCCAGCCCCAAGGGTAGAGAAAGCCGCCGGCCGAAGTAGGGTCCACCGCGATGAGGCGTTTGCCTTTCAGGTCCGCCATGGTTTTGATATTGGGGTTGTCAGCCCGGCAGATTATCTGACCCCGGAAATTCTCCTGCCCCTGAGGTTCCACAATGCGGGCAAAGGCCCGGGCTCCATAACGGTCGGCGATTTTTACGTAAATAAAGGGATTGCTGAATGTGAGATCGATCAACCCCCGGCCCACCATATTCATGTGTTCGTCAAAGGTGTCAGGGAAAACCTGGCGGATAGTCAGTCCCGTCACCCGACTCAGATAGTCAATCACCAGGTGATGCCGTTCATAGGAAACCGTATGGGCGTATTGGGGGAGATATGCGTAAGTGATGGCATTGTCCGGCCGATACACCGTGACCTCCTCCCGCTGGGATAGGTCGATTCTTTTAACCGGCTCCTCCTCGCCGCAGCCGCCCAAAAAAAGGCCGGCCACGAGCAGAATAGCCATAAGGGGCAAAGCCATGTTCATTCCCCCTTTCTACGGTCGCCAGAGGTGCCACCTGATGTGACCATCATGATTCACACGCCTCATCTGCCTTAATTTTATAATGTTTCAGCCACTTCCACAAGGTAACCCTACTTACCCCCAAAATCCTGGCGGCTTCGCTCATCTTGCCATCGGCTTCCTTTAAAGCCCGCAGCAAGGCCTCTTTGTTTCCGGCCTGGCTGACCGGATGGGATCTGACAGCCTTCCTCCGGGCCTCTCCGGTCTGGGCGAGGTGAACCGGCAAATGCTCCGGCAAAATATTCCCTTGGGGGCACACCAAAAAGGCGTACTCCACAGCGTTGATCAGCTCCTGAACATTACCGGGCCAAGGGTACCCCATGAGCACTTCCAGGGCTTCCTTGCTCAGGCCCACGATGGGTTTGCGGGTCTTGAGGCGGGCCCGCTCAATGAAGGCCTCCGCCAGCAACGGGATATCTTCCCGCCGCTCCCGCAGGGGCGGGAGCTGTATCGGGATGACGTTGAGGCGATAAAACAGGTCTTCCCGGAACCGGCCCTCCTTAATAAGTCGCCCTAAATCCTGGTTCGTTGCCGTGATCAACCGCACATCCACCGGTATGGTCTTTCCCTTTCCTTCATGTTCAAGGCCCCCCTCGCATAAAACTCTGAGGAGCTTGGTCTGGATGGAGAGGGGGAGGTGGCCCACTTCATCCAAAAAGAGATCGCCTCCCTGAGCTGCTTCAAACCGGTTCATGGGTGGATGATTGGCTTCAAGGGTCCCGTTGCCAAAAAGTTCCCTTTCCAGCAACCCTTCCGGCATGGCTTTACAGTTCACCCTGATAAAGGGCCCCTGCCTCCGGGTGCCTAGACGATGGATGGCATTGGCCACCAGCTCTTTGCCGGTGCCGCTTTCGCCCGAAATAATGACCGGGGCCTCGCTCTGGGCTACGCTGGAAATCAGGGAGAAAAGCTGGAGCATCACCGCGGATTTGCCCAGGATACCATGAAACCCATCCTCCTGGTTGAGTTCCCGGCGCAACCGGGCGATGAGCCGTTCCTGAGCCATCTGCTCGCTTATATCCATGAAAACTTCCAACCCACCTCTCACCTGGCCGTTGTCGTCCAAAAGAAGAGCCGCATGCTTCAGTACGTGCTTAAGGCTGCCGTCCTTTTTAGCCAGGACGCACTTTGAGGGGTGGATAACGCCCGTCCGGAATAGTTCGCATTGCTTTGATGAAGGGTCATCCATGGCCCTGAAGCAAGTGTCACACCTGATCAATCCGCAGCTCTGGCCGATAAGTTCGTTTTGAGTATAACCGGTGATCTCCTCCATGACGTGGTTGACAGACTGGATTATGCCCTTGGAGTCCACCAATACCATGCCTTCCATCATGGTCTCCATCACCTTTTCTAAGAGTTTTCCGGAATCCACGCGGAACACGGCCCTCCCTTGCGGCGACGATTCATTTTCCGCCTTGACTTGGTTAATTTAACATGTTAATTAATGTTTCACCTATTAACATAAAGAGGCTCGAAGCACAATCAAAAAAAATATTTGACAAGCGATATCAATATATTTTATATGTTAAGTGTTAATTCAATCTTTGTTTTCACAGCTTCGGGTCAATACCGAAAATGAGTAAGGAGATATCGGTTTCCACCGGACGCTGACTCCATCAACCCGGATAGAATTCGTCCTTGGAAATCCAAGAGCACCATTCCGACCCAAAGGTGGCTTGCACCGGGGCGGGTCTAAATAAATTCATTAAGGAGGCTTTCTGTATGAAGAAAAACACCTGGATTCTTATTGGCATGGCGGTCATTATGGTCGCCTTTGCCGCCCTGGTGCTGACTGCCCCGGCAGAGGCGGGCAAGCTGGAGGAAGCCATTGCCAAGACTCCCACCGGCACAGGGCCGGGGCAGATCAATCCTGACGCCCCCAAGGGTTTCATGGGCATTCCCGGCGGTCCCACCCCCTTCTGGTTTTGGGGCATCTTGTGGGGCATCTGGGTAGGCTGGATCTTTTCCACCGTTGGCGCCTTTGGCGGCATCATGGCCGGCGTAGGTCACATCAGCGTCTTCGGCCTGGGCGATTACGCCGCCAGTTTCCGGAAAACCAACCCGACCTTGAATAAACTGGTCACCGACTCCATCCGGACCTCCAACCAATACCTCGTAGGTCTCTCGGCACTGATGTCCTCTGTCACCTATTACCGTATGGGTCGTTTGGTCCTGCCTTTGGGGATTGCCCTGGCTCTCGGGGGCATCGCCGGCGCTTATCTCATTCCGGTGCTCACTGCCGGCAAGATCAGCCTGAAGGCCTACGTAGGGTATTTCGGTATCATCGTCTTTGTTATCGGCGCCTTCCTCTTCTATGACACTACCCCCGCGGGACAGGAAAAGAAGAAAAAGGCCAAGCAGGCCGCCCAGGCCTTTCAAGAAGCCGTGAAAAAAGGCGCCTCCGCAGGAGATTTAGCGGCCCAGGGCGTGCGGGTGAAGGCCTGGAGCTTCACCCGGGTAGAGTTCAGCTTCTACGGGGTGGAATTCCACTTCAACCCCATCTGGCCAGTGGTGGGCGGCTTTTTCATCGCCGCCCTGTCCGCCTTCCTGGGCATCGGTGGCGGTTTCCTCTACGTGCCCTTTTTAACCAACATCGTTAATCTGCCCATGTACGTCGTGGCCGGCACTTCAGCCCTGGCGGTGTTCGTCAGCATGATCACCTCCATCTTCACCTTCATGTTTGTTAAGGGAACTCCCATTGATTTTATGTTCGTTGGCGCCGAACTGGTGGGTATCGCCGCTGGCTCCATTCTCGGGCCTTACACCTCCAAATACATTCCCGACGTCTGGCTCAAGCGGCTGTTTGTAATTCTGGCCCTCTACATAGGCATAGGGTATACCTTACGGGGGTTCATGGACATCCGTTTGCCCGGCATTTGATGAAAACGTCTACGCAGGGGGTCGGTAAACACGGCTCCCTGCAGTGTCCGTCCCGGAGCGGGACATTGGTATCCCATGCACCCAACAATCCAGATTGTTGATCAATACCTGATCGGGTTCTACCGGCTCACCGGCCACTCCGGGGTGGACTTTGTCATCGGGACCTTTGTCCTGGCGGTCATATGCCTGCTCATCGGCGAAGTTTCCGTTTTCCTGGCCTTTCGGGCGACGCACAAGCGCATAGGTGTGAAAACTGCGGAGGCGGAGAAATACCAGAACCTGGCCATAGACGCCTTGAAGGCTGGAAATAAGGAAGCTTACCAGGCGGCCAACAAATTGGCCAATGATGCCTTCGGCCATACCTTTTTCCAGCAGGCTGCTCTGTCGGCCGCATTTCTTTGGCCGGTCTGTTTCGCGTTGGCCTGGATGCAACACCGTTTCCTAGAGGTGGAAGTTCCCATCCCCGGCACCCCTTGGTCCCTGGGCTACATAGGGGTGTTTATCTGCATTTACATCACAGTTTATTTCCTGTTCAAACGGCTAAAATACATCCTGGCCTCTCTCCGCAGGGGCAAAGAAATCCCGGACCAGGGTAGTGACCGGAGGATGATAAATTCAGCATGAATGGCGAGGGAAAAAGGTCTGAATCCGCCTGCCTTCTTGCGGCATCATCTGCCTGGCTTTCTTTCTCACTTGTGAGTACTAGTGATGCTCATGAAATTAATTGGTTTAGCCGTGAATAATGTATTTGATAAAATTAAATTAACCCTTAGGAAAAGATGAGGTCGTACTATGTCAGATAACGTTCATAGCATCTGTTTCATGTGCACCGTGCGCTGCCCCATCGAGGTGATGGTGGCCAACGATGACGTGGTATGGATTCAGGGCAACCGCCATGTGGCCGGGATCGAAGGGGCTTTATGTGCCAAAGGGTCCGCAGGCTTGGCTCTGCTCCATGATCATGAGCGGCCCCAGTACCCCATGATCCGCACCGACGCCCGGGGATCCGGGTCGTGGCGCAAGGCCAGTTGGGATGAGGCCCTGGATTATGTGGCTGATAAACTCAAAGCCATCATCCAGGAACATGGGGGGCAGAGCGTGGTATTCGGAGAGCGTACCAACCTCAACACCCACATCAGCAAGACCTTCGTGAAGGCCATCGGTTCGCCCAACCACTTCACCCATGACGCCTTGTGCAAAGGGTCTGTGAACACCGCGTTCCGCAGCCTGACGGGCTACGTCGACCCCCAGGTGGGCATTGATTACGCCAACACCCGGCACATAGTCATGTACGGCCGCAACATCTTCGAGGCCCTGGAAATCGCGCCCATTAACAATTTGCTCAAGGCCATGGAGAAAGGCGCCAAGCTCACCTATATCGACCCCCGGGTGAGTGTCACGGCCACCAAGGCGGACCGCTACTGGATGATCCGTCCTGGCACGGACCTGGCCCTCAACTATGCTCTGATTAACACGATTTTGAAAGAGCATCTTTATGACGCCGAATACGTTAAGCGCTGGGTCTCGGGCCTGGCGGAACTCCAGGCTTTTGTGGAGCCTTATACGCCGGAGTGGGCAGAAAAGGAGACCGGCATCCCGGCGAGGGAAATCGTCGCCCTGGCTCGGGAAGCTTCGGAAGTCAAGCCTCAGGTGGTGTTTCACTACGGCTATCGCGGCGCCCACCATCCCAACGAAATTTATCTGCGCCGTTCCATAATCATCCTAAACGCCCTTATGGGCAGCATTGAAGCGCAGGGGGGATTGTTTTTCAAGAAAGGCGCTGCGGCCGCGGGCCGGGCTGACATCGGCAAGTATGTCAGTCAGGAGCTTCCCAAGGCCGCCGCGTCCCGGTTTGACGGCTCCGGCGGGGAAGACTTCCCCATTGCCGACTCGTCCCACGGCAATCCCCAGATGCTGGCCCAAGCCATTTTGAGTGAGAAACCGTACCCCATAAAGGCCCTTATTGCCAACCGGTTTGAGCCACTCCAGTCTATTCCCGACAGCGGCGCCGTGCGTCAAGCCCTGGACAAGCTGGACCTTATCGTGGCCATCGATGTAAACTTCAGTGAGATCGCCTGGTATGCCGACGTCATTCTGCCCGAATCCATTTACCTGGAGCGGGCCGATTCCATCCAAATGGTTTCGGGATTGAAGCCTTCTCTCCGCATTCGCAAACAGGCGGTGTCACCCCGGTACGACACCAAGCCCGCCTGGCTAATTCTTAAAGAGATTGCCAAGCGGCTGGATTTAGGACAATATTTCCCCTTTGAAACCGTCGAAGACATCTGGGCCTTCCAGCTTAAGGACATGGGGGTGAAAATCGAGGACTTTAACGCCAAGGGTTTCGTGTCCCTGACGGATAAAGCGATATTGTGGGACCGGAAAGATGGGATCAAATTTAAGACTCCTTCGGGAAAGATCGAATTGGTGAGCGAACTGATGGAAAAAGCCGGCTTTCCATCCTTTCCCCCTTACATTCCGGTTGCTAAGCCCCCGGAGGGGCATTTCCGCTTGATGGTGGGGCGTTGCGCGGCCCATACCCACGTGTCGACGCAGAACAACCCGTTTCTCAGCGAACTGGTGCCGGAAAACGAACTGTGGATCCACACCAAGGCCGCGGCCAACCTGGGAATCCAGGATGGCCAGTATGTGGAAGTCATTTCCAATCCACTGCAAACCAACGGCAAAATCAAGGCCAAGGTGACGGAGTTCATCCATCCCGAGGCGGTCTTTATGCTTCATGGCTTCGGCAAGACGGTGCCGGCCCAGACCCGCTGTTACCAGAAGGGCGCCAGTGATGCCCTGTTGCAAGAAAATATTTCCGATAAAGTGGGCGGCAGCCCTGCCCTGGACGAAACTCTGGTGCAGGTCCGCCCCGTGAAGTGAGGATAACCCATGAGCAAATATTATCTCCTGCAAGACCAGAAAAAGTGCATCGGCTGCTTAAGCTGTGAGGTTCACTGCAAGAGCAACAAAGGCCTGCCATTCGGGCCCCGTCTGGGGCAGATCATGGCGGTGGGGCCAAAAATGGTGGCGGGAGTGCCTCGGCAGGCCTTTGTCTTCATGCCCTGCTTCCATTGCGAGGACCCGTGGTGCGTGCCGGTGTGCCCTACCCATGCCATGCGCAAACGTCCGGAGGATGGCATAGTCTATGTGGAGCCGGCGCTGTGCGTGGGCTGTAAGAGCTGTATCACGGCCTGTCCCTGGGGCGCGCCCCAATGGAACCCGGAAACGGGCAAAGTGGTGAAGTGCGATTACTGCATGGACCGGGTGGACCAAGGCCTGGAGCCGGCATGCGTGACCAAATGTGTCACCCATTGCCTGAGCTTCGGTCGGGTAGAGCAGATGGACCTCACCAAACGGGAGCGCTTTGCCAAGACCGTGGCCTTTGAATTGGAAACGGTGGTCAGCGCTCGCTGAGGAAATACTACCGGTGAAGGCAGGATTCCTTCCTGTCTCCGGGCCGCTTCTCCTGAATTAAAAGAATGGGAGATTGAAAACCATGCCTAATAACGGGTCATTGCTCCGAGTCAGTATTTGCACATTTCCGGGCAAAAGCCTCAAGGCGGCCAAAGCCGTCCAGGAAGCCTTCCTGGCCGAAATGAAAGAGCGTTCCTTGGACGACCTGGGACCGCTGGATGTCAACCTGGTGGGCTGGCGAGGCATTGAAGGCAGAGACGTGGTGGTGGAGGTTCGGGACTCCGCCGGTGCTCATTTGTATGAGCTCATCACCCCGGACATGGTGGCCCGCATCATCCAGAGCCACATTGATGAAAAACGGCCGGTGCAGCGATGGCTGGTAGGCAAGGATTTTCGAGACTTCATCGAACCTCAGAAGCGGTACGTGTCCGAACTGGTGGGTCAGATCGACCCCATTTCCTGGGAGGAGTACCAGGATTACGATGGATACAAAGGTTTGCAAACCTTTTTCAGCCAGGGATTTGATTCCTTTCTCCAGAAAGTGGTGGCTGCGGGTTTTTGCGAATTTTCCCGCATCACCACATCCTCCCTGGGAAAACGGTGGTGCGAACTGCGGGTGGAAAACGAACAGCCCATCTTAGTAATCAACGGTGCACCTCCTACCCCCGATGCCAGCAGTGAGATGTTTCTGCTGGAAGGCTGTCCCCACCAGGTGGTGGAAGGCATTCTCCTGGCAGCCAAAACCTTGAAGGCTGAGGCTGCCATCGTTTATTTGGCGGAGGAGGATGAACTGGCCAAGGAGAGGCTGCAACAAGCCATCAAGGCTTGTGTGGCCGCTCCCATCTGGCCCCGGAAGGCGCCCCTGATCGAAGTAAAGGTGGTCACCGGCCATGGCCGCTACATGATGGAGGATGAAAATCTGCTCATCCGGGGTTTAATTGGGCTTTTGCCCCGGGGCTTTCTGGACAACTACCCCCGGCGGGTTTTCCTCACCCACAGCCTGGGGACCATTGCCTCTCTGCCTTTCATCGCCCAAACGCCGGTGGCCTGGTTCCGCAAGTTGGGGGTGGAATGCGCTCCGGGCACCATGGTTTTCCGCCTTCATGGCTCAGTGGAGCGCCCCGGGTTTGTGGAAGTGCCTCTTTCTGCTACCTTGCACGACGTCATTCACGGCGAGGGCGGGGGGTTCCGTTTCGGCCGCACCCCCAAAGGAGTCCAGGTGGGCGGCCCCCTGGGAGGGATTTTCCCCTTATCCTTGTTGAATATTAACCTGGCCCACGAGACCCTCAAAGAAATGGGCGCCACCCTCTCCGTGGCTTCTATCCAGGTTTTGGATGACCGGGACTGCCTGGTTTCGCTGGTCCGACAACAGCTTGAATTTATTTTGGATCAACCCGGAGGACAGTGTTCCTCCTGCCAGGAAGCCCTGCTCAAGATCAGAGACTTGCTGGAACAAATCTCCGAGGGCATCGGCAGTCAGGAAACCTTGAATGAACTGCAAAACCGGGCCCAGGCTTTGAAGATGAAGGGTGCCTGCGAATTGTCCCGGCATGCCATGAATCCTCTATTGACCGCGCTTCATTACTTTCCGGAAGAATTCCGCTTGCACCTGGAGAATAAACACTGCCCGGCCCGGTCCTGTCCCAAGCTGCTATTGGCCCCCTGCCATCAGGCCTGCCCCACCGGCATTGACATTCCCAGCTTTATCGGCCTGATCGCCCAGGGCAACTACCAGGAAGCCTGGGAGGTGATGCGGGAGGACAATCCCTTTCCTTGGGTGTGTGGCCTGGTCTGTCCTCATCCCTGCGAGCGGGCCTGCGTCCGGGCCAGCCTGGACGAACCCATTAATATCCGTTATTTGAAGGCTTTTGCCTCGGAGTGGGTTTCCAAGCACGGGAACTTTTTCCCGCCAACGCCGGCCCCGCCCAACGGCCATAAAGTGGCGGTAGTCGGCGCCGGCCCCGCTGGCCTGTCGTGCGCTTATTTCCTGGCCTTGCGAGGCTACGGGGTGACGGTGTTCGAAGCTCTGAAAGAACCAGGCGGTCTGTTAATGGCCGCCATCCCTGATTACCGTTTGGCCCGGGAGGTGGTGGGCAAAGAAATCAGGCTCATCAAGTCCCTGGGAGTGGAAATCAAGACCGGGGTCACGGTGGGACAGGATATTACTTTTGACCAATTGCGAGCCCAGGGCTTTGAAGCCATTTTCCTGGGCATCGGCGCGCACCTGGGCTACAAGCTGAAAATTGAAGGCGAAGCCGACTTTCCCCAGGTTCATGACGTAATTTCCTTCCTCCGGAACATCTACCTGGGGAAAAAGGAAAAACCCGCCGACAAAGTGTTGATTATCGGCGGCGGGAACGCCGCCATGGACGCGGCCCGCACCTGCGTGCGCCTGGGCTGTTCCGAAGTGCACGTGTCCTACCGGCGCACCAGGGCCGAAATGCCGGCCCATCCGGAAGAGGTGGAGCAGGCCCTGGAAGAAGGGGTGCAGATTCATTTTCTGACAGTGCCTATCAAGATCGGCGGCGACAACGGCCAGGTCACGCACGTGGAATGCCTCAAGGCGGCCTTGGGGCGGCCGGACGCCAGCGGTCGGCGCCGTCCTATCCCCATACCGGAGAGCAACTACCTCATCGAAGCGGGAGCGGTCATCACTGCCATCGGCCAGCAGCCGGATTTTTGTCCTTTCCCGGAACCTCCGGTACAGACCACCCCCTGGTGCACCATAGTTACCCAACCCAGCAGCACCCGCACTTCCCTAAAAGATGTTTTTGCCGGAGGCGACGGAGTGACGGGCCCCGCCACGGTGGTGGAAGCTATCGCTGCCGGGAAACAGGCGGCCGCGGAAATCGACCATTTAATTAGCGGAGCCACTTCTCCAGCTCTGGTGATGAGCCCCCAAAAGCGCCGGAAGGTTCCCTTTCAGACTATTCCGGCTCCGGAAAAAATCGCCAATCATCGCACCCCCATTCCCATGTTAGACGTGGAACTGCGGAAAACCACCTTTACGCCGGTGGAAATGGGTTACTCCGACGCTCAAGCCAAAAAAGAGGCCAGCCGTTGTCTGCGCTGCGATATCTGCATCCGCTGTGGGGCTTGTGAGCGGACCTGCCACAGGATGCGGGTCCATGCCTTGAAATTTTCCCAAATCACCACCACGGAGCGGGTCCTCACCGATTATCCCCTTGCGGCTAACACCTGTATCGCCTGCGGCGCCTGCGCCCTGGCCTGTCCCACTCAGGCTATAGATTACTTTGAGGGGCCGGACTACCGGGAGGTACGCCTGTGCGGCACGGTGCTAAACCGCTTGGAGGAAGCCCATTGTTCATCCTGTGGGGAGCCTATTCCTCCCCCCCGTTACCTCGAATTTGTCACCAAGCGCAGCGATGAGGCCATGGGAAAACAGGTGCTCAGGCGTCTCTGCTCTAAATGCACCCGAGAACAGCGGGCCGTAAATATGATCAATATCTGGTGAGGAGCAGGGGCGGTGCCGCGGGTTCCGGGAGGATGAGGGGTCAGCTATTGCCAGACGGCTCGAATTCTTTGCAGTGTTTTTTCACGCAAATGCGCTCACGTCCCCCTTACCTACCCGGAGCACTTCAGGCACGTCATTGATGAAGGCAATAATACTGGAAGGATCCGGCAGGACGATGCCGCCGTCGATCACCAACTCCAGGTGCGGCTTGAACTTGATCTCGATTTCGTAAGGATCGCTCTCCACCGGGGAATCCGGCAAGGCCGCGGTGGTGGTGATGATGGGATGTCCCAGGAGTTCCACCAGCCCCAGCGCGATGGGGTGGTCCGGCACCCGGATGCCCACGGTGCGCCGCTTGGTCTGGAGAATCTTGGGCACCTGGCGGGAGGCCTCCAGGACAAAGGTATAGGGGCCGGGCAACAGGCGCTTCATAACCTTATAGGCATAGTTGCCCACCCGGGCATATTCGCTGATATTCTTCAAATCCTGGCAGATGATGCTGAAGGGTTTGCTCAAGGGCTGGCGCTTGAGGTGATAAATCCGGTTGATGCCCTTGAGGTTATACAGGTCACAGCCGATGGCGTAGCAGGTATCCGTGGGATAGGCGATGAGGCCTCCCCCGCTGAGCACTTCCACGGCCTTGCGCAGCAGGCGCTCTTGGGGGTTGTTGGGATTGATTTTAATGATCATGTTTAGCCTGTTTAGGGTTGAGTAGGTTTCTTCCCTTTAGCCTTCTTAGTCTTGCCAGCCTTTTTCTTGCCTTTGGCCGGTTGCGGCTCGACACTCCCGGCAGTGGCGGCCTGGGTCACCGGGGCCCCGGCATGAGCCCAGACCCCTTCCACCTGATCCTTGAGCCAGTGGGGGTCCCACCATTCCAGGGGATCCACAAATTCACCCTGGAGGTTGATGCTGAGGTGGAGGTGATCGCCGAAGGCCAGACCCGTGACGCCGGTTTGCCCCAGGACCGCACCTTTCTGAACCTTATCCCCAACTTTTACGTTGATCTTGCTCAGGTGGCTATAGCTGGAGAACACCCCCAGCCCGTGGTCCAGGATCACCGTATCCCCATAAATCCCCAAGGGCTCGGCAAAGACAACGACGCCGTTGTTGCCGGCATAAACCGCGCTGTTAACCAGGGAGGCCAGATCCTCGCCCAGATGAGTCTGTTGATCCACAGTCTTGCCCTGGTACAGGTAGGCGCGCCGATCGCCAAAGCGGGCCATGGGTTTGCCGTAAAACCGCTGGAAGGCTCCGGTCCATAAAGGCTGGGGGCTGCTGCGGGAGCAGACCTTATTAAAAGTTTCGTGGTTAAGCTTACGCATGTTCCGGTTGACTTCCAGGTAAGAACCCAAGAGGTCATTGGGGTTGGGTACGGAAAGCTTGCTTGCCACCTGGCGCAGAAAGCTATCTGAGAGGTTGATGCTGTCATGGCGCCACTTCCTGGGCTTGGACTTCAAGGACACCGTTTGTTTAATGTCATTGCCGCCCAGGGATGGCCGAGCCAACAGTTCCACCTGGAATGCATTGGGCCCTTCCTGGGGCACCGGGAAGAGGACCACGTAATCTCCCTTGGCACCTTTGGGGTTAGGGAAACCCTGATAGAGGCGGCCTCCCACCTGGACTCCCGATTCCTTGACCTCTTTGTTTAGGCGGTAGCAGATCACCCCGGTTCCCCCGGCATGGAGCAGGTGGCTCACGCCTTGAAACGTTAGGTGGACGGGCACCAAATCGACAGTTACTTCCCGGGTCAGGGACGCGGTGCGCCCCCGGAACAGGTTGCTCCAGGAGCGGTCCCGGACCTGGGCGGTCAGAGTAGCCTTGCCTTCCTGAAACCCCAGGGCCTTGGGCTCCAGGGTCACCGGCAGGTCCACGGTCTCACCTTTGCCCCCGCCCGGAGGAAAAGTACGGTCCAGTACCAATCTGCTCTGGCCTCCCTGGGTAAAGGTGACCTTAACTTCTTTTAAGCCACTGTCCTGGTCTGCGGCAGTTACAATCAGGCCGGTTTTGGCACCCACCACCTCAAGAGGGGTTTTCAGCGCCACCGTAGGATCGTCGAAGTCCAGACGCCCCACCACCAGCCATACCAGCAGGGCAATGAGGCCCAGCCCCACTGCACTCCACATCACATAGCCGATTCTTTGTCCCCACCGTTGTTTCCAGTTTCTGGCCATGGGTGGTATATTATCAGGTATAGGACCCCAGGGCAACAAGGCCCGGGCTTCCTCAAAATCTGAATCACTACGGAGATGCCATGGCGTCCACCGAAGAAATCAGTCTATCCGTGGGGGGCATGCACTGTGCCGCCTGTGTGGCCCGGGTGGAACGGGCCCTGGGGGCCGCCCCGGGTGTGGACTTGGCTACCGTCAACCTGGCTACCCGCCAGGCCCGGATTCGGTATAATTCCCGCCTTACGACTCCTGATGCCCTTGCCCAGGTAGTTAAAGACGCAGGCTATGAAGTGGAAGCTATATCCAAGGAACAGCGGGCTCCCCGCTCTCCCGAGTCCGAGGTCCGGGAATTTCGCGGACGCTTCCTTCTGGCCCTGCTGTTGAGCCTGCCGGTATGGCTCTTTATGATTCCCCCGCTTGTGAAGGTCATCGGCCTCAGTCACCACACCATGGCCTTCGTACTGCTTATCTTTTCCACCCCGGTGATGTTTTACTCCGGCGCCCCGTTTTTTGCCGGGGCCGCCAACGCTGCCCGGCATCTGTCCGCCAACATGGATACCCTGGTGGCCCTGGGCACCTCCGCCGCTTATTTCTACTCCGCCTGGGTCACTTTTTTCCCTGAAACAGTTGCGTCTGCGGGCCACGAGCCTGCGGTCTATTACGACACCGCAGTGATGATCATCACCTTCATCCTTTTAGGCCGCTGGCTGGAAGCTCGCACCCGGGGGCGGGCTTCGGAAGCGCTGCGCCGCCTCTTTGCGCTGGCCCCCCCCACCGCGCGGGTGCGCCGGGATGGCCGGGAGCAAGAAGTCCCTCTATCTGAAGTCACGGTGGGCGATCTGGTATTGGTGCGGCCTGGGGAAAAAATCCCCGTGGACGGCGTCGTAGAAGAGGGCAGCAGCAGCGTGGACGAATCCATGCTCACCGGCGAGAGTATGCCCGTCGCCAAAGAACCGGGGGCCGAGGTCTGGGGTGCCACTTTGAACCAGCGGGGTTTTCTGGTCTTTAAGGCTACTCGGGTGGGTCAGGACATGGTGCTCTCCCAAATCATCCGCCTGGTAGAGGAAGCCCAGACCAGCAAAGCCCCCATCGAGCGCCTGGTAGACAAGGTGGCCGGCATCTTCGTTCCGGTAGTCATGAGCCTGGCGGCCATCACCTTCCTGGCCTGGTTTTACTGGGGACCGCCGCCCGCCTTCAGCCGGGCCATTATCAGCCTGGTGGCGGTGCTCATCATCGCCTGCCCTTGTGCCATGGGCCTGGCCACCCCTACCGCAGTCATGGTGGGGTCGGGCCGGGGCGCGGAGATGGGCATCCTTTTGCGGGGGGGGGAACCTCTGGAACGGGCCTACCGCCTCACCACCGTCATCTTTGACAAAACCGGCACCCTCACCCGAGGCACCCCCCAGGTAACGGACGTCCACACCTGGGAATATTGGAATGCCGAAAGAGTCTTGTCCTACGCCGCAGCCCTGGAGGCGAAATCGGAGCACCCCCTGGCCGAGGCTGTTACCCATGCGGCCGCAGCCCAAGGCTTGCCTCTGCCCGCGGTGGAAAACTTCCAGGCCGTGCCGGGGAGGGGGGTGGAGGCCACAATTGACGGCCAGGAAGTACTTCTGGGAAATCTGACTTTCCTCAGCCTGAAAGGTATCGCTGCAGAGTTGCTCACCTCTCACCAGGACCAGCTCTCCCGGGAAGGTAAGACCGCCATATTTCTGGCCGTGGCAAGCCGGCCAGTGGGGGTGATCGCTGCGGCCGACACCCTGAAACCCCATGCCCTTCAGACCGTGACTGCCTTAAAGAATATGGGGCTAAAAATCCTGTTGTTAAGCGGTGATAATAAGATGACTGCGGCCGCGGTGGCCAAAAGTATCGGCATCGAGGACGTGCTGGCGGAAGTGCTCCCCGGCGATAAGGCCCAGAAAGTGACGGAGCTTCAAGCCCAAGGTGAGGTGGTGGCCATGGTGGGGGACGGCATCAACGACGCCCCGGCTCTGGCCGCGGCCGACGTGGGCATCGCTTTGGGTACCGGGGCCGATGTGGCTCTGGAGGCCGCGGACTTAACCCTCATCCGGGACGACCTGGACCTAATCCCGGCAGCCATCAAGCTCTCCCGGCAGATGATGCGCATCATCCGCCAGAACCTCTTTTGGGCTTTTTGCTACAACGTGGTGGCCATCCCTGTGGCCGCAGGGGCCTTCTACCCTCTCTGGGGGTGGACCCTGAACCCGGCCCTGGCCGCCGCAGCCATGGCCATGAGCTCGGTGAGCGTGGTGACTAATTCTTTACGCCTGCGACGCTTTAAGGGATAGATAATATGCGAAGGAGGGACTCCATCCTCAGCTAATATTCTGTAATCTATCATTAAAAGCTGGTCGGGACGGGCGGATTTGAACCGCCGACCTCCTGCTCCCAAGGCAGGCGCGCTAACCAGGCTGCGCTACGTCCCGAATCCTGTTCCCTAGGACTCTGACACCCTCTTCGATTTAGTAATTTAGCTTTTTCCTCAGAATTTTGTAAGAGGTTTTCCCCCTAAGAAGGTTGTGAAACCCGCTTTTCTCAGTTATGTATGTCAGGTTCTCCAAGGTCAAGCATGCAGGGTTTCCATTTCTTTTGATTCGCCGAGTTATAGCGATAATCAAAAAGGTTTTTCCTATTCGAAAGCCTTATGAGCTACCCATGATTGTCATTCTGGGGGAGAGCAACGACCGGAGAATCTCAAAAAAGCGAGATTCTGGGCTGCGCTCAGAATGACAAATCTAATTGGATAATCTCAGCAACGACTCACGGCAAAACGCTATAAATCCATCAAAGTCCCCCTTTTCAAAGGGGACTTTCAAAGCAATTCCGCTAAGTTCCCTCCTTTGAAACGGGGGATGGAGGGATTTAGGTTGTTGGTTCATGTGCCACAAAGGAAAAGACTGTTCGAAACCTCCATAGGCCGCCTAAAGTCGCCGTTCCGGACCATGCCGTCAATCCAAGTCCAGACATCTCTCTCAATAAAAACCTTTAACGATGCCGGGGCCAATCTCGATTTCAAAGCCAAAAACAACCATCTAACGGCACCTGAAAAAACCTGGCTTTGCAAGCCCACTTCACACCACCGATTTCACCCCAGCACCCTGAAAGTTGAAGGGATAGGTTTTTCGGAAGGGTTACTTGTTAGCTGAAAGATTTTATTCCCCGTTGCAGGCTTTTCTAAGGAAATGGTCGAAGATATATTTACTCAACATTGTTCCAATCCTATTGTGGACCAATGCAGAAGGATGCCAATCATATTTACTGGCATGAAATTCCTTATAAGTATATTGCGGTGTTAAAAAAGAGACGTCATAGTAGTTAATTTTATCGTTCGTCATCATTTTTATTATACCAGAGAATTGCAAGCCGTTCCCTTCTGCCGAAGGCAGAGTTAAAACCAAATAGTCGTAGCCCAGCCTTTCAGATAATTCTTTAAATTCGTTAATATATTTATAGGAACTGGAAACTATCGGAGGAAGTTTGCCGTCAACGGGGTCATAATCTATTTCTTGATGCATGAAAGTCCGTGACAATAAATCCCGGATCAAATAGCTCAAATGGATTTTTCTGAGGAATAATTTTAAAGTGGGAAACTGGTTGATCAACTGAGAGGCTTCGCCATGGGTGCTGTAGCCCCATTTATCCACTTGAGGGGTTCGCTTAAGATTAAAATCATCGATCACCAGACCCATTATCATCAAATCGGGTTTAACTTCCGGCACCCGGTATTTCAAGGTGGCAACCATTTCTTTAATGCTATAAGAAGAGACGGCAAAATTGTACACCGTAACGTGACAATGATGTTGCAGATGGTTCAAAGTCTTTTCCATGACTTCAGGATAGGTTTCTCCCGTAGATACCCCTACACCAAAAGTCACCGAGTTACCTAAAAAGGCAATGCGATATTCACCGGTCTGCTTGTCCCCGTGCTTTTTGCCTGGAACTTGACTACGCAAACCAAAGGCGTCCGTGTTTATCCGGATTTTACCGTGGGCCCGAACATTATTAAGATATGGTTTCATAATATAAGGAATTTCCCGGCTTTCGCTAAAAGGCATATAAATGGGGTCATAAAAGTACATATCAGCATAACCCCAGAACCGGACCAATATTTCTAAAGGGATAAAAATTATCAGGAATATATAGAGAAAATAAAAAGCGGTTCGCACGAAGCTGCTCAAGGTCGTTCGACCTGATGGCTCTTCCGGGCTAATTCAAGCACCCGGGCCAAGCGCCGCCCTTGTATATCCCAGGTCCAATTATTTTCGATGGTCTGCCGGGCTCGTGCGCCCAGGCGGCGGCGCAAGTCCTCATGCGCGATCAATTCGAGGAGCTTGGAGGCCATGGCCTCGCGATCTCCCGGCTCGTAGAGCCTCCCGTTGCAGCCGTCACAAACGAGTTCCTTGATTTGCCCCAGGGCCGGGAAGAGGACCGCCTTTCCGGCCGCCATATATTCCAATAATTTCATGGAAGAGCCATAAAACAGATAGTCTTCTTTATAAGGGCTGATAACGATGTCCATGACGCTGAGAAGGCGGGGGATAAGGTTGTGGGGGATGCCGCCGGTAAAAATAAAATAGGGGCCCAGACCGGTGGCTTCGGCCTCATGGCGGAGAGCATCATCAACCCGGCCTTTTCCCACAAAGAGAAAAACCACCCGGCTGTCAGCGTCGATAATTTTGCGGGCCAAAGTAATTATCATCTTAATATTACTGAAGAATTCGAAAGAGCCGATGTAGCCGATCACCACCCGGCCTTCCAGGCGCAAGCTTGCCAGAAATTCCGGATCAGGCTCCCTGGGTACAAAGGCAAAGTGGTCGACGCCGTTGGGGATGACATGGAGTTTGGCGGCCGGCGCCTCGTAGCGCATCAGGTAGCCTTTCAAAATCTCGGAGATGCAGACTACCTGATGGGCGCCCCGCACATTAACCCCCTCCACCCACCGTGTCAGCCAGGGGTACCGGTAATATTGTGGATAAAAGAGGCGGTACTCGTACTCCAGGGGCGCTTCCGCGAAGAGCACCAGGGGCAGACCGCGGCGGCGGGTGGCAACCAGGGCCGAGAAGTTGACAAAAGAACTTACCGCCAGCACCACGTCGGGGCGGAACCGGTCCAACAGCTTGAATTCCTCCCGGATTAGGCCAAAATTCCGCAAGAATATGCGGGGCACGTGTCCGAACCGGCGAAGTTTCTGGATCTTTTTGAAACCCAGATACTCCCGGTCCTTACCGGGTGGTTTGGGAGTGCGGAACTGTAAATCCACCTGGTGGCCAAGCCGGGTCAGCGCGGCGGTGATGGCCCGAATCTGGGTGGCCGCGCCGATGGCTGAACCTTCGATGTCATAGTGGTAGTTGAAAAAGGAGATCTTCATCGGCCGGGGAAGGGATCCTTTTCGGGTTTGAAAACGCGGTTTCCCCTCCCGAGGAATTGGGCCAGGACCCTCATGCCGAAGAGAGGCAGGCCCACGAGATAACGCCTCCAAGTCCCGGGTTCCTGCCAGAGGCGGTAAACCCATTCAAAGCCATTCTGCCGCCACGTGTGGTTAAGGCGCTCCAGTTCACCGGCGATGATTTTGAACATCCCCCCGCAGGTGAGAACCAGGCCCACTTCCAGGCGCCGGCGCCAATTATCGGTCCAGAGCACCTGCCGGGGATCGCCCATCCCTACCCAGAGGACCTCCGGCCGCACTGCGTTGATTTTGGCGATGAGATGCTCATCGGCGAAATCAAAGTAGCCGTGATGAGTGCCAACTATGTCTAAGCCGGGATATTGCCGCCGGGCTTTGTCGGCAGCCCGCTGGGCCAGGCCGGGCTCACCACCCAGGAGGAAGAACCGATACCGCTGTTGAACGGCCAGTTCACACATCTTGGGCCAGATGTCGGTGGTGGTGAGTTTTTCCGGTAGAAGCTCTCCCAATAAGCGGGACGCCAGGATCAGGGAAGCGCCGTCGGCGTACAACAGATCCGCCTGGCGCAGCGCTTGCAAAAAATCGGGGAATTGGTAAGTGAGGTTGATGACATGGGCATTAACGCCATAACCTACTGCACAGCCGGGAGCAACAATCAATTCTTCGATCCGGGCCAGCAAGGTTCCCATGGTGTAAACGCCCGTGGGCACCCCCAGAATATCGACGGTTTTCTCCGGGTGCATGATCAAGGCTCCCTCGGTGGCAGACGGTTGCCGTGGGCAAGGCGATAGAGCTGTTCTTTCCGCAAAAAACGGATCAATTCAGGATCGGCAAGGCGCCGGATATCGGGGTTGAAGTAGCTGGCAAAAAACCCCCAAATGAACGCCAGCCCCCCTACCACCCAGGGTCGATGCGCCATGCGATAAATGCCCCGGGCCAGGGCAAAGAGGGGATGGCTGCCGATGGCATAGGCACACCGGCCCCAAATCACCCGCCCCCGGACAGCCCCGAGGCTGGAGCCTTGCATCCGGTGATGGATGAACACGATCTTGGGGTCGCTGAGGGTGATCCAGCCGTGGCGCCGGGCGTCGGTTTCGTCGATGACGTCCCAGCCATAGACCGGTTGCAGTCCGCCGATATCCTGGAAACATTCCCGGCGGTAAAATTTGGCGTTGCCTGGGACGTGATAGGAAGTGTAAAGTTCGAAAACGAGTTTTCCCCCCACCAGCAGATAGGTGTTGCCGCTGGCCATGCCCACCTTGGGGTCATCAAAATGGGCCATGACCGCAGCCAGGGTTTCGGGTCCGAATTCGGTATCGCTATCCAGCTTGGCTATGACGTCGTAGGGTTCATCTCCCAGGGCAGCCAGACCGGCGTTAAAGGCGCTCACCACTCCTGGGCCCAGCTCGCGGCTGCCGCCCCGCTGGCGCCGGACCAGCCTGATCCAGGAATGTTGGGCGGTGTATTGTTCAACAATCTCTGCGGTCCGGTCCCTGCTGCCGTCATCTACGATGATCCAGAGATGGGGGCGATAAGTCTGACTGATGACGGAGTCCAGGGTAAATCGGACGAACTGCTCTTCATCGCGACAGGGACTGATAATTACCAACCGACGCATCATGTCCGCCACTCCCCCCGGCCGCGCACCCGCCGCCACCAGACGGCAAACACCAGCAAAGCCCATAGCTGTTTGCCATAATCCCGCCGGCCCTGGATATGCGCCTCGGTCATTTTTTGCACATACTCCAGATTAAAGAAACCGGTATCGGCCAAAGTCTCCATGAGGCGGTGTTCCCGGGCATAGTCGGGAAGGTGCTGTTGGAGCCAAAATTCCACGGGAGGATTAAAACCGCGTTTGGGCCGGTTCAGGATAGACGGGGGCAAAGACGGCTCCAGGGCTTTCCGTAAGAGGAACTTGGTGCCCAGTCCCTTGATCTTGAGGTCCAGGGGCATGGAGAGGGCGAATTCCACCAGGGTGTGGTCCAGCAGGGGCACCCGGACCTCCAGGGAACAGGCCATGCTCATGCGGTCCACCTTGACCAGGAGACTGTCGGGCAGAAAGACCGACAGGTCCGCCAGATTGGCCTGGGCGATGGGGTCCAGGTCCGGGCAAGCTTCGGGAATGGCCCAGAAGTGTCCCAAATAGGGGAGGGCGGCGGTCTGGCGGCGAAAATCCCGGGAAAACAATTGTTGCTGCTCTTCAGGAGTGAAGAACGCCACTTTCCGGGTATATCCCTGGAACAGGGGAAACAAGGAAGTGGAGGCGATGCGTTCCAGGCGGTGTTCCCAATACCCCAGGCGAGGCGACCCAAAGGAGGGCAGATTACGGGCGGCTGTGGTTAAAGAGCGTCGCAGCCATAACGGCAGGAGACCCAGCCAGCGGTTGAGTTGGAGGCCCTGGTAGTGGGTGTAACCGCCGAAAATTTCGTCGCCGCCTTCGCCGCTTAAGGCAACGGTGACCCGACGGCGAGTGGCCTGGGAGAGCAGGTAAGTGGGAATGATGGTGGCGTCCGCCAGGGGTTCGTCCAGGTGCCATAGGAGCTTGGGCAACAGGTCGGTGGCTTCCGCGTCGATGCGGAAAGTTTCGTGGGTGGTGCCCAGGTGCCGGCTCACCAGCGCGGCAAAGCGGGTTTCATCATATTTGGGGACCTCAAAACCCACATTAAACGTGCGGATTTCATTCAACCCCAGTTCGGCCATGGCCGCGGTCACCGCGCTGGAATCCAGGCCGCCGGAAAGAAAAACCCCCAGGGGCACATCCGCCACCAGTTGGAGACGCACCGCTTCCTTGAGGCGCCCACGCAGTTCCTGACACCAATCCTCGAGGGTTCTCTCAGGGGTTTGGGTAACCTGGGGGCGCCAATACTGCCTGGTCGTGACCTGCCCGTCGGTCACAGTGAGCAGCTCGCCGGGCCGGAGCTTTTGGATCTGCTGATAGATGGTGCCGGAGCCCGGGATAAAGTGGTGAGAGAAGTATTCAAACACGCTCTGCTGGTTGACTGCCGCATCGAATCCGGGCAACAGGAGGAGACTCTTGATTTCCGAGGCAAAGGCAAAGGTGTCGGACTTCCTCGTATAAAACAAGGGCTTGATGCCAAGGCGGTCCCGGGCCAGGAGCAGCTTGCGCTTACGACTGTCCCATACGGCAAAGGCAAACATGCCGTTTAAGTGGTCCACCACATCGTCGCCCCAGGTTTCAAAACCATGAACGATGACTTCAGTGTCAGAGGCGGTGCGGAAGGTGTGGCCTTGCTGCCGGAGATAATCCCGAAGTTCCTGAAAGTTATAAATCTCGCCGTTGAAGATCACCGTCACGGTCCCGTCTTCGTTGGACATGGGCTGGCGGCCACCGCTCAAATCTATGATGCTCAAGCGCCGGAAGCCCAGTCCCAGACCCTGGCCCAGAAAAAAACCTTCGTCATCGGGTCCCCGGTGGCTCAAAACCGCGGCCATACGCCGGAGCAGTCCGTAATCAACGGGCCCATCATTTAGATGCAAAATGCCGGCGATACCGCACATATATACCGTTTCCGGTTTTCGGTTATCGGTTTTCGGCTAGAAAAATCATAATTAACAAGCAGTTTAATAACAGATTGGTTGCATTTGAAAGCGGACATGGCATTATTGGCTTTTTCCCTGGGATTGCATCGCGGCCGCAAACAAGTCCCGAAGCTGTCGGGCGCTTTTTTCGCCGTCGAATTGGGAAACCACCAACTCCCGTCCGGACCGGGCCAGGCGCCGGGCCAGATTCTGATCCCGGATCAATCGGGCCAGAGCCTCCGCCAGGGCCACCGGATCATCGGGAGCGATGAGAAGACCAGTTTGGCCATTCAGCACCAGTTCCGGGATGCCGGAAACCCGGGTGGCCACCACCGGAATTTCCATGGCCATGGCTTCGATCAATACGGTGGGGATGCCGTCGGCGTCCTGGTTCCGGACACAGGAAGGCATGGCCAGCACATCTGCCTGCTGATAATAAGAAAAGCACTCATCCGGCGGAAGCTTGCCCTTGAGTACTACTCGGCCGGAAAGTCCCATTTCTTTAATCATATTCTCGAGGCGAAAGGCTTCGGGACCTTCACCGATGATGAGACAGCGGCAGGAGAGGCCCTGGTCACGCAGAAGGCCGCAAGCCGTAACCAGGGTATGAAAGCCCTTGGTTTCCACCAGGCGGCCCACCGCCACGATGCAGGGGGGTTCTCCCAGGGGATGGGGATAAGCGCTGAATCTGGCGGTATCAAGGCCGTTTCGGACCACCACTATGTGAGTGTTTCGGGCCTGGGGGTAGTGTTCCCTCAAATAGCGCACGTTGTACTGGCTGATGCAGGCGACGAATGCGGCAGCCGAAAGTTTGGCGGGCAGCAGGAGCTTATCTATAAAGATGTCATAGGCGTGGGCCGTGAAGCTAAACGTGATGCCGGCCAGAGCGGCGGCCATCAAAGCCACGCTGGTGGCGGCGTTGGCGAAATGGGCGTGGAGATGCCTGACGCCGGAGCGGTTTAGACGCCAGGCGGCAAAGGGAGCCACCAGAAAGTAGGAGAGGCTGCGGCGGCGGGACTGCCAGGTCCCGTCGGCGATGAGGACATAAGCATAGAGACCGTGAAAATAGCGCCTGGGAAAGCGCAGCGCGAAAAGGAGATGAGCCAGCCAGAACATGGGGTGGCGCGGTTGCACCAGAACCTCAACTTCCCTGACCAGGTCAGGAGCTTCGGGATGGCGCACCCCGGCCTCGGAGTCATGGAGGCTAAAGGGCTTGATCCGGACTCCCAGACGCCGCAACGCGGCGATTTCCCGCACCACGAAGGTTTCCGCCGTGGCCGGTAGATTGCGGGCCAGATAAGCAATGGGAGAGGACCCGTTAATCATGCGTTGGGTGCTGATCCGAAAACCGGCTTAAGAGAGTACCAGGAGTACCAGATGGCCCCGGGACCGAGGTCATATCGGCTGCCTTGAATAGCCCAATAAAGAGCTCATCTCTGCCAAAGCTTATCGGCCATCAATCCCAAGAAATCAAATTAAACTCTGAAAGGCTCCCCCCTGATTTATTTAACTGCGTCCAAGAGCCGATTGAAATAAAATAGGGAACAACTGTCAGGGACGGCGATAATCTTATCGCGTTTTGTCGATAAGCTAAAGAGAAAAAAATATTTTTTGGGACAGGTAACGGTGCTTCAGAATTTTCGATGCACTCTGGTGGTAATGCTGATCGCGTTTTTGGTCACAGGTCCCGGAATGGCCAAGGCCCAACTGTCCAGCCCTGGGAAGCCAGAGACGACCCCGCAAGGGGGCGCCGACGCCATGGCCATGGAGATGGCGCAACAGGCCGATGCCCTGCTCCGCTCCGGGAAATATGACCAAGCCCTAAAAATCCTAAAGCAGGTAACCATTTTCAGGCCCGATGATCCCGCGGCCCAATGCCGGCTGGCCCTGGTCTATATCAAGCTCGAGCGTTATGAAGAGGCCATCAAGGCCTTGCGCCAGGCCATCCTGTTTAAGGCTGATTACATTGAGGCCCATAATATTCAAGGGTCGGTCTATATCCTGCTGGGCCGCCCTGAAGATGCCATTGCTGCTTTGGACCAGGCCAGCCGTTTGCATCCCAACAACGCCACAGCCTATGTCAGCTTAGGGGCGGCCTATTTCCTGCTCAATCGGAATCAGGAGGCCCTTTCCGCCTATGACCGGGCCCTGCAATTAGAGCCGGATAATGCCCTGGCACTTCTGGGCCGGGGTGAAGTTTATGCCAATCTTGGCCGTTATGAGGACGCGGTTAATGCGTTCCAAAAGTCGTTGCACCGTAATCCCCAAAATGCCCAAACCCGCCTGGGATTGGCTGCGGCCTACAGCAATTTGGGTCGCTATGAGCAGGCAGAGAAGGTCTTGCAAGCGTTAATTAACCAGAGAAGCGATCAGGCCGAGGGATACTATGGTTTGGGAGTGATCCATTTTCTAAGGGGGGATTACCGGGAAGCGGCCGGCTTCTTCCAGACGGCTATCCGCCTGCAGCCGGATTATGTACAAGCGCTCACGGCGCTGGGGGCCGCCCTGGTCAGGCTGGGACAATTTGACCAGGCTGAAGACGTTCTTAAGCAGGCGGTGCGGCTCAAGCCGGGTGACGCGGGCGTCCACCTGGCTTTGGGATGCGCCTATGCCGATTTTGGCAACCGGAGAGCGGCCCTGGAGGAATACGAGCGCCTCAAGGATCTGAATCCCCAAATGGCCCAGGAGCTTTTCGAGGTTATTCTGTGGTCCCGGAGCTCTTCCCCAAGATTGGGGGACTGGTATTTTGGGGGAAAGGTGAAGAAATGAGCCGAAAGGAGAGATTCTTCGCCGCCTGCGGCGGCTCAGGATGACAGAAAAAAACCATATTGCCATTTTATGAGATTGTAAGGGGGATTTAACAATAACTCTCAATGGTTAATCCTGCCCGCGTTCGCTCTTTGAATCAGGTCAGCCCCGGACCGGGTATGGTGGTCTACTGGATGAGCCGGGACCAGCGAGTCCGGGACAACTGGGCTTTGTTGTATGCCCAGGAACTGGCCCTCACCTTGCGCCAACCGTTGGGGGTGGTTTTTTGTCTGGCGCCAACTTTTTTAGGAGCTACCCTGCGGCAATACGGCTTTATGCTCAAGGGCTTGCGGGAAGTTGCCCTGGATCTGGACCATCTGAATATTCCCTTCTTTCTTCTGACCGGCGAGCCGCCCCGGGAACTGTTGCGGTTTGTGGAAAAACATAGGGTGGGGGCGCTGGTGAGCGACTTCTCCCCGCTGGGTTTGGTAAGGGACTGGAGAAGGACAGTGGCGGAAAATGTCAGCGTGTCCCTGGAGGAAGTGGACGCCCACAACATCGTGCCCTGCTGGGCGGCCTCTTCCAAAGCGGAATACGGCGCCTACACCCTGAGGCCCAAGCTGAAACGGCTGTTGCCGGAATTTCTGGAAGAGTTCCCGGCGCTAATCCAGCACCCCATCAGGTGGCAGGGAAAAATGCCGGAAATTCCGTGGGGGAAACTCACCAGCACCCTAAAAATAGATTTTACCGTGCCGGAAGTGGATTGGCTCGCTCCTGGAGAGCAGGCCGCCCACAGCCGTCTGAAATATTTTCTGGAACACCGGCTGCCTTTCTACCAAGAAAGGCGCAACGATCCCACCCAAGACGGCCAGTCGGACCTTTCGCCTTATCTCCACTTCGGGCAGTTGGCGGCGCAGCGGGTGGCCCTGGAAGTCGAAGGTCGCCACGGCCATGACGCCTCCCGGGGAGCCTTTCTGGAAGAACTCATCGTGCGCCGGGAACTTTCGGATAATTATTGCTTCTACCAGCCGCACTATGATACTTTTGCCGGTTTTCCGGCCTGGGCCCAAAAAACCCTGAACCAGCACCGGGAGGATCGCCGGGAATACCTTTATTCACGGGAGGCGCTGGAGTCGGCCCGGACCCATGACGAGTTGTGGAACGCGGCCCAGCGGGAAATGGTGCAGCGGGGCAAGATGCACGGCTATATGCGCATGTATTGGGCCAAGAAAATCCTGGAGTGGACGGCCTCCCCGGAGGAAGCCCAGGCCCAGGCCATATATCTTAACGATAAATATGAACTGGACGGCCGAGACCCCAACGGCTACGCCGGCATTGCCTGGAGCATCGGCGGGGTCCACGACCGGGCCTGGTTCGAGCGCCCGGTATTCGGGAAAATCAGGTTTATGAGTTACAACGGCTGCCGCTCCAAGTTCAACGTGGAGGCCTACATCAACAAAAACCGGTAGGATTAGGGCGCTAAAAGCGGCTGACGGCGCGGGTCTAAAGCCTTGGACCTTCGAAACTATAGCAAAAGTCAAAAGTTTTTTTCTTTGGGGCACAGTATCCAATAACTTAAATCCCCCCTAACCCCCCTTTTCCAAAGGGGGGAACTTAGCGGAATTCCTCTGAAAGTCCCCCTTTGAAAAAGGGGGATTTAGGGGGATTTAAAAGATGGCAACGGGAAAGAATTTTTGGCAAAGGCTATAAGGAGCTCACTATGGAGGGTAACACGGAAGTTCTGGAATTAATAAAGAATATTTTGGAAAACCAGCGTTTGGCGGTGCTGTCCACCCAGAACCACGGCCAGCCCTACAGCAATCTTATCGCCATTGCGGCCACCGATGACCTGAAGCATTTGATCTTTGCCACCACCCGGGCTACCCGCAAATACGCCAACCTGATGGCCGACCCCCGGGTGGCGGTATTGGTGGATAACCGGACCAACGAGGTTACGGACTTTGATGAGGCCGCGGCCCTCACCGCGTTAGGCCAAGCCTGGGAATTGCATGGCGCGGAACGCCAGCTTTTCTTGAAAGCTTATCTGAAGAAGCACCCTTATCTGGAAGATTTCGTGGCGGGGCCCACCTGCGCCCTGCTCCGGGTCAAGGTGGACAAGTATATCTTGGCTAGCTTCCAGGGAGTCCGGGAGGTGCAGACAGCCTCATGAACCCGGTCTAAATTTTGCAGATACCGTGGATGGAATCGCAGGCCTGATTATAAAGGCGTTCGATCCAATCCTCCTGGCGCAGGTAGGGGGTGACGGCTGCCCCGGCTTGCGCCTGTTTCCGGGCCAGACGGCGCAAGAGGCGGTGGGTGGTGGCAATAAAGGTGCCGTGGCTCCAGGTCAGGGGGCAGACGGAGAGGCATTCGCCGGTCAGGGGGTTGATCTGCTCGGGCAGCGCCCCTGAAGGCAAGGCGTGGGCGGCGGTCCAGGACAGGATGTCCAGGGCCTGGGCCAGTTCCTGGTCGTCCCCGTCTTTATCTATAAGGTAGTCGGCCAGCCACAGGGTGCAGATGAACCAAGGGTTGCCCGGGACTTCCCGGCTGACCCGGTGATAGTCGTCGTTTTCATAGCGGGCCAGGCCGCCGATGGGGGTGTTAACCCATAATTTTTCCCGCAAAGCCTTCATGGTGGCTTCCAGTCGTGGGTCATGGGCATTATAGAGTCCGAAGGCGAAGAGGCCCCACAGGCTGGCGTCGCAGGTGCCGTCCACTTTCCAGGCGCCGCCGTGATTGCGGTGGATCATGCGGCAGAACCGGTTGAGCTCCGGGCGCCAGAGATGAATGGAGGCGGCATCCCGAATCTCCGCGGCGACTTGTTGATAATAGTCGGCCTTATCGTCTTCGCCGAAGACCTTGCAGAACAGGGACGCGGCGGTGAGCCCGCCGAACACCGCGCCCACTGTGAAGCTCAAAATGCCACGGCGCTCTTCCCAGAGGTCGTAGGAGGGGGCCGGCAAGCCGGTTTCGGCATCCCGGTACTGACACATGAAATCCGCAGTCTTCTTCACCAATGGGCGGTAGAGGGGCTTGATGAAATCCAGATCGCGATAAAGGACGAAATGCTGCCACAAGGCCCAGACCACCAGCGCGGTGGAGTCCTCCTGGATGGGCAATTGGGCCTGGCCTTCGTGGTACCAGGGGTGCCAGGAGGAGGCCAGGGTGCCGTCGGGGTTGAACTTGTGGAGCAGACACCCCTCGGGCTGTAGGAGCCCGGAGATGAATTGGAAGAAATTCCGGGTGGAGGCCGGGTGGCCGGCCTGGTCCAGGGCATAGGCCACCAACGCGGCGTCCCGGGGCCAGACGTAAGAGTAGGTGTCCCGGTTGAAGTAGATTACGTCGGAGTCATTGGCGGCCAGGATGCCGCCCTGCCAGTCAACCTGGGTCCGCACCACCAGCAGGCTGCGGCGGTATAATTCCGCCACGGGCTCCGGCAGTTGCTCCAACCCGGGGGATTCCTTCCGGACCCAGAGGCGCCAGTAGTCGGCGGTGCGTTTGATATGGACTCTGGGGTGTTTGTGCTTGACGAGGCCATCCAGGCGCAGGACGTCTTCCCAGCTCTTCCCGACGGCCAGCCAATAGTAAGCCTGGCCTGACTCGTATGGCGGCAGGGTCAACGTCAGGCCGATGACCGAATCCACCGAACCCTGGGCGATGGGATTGCCGGAAAGGGCGCCGTCCTCGGCATCCCTGAAGGTGCCTTCCAGACCGCCGGAGTCTTTTTGCCCCACCGCAAATTGGTTTAGGCCTTCCCCCTCTCCCGCCAGGGCGCCGGCCAGGAAGTAGCGGGCCCCTTTGTAATGGACCACGGCGCCGGTTTTGGGGTCGTAGCCCGCGGTCTCCCCCAGCTCATTGCCGTAGATGCCCAAATCCAGGGTGAAAAAGAGGCGAATTTCCCGGGGGGATGGCGAAATGTTGGTCAGGATAATTTCCCGGAGATAGATGTCTTCGTGGAAATCCACGGCGTCATGACATTCCAGAGCCACCCCCAGACCGGAGTGGGAGAGCTTGACGTCGGTAACCAGGGTGTCCGGCAGATAGCGCAGCTCCCGGTCCCAATCCGACCCTACCCAGGAGAAGTGGCCGTCCACCCATACCCCCAGGCGGCAAAATTTGCCGCCCACGTGATTTTCCAGGCCTACATGAGGGAAATAGATCTCCCGGATACAGTAGTTTTGGTCAAAGCAGACCAGCAATTTGCCGTTGCCCACGGGGATGTCGCGTGGCATAGTAGGTTCCTCTCAGAATTGACGTCGTTGTATATTTTAATATAAATAAGCCGGGGGGAGGGCGATTACCAGAGGGAGGTGCAAATTCCGGTTTCCCCACGTCGCTTGCCATTTTTTTCCGGGTTGAGTAGGATGCATCCATGAGCACGGCGTTCAGTTTTTTTCTGCGGCTGTTCCTCTGCTTTGTGGCCGCCAGATTTATCCTTCAGGCCATCGGGGTGGAGGGCCGGGGTTATCTGGTGGGCCTGACCATAGTCTTTTTGATTAATGTCTACTGGTTCAGCTACCTGGTGTTCCGGGACCGCACAGCCTCTCCCACGGAGACGGGCAGTCCCCATCGCCACGGGGAAGTTAACCCCCCGCCCGGGGAAAGAGACGCCCCTGAAAAGCAAGCCCCGCCCGAAGCCTAAACAAGGTAAGGTCGCCGGTCATTTTTTCCTTGACACAAATTTTGTGAATGTTTTAACATTCAAAAGCTCTAATCCGGTTTTGGGTGAAATGAAATCGTCTGATGAACTTAACCACTCACTTAACTGAGAAAAAACCTGCCATCCTGGGTCGCTGGCTCACCATAGTTTTTGAGAGCTATCCCCCAGAGACGGCAATTTTTTTGCAGAAGGAAAAGGACCGCTTCGACAATCCGGTGGGTTTCCGGATTTCCCAAGGAATGGAAGGGCTTTACAACTCACTCATCCAGGATTTCGACCGGGAGCGGGTTCTCGCCTTTCTGGATGAAGTTATCCGCATCCGGGCGCTCCAAAATTTTACACCTTCCCAAGCCCTGGCGTTCATCTTTTTGTTAAAAAACGTGATTCGCGAGGAGTTGGCCGACGAAATTGGGAAGGAAAACCTGGGGGGGGAGGTCCTGGAGTTGGAGTCCCGCATCGACGGCCTGGCCTTGTTGGGGTTCGATGTCTACACCAAGCGCCAGGAGAAGCTCTGCGAAATCAGGGTTGACGAAATTAAGAGAAAGATTAGTGGCTTGATGCGCAAAGCAGGTATCGAGGGTGACAGCCTGTAGCAGGTTTAGGCAGCAACCGGTTAACTGAAACGAGGTGACAGTACATGGATTTTTTTAAGCGTCATTTCTTTGTGGCCTTGTCTGCGGTCCTGGGACTGATATTGATCGCCTACGTGGGAGTCAAGGGCAATCTGCAGCTCCTGTTCGGGGTGGTGGTGCCTTACATGGCCGCGCTGATTTTTGTGGAAGGCCTGATCTACCGGGTCATCCAATGGGCCCGGTCGCCGGTGCCCTTTCGCATTCCCACGACCGCCGGGCAGGGGCGGACCTTGCCCTGGATCGAACGGGACCTAGGGGAAAAGCTGGACAACCCCTCGGACTTTAAGCATCTGGTGGGGCGCATGGCCCTGGAAGTGCTGGCCTTCCGCAGCCTGTTCCGGAACCTGCGGACCGAGTTGATGAAGGACCCGGACAATCCGGAAGGCGCCCGGCTGATTCACTGGTCCTATAAGTGGTTGTGGCTAGGGGCCATCGCTTTCCACTACGCCTTTCTGGTGGTCATATTACGCCATCTCCGCTTCTTCATGGAGCCGGTGGCGTTTCCCATTACCCTGCTCTCCGAAGTGGACGGCTTCTTCCAATTTTTCACGCCCGCAGTTTATCTCAGTGGCGTGGTGCTGGTGGTGGCGGTGGCTTACCTGCTGGCCCGGCGGATCACCAATCCCAGTATGCGGTACATCTCCCTGGCGGCGGATTACTTCCCCCTGCTCTTGATCCTGGGCATCGGGCTCACGGGGATCCTGTTGCGCTACTTCTTCAAGACGGACGTGGTGGCGGTGAAAGAATTGGCCATCGGCCTGGTGACCTTGCATCCCAAGGTGCCGGCGGGCATCAGCCCCCTCTTTTACATCCACCTGTTTTTAGTCTGTGTGCTCTTTGCCTATTTTCCTTTCAGCAAACTGATGCACGCCCCCGGGGTGTTCATGAGCCCCAGCCGGAATATGATCGCCAACAACCGCTGGGTCCTGCACGTCAACCCCTGGAATTATCCGGTCAAGTTTAAAACCTATGCAGAATACGAAGATAAGTTTAGGGAACCCATGATTGAAGCCGGGATCCCGGTCGAAAAGGAGCAATGAGTTTATGGCTAAGGGTACCCCGACACCAACAGAGTTACTCGCTGGATTAGGCTACAAGCCGCCGGAGAAAGGCTGGATGGACGTCAAGCCGGACTTCCGGCCGGGCACCTATTGTAATCCGGCCAGCCCTAAATGGATGGAATGGATCGACTACCCCTACCAGCAAATGCGGTCGATTCCCGACGAGTGGGGACTTCCCCAAGATTGGAAGGAAACTGTCCTGCAAGGGATGGAAGACCGGCTGCAACGCTTCCGGTCCCTGAAGCTCTTTTTCGATATTTGCGTGCGCTGCGGCGCCTGCGCAGATAAGTGCCACTTCTTCCTGGGCACCGGCGACCCCAAGAATATGCCGGTCTTAAGGGCCGAGCTCTTGCGGTCGGTTTACCGGCGCTATTTCAAGAAGATCGGCCAGGTTCTGGGTGAAATCGCCGGAGCCAGAGACCTGACGGAAGACGTCATCAAGGAATGGTTCTTCTACCTCTACCAATGCACTATCTGCCGGCGGTGCTCTCTATTCTGTCCCTACGGCATCGACATGGCGGAGATGACGCTCCTGGGCCGGGAATTGCTGGCTTCCGTCGGTTTGAACATTGACTGGGCCCTGGCTTCCGTGGCCCAGTGCTACGACAAGGGCAGCCACATCGGCGCCACCCCCCAGGCCTTCAAGGACATGATCGACTTCCTGGCCGAGGAAAACGAGCGCATCACCGGCATCACCACCCAGCCTTCTTACAACCGCAAGGGGGCCGAGGTCCTTTTCGTCACGCCCTCAGGGGACTACTTCGCGGACCCCGGCACCTTTACCTTGATGGGTTACCTGCTGTTGTTCGAGTATATCGGCCTGGATTACACGTTCAGCACCTATGCGGCCGAGGGTGGCAACTTCGGTTGGTTTGTCTCCCACGAAATGGGCAAACGCCTCAACGCCAAGATCTACCACGAAGCCCAGCGTCTGGGGGTGAAGTGGATCCTGGGCGGCGAGTGCGGCCACATGTGGCGGGTGTGCAACCAGTACATGCCTACCTATTATGGGAAGCCGGTGGATTTCCTGGAAGAACCGGTATCTCCCATCACCGGCACCCGCTTCGAAAATGCCAAGGTTCACAAAATGGTGCATATCTCCGAGTTCACCGCGGACCTGATCAAGAATGGCAAGCTCAACCTGGACCCCCAGCGCAACGCCCATATCAAGCTGACCTTCCACGACTCCTGCAACACCGCCCGGGGCATGGGGATCTTCGAAGAACCGCGCTATATCATCAACAACGTGCTGCCCGAAGGCCACTTTGTGGAAATGCCCCCCAACACCATCCGGGAGAAGACCTTCTGCTGCGGCAGCTCCAGCGGGATCAATGCCAACGAGAACATGGAGCTGCGGATGCAGGGCGGCTTCCCCCGGGCCAATGCCCTGCGTTTTGTCCATGAGAAATACGGGGTGAACCACATGGGCTGCATCTGCGCCCTGGACCGGGCCACCCTGCCCACCCTGGTGCAGTACTGGGTCCCGGAAGTGGAGATCACCGGCATCACCGAAATGGTGGGCAATGCCCTGATATTCCCGGATGAGATAGAGCGCACCACCGATCTCCGCGACCGCGACCTGGTGGGCTTTGGCGAGGCGGAGGAAGGCGGGGAGGAAGAGGAATAACATGGCCGACTACAAAAACGAATTCGGGTTTATTGCGGAGCGTCCCAAGGTCGAAAAGAAGATTTTCGACCGTAACAGGGTTTTCGCCGGGATAGCGATTTTTTTGGTATTGATCACCATCCCGCTGTGGCAGAACCTGGGGAAAACCGTGGCCGCGCCCACCCCCAGTCTGGATACGCCGATCATCAAGAAACTGGCGGAGAAGGACAAAAAGTGCGTGATGCCCACGGACTGGATGCGGGCCAACCACATGCAGATGCTAGTGGATTGGCGGGATAACGTGGTGCGCGATGAGGAGCGTCAAGTTACTACCAGCCGGGGCCGAGAATTTGTATCCCCCGACGGCAAGAAATACCTGGCCAGTCTGACCAATACCTGTATGGAGTGCCACTCCAACAAAGCCAAATTTTGCGATCAATGTCACAACTACGTGGCGGTAGCGCCTAACTGTTGGGGCTGTCACCTGGAATCAGGGAAGAAGCTGGCGGAGGCGAAGTGATGGGTATGGATAGAAGAGAATTCATCAGGATAGCCGGACTCTCCACCCTCTTGGGCCTGGGAGGTAAAGGGGCTTTTGAACTATTGGCGCCGGGCCGTGTAGAAGCGGAGGTCGGGCCAGAGGCTGCGGCTTTGAAGGGCAAGCGCTGGGCCATGGTGATAAACCAAAAGAAACTGGATGATGCTACTGCCCAGAAATGCATCGCCGCCTGCCACCGGACCCATAATGTTCCGGACTACCTCAACCCTCCGGATGACAAACTGAAACTTGACCCCGCGGTGGCCAACCGCTATCAGATCAAGTGGATCTGGACCGACCATTTCCACAACACCTTCCCCGGCGCAGAGCAGGCTCATATGTCGGAAAAGGTGGAGCACATGAACTTTCTGGTTCTGTGCAACCATTGCGACAATCCCCCGTGCGTGCGGGTGTGCCCCACCAAGGCCACCTTTCAGCGGGAAGACGGCATCGTCATGATGGACATGCACCGCTGCATCGGTTGCCGCTTTTGTATGGCCGGCTGCCCCTTTGGAGCCCGGAGTTTCAACTGGCGGGACCCCCGGCCTTATATCAAAGAGCAGTTTCCCGGTTATCCCACCCGGGAGATCGGGGTGGTGGAAAAGTGCACCTTCTGTGCGGAGCGCCTGGCCCAGGGGCTGATGCCGGCCTGTGTGGAAGCGTCCAGAGGAGCCTTGGTGTTTGGGGACCTGGCGGATGAAAAGTCCCAGGTGCGGGAGTACCTCCGGAAGTACTTCACCATCCGGCGGAAAGCCCATCTCGGTACGAACCCGCAAGTTTACTATATCGTGTGAGGTAGGTCATGCTTGAAAAGGCGCTGGTCGGTACGAAACGATACTATGGATTGCTGGCGATCCTGGCAGGAATCTTCGCGCTGGGGTTTCTTTTTTATTTAAAGCAATTGCAATTCGGTTTGGGCATCACCGGCATGGGCCGGGATGTGTCCTGGGGCTTTTATATCGCCCAGTTCACCTACCTGGTCGGGGTGGCGGCCTCGGCCGTGATGGTGGTCCTGCCGTACTACCTCCACAACTACAAGGCTTTTGGGCGGGTAACCATTCTGGGCGAATTCCTGGCGGTGGCCGCGGTGACCATGTGTGTCACCTTTGTTCTGGTGGACATGGGGCGGCCGGACCGGGTATTCAATGTCTTTAAATATCCCACTCCCAATTCCGTCATGTTCTGGGATATTATCGTCTTGAACGGTTATCTCTTGCTCAATATTTTAATCGGCTGGAACGTGCTGGAGTGCGAGCGCCATTCGGTGCCGCCGCCCAAGTGGGTCAAGTTTTTGATTTATGTGTCTATCCCCTGGGCCGTCTCCATCCACACCGTGACCGCTTTCCTGTACGCTGGCCTGCCCGGGCGGGGGTACTGGCTCACCGCCATCATGGCCCCCCGGTTCCTGTCTTCGGCCTTTGCCGCGGGTCCGTCGCTGCTCGTGCTCCTGTGCCTGCTGGTGCGGAAATATACCAAGTTTGACCCCGGCAAGGAGCAGATCCAGTCTCTGGCTAAAATTGTCACTTACGCCACCCTGATCAATGTGTTCTTCTTCTTTTGCGAAATTTTTACGGTATTCTACAGCCAACTTCCGGACCACATGGCCCACTTCAAATACCTGTTTGCGGGTCTGGACGGCAAGGCCCGGCTGGTGCCGTTTATGTGGTTTTCCATCGTGGGCATGACTTTAACGGCGTTGTTCCTGACCAATCCCAAGCTGCGTAAAAATGAGACCACCCTGGCGGCCTTATGCGGCATGGTAATCATCACTACCTGGATCGATAAGGGGCTGGGATTGATGACCGGTGGGTTCGTCCCCAATCCTCTGGAGCAGGTCACCGAATATTGGCCCACCGTACCTGAAGCCCTCATAACCCTGGGGGTTTGGGCTCTGGGATTCCTGATTCTTACCGTCCTCTACAAGATAGCCGTTTCCATTAAGGAAGAAATCAGTGCGTAGGGGCGCCTGACTTTTATGCTAAAAGGGAGGTGAAACGAATGGCCTGGCGTGTGGAAGTCGATACCGATAAGTGCACGGGTGACGAAGAGTGCGTCAACGTTTGCCCCGTAGGCGTGTTCGAGATGCAAGATGAGAAAGCCGTGGTGGTGGCTGAAGATGAGTGCCTGGGTTGCGAGAGCTGCATAGAAGTCTGCCCCTCGGGCGCCATCACTGTGACTGAAACCTAAATGAATTTGGCGGACCTTCAGACGTCGATCCGACCAGCGGATCGACGTCTTATTGTGTTCATACAATCAGAAAATTTAAGGGAGGTGAATCTCATGGGTTGGGAAGTCGATATCGATGCCGATAAGTGCACGGGTGACGAGGAGTGCGTCAATATTTGTCCGGTGGGCGTAATCGAAATGCAAGGTGACAAAGCCGTGGCGGTTAATCTGGAGGAGTGCCTGGGTTGCGAGAGCTGCGTCGAGGCCTGCCCCTCGGGCGCCGTTACCGTCACTGAAACCTGATCTGTTTTTATCCGCGTATGTAAAAAACGCCGGCCCGACCAGGGACCGGCGTTTTTTGTGGGATTGACCTGAGCCAGGCGCCGCTGCTCCGGCTCATTCATGTCATGGGTCCTGGTCTGCCTTCTCCTGAGGCTGGACTAGGAATATGTGACGTAGGGGGGAAAGCTAAGCGCCTCCCGCCTTTATGAATTTAGGCATAGGGATTGACCAGATGGACCGGCACCGGTGATTGGGCCATCACCTTTTGGGCCACACTGCCGAAATCGGCGCTTTTCTGGTCCAGCTCTTCATGGCCGCGGCCGTGGCTGGTCATGACCACCATATCGGCTTTGGACTCCTTGACCGCCTTTATGATCTCGCAGGCGGCGTCGCCCTGCACCAGCTTGACTTCGATATTGGGACAGGCTTTCAATTCTTGCTCGCATACCGTTTCCAACTGTTTTTTGGCCTGCTTCAATTCCCAATTCTGAAAATGCTGTAATTGCTCCTCGCTGGGTGTGCCATAGGCCTTAAAATGCGACATCAAATCCACTCCGACGTAAAGCAGGATGACTTTGGCCTGGTACTTCTCCGCGAGTGAGGACACGTGCTTGGCGGCTTTGATCGAATTCTTGGACAAATCTGTTGGCCAGAGGATGGTGCGTACTTCCATCGAAGACCTCCCTAGATACCGTTTTTAGTGTTTGGTTCTTCGCAATAATTTACATGTTGAATATGATGTATTCTAAAGCGGAACCAGCTTGATTTTAATTTGAATTAATATAAGCATAACACCCTCAATTTGGAAGGGTTTTTATAATTTTTTCCGCATTTCCCAGTCCCAAGACCTGTAACCCAACTCCCCCTCCGGCGCTTCCGCAGGCGGATAGGTCCTGGGACCACAGCAACAAGAACGGGTTATTCCGTCGGCAGGCCAAGTTCTGCCTTGAATGCTGCCAGGCCAATCTCGTCGATGATTTTTCCCAGGCGCCTCTTTTTACCGGCTTTCTCGAACCAATCCAGGACCCGCTGGGCCAGGTTCAAGGCTTCGTCATCGCTAAGGTTAGTGGCGATGACGTCCGCCAGGCGGGGATTGAGGCCTGAGGCGAACCCGCCGGCCAGAACCCGCCAGCCTTTGGCCGCGCCCACCAGGCCCAGGTCTTTGATGGAGGACTCGGAACAATTGTTGGGACAACCCGAGACCCCGATCTTGAACTTGTACGGCAGGGGCATGCCGTGATATTTCTCATCGAGGTGGAGCCCTACCCCCACCGCGTCCTGCATGCCCAGGCGGCAGAAAGTGGTGCCGGGGCAGATCTTGATGGACCGCACACACAGTCCCAGAGCTGCGCCGGGCACCAGGCCCAACTCCTGCCAAACCTGGTCCAGGTCTTCGGCCTTAAGTCCTATCAGGGCAAAGCGTTCCGCCGAAGTCAGTTTAATCGCCTTGACGCCATATTTTTCCGCCACGTCGGCCATCCGGCGCAGCAGATTGAAATCAGTGATTATCCCGCCGGGAATGTGGGGGGCGACCGCGTAAGTCTCTTTATCCCGCTGCACAATCGCGCCCTTTCCCAAGATATCTTCAGCCATGAATTTCCTCCCGTCAAAAAATAGCCAATACCCGGTAATAATAATTTCTGAGAAAAAACTTGCAATACCTGGGTTAAAAAAACCTTTCACCGAAGCAATCCGCACCATTCATAGAAACCCCAGAGCCGGCAAATCTCCTTGAAAGCCTCGAATATCTCAGGTACATTAACTAATAAACCTGGCGGGTGGAATACCTGCAGTCAAACCTTTAATGCTAGTCCAGGCTCTGTTGGTCAAGCTTGACCGCTCTGGTCCAGATTTTCAACGAAAAGGAGCAGATTAGGCCTTTAATTGGGCACGGCACGCCGTGCCCCTGCTATTTTTAACGTGAACTTATCTAAAACAAACCTTTTCTTTCCCGGTAGAGTAAATGTGCGGCATTGTTGGGATCTTGGCATATCATGATGCAGCTCCCCCGGTGGATAGGGAGGAAGCCTTGCGGATGCGTGAGGCCATGAGGTCACGGGGGCCGGATGGGGCCGGGTTATGGATTTCTCAGGATAAGCGGGTGGCGCTGGCCCATCGCCGTCTGTCCATTATTGATTTGAGCGAGGCCGGGGCCCAGCCCATGGGGACTGCCGATCAGTCCGTCTGGGTGGTGTTTAACGGCGAGATTTATAACTACCGGGAACTTCGTGAAAACTTGCAGACCAGGGGTTACCGCTTCCGGTCCACCAGCGATACCGAGGTTTTGCTCCATCTTTACCGGGAATATGGTCATGGCATGATGGATCGGCTGCGGGGCATGTATGCCTTTGCCATCTGGGATAACGTCAAAAAAACCCTGCTTCTGAGCCGGGACCCCTTCGGCATCAAACCCCTGTATTACGCAGACGACGGCAAGACCTTGAGGTTTGCCTCCCAAGTTAAGGCCCTGCTGGCCGGGGGGGCCGTGGATACTGCCCCCCAGCCCGCTGGCCACGCAGGGTTCTTCCTCTGGGGGTATGTGCCGGAGCCGTATACCCTCTACCGGGGAGTTCGGGCATTACCGACGGGATCGATTTTGGTCAAGGATTGCCAAGGTCATTCCGAAGCCCGCAGTTTTTGCACTATTCCTCAAGAAATCGAGAAGGCTTACGCTAAAGGGAAGAGCTCGGACATCAATCAAAAAGAGGTTCAGGTTGAACTGAAAGATGCCCTGACCGACAGCATCAAGCATCATTTGGTGGCGGATGTCCCAGTGGGCATATTCCTGTCCTCGGGATTGGATTCCAGTGCCATCACCGCGTTGGCCAGCCAGGGGCAGGGACAGTTGCATTCCATCACCCTGGGGTTTAAGGAGTTGCAGGCCACCAACCAGGATGAAACCATCTATGCGTCCAGGATTGCAAGGCAATATGGCACGATTCACCAAACCCAATGGATAACCAGGGAGGATTTTTACCGGGATTACCAAAGGATTTTGGAAGTGATGGACCAGCCTGCCACCGATGGGGTCAATATGTATTTTGTGGCCAAGGCCGCCGCGGCCGCGGGGATGAAAACGGCCCTCTCCGGTCTGGGGGGTGACGAGCTTTTTGGTGGCTATCCCAGTTTTGGCGATGTACCCAGAATGGCCCGGACCCTGGCCCCGGCCAGCGTTTTTCCGGCTTTGGGCCGGTCTTTTCGCTGGGTCATCGCTCCCTTGCTGAAACAGTTCACCTCCCCAAAATATGCCGGTCTATTGGAGTATGGCGGTACCTACGCCGGGGCCTACCTGCTGCGCCGGGGTCTGTTTATGCCTTGGGAACTGCCGGAAGTCTTGGACCCGGACCTGGCCCGGGCCGGCTGGGAAGAATTACAGCCCTTAGTACGCCTTAACGAAACCATACCCCGTATTCCGCAAGATTTTCTGAAGGTTGCGGCGCTGGAAATGGTATGGTATATGCGCAATCAGCTCCTGCGGGTGGCTGATTGGGCCGGGATGGCCCATTCTTTGGAAATCCGGGTGCCGCTGGTAGATATCATGCTGTTGGGCAAGATTGGGCCCTTGCTGGCGTCAAATCATCGCCCCGGGAAACTGGACATGGCGGGGACGATGGACAGCCCCTTGCCAGAGGAAATTCTGAAGCGGACCAAATCCGGTTTTCTGGTGCCGGTAAGTCGATGGCTGGCGGCAGAAACCTGCCGGCGGGTTTTTAATCGGGACCATGACTGGCGCGCCTGGGCCCAAGCCGTCTATAAGCATCATACCAGCTAATGAAAATTTTATTTCTAACCATGGAGGCCTTTGGAGGCCTTGGGGGCATTGCCAAATACAACCGGGATTTTTTGCGGGCCCTATGCTCGGCGCCCGAAGTTTCAGAGGTAGTGGCTGTTCCCAGGCGGATGCCCCTGGTGCCAGAGCCCCTGCCGCCAAAACTCGCCTACCTCAAGGAGAGCCTCCCTGATCGCTGGTCATATATAAGAGCTGTCTTTAAGTTAGTAATAAAAAGGGGAAGTTTTGATCTAATCGCTTGTGGCCATATAAAATTGCTGCCTGTAGCAATTCTGGCAAAATTGCTGACCCGGGGCCAATTGTTATTAATGATCTATGGCATTGATGCTTGGGTTGCGCCCAAAAATATTTTAATGAAATATTTTCTTCCATACATAGATTCCGTTATTTCAATAAGTGAAATAACCAGGCAAAGGTTTATGGAATGGTCCCGGTTAACGCAGAAGAAATACTTTATTCTTCCCAATGCCGTAAATCCAGGCAACTACGGGGTTGGCGCTAAATCTGAGGCTTTGCTCCAGCGTTACGGTCTCAAAGACAAAGTCGTGCTGATGACTTTAGGAAGACTGTCCGCTGAGGAAAAGTACAAGGGTTTTGACGAAATTATGGACTTGCTTCCAGCGCTCTCTAGACAAATTCCCAATATCGCCTACCTGATCGTGGGTGAGGGGGACGACCGGCCCCGGCTGGAAGCGAAAGCCATAGACTTGGGAATGGCGGAGCGGGTGGTGTTTTCCGGGTTCATTTCTGAGGGGGAAAAGGCTGACCATTATCGTCTTGCCGACGCCTTTGTGATGCCCGGCCGGGGCGAGGGCTTCGGGTTCGTCTTTTTAGAGGCCTTGGCCTGCGGCATACCAGCGGTGGGCAGCATCCTGGATGGCAGCCGGGAGGCCTTGCGGGGTGGTGCCCTGGGTATTCTGGTGGACCCCCGTCATCCCGAGGCTATTCAGGCGGGTATTCTCGAAGCCCTGAAGCGGCCCCGGGGAGAGATTCCGGAGGGATTGGAGTATTTCTCTTTCGAGAATTTTGAGAAACGTTGTCATCAAATCCTGCCACACCTGGTAAAATCCAAGGAGGCGGATAAGAAGAGTTTATGAAAAAAGCGCTTATTTGCGGGATTTCGGGGCAGGACGGGGCTTATCTTGCCCAACTTCTCTTGACTAAGGGCTATCAGGTTGTGGGGACTTCCCGGGATGCTCAGATATCGACCTTTGGAAATTTGGTCCGCCTCAAAATTCGCGATGCCATTGAGGTGGAATCCGTGGCCCTCAACGATTTTCGCAGCGTTTTGCAAGCCCTCATCAAGGTAGAGCCGGATGAGATTTACAACCTGGCAGGCCAGAGCTCAGTGGCTCTCTCTTTCCAGCAGCCGGTGGAAACCCTGGAAAGTATCAGTGTCGGCACCCTCAACCTTTTGGAAGCCATCCGGTTTACCGGGAAATCCATAAAATTATATAATGCTTGTTCCAGTGAATGTTTTGGGGATATTGCCGGGGCAGCTGATGAAAACACCCCGTTTCGCCCCCGCAGTCCTTATGCCGTGGCCAAAGCCGCGGCCTATTGGGAAGTGGCCAACTACCGGGAAGCCTATAATATCTTTGCCTGTTCCGGGATTTTGTTTAATCACGAATCGCCTTTGCGGCCGTCCCGTTTTGTCACCAAAAAGATAGTTGCGGCAGCCTGCCGCATTGCCGCCGGGGCCCCGGAAAAACTCAAGCTGGGGAATATTGCTATCCAGCGGGATTGGGGCTGGGCCCCGGAGTACGTGGAAGCCATGTGGCTCATGATGCAGCAGGAGCGCCCGGATGATTACGTCATTGCCACGGGTGAAAGCCACTCATTGGAGGAATTTGTGGACACGGCTTTTGCCCGGGTGGGACTGGATTGGCGCCAGCATGTTTTTAAGGACCCCGCGCTATTTCGGCCCACCGAAATTGCCATCAGCCGGGGTAATCCGAAGAAATCCCTGGAAAAATTGGGATGGCAGGCCAGACACAAAATGAAGGATGTCATCAACTTGATGGTTGAGGATGAACTTCGACACCAGAAGCGGCATGAAGCCTAAAGTCCGATTGGCTTACCTGGTGACCCATCCGATCCAATACCAGGCTCCCCTTTTGCGCCGGATCGCCGCAGAGCCCGAAATTGATTTGACAGTGTTCTTTTGCAGTGATTTCTCCCTGAAAAGTTTCCATGACCCCTCCTTTGGTAAAATCATTGCGTGGGATATACCTCTGGTAGGGGGATACCGTTATGAGATTTTGCCGGCCGTAGGAAGGCAGGATCGGCTGTCCTTCTGGCGGCCTTTTAACTATGGCTTAGCCAGGCGCCTGAATAGGGCTAACTTTGATGCTCTTTGGGTCCATGGCTATAATCGCTGGTTCCATTGGCTCGCCATGGCTTGGGCCAAAGTAAGAGGCCTCAAGGTGCTGGTGCGGGATGAGGCGACCCTCATCAGCGCGCCCCGCCACGGTCCCAAGCGGTTGGCAAAGAAGTTGTTCTTCCTGGTACTCAGAAACCTGGTGGATGCGTTTTTGGCAATCGGGACGCTCAATGCCCAGTATTATCGGTATCATGGCATTGCTCCGGACCGGATTTTTTTAATGCCGTACGCGGTTGATAATAGCTTTTTTCAGGATAAGGCCAGGGCCGCCTCCGGGGAGCGGGAGCGGCTGCGGAAAGAACTTGGGCTGAAGCCAGGCCGGCCCATCATCCTTTATGTCAGCAAATTGTCGGCGATAAAACACGGGGTTGATCTATTGGAGGCCTATATCCGGATGTCTCCCGATGGCAAGCAGGAGCCTTATCCTTACTTAGCGTTTATCGGGGAGGGGGACCAGCGCCCTATCCTGGAAGAAAGGGCTGCGACGACGAAATGGGGCTCCATCAAATTTCTGGGATTCCGAAATCAGACGGAACTCCCCCGCTACTATGACCTTTGTGACGTGCTAGTGTTGCCTTCGGTCTTTGAGCCCTGGGGGCTGGTAGTTAACGAAGTGATGAACGCCGGGAAGGCTGTGGTGGTGAGTGATCGAGTTGGGTGTGGGCCTGATCTGGTCAAGCATATGGAGAACGGCTATATATTCCAAACGGGAAATGTAGCCGATCTTTGCCGGGCCTTATGGGAGGTGCTTGGGGAGCAGGGCAAATGCCAGGCGATGGGTCGCAAGAGCCTTGAAATAATCAATACATGGAGTTTTGATGAGGATTGCCAGGGATTGAAGCAAGCCCTGGTAATGGCTATGGGGATGGGGGATTAAAATGAAAAAGGGACCTGATCTTTTATTACTTTCTCCCGCGCCCTTGTTCCGAGTTGTCCCCTTAGGAATAATGTCCATCGCCTCTTTCATCCGGTCTAAAGGATTTACGGTTGAAATTTTGGCTGATAGCCCTTGGGGAATAAAACGTAAGCTTTCCAAAAGAGCTCTCCAGCGTACAGTAGTGGGTATAACCGCGACAACAGACGTGGTGGAGGCGTCCATCGAGTTATGCGCCTGGATAAAAAACACCATCTCTCCAGATATTTACTGTGTTATCGGCGGTATCCACGCTACGGCGTTGCCTCAAGAAACCTTGCTGGAATCAGCATTTGACTGTCTGGTTCAAGGTGAAGGCGAGATCACGATCCTGGAAATCCTGGAGCATTTCTTGGCCGGTAAGGCGCGTCCGCACGGGATTTGCGGGACCTGGGAGAGGGGAAAAAATGGAGAAATCCTGACAGCACCAGCCAGGGACTTAATCCCTGACCTGGATAAGTTACCCTTTCCAGCTTTTGATATGGTTGACTTCAACCTTTTGAAAGGCGGAATCCGGACAGGTGGCGTGCATTGTAAAAGGGTGGCCACGGTGCTCACCAGCCGGGGCTGCCCCTATCAATGCGTTTTTTGTGGTTCGAAGAGCATGTGGCATCGAAAGCTGCGGTTTCATTCAAGCCAATATTGCTTAGAATTTATGGAAGCCCTCATAAAAGAGTTTCGACTGGATGGTTTTTCATTTTTAGATGACGAACTTGTGGCCCATAAGAAAAGGATTCTTGAACTGTGCTCTGAGATTACCCGAAGGGGCCTTCACAAGAACATCAAATGGGAAGCGCACTCTTCGGCAACTTCTGCAAATGAGGAAGTATTCAGAGCCATGAAAGATGCCGGTTGCGTGAATATCCGCATTGGCTTGGAATCAGGATCAGACAAGATATTAAAATTTCTAAAGAAAGGGCAGGCAACCGTCGAAAAAAACTATCGGGCCGTAACTTTAGCCAAAAAAGCGGGACTGCACGTTTTTGGATCATTTATAATTGGTTCACCTGATGAGACAATAGATGATGTAATTGACACTATTAATTTTATTAAGGACAGCGGATTGACTAGTTGTGCGGTTTTTGTGGCGGTACCATACCCTGGGACGGAATTATACGATATTTGCCGGCAAAAAGGATATTTTAGATCTGGTCTAAGCTATAGAGATTATGTGGTTGAAGGACCTAATGTCTCCTCTATTATCCGGAATGAAGCCTTCTCTTTTGAGCAATTGGATGCAATTAAAAGATTGATAAATATCCATGTGGTTGAACCTTTGAATAATAATTTAAAAGTTGAATCACTTAATTACAGGAAAGAGATTGAACATATAAAAATGGGCGATTTTGCGCGTACTTATTATTCACCAACACGAAAGGTGATTAACTCCGGCATTAAGTTCATTAATCGCCTTACAAAAGCGATTAAAGATCCTAATATGGTAATTTATTATTTTTCAAGGCGGCGTTAATCCACAATGTTAAGAAAACTTGAGAGCAGGGACAAAGAGTAATTTTATAAGACCGATATGGGTAAGCAATTAAAAATATTGTATTTAGGTTCGGGCTGGTCATGGAAACGGGCAAATGCCCTCAAGCGTTTGGGCCATGAGGTGCGGTTCATTGACCCGTTGAGTTTATTTCCCCTGCAAAAATTGGTGGAAAAGTTAATTTATTTTAAAGGAGGAGTATTCTTTGAACCTTTCTTAAAAAGTAAGATAAATTCACTGATACGTTACCAAAGATTTGATTTAACTTTTATTGAGGGTGGGGAATTAATCGGGCCTTCTTTTTTACAAAACCATAAGAATTATTCTAAAGTTATTGTGCATTATACTACAGATGACCCCTTTGGCAAAAGAGATAGGCATAGGTGGTACTTATATTTAAAAGCAGTACCTTACTACGATTTGCTCGCACCAGTGAGGCAGGTCAACGTTGCAGAAGCCTATGCCCACGGGGCCAAGAAGGTGGTGCGGGTTTTCATGTCAATTGATGAACTGGATGGTCCGAGAGAAATCACTCCGCAAGACAGGCTGCGGTTCTCCCATGACGTCTTGTGTATTGCCACTTGGATGCCCGAACGGGGTCCCTTCTTGGCTGAATTGATAAAAGCCGGAGTTCCACTAACAATTTATGGTAACGGCTGGCAAAAAGCGCCGGAATGGCCAACCCTGCAATCCGCCTGGCAGGGGCCTGCCATGTATGGAGATGATTATATTAAACCCCTGCAGCTGGCCAAGGTCTCCTTGGGACTTTTATCCAAAGGAAATAGGGACTTACACACTCTCAGAACTTTTGACATCCCCTACTGCGGTGGGCTATTTTGTGCCGAACGGACCTCTGAACACTTGGCGTTGTACCAGGAGGATGTCGAGGCGGTGTATTGGAGCGATGCCAAGGAATGCATTGAAAAATGCCAGATTCTTCTTGGGAATGAGAGAATGCGGGCAGAGATTGCTCGAAAGGGTAGGGAGCGTTGTTTGCGAAATGGAATTTTTAATGAAACAGTACTCCGACATATATTAGAAACAGCCTTGTACTGACAGGAAAGACTTAGAGATTTTGGTCTTTATAATGGATTACAGGAAGCATTTTTAGGTTACTAATCATTTCGGATTAGGAATGTGCTAAGAAGAAAAGCTAATGACTGATAATTATCAAGAGGTTTCTAAAAGATGGGTGGAAGAACTTAAAAGCACCGGCTATGAGTATCATGTAAGTAAGGCGGAAGATTGCCGGCAATTACAGCTTTCCCGGGTATGGAAAAGGATTTTTCAAGAAACTCAACTTCATAAATCAGGGAAACTAAAAATTTTGGAGGTGGGGTGCGGCGGCGGCCTTCAACTTGCCAAACTGGCTGCTATGGGGTGCGATTGTGTCGGCATTGATGTTTCAGAGGAGGTACTGGCCCGGTCTGAAAGATACTTCGCGGAAATCCGCAAAGTTTGTGGAGTGACCATGAATATTCGAACCATGGCAGGGGATTTCTATGAAATAAGCAGGACTGAACTGGGGGATGGTTTTGATTTGGTTTTTAATTTTGGGGTGATTGAGCATATCCTGGATGACTCGGCCCGCTTGAGATTTCTTGAGAAAAAATATGAGTTAACCAAGGATGGCGGTTATATTGTTTCCATGGTTCCCAATGGGGTTCATCCCCTCCGGGAAAAAATGAAGAGGTTAAACCTGGGAGGATATAATATACCCGAAATAGATTATAATCGGAACCTTATGGAGAGAGAATTTAGAATGATCGGTGCCAGAGAAATAAAAATTTTACCTCACAATTTGTTTTATTATTTATTGATGGAGAAAAATAATCTGGCCTTTGATATCGGGATAAAGCTGTTTTATTACGGTTTTCAATTGATCCCCCAGGCTATTTTGCCTAAAAGTTTTTGTTTTGAGCATGCTGGTAGCTTAATAGGTATTGGTAGAAAATGAGCGAGTCGATCTAATGTGTTGACTAATTTATAACACAATAAAAAATGAATATAAATCGCAATTTATTTCTAAATATAATATTAATATTAAGCAGCATCTTACTTGTTTTTTTATTATTAGAAATAATATTGAGGTTTACTCATTATAATATTATTATCTCAAAGAACGAAGAGTTTCGTCATTATTATATAGCTGATAACAATAAAGGATATGATATCAGGCCGAACGTAAAACAGTTCCAATCAAATGTTGATGAAGAGGTTTATTTTCCTGTCTGGTCCAATACATTAGGTTGTTTCGATGAACCCTATAAAGGGGAGAAAGACTATATCCTTTTACTGGGTGATAGTTTTGCTCATGGGCATGCCCCCTTTGCAGACAAATGGGGTTCCCAGGTGGAAAAATTATTGGGATATCGCGTTTTAAAATGCGGGGTCGACTCGTATGGCACCAAACAGGAATATTTGAAAGCAAAAGAAATTATTGAGACTATAAAGACACCGCCTCGTCTCATCATTCTTGGGTATTGCTTAAATGACTTAGGGGACGATTACCTATTCCCCAACCTAACCGTAATTGATGGTTATGTAGTCCATCAGAAACAATTGTCGAATGTTAAGACGGGAGAAACTGTCTCAAGAATTAATTTAGAGGAAAAATATGGTTTACTCTCTTCCGGATTTTTCATTAAAATCAAAAACTTTATTAAACGTAATTCAATTATTGGCAGATTGTTTATCAGCACACTTAGAAATAACATTATAGATCAATCTTATAATCAGGACATTTTTATTTCATTTTTAGATTACCCATGGATAGAAAATATTTGGAAAGATCATCTAAATAATATCAATCTTATTAATTCACTTGCAATTAATAATGATGCAAAACTGTTAATAGTCATAATCCCCACCCGAGAGCAAGTTTATCCATATCTGTTTGATTGGGATAATTCAAAGTTAGATCCGGAAAGACCCAATAAAAAATTAACAAGCTTTCTCAAAAAAGAAGGGATCGGGTATATTGATCTTCTGCCGTTGCTTAAAGGATATGCAAACCAGAAGCCGCGTAAGCACCTCTCCCCCGGTGAGGATTTATACTGGCGATATGATGGTCATTGGAGCATCAGAGGTGAACATTTGGTGGGTCTATTGGTGGCAAGGTATATTTTGGAGAACCACGTGATTCCCGTAACCGACAGGGATGAAAAAATAAAATTAATTATTCAAAAATTGGCGGAATTCCAAATCATTAGTTCTTCTCAGTGAGTGATCGTCAAAAAATATAGATAAATGCCCTCATTATCGCCTCCGAGAAAAATGCCATGCTGAAGAGGATATGCCAAGGAATCGGGGCCAATTTTTTAGGGCTGGTCATCAATCTGATCCAGCGCGTCTTATTGGTGCCTCTATTCTTGCTGGCTTGGGGAGCGGATATTTATGGCGAATGGCTTCTCCTTTCTTCCATGGTTGCCTATCTGTCATTAACGGATCTGGGAGGGGGGCTATATATTGTCAATCGTATGACCCAGGCTTACACTCACCAGGATATTGCTCTTTTTCGTAAGGTCCTGCATACCGGCCTGGCATTGTTTCTCGTAATCCCCATTATAGTTTTGGGCATTTTTCTGGCTTTAACCTGGTTATTCAACCCGGCCTCGCTTCTCCACATCACTGTGACCAGCCATCGGAAGGTTATGGTGGTCCTGGCCATATTGGCTTTTCAGTTCGTCATCTCCTTGCCCATCGGCATTATAGTCAGGGTTTACCAAGCCGTGCAAATGCTGCCCCGGGGGGTAATGCTGGCAAACCTTATGCAATTGCTGAGCCTGGGTCTGGTGGCCGGCGGTTTGGGGCTGGGCTGGGGCATGATTCCCATCGCCGCAATCCAGATCATTCCTTATGGGCTTACCGCCGGCTTCGCTCTCTGGGACCTTAACCGGAAATTCCCTGACTTTAAATTATTATCACTGAAAGAGGCGGATTTTACCTTCGGGATAAGTTTCATTAAACCCAGTCTCCATTTTTTCCTGGTTCAGGTAAGCCAGGTTTTTTCTCTTCAAGGGATGATACTTAGTGTCGGCATGGTCCTTGGGTCCATACAGGTAGTTCTTTTTTCCACCATGCGCACCATAATTAATTTGATACGATCCCTATTTGAGCAAGTCTCGTTTGCGGCTTGGCCGGAGATGACCCGGTTGGACGTCCAGGATGATGTTGAAAAATTTTTGATGCTTTTCCGGCTTATCTTACGCTCAACCCTGTTGGCTTCGATCTTTTTTATCACCATTTTCCACTTCTACGGCGGCTTCATCTATCATTTCTGGCTAAGGAACACCGTGCCTTTCCAGCAGTCGGTGATGGACCTGTTTCTGATTTACATGGGGCAATTTATCTTTTGGTTGACCTGCAGCCATCCCCTGTTGGCCACCAACCGCCACCATACCCTGGCCAAGGTGATGTTCGTCTCCTCTATCCTCTCCATTGTTCTGGCTTACCTGGGGGGGCAGCGCCTGGGACTGCCGGGGATTGTTCTGGGCATGATTGGGGGCGATTTGGTTCTGCCTTTCTGGTTTGTTCCTTACCTGCTGCGGGATTATCAATCTTGCTTTTCTTTTAAGTTTTTCGCCACTGAAATGACTCCTTATATCGGGAGCCTGCTCATCCTGGCAACGATCCCCTGGCTGGCTCCCCTGGTTTTTATCATGCTCTTGGGGTGGTGGCTGCGGGCAGTCCCCAGCCATATATTGGGCCTGGATCCATGGAAACAACTCAAAAGGTTGGTTCATTTATGAGAAAGGTGGCGTAGGATCCGATGCAGTTATGAAGATTCTTCATGTGATTGCCAGCCTGGCGCCCCGCTATGGGGGGCCCTCCAAGGCTTGTCCGGAAATGGCCCGGGCGTTGGCAACCCTGGGGCACACGGTGAGCATCTACACTACGAACGTGGACGGCCCCGGTGAACTGGCTGTCCCCACTGATCGCGCCGTTTTTCAGCAAGGGGTGGAGGTAAGATACTTTCCTATTCAACCTCCCAGATTTTGGATGACCTCCTGGCCTTTGGCCCGGGCCTTGGGGAAAAAAATTCCCCAATCTGACATCGTCCATATTCACTCTCTATATTTTTTCCATAGCCTGGTGACCGGATTTTTATGCCGAAAATTCGAGGTGCCTTACCTGATCCGCCCCCATGGTACCCTGGACCCCTTTATCTATCGGCGGCATCGGCTTCGCAAGACGGTTATGGAGTTGCTGTTTGAAAATCGCAATATCCGCAAGGCCGCGGCCCTGCATTTTACTACGGCCGAGGAAAGAGACCTGGCGGCTCCGGTGACCTTCGGCACTCCAGGGGTGATAGTGCCTTTGGGGCTGGACCTCCAGGAATATAAGGCTCTCCCTGAACTTGGAACTTTCAGGCGCAACCATCCGGAAATCGGGGATAAAAAGATCATCTTATTTTTCGGCAGATTAAATTTTAAAAAGGGGCTGGATATTTTGATCCGATCCTTCGGCATAGTGGCCCGGAAGCGGGATGATGTCCATTTGGTGTTAACCGGACCGGACAATGATGGCTGGGGAGAAAAGATCGAAAGCTGGCTGCGGGCAGAAGGGGTGTCGGGCCGGGCCACCCTGACTGGAATGCTGTTGGGCCAGGAGAAATTAGCCGTATTGCGGGATGCAGAATTTTTTGTCTTGCCGTCTTATTCCGAAAACTTCGGAGTCGCAGTAATTGAGGCTATGGCTTGCGGCTTGCCGGTGATCATTTCTGACAAAGTTAATATTTATCAGGAGCTGAAGCAATATAATGCAGGAAAGGTGGTTCCCTGTGACGTAAAGGAAACGGCCCAAGCCATGTTAGAGTTATTGGGTAATCCTGAATTGGGGAGAAGAATGGGCCAAAACGGGATTAAAATGGTGGAAGAACAATACCGCTGGGATAAAGTAGCATATAAACTGGAAGAGATTTATAAAGAAATTCTTGCCAACCGGAAAGCAACTTAGTGCCCAGGTAAGTACAAAATCTAAATAAGGTACGACTGAAACGCGAAGGATTCGAATCGTGAAATTTAATAGAAGCATAAAAAACCTTGTTGATAAAACAGAGATGAAGCAGCAACTTTGTTTATTTTGTACGCATGAAATTCATCAGATCATCGAAGAACTTTATGACGATAGATTCGGCGCCCCGGGCATCTACAGCATTGCCCGATGCAGTCATTGCGGCCTGGAACAAACCCTCCCCCGGCCATCGGAGGGTGAGCTCAAGGAGTTATACGAGGGCTTTTATAACGCCGGGGTAAAGCCTGATAGCGCCTACGGGGGTCTCAGGGAGCGCTTTTTCACATCCGGCCTGTATCGCCTCTGGCTGAAGTGGGACGGAGATATGGGTTTTCATGGCCGTCGGGGCACGGGTCGGTTGCTTGATGTAGGTTGCAACGAAGGGCGCGCGTTGAGACTATACGCCGACAACGGCTTTCAGGTGGAAGGCCTGGAAATCAACGAATTGGCCGCTGCAGAGGCTCGGCGGCGGGGGTTTCGAGTGCACACCGAGACGCTAGCGCAGTTCAGGCCAGCGGAGCCTTACGATGTGGTGGTCCTGGCCAACGTCCTGGAGCATGCCTGGGACCCGGTGTTAATGTTGGCCGAGGTACGGCGTCTGCTTCGGACCGGGGGGGAAGTCTGGATCTCCTGCCCGAATGCCGGCAGCCTATGGCGCCGGGTGTTTGGACGGGCCTGGGTCAACTTGCATGTCCCCTACCATCTCTGGCATTTTTCCCCGGCAACGCTGCGGCAGGTTTTGGGGCGGGCCGGTTTCGAGATTGCAGAGCTGCAAACATATACCCCGGCTCTATGGTTGGCCCAATCACTCTGTGTCAGGGTGGGGTCCCGGAAAGGCCGACGTAACCGGCTGATGCGCTCAGCTCTGGTGGCCGCCGGATTGATGCTCATGGCTAGAGCCTTAGTATTGCCGTGGTTCAGGCACCTAAACCAGGAGCAGGCCGGCGATTGTTTGATTGTCAGGGCCCAACACCGGGAAGGTTAAATTGATGGGGCTGCGCCTCTTGATCCACGGAATCAATTACGCCCCGGAGTTCGTAGGGATCGGGCGTTATACCGGGGAGTTGGGCGCCTGGTTGCAGTCCCGGGGGCACGCAGTCACCGTCCTCACCGCGCCGCCCTACTATCCGGTTTGGCGGGTGCCGGTTGCATACCGCCGTCCGGCCTGGCGCAGGGAATGGCTGGAGGGAGTGGAGGTGTTGCGGGCTCCTTTATATACTCCCGCCCGGGTGACCGGCAGAGGCCGGCTGCTCCATGAGCTATCCTTCGGGGCCAGTTGCCTGCTTTGGTGGCCGCATCTGTGGGCCCGATCCTGGGATGCGGTTCTGGCGGTCTGCCCTCTGCTCCAATCGGGGCTGATACCGGCGCTTTTGGCCCGCCGCCGACGAATTCCCTTTGTTTTCCATGTTCAGGATCTGCAGTTGGACGCCGCCCGGGAATTGGCCATCATCCGAGAGCCGTTCCTGTTCGCTTGCTTGGAGCGCCTGGAGCGCTGGCTCTTCAACCGAGCTAAGGCAGTGACCACCATTTCCCGGTCCATGGCGGCCAGAATAATTGACAAAGGGGCCCCGCCAAGTCAGGTACACCTTCTGCCCAACTGGGCCGACCTGGAGGATATCAGACCCGGGAACCGCCGGAAGGCTATGAGAAAGGAATTGGGGCTGAAAGACGAAGTCTTGGTCCTCTATGCCGGGAATATGGGGGAGAAGCAGGGACTGGAAATCATCCTGGCCGCCGCGGCCTTTATGGGTAATAATCATGCCATTAAGTATATATTGGCGGGTGAAGGAGCCACCCGGGAACGCCTGATAGAGCGGGGGCGACAACTAGGTTTGGATACGGTGCGCTTTTTGCCTTTGCAATCCCGGGACCGATTTCCAGCTCTGTTGGCTGCGGCTGATATCCACCTGGTGGTCCAGAAGCATAAAGCCTCGGATCTGGTTATGCCTTCCAAACTGGGCAACATTCTGGCTGCAGGGGGGCCTTTTATCGCCACAGCTCTGCCCAACACCGAACTGGGCCGGGTCACCCTGGAGTCTCACGCTGGTCTTCTGGTGCCTCCGGAAAATGCCGGCCGCCTGGCCCAGGCCATTGTGGATCTGGCAGGAGATCAAGGAGCCCGGAAAAAAATGGGTATTAATGCCCGTAACTTTGCGGAAGAGCATTTGGGACGTGGTAAAATTATGGCAACTTGGGAAAATTTGCTTTATGGTCTGGTAGGTAAGGGAAGATAGACTAAAGGCTGGAAATAGATTGGACCAAGATAAAATGAGGTCAGCCCGCAGTGTTTGAGGGTCGTCAAGGCATTTTCAACGAATACCGCTGGATCATTTCCCGGGTGCAGTGGCTCCTGGATGGGATTGTGGTGGTATTGCTGTTGTTCTTGATTTGCTGGGCCTATGGGGAAACCTTCAGGTTCAGGTGGCAGGCCTTGGGCCTGGTCACGTTTCTGTTGACCATCATGGTCTTTCAGGCTTCTCGTCTTTATCAACCCTGGCGGGGCGCCAATTTAATGCGCTTGGTGCACCGGGTTTTGCTGGCCTGGATTGTGGTTGCTGCCATCCTCATGACCCTGGGTTATGTCACCAAGACCTCGGTACATTTCTCCCGGAAAGTTCTCCTCACCTGGATACCGCTGGTCCCAGGGGCTTTGGTGTTGCTCCGCTTAAACGTCTATTGGGGCTTGCGGTGGCTGCGGCAGCAAGGCCGCAACACTCGTGCGGTGGTTATTGCCGGCGCCGGCGACTTAGGGCGGCGCCTGGCGAAAAACGTAGTGGATTCTCCCTGGCTGGGGATGCGCCTCCTGGGGTTTTTCGACGACCGGGTCACAGGGGAAGTCCACCTAAATCACCATAATTATTCGGTGTTAGGCACGTTGGACGACATGATCGGGTTCGTCAAGCAGCAGGATGTCGACATGGTGTACCTGGCGTTGCCCCTTCGGGCTGAAGACCGCGTCAGGGAAGTGGCGGAAGCCCTCCAGGACACTACCGCCTCGGTCTATTATGTGCCGGATGTCTTCATTTTCTCTCTGCTGTCGGCCAGTTTCACCGATTTACGGGGAATTCCCCTCATTGCCTTGTGGGAAACCCCCTTCTTCGGGGTTAACGGCTGGGTCAAGCGCGCCGAAGACTTGGTGCTGGCCAGTCTGATCCTCATCCTGGTGTCACCGCTCCTGCTCTTCATTGCCCTGGGGGTGAAGCTGTCGTCCCGGGGGCCCGTGATCTTCAAGCAGCGCCGCTACGGTTTGGATGGCCATGAGATCATAGTCTATAAATTTCGCACCATGAGAGTATGTGAAGACGGGCCGGAAATTTGCCAGGCTACTCCGGACGACCACCGGGTTACGGCTTTGGGGAGATTTTTGCGCCGGACCAGCCTGGATGAATTGCCCCAGTTTTTCAATGTTCTTTCCGGTTCCATGTCCATTGTGGGGCCCCGGCCCCATGCCGTAGCCCACAATGAATATTACCGCCGTCTGATTCCGGGGTATATGTTGCGTCACAAGGTGCGCCCGGGCCTCACCGGCTGGGCCCAGATCAACGGCTGGCGGGGCGAGACGGAAACCCTGGAGAAGATGGAAAAACGGGTGGAATACGACTTGGATTACCTGCGGCGCTGGTCATTGTGGTTCGATTTGAAGATTATAGTCCTGACGGTTTTTAGGGGCTTTAAAGACCGTCACGCCTATTAAACCGGTTTTCAGTTTGCGCTTATCGGTTTTCGGTCACATCCGGCAGGGCTTTTCGCGCTGCCCCATCTCTCCAAGATTTCCAGCCTCAGGGCAAAGAGGTCCAACCCCATAAAACAAGTTAGCAGATAGCCCTTAAGCCGGCTGGGGTTATGCCGATAAATTCCCCAAAGCTGTCGCCAGAACTGCCCCCGGTAGTTGGGTCGAATCCCTTGCTCCCAGATCATTCGCAATAAAAGTGCCAACTCGGAACCAGCGGACTTCCGGGCCGGCGGGGTCTTTGAGTTTTTGGGGGCGGCCGCCCCATTTTCCCCGGCCTGTTTGGCCAGGGCCCGGCGGGTAGGACGCATGTTCAGGAAGTATTGATATGCCCGCGCCAGATACCGGGAAGGCTCATAGAGACGGTCAATGCCCCGCACGTACTCCTCGAGAATCTCAGCCTGGGGACGGCTGGGAATAAAATTGAGTATGAACCCATAAGAATCGCCGCTGGTCTTACCCTGCAACAGACGGCCCTCATCTTCGAGCCGTTTCCATAGCTTGGTGTTGGGGAGGGGTTGCAAGATGTTGATCATCACTATGGGAGTGCCCAGCTTTTCCACGAATTCCACGATGCGGTCCATGGCGCCGCTTTTTTCACCATCAAAGCCGATAATGAAACTGACGATCATGCTAAGGCCATTGGCATTGATGGTCGCCAGAGACTGGCTCAGAGGATTGCGCAAATTTTGGTGTTTTCCCACAGACTGGAGAATTTCAGGTTCAGGCGTTTCAGCCCCAACAAAGACATGGGAGAAGTTGGCCGCGGTCATGAGGTCGATCATTTCCCGGTTTTGACCCAGGTTCACCGAGGTCTGAGTCCAGAAACCGAAAGGTTCCCCATGGTCCTGCATCCAGGGGATCAAATAGTTAAGTATGGACCGGGCGTGATCCTGGTTGCCAATGAAATTGTCGTCACTGATGAAGACATCCCGGCGCCACCCCAGTCGATAAAGGGTTTCCAGTTCGGCAATGACTTGATGGGGATTCTTGTAACGGGGTTTGCGGCCGTAAAGACTGACGATGTCACAAAATTCGCAGTCAAAAGGACAGCCCCTGGAGGTCTGGATGCCCATGGTGAGGTAGTCGTCGAAATTGAGCAGGTCAAATCGGGGTACCGGGGAGATGGTCATTTCCGGCTTGCCATCTTCGGTAATCACTTCTCCAGGCTTCTTTTCCCTCAGGGCTGCCAAGAGGCGAGGGATGGTGGTTTCCCCCTCCCCCTGCACCAGAAAATCGGTGCCCGCCTCCAGAGCTTCCTGGGGAAAACCGGTGACATAAGGGCCTCCCGCCACCACGATTTTACGGCGCTCTTTGGCCTCCCGGATCAGATTTAAGACCCCCTGCTGCTGAATGATCATGCCGGTAGCCATCACCAGATCAGTCCATTGCCAGTCTTCACTGGTAAGGGCGCGGGTATTCAGGTCCGCCAGGCGCAACTCCCATTCTGGCGGCAAGAGCGCGGCCACAGTCAGGAGGCCCAGAGGCGGCAACAAGGTCTTGCGGCCCGATAAAATGCAGCTTTGGCGCAATGACCAGAAAGATTCGGGCATTTGGGGATTTACCAGCAATACCCGCATTACAGCCTCAATTAATTAGAAATTTTTAGGATTACTATGGTTTGTGCCGGACAACCAGGGGCGCATATCAATGAGGCGTACATGTTGATCGACAATCAGTGTATGCCAGCCGGAGTCGGATAGCAAGGCAAAGTTTTGCCTTCCCAGGGTAATTTGACGGATTTGCTCATCAAACGGCGCAAAAAACGGGCACCACTGCCGTTCGGCCAGTCCTAAAGCGGTGCCCGGGGTATGGGGTTGATCAAAGGGAAATAGCAAGTAGCCGCCCTTTAAGAAGGCCGAAGAAAAATGCCGATCATCCACAATGAGAAAGGCGATGTCGTACTTCCGGCAGAAGTTCACTACTTCCCGGGGGTCGGCGGCATAATAAGCCTGAAAGAAATCATGGAGGCGGGGTTTGAGTTCCGTCCAGTAACCCCGGCTCCAGGGGTGGGCCAGTTCATAGGTGGCGAAGGCCCGGCGCCCGGCAAAAGTGGGAACGGTATCCATCAGGTTGGGATGGCCGGCGATGAGGGCATCCTTGGGAGTGGGGTCCAGGGCGCGGTATAGGGCATTGTAAGCCGAATAATCTTTAAGGCCAACCCCTTCGAGGCGCCAGGCACTCAGAGCCGCAACTGCCACCAGAGCCAGTATTGCCAGATGGCGGGGCCAGCGCTCTACCCGGAGCGCCTCCTTAAGCCCCAGGGCCAGAGCCAGGCAATAAAAAAGGTTCAAGGTGTAAATGAGATAACGGTCGGGGATGAATAGTTGCAGTAGGAAGAGCCGGGCCAGAAAATACAGGACCAGGGAGGCCAACCCCAAGTAGAAGACGGGTTTGAGACGTTGCCGCCATGATGGCCAGTCCACCCTTCTTGCTCCCACCGCCACCAGGACCAGCAGTCCCGCACAGATCAATCCGCCAGCCACCGGCCCCCACTCCCGAAACGGCGGGATAAATTCCCAGGGAACGATAAGATCCCAGAGGAGCGAGGATTCCGGCAGGATGCGATAACGGCCATGGACATAGAACTCGGGGTGGTTAACCATATCCCGGGCCTTTACCAGCGGGCCGTAGCCATTGCCACTGAATTGGAGATTCATGGCGATTACCAGCGCAGCCCCCAAACCCAGGACGAAAAAATGCGTGGCGTTAACCGGGAAAGGCGGGGGTTCATCCTTCCCAATGCGGGCCGCAAACCAGGCCAGAAGGGCCGCCGGCGCCGCGACTAGGAAAATATAAGGAATGAACAGGGCTTGAAGCAAGAGGGCCGCGCCCATGACCCGAGAGCGGTTTTCCTGCCAACCCAGCCAGAAGAGGGCCAGGAGCGGCGCGGCGAAAGCCCGGGCCAGGCCCCCGGCCAGGTTGTCCAGAAAGAACGGCATCAGCCAATAGACGGCCACCGTAATCCAACCCAAACGGCGGTCCCACAGGCAAGTTCCGGTTCTAAAGAGACAGACAGCCAGGCAGACGAAAAGAATTCCCGGCAGGACTTTGGCAAAGTAAAGGGGGTTAAGCCACCAGGAGGCCAACCAGTAGAGAGCCTTTACCCCCCAGGTGACGTAGTGGCGGGCATAGCCGGTAAGAAAGTCCCCCTGGAATAGGGCCGGGTCCTGCCATTGCCGCATCCAATAGAGCTGTTGGCGGACATCGTCATTAATGATAAAGGGATTAGTCAGGGCCGGGGAATGGGCCAGGACAAAGATGACCCCTGACATCAGGGCGACAGCCAGCTCGGGCCAGGGGGCAGTGGTTCGCCTGGCCAGAGGGTTTAAGCTTTCAGATGGGCTTTTCAAAAACGCGGAAGACCTTATAGCGCTGGCCTCCAAAGGCCAGCAGAACCTTTATCCAGTGCTTGAGATTGGCCGGTACCAGGGAAATATCCACCATTGTACAGGGCGTGTACTTCACAAAGTTGATATATTGGCGGAGGATCAAAGCGTGGTGCAAGCGCCGGCGCTGATAGGGCTGACTGATCCCCATTACCAGGGCCCGCGCCTTGTGGACCTGACGGTACTTGGCCTCATAGAGAAGACGGAGTTTACCCCAGAGGGAGAGACGCCCGTTTAACTTCTGAATGAGGGGGTTGAGGTCCGGCAGGATAATGCTGAAGCCGATCACCCGGTCGTGGTCCAGCAAGACGAAAGACAGGTTCGGGCGCAAACAGGGTTTAACCAATTCCAGCATTTCATCGAACTGACGCCGGGTCAGGGGCACATGGCCCCAGTTGGGTTCCCAGGCCACGTTAAACAACTGAAAGATCTCGTCGGCCCGCCGGTCCAATTCTTTAGGATTGTAGGTCATCGCCACGATGCCCTGGCCGCGCATGATATCGTCATAGCGGCGCTGCATGGCCTCCAGGTCCACATTCCGGTTGGTGAATTTGTAAGCATGCCAATCCATTGCCTGGACAAACCCCAGTGAGGTCAGGAGGTCCTCGTAATAAGGCGGGTTATGGGTCTGGAAGATGACCGGCATGGAGTCAAACCCTTCCACCAGCAGCCCCATCTCATCGTAGATGCAGAAATTTAAAGGGCCGATCAGACTGGTCTTACCCTGCTGCCGGAGCCACTGGGCCGCAGCGGTGAACAGGGCCGCGGCTACATCCTGGTCCGGGATGGACTCAAAGAACCCGAAAAAACCGGTTTCAGGGCCGTGATACTGATCATGGAGCCGATTGATATGGGCGGACAGGCGGCCGACGGCCCTTCCGTTTCGGAAGGCTAAAAAATAGCGGGCCGCGCCGATTTCAAAAAAGGGGCCGCGCCGGGGGTCTAGAAAGTCGCGTTGCTGAGAAAGAATAGGGGGGACCCAGTATGGGTCTGCCTGATAAATGCGCCAGGGCAGGCGAAGAAATTCCCAAAAAGCCGCGTCATTCTCCACGGGAGCAACTGTAACCCCCCCCGCTAACTTCATCTTTGAACCCATTATTTGGATTTGCCCAGGACGATGCGGGCTTTCAGACCCTCTTTCAACACCAGGTCGGGGTTTGGGACCTTTAGCTCAACTTCGTAATAGGTCGGCTGCTCAACGCCAGTAGTGCTGGAAGACCAGGAGACCCGGCTCACTTCGGCCTGAAATTTCCGCCCCGGCAGGGAGTCCAGGATGACTTCGGCCTGATCGCCGACTTTGATGTGAAGGGCCTCGATTTCAAAGGCTTGGGCCCGCACCACCATGGGGTCCATGACTCCCACCTGAAAAACGGCTGGCAGAGGAGCCAGTTCGGCCCCAACCCGAACTTCAGGATTGACCCAGATGACATAGCCGCTGATGGGAGCCTTTAGAGCTACTTCGTGTGGAACCTGTCCAGACTTTAAGGGATTACCCAACAAATCACTCAAAACCTCCCGATCTTGCCGGGCTAGTTGGCGATCTCGATTCAGCCTCTCCTGAAGGGCCGCCTTCTGCCGGTTCGCCAATTCAATTTCCCGATTGACTTGGGCCAATCCCTGGGGAGGGGCCAATTTCTTTTGAACCAATTGGCCGAGTTCCTGCTGTTTGCTCTTCAGGGGCACCAGACCACGTTCGATATCCGCCAATTTGGTTTCCATTTCAGAGAGTTGCGGTGGCGAGAGACGCTGCTGAATCGCCAAGATCGCTTCCGGAGCCAGTTGATAGGTGGCCAGGATTTCCCCTGCTTCAACACGTTGTCCGGAGTGGGCCGGCAGGTCAGTAATGATTCCCTTAAAGGGCAGATCTACCCGCCGTTTCAAGGAACAAAATAATTTTCCATTGAAGATTATTTCGGACGCGCCGGCAGAGGGAGTGGGTGAAGCCGGGCTGGCCGCTTTTTCTGCGGCAAAGCAAACCCCCATGCTTAAAACTAGAGACAGACCAAGCGCCCAGCCTGCCCAGCATTTAGTTTTGCCAAGAATTCGAATCCACATAGGTATTGCCTAAATCTCCCGAAATTTCCCGAAGGTGCAGGACCGCCTTGTCATAAGCCAGTTTCTTGCGCACCCCGTCTTTGTGGGCCTCCAAAACCTGTTTGCGGCTTTCCAAGACCACCGGCAGGGTAACTTGCCCTGATCCGTAACGGATTTCATCCTGCTGGGCTTTGAGCCGGGCCAGTTCCTCCCGGGATTGGGCGATTTTCCGGGCTGCATCCCTTTCTTGAATTTCTCCCAAAACTCCCCGCCACCTGTCTTCCAGATCGTCCTCTTTGGTATCTTTTTCAGCTCCGACCTGTTTCAAAATGGCTTTTTGCCGGGAAACGTTGCGTATCCGACTGAATCCGTCCCACACCGGCACCGACAGCCCCAGGCCGACATAAAGCCCCCTGGCGTCTGTGCCGCTCAAGGGGTCGGGTGTCTGGGTGTTGAACAAAAAAGTGGGAAAGACCCTGGCGACGGCCAGGCTGACATTATAGTCCTGGAGCTTTTTGCGAATCTCCAAGGCCCTGAGTTCGTAAGACCGGCCTTTGGCCTGGGTTAAGTTGGGCGTCTCGGGAGTGAATCTCCCCAACACTTGCTGACAGGTGTTGTTAAGATCGACAGTGATTTCCCGGTGAGTTTTCAAGGCCAGGAAATTCTTTAAGTTGGCCAAGATTCGTTTCTGGGACTGGGCGATCTGGTCTTGTTCCCCCTGGGCCAGCTGCAATTCCTGCTGGGCCAGCTTGAGTTCCAGTTGAGTGCCGGTACCGATGCTTAACCGGTTCTGGGCATAAATGAGATTTTCTCGGGCCAGGTTAATTATGTCTTTTTGATAAGCCGCCAGGTTTTTCAGGGCATCAAGTTCAAGGTAGGAATTGCCAAGACGTTCCAGACCCAGGGAAATAGTCCTGAGATGGGTCAGTATTGCTATTTGGGTGGCCAACTTATGGGCCTGCAAACTGAAGTAGGAAACTATCGGATTGTATGGATCGGAGACAAAATTCAAACTATAGGGCTGGGGGTTAATGGTTGGATTGCTGGGGTGGTTGACATAATAAATGGTGCGAAAGGTAAAAGTTGGTAACATCCCATAACGGTTGTCAGTTTCGTCCATCCGCTTGATTTCTATTTCCAGAGAACTTTTGGTGAAATTAGGAGAATGGCTTATGGCGATCCTGACGCTCTCTTCAAAGGTTAGCGGGTTTCCAGGAACCAAGGTCTGGGGTCCGGGCCGCGTTTCAGCCTCTTGAGACGGTGCGCTCCAGGCTGTGGCGCTGCCGGCCATGAGCAGCAGGATGATTATGATCAGGCGAGCTTTGCTGACAGCCTTGGCGATCCAGGGTTTTAAATCAGGGACGTTATGGCGGGAACCCCGTGCCGCGGCAACGGGTTCAATCATAGCGCTTGTAGGGCGAGTAATGATGCCGGTTAAAAAGGCCACGAGCCTTGAAAAGTGTAAGTTCGGCAGGCTCATTGGTCATATAGGCGGCCGTCTCGTATCAAACAGGTCCGGGTGCATCTGGCTGCGATTTCCGGATCATGGGTGACTACCACCATGGCAGTCTTGCCGTCGCTGACGATTTCTCCAAAATGGTCCATTACCAGGTGGCCATGGCTGCGATCCAACTGGCCAGTGGGTTCGTCTGCGAGGATGACCTGGGGTTGGTTAACCAGGGCCCGGGCCACTGCCACCCTCTGGCGTTCACCTCCGGAAAGACGGTTGGAGGAGTGGTGCATCCGATGCCCCAGATTTACCCGTTCCAAGGCGGCGATAATCCGTTGGGGCCGGTCTCGGCGCTCGACTCCGGCATAAATCAGGGGAAATTCCAGATTCTCATAGACAGTAGAGTTTTCCAACAGATCACAGCTCTGAAAGACAAACCCGACGCGGCTGCGGCGAAATTCCGCCTGAGCGGTGCGATCCAGCCCCAGCACATCTTGCTCGCCTAAAAAATAAGAGCCGCTGCTGGGATGGAGAAAGATTCCCAGGATGAACAGCAGGGTGGATTTCCCGGACCCGGAAGGACCCATGACCGCCACGATCTCCCCGGGATAGACCTTCAAGTTGATATTGCGCAGCACCTGAATCAGATCGATGCCGTTGTCATAGGTTTTACACAGGTCGGTCACCCGGATCAAGGCGCCATTACCATGTGTGGAAGGGGCCAACTCACTCATAACGGATGGCAGAAACCACTTCCATGCGGCTGGCCCGGAGGGAAGGATAGAGGCCGGCACCCACGCCAATCAAGACCGCAAACAGGAAAGCCAGGGTCAATCCGAAAAAGAAGAGATCTTCCGACGGGCGAGTTCCGATAATAAAACTCAAGACTTCCATCAAGATGCGCCCCAGCCCGGCCCCTAAAAGCGCCGCCAAGCCGCTCAGACAAAAGGCCTCGGACAGGAATTGCAGCATGATATCCCGATCCTCAGCCCCCATGGCCTTTTTCAACCCGATTTCCCGGGTGCGGGAGGTTACCGCGGCCATCATTACATTCCAGATACCGACGCCCCCCAGGAGGAAAGTGGCGCTGGTGGCCAGGTAGATTAAAAACTCAATCCACCAGGCCAGTTGCTGGACCCGCTTTAAGGCTTCCCAGGAGACTTCGACGTGCAGTTCCTCGGGTGATTGATAAGTCTCCACGATTCCGGGAATCGCAGCCACCACGCCAGCTACATCATCCCAGGTATTGCAGCGGAGATAGAGACGGTCAGCCAGCAGCCTGCCGGTAAAACGATCTTCGGCCGTAGTAATGGGGAGGTAAAGGGAATTGGCCAACCCGCTATCAGTGACTCCGCCCAAGACCCCGGCTACCTGGAAAATCTCCCGGTTGATCTCCAGGGTCCTTCCTCGGACCTGGGTGTCACCGAAAATCCTCTTGGCAAGTTCCGCCCCTAACACAACCTCCCTTTTGCGTTCATTGACGGCATCGAGACCGAACAGCTTTCCGGTGAGGGGCCAGAAGTTTCGAACCTGCCAGAAATTTCCGTCTACAGCAATGGCGTTGAAGCCGAAATTCTGGCCGCGCCAGGTGGCGTGGGCCGGCCTGGCGAAAGTCAGGGTCAATTCCTTGACGCCGTCCAGTTGCTTGAGGGCGGCTAGGGTCTGTTCCCGGAACCATTGAGGCCGGTAAGAACGGGCATTATCAAAATAAATCCTGATGATGTTGACGCCGCCGATGAGGTTAAGATTTTCATTGAAATTGTTCTTGACCTCACGGGTCATGGTAACAATATTCAGAAACCCGGCAACGCCCAAAGCAATAGCCAGCATCACCCCCATATAGCGGCGACGGTGACGTATCACTTGGCGCACACTTACGCGCATGAGGTCGTTAAGCCTCACAAACCGCGTCCTCCGGCATTACAGATATTATTCACCCAGCATACTGACTGCAGTGCCGTTGGCACTGGGGTAGGTCGTGGAAAACCCGCTCTCCTCCAGGAAAGAATCCGGTTCCGATAAGTCACAGGCCCGGATACGATGTTTTTTAGCCAATTTTTCCAGCACTTCCAAGACGCGGCTTATCTGACTTTCCTTGTGAGTGCTCATGTAAGCAGTACGGATCACTGCTTGCCCACGGGGGACTGCGGGGTAAATGGCAGGCAGAGCAAAAACGCCATGTTCAAACAAATCGCGGGAGAACAGGGCGGCCTTTTCCTCGGCGCCGATGTAAATGGGGATAATGGGGGATTTGGAGTTCTTGGTGATCAGGCCGATCTCCCGGTAGCCGGCATGCACCCGACGGGTAATATCCCAGAGGCGGGTGACCCGGTCCGGGTCCTCATCCAGGATATCCAGGCAGGCCAATACCGTGGCGGTATTGCTGGCCGGCAGCCCCGCGGAAAAAATCAACGGCTTGGAATGATGCCGCAGATACTCCAGGACGGCATCATCGTCGGCGGCGATGAAACCGCCGATGGACGCCAAGGCCTTACTAAAAGTGCCCATAATAAAGTCAACTTCAGAGGTGAGCCCGAAATGATCGGCCGTCCCCCGTCCCCCGCGGCCCATCACTCCTAATCCATGGGCATCATCCAGATAGACCAGCAAATCCGGATGATTCCTCTTCAAAGCCACCAATTCATCCAAGGGCGCCAAGTCCCCGGACATGCTGAACACCCCTTCAGTAACCAGAAACAGGCAGCCGTTGGCGCTTTTCTGGCGGGCGGCAGCCAACTTGCGGGCCGCAGCCGCGGCATCGTTGTGTGCAAAGGGAATCAGCCGGGCCCGAGAAGCTTGGCAGCCCTCAAAGATGCTGGCATGGTTCTCACGGTCGCACACAATGATATCCTGGGGAGTCAACAGACAAGCTATGGACCCAAGATTGGTGGTGAACCCGGTGGCATGAACCACCGCTTTTTTCTTGCCCACAAAGGCGGCTAAACGATTTTCCAGGGTCTCGTGCAAGGTCAAGTTGCCGCAAAGGAATCGGGATCCCCCGGGACCACTGCCCCACCGATTCGCAGCCTTGCCCGTCGCTTCCATTACTCTGGGATCATGGGTAAATCCCAGGTAGTCATTGGACCCAATCATAATCAGACGCCGGCCTGACACCTCCACTTCCGTGCCCCAAGATCGATCTATGGGTCGAAAGTAAGGGTAAAACCCTTGTTCCCTGGCGTCTTGGACCATAAGAGCAAAAGGTTGGCAGCGGTTTCTAAGTGTCATAAAGGTATTCTACCCCCTCCCCCCACTGGTAGGTTTACACCTTTTTATTGCTATCTTGAGAAAATGTCAATGGGATTTGTGTTCTTGAGCAGATAAAGTCCCCCATATCGTGTTTTATCCTACCATATTTACCCCCGTTTTTGACAAAAAAAACTCCACTTGCATAATATATCGACAAATGTAAGAATTAAACTAATTTTTTTTTAAATTACCCGCATATTCCGGAAAAATTCCCAAAAATGATGATTCTGACCCCATCCAACCGATTTAAATTGATCCCGTGGTGAAGATTCAGGCTCCTTAGCCTTAATTTCCACTTCGACTCAGCACAAGGGTACTAACCCAAAACCGAATCTTAAAATTTGCCTCGCTGTAAGAATGATTATTTAGACCGGGACCGCGGCCTTAATGTTAGTGTTAAGGACCGGGTTTAAGGCCGGTTCCCGGCCGGCGCCCCTTCAACGATTGACTAGCCTAAAAAAAACTTTGAATCTTAACCGGATTCATAAGTCCTCCGGTACGCCGCGCAACAATCTTCGAATAGCTTGGGCCTGCCCAGGGGTGATGGTGGGATGGGCCGTGGGACAAAATTTTTTGAAGTCCTCGGCCGTAAGGGTCCCGCTTTTTCCCTCCTGATTGAGCCCCAGGTAGCATTTACGGGCCGCCCGGCTGATATCTTGATATTTGGTAGCCCACAGGGGCAGACTGAATATTTGGCCGGCAACCATCACAGCCAGAATTATCACCGCCAGTGGGTTCGCCCAGCGTTTTTGGGGAATCCTGGGAGCCAGTAGACGCCAGGCCGTCCCCACCAGCAGCAGGGCGCCGATCAGGGTAAAGACACCGTAACGGGCCACAAAGGCCTGGCTTATCTGGCGTTGATAACGAGTCAGGGAAATCAGGAAGAAGGGCAGCAGATTGAGCAGCAGGGCCCAGACAGCCAAACGTTTGTCCGCATCTCCTCCACAGCGCCAGATTGTGACGAGACTCAAAACCAACAGAGCCACACCGGCGATGTAGGCCGGGATGGGAAAATGATAATGGCCCCAAAACAGGTAAAAAAACGGGGCCAGAAAAGCGCCGCTTAGCAGATGCAAAAAATAAGCCGGTCCGGGCAGACTTGCGAATATCCTTTGATTATGGCTGGTGGCCGCAGGCAGCCCGGCAAAACTGAGATAACCTATCATGAAAATTAAATATACGGCCGCAATGACGCCGGTTACTTTCCAAAAGACGCCCCAGGAACGATTTTCGCCCATCAGGAGAACATACAATGGCAGAGCCAGCAGTCCCATCAAGGGATAATTGTGGGATAAAACAGACAAAAGGGCGCAAAGGCCGATGCCCCAGAGTTTGCCGCCCGAGGGGGCGCGGATATAACTGTCGGTTAGGAGCAATGCCACCAGAAATAAGCCCAGGCAGACAAGGTAACCGAAATAGAAGGCGTTCCAGGCAATGGCGTGATGCAGAGCGGCTACGGCGTAAACCATGCTCAGGCTTAATGCCAGGCTCGGTTCCCAATGACGTCGGAAAAAACTATAGACCAGAAAGGCATTCACCCCCGTGCCCAGGCAATTGAGCAGAACCAACCAGGAGTAATGCACTCCGGCAATTTTCACCAACCCATAGTAAATTAGGTGAAAAAAAGGAAACCATTGCTCCCCGTCGGGGGCAACCAGGTATTGCCCGAAAGGGTATTGGACCATGGCGATGAGCGCGGTCCAATCATCCATCATATAAAAAAAATTCGGCTTCCAAAACATTACGACCGGCACCACCAATAACACCAGCAATACCGGCAAAGGGTGGTCAAGATAGGAAGAGGGTTTGTTGCCGTTGGGGGTTTTAGAATTTGGGTCCTTGGCTGAAAACATTTTAATTAACTTGCAAATGCCATACCTACCTAAAATAAACCAATTATCCTAATGGCCGGGGCTTTACCGCCCTGTAAGGGTGAAACTGGGATTTGCTTTTTAAGTCAATTCTTAGTATGAACTTCAAAAGACAGGCTGGCGATGTCAGAAAAGGCCGCCTTTCCCCAAGGGCAGCATCGGGACGGTCGGGTGTGGCCCGGGGCATGCGCAAGGTTCATCTGAACCATTTGCAAAGTTAACTTTATACCGCAAAATCAGGAGAAATAAAAGCATGTTGGCTGGGAAAAAAGTGTTGGTGGTCATGCCTGCCTATAATGCCGAGCAAACCCTGGAAAGAACTTTCCAGGACATCCCCTTTGATGTGGTGGATGAGGTCCTCCTGGTGGACGACGCCTCCCACGACGAAACGGTGGCGGTGGCCCAGCGCCTGGGCATCCGGTGTTTTCTGCACGAGCGCAATATGGGCTACGGCCGCAACCAGAAGACCTGTTACACCGAGGCCCTAAAGTTGGAGGCGGATATCGTGGTCATGGTCCATCCCGATTATCAGTATTCCCCCAAGATCATCCCGGCCCTGGCGGGGCTGGTGGCCAGCGGGGAATATGAGGTGGCCATCGGCTCCCGGATTTTGGGAGGGGCCACTCGCCAGGGCGGCATGCCGACCTATAAGTATGTCTTCAACCGCATTCTTACCCTGTTCCAGAACCTGCTCCTGGGGGCCAAACTGTCGGAATACCACACCGGTTTTCGGGCCTTTTCCCGGAAGGTCTTAGAAACGCTGCCCCTTTGGGAGAATTCCGACGATTTTGTCTTTGACAACCAGATGTTAGCCCAGGCTATTTACTTCGGATTTCCCATCGGTGAGGTCTCCTGTCCAACCCGCTATTTTGAGGAAGCCTCGTCTATAAATTTTCCCCGGAGTGTGAAGTATGGCCTGGGCGTGGTAGCTACCTCAGTGCAATTTTTTCTGCAAAAGCGGGGTTGGGCCGATTTCCGCATCTTCTCGCCCCACGGGCGGGGGCTAAAGCCCCGGGATTATTACGGTCAACCAGTCCCGGAGCCGGATTGCGCCGTCCCCTCCCCCCCAGCGCCTTCGAACTGACCTCGCTTTATTATTAAGGCTCGCAGCCATCCCGCAACTCTGCCAGGGTTACACCTTCCACAGGTCCAGCCTGCACCAGCCAGGTGAGAAACCTGCGAATCTTGCCAACGAACTTTTCCACCGCGGCCTCGGTGGGAAAAAGCCGGGTGGCCCCGGGCATAAGCTCCGAAGAGTGGAAAAACATGGTGAGCACCCGCCCCCCCCGGCGCCGGTGGATTGTGGCCGCCAGTTGCATGGAAGCCAACGGATACCAGGCCGGCTGCACTCCGACGGCGGCCACCTGGTGGAAAGAACCTCGGAGAATCTCCCCCCAAGTAAAGGGGAGCGCAGCGGCCAGACGCGCCATCAACTCCGGGGTCCCGGCCAGCACCGGCACCAGGGTGATGGGAACCTCCAGCAGTTTTTTGGCCAGCGGGCCGGGAGCCTGGAACTCAAAAGGGTCGGGCGGGGCAAGAAAGAGGCGGGGCTCAGCCCCCTTGGAAGTTAGGGGCACCACGCTGCTGTCAACCGTAAGATCGAATTCCGGCAAAAGGCTCCATACTTGCGGCCCCACATCATACCGACCCATACGAAAAGAGCGGGGCGTTTCTTCCAGATTGGCTCGAATCTGGAATAGCAGATTGGCGAATTTGTCCCGCAGCAGGGCTTGAGGCAGCTTTTCAGAGGACACAGGTTCAGGCTGGGGCGGATCAAGGAAGGGGGGGGTGTTCCAATGATGCAGATGAACGCCAATCTCACCCCCGAAGCGGTTTAGCCATTGATTTAGTACCCGGCAGGCCGCCGGGTCCCGGGCCGCGTGGTAAGTGACCAGAAGCGTCAGGGGGAAGCCAAAATCCTGGGGGATAAACGCCAGGCGCTCCAATTCCGCCACGTTGGTCACCCCGGCAGGTGTGCGGGGATAGTGGCCGGAGAACAGGCCTTCTTCTTCCACGTCGATGGAGATTACCAGTTTCACGGGATTTCTCCACCCGCACTCGGTTTTCGTCCTGCCGGGATCATCGCAGGTCCAGGGCCACTTTAAGGCTTTGGTGATGGCGTTTGTCAAAGGCCGCCTGAAAGGCCCGGCGGTAATCCTTCAGACGAAAGAGGTGGGAAACCAACCCCCTGGAGGGGTAACTCCCTCCAGCCAGCAGTTCCACGGCCTTTTCATAAGTCCGGATTTGCTCTCCTCGAAAGACGCTGTGGGCATACATGGCTGAGCCCGTGAGTTTGAGCTCCCGAAACCACAGGCTGGAGAAATCCACCGGCCCTACGGCCCCGGCGGTACCCACTAGTACGTAAGTTCCCCGGCAGCGCAAGGTTAAAAGTCCCTCCTGGATGGAACTCTGGCTGCCCACACAGTCAAAGAACATATCGGCGCCCCCCTCCAGGTTGCCGCCCCCTAAGGTGGTGGGCACCAGCCGAGCCGCCACGGCTTCTCCCAGTTCGGCCCGGCTGGGGCTGGATAAAACCACGTCGGCGCCGCCTTCCCGAGCCAGTTCAGCCTGAAAAGGGTGGCGGGCTACCGCTACCAACCGGGCGGCGGAACCCAGAGCCCGAAACAGGCGAATCAGGTGCTGGCCGATAATGCCGGCGCCATAGACCACCACGGTGTGGCGGTCGTCGGGGAAGTGGTCCAGGACCGGCTGGAGGGCCGAAGCCATGGAATCGGTGAGCACCGCCACCTCATCGGGGACGTGGTCCGGTACCCGCACCAGCCGGCTGGGGTGGGCCGCCATCATTTCGGCCATGCCGCCCCCCACGCCCCGGGCAAAACCCAGGATCACGCCGGGCGCTAAATCGCCTTCCAGAAAATTTTCACAGAGGTTGTACTCCCCTGCGGCGCAGAAGCGGCAGGCCGATATGCCCCTGACTTCGCAGGGCAAGACCGGCTCCACCACTACGCGGTCGCCGGCCCGCCATTTGCTTCCCGGAGGAGACTCCGCTACTTCGGCCACCACCTCGTGTCCCAGCACCGCCGGGAGGGAGGCATAGGGCTCCAGCAAAAAGGACTCGGCCCCTTTGAGCAAGTTTAGGTCCGAGCCGCAGATACCACACAGGCGGGGGCGCAGCACCACCCAAGGAGGCCCCGGTGATTTGAATTCCATCGTTTGCAGCCTGAGGGGGGCCAGCCGGCCAAAAAAAGTTCGGGGCCAGAGGCGGTTTAAGCCTTTGGCCAGGAGGTAGCGGGCCACCGAACGGGAGTAAACCAGAGCTTTCATTTTCCAATGGGTTTCATCTTAATGACTAACCTTAATGAATGCTGCATTTTTTTTAAACAGAAAACGGAAAACGGCCTAAAACGGTGGTCAAAGACCTTTCTCTTTCCAAAGGGTTGGGGATTCCGCCGTTATGGGATATACTGGCAATTAAGCCGGGTGCGGTTTCCCCGGTGCTCATTATATCAGATATCGAGGCTCACGGTTTTCATGGGTTCAAGAAGCAGGATTGCACTGGGTGTGGTGGTAAAAAATTTTCGGCGCCTGGCGAAACATCCCTGGATTGCCACCAAGTTGGCCACTCTTCAAAGTGAAAAGTGGCTGTTTAATTTGCTCTATCCCAGGGCCAAAAACGGCTGGGCCCGGCAGATTCGGCAGTTGAGTTTCAGGATCACGGATCTCTGCAATCTGCGCTGCCATACCTGTGGGCAGTGGGGGGACCAGGGTTTTTTACACGGCCGGAATTTGCGGGAATTAAAGCAGAGCGAAGTTTCTCCGGAGCGTTATTTTGAAGTCCTCAGAGATTTGGTGGATCATGGCCATCACCCGTTTGTCTACTTATGGGGCGGCGAACCCATGCTCTACGAGGGCTCCCTTGAGTTGATCGAGGAGGCCACCAGGCTCAGGCTACCCACCGCCATCGCCACCAACGGCACCCGGATTGCGGCGGCGGCGGAGCGGCTGGTAAAGGCACCCATGTTTCTCCTCCAGCTTTCCATCGACGGCCACGACGCCGCCAGCCACAACCAGGCCCGCCCTGGGGTGGGGGGGGCGGACAACTTTGCCGATATTCAAGCCGCTCTGGCTGCGGTGGGAGAGATGCGCCGGGCTCACCGCGGCACTCTGCCCCTGATTGCTTCTCTCACCACCATTTCCCAGCATAATTTCCGGCATCTGGTGGACATTTACGAATCTTTCCGGGACAAGGTGGACCTGTTTGTCTTTTACCTGTCGTGGTGGATCGACTCCGATAATTTGATGGCCCACGAAGCGGACTTCAGCAGGCGCTTCGGTTTCCGCCCCATGCGTCCTCAAGGCTGGGTGGGAGGCTGGCGCCCCGATGATTACCGGGAGTTGGACCATCAACTGCAAGCGGTGCTGGAGCGGTCCCAGGCGGTCACAGCGCCCGCGGTCACCTTAATTCCTTCCGTGACCGGAGAGGACAACCTGCGCACTTACTATACCGACCATAAGGCCCGGTTCGGCTTCGAGCAGTGCATCTCCATCTTCCAGGCGGTTGAAGTCAACAGCAACGGCGATCTTTCGCCCTGCCGGGATTACCATGACTTTGTGGTGGGAAACATCAAAGAGGCCACCATTACCGAACTCTGGAATTCCCCGGCCTACCGGCAGTTCCGCCGCAGCCTGGCCACCGAGGGCCTGATGCCCGTGTGCTCCCGCTGTTGCGGTCTGATGGGTTATTGATGACCGGAAGGCAGGGGCCGGCGGTTTCTAGCTTTTCCCGAAGTGTGACTCCGGCCCGAATCATTTTTCTTCTCCAAGACTTAAAATTCGGGGGCACCCAGCGCCAGGCCCTGGAGTTGGCCCGGCGGCTTAACCCGGCGCTCTTCCAAGTGGAACTCTGGCTACTGGCGGAGGGGGATGACCTGACCCCGATGGCCCGGCGTTACGGCCTCCCGGTGATGCAATTGGGCCGGCAGGAATGGGTAAGCCCTGCGGCGCTGGCCCGCCTGGGGCAGCGGCTGAATAAGGAGCCCATCAACCTGCTCATGGCACTCACCGTAGTGCCCAATATCTGGGGGCGTCTGTTGGGGCGTCTGACCCGGGTGCCCGTGATTGTGGGGAACTGCCGGGGCGGTGGCTCTCCCCGGCGCCAACACGAGCGCTGGCTGTGGCCTCTGGCTGACCATATTTTATGCAACAGCGCTGCCATAAAGAGGGAGCTAATGGAGCGTTGCGGTGTCCCGGAAGCCCGCTTGACCACCATCCTAAACGGGGTGGACACGGAGTTTTTTCAGCCTGCTGCAGTACCCGTCACCGGTCCGCTCCGGATCCTGTCCGTGGCCCGGATGGTGCCGGATAAAGACCATGACACCTTGCTGGCGGCCTTTAGCCTTACCGCTATGGCGCACTCCGAAGCCGAGTTGTGGCTGGTGGGGGATGGGCCACGCCTGGCCGCGCTGCAGGAATCGGCCCGGCGAATTTTGCCTCCTGGCCGGGTCAAATTTCTGTCCCCCCGGGAGGACCTGCGCCCACTGCTGCATCAAGCCAGCCTATTCGTGCTGAGTTCCAGGACCGAAGCCCTCCCTAACGTGGTTTTGGAGGCCATGGCCGCAGGGTTGCCGGTGGTGGCCACCAGGGTGGGAGGGGTCCCCGAAATGGTGGACCACGGCCAGACCGGCTGGCTGGTAAATCCCGGGGATGCACCGGGGCTGGCCGCGGCCTTGAACCAGGCCCTGGCAGACTCCGAGGCCCGCCGGACCCTGGGCCAGGCCGGCAGGGAGAAAGCCCTCAATTATTTTTCTTTGGAGACCATGACGCGGCGATATGAAGAGGTACTTGACGGGCTTCTTAAAAAGGCAAAACGCTGAAGTTAATTTTGGTTACGCACTGCCCACCATCCTTCCTCAGTAATCCAACTTTTTCTCGCGAATAAACTGATCCACCAATCTGAAGATTTCCTGATTGCCGCAGAAATCCCCGGCTCGGATATTGGCGCGGTAGTGGTCCAGGCGGTCTTCAAACGCAGGGATGATCTCGGCCCGGGGGCTAAATCCTGTGAAACAGCGGCCATATCCCAGTTTTTCGACATAGTGGGCGTTCAAAAACTGCTCGATCTGGTTTTTGATGGGGAAAGAAATCACCGGCTTGCCGTAGTAAAGGGCCTCGGAGATCAGGGTGTGGCTGCCGCCACAAACCACGTAGCGGCAAGCCGAGAGATCTTCCAGAAACCCGGCTTCGGATTTTTTCTTGAAAAAGAGGTTGCCCTCCACCCTATCTTCGTTAAAGCCATAAACCTTTACCGGCGAGGGAATGTGCTTTAGGAAAGTAAAAAAATTTTCAAAGGTGGTATACCCCTGATAGGCCACCACGTGGTCGCCGTTCCGGGGCTGCCGGGTTAAAACGGTCTCCCGCAGCAACGGCGGCAAAATTTTGGCCCGCACCTGGGGTCTCATCGGGGGCCGGAAGAAGGAGATCACCAGGTAGTCCTGGGCCAGGTCGAAATGGGTCCGGATGGCGTAGTAGGCGCCCAGGTACCCAAGCATTTGGCGCCAGGGGACCTGGTGCCGACATGCGGTGATGATGTGCTGGTGGTCTAAAGAAAGGCAGGGAATGCCCAGCTGCCGGGACAGGCGGGCCACGAAGTTTTCGTAGTCACTGACGGTGACGTCGGGCTGGAAACGGTCCACGGCCTCCAGCAGCCGCCCCATGATTTGCTTCGACCGGACCCTCATCTTGAGGGCAGAGAGGAGGGTCCCAGTCAGGGACAGGCGATGGTTATGAACCGGACTGGCGGGCTGGGGAAGGTCAAGTACCCGAAACTCGTCCCGCAGGACATCGGCTCCCATCCAGGAACTGACGAACAGGAACTCGTGCTCCCGGAAGTGGCGGGCGATGGTCAGGCCCCGGACCGCATGGCCATGGCCGGTGCATTGCACACCATAAAGTATTCTAGCCATAATGTAAAATTCTAAATGAGCCGTGACGGTTGGTCAACCAGGCGCGCCAGCCTCCGGCAGTTGGGCTGCCAATATCCTGAGATCATTGCTCCCGTAAAATTTCTTTGACCCTGCCGCCCCAAGTGACCCGGTAGGAGATGCCGCGCCAGGCAATGGTATCGGTGAGCCAAGTATTTAGGTAACAACGGCAGGCCATGAAAATGTTGGCATAAAAGGCCAGGAGCCAGGGGACCAGGGGAACCGGCACGGGAACCAGGGTGCGGCACCAGGCCCCCAGGGCGGTTAAAGCCAGCAAAAATCCGAGACTTACCAGGGCCAGGGGCGCGGCCACCAGACCGAATAGGCCTCCCAGACAGGCTCCGGCCGCGAAGAAAATGGGTCCGGCCAGGACCCATGCGGCCAGCGCAGCGCCCAACCAGACAATGGGAAGGCAGTATTTGGGATAAAGCATCTGCCGGGTGAGCCAGGCCTCCCAGCCACGCCAGGTCTGGCCGGTTAGATGGGTATTCAGGATGGCGGTGCCCACGGGCACGGACCGGATGCCGAACCGCAGCAGACGCTGCCCCATGGGAAAATCGTCCAGCACGTTTGTCCCCAAGACGCCCGCAACCCCATAATTTTGGAAGGCGGTGCGCAGGATGGCGGTGGCCCCGCCCCAGGGCAGGGCGATGGCGGGAAACCCGTGCAACAGGTGTATGGTCAGCACTGTTTGCAGCATCCCCAGGGTGGCGATGCGGGCGTCACCGGGAATGATGCGGTGAAATCCCGAGGTAATGACGGCCTTGCCAGTGACCAGGGGTCGAATGAGCTCCCGGAGAAACGTGGGTGGGGCCTGGTGGGTGCTGTCGCAAAATACCAAGATTTCTGCGGTGTCGCTCACGTTTCTTACGCCGGCCAGAATATTGTGATTCTTTTGAGAGCAAGCGGTGGCCGGTCCGCTGACAATGTGGCGGACTCTGGGGTAGCGGGACAATAGCTCACGCACCAAAGAAACGGCGGGGTCATCCAGGTCCCGGGTGACCAAAATGGTTTCGTAGTCGGGATAAGGCTGGCTGAGCAAAGATTCCAGGGCCGGCGGCATTTCCGGGGAATTTCCCGTTAGGGGCACAATAAGAGTAGCCTTAGGGTAGGTCGGCCAGGAATCCTCATGCGGCGCCTCGGGGTTGCGCCCCGGAAAACTCCGGATTACGTGATGGCGGCTGTGAACCACCAAGACCAGCAGGAGCAGGAGTTCCAGGGCCATCGAGGCCAAGATTAAAATAATCAAGAAATTCCTCCTAAATTGGTTCTTTTTTGCCAAATTCCAGGAATGCAGGGGTCATGGTTCCCAGAGCTTGATTTTAATTTTCCAGCCACCACTTCCCCACCAGGAATAGAACCGGGACCATGGCCAGGGTTTCGGCCACTTCCCGGGGCAGGCGGCCGTGTCCCAGCAGATAAAACAGGGCCCCTAAAGCCACGGCGACGCCGACCTGGAGCAGCGAACCTCGAGCAAACAGTCCCAGGCGGCGTTGGCAAAAAGATACAGTGAGGCAGGCTACCCCGCCCTTGGTGAGAACCATGGCCAGGGCCGCACCCAACAGGGGCATCCTGGGGATGACTTGGGAGCACCAGAGCAGGTTGAACCCCAGCCCGCACAGGTAAAAGATAAGCAGCAACCGCTGGAGCTTCATGCTGATCATGACAAAGGCCGCCAGATTATGGAAAAAGGCAAAGGCCACGGTCACCACCAAGACTTTCTGCAGCCAGATGGCTTCCCCGTAGTTGGGGCCGTAAATCAGGGTGATGATGCGATCGCTTTCGATGAACAGCACGAACATGACCAGCAGAGCCGCGGCCAGCAGCCAGCGGGCGCTGTTTTGGGCCAACAGGGAGACTTTGGGGCGGTCCGACTCCCAGAGTTTCACAAAGATCGGGAACAGGATACTTTGCAGAAGCAGATTGGAGACCAGGGAAGAGATGCCATCCACTATTTGCCAGGTGACGCTGTATTGCGCCACAGCTTGGGCCCCGGCGTATTTCTGAAGGAAAAAGAGATTGGCCTTGTTATAAATTATGGCCGACACTTCAATGAGGGCAAAAACCAGCCCCAGGCGCAAATGTGCTCCTAACCGTTTCAGAGAGGGCCATTTAAGTTGAAAGCGCCCCAGGGCGCGCCCCAGAAAAAAGCTGCCTCCCAGGTTGACCAGGCTTTCGATGAGTTTGAAGGCCGCCACAGCCAGGGGGGAGGCTCCCAGGGCTAGCGCGATAAGGCCGTAGCCGAAGCCCAAACCCGCAGCCAGGGCGGCGATCTTGCCCTGGAAGTCTTGGCGGCCCTGGACCTGCAAGGCCACAAAAAAGGAGTTGGCAAGGGCCTCCAGCCCCACCCCGGCGCTGAGCAGGAACATTACGTGTTTGAGGGACGAGGAGTAATTTTGCCACTCCATAAAACCCAGCACTCCCACGAGGGTCAGAACCAGGAGGCATCCTTTAAGAACGGTGACCTGGCTCAGGGCAGCGTTGGGATCGCCGTCTTTTTGGGATAGGAGGTGGACCAGGGGCAGGTTGAGGCCGAATTCCGCCACCAGCAAGAGGATGCTGCCCAATCCCAAGGCCAGCATAAACTCCCCGTAAGTGGTGGAACTAGTGCGGGCCAGATAGATGAGAAAGACGGCTTGCAAGGCCTCCCGGACCCAGCGGGCGCTGAGCAGGTAGGCGAATTTCTGGAGGATGCGGGCAGGCGCAGGCTCCCCCGGGACTTTTGGGCTATGGCTGCTTGAGAGCATCAAAACCGGCTTTTATGTGGATTTTACCAGGGTTGGGGTTTTGGATGAAGGTTCCCCAAAACAACCCTTTTATACCAGAAATTTCCGCCACAGGTTAGGAAAAGTCAGGCTCGGGGTCGGATGGGTCGCAAACCGGCTCTGAGGGCAGATTGTCATTAATGAGATCGGCATACCCACCTCAATTTTAAAAGGCTTAATTTGATAAATTGAAAGTGTTTGCCATGCCTGGTGCTATGCTTTATCATTTTCGGGGAACAAATCGCCATCGGCGCATCATCTTCTCAGGAAATAGCCCATAATGCCGGGTCAACGCCACGCCGCGCCAGAAAGCTGGTTTCACCGCAACCCTAAGAAAACCCTGGTTTTTTTTATTTTATTTCTGGTTTTGCTCCTAGCCTTTGCCGCGGAAAAATATCTGGAATTTAGTAACCATCGTAAAGGTATAATCTTATCCCTGGAAGGCGAAAGAAGATACATCAAACTGAGGGAATACCGTCCCGGAACCAGCCTGTTGCTGACCTTGCCCCGGAACCATCTGCCCTATACTGACAATGTCTTTTCCAAGGAATACCGTTTTAAGATAGACAGCAATGGTTTTATCGCGCCTTCCAAGAAGTACGACCACCCTGATAAGGTCATCGTCTTCCTGGGGGGGTCCACCACCGAATGCATGTTTGTGGACGAGGACCAGCGCTTTCCCTACCTGGTGGGGAAAATGTTGGAAGAGGAGACGGGAAAGAAGATCAACTCCTACAACGGTGGGATGTCCGGCAACAACACCCTGCACGCCATCGATATCCTGGTCAACAAGGTGATTCCCCTAAATCCACAAGTAGTTGTCTTCATGGAGAACATCAACGACCTGAGCACCCTTCTTTACGAAGGCACCTATTGGAATGAGCGTTCCGTCCGGGCTCCTCTGGAGACCCTGGAAAAGACCAAGCTGGTGGGCAAACTCTTAAAAGAGATACTTTTTCCCCAGCTAAATCAAGCTTACCGAAATTTAAAGGAAATTCTGGCCCAAGAGCCGTGGGATGAATTTGCCCAGGCCCGGGGAAAAAAGCTGACCATTGATAAGGCCAGGTTTGTCCAAGAATTCTCCATGAATCTCCAATCTTTGGTCTGCATCTGCCAGGCTCACGGGATTACCCCGGTGCTGATGACCCAGGCCAACCGGATCACGGACCGTCCAGACCCGGTGGTGGCAGCCTATATCGGGCGCTACGGCGCCGACACCGGCATCGGCTACACCCAGCTCAAAGAACTGTTTGACGCCTTTAACGGGACCATCCGGGAAGTGGGCCAGAAAAATCAGGTCATGGTCATCGACTTGGCCCAGGAAATTCCGCCCGACAAAAAATTCATTTATGATATCGTCCACTTAAATGACGCGGGGTGCCAATTGGCGGCCCGGATTATCGCCGCCCGTTTAAAGGGACTCATTGCACCCCGGTAGCCAGCATGTAGTTTCCATCCGGAAACGCCTTTAAAATTCCCCCCTTTACCAAAGGGGGGTTAGGGGTGATTTATAAGTGCCTGAAAATCCCCCTAAATCCCCCTTTTTTTAAAGGGGGACTTTAAGGCCGGCAAAGCCGTCATTAGCATCCTGCACGGCATGCCCCATAAATTCTTTTCACAGAAAACAAGCAACCCACCCTACCAAAGGTTCCCGGACATAGCCGTCTTTACCGCCAGGGTCAGGCCGTCGTGCTCCGGGGAGTGGCGGGGCAGGAAACTCAGCAGGTGGACGGCCCGCCAGGCAGGATGACTCATTATTTCCTGATTGAAGTCCGCCGCGCCGGCAAAGCCGACGTTGTCCGCGATCAGGAGGCCGCCGGCGCGCAGGAGGCGGCGGCAATGGGACAGGGCCGGCAGGTAGGATTCCTTGTCGATGTCCAGGAAGATCAGGTCGAAGGTCTCACTCATCCCGGCCATGAGATTCAGAGCTTCGCCTACTCTGACCTCCACTACGTCAGTCAGGCCGGCCCGAGCGAAATTAGCCCGGGCCCGGTCAGCCATGGCTTCGTCATACTCCAGACTCACCACCCGGCCGTTAATTTCGGCGCAGGCCCGCCCCAGAAAAATGCCGGAATACCCAGTGGCGGTGCCCAATTCCAGGATGCGGGAGGCGCCTGTGGCCCTGGCCAGGATGAAGAGCAGCTCCCCCACCACCGGCCCCACGATGGGTATGGACTCCCGTTGGGCTTCCTGTTCCAATTCCAGCAGCAAAGCGTCGCCCGGTGGCGTCAGGCTCCGGAAATAACCTTCCAGATCAGGTATCATGGCGCTCATGGTTCTTTTGCCGTCCCCTGTGGAAATAGAATGGCTCGAAATTTCTTTTGATTTCGGGTAAAATATTATGGCAAGAAACGGGGGAAAGGGGAAGGGCGGATTGTCCCGAAGTCCGTTGAGAATAGCGCTTCCAACATTTATCCAACACTCACCCGGCCAGGGATGGCGTCAATCAAGTTTAGCCATCGTTGAAGATAAACGATATTATGTTATAAATCAAACTCAAACATCACGGATCTAAAGTATTTTGAGGGCAAAGATGGCGACAGTAAATAAACCCGGCAACAGAATCTTGTCGTGGTTGTTAAGCTCCACCAAGGAGCAAGCCAAAGACACGGGCATGGCCATGGTGTTGATCTGCCTGCTTTTAGGCTATTGGGGCAAGTTTCCCAGGTTCCTCCCTGTTAGCCTGGCGCTGCTGCTCATTACCATGGTCTGGCCCAACGCCTTCCGGCCTCTGGCGGTCCTCTGGTTCGGCCTGGCCCATGTTTTGAGCAGCGTAGTCTCCCGGGTAATTCTGACGGTGCTGTTTTACCTGCTGGTCACCCCCGTCGGTCTCATTCGCCGGTTGATGGGCGCCGACGCCCTCAAGTTGAAGCAATGGAAAAAAGGCCGGGACTCGGTTTTCATCGTGCGGCAGGGCCTCATCCAAGCAAAGGACCTGGAGAACCCTTATTGAGTTTGAAAATTTGAGTGAGGCGGGCGTCCGTCCGCTATCTATGGTGGCACAGGCTTTCCAGCCTGTAACTGGACTTTTGCTGATCACTTGGGTGTCTGGGACGCACCCCATAACCAACCGAATGTTATGCCCAAGGAGTTAGTTCATGAATTTTGCCAAAGATTTGTGGGGCTTCCTTAAGGTCAGGAAAAAATACTGGCTGTTGCCCATCATTCTGACGTTGTTGTTTTTCGGGGCCTTGATGGTCTTTGCCAGCGGTTCGGCCATCGCACCCTTTATCTACACCATTTTCTAAGGGGAAAGTTGCGTGTCCGAAGCGATTCTCGGTCTCTCCGCTTTTTATCACGACAGCGCTGCAGCCCTGCTCATCGACGGCCAGATCGTCGCCGCGGCCCAGGAAGAGCGTTTTACCCGCAAGAAACACGACCCCGCCTTCCCGGCCAATGCCCTGAACTATGTCATGGCTGAGTCTGGCCTCACCCCCGGTGATCTAACCGCAGTGGCGTTCTACGATAAGCCCTATCTCAAGTTCGAACGCCTGCTGGAAACCTACCACGGCTTTGCCCCCCGGGGACTCCGTAGCTTCATCATGGCCATGCCGGTGTGGATCAGAGAAAAGCTCATGATGCGCACCATGCTCAAAGATGAACTGGCCAAAGCCGGGCCTGGCGCCCCCCCGGTCCTCTTTCCGGAACACCACCTGTCCCACGCAGCCTCGGCTTTTTATCCGTCGCCGTTCCCCGAGGCCGCCATCCTCACGGTGGACGGCGTGGGGGAATGGGCCACCTCCATCATCGGCTTCGGTGCCGGGCGCGATATCACTATCCTGCGGGAGCTCCAATTCCCCCACTCCGTGGGTCTCCTCTATTCCGCCTTCACCTACTACACCGGCTTCAAGGTTAACAGCGGCGAATACAAGCTCATGGGACTGGCCCCTTACGGCAACCCCGACTCCGACCGGGTCAAGCGCTGGAAATCCCTGATTCTGGACGAACTGGTGGATCTCCGGGACGACGGCTCTTTGCTGCTGAATATGGATTACTTCGACTTCGCCACCGGCCTGACCATGTGCCGCAACGACAAGTGGGAATCCCTGTTCGGGGTGCCGCGCCGACCCCGGGAGAGTCTCCTGGACCAGCGGCATATGGACCTGGCCCTGGCCATCCAGCAGGCCACGGAAGATATCGTCCTGGCCATGGCCGAGACCGCCAAGAAACTCACCGGCGCCGATTACCTGGTTATGGCCGGGGGCGTAGCCCTGAACTGCGTGGCCAATGGTAAGTTGATCCGCCGGGGCACCTTTAAGGACCTCTGGATTCAGCCGGCGGCGGGGGACGCCGGGGGAGCGCTGGGCGCCGCCCTGGCGGCCTGGCATATCTGGAAGGGCCAGGGGCGCCAGGTGGCCAATCCCCGGCTGGACGACATGCAGGGCTCCTATCTGGGGCCGGAATACGGACCGGACGATATCCTCCGGGTGGCCCGGCGGCACCGGGCTCCCTACCGGCACTATGAAGATTTTAACGACCTCATCCGGGACGTGGCCCAACTCCTGACCCAGGGGCAGGTGGTGGGCTGGTTTCAGGGGCGTATGGAATGGGGGCCCCGGGCCTTGGGCAACCGCTCCATCCTGGGAGACCCCCGGCACCCGGAGATGCAAAAGCGCCTCAACCTTAAGATCAAATACCGGGAGGGCTTCCGGCCTTTTGCCCCCTCGGTGCTGTACGAGGAGACCCCCACCTACTTCGACTTGGACCGGCCCTCCCCGTATATGCTGCTGGTGGCTCCGGTCAAAGAAGAGCGGCGCAACCCTCTGCCCGACGGCTATGAAAACCTGGAACTCTTCGACCGCCTCTACCACCTGCGCTCCGATGTGCCCGCCATCACCCACGTGGACTACTCGGCCCGCATCCAGACGGTGCACAAAGAGACCAACGAAAGGTACTGGCGGCTGATCCAGGCCTTCAAGGAACTCACCGGCTGCGGCCTCATCGTCAATACCAGCTTCAACGTCCGGGGCGAGCCCATCGTCTGCACCCCGGATGACGCCTACCAGTGCTTCATGCGCACCGAAATGGACTACCTGGTCCTGGGTGACTACTTGTTCACCAAAACCGACCAGCCTGCCTGGCAGGAGGCCGGCGACTGGCGCCAGGAGTTCGAGTTGGACTAGGTATCAACTCCCCACCTATAGAGAACCGCTTCTAAAGCCCTCCTTTATCAAAGGGGGGAAATGGGTGGGATCTTTTATAAAGTCCCCCTTTGACAAAGGGGGATTTAGGGGGATTTCAAGATGACCAAGGCCACAAATCTATGGCAAGCCCTATAATCCCTTTTTCGGTCCGGCCTCTCTTTGCTTTGCGCCTCCCTGAGTCCCCACCTTTGCTCTGGCGCCGCCGCCCGCTTTTTTCTTTAAATTTTCCCCACATGAGAGTATTGTAAATCCTGGAAAAGTGATTAATTTTTCATAAGTTCGTTACCTCCCCCCAGGAGTCTATTATGCCCCGGAAGAAGACCCCCGCCCCGGCCTCCGAATCCCGGCAGGAAGATAAGAAAAAAGCCCTTGCAGACGTTCCCGCTTCAGCGCCCCCGCCGCCAGCCCCCGAAGCTCCTGCCCGGCCTAAGGCCGCACCCAAGCCTAAAGCAGCCGCCGCCAAGACCAAACCCCGGACCCGGGCCAAATCCGCGCCGCCCCCTGAGCCGCCGCCTCCCCTGGTGGTGGGGGTAGGGGCCTCCGCCGGGGGCCTGGAGGCCTTCACCGACCTCTTGCGGCACCTGCCCCGGGACACCGGCATGGCCTTCGTCCTGTTGCAGCACCTCCCGGCCAAGCAGCACAGCATGTTGGCCCAGATTCTTTCCAAGGCCACCGTGCTCCCGGTGGAAGAGGCCCAGGAAGGGACAGAGCCTGAGGCTAATCACGTCTATATCCTGCCCCCCGGCGAGGTCATGGAAATCCGGGAGGGGGCCTTGCGCCTGGTAAAGCGGGAAATTTCCGAAGGCCGCTACCTGCCGGTGGACACCTTCCTCACATCCCTGGCGGATGACCGGGGCGGCCAGGCCATCGGAGTCATCCTCTCCGGCACCGCCTCGGACGGGGTCCTGGGCATGAAGGCCATCAAAGAAGCCGGGGGCATCACCTTCGCCCAGGACGAACATACGGCCAAATACCCCGGCATGCCCCAGAGTTCCGTGGCCGCGGGCTGCGTCGATTTTGTCCTTACCCCCGAAGGCATCGCCAAGGAGTTGTCCCGCATCGCCCGGCATCCCTATATCGGACCCGCCATCCAAACCGGGCTCCTGAAGCCGGAGGAGGAGAGCGACTTCAGCCAGATTCTCAACCTCCTCAGGCGCAGCACCGGGGTGGACTTTACCTTCTACAAGCACAGCACCATCAAGCGCCGCACCTTCCGGCGCATGGCCCTCCGGAAGGTTGATGATCTCAAGGACTATCTTGCCATTCTCAAAGAAAAACCCGACGAGGTCTCCGCCCTGTATGCCGACATCCTCATCAATGTCACCTCCTTCTTCCGGGACCCGGATGTCTTTGACGAGTTGAAGCGCTCGGTGTTCCCGGCCCTGATGCAGGATCGGCCCCCGGATGCCCCCATCCGCATCTGGGTCCCCGGCTGCTCCACCGGAGAAGAGGTCTACTCCCTGGTCATTACACTTCTGGAGTTTTTTACTGAAATCGGCAAAGAAGTGCCGCTTCAGATATTCGGCACCGACATCGATAATGCTGCCATTGACGCGGCCCGGGCCGGCAAGTATGGGGAGCACGTCCTGGAGAACGTCTCAGCGCAGCGCCTGGGGCGCTATTTTGTGAGGTCCGATTCCGGCTACCAGATTCACAAGTCCATCCGGGACCGCTGCACCTTTGCCCGGCAGAACCTTATCAAAGACCCGCCCTTTTCCCACCTGGACCTCATCTCCTGCCGCAACGTCCTGATTTATCTGGGGCCGGTGCTCCAAAAGAAGATCATCCCCATTTTCCACTTCGCCCTGAAGCCCAACGGGTTTTTAGTCCTGGGCAAGTCCGAGGCCATCGGCGCCTTCCAGGAAATGTTCACCCTGGTGGACAAGAAGCACAGATTTTACCTCAAGAAGGAGCTCCCGGGACGGGTGCCCCTGACGTTTTCCCTGGAGGCCTACGCCGAGCGGGAAGACCTGTCGATCCGCGTCATGGCGCCGGGAGAATTAACCAGCGCCCTGGACCTGCAGCGGGAGGCCGACCGCATTGTCCTGGCCCGGTTCGCGCCCGCGGGCGTGGTCGTGGACGAGGATATGAAGATTCTGCAATTCCGGGGCCACACCGGCCCCTTTCTGGAGCCTATGCCCGGGGAGGCCAGTCTGAACCTGCTGCGCATGGTTCGGGAGGGCTTGCGGGCCGAGATGGGGGCCGCTCTGCACCAGGCCATAAAAGGCGGCTCCCCGGTGCGCAAGGAAGGACTGAAAGTCAAGTATAACGGCCGGGCTCTGGAGGTCAATGTCGAGGTCTTCCCCATCAGCCCCACCGCCTTTAAAGAGAATTACTATCTGGTGATCTTCGAAGACGTCACCCCGCCGGCGCGCCCCGAATTGGAGAAACTTGAAGCCAGGCGTCGCAAGGGGAAGCCGACCACCAAGGACGAACGCCTCAGTGACCTGGAACACGAGCTGGCCGCCACCAAGGAGTACCTCCAGGCCACCATCGAAGAGCAGGAGGCTACCCTGGAGGAGCTTAAGAGCACCAACGAAGAGATCATGTCCTCCAACGAGGAACTGCAAAGCCTCAACGAGGAGCTGGAGGCCTCCCGGGAAGAGCTGCAATCGGCCAACGAGGAGCTGGCCACGGTCAACGAAGAACTGGAAAACCGCAACCTGGAGCTCACCCAGACCAACGACGACCTGGTGAACCTCCTGGGCAGTGTCAACCTCCCCATCCTCTTTTTAGACCAAAACCTGCGCATCCGGCGCTTCAACCCCATGGCCAAAGAAGTGCTGCACCTCATTCCCGCGGACAGCGGCAGGCCCATCGGGGATATCAAGACCGGGCTGGAAATCGAGGACTTTGAAACGCTGCTTCGGGACGCCATTGACAACCTGAGGATCGAGACCCGGGAGGTGCAGGACAACCAGGGGCGCTGGTACCAGCTCCAGATTCGTCCCTATAAGACCACGGAAAACAAGATCGAAGGCCTGGTCCTTACCCTGGCGGACGTTGACAAGTTGAAGTGCACCATGCAGGACCTGGAAAATGCCAGGAATGTGGCGCAGTCCATTATTCAGACCATGGGCGTGCCCCTGTTGGTGTTGGATAGAGATCTTAAGGTGGTCTCGGCCAATGACAGTTTTTGCCAGACCTTTCAGGTTTCCCCCCAGGAAACGGAAAACCGGCCGATTTATGAATTAGGGGACCGACAGTTCGACATTCCCGAGCTCAAGCGCCAGTTGGAGGAGATTCTCCCCCAGGATGGGGTGTGTCAGGGCTTTGAGGTGGACCGGGTCTTTCACCGCCTCGGCCGCCGCGTCTTTCTCCTCAACGCCCGGCGTCTCCGCCAGGCGCCGGGCCCGGACCTCATTCTTTTGGCCCTTCAGGACATTACCGCGCTGAAAGAGACGGAAGCCGCGCTCCAGGAGTCGGAACGCCGACTCCAGGTACTCAATGCCGACCTCATGAGCGCCCAGGAATGTGAACGGGAGTCCGTGTCCCTGGCCCTCCACGAGGAGCTGGCCCAAAACCTGGTGGCTTTGAAGCTGAAACTTCGGAGTATTGCCACTCACCTCCCGATAGCCTGCTCCAAAGACCGGGAGGAACTGGACCAGGCTATCAAGCAGATTGACGGTTTGATGGAAGAGACCCGGGAGCTTTCCTGGGGGTTGCGCCCCCAGGTCCTGGACCTGGGCCTGACTCCGGCGCTTCGCCACCTGGTGGAGCACTTTACCCAATATTTCCAAATCAAGGCCGCGCTCCAGGTCCCCGACCTGGACCAACTGTTTACGCCCAAGACCCAGGTGATGCTCTACCGGGTCTTGCACGAAGCCCTGCTCAACGTGGTCAAACATGCCCAGGCCACCCGGGTCTCCCTGGAAGTAGAAAAACTGGATAAGAAAGTCCGGTTCCAGGTAACCGACAACGGCATCGGGTTCCAGGTGGACGCTGCCGCCGGCGTGAAGCTGTACGAGAAGATTCAGGCATCGCCGGACAAAGCCTACCTGGTGGGCCGGGTGCCGTTTGTGGTAACCAAAGACGGCAAGGAGTTCCAGGCGGTTCCCGAGGTTTTGGGAGGGGATGGGGGCCGCAAGATGGGCCTGGCCCTCATGGAAGGGCGCATCCGCTCCCTGGGGGGCACCTTTAACCTGACCAGCGAAGCGGACAAAGGCACCAGGATCACCTTTGCCGTACCCACGGATGGCTCCCCGGCGGATTGAGGATATAATTTACCGTGAAAACTTCAAATCCCCCTAAATCCCCCTTTGCCAAAGGGGGACTTTAAAACCCCCCTTTAGCAAAGGGGGGCAGGGGGGATTTTGCGTCCTCGTTCCCAAGTTTTACTCCTAACCCCTCGTTCCCAAGTTGTACTTGGGAACGCCGCTTTCCGCCCAAGCTTGGCTTGGGCACCGCCCGGGAAGGCAAGTTTTAAACCCGCCCTACTCCGACCGGACGAAAGCCCCCTAAAAAGACTAAAAATTATTGCAAAACGCGTTATAATCAACCCATGAAGATCACCCTGGCCCAACTCAACCCCGTGGTGGGCGATGTGGGCGGCAACATGCAAAAAATCGCCCGAACCCTGGAACAGGTGGGGCATGACACCGACCTGGTGGTCTTCTCCGAACTCTTCCTGACGGGCTATCCTCCCCGGGACCTGTTGGAAAAGCCGGCCCTCATCGCCCGGGTCCAAGAAGCCCTCAATGATCTGGTGGCCCTTTCGGCCCGGTACCCCGACACCGGCCTGGTGGTGGGGGCGCCTGTGCCCACGGGCCGGGAGACGGGCAAAGGCCTGTGCAACTGCGCAGTGCTGATTCACCAGGGCCGGGTGCTGCTGCGCCAGGGCAAATCGCTGCTGCCCACCTATGACGTGTTCGATGAGACCCGGCACTTCGATCCCGCCCCGGAGGTGGAAGTCGTGCCCTTCAAAGGCAAAATCCTGGGGATCTCCATCTGCGAAGACGCCTGGTACGACCCGGAGTTGTGGTTTCGGCGTCTGTATCCCGTGGATCCCATCCAGATTCAGGTGGAGCGCGGGGCTACGGTGCTGATTAATATTTCCGCCTCCCCCTTCCAGGTGGGCAAAGAGGCCCTGCGCCACCGGCTGCTTCAGCCCCATGCCCAAAAACATGGGGTGCCCCTGGTCTATGTCAATCAGGTGGGGGGCAATGACGAGCTTATCTTCGACGGCCATAGTCTGGCCCTGGATGCAAAGGGCGAGGCCATTGCGGTGCTGCCGGGATTTAAAGAGGCGGTGGTAAGCGTGGACCTGGCCCGGCCCGGCGCCCCGGGGTTATACGTCCCCGCGGAGCCCATCGCCACGGTGCATGACGCCCTGGTCCTGGGCTTGCGGGATTACCTGGGCAAATGCGGCTTTAGCAAAGCCGTGGTGGGTTTGAGCGGCGGGGTGGATTCCGCGGTCACCTGCTGCCTGGCCCAGCAGGCCTTGGGAGCAGAAAACGTCTTGGGGGTGCTGATGCCCTCGCCCTACACCTCCAAGCCCAGCATCGACGACTCCCTGATCCTGGCCGAAAATCTGGGGGTTGAAGTCAAAATCATTCCCATCACCTCCATCTACCAAAGCTACCGGGAATCCTTGCGGGAGCCTTTGGAGCTGGGCGAAATCGAAGTGACCCTGGAAAACATCCAGGCCCGCATCCGGGGCAACATCCTCATGGCCATCTCCAATAAATACGGCCACATGGTCCTGTCCACCGGCAACAAGAGCGAGCTGGCGGTGGGCTACTGCACCCTTTACGGGGACATGAGCGGCGGGCTCAGCGTCCTGGCCGACGTGCCCAAGACCATGGTCTATGAGTTGGCTAGTTACCTCAACCGGGAACGGGAGATCATTCCCCGGCAGATCATCCACAAGGCGCCGTCCGCGGAGTTGCGTCCGGACCAGAAGGACCAGGACACCCTGCCCCCTTATGACATCCTGGATAAGATCATGAACTATTACCTCACCGACGGCTACGCTTACGGGGATATCGTCAAGCAGGGGCTTGACCCGGAAACCGTGCGGTGGGTGCTGCGCGCCATCGACCGCAATGAATATAAGCGCCGCCAGGCCGCGCCGGGCCTGAAGATCACTTCCAAGGCCTTCGGCATGGGCCGGCGCATCCCCATTGCCGCGAAGTTCGAGTTATAAGTGGATAAAAAAATTTTCGCAGTCATCGGGAATGCTTTATAACCCCAAATCCCCCTAACCCCCCTTTAATAAAGCTGGGAACTATAAGGAATTACATCAAAAGTCCCCCTTTGAAAAAGGGGGATTTAGGGGGGGGATTTTAAGGCCGCCGGGCCTCCCAGCCAGGTTTATTTCCAGGTTGCGCCATGTTACCATGGCGCAGGAGAGGCGACACTCACTCACGCCGGAGGTTTCTTATGCGTCTGGTGGCCGTCCTGGTCCTGATGGTCGTGGTCGTGGTGGTGCTCTGTCCGCCAGTACTTGCCCAGGGTAAAAAGAAAGGGTGACAAAAATCTGTTCGATAGCACGCCGCCGCCGCCACCAGCAGTGAGCAGCGTGACCGTTATCCGGGGAATGAAGCGGTATAGCGGCTGGAGCACCGATAATGGCAGGATTTTTGTGGAAAACCCTGAGGGCAAAATCATCATGGACGGGTGGATGAGGCGGACGGGCGCTGTGGAAATCTATTCCAGGATTGATGACGATAGTTATGTGGGCCAGTTGAACCCCATGGGCAACGGCTTAATCATGTCCCCCAAAACCGGCGAGACCATCCGGATAGAGGTGCAGCGTTAAAGAACAATGGCCCCGCCCGCTTCAGGCGGGAATGCTCTTCTGCCGGCCCACGGCCAGGTCGTGCAGCGGGATGAGGATATCCGCGGCCTCTTTGACCCGCCGGGCGCTGTCATAGGCGTCGATGACATTGATGTGGACTCCGCAGGGGATGGGCGGCCCCGAGGCGGGAAAATTCAACTCGTTGCAGCAAAATCCGGTGATCACCGCTCTTCCGGCCCTGGTGTTCACCACCACGGATTGGCCTCCCACCGTATGTCCGGGGGTGAAGAGCACCTCGATGCCGTCCACGATCCTGGCATCCCCGTCCACCTGCACCACCTCCACGTCATCCAGAAGATCGGGGAAGTAGCGGTGGTCCACCGGGTGGGGGTGTCTAAAGAAATCGTACTCTTTTTTCTGCACATAAACCCGGGCGTTGGTGCACTTGTAGTCGTTTTCGCAGTGGTCGTTGTGCAGGTGGGTGTGGATAATAATGTCAATGTCTTCCGGCTTGAGGCCGAAAGTGTCCAGCGCTTCTTCAAATTCCTGAATCTTCAGACCGTACTGCTCCCCCACTTCCGGCGGCACCATGAACTGCTCCAGGCCGGTGTCCACCAGGATTTTCTCCGGCCCGCCCTCCAGGTAAAATACGTAAATGGGAATCCAGATGCGTTTGCCGTAGCCCTTAAGATAAGTCATGATACCCTGGTCCGTTTCGTTGGCGCCCACCACCAGGGGGTGGATGACATATTCCCGCATGGCTTTCTCCCTAAATGGTTGCAGTCGATAGGATTATTATATGCTGGTTTTGAAATTTTGTTTATATCTTCTTGACGGTAAATTCCATTTAACAGAGCCAACACCCTTGTTCCCTGATCTCCTCATACCACTTGGTCAGGAGTTGGCGAATCCCTTGCCGGTCCACCAAGAGGAGCCGGCGGGCCCGGGCCATGTCAATGAACCCGCCGAAATAGGCGAATTTCACCAGGCCCTCCAGGTTTTCCGGGGAGAAGTGCCGGTTGCGCTCCGGCACCCGTTCCCACATCTCTTCAGCCTGGATGATGGACTTTACCTGGTGAAAATGGCTTTCCAGGGTGGCGGCACGTTCTTCCTGGGTCACCGCTCACTTCATCCAGGGGGAGACGATCTGCCGGGCGAGGTTGATGGGAATGGCAAAGCCGATACCCTGGCCCTGGGCGGAGATCATGGAGTTGATGCCGATCACCTGGCCGTTGATATCCAGTAAAGGCCCGCCGCTGTTGCCGGGGTTGATGGAAGCATCCGTCTGGATGAAGTCCCCAAAGGTACCCCGGCCCAGCCCCCGGCGTCCGGTGGCGCTTATGATCCCCACGGTCATGGTCTTTTCCAACCCGAAGGGGCTGCCGATGGCGATGGCCCACTGCCCCACCCGAATTTTGCTGGAATCTCCCATATTAGCGGCCCTCAGACCCGCAGCCGGCACCTTAACCAGGGCCAGGTCAAAGCGGGGGTCGGCCCCCACCAGTTGGCCCTTTACTTCCCGGCCGTCGTTCAGGTGGACCACTAATTGCTGGGATCCCGCAACAACGTGGTTGTTGGTGAGGATGTAGCCCCGGTCATCAATGATGACGCCGGAGCCCTGGCCCACTGTGCGCCGCCGGATGGGCTGGCCGCCGCCGAACTCCCGGAACATGCCTTCAAAGGGGGTGCCCCGGAAGAAATCCTCCGAGGGGCCGAAAGGTTGCAGCGTCACCACCCGGATGGCTTTCAGGCTCACCACTGCGGGCATCACCTTCTCGGCCACCCGGATAAAGTCGTCCTGCAAGCCCACCGCGGCCGCGCCCCAGGCCGGTTGCAGGGCCGGGGGGCCGGTTGTTAGCACCAGGCTCAGCGCCAGTCCCAGGGAAATAAACCAATATCGCAAACGCAGACGCATGTAAGTCCTCCTCTAAGGTACGCATTGCGCACCCTCTATCTGAACAAAGCCCTTGGTTACATTAACAGCAGCTGGGGTTGAGGTTCCGGCTCCGGAGGCGGTCCGATGACTTCAAGGACTTCTGCGGGGATCATGCTGGGGGCCAGGGCCAGAAATGGGAATCCTTGGGCGTCGTCCCCATTGCTGGGTCCGAAATGCAGCACCCCGGCATCGCCACCGATGGCGAGAGCCACCGCGGGAGCCGTAGCCACGTGCCGGGTCCAGAAAACCCGGAGGTCGCAGGGGGCTCCGGGAGCGGAACCGGACCACCCCACCAGGGTGTAAACCTCTCCATCTGGATATTCCAGGGTCAAGGCCGGGGCCTGCCAGATGGGCGAGAGCACCGGCAGGCGCTGCCGGGGCAAGCCTTGGGGTACGTTGTTGCCGGGAATAACTTCAAATTCCAGAAACCTGCTCATACTAAAATAGACCTGCAGAGATTTTTCGGATAGGGGATAGATTTATATATTTCGTTAAAATATAACATTTTTGCTGTGGCTGCCACAGCTTCGATCAAGCGTAAAAATCCGGTTAAGATCTGGTTTCTTGTTCCCTAAACCCCTCATATAAATTTAGAACCACCAGAAAAAAATCCCACTCCCCTGTTGGGAGGGGGTTAGGGGGAGGGGGAATAAGGCAATATAATCTGGCTGCTATTTCACCCACACCCCGACCCTCCACATCAAGGGGGAGGGAAAAAAATGAGGTATCAATATAAAGTTTCTTTGGGGCGCAATAGTATTTTGGTCACTCATAATCCGCCGCCCTGCAATCGATGAGAACCTTCAGCACCCCTGGGCGCTGGGCCCAGGCCAAGGCCTCCAGCCCCCGGGACAGGGGAAAAGAGCGGTCAATAAGGGGCCTGGGGTCAATCCGGCCATCCCGCAGCAGGCGCAACGCGCCGTGGAATGGCCCGCAACGACTACCCACTAAACGCACCTCGGGGACCACCAGGGTTGCCGGATCCAGGGGATACCGGCCCACGTAAGTGCTCTTCATCACCACCGTACCCAGAGGACGAACCCGGGCTAGGGCTAGTTCCAGGCCAGAGGGACTGCCGCTGGCTTCCACCACCAAGTCGTATTCACCCGGAGGAAGGTCGGCGGAGAGGCAGGTAACGACTCCCTGGGGCCGGGCCAGGGCCAGGTGCTCCGGGTGGCGGCCCGCCAGGTGGATTTCGGCCCCGGTCAGGGCCAGGACCCAGGCGATCAGAAGCCCCAGCCGGCCGTCCCCCACCACCAAAACCCGGACCTCAGGCGATAACGGCGCGGTTTCCAGGACCCGCAGGGCCGCGGCCAGGGGTTCGGTGAAGACTGCCCAAATGTCCGGGACCTCCGGCGGTACAGCATGAAGGTTAGCCGCAGGGATGGACAGGTAGTGGGCGAAGGCGCCGTCGTGGTTTTTTATCCCCAGAACTCGGCGCTGTCGGCAGTGCCGGGCCAACCCCCGGCGGCACCGGTCGCATTCCCCGCAGCCGATATTGATTTCCCCCACCACCCGCTGCCCCAGCCAGGGGGTATCTTCAGGGCCGGCCACCTCACCCACGAACTCGTGACCCATAATGCCGCGAAAATTGTGATAGCCTTTGAGTATCTGCAAATCAGTACCGCAGATGCCGGCCATAGAGACCCGGACCAGGACCTCGCCAGCGCCGGGTTCGGGGTGGGGCAACTCTTTGATTGTCGGCTTTTCATCAAAATAGAGGGCAAGCATAAGAGCTCTCAGCTATCAGCAGTCAGCAGTCAGCTTTCGACCAAAAAGAGGGCTGGTTAACGTTATTACCGGGAGCAGTTCCTCATTGGTTTTTGGTCTGACTGTAGATTATGATGGCTTCCTAAAAAGTCCAAAATTCCCCCCCTTGATGGGGAAGGGTTAGGGTGGGGGTGAAATAATTAGGGTACTTTAAAGGTTAACTCCCCCTCCCCTTAATCCCCTCCCACCAAGGGAGGGGAAAATGACTTTTTTTACGAATTCAGCAATTATGAAAAGAATAATTGTCCAGGCTGAAGCCTGCGGCTGCATCCTCCAGCACTTCCAGAGTCTGGGCCACGGTGGCTTCCCAACTGAGGCCAGCCACCGCCTCCGTGGCTGACTGCCGTATATAGAGGTCCCGGCCCCGGTCCAGGAACAGTGACAGGGCCTCCGCGAGCCCGACAATGTCGTCCGGCTGGGGGATAATAGCGCCGTTGTCGTCCGGAGTGATAAATTCTTTGGCTCCGTTGGCAGAGGTGGTGACCACCGGCGTCCCACAGGCCATGGCTTCCAGCACCACATTGCTGCAAGGATCATAGAGGGTGGGCAGGGCCAAAACTGTGGCGGCCTGGTAATACGGCGCGGTCTCGGTTAACGGCCCTAAGAACTTGACCCGGTGAGCCACCCCGAGGCGTGTCGCCTCCTGCCGGTAAGGGGCGATATTGCCTTTGCCCACCACCCACAAATGACCGGTCTTATCCTTTAGACTACTGAAGGCCTGCAAAAGATAAGTCAAGCCTTTGCGTTCAAAGCCAGAACCTACGAATAATATTATTTCGCCATCATCCGGCCCCCCCAGGCGGCGGCGCAAGTCGGCCTGGGCACCCGCACCCAAGGGGTGGAAACGCCGCCGGTCCAGCCCGTTGTAAATCACCCGGATGCGGTCCGGTGAAACAAAGTAGTGCCGGATAACTTCATCCCGGACTTGCCGGGAGTTGGCAATCACCCGCCGCAAGCCAGGAAAAGTGAAGAGTCGCCGCTCCACCTGGAGCATCATCCGGTGGAACGGGCTGAGGAATTGTGCGGCCTGGGCCGGGAGGGAGAGATAAGGGGTCCGCCTGGTCAACCATTCCCGGTGGCAGCCATCCCCGGCCCGGTAAACCTGGGGATTCAGGACCCGCTCCAGGCTTAGCACCACTTGGGGGCCGGACGATTCCAGGAGACGCCGGCTATTGAGGGCAAAGATAAGTAGTCTAAGGGTCTTGCCGCCCCAGACCGGCACCTGGATGTACCTGATCCCCGGCCCCAGCGTCGCTTGGGCTTCGGCGCCCCGGTCCGTGCCATAAACCGTTACTCCATGGCCTGCCGCGGCCAAACCCCGGACCAGATAACTTAAGGTGGTTTCGGCGCCGCCCTGTGCTGTCACCCGCTGTCGCAGGAGCGCAATCTTCATGGAATATACATTGGTGGCACAGGCGTCTCGCCTGTGCAGGCTCAAGCTCGCAGCTCGTAGCAAGTAGGGCGGGAAAGCGAAGCGCATCCCGCCTTTAGCATCTCACCCCAGTTGCCTGGGCTTTGCCTTCAATTCTCCGAAATGGCGGTCCATGGCCTGCAAAACCTCAGCCGGCTCGATTTCCATAAGACAACGGCTGATTTTGGAACCCTCACAGCCGTCGCGGCCGCAGGGCAGGCACTCCCAGTCTTTTTTGACCACCAGGTGGCCTTCGCCCCAAGGGCCCCAGTTGAATACCCCGCTGGGACCGAAAAGGGCCACAACCGGAGTGTTCACCGCCGCGGCCAGGTGCATGGGGGCGCTGTCCATACCGAAGAACAGACGCGCATGGGCGATGAGTGCCCCCAGCTCCTTGAGGCTGAGGCGTCCCACCAGGTTGACTGGACTGACCTGACACTCTTGCAGCACCGCGGCCAGCAAATCCTGTTCGTGCGCGGCTTCAGTACCGGTGAGCACTACGGGCAGGCCCCAGTCTTTTTCAAAAGCCTCGATCACTCGGGCATAGCCGGAGGGGGTCCAACACTTGAAACGCCAGCCAGCCCCGGGATGCATCACCACAAAAGCCCGCTCAGCTAAACCTAAAGAGACAAGCAGATCCTGCACCCTCTGTTCCACCTGGCTATCCCAAAAGAATCGCAGGCGGGGGCGCTCAGGGTTAAGACCCAAAGCCCGCACGGCCGCCAGGTTCTGGTCCACCATGTGCATTTTCACCGGCAGGCGGGGCAACAGGCGGGTGAAACAGCCGCGCCGCTGCCAGAAAGGCTGCCCCGGATGCTCAAAGCCCAGGCGCTCCTGCGCCCCGGTGATAAACGAATAAATCGCGCCCCGGTCACCGCCGGAGAGCTCCAGCACCAGATCAAAACGCGCCTTCCTGAGTTTTCGGACGAATCGCAGGGTCTGCCCCCAGGTTGCACCCCGCCGGTCCACCACCAGGAGGTCGTCCAGGCCAGGATGGCCGGACACCATCTGCTCGGTGCCCTTGGGGACCAGGTAGGTCAGGTGGCTATCGGGCCAGGCCTCTTTGAGGGCGGCGATCACAGGGGTGCTTACCAGGACGTCTCCCGGCTGTTTGAGCTTGATCACCAGGATGCGTTTAGGCTTCGAGATCGGCATCGCGGCTGTCTTTAGGGCCCATGGCTACGCCCCGCTTGGCGGCGCGGATGAATTCCAGGAGGTGGGCTACTTCCGGGGTTAGGGGGACTTCCTGCTCCACCTGGGCCAGGGCCGCCTTGAGGTTGGTCCGGCGGAAGAAAAGCAGACGGAAGGCCTGACGCAGCGCCGCGATGCTTTGGGAAGCCATGCCCGCCCTTTTTAATCCCACCAGGTTGACCCCCATCACGGTGTGAGTGTGGTCGATTAAGGCGTAGGGCGGAATATCGCGAGAGGCCCGGGAGCCGCCCCGCATGATGGCCAGGGTGCCCACCCGGATGAACTGGTGCAGGAGGCAGTTGGCCGAGATAAAGGCCCGGTCCGCCACCTGGACGTAGCCGCCCACCAAGGCGCCGTTGACCACCACCACGTGATCCCCCAGGGAGGAGTTGTGGGCCATGTGGCTCAACGCCATGAGAAAATTGTGGTTGCCTACCCGGGTGGCGCTGCCGGGGGTCGTGCCCCGGTGGATGGTGACGTATTCCCGGATGCGGTTGTGGTCGCCTATAACGGTGTAGCTTTCTTCGCCTTTGAAGGCGTAATCCTGGGGCTCGTAACCTACGACGGCCCCGAAGCCGATGAGGTTGTCCTTCCCGATGGTGGTGAAGGGGCCGATGTAAGCGTGGGCCAGGATGCGGGTGCCGGCGCCAATGGTGCTGGGACCATCGATAATCACCCCCGGCCCTACCGACACATCCGGCGCCAGTTCCACCCCCGGGGCGATGCGGGCGCTAGGGTCAATGGCCATTAAGGTCCTTTCCCTGGGAGAGTTCCCGGAGATAGTAATATTTCAAAAATTTGTACATGCTCATGAGCGCCGCCAGAGTATAGCCCGTTGCGCCCTCCAAAAACCCCCGCCGCAGCACGTAGAGATGGAAAAAGCTTAAAACGGGGCGATAGAGCAATTCCCCGGGATAAGGGCGCCGGCCCCGCTTGGCCAGTTCCAAAGCCGCAAGGCGGGCGTAGCGGTCCATGCGGGTGACATATTCGCTGACCGAACGATAGCTGTAATGTTCCAGAGGCGTCTTCAGATTCCCCACAGGCCCGGCCACCATTACTTCTTCGTGGACTCCTTGGTCCCGGAAGCGGCCCTGGTCCCGGCGGAAGAGGCGGAGGGTGTAATCGGGATACCAACCCAAATGCCTGATCCAACGGCCGCAAAAGTAATTCTTCCGGGGCACCCGGTAGCCGGCCAGGGGGCCGTTGGCCTTAACCACCGCCTGGATTTCGTCCTGCAATTCCGGCGGCACCCGTTCATCCGTATCCAGGCTGAAGACCCAGTCGCCCCGGGCCTGGTCCAGGGCGTAATTCTTGGTGCGGCCGAACCCTTGCCAAGGAGCGGTCAAGACCCGGTCGGTATAGCTCCGGGCCACCTCCAAGGTGCGGTCGGTGCTGCCGGTGTCCACCACCACGATGTCGTCGGCAAAGCTGACGGACGCCAGGCACTCGCCGATATTGGCCTCCTGGTTCAGGGCGATGATAAAAATGGATAAGCGGGGCATGGAATAGGTTTGAGGTTTGGGTTTTAGGTTTTTGGGTTCGGATTCTGCTCTTTAACCCAAGGGAACGCTTATTGATCGAGCTTCTGCCGAAAACCGGAAACCGAAAACCGAAAACCGTCATTTCAAGGGTTTGGCCTCATCTATAAGCATTATGGGGATATCGTCCTTGATTTCATAAACCAGGCGGCACTGATCGCAGATGAGGCCGTCGCCTTTGTCATTTAATCGAATATCCCCCTTGCACTTGGGGCAGGCCAGGATTTCCAGGAGTTCTTTGCTGATGGGCATATTTCCTCCAGAATCGGGTAGGGTTGTCCATCTCATATTTTATATAAGCCAAACGTTGGGAGTAATTACTCAACAAATTGCATATTATCAACTAATTTCGGGTAGAGACAAGGTTTTCTCGCACGCGGCCTCAATCATTTCCGGGGTAAGATCGCTGAGGCAACGGGGTTCGGGACAGTGGCGCTTAAAGCAGGGGCTGCACGCCAGATCCAGGCGCACCACTTGGTGCCCCTCTCCGAAAGGGCCGGTGCGCCAGGGGGCGGTGGGTCCGAAGAGAGCCACTACCGGGGTCCCCAGGGCCGCGGCCAGATGCATGGCCCCGGTGTCGGTGGTGACGGCAAATCTGGCTTGCCGGAGAATGGCGGCTAGCTCTGCCAGAGAAGTTTGTCCTGCCAGATTAATAACGGGCATTTGGGTTTTTGCGGTGATCTCCGTTACCAACTTTGCATCGGCGCGGCTGCCGGTAACGGCCACCTGGAATCGCCGAGTGTTCAACCATTCTGCCAGATTTGCCCAAGATGAGACCGGCCACAGCTTGCTGGCCCAGCGGGCGCCAGGATGGAGCACTACGAGAGGGCCTCCGGCTGCATTCGGGACCAGTTTCGAAGTATCGGTTTTTGCCCCCAGACCAAGATGAAAGCGGGGCGGGGCAGGAGGAGCCCCCAGGTAGTGGGCCAGGTTGAGGTAGCGCAGGACCGCATGGGCCTCGGGGTTATACGGCGGCACCCGCTCGGTTAGGGCCAGGTAGCTGCCCTCCCGGGTCCGGTCATAACCAACTTTGCGGGGGCTCCGGGCCAGGGCCACCCACACCGCGCTCTTGAGTAAACCCTGGACATCCAGGACCAGGTCAAAGGTCCGGGTCCGAAGGTGCTGAAGGAGCCGACGCAACCTGACGGGGTTGGACGCGGTCAGAAGTTCGCCAGGGTGCAGCCGGGGGGCCTCCCAAACCTCGTCAAGGGCGGGGTGGCCGGCCAAAAGCGGCGCATACGCAGCCTCCACCAGCCAGGTTATATGAGCGCCGGGAAAGGCAGACCAGAGGGCTTCCAGAGTGGGCAAAGTATGGAGCACATCCCCGAAGGAACTCAGTTTAACCAGCAGAATCCGGGGTCGGCAGGAAAAATGGTGATTGGGCATGAATCTGGTCCGCGCTTCATGATCCGAAGTCGGGTTTATAGTTTGGCCATTCTCCAAGAACCCTGCACTTTGCCTGGAGGTGTCACTTTTCATTCTTTGGTATCATATTTTGCCATTATCTTTAACGTATTATACACCCCTGGAGGTCCGCTCGCACTAATAGCTACCAGTTGACTCGCCAAAATGGTGCTTCTCTTCTCCGGAAGTTCTGCAACCCATGAAATAATCTCGGTTCAAGGAACGAAAAAAAAGGCAGGCCGGAACGGCCTACCTCTGGAGGGAAGGATTTGGGGGCGGCAGTTATTGCGTTTCCAAAAATTCCTTCCGATTGCTGGTTTTTAAATCCCCCTAAATTCCCCTTTGTCAAAGGGGGACTTTCAAAAGGATTCCCGCTAAGTTCCCCCCCTTTGGAAAAGGGGGGATATGGGGGATTTGGTTCTTGGACCATGTGCCATATGAGGAAAAAACTTTTGGCATTTGCTATATTTTAGGCGCAGGGCTGTTTACGCCGGAGAAAGCCCAGGCCAATCAGGCCGGACCCCAGGAGCAATACCGAGGCGGGGATGGGCACATGAGCTGTTCCGTTCATGACCTGGAAGATCTCGGTGTTGTCCACGTAAAGCCCCCGGACCGGGTCGAACTGATCGGCATAGCCCTCAAGCAAGTTGGCCCCCGCACCGATGGCGTACAGCGGAATTAAAGCATTGGTATGATCACCGGAATTGAAGTGGGCTCCGGGAAGATTGCCCACGCCATTGTCCACGACGTCATTAAAGGTTCCCGGTGTCGGCCCCCATAGGTGCCCACATTCATGGTCCGCAGTAACGATGAGCAAAGTGTCATTCCAGCTGCTGTTGGCATTCACCCAATCATAGACAGCCTGCACCGCAGCGTTAAAATCCATCTGCTCTTCGATCATGCGGCCCAGTTGGTTGGCGTGATTGGCCCAATCCACCGCGCCGCCTTCCACCATAAGGAAAAAGCCGTTGGTGTTCTTATTGAGGACGTTCAGGGCGCCCTGGCTCATGGTGGCCAGGGAAGGCACGTTAGTGTTTAAGGCCACACCCGAGGGGTTGGCCGGATCAGAGCCTTTGACGGCTGCGTCCCGGGATTGCTGAGCGGTGGAATAAGCCTGGAATGTGCCGACAACCTTATCGAGGGGAGGATTGGGGTTATTGGCCAGGGCCTCAAAAGCCGCCTTGTCCTGAATATGCGTCCAACCATTCAGAGTACCGCCATTCAGAGCGCTCCAGGTGGCGCTACCGCCCACGTAATTAGCCGACTTAGGGGTTAACTGATATTTACCGCTATCGTCATAGTTGGGATTTCCGGCCCCCATGATGACGTTCAGGGGGCTGGTGCTGCCGAGCATTTCATTGGCGATGGCGGCATAGTTATTCCGGCTGGCGTTATGGGCAAACATGCCCGCAGGGGTGGCATGACTCCATTGCACCGTGGTGACCACGCCGGCAGATTTACCCAAATCTTTGGCAATCTCAGTAATGGTCTTTAGCGGTGTACCCGTTGTGGTTATGTTAAGTTGATTGTCATAAATTTTGACGCCGGTGGCCAAGGCGGTGGCCGCAGAGGCGGAATCGGTCATGCTCCCCGGAGTAGCCACATAGCCGAAGTTGCTCCAGGCCTGGCCGGGGTCATAGCCGATGGCAGGAGCTCCCGGTTTCCCCGCCGAAAATGTGCTCACCCCGTATTTTACTGCAAAATTTTCATAGATCGGGGTGGTGCCGGTGTAATAATTTGTAGCCTTGACTGTGTTGTAGCCCATTCCGTCACTGATCATGAGAATGACGTTTTTGGGCATTTCCGCGGACGCCAAGCCGGTCCACAGGATCAGGCTGAGCACCGCCAAGGCGCTCACCCAGGTTTTCATACGGCGATACCGCATAAACTCCTCCTGTAAAGTCTGGTTAAAGGTTTGTATAACCTGATGATCTCACCTGTTTTGGGAGTTTTTTCTTAATGTCGCCCTGGTCACCTCCTCTTTCGGATTTCGGTGACCATTAAAAACCAGTAATTTTAATAAAGAATTAGAACATTACTAGTAATCAATTAAATTATATTATAATTAATTTTATTATTATTAATAATTATATACGTAGTATTATATCATTATTATGAGTCTGGTTTGGTTAAGAAAAGAAAAATGAATGGATTAAAAACCGGTAAGCCTAATTTAAGCCGGACAGAGAAAGATCTCCAAAGAATCGGCAGGATTGTAAGGAGGGGGCCTGGGGAAAAAAACCGCTTCAATTAGGGCATAGCCACAGCGGGCCCTGGAGGAATTTTCAATAATGTCGAGGCCTCACACTGTACCTGGAGAAATTTGCCCCGAAGTCATCCAATTCTGGAGTCCTGCAAAATCCACGTTGCCGCTTCCAGAAGATTGGGAGAAATGTGGACCGGCTGTACCGGGCAAGTTTGGCGGAAATATTCAAACTCTCCCAAACCATAACCGGTGAGCACCAAAATGCCTTTAACCCCAGCGTTGGCCGCGGTTTGAACATCCCGGTAGCGGTCGCCCACGGCATAAGATCGGGCGAGGTCCAAGTCCAAGTCCCTGGCGGCCTGCTGAATCAGGGTAGGGCGGGGTTTGCGGCAATTACATCCCTGGTCCGGACCGTGGAGACAGGTATAGATGCCATCCAGATGCGCTCCCGCCGCCGCCAGGATTTTTTGTAAGTGGGCATGAATCTCATCTACCAGTGCCGCCGAAAAGTAGCCCCGGGCGGCCCCGGATTGGTTGGTGACGACAACCACTTTAAATCCAGCCTCATTGAGCCGGCGGATAGCCTGAGCAGTTTGGGGGAGCAACTGGAAGCGGCTGAGATGGTTGATATAGCCCATCTCCTCGTTGATGGTGCCGTCCCGGTCCAGGAATACCGCAGGGTAGCTCATGCGCTTGCCTTGAGCCGGTCCTGCGCCGCGACCAGGACCTCGTCCACCGTGATGGCGTTCAGGCAGGCATAGCCCACCTCGCAGGTGCGCTGGAAACAGGGGCTGCACGGCCAGGAGTGGCGGATAACCGTGGCTTGAGTGGAAAAGGGGCCGGTGGCCGCGGGGTCCGTAGAGCCAAACAGGGCCACCTGGGGGACCGAGAGCGCCGCCGCAGCATGCATCAACCCCGAATCGTTGGTGATTAGGAGACGGAGTTGAGACAGCACCCCCAAGGCTTGGCGCAGTCTGGTGCGCCCCACCAGGTCCAACACCGGTTTTTTAAGGTGCTCTTTGACCTGTTCTGCCACCGGACGTTCTTCGTCGGCCCCCAACAGGACCAGGCGGGCCCCGAGTTCTTGCTGCAAGGCCTTCCCAACCGCGGCGAAGCGCGAAGGCTCCCAGCGTTTGGCAGGGCCGTAAGCCGCTCCGGGGCTCAAACCCACCCAGGGGCCGCCTCCAGGGAGATCGACTTCTGCCAGAAACCGGGCGGCCTTGTCCACTTCCTCAGGTTCCAAATAGAGCGCCGGGGGCGTATAGGTAGCCACTCCACCCAAGGCTTTGAGCAGGCCCAGCAAATAGAAAACCGTGTGCAGACCGGCCAAATGTTGACTACCGGACACGGCCTCCTTGAGGAAAAGGCCCCGGGCATCGGTATTATATCCCACTCGCGATGGCACCCCCACCAACCACAATCCCAGGGCGGATTCCATGGAGTTGGGCAAAGCCAGAGCCACATCGAACCGCCCCCGCATCTCCCAGAGGACCTGCCACTTCCCCCGGCCCGACGGGTAATGGATAACTTCCGTCACCCCGGGGTGGGCGGTAAATAAGGGGGCCACCCGGGGAACAGCCAGAACGGTGACCTCGGCCAAGGGAAAGAGCCGTTTGAGCCCGGCCAGCACCGGAAGACTCATGACTGCATCCCCCACCCAGTTAGGGACACGCACCAGCACCCGCCGCACCACTTCCGGGTCCCGGGAAAATCGGCGGGAAACCTGAAGCAGATCAAACCGCTGCCTGACCGCGGAGGGAAGGGGGAGTTCCTGGGATTGGCGGGTTGATGCCATTAACGCGGGATTCATTCAAATCATTGTAAAACATTTTTTCCTGATAGGGTAGGGGCATCAAACGAGGTGCCAGGAGCTAAAAGTTGCAGGGAATTGTTGACGGTTCCTAATCTTGTTCAAAGAATTCCAATAAACGTTCAGGTTCGCTCAACCTGGCCTCCACTTCCAGGACCCACAGGAGAACTTTTTCATCCCAGTGCTCTCCCAGGCGCATCCAATCTTTGCCAGTGGTGACTAAAGCCCCGGCTCCCCGAAGTCCGGCAGCTTCAGCCAAGTGCCGCAGTTCCTCAGAAGTGTAAACATGATGGTCGGGAAAAGTTTGAAAGCCTTTCAGGTCCGCCCCCAGTTGCCGCAAGGCGGCGGCAAAGACCTCCGGGCGGGCCAGGCCGGCAAAAGCCATCAACGGGCGATGGCGCAGAGATTCTGGTGATTCGGAGTGTCCTCCAGGATGCGAAGTGACCCTGACTGGGTAGATGCTCGAGGTCAGCACCTTGTGGTTAGGGAAGCTCGCTTGGATGGCGACCAGACTTGCTTGATGGCGTTCAGGGTCGAACCGGGTCAGGACGATAATCTGGGCTGTGTTCAAAGCGGTCCGGGGCTCACGCAAGGGACCCCGGGGCAAGAGAAAGCCGTTGCCGAATGGCGAAGTCGCATCCAGCAGCACCAGGTCCAAGTCCCGGTGCAGTTGGAAATGTTGGAAGCCGTCGTCCAGCAGAAAAATATCCGGTTTGAACTCTTTCCAGGCGGCCAACCCCGCGGCGTAACGGCAGGCTCCGGTATAAACCGCCACACCGGGCAGGTTCCTTGCCAGCCAGTAGGGTTCATCCCCGACTTCGGGAGGCCGGTGGTAGAGGCGTTCGCCGTTGGAGAGCCGGATGACCCCCTGGGTCTGACCGCCATAGCCCCGGCTGAGGATGGCCACCCGTTTTCCCCGGTCCTGCCAGAGCCGGGCCAGACTTGCCACCACCGGAGTTTTGCCGGTGCCCCCCACGGTAAGGTTTCCCACGCTCACCACCGGGGCCGGCAGCCGTCTGGCCTCAAAAACTCCCCGGACGTAGAGGGTACGCCGCAACCCCGCCCCCAGGCCATATAAGCAAGAGGCGACTGCAGCGACGGTGGTGATTCCGGCGTTGGGCGGCGGGCCGGCCCCTTCCGCCCCCTGCAAGCGTCGGAACAGGTTATGCCAGTAAGGCCGCATATTTTATTTCGATTTCAACTTGCTCACTGCGCTGCCCCACGGGCCGGGATGGCAGCGGCGGCAGAGTCCTCTTCCTCCCTGGCGAACTGCATTTCGTAGAGGCGGCGGTAGAGGCCGTCCGCGGCCAAAAGCTCGGCATGGGTGCCGATTTCCATGATGCGCCCGTCTTCCAGGGCGATGATGCGGTCAGCATTCCTGACGGTGGAAAGGCGGTGGGCGATAACCAGGGTAGTGCGGCCCACGATCAGTCGGTCCAGGGCCTGTTGCACTTCCCGCTCGGATTCCGAGTCCAAGGAAGAGGTGGCTTCATCCAAAATGAGGATGGGCGGATCTTTCAATAGCGCCCGGGCAATGGCCAAACGCTGGCGCTCGCCGCCGGAGAGGCGCACCCCCTGCTCGCCGATGAGGGTGTCCATCCCCTGGGGCAGGGCCATGACAAAGTCATAAGCGTGGGCAGCCTTGAGGGCGTTGATGATTTCGCCTTCGGTGGCGCTAAGGCGGCCATAGGCCACATTGTGGCGCACGGAGTCGTTGAACAGGATGGTCTGCTGGGTAACCACCCCGATCTGGCCCCGGAGCGAGGCCAGGGTGACCTCCCTAATATCATGACCGTCGATGCGGATGGCGCCGGAGGTAACGTCGTAGAACCGGGGCAGGAGATTGAGGAGGGTGGATTTGCCGGCCCCGGAGGGCCCTACCAGGGCCACCACTTCGCCCCGGCGCACGCTGAAGTCGATATGATGTAGGATATTCTGGCGCCCGTCGTAGGCAAAACTGACTCCTACGTAGTTGATCTCCTGGGCCAGGGGCGGCAGATTTACGGCCTTAAGGGTGTCTTTGATCTCCGGCTCCCGGTCCATGAGGCCAAAGACCCGCACGGCCGCAGCCAGGCCTTCCTGCACGATGTTTTGCACGGAACTCAGGCTCTTGATGGGTTGGTAGAGCATCAGGAGCGCGGCCAGAAAGGAGAAAAAGGTCCCAGGGGTGGAGGTGCCTTGAATAACGGCGTAGCCGCCGTACAGAATAATGCCGGCCATGCCCAGGGAACCAAGAAATTCCATGACCGGCGGGGCGAGTTCCCGGGTGGCATTGAGCTTCATGCGGATATTAAAGTAGTTCCAGTTGGCCGTGGAGAAGCGCTGCTCCTCGTAAGCTTCCCGGCTAAAAGCCTTGACGATGCGCTGTCCGATGAGGGATTCCTGGAGGATTGAATATAGATGAGCGTTGGCCACCTGGGTTTTGTGGGAGATGCGCCGGGTGCGTTTGCCCAGGTTGACAATGATCAGAACCGCCAGGGGAAAGACCACCATGGCCAGGATGGCCAAGCGCCATTCCCGGTAGAAAATTACCGCGGTAAGGCCGATGATGGTGAAGATATCGTTAAAAAAGCTTTTGACCACCCGGGTCACCGCGTCCTGGAGGAGATTGACGTCATAGGTGAGGCGGCTCATGAGCACGCCGGTGGCCTCGCCGTCAAAAAAAGACAGGGGCTGACGTTGGAGAGAGGCAAAGAGCTCGTCCCGAAGGCGGGTGACGGTGGCGTTGCCGATGTAGCTCATCTGGAAGTTGTGGGTGTAAGTAAAAAAACCTTTGGCCAGATAAAGGACCACAATCAGCAGGGAGAGCCAATAGAGCATGCTCTCCTGCTTGGCGAAAAAGATGTCGTCCAAAACGGGCTTCACCATGTAAGCCAGGAGCGCGGTAAGCCCGGAGACCCCCAGCATGGCCACGATGGCTGCAATCATGCGCCACTTGTGGGGTTTGAGGTACTTGAGGAGGCGAAAATAAAGCCGTAGGTCGGCAGTGTTTATCATAAGGATAAGGCCGCGTGGAATAATGCTTTTATTTCCCACTATATACCCTATCCGAGCGATTTTTCCAATAAAATCCCGGCAGCCACGTGTCTCCCGCCTTAGAGGATGTGATGCTTATTATAAAGTCTCAGGTCAGGGTTATGACCTTGTCGGCCAACTGCATGGCGGTGACGATGTCCAGCATGTTGGTGGTTTCCCCCACCTGCTTGGCTTCCAGTAGCTGAAAATGGTTGAGGCAGGTGCCGCACACCAGGAGTCTGACCCCTGACTGCTCCAGGTCCCGGAGTCCGGCCAGGACCTCTGAGCCGGCTACCGCCAGCTTGACCCCGTTATTCAGCATGACCACACACCACAACTCCGGTCCCATTTCTTTCAGGGTGGCAATGAAACTGGCAATAAGCCGGCTCCCCAGGAAGTCGTCGCCGTGCCCCAGGGTATTGCAGCCCAGAAGGACCAGAGTTTTCCCTGGAGCCCCCTCCGGCTTTTCCACAAAAACCTGGCAGACGCCGGTATCCCCACGGTTGCCGGTAACCTTGAAAGTGTCGCCCTGGCCTTCTACGTTGACCTGAAAGCCGGCCCGCTGAAGAAACCGGCTGACGTTTTCCTGGGCGGCCAGATTGTCCACCAGCACGGTAAGCTGCTGCACGTCCCCCTGATCGATGATTTCCTTGGTTTTAAGCACCGGGTTGGGACAGGCCAGACCACGGCAATCCAGTTGTTTTTTGGACATGGTTAACCTCTTTAGACTTATTAATCAATCCTTGCAGTGAAAGCAAGGCCCTGGGTTCCGGGAAAATATCGGAACCCCAGAACCTAAAACCTGTATTATTTCTCCCCTTTGGCAATTGGATAATCGGCCTCTGCCCAGGCCTTGATGCCGCCGGGATAGCGATAGACGTTCTTATAACCCAGCTTCATCGCCCACATGGCGCCGTTGTGGCTGCGGGTGCATTTGACAAACCCGCAATAGAACACCAGGGTTTTATCCTTGTCGGGTCCCAGGAACTTCTCAAATTTATCCTTAGCGGCGTCATCCTTCTCCTTGACTTCTGGGATAGGAAACTCATACTGCACCGCGCCGGGGACGTGTTGCTTTTTATAACTGTCTTCCAGGGGCATGGTATCGATGATCATCATAGGTTTCTTCTCGTCGATCCAGGCCTTTAATTCTGAGGTAGTCACCAGCTTGTAGCCGCCCCGCTCAACTTCCCGGGTTAGGGTCACCGCGGTTTTCTCCGTCTCAATCTCTTTGCCGGACCAGGACTTGTCGCAGCCAACCAAATTAAAGGTTACGATGAGAATTAGCCCACTTACAAGGTAAACGTGCTTTTTAAACATTTTTTTCTGCTCCTTTCAATCGTATGGTTAGTTTTCTGATCCAGAGGCTTTGGATAGGTCTACTCCGCCGGCGCCAGTACAGGAAAAGAGTTGCCCCGATCATTATCAGGTCGCGCCAGAGCGCGGTCCTGACGTTGTGTTGGGCGTCCAGTTCGTCCGCGGTGAAACAACCGCAGTCGATGTCCAGGTTCTGCCAGACCGCATATCCCAAAATTACCAGGAATACAAAGAGCAGCGCCGTGATGATGGTCAAGCTGCCCCGAATTTCCAGCATCAGCCCCAAGCCCGCCAGAACTTCCAGAGCAGGCAGACCGATGGCCACCAGGGGCAGCAAGCCCTCGGGCACCAGGTCATACTGGGCGATGGCGCGGGCAAAAGCCTTGGGGTCGAAAAGTTTTATCACCCCGGCAAAGATGAAGATCCCGGCCAGAGCCAGTCTCAGGAAATGATAAAGCCAAGTCAGGCAATCATCCCAGGCGATAGCCGGAGGCGGCGATATTTGCCCGCTCTTCACGGCCAGCGTCTCTGTCTTGCAGGGCTTGGGCTTAGCTGGGGATTTCAATAAAATCACCGGTTTCGAAAATTTCCCTGGCATTGGTGGCACAGGCGTCTCGCCTGTGCAGGATGAAAGATGCACAGTGCTCACCCTACACGGCTACACGTCGGGGACGGAGGCCCGCCCCACCAGCCTTCTCATAATTTACGGCTGAGCCAAAAGTAAACTCTGGAGGCGGCCTGAACCTAACCTTATGGTCAGATATGGCTGTTGCTGGCATCAGGGCAGGGCAAAGGCGCTCTGGCGCCATCCACTGAGAAGCCAGCGGCTTTGGGTTTGGCGGCCGAAACCTGAGAGATGGACCTGCGGGATTAATTCAAGGGAGATTGATCAAAGGTGGCAGGCAAAAGAAGGTTCCCAGCGATCAGTCCGGCCCTTGTCCGGCCTCCGAATCCAGAGCCTTACCAAGGCTCTACGGACGCCGCTGCTTCAGGATTTCAGAGGTGTAAAAAAGAGCGACCGATACACCAGAATCACCTCCTTGCGCAAGTTATAATGATAATAAAAGAGAATCTCAAAGGAATCAACCATTTTTTCCCACGCGGTTATGTTGTCGCAGGCCAGAGTGCTGTACCCTTTGGAATTTCCGGATTAACCCCTAATTGCTGAGATTCGTTAAGTACTCCAGCCTCATACCTATCCGACCCTTAACTTGTTGACATACTGGTTCCGGTGGGATAAATGCATACGATAGATAAATTCCTGGAAATCAGGATTGATGTTTATGATCCTCATTGCCATATTTGTGTTGGCCGGTTTGTGGCTTCTCCCCGGCGCGGTGGGGGCCGGTCCGGGCCTGCCCGTGGGAACGCCCCCCCAGGTCGCAGCCTCCGAGGCGCTGCGCTTTCCCTACTATGCGCCGCCGTCCCAGATGTATCTCTGCGGGGAGCCGGTGCCCCTGGAAGACCCTGAGGTTAGGGAAGCCCTGGACCGGGAGTTCATCATCGAGGTCTGGAGCCGCGCCCAAACCACCATGTGGCTGAAGCGGGCCGCCCGCTACTTTCCGGAGATCGAGCGCAAACTCCGGACCCGGCGTCTGCCCCTGGACCTGAAATACGTGGTTCTGGTGGAAAGCGACCTGCGCACTACGGCCAGGTCCTCCGCGGGAGCCTTGGGACCCTGGCAATTCATGGCCCCCACGGCCCAGCATTTCCAACTGCGCTGCGATAAATCCGTGGATGAACGCCTGGAGTTTGGCGCCGCCACGGATGCGGCCCTGACCTATCTGGACCGGCTGCACCAATTGTTTCGCAGCTGGCCGCTGGCCCTGGCAGCCTACAATGCCGGGGAAGGGCGGGTGCAGAAAGCCATAGCCGCCCAGGGGGTTAATGACTATTACCGCCTGAGCCTGCCGGAGGAGACCGAGCGTTATGTCTTCCGGGTTTTGGCGGCCAAAATCATCCTGGAGGACCCGGGGCGCTACGGCTATGATATCCCTGGGGATCAGCTATATTCCCCCCAGGATTATGACGAAGTGCGCCTGACCCTGGCTAAAGAAGTGCCCGTCAGAAAACTGGCGGAGGCCGGCGGCACCTATTACAAGGCCTTCAAGACCCTTAATCCCTGGATCAAGGGGGATACTCTCTGTGCCGGGACTTTTCGAGTGAAAATACCCAAGGGATCGGCCCCCCGCTTTGAGGCGGCTATACGCCAAGCCGAGGCGGCGGCACCGGGGACCAGCGGCGCCGGGGCCAAAAAATGAGGTTACGGGGGTAGAGGATGTCCAACGGGGGAAAAGACCCCATTTCCTTGCTTATCCAGGGCGCTTGGGTGTTGACCATGAATCCGCAGCACGAGGTGTTCTCCCCGGGAGCGGTGGCCCTTAAGGGAGATGAAATCGTGGCCGTGGGTCCCCTGGCAGAACTTAAAAACCGCTACGCCCCTGCCCAAGTTCTCGATTATCCTAAGGGGCTGATTCTTCCGGGCCTTATCAATGCCCACACCCATGCCGCCATGGCTCTGTTCCGGGGCCTGGCCGACGACCTGCCCCTGAACGAATGGCTCAATAACTATATTTTTCCAGCGGAGAGCCGGGTCAACGGCGATTTTGTCTATTGGGGCACGAAACTGGCGGTGGCCGAAATGCTGCTCTCCGGGACCACTACCTTCACCGATATGTATCTCTTTGCCGGGGACGTGGCGAAGGCCGCGGCCGAAACCGGCATCCGGGCGGTGGTGGGGGAAGTGCTCTACGACTTCCCCTCTCCCAATTACGGGCCGCCCGCCGCGGGTCTGAAATTCAGCGAAGAACTCTGCCGCGCCTTTCGGGACCATCCTTTGATCCGGGTGGCCATTCAGCCCCATGCCGTTTATACCTGTTCTCCGGATTTATTGATGCAATGTGGGGAATTGGCGGAAAAGTATGATACCCGCCTCATTATGCATCTGGCCGAAACTCCCCAGGAAGTAAAAGACTGTCGGGGGCGCTATGGGGCGACGCCGGTGGGGCACCTCTACCGCCTGGGACTCCTTAATCGGCGGCTTCTGGCGGACCATGCGGTGGCGTTGGATGTGGCCGACCGTATGCTCCTGGCGGCCAGCGGGGCCGGGGTGGCCCACTGCCCCGAGTCCAACATGAAGCTGGCATCCGGGATCGCTCCGGTGGCTGACCTGCTTAAGCGGGGTATACCAGTGGGCTTGGGAACGGACGGCTGCGCCTCCAACAACAATCTGGATCTCTTCCAGGAAATGGATACCGCGGCCAAGCTCCAAAAGGTACATTGTATGGACCCCACTGTGCTGCCCGCCATCACTGCGTTGGAGATGGCTACCTCAAACGGCGCCCGGGTCTTGGGTCTGGAGAAGGAGGTGGGAGCCCTGGTTCCGGGCTTGAAGGGGGATATCGTCGTGGTGGATCTGGATCAGCCCCATCTAACCCCCATTTATGATCCTTATTCCCAACTGGTATATGCTGCCACCGGTGCGGATGTTCAGACGGTGTTGGTACATGGCCGCATCGTGGTTCAAGACCGGCGTCTGCTCTCCTTTGACCTGGAAGAAACCCTGACCCGGGCCCGGGAATTGGCCGCCGGGCTAATGGCCAAGAAGGTGGGCAACCTGGCGTCCCGTCTGGGATAGGGTAGTCTTCTGTATGTACTTCAGGCTGGTATGGTCAATCTTCCGACTCGCTTGAGATTTTCTTGTGATCTTGAGTAAAGACCATATCTTGCCGATAGCATATTGAAAGGTTGGGATAAGTAACCATTACCGCAATGGGGGAAAAGATGTCGGTTTCCATCATCACTAAAAAAATTAATGCCCGCAAGGTTACCATCAAGCTGGTTGACGGCTCTCTAGTCCAGGGCAAGATCAATCTGCATCGCAGTGATATGGAAATCGGCAGGGTCAGCGACCTTTTCACCAAGATTGACGACCCCTTTATCGTGGTATTCGATGCCACTGCGGAGGGCAAAAGCGGGAGGGTTCTAATATTAAATAAACAAAACGTCATCTGGGTTTCGCCAGAGGATGATCTCCGCCAGGAAGAAGAGAAACCCAAAGAGCCCTCCGGAGGTTCGTTACTGGACCGCCTGCGCCAAACTTAGGTGTGTTCCTTATCCGGAGCCAGCCCGATAACCTGAAATATGGCGACGGCGCTTTCCTACTCAACCATGAGGCAACACCACCCGCCCATAGCCTTGTTGCCCAAAAACGAAAAACTCAAAACCCAAAGTGATATTGTTAACTCCGCGCTATCAGGAACACCCCTAAACAGGTGATGCAGATGCCCGCCAGACGGGTAGCTCCCACCGCTTCCCCGAACAAGACCCGGGCCAGAATAGCGGTGAACACATAACCAAGGCTGATCAGCGGGTAGGCATAACTGACTTCCGCCTTGGACAACACGATCAGCCAGACCATAAATCCCAGGCCATAGCAGAGGAGTCCGAACAATACATGAAGATTGGTGGCCGCCTTAAGAAAGACGGGCGGCAAGGTGGACAGGGAAAGGGAAAAATTGCCGATCTTGCCCATGCCGTATTTTAGAGATAGCTGACCGGTGACATTGAGGAGGACATCGAGTAAGATGAGGATCAGGACCGCGTATTTGACCATCATACCGTTCCTTGCGAAATTGGTTTATATTGTTTAGAGTCTGATTTTCGAAAAAGTTAACCCCAGATGCAAGGAAATTATCTTTCCGGGGCGCAAGCTCCTTCACCCGGATTCATCCCTCCAATCCCTGCCCCGAGCCACTTCTTCCAGCGGCTGGCATGGTTATGGCGCAGCTGTCGGGCAAGCCTTTATCCTGGTGGCTTAAGTTATTCCGAGCACGTGACCTTATGACCGGTGCAGGCCGCAAGATTAAATTTGTCCTGCTGTCAGTGGCCTTACCTCTTATTTTCGCTGCGGTCATGGCAGAGTTTTTTTTAGGGGTTAAGGAAAAATTTACCCGGAAGTCCATCCTGGATTATGCTGACACCAAGCGGTACCAGCCCTTGGGGTGGGGGGGGTTTCTTAAGGAGAATTTGAATATTCAGGTAACTGATGGTCTGGGAGGTAAGGTGCGTTGGATCACCAATGCCGCAGGGTTTCGCAGTGATCGGGAATTCAGCCGGGAGCCCGCTGAAGAGGTCTTGCGTATCCTTTCCTTGGGCGACTCCTTTAACGTCGGATTTCGAGTGGGCCAGGAAGAAACCTTGGCCAATTGGCAAAGTGATTGGATTAACCGGCAATATGGCCCGGCGGAGATTTTGGTGGCCGAAACTGAGGACCCGGGGATCGCCTTATATTACCTGGACAAGTTCGGCTTGCAGTTGAAACCGCATATAGTTCTCCTGGGAATCACCCTGGGCAATGACATTGTTCAGGCGTACCAAAGCCTCGATGCGAATGGTCGATATATTCTAACTCTAGAAAATGGCAAGGCTCATATTGAGCTTAGCCAAAAACCCTTAATCGGGTTTGAAAAACTGGCGGCCCATCAGATACCGCCGGACTTTCTGCAATCGGAGAGCACCTCAGAGCGGTTTATCCGCAGGGCTGGCCGGTGGTTAACCAGACTACACCTATTACGCCGGTTCTATCAACAGCACGAAGCCATCACTAGTTGGGGGGACCGTGACCGCCTCAGCCTCTTCGACCCCAACAACGGCTTTGGAGTGTTCACCGATCCCTTAACTCCTGAAATCCAAGAAGCCTACCAGCGATTGTTTCGCATCCTGGAGGCCTTTACTTTAATCTGCCGCCAACACAACATAATTTTTGCGGTGCAAATATTTCCTCAACGTTATCAGGTACAACCCGAGGACTGGACCAGGGCCGTGGAAGAGTATGGCTTAAACCCGTCCAGGTTTAACCTGATGGCTCCCAATGAGAAAATCGAGGCCTTCTGCCGGGAGCATGGCATAATGTATATCGATCCCACTATCGCTATGATGGAGTGGTACGCCAAAAACGGGAAACCGCTGTATCTGCCCCGGGGCGATATGCACTGGAACAAAACCGGACATAGCGCCTATTTTGAATGCTCCCGGCCGGCTCTTGCCAGACTGGTGCAGGCGGGCCTTCAAGAGTTGCAGGCCGGCAAACCTAAGGACATGCCTAGGCCTGTTCCTGGCGTCAGAGATAACCAAGCTGGACGCATGACCACAGAAATACCGCACAATTGAAACGCATTGAAACCCGTCCCAAACGCTAATGCCCACGAAGATTAATAATTATCTCAAGAACTTCTCTTTACTGGCGCTGGGCTGCCTGGCGGCGCTGATGTTATTGGAACTAGCCCTGAGGATCTACAATCCCCTGGAAATCCGCTTTAAGCCAGACCGCATCGTCCTGCCGGTGAACAAACGCTACTTCATCGATAACTCCGCCAAATTCACCAAACTGCCCCCCACCACCATCCATACCAAGAATTCCCTGGGATTCCGGGGGCATCCGCCTCCCGTCGATTTTCAAGCTTACCTGACCATTATCACCATCGGTGGCAGCACTACGGAGTGCTTCTACCTCTCCGATGGCCGCACCTGGCCGGATCTCCTAGGCCGGGAGCTGTCTCGGGAGTTCAACCGGGTATGGATCAACAACGCCGGCCTGGACGGGGCCACCACCTATCGGCATCTCATCCTGATGGAGGATTATCTCATCAAGTTGCGGCCCAAGGTGGTGTTATTTTTGGTGGGCATCAATGACGTGGGGGCCGGCGACCTTGAAAAAGCCCAAAATCGCCAAGGAAATTATTTGAGGAACCTGTGGCGGTCCCTTTTGTACCGCAGCGAAGTCTATACCCTGGTGCAGAATCTCTATCACTATTTTATTGCCCAGGGCCGGGGTTTGCATCACACGGAAATTGACCTGAAAAAAGTTAAGACCCCGGACTACCCCCCGGACGCCGAGGCGCAGCAGACCTTGCAGAACTATCGCAGCAACTCCCTGCCATTTTTTGCCCAGCGGCTGGAAAAGCTCATCCGGCTTTGCCGGACCCACGGTATCGAGCCGGTGCTGATTACCCAGCCGACCCTCTACGGGCCGGGAGTCGATCCAGTCACCGGGGTGAATCTGGCCGCCATTAAAGTCCAGGAAAACTTCAACGGCCGCATGATGTTCGACCTCATCGAACTCTATAACGATGCAACCCGTCAGGTGGCCCAAACAAAAGGGGTCTTGTTGATCGATTTGGCTCGAGAGCTGACCCGGAACTCCGCCTATTACTATGACTTCCTCCATTATACGGAGTCTGGCGCGGCAGAGGTGGCGGCCATCATTGACCGGCACTTGGCGCCTTTTTTGGCGGCCCGCTATCCCTCCTTCAAAAAATAGGCAATTCTTGGTTCAATCAGTTTTTTTTAGCCCAAAACCCAAAACCCAAAACCCAAAACCCAAAAACCTAAAATCTGTATTAAAAGATAGCCCGGGCTAATTCCCACATTTCCGGGGAGCGCCATACCCGGGATTTAAACAATTCCCGTTCATGTACGAATTCCTTGGGCAGCCTGTCGAAGAATTTGTCAAATAACTCCTCGTGGGACCTGGCCTCTTTCGCGGCCTTCTCGCGGTCCACCGACATGATTTGATAGAATTTCTCCGGGTCGAACTCCAATCCTTCCCAGTAGATATCCTGATGGCGGGGCATGTAGCCCAAGGGACTTTCCACCCCATAGCCATGGCCCTGGACCCGATCAATAATCCACTTAAGCACCCGCATGTTTTCGCCGAAGCCGGGCCACATGAACTTGCCTTGATCATCTTTTCTGAACCAATTCACCCGGAAAATCCGCGGTGGATTAGCCAACAAGCGCCCGATATTTAACCAGTGAGTCCAATAGTCGGCCATGTTATAGCCGCAAAACGGCAGCATGGCCATAGGGTCACGGCGCATGGTTATGCCTTCTTCCGCGGCGGCGGTGGCTTCTGAAGCCATGGTGGCCGCAAGATAGACGCCGTGGGACCAATTGAAGGCTTGGAAAACCAGCGGGACATCTTTGCTCATACGCCCGCCGAAAATAAACGCCTTTATAGGCACACCCACAGGATTGTCCCATTCAGGATCGTAAGTGGGACATTGGGAGATGGGCGCAGTAAACCGGGAGTTGGGGTGGGCCGCGAGCCGGCCGCAGCCCGGCGTCCAATCTTGTCCCTTCCAGTCGATCAAGTGAGCCGGGGGCTCATCGGTCAGACCCTCCCACCACACATCACCGTCATCCGTGAGGGCGACATTGGTGAAAATGCAGTTCTTGGTCAGGGTTAACAGGGCATTGGGGTTGGATTGCATGGAAGTGCCCGGCGCCACCCCAAAAAAACCTGCTTCAGGGTTGATCGCCCGGAGATTGCCGTCCTGGTCCGGTTTAATCCAGGCAATATCGTCACCTACGGTAAAGACCTTCCACCCTTCAAACCCTTTAGGAGGCACCAACATGGCAAAGTTGGTTTTGCCGCAGGCGCTGGGGAAGGCTCCGGCCACATAGGTTCTGACCCCCTGGGGATCTTCGACCCCTAAAATCAGCATATGTTCCGCCAACCAGCCTTGATGCTCGGCCATGACCGAGGCGATTCTGAGGGCAAAGCATTTTTTGCTGAGCAGGGCATTGCCGCCGTAACCGCTGCCGAACGAATAGATAGCCCGTTCTTCCGGAAAGTGGGTGATATAGGTGTTATCCGGATTACACGGCCAGGGTACGTCTTTCTGGCCTGGCGCCAAGGGCGCGCCCACCGAATGCAGGCAGCGGACAAAGTGCCCTTCCTCACCCAGGACATCCAGCACCCCCTGTCCCATGCGGGTCATGATGCGCATGTTCACCGCCACATAGGGAGAATCGGTAAGCTCCACTCCAATATGAGCTATGGGGGAACCCAGGGGGCCCATACTGAATGGGATGACGTACATGGTGCGGCCCCGCATGCAACCGGCAAACAGCCCCATTAATTTTTCTTTCATTTCCGTCGGATCGACCCAGTTGTTCGTAGGACCGGCGTCGGCTTTATTCAGGGAGCAGATAAAGGTGCGGCTCTCCATGCGGGCCACATCCCGGGGGTCGGAGCGGCTGAGAAAACTGTTGGGACGTTTATTCTCGTTGAGCCGGATAAAGGTCCCGCTGGCCACCATCTGGTTGCAAAGATCGTCGTATTCTTCCTGAGAACCGTCACAGATGTGAATAGAATCCGGTTTCGTGAGTTCCGCTATAGATTTAATCCAGTTGTGCAGCGACTGGTTGTTAGTTATGGCGCCACTTATAGCAATATTACCCATTGGCTACCTCCTATAACTCAGTCTAACTAAAATCAATTTACGATTAACAGGATTATTTATCACTTTCTCTGTTTAACTTAATAAACTTATTGCTCAATCTATGCTCTACTGACAAGTCCGGAGAGCCAACTCCAGACTTGATTAAATAAGCATTAACGAAGATGCGATTTTTTAAATAGACATAGGCGGCAATTAGATCCGCATCCACTACCTGATCGTCTCTTATCAAGACTTGTTTTCCCAGTATTCTGGTCCGTAAATACGTTAACGCCTCTTCCGGCTTTTTGGTCCGGACTCCCAGAAATCTAACTTTGGTACCGTTATCTATTCGAATGGTTTCCGCATCAATAACTTGAGTAACTTTATGCAGGACGCCAGGATTTCCTTGTAGCTCCGGCGCCTCCGGCCGGACCGCAGCATCACGAATTGCCGGAGTATAATCGATTTCCGGCAGTTCCTCAATTTTTTTATTTGGTCTAATTATTTGGATTTCACTAAAAAATGGTAAGCGATCCCGGCCCCCGATTTTTTCAGGGATGGCCTCAAGGAAATCCGGGTTGATTTCATAACCCACAGCATTCCGGGCCAGGTCCAGGGCTGCCTTGAGGGTTGTGCCACTGCCCAAAAAGGGATCCAAGACCGTGTCATCCTGAAAGGTGAACATCCGGATCAACCGCCGGGGTAGCTCTTCGGGAAACATGGCTTCGTGTCCCACCTGGCGGGTCCCGCCGAAATACCAGTGCCCGGCGAAATATGCTTTCCATTCCTCTTTGGTCAGGCGAGAGGCTTCTTTAATCTCTTTGGAGACTTTTTTTCCCTGCCCCGGTTTTTTAAAGATGTGGATGAACTCGTAGTCGATCTCCACGATACCGTTGGGTGGAAAGGGGTAGGAACCCATGACGGTGGCGCCCCCGCTGGGGTTCATGGTGGTCTTCTTCTGCCAGATTATGGCCCCCATGAAGTCAAAGCCGATGTGCTCGCACTGATTGATTAACTCGGCATGCAGAGGAATAACTTTATAGCGGCCATAGACCGACGCCCGGGTGAACTGATCCCCGATGTTGATGCATAGCCGGGCCCCTTCCCTGAGCACCCGGAAACATTCCCTCCAGGTGTGGTACAAATCTTTGAGATACCCGTGCAGGCTCTGGCCGTAGCCGATCTGGCCGGGGACGCCGTAGTCCTTGAGGTGCCAGTAAGGCGGCGAGGTCACCGCTAGGTCGATGCTAGTGTCATCTATTTCCGTCATCGTCCGGCTGTCGCCCAAGTAGATGGTTGCGCGATTATTCATGGAAAAGATCGTTACGGCGCTCGTCCCCCAGCTATCCTTGGGAAAGCATTAATCAGCCCAGCAGTGATTGCATCTTAAGTACAACAGGTGAACAAGTTTAATGTTTCCCCTTGCGGTAATGAAAGCTGGGTTTGAGACCCTCATTTTAGATTTTAAGGGATTGGGGGAGGGGGTAAGGGCACCCGCCCTTGACCCCTCCCCCAAATTGCCCCTCAACCCTCACTTCGCCAGCAGCTTCAGACTCTGTCGCAGCAAGTCCTCCAGGGTACCCGCTCCCTGGGCCTGGGCCGCGTCCATGGCCTTTTCCGCCATATTTTTGGGATAACCTAGATTAAGCAGGGCGGAGAGGGCGTCCTGGATCAGGGTCTCCCTGGGAGATGCGGGCCGGGGGCGCCGGGCCGGCGGCAGCTTATCTTTCAGTTCGAGCACGATGCGGGCCGCGGATTTCTTGCCGATGCCGGGAATGCCAGCCAGACGCCGGTCATCGCCCTGCATCAGGGCCTGGGCGAATTCTTCGGGGTTGATGCCGCTCAAAATATTCAGCGCGGTGCGGGCCCCGATACGAGGAATGCTCAGGAGTTGTAGAAAAACGTCTTTTTCTTCCTGAGTAATGAAGCCATAGAGTTGCAAGGCGTCTTCTTGCAGACGGGTGTGAATCTGGAGGGCGACCTGGGCCGGCGGGTCGGGTAGGGCATAAAAGGTGGAAAGGGGAATATAGATTTGATAGCCCACGCCCCCCACCTTTATCAGGATGAGGCCCGGGGACCTTTCCATGATCTCGCCTTCCAGATAACCGATCATGGGGAGGCACCCGGCCAGCGGCTGTGAAAGAGATGGCACATGCCCACCGCCAGGGCATCGGCCGCATGCTGATTTTTCACCTCTATTCCCAGGAGCTGCCCCACCATGAGCTGCACCTGGGACTTGGTGGCCTGGCCATAGCCCACCACAGCCTTTTTGACCACTAAGGGGGAATAATGAAAAATGGGGATCTCGGCTCGGGCCGCCAGCAGCAGCACTACTCCTCGCACCTGGCCCAGGGTGAAAGCGCTGTGAACATTGGTGGCCAGGAAGATTTCCTCCAGGGCGATGGCGTCAGGGTTATGTTTATGAATTAATTCTGACAGGCCGTCAAAAATTCGACGCAGACGGGATTCCAACGGCGGCCGGGAACCGGCGTTGATACTGCCGGAGGCCAGATGGAGGAGTTGGTTCCCCTCTCCCTGGAGGACCCCATAACCGGTATGCCGGGAACCGGGGTCCACTCCCAGGATTACCGGGTTCACATCAAGGCCTCGAGCAACTGGTCTGGGATGTCGAAATTGGCAAAGACATCATTGACGTCGTCGTGCTCCTCCAACAACTCCACCAGTTTGAGCAGATGTTGGGCGGATTTCTCTTCTTCGATGCGCACGGTGGTTTTGGGGCGCAACTGCACCTCTGCCAGGACGGGTTTAAACCCCTGCGCCTCCAGGGCGTCTTTGATTTCCAAAAAGTTGACGGGGTCGGTGAGCACCTCGAATTGACTCTCGTCGCTTTGCAGGTCTTCGGCGCCGCATTCCAGGGCAGCCTCCATAAGTTGTTCTTCGTCCACGCCTTCTCGTTCGAAGACGATGACCCCTTTTTTGTCAAACATCCAGGCGACACAGCCGGGCTCCCCCAAGTTGCCGCCGTATTTGGTAATAAGATGACGGACATCGGACACCGTGCGGTTCTTATTGTCTGTGAGGCTTTCCACCATCAGGGCCACCCCTGCGGGACCATACCCCTCCAGGGTCAACTCTTCCAAGGCCGCACCGCCGCCTTCGCCGGAACCGCGCTTAATAGCCCGGCTAATATTGTCATTGGGCATGTTTTCAGCCCGGGCCGCAGCAATAGCTGCTCGGAGGCGGGGATTTCCGGTGGGGTCCCCTCCTCCCAGGCGGGCTGCGACGGTGATCTCTTTGGCTAATTTCCCAAAGAGTTTTCCTCGCTTGGCGTCCAACGCGCCTTTTTTCCTTTTAATGGTACTCCACTTGGAATGGCCAGACATCTGGGCGTACTCCTCCTTGACTTGCTTCTGAACGTTCCTAAGGTTGTCGCGATCCGGATTGTGGGGTGCCGCGGCCCGCTCTGGGGCCCAGCTTTTTAAGACCCAAAAAATAGAATTCTCTGCTGGCAGGGCGGGAGCCGGCCGGTTTCACCGTTCGGCAATTACTGAAACCTGCCTTCAAAACCGCCATCAAGGTCCCGGTATCCGGTCCTTCGAATACCTTGACCAGGAAATGGCCTCCGGTGCGCAAGAGCTTGTTGGCCCACTCCCAGGCCAGAAAAGCCAACTCCAGGGAGCGCTGCTGATCCACCTGCCGCATGCCCGTGGTCTTGGGGGCTAGATCGCTGACCACCACGTCAAATACCGGACTTATAGCCATTATAGTCTTTAAGTCTATACTTGTAACTTCTCCATGCACGAAGTATAGGGGTGGCGCTGCCTCGATTTCCAGGGGATTCGCATCCACCCCCACCACCACGCCCTCAGGTCCGGTGCGGGCGGCAATATATTGCAACCATGACCCTGGGCTGCACCCCAAGTCCAAGACCCGTTGGCCTGGCTTGAAGAGGCGGTATTTTTCATCCACTTCCTTGAGCTTGTAAATGGCCCGGGCAACATATCCTTCAGCCCGGGCCCGACTCCGGTAGAAGTCAGGCTGCCCTGGGCGGGGCATAAATAAAACACCTATCTTAGTAGATTAATTAAGTTTCTTTTAGCATAGCTCCCCATCTTTGGCAATGAAATTCCTTCCTGCGTCAAAAATCTGACACAACAGTTCTGCCTGATCGGAATTTCGGCACGATTCCCAACGGCTTAATTCTGTCTCGAGGCCACAAGTAGCTTAGCCTATGGACAGAGAATAATTGTAATTATTTAGTTAAATAGATAACTTATTCGATCATTTTCTTCTTGCCAGTTGAAGAAGAAGAGGCTGTTTCAAAATTGGCATAATCATTGCTGATTATGAGGAAAAATCGTTAACCATGGGAATAAACAAAAGGTTGTTAAAATACTGGCCTCTGATCCAGAGGAACCCTGAGCATGGAACCAGAAATTAGACCGGAATCGTTTCTGACCAAGCCGGACCAAGTCCCCCGGGAAAACGTCTCTCACCATAGAGGAAACAGGTCGGGACCTTTTCGCGTTATTTCGGTTACGTCTGGGAAGGGCGGGGTAGGCAAGTCCAATATAGTATTAAATCTCGGGTTGGCCTTGGCCCAGAGGGACCTTAAGGTGCTCTTGCTTGACGCTGACCTGGGGCTGGGCAATCTGGATATTCTGGCAGGCCTGACCCCCAAATTCACCATCCAGGATGTTCTCTCCCAGCGGCGCGAACTTGCGGATGTCATCGTAGAAGGGCCGGGGGGCCTCAAAATCTTGCCCGCCTCTTCCGGTATCCCTGAGCTGGCAATGCTGGATGAATTCCAAAAACTCTTCCTGCTCAATGAAATGGACCACTACACTGAGGATGTCGATATTGTACTGATCGATACCGGCGCCGGGATCTCACACAATGTCCTGTTTTTTAATATTGCCGCCCAGGAACATATTGTAGTGGTCAATAACCAACCGCCTTCTATTGCTGATGCTTATGCTTTGATTAAGGTTCTGGCAACACAATATGGCGAAAAGAGTTTCAAACTTTTAGTAAATGGCCTTACCAATAGTCGGGAAGCAAAGTCGGTCTATCGCACTCTCCTTAACGTAACAGAACGCTTCCTGGGTCAGGGAATCTCTCTAGATTATTTCGGTTTTATCCCTCACGATGAAGCCATTCCCCAAGCGGTGATGAAGCAGCAACCGGTCCTGACCCTTTATCCCCAGGCTCTGGCCAGTAGGACTTTTGTGGCTTTAGCCCAAGGTCTGTGGGAATCCCCCCGGCCGTCAGGGATTGACGGAAATATCAAATTATTTTGGCGTCGCCTGCTCTGAGATAGCGTTCAGGTGAGCGAAAGCGGGGAAATCATGGAAGAGTCGTCTTTGGTCCAAATGAACATGGAGGCCATGCCTGGCTATGGTGGGGAAAAATTAGACCCTGACTGGCAGGAGCAGATGGTGCTGCAATATGCGCCTTTAATTAAGTATATCGCTTCTCGCCTGGCTTTGCGTCTGCCGTCGCACATCTCCCTGGAAGACCTTATCAGTTCCGGTATTATCGGGTTGATTGACGCGGTTCAGAAGTTCGATCCCTTCAAAAACATCAACTTCAAAACTTATGCCGAATTCCGCATTAAGGGAGCAATGTTGGATGAGCTGAGAAGTCTTGACTGGATTCCTCGCTCAGTCCGGAAGAAATCCCATCTCGTCGAAAACGCCTATAGCCAATTACAGAAAGATTTAGGGAGGCCCCCAGAGGCTGAGGAAGTGGCTGAACTACTGGGAATGGAGTTAGCGGAATTTCATCAGCTCCTGGATGAAACCAAAGTAGTTTCCGTGGTGGCTCTGGAGGAAGGCAGGAAGAATCCAAGCGGGCACTCAGGCTACCATGAGCATGAACTTCTGGAGATTATTAAGGACGACAACGCCCGGGATTCTTTATTGTCGGTACATTTTGCCGAACTCCAGGAAATCATGGTCCAGGCTATCGAAACCCTACCTGACAAAGAAAAGCTTCTAATATCATTGTATTACTATGAAGAACTAACCATGAAGGAAATTGGTCAGATCATGGGATATACCGAATCCCGGATCTCTCAGTTGCATACCCAGGCCATGTATCGCTTAAAACATAAACTTCGGGAATACTCCCAAGAATTTTAAAACCGGCTGGCAAACAGCTACATGGAGATGAATTTTGTACTTTTGGTCTTTCGGCATATTTTTTCTGGGTATGGCAGTGGGAGGATTAATGATGGTGGCCATTTCCTGCGTGCTGGCCATGGGGCGAACCGAAGACGAAGATAAAGATCGATGGGAAATTAAACTTCGCCAAGGAGACGGTTTCGCTTCTTCCTGTCGATTGACAAGGAAACCCTAATTCTATATGGGCCCTGCCGCACCCGATTTTACAATCGGCAGTCCAACATAAAAAGTCTAAGGTTACTAAACCGATGCGCAAAGTATTCGCACACAATCGCTTCAGCTTCTGACTATTTGCCCATCTGTTATCTTTCTTCTCATTGCGTCTAATTTGATTTTCCCTTAAACTGCCATCTATTAACCCTTCAATACTCCTTTAGGTTTCTTGATGCAGATAGAGAGATTACAAAAACGTCTCCGGGTTTCACGCGGCGACGATCCGGCAGATTTGGTACTTACTGGCGGCCGGGTAGCCAATGTCTATACTGGTGAGTGGCAGGAAACCGATGTGGCCATCTCCGATGGGGTCATCGTGGGCTTGGGAGATTATTCCGGCCCCAGTTTGCCGATAACCGGTCGCTATATACTTCCGGGCCTCATTGATGGCCACCTGCATCTGGAGAGCAGCATGCTCACTCCCCGGGAGCTGGCCCAGGCCCTGCTGCCTCTGGGCACCACCACCGTAGTGGCGGACCCCCACGAGATCGCTAACGTTTGGGGCACCGAAGGTTTGCATTATTTATTAAATAACAGCGAAGGCTTGCCGGTGGATTTTTTTTTCATGCTGCCTTCCTGTGTGCCGGCCTTTCCTCTGGAGACCTCCGGCGCCTGCTTGGAAGCCCATGATCTAAAGCCATTCCTCAGCCATCCCAGGGTCTTGGGCCTGGCTGAAGTTATGAATTTTCCAGGAGTATTGGCCGGCGACGCGGATCTCCTGGCCAAGATTGCCCTGTTCCCCCAAGGTCCGGTGGACGGCCATGCCCCGTTGCTTTCCGGGAAGGCTCTTAACGCTTACCGGCTGGCCGGCATCGGTTCCGACCATGAGTGTACCGTTTTGGCGGAGGCCCAGGAAAAGCTGAGATTGGGATTTTACTTGATGCTGCGGGAAGGCAGCCTGGCCAAAAACCTGGCCGACCTCCTCCCCGCGGTGACTCCTGCCAGCCTCCGCCGCACCATGTTGGTCAGCGATGACAGCCACCCCGAGGCTTTGGTGCGCACCGGCCATCTCAACCATCTTCTGAGTAGAGCAGTATCACTAGGTTTTGACCCCCTCGCCGCAATAACCATGGCCACCTTGAACCCGGCGGAATATTTTCGTCTCCGGGACCGGGGCGCGGTGGCGCCGGGATTGGCGGCCGATCTGGTGGTGGTTGAGAACCTGAAAGAATTTCACATTGACAAGGTCCTGAAAAAGGGCAAACTGGTGGCGGATCAAGGGAAGCTGTTGGCGTGGCCGGAAACCGCTCCCGGACCGACCCCGGTCGCGTCCATGAAAGTGAAAGACCTGGATCTGGAAGCCTTTTCGCCTTTGGTGACCGGGGAGGTGGCCAAGGTTATCGGCTTGATTCCCGGCCAGTTGCTCACCGAAAAGCGCATCCTGACGGCCCCTGTCCGGGAGGGCCGGTTGGCGACGGACCCTGGTCGAGACATTTTGAAGTTGGCCGTGGTGGAACGGCATCGCGGCACTGGGAACCTGGGTCTGGGGTTGGTCCAGGGATTCGGCTTGCGCCGGGGCGCCCTGGCCTCTTCCTTGGCCCACGATTCCCATAATATCGTGGTGGTGGGGGCCGATGAAGCGGATATGCTGCACGCGGTGCGCCATCTGGTGGACCTGAATGGCGGGATGGCGGTAGTCGCCGGCGGCCGGGTATTAGCCGATCTGGCGCTGCCCATCGCCGGGTTGCTAAGCCCTCTGCCCCTGGAGCAAGTTGCCGAGGCGTACAGGGCTCTAAAAAAAGCTTATCAGGATTTGGGGGGAAAGTTGCCAGACCCGTTCATGGCTTTGTCGTTTCTGGCCTTGCCGGTCATCCCGGCTTTGAAGCTCACCGACTTGGGGCTGGTGGATGTGGACCGTTTTCAGGTGGTCCCACTTTTCGGGGCTGACTAATTCTCTGAAGACCTTGGGACTGGGACTCCTACACAGCCCTGTGTCGGTTATAAGAAGGTCAAGGTTCAAGGTTAATGCAGGGTGCGAAGACGCACCATTACTGCTGCGCTGAAAGAGAGCTGACGTATGAGTTTAGTCCTTACCGCTTCCGAGGTGATGCAGGTGCTGGACATGGACCTGGCGCTGGACGCCGCCCGGGAGGCCTTCCGGGCCTACGGCGAGGGCCGGGTGAATATGCCCCCCAAGGCCTATTTGACCCTGGCCCGGGGAGACTTCCGGGCCATGTATGGGGAGATTTACCTTCCCCAGGACCATATCTGTGGCTTGAAGTGGGTCAATGTCCATCCCGGCAATCCGGCCAAAGGCTTGTTGACGGTAATGGCCAAGATTCTCCTGAATGACCCGGAAACGGGCCTGGAGTTCGCCGACCTGGACGGCACCCATATCACCGACTACCGCACCGGGGCCGCAGGCGGGGTGGCAGCCCAATTCCTGGCCAGGGACGACGCCAGCCGGTTGGGCTTGATAGGAGCCGGGGCCCAGGCCCGCACCCAGGTGGCTGCCATTCTCAAGGTCCGGCCCATTAAAGAGATCGTGGTCTATGACCGCCATCTGACCTGTTCCCAACCTTTTGCCGCAAAGGCCGCGGCCACTTACGGGATTGCGGTTCGGCCCACGGAAAACCCTGAAGAAGCGGTGGTGGGCATGGATATCGTTGTTACCACCACTCCCAGCCGGACTCCGGTGGTTAACCGGGAGTGGGTGAGGGCAGGGACTCATATCAACGCCATTGGTGCTGATGCCGCGGGCAAACAGGAACTGGCCCCGGCCATCCTGACCGGCGCCAAGGTGGTGGTGGACGATTGGGCCCAGGCCTCCCACTCCGGGGAAATCAACGTGCCCCTGGCCCGGGGTGAGTTGACCCCGGAGCAGATTTATGGCTCTTTGGGGGAGATTGTGGCCGGAAAAAAGCCGGCGCGGGAAACTCCCGATGAGATCACCGTTTTTGACTCCACCGGTCTCATTATTCAGGACCTGGCCTTGGGGCTGGCGGTTTATAAGCGGGCCCGGGAACGGGGTTTGGGGGAAGAGAAGGATTTTTTAAAATAAAAAGGACTCAACCACCAAGGCAGCAAGGGCATACGCACAAAGTAATGGAAATCACGGCGGTACCCCCGTCAATGCCTTTGAATTTTCTTTAAAAATTTCTTGATGTCTTAGAAAATGTCAGGGCGACCCGGCGGGTCGCCCCTACTTCACAGGAGGGATGCCTGGCTGGACAGCCTGTGCCTCAAATTTTAGTTAAGGCCTAAAAAGTTTTTCACTTTTTCCAGTACTTTCAGCCTTTCTGTGGGATCGAACTCCCACATAGTGGTCTGCTGGGGGGCGTCTTTGTCGTCGTCCTGGCAGTCGCCGAAGCCGCATACCGACGGGGTGGCCTTGGGGGGGCCCAGAATCTCGGTAAGTTGATTGCTCACCTGGGCTATTCCGTCCTTAACCGGCCAGACGCTCAGGACCAGGTGGTCCCGGGCGACCCGCAGGTGCAGATTGAATGCCCCTTCGGGGTCGGAATGACCAGCTTCGACGCCCTCAAAATTTGTTCCTCTCCTGTCTTCGCTTACCTTGAAGTCAAATTTTACCGGAAGCATAATTTTTTCATCCTTTCTTGGCGCAGAGTTGACAAAAGAGAGCCTCTGGCGTCTCGCGATGCCAACCTGGAAGCACGGCGCCGCAGCGTGAAAAGATACCCAGGAAGGTGCAGCCGATTTCCAAACCGGCTCTCCCCTGGGGCCAGGCCACAATTTTACGAGAAGCTTGCCACCTTTCTATGATACTTGAATAGCGACTTGCATTATAGCAAAATTCCTGCTAATTTGCATAACTCTGGCAAAATCGCTTCGGGTTAAGAGTGCATATCCACCGATTTGGCACGAATTCCCGGCTTCCCTGCACGACAGGAAGGGCGGCACGACCTTTACGGGATGAATTTTTTTGAAATTTTTCACTAGAACATGTTATGAAAAATTATCCACCTGAAAAATCCTAAGGTAGTCGGAAATTAGAATATTTAAGGAGAACGGCGACATGGCGAAGGTAGCGGTAAAAGAGGCCAAAAAACGTTATTGCTATGCCTTCGAGGAAGGCGACGGGACTAATAAAAAGCTGCTGGGAGGCAAGGGCGCGGGGTTGTGCACCATGACCCAGATCGGCCTGCCGGTACCTCCTGGATTCGTTATTACCACTGAGGCCAACATCGAATATTTGGAAGAAGGGGAAAAATTTCCTGCCGGTCTCATGGATGAAGTCCATGAGTACATGGAGGCCCTGGAGAAGAAGACCGGCAAGGGGTTCGGGGACCCCGCCAAACCCTTATTAGTGTCCGTGCGCTCGGGTTCCGCCTTGTCCATGCCGGGGATGATGGACACCATCCTCAACCTGGGTCTTAATGACGAAACCGCCAAAGGCATGATCGCCCTTACCCAGAATGAACGCTTTGTCCAGGATGCCTACCGGCGCTTCCTGCAGCTCTTCGGTAAGATCGGTCTGGGAATCCCGGACGCCGAATTTGACAAGATTTTTGAAGAGGCCAAAGAGAAATATCACGCTCACGTGGATACCGAGCTCTCCGCTGAGGCCTTGGCGGAGGTGGTGCAGAAATTTAAAGATGTAATCAATCGCCTCACCGGCAAGCCCTTTCCCCAGGACCCCTGGGCCCAGCTCTTCCTGGCCATGGAGGGTGTTTTCAAATCCTGGATGGGGAAACGTGCCGTGGACTATCGCCGCCAGTTCAACATCACCAAGGAGATGGCCTATGGCACCGCAGTGAACATCTGTACCATGGTCTTCGGCAACATGGGCAATGACTCGGCCACTGGCGTGGGTTTCACCCGGGACCCGGGCACCGGTGAAAACGTTCTCTATGGCGACTACCTCATCAATGCCCAGGGTGAAGACGTAGTGGCGGGAATCCGCACGCCCCGGCCTCTGAGAGAACTGCGCACGGACATGCCCGCAATCTTTAAAGAACTGGAAAAGATGCACAATATCCTGGAAAAACACTACCGGGAAGTCCAGGATTTCGAATTCACCATTGAACAGGGCAAGCTCTATATGCTCCAGACCCGGAACGGCAAAATGAACGCCTGGGCCCTGGTCAAGACCTCGGTGGATATGGTCAAGGAAGGGTTAATCACTGAAGAGGAAGCCCTGCTTAGAATCGAGCCGGACATGCTGGAGCAGTTCCTGCACCGCCGCATCGACCCGGATTTCAAGCAGGAGCCTCTGGCCGCGGGCATCTCCGCCTCCCCGGGCGCGGCCATCGGCAAGGTGGTCTTCGACGCCGACCGGGCCGAGCGTCTGGGCAATGAAGGTGAAAAGATTATCCTCACCCGCATCGAAACCAAGCCGGAAGACATTCACGGGTTTTTTGCGGCCCAGGGCATTCTCACCAGCCGGGGCGGCAAGACCTCCCACGCCGCAGTGGTAGCCCGGGGCATGGGCAAACCCTGCGTCTCCGGGGCCGAAGGGTTGGACATCAATTATGACCTGAAAGAAGCCCGGGTAGGCAACGTGGTCATCAAGGAAGGGGACATCGTAACCATTGACGGCACCAATGGCAAAGTTTTCTTAGGCACGGTCCCCATGTTGGACCCGGAGCTGCCCAAAGATCTGGCCAAACTGATGGAATGGGCCGACAAAATGGCCAAAATAGAGGTCTGGGCCAACGCCGACACCCCGGACATGGCTGCCAAGGCCCGGCATCATGGCGCCAAGGGCATCGGCCTCTGCCGTACCGAGCGCATGTTCAATGAAGCGGACCGCCTGCCCCTGATGCGCAACATGATCCTGGCGGACACCCCGGAAGAGCGCAAGCGCTGGGCCGACAAACTCATGCCCATGCAGCGCGCCGATTTCGTGGAAATCTTTCGGGCCATGGAGGGCCTGCCCGTCACCATCCGCCTGCTGGATCCGCCGCTTCATGAATTTTTGCCCAGCATTGAAGAGCTCCTCAACGAAGTCAGCCGGCTGAAGGAGTTCAGCCAGATTATCAACGCCCTGGAGCAGCTTCCCGGGACCGTCTCCATGCTGGACCCGGAGCTATATAAATTCGTCCCCTCCATCGAGGCGGTGGCCCGGGAGTTGGGCGAAGTCAGGGCCAAGGGACTGGATCAGAAACTCTTGAAGGATAAAGAAAAGGTGTTGCGTCGGGTCCGGGTGCTCCATGAATACAACCCCATGCTAGGAAACCGGGGCGTGCGCTGCGGCATCTCTTTCCCGGAAATCTATGACATGCAGATCCAGGCCATCTTTGAGGCTGCGGCCATTGCTTTGCGGGACAAGATCGACGCTCGGCCGGAGATTATGATTCCCAACGTCTGCACCCGCCAGGAACTGTTCTGGGTGGAGCCCCGGGTGGAGAAAATCCATAAAGAGGTGGAAAAGCGCTACAACGTCAAAATCAAATACAAATTCGGCACCATGGTGGAGATCGCCCGGGCCTGTGTGCGGGCCGCCAGGCTGGCGGAGTCGGCGGAATTTTTCTCCTTCGGCACCAACGACCTTACTCAGGGAACCTTTTCCTTCTCCCGGGAAGACGCAGAGAACAAGTTCCTCCCCATTTACAACACTGAAGGCATTCTGCGGCACAATCCGTTCGAAATTTTGGATGAATTGGGAGTGGGCTGGCTCATGCAGCATGCGGTCACCGAAGGCCGCAAGGTCCGGCCCGATCTCAAGATCGGCATCTGCGGCGAACACGGCGGCCAGCCCCAGGCCATTGAGTTTTGTCACCGCATCGGCCTGAACTACGTGTCCTGCTCGCCCATGCGCATCCCCATTGCCCGTATGGCTGCTGCCCACGCCATGATTAAGGAAAAGAGGGGGGAGGCGGTGCGGTCGAAGGCGTTGTGATAGCAGGGCAGGGGTAACGCCCTTCCTGTGAAAAGTCAAAATTAAGCAGGGGTCAGGGCCTGGGGCTCTTGGCCCCTAAAATTTTATGAAGCTGCCACGGCCAATTAAACAAATACTGATAGAAAAGGGGGCCTTAGGGCATGATATGACCCGGCGGATTCTGATGCGGTTGCCGGACATGCCGGTGGAAGTTGTTTCCGACCGGGAGTTTCTTAAGGCGTCAGCGCGAGACCGCGCGGTCTGGCTGCCTGAAGCCAAGACCACCTTGCTTCTGGCAGTCCAAAAAGGGCCATTCTGGCGGCCTTGTCCTGGGACCAAGGACTATATCTGCTGTGGCTACCAGGTCCTTCAAGTCAGCCTAAACTGCCCAATGGACTGCACCTACTGCGTGCTTCAAGGCTATGTCAACGTCCCGGCGATCACTATCTTTGTCAACGTGGAAGATTTGCTGGAAGAGTTGCAGACCCGGTGGTTAGAAGACCCGTCTCAGGTATGGCGATTAGGCACCGGAGAATTCGGCGACAGCCTGGTCCTGGATGACCTCATGGGCCTCAACGAAGTCCTGATACCGCGGTTTGCCGGGCAGAGACAGGCCGTATTGGAGATTAAGAGCAAATGGCCTCGCGTAGATCATCTCCTCTCCTTGGGCCCTAATCCCCAAGTAATTTTCGCCTGGTCCCTCAATCCGCCCGAGCTTATTCTCGGAGCAGAGAAGTTTACCGCTTCGTTGAACATGCGCCTCGAAGCTGCGAGCCGGGCCGCCTCGGCGGGATTCCGGTTAGCCTTTCATTTTGATCCACTGATCTATTTCCCGGGGTGGGAAGAGGCCTACCGGAGAACCGTTGAAACACTCGGCGCAACCGTCCCCTCCCAGGCCATTGCTTGGATCAGTCTGGGAGGATTGCGCTTCTTACCATCCCTACGTCAGCTCATTTTCCAGCGCTTCCCCCGAAGTCGTATCGCAGCCCAAGAGATGGTCCTGGCCCCTGATGGCAAACTTCGCTATTTCAAAAGTCTGCGCGTCGAGATGTACACTCGCATGCGGGAGTGGCTATCCCAAGCGGCCCCGGAGGCGCTCCTCTATCTTTGCATGGAAAGCCCCCGGGTCTGGCGGGAGGTTTTTGGTTTTGCCCCAGACGGGACGAGTCTCTCCCACCTGTTAGACAGACGTGTCATTCCCGGCCCTTGAGGCTGTTGCCCTCCTCTTAACGGCCTTGGTTCTGGGTTTGCGGGTACCCTCTACTAGCCCTTTTGAAGGAAAGAGTTCATGCAAGCGCATGCGCACCCCGTATGCCGTCAAATGTTCCTGTTCCAGCAGGTGCTTGATGGCCTTAACCCGGTCCAAGTCCTCCATGGTATACTCCCGCCGATTGGATTGAGTGCGGGCGGGTTTCAAAAAGTCATCGAAGGATTTTTCCCAGTAACGCAGGGTGGATTTGCGAACCCCGGTGAGTTGAGAAATTTGATCAATGGTGAGCATTAGGTTGTGTGTGATTCTGGTTTTATCCATAACTCTCCTTTAAGTAGGTCTCCAAGCAGCTGAATAAGTGGCCGATTGACCAAGCGCCCAACCGGTTAACTTAATTCAACCTAAAAGGACCGGGCAGATATTGATGGAGTCACCTTTCAGGTCCTGAAGCAACGCTGGCTATTCTAACTACCGGCATCATTTCTAACAAGTTTCTATCCTGCGGGCCGAAAGATATCAGGCTACCGTTGCCGCCAACCTCCTTTCAGGATTGGCCTTCCTGGGGCCTGGTTCAACTTCATTACCGGACTTGTGAGCCATTTATTTCCCTTTTCGAAAATTCCGGAGGAAAACTTTAAAAAAATATTCTCACTGGGAGATTTAGGTTATTGTTAGCTATCTCTTGGAAATTAAAAGTAAAATATCAATAAAATGCTCGGTGCAGGATGCGCTCGCCATAAAAAATGGTGAGAAAATTTTAGAGTGGTCTTGCGAATCGGCGGGTTCAGACGCGGGAAGCGTCCCCAGACACACAAGAGGAACAAACTACACATTGCGGGTCGGGTCGGAAGATTTTTTCCGTGAATTTGAATTGATTGCCTTGAAAAGTAAGAATCCGGCCCAGGAGCATCGGCCCCATCCCTCCCAGAATGCGAAGAACCTCCAGAGATTGCATTGATCCCAAGATTCCCGGCAAGGGGCCCAACAGTGCAGGCCGGATTGTTGAAGGAGCCTCTAATGAGATACAGGCATGGCAAGGCCCGAGGCCTGGCCAGAAAGTGGTCAAACAACCCATCATCTCCCAGGCCCGGGCATACACCAGGGGAATTCGCTCCTTGGCCGCCACCAGATTCAGAAGAACACCTACTCCAGGTTTATTGCTGGCATCGATCAGCACGTTGCAGCCAGCTGTAAGGCGAAAGACGTTGTATTCCGAAAGCGCCTTCACGTGGCTTTCCACGGCGACAAAGGAATTGCTTTCTTTAAGACGGTTTGCGGTCACGGTAGCTTTGGCTTTGCCCAGGTCCCGTTCTCGGAATAGTACCTGGTCGTTCAGATCGGCGAGACCCACTCGGGACTCATCCACCAGGCGAATGGCGCCAATGCCCCCGGCCATTAGATAAAGTGCAGTGGCTGACGCCAACCCGCCGGCTCCAGCAATGATCACCTGAGAAGATTTCAGGCGTTCCTGGGCGTCTTGCCCCCATCCATCCAAGGTTAGTTGGCCAGCGTACCGCGCCACTTCAGCAGGACTTAAAAGAGAAATAGTTGTTACTCCTTCTGGAAAAAAACGAATTTCCCGTCCTCCTGGTCCTATCGGCACAAAATGGGTTGAACTTTAAATCCTCGGTTCCGGCAGGTATGATAATATGATGGGCAAGTACGGGAGAGAATAGTGATCAGGTTAGAGCAGGTGAGCAAAGTGTTCCAACGGGGGCCTGAAGCGATTCAGGCCCTCAATAACCTTAATCTTACGATTGAGCCGGGCGAATTTGTTGCTATTACCGGCAAAAGTGGCTGCGGCAAGAGCACTCTTTTGCATATTATCGGTGGTCTGGAGCCCCCCAGCAGCGGCCGGGTTTTCCTTGATGGTCGCGACTTGGCCCAACTCGCTGAACCTGACCTGACCAGGTTTCGGCGGGACCGGGTGGGAGTGGTATTTCAGTCCTTTAATCTGCTGCCTCTCTTGACTCTGGAAGAAAACGTGGCTTTGCCCCGGGTGCTCCAGGGGGCTAGCTACCTCGAGGCTCAAAGGGAAGCAGCCCAGTGGTTAAGGGAGGTGGGTTTAAGCGGCCGCCGGGAACACAAACCGCATCAGGTCTCTGGGGGCGAGATGCAACGGGCGGCCATCGCCCGGGCCCTGATCAACCAACCAGCAGTCATTCTGGCCGACGAGCCCACTGGAAATCTTGATTCGGTCACCGCTGACCAGATCTTGGAACTCTTTTCGCATCTGCACCGGCAATGGCGGAAAACCATCATCCTGGTGAGCCATGCTCCCGAGGCCGGCCAGGCCGCAAACCGGATATTGCGGTTGCAGGATGGGCGCTTGCTGGCATGAAACCCTGGCTCTTCCGTATTTCTTTGAGTCATTTGGCTCAATACCCCGGGCGCACCATTCTAGGAATTCTGGGCATCGCTTTGGGGACCGCAGTATATCTGAGCATTTCCCTGGCAGCAGCCAGCGCCTTGCAGAGCTTTCAAAACGGGGTCACAGCAGTGACCGGCAAGGCCCAGTGGCGTATCCAATCTCCCGGCTCGGTTCTGGACGAATCCCTGTTCGTCAAAGTGCGGGATGTGCCGGCGGTCAAGGCTGCGGCCCCCATAGTGGAATCCGTTCTGGAACTGACCGGCAGTCAACAAGGCCCCGTCCTTCTGCTGGGAATCGATCCTTTCTCAGAGCGGGGCTTTCGGGATTATGAATTCTCCCAAGATGCCGGCCTGAGCGACACGACATGGAGCGATTTTTTTACCCGTCCCGGTGCGGCCCTGGTGTCCCGGCCCCTGGCGTCCCGTTTGGGACTAAAACCGGGGGATGTTCTGCCGGTAATGGTGGGTCCAAAGCGGCATGATCTCCAAGTCGTCGGCATCTTTAGCTCTCCAAGCGGCCTCTATCCCTTTGACGGTGCGGTGTTGCTCATGGATATGGGACCGGCCCAGGAACTCCTGGATCGGGTGGGGGGACTTGACTATATCGACGTGATCGGATCCGGACCTGCAGCTGACCTTCCGAAAGCCCTGCAAGGGGTGCTGCCAGCCGGAGTGGAGGTGGTGCAGCCCGCCGCCCAGGGCAGCCGCACCGAAGGGCTGGTGGCCTCCTACCGCCTTAACCTGGCGGTGTTGAGTGCCATTGCCTTGTTTGTGGGAATGTTCCTCATCTACCAGTCCGTCACCCTGTCGGTGGTGCGCCGCCGCCGGGAGATCGGCCTGCTGCGGACCCTGGGGATGACGCCATGGCAGGTGTTGCTCCTGTTCCTGGCAGAAGGGTTGGCCAGCGGCCTGGTGGGAGGTCTTTTGGGGCTTATCCTGGGAGTGGGGCTGGCCGGGGGCGTTTTGGGGGTAATGACCCAGAATCTCACCTCGCTTTACATGCCGGTGGTGGCCCAGGATGTCTGGGTCCGGGGATGGCTCTTGTTTCAGGCCTGGGGCCTGGCCATAGGGGCCACTCTCCTGGCTGCCCTGCTTCCGGCCCAGGAGGCGGCCCGGACGCAGGTCAGAGCCGTATGGCACCGGGAGGAACTGGAGGAAAAGATCGAGAGCCGGGCGGGGTTCATCTTTGCTTGGGGCCTCCTTTCCCTGGTTCTGGCAGCGGTGGGAGCCTCTTGGAAAGTGGGTTCAGGGCCTCCCTGGCCCGGATTTGCCGCAGCCTTCCTCATTCTTTTGGCTTTCGCCCTGTTTACCCCTCTTAGCGCCCGCCTGCTGGGACTGGGCCTGCAATCGACTCTTCGCAAAATCCTGGGTCCCGCAGGAGATTTGGGCTGCCGGTACCTGGCCGGCTCCTTAAGCCGCAGCGCCGTCTCCATCGCGGCCCTGGCCTGCGCCCTGGGAATGCTCATCGCAGTGACGGTGATGATCGGCTCCTTTCGCCAGACCGTGAATGACTGGGTGACCCGGGCCATCAGCGGGGATATCTTTTTCGGGCCTGCAGTTTTCTCCACTGCGGCTTATGATCAGTATTTACCGCCAGAGGTGCTGCCGGAGTTGCGCCGGGACCCGGATATAAAAGATATCTACCTCTACCGCTGCGTCCGCATCCCCTTCAAAGAACGATATATCTTGGTCATCGGCGGCAGCTTCGACGTCCTGGCCCGGCACGGCGGCCTTTGGTTTCGCCGGGGGGATACTGAAGAGATTATGGAAAAAGTTGGGAGAGGGGGAGAGGGACCAGGGATCAGGGGTCAGGGGTTAGGGAAAGAGAATTTTGATAAATCAAGGTCGAATTACGAAAACACAAAACCGAAAACCAAAAACAGTAAAGCGGAAACCGCTGGTACGGTGGTCATCTCCGAACCCCTGGCCGAGGCCTTTAACCTGAAGGAAGGCGGCGCCCTCACCCTGCCCACTCCGTCAGGACCGCAAGAACTGGCCATTGCCGGGGTCTTTTACGACTACCGCACCGACGGCCCCAGCGTCTGGATGGATATTTCCCAGTTCCGGCGCTTCTGGCTCGACACCCACCTGAACGCGGTGCGTCTCTACCTCAAGGACCCCGCCAAAGTCCCCCAGGTCCAGGCCCGGCTTCAGAAGCAATACGGCGGCCGCTACCGTCTCCTGACCCTGTCGCACCGGGACCTGAGGGAAGGCATCCTGCGCATCTTCGACGAGACCTTTGCCCTGACCTATGCCCTGGAAGGCGTGGCGGTGGTGGTGGCGGTCTTTGGCATCATCACCACCTTCCTGGTGCTCATCATGGAACGGGAGCGGGAACTGGCCCTGCTCCAGGCCCTGGGGGCGGCCCGGAGGCAGATTTTGGGCATGGTCCTGGTGGAGTCGGGCCTGGCCAGCTTTCTGAGCTTTCTGCTGGGCGCGGCCTGCGGCTCGGTGCTGTCGCTTTTACTAATCTTGGTGATCAACAAACAGGCCTTCGGCTGGACCATTCACCTCCATTGGGTCCCCGGCATCTACATCCAGACCTTCTTCCTGGTGGTGGGCCTGGGCCTGGCCGCGGCGGCCTATCCCGCCTGGCGGGCCATCCAGCCGCACCTGGCAGCGATTTTGAAGGAGGAGTAGGCGAAGATGAGGCAGCCATCTCTTAATCGGGAGACTGGGAGTGAGACATATGGCGCACTTTAGGAAGCCCTCTTTTATTCGTTAGGGTGACAAAAATCAGGCCCGGTGATATGTTAAAAATATGTTAAAGCGCACTTTCATTCATCTCCCCGGGGTGGGGCACCGGGGTGAGGCCCATTTCTGGCGGCAGGGGTTGACCACCTGGGAGGATTTTTTGGCCTCCAGGCGCATCCGCGGTCTTTCTCAGCCGCGGTTAGAATGGCTTAAGGGCGAACTTACGGAGTCTTTGAATCGCGTGGAGGACGCCGCTTATTTCGCGGCCCGCCTCCAGGCCGGGGAGCACTGGCGCCTGTTTAATCATTTCCGTCCCCGCACCGCTTATCTGGACATCGAAACCACCGGCACCACCTGGCCGGGACTGCTGGTAACCGTGGTGGGCCTGTACGACGGCGAGAATATGCGTCAATTCGTGCAGGGCTATAACTTACGGAAATTCCCTGAAGTCATCTCCGAGTTCGACCTTTTAGTCACCTTCAACGGCACCCAGTTCGACCTGCCGGTGCTCAGGGCCTATTTCCCGGAGTTGTGCCTGCCCCCGGCCCACGTGGACCTGCGCTTTCTCCTGGCCCGCCTGGGATACAAGGGGGGGCTGAAGCGCATCGAACCCCGGTTCGGCATCCACCGCCCCGAGGCAGTAAACGGCATGGACGGCTACATGGCGGTGCTCTTGTGGGAGCGCTACCAGCGGGGAGATAAAGGCGCCCTGGACCTGCTGCTCAAGTACAACCGCGAGGACGTGGTCAATCTGGAAGTGCTTATGGACGCAGCCTTCCGGATGTCCCGGGAGCGGCTGATCCCCTCCAGCCCTATGGCAAGCAACCTGCGCTCCGCGGCTTTACCCTGATTCGGCAAGGCGGGATGCGCTTCGCTTCCCGCCCTACGGGCCTACGGGCCCTCCCCTCCACTCGACCAACCAATGGCGCGCAAGAAGCGCACCCTAGGCGTTAATTCAGATTTTCCCCTAGACTGATTACTGGCCACTGGCTACTGCCCCCTGGCTACAGAAGAAATTGGGTTGTGGCGAAGGTGGTTCGTATCGTAAAATTAATATGATAAAATATGATTAATTGGGGTGATTATGCTCTTTTCCCGCACGCTGATTCCCACATTGAAAGAAAACCCCGCGGAGGCCGAAGCGGTCTCTCATCGGCTGCTGCTTAGGGCCGGAATGATCCGCAAACTGGCTTCCGGCATTTATAACTATCTCCCTTTGGGTTTACGGGTGCTTCGCAAGGTGGAGCAAATCGTCCGGGAGGAAATGAACCGGGCCGGGGCTCAGGAAGTCCTGCTCCCCGCGGTGCAGCCCTCGGAGTTGTGGCAGGAATCGGGCCGCTGGGACGTTTACGGCAAGGAACTGCTGCGTTTTATGGACCGCCATGAGAGGGACTATTGCTTCGGTCCCACCCACGAAGAGATCATCACCGACCTGGTTCGCAAGGAGGTCCATTCCTATCGCCAGATGCCCCTGAATCTTTACCAGATCCAGGTTAAATTTCGGGATGAAATCCGGCCCCGCTTCGGATTGATCCGGGGACGGGAATTCATCATGAAGGACGCCTACAGCTTCGACGCGAACGAATCCGGGGCCGAAGCCTGTTACCAACAGATGTATGAGGCCTACAACCGCATCTTTGCCCGTTGCGGCCTGCGCTTTAAGGTGGTGGAGGCCGACTCCGGCCCCATCGGCGGCAGTTTTTCCCACGAATTTATGGTCCTGGCCGACACCGGCGAGGACGTGGTGGCCTCCTGCACGCTTTGCGACTATGCCGCCAACCTGGAGAAGGCAGAAGTAGTTATGGAGCCGGGGGAGACCGGTCCGCCGGTGGGCGACGCCCCTAAGTTGGTGCATACGCCCAAAGTCCGCACCGTTGAGGAAGTTGCGGCGTTTTTGGGAGTGACTTCCGCCGATATCGTCAAAACCCTGATCTATGAAACGGAGAACGGGGCGGTGGCTGTCCTGATCCGGGGCGACCATGAAGTCAACGAAGTTAAAGTGAAAAACCTTCTGGGGGTCACAGATTTAATCCTGGCGGGCATTATTAAGGTTCAGGAGCTCACCGGCGCCGAAGTGGGTTTTGCCGGGCCGGTAAATCTCAAGTTGCCCATTTACGCCGACCAGGCGGTGGCGCGCCTGCCCGCTATGGTTACCGGGGCCAACCGGGACGATTACCACCTCATGAACGTCCATCCGGTCCGGGACTTCAAGATTACCGAGACGGCGGATTTGCGGTCGATTACGGCCCAGGACCCTTGCCCCCGTTGCCGGGGGGCGCTGACCCTATTGCGGGGCATTGAAGTGGGGCATATCTTCAAACTGGGTCTCAAATATTCCAAAGCCCTTAAGGCTACCTTCTTGGATCAAGAAGGCAAGGAACAATACATTTACATGGGCTGCTACGGTATCGGGGTGAGCCGGATCGTGGCCGCGGCTATCGAACAGGGACACGACGACCACGGCATTATCTTCCCCATGGCCCTGGCTCCGTTTCAGGTGGGCCTCATCCCCATTGCCGTCAATGACCCCGCGATCTGGGCTTGCGTCCAGCAAATCCACGCTGACCTGGAAGCCCAGGGAGTGGAAGTGCTGCTGGACGACCGGGACGAACGCCCGGGGGTGAAATTTAAGGATTGTGATCTCCTGGGATTACCCTTAAGGGTAGTGGTGGGGGCCAAGACCCTGGCCCAGGGAAAGGCGGAAGTGCGCCACCGGCGCGCCTCGAACAATATCATGGTCCCTCTCCAGGACCTGATTCCTTATATTAAGGATCAAATCGCTCAGGAACGGCATGACTAACCGGATCATCCGCCTCCAGGATATCGTGGAGGAGGTACAGAAGAATCATCCGGATTCGAACACCGACCTCATTGAGAAGGCCTACATTTTCTCCGCCAAGGCCCACGAGGGCCAACTGCGCCTGAGCGGTGAGCCTTACCTGAGCCATCCCCTGGAAGTGGCCTTTATCCTTGCCAAAATGGGCATGGGGCCCATTACTGTGTCCTCCGGCCTGCTCCATGATACGGTGGAAGACTCCGCCGCCAGCCTGGACGATCTGGAAGATTATTTCGGTGAAGAAGTGGCCGATGTCGTCAACGGCGTCACCAAAATCGGCCAGTTGGTTTTTGGCGACAAGCAAACCCAGCAGGCGGAATATATCCGCAAAATGATCCTCTCCATGTCCCATGACATCAGGGTTCTGCTGGTGAAGCTGGCCGACCGGGTGCACAACATGCGGACTCTGGGGTTCATGGAGCCCGCCAAGCAAAAGCGCATCGCCCGGGAGACCCTGGAGATCTATGCGCCTCTGGCCGGCCGCCTGGGGATGTTTCGCCTCAAAGCCGAATTGGAGGACCTGTCCTTTTTCTATCTGGAGCCGGAGGCTTATCAGCAAATCCAGGAAGGTTTCTTCCGCAAGAAGGGTGCCCTGGAGAAGTATAACGAAGAGATGTGCCGGTTCCTCAAGGATAAGTTGGCGGAGCACCACATTAAAGGAGAGGTGAGCGGTCGGGTCAAGAACTTTTACAGCATCTACCGCAAGCTTCAGGCTCAGCAGATCACTTTGGACGAACTTTACGATCTCCTGGCCTTCCGCATCATTGTGGAGACGGTCCACGATTGTTACGAAACCTTGGGAGTAATCCATGCCGTCTTTCGGCCGGTCCCGGGACGTCTCAAAGACTATATCGGCATGCCCAAGGCCAATATGTACCAGTCCATCCATACCACGGTAATCGGCCAGGGCGGTGAACGTCTGGAAATCCAGATCCGCACCCAGGAGATGCACCGGGTGGCCGAAGAAGGGATTGCCGCGCATTGGAGCTATAAAGAGAGGCGGGCTTACCAGGAAAAGGACGCCCAGCGCTTCACCTGGCTCAAGCAGATGGTGGACCTTCAGAAAGATTTGAAGAACCCCCGGGAACTGTTGGAAGGGGTACGCCTGGAGCTTTACCCGGATGAGGTGTATGTCTTCACGCCCAACGGTGAAGTCAAGGAATTACCCCGGGGCGCCACACCGGTGGATTTTGCCTATGCCATCCACTCCCAGGTGGGTGACCGTTGCACCGGCGCCAAAGTGAACGGCCGCATGGTACCCCTGCGCACGGAATTGCAGAACGGCGACACTGTGGAAATCATTACCTCGCCCCACCATCATCCCAGCCGGGACTGGCTGCAATTCGTCAAAACCACCAAGGCCCGCCATAAGATCCGGCAGTGGCTTAAAGTGGCGGAAAGGGAGCAGTCCATCACTCTGGGCAGAGAGCTGCTGGAACGGGAACTGCGCAAATCCGGGGCCAGCCTGCAAAAGCTCTTGAAGGAAGGTGACGACCTTAAACAGGTGGTCCAAGATTTGTCCTTTGTGGGTGTTGACGATCTCCTGGCAGCCATCGGCCACGGCAAGCTATCGCCGGGGCAGGTGACCAATAGGCTGTTCCGGTTGGCCGCGCCGGCGGAGGAGGAGATTCCCCCTGAAATGCCGGTGCGGCGGGCCAAGGAAGAACCCGCAGGTCTTAAGATCAAGGACCTGGACGACCTTCTGGTGAGGCTGGCCAACTGCTGTCAACCCATCCCCGGAGACACCATCATGGGCTACATCACCCGGGGAAAAGGTGTGACCATCCATCGGGCCGACTGCCCTTACCTGGCCAGCACCGAGACCTTTCGCCACATCCCGGCGGAATGGGATGGGGGTGGCGGACCCCAGAAGCTCTATCCTGTTAAAATCCAGGTGGTCACCGTGGACAAGCCGGGACTCCTGGCCGATATTACCAGCGCCCTGAAGATTGCTGACGTCAACGTCACCAAGGCTTCGGTTGAGACCGTGAATAACAAAGGCATCGCCCAATTTACCATTCAGGTGGCGGACCAGGTCCACCTGGAAAAGGTCTTCGGCGCGCTTAAACGCTTAAAAGAAGTGATTTCCGTGCGGCGGGTGACAGGGTAGGGCAGTAGTCAGTAGCCAGTGGTCAGTGAGAAGAGAATTACTGAATGCTGACTACTGACTACTGACTACCGACTACTGTTATTAAGCGGGCTTGACCACTTTACCAGAGCGCAGGCAACGGGTGCACACCTGGATGTAGCGGACCGAACCCTGATTCAAAGCCCGGACCCTCCGCAGATTGGGCTTCCAGCGGCGCTTAGTGTGGTTGTTGGCATGGCTGACGTTGTTGCCCACTTCGGGGCGTTTGCCGCAAATGTCACAGGCATAGGACATGGCGCATCCTCCTCAAACTTTTTAATTTTATAAAAAAAATTGCAGGAAGCAAGGGGAAAAGGATGAATTTTTTCAGGACAGGGAAATCATTGGCTCTAGCCCTGGTTTTAGCGGTGACCTGGGGTCTGTGGGGAGCGGCGGTCCAAGCCGCCAGCCTCAACTCCCGGGAAGAAGCGGCTCTGTTTTCCCTGGCCGACCTGGGGCCGTTGGACCTTTCTCCCAAAACTGTCACCGTGGAGCTTTACGTCTCCCCGGACCCTGAACTGGAAGATTGCCGCCGCATGTTAGCCCAGGTCTGGGAGCAGGTTCAGCAGTTCTACGCCAGGATGGGGGTGAACCTGCTTGGGGTGACGGACCGGCCCGCCCCCCTGGCCCCGGCTAAACGGCTGCGCATCGAGCTGCTTACCGACAAGCAGTGGCTGACCCAGAGCTTCCATGCCTTTGACGTGGCCCCGCCGTTTCAGTTGCGCTTCCTCCAGATCTGCCTGGACAAGTGCGCCTTTGCCCACCTCAACCTGTCCACCATTCACATCTCTTTCAAGCGCTTCCGGAAGGCCGAATTATCCGCCGACGCCAAAGAAGCCGGTCTTAACCGGCACTGGCTTGCCAACCTGATGATCCACGAACTGGGGCATTTGCTGGGACTGTACCACTCCTATGAATTCACCAACGATCCGGTGGCTAAAAGCACCAAGAAGGAACGGCTCCCCAATTTCATGAGCCAAGACATTGCGTTCAAGACTTCCCTGGGGTTCGTGGACTTCCAGAAACGTCAGGTTCACAGCTACCTGAGCGGGGGCAAGGTGTTTCAGCAGTACCAGCAGGTTAACTTCGATCCCCTGCGCTACCTGGAACTGGTGAAGCGCTACAACGGCTTTCAGGAGCCACTCCCGCTCAAGGCCACCAAAATGGCCCACGGAGTAAAAAAGTCGAAAAAGATCAAGACGTTTGACGATAATGATGAGGATGACGAGGATTGAGGAGCAGGGTCAGGGGTTAGGCGGTAGGGGGCGTCCCTGCCCGCCAATAAATTTTTTCATCTGTTCTTTCCCAAGTTTAACTTGGGAACGACCTTATGACCAAAGCTGGCTTGGTCAAAGCAAAGCTTTGCACCTAAATGGGTTCCCGAGCGCAGCTTGGGAACCAGGAATAAAATGCAGGGCGGGCATTGCCTACCATGCATATTTTACCTCACCAGGTAGGGGCGGGGAGACCCCGCCCCTACGGGCGGCGCCCAAGCAGAGCTTGGGCGAAAAACAGCGTTCCCAAGTGCAACTTGGGAACGAGGGTGTAATCAAGCAGGGGCGGGATGCAGCACCGCCCCTGAATTTTTTTCCCAGAACCCTTTCTCAATGCTTGAAGCACCTCTGCCCCGTGAACACCATGGCCACGGGGGGGTCGGCTTCGTTGCAGGCCTCGATGACTTCGTAGTCTCTCACTGAGCCGCCGGCGTGGGCCACCGCGGTGATGCCCTGGCGGATGCCCACATCCACCCCATCCCTGAAAGGGAAGAAGGCGTCGGAGATCATGGTGGAGCCGATTAAGCCGCCCTTGGCCTTTTCGGTTTCCATGTCGATCACCACTTTATCCGAAGCGTCCCGCTTGGCCTGGAGAATTTCCAACTCCAGGTTTTTGTAAGGCATGCCGAACTGCTTGAAGCATAAGGCGTCGGCGTATTTGGTATAGGCCTTGAAGACCGCGATTTCGGCCACGCCCACCCGGTCCTGTTCGCCGGTGCCGATGCCTACGGTTACGCCGTCTTTCACGAAAATCACGGAATTGGAAGTGATGCCCTGCTCTACCCACCAGCCGAACAAAAGGTCTTCATACTCCGCCTCGGTGGGCTGGCGCACGCAGCGGTATTCCTTGCCCTGATAGGTAGCCACCGCGGGCTTGAAGTCTTCTTTTTTCTGGATGATGTTTAAAGGGGACTGCTGCGCGATGATGCCGCCGTCCACCAGGCACTTGAAGTCCACGAAGCGGCTGTGGATCAGGTGCTGAAGGCGGCCGAAGTTGGGCACCTTGATGATGCGCAGGTCCTTGGCTTTTTTCAGGATATCCAGGGTGCCCTCCTCAAAATCCGGGGCGGCCAGGACCTCCAGGTAGTTCTGGGACACCAGCTCCGCAGTGGCTTTGTCCAGGGGCCGGTTAAAGACCGCGGCGCCCCCGAACGCGGCGATGCGGTCCGCCATATTGGCCTTGTCGTAGGCCTCGGCCAGGGAATCGGCCCAGGCCGCGCCGCAGGGGTTGTTGTGTTTGAGAATCACCGCGGCGGGCCGCTTCTGGAGCCACTTGATGATGTTCAGGCCGTTATCCAGGTCCGTGAGGTTGGTCTTGCCCGGGTGCTTGCCGGCCTGGACCATGGCCGCTTCATCGATGGCGGAGGTCAAGCCGTTATTGGGGTCCAGGAAGTGACAATCCCCCAGGACCAGGTGGCCCCCCACCAGTTCGTAAAGCGCGGCTTCCTGGCCGGGGTTCTCCCCGTAGCGCAACCCCATTTCGATGACCTCACCCTTGGCATCGGGCAACTTCCAGGTGCGCTTGCGGTAGACCAATTTCTGGTCGCCGAAACTGATGGTCATCTCCGGGGGGAAATGGTCCGCCATCACGGTGCGGTACATGGCCTTGATATCGCTCATACACGTCTCCTATCTATGAAGATGGTTTCGGTTTTCAGTTTTGGTGAACTGGTAAACAGTCATCTTCCCCTCCCCTGGTGGGAGGGCATTAAGGGGAGGGGGAAGGCACCCAAGCAATTTATTCCAGCCCCGCCCCACCCCTCCCCCATCAAGGGGGAGGGAATTTTTGACTTTGCAGGAACCTATAAGTTTTAGTTTTTCGGCAAAAACCCGCCAGGCAATCTTATTGTGGCATGAGTTACCCCGCGTTGACAAGCGGCTTTCTACCCCTGGTCCAAATTGACATAAATCCTTACTAATGCTAATATTTAATTAGTATCGGGCCGAGGAAACGACACATTTTTCTTTTGCCGAAAACTGAAAACTGCAAAGCGGAAACCGGAAACAGCATTTAAATGGAGATTAAGACCCTGGACTTGGTGATCGGCTTGATCTTAGGAGCGTCCCTGGGAGTCGGAGTTACACTCTTGGTTATCCGTATCCGCGGTTGGCTGGGGCACTCCGAGGTAGGACGCTTGCGGGCGGAAAACCGCGTTCTTTCACGCCGCCTGGCGGAGAAGGACCGGCACATAGGTAAGATGCTGGCCGAAACCCAGCGCCTGGCAGAGCGTCTGGGGCAGCGGAAAGACCTGTCTCAGCCGGATAAAACCGGCCAGTTAAAAATTCATTAAATAGGGTAATTGTAGGGGCGGGTTTTAAACCCATCCCTATGGACACCTGGCAAGCAGGAGAAAAAATGGCTAAACAAGACCTTTCCGTTACCGGCGCCCTGGTGGGCGGCATGGCCGGCTGGGTGGCCGAAGTGGCCATCATGGAGGTCACGGGACACCACGTTACCACGGGGCTTCTGGAGCTATTGGGCGCGGCCGCGGGCATGTGGCGGCTGGATAAGCGCCTGGCCAGTTCGCTTAAGGACACCCTGGAACGGGCGCAAACCGGCCAAGATCGCGACTACCAGGAAGTAAAGCGCCGCATCGAAGAGCTGACCCAGGACCTTCCGGAATTGCGGGAGATTTTGGGGAACATGGTGGACGCGGGCATTTCGGCCCAGCAAGCCTAAATGCTGGGCTTAGGTCTGCTGGTGCGATTGGGCCGCCAGGTGCTGGCGGGGCCAGTGGCGGATTCCGGAATTCTGCCTGCCGGATACTACCGCCACCTGGTCCTGGAAGCCTTGGAGGAGGAAGATTTTCCCGGCGCCCTGCATTATCTTAAGTGGGCCCAAAATCCCCTCCTGGCCCAAATTATCGTCCTGCGCCTGAGGCTTATGGCGGCCAGGCACCGGCGCCAGTTGGGGGCTGTCCAGGACCTGTTGCGTTCCGATTTGACGGCTGAGCACCGGGAACGCTGCCAGGAATTGCTGGCCCAGGAAACCCGTGCCCTGGAACTCCTTCAGGGCTACGAGGCTCAGGCACTGACGCATCTGGAACGTTCAAGGCGGCATAACAGCGGCGGCTAAAAGCTGTTTCTCAAGACCCAGCAGAACCTCACCGACTCTTTTTGCGTTCCTCCCTGCCATATTCCGAGGCTTTATTCATAATGGTTTCGGGAGAGGTCCATAATTCCCTCCCCATGATGGGGGAGGGTAAGGGTAGGGATGAAATTATTTCCAAAGTTATTCCCCCTTCCCCTTAATCGCCTCCCGCCAGGGGAGGGGAAAATGACTTATTGCGTATCCATCAAGGATAAACATTAATATAAAATGGAATCGGATAGTTACTTCATGGGGCTGGCTTTGGAGGCAGGCAGGGCCGGGCTGGCCGCGGGGGAGGTGCCGGTGGGAGCGGTGCTGGTAGGGGAGGGGGGGGAGATTCTGGCCCGGACCTTTAACCGTCCCATCAGTTTCTGCGACCCCACTGCCCATGCGGAGATTTTGGCCCTGCGGGAAGGGGCCCGTGTCCGGGGGAATTACCGGTTGCTGGGGTCAAGCCTTTATGTTACCATTGAACCTTGTATCATGTGCCTGGGAGGGCTGCTGCATGCCCGGGTCCGGCGTCTGGTGTTCGGCGCCCCGGACCCCAAGGGCGGCGCCTGCGTGTCGTTATACCGCCTACCCGAAGATAGCCGTTTCAACCACCGCCTGGAAGTGACCGGCGGAGTCCGGGAAGCGGAATGCCGGGAGTTGATGCAGGAGTTTTTTAAGGGCAGACGCTGAAGGGCAAGGACGGCCGCCAGCCGGTTGCTGGCGGGGAAAAAACTGTAGCTGGAAACCGACATTAGCAAATAATTGAATGGCCCTGCCGCCAAAATTTGTGGGGGCAGGGAAACCCCGTTTCAACAGAAAACAGAAAACCGAAAACAGTCTTTAGGAGGGGTACCGAAGAGGCCGTAACGGGGTCGACTCGAAATCGACTTGGGGGCTAATCACCCTCACGTGGGTTCGAATCCCACCCCCTCCGCCATAATAACCTAGGGGAGGGGACAACCGGGAGTTCCTATGGGACTGACCTATATCAACAAGAATTGTGAGATCTACCTAGGCCAGGATAACGCCTATCGGGATGACATGGGAAGCCTTCCCCTGGATTGTATTATTTCGGCAGAAGAGTATAATGCCTTGCCGGAGGACAAGAAAAAGGACTACGAGGTCCTGGTGCCCAAGGCGAAGGAGTGAGCTAGGCAGTAAGTAGTTGAGGTGCCCAAGCAGAGCTTGGGCTGGAAGTTTGCGTTCGCCAAGCACAGCTTGGGAACGAGTAGGGTTTGCCTGCCAAACGACAGAAAATGTAGGTCGGGCACTACCCGCCAAGGCAGAGGCTGGAAAGTCTGCGCTTCCATGATCTTGATAGATCCCCCTGCGGAGAGATGCCCGAGAGGCTGAAGGGGCACGATTGGAAATCGTGTGAGCGTCTAAACAGCGCTCCGAGGGTTCGAATCCCTCTCTCTCCGCCACTTTTTAGGGTTTTCGGTTTCCAGTTTTCGGTTTTCGGTAAAAGCGTCGCCCCAGACTAACTTTTTCCGGACTAGCGCAAGCGATCTGGTGCCTGCTTAAGCCTCACTCCCCAGTTAGGCCATCGCCCGATAACCGAAAACAGAAAACAGAAAACCGAAAACAGAAAACCGTTTTATGGCTTACCAGGTTCTTGCCCGGAAATGGCGTCCCCAAACCTTTGAGGAAGTGGTGGGCCAGGAGCCCATCACCCGCACCCTGCAGAATGCCCTGGCCGCAGGCCGGGTGGCCCACGCCTTTCTCTTCAGCGGCCCCCGGGGTGTGGGCAAGACCTCGGTGGCCCGCATCCTGGCCAAGGCCCTCAACTGCGAAGCCGGCCCCACACCTCACCCCGACAACACCTGCCAGATCTGCCGGGAGATTACCAACGGCTCCTCTTTGGATGTGCTGGAAATCGACGGGGCCTCCAATCGGGGCATCGACGAAGTCCGGGATCTGCGGGAGAAAATCAAGTATCTGCCGGCCCAGGGAAAGTACAAGGTTTACATCATCGACGAAGTCCACATGCTCACCAAGGAGGCCTTCAACGCCCTGTTGAAGACCCTGGAAGAGCCTCCGGCCCATGCGGTCTTTGTCCTGGCCACTACCGAGCCCCACAAGGTGCCGGTGACCATTTTGTCCCGCTGTCAGCGCTATGATTTTCGCCGGATTCCCACCGGGGTGATCCAGGCCCATTTGGCCAAGCTGGCCCAGGAGGAGGGTTGGCATATCGACCCCGAAGGTCTGGCCCTGGTGGCCCGGGCGGCGGAGGGGGGGCTCCGGGACGCCCAGGGGTTCTTGGACCAAGTGGTGACATTCGGAGGGGACGGCGTCAGCGCTCCGGAGATCGCCCGCATTCTGGGAGTTACCGACCGGGGAGCGCTCTTGGGCGCCCTGAAAGCCATTATCGGACGCAATGGACCTGACCTCCTGGGTCTCATCGAGGAGCTCTATTCCCAGGGTCAGGACTTGGGCAGATTTTATCAGGATCTAGTTCTCTACGGACGGCATTTGCTGGTGGCAGGCCTGCATCCCGAATCCCGGCATCTGGCCGCGGTGGCCGACACCGAGTGGGACGAATTGGTCCGTCTGGCCCGTCAGACCCCCTCGGTCCATCTGCACAACCTTTTGAGTGTCCTGCTCCAGGGAGAAGAGGAATTAAAGCGGTCGCCGCAGCCCCGGCTGGCCTTGGAGGTCCTGCTCCTCCGGCTGATTCACCTGGAGCCGGTCCTGCCCCTTAACGAGTGGCTGTCCCGGCTTTCGGCCCTGGCGGAGCGCCTGGAAAGTGGCGGTCCGGTAAAGGCGGTGCCTGCCGCTGGGACACACAAGCCGCCTCTAACTGCTCCGGGTCCGGTTCCGGTGGTTTCTGCGACGCCACTCGCGGCGGACGCCAGCCTGCAAGACCGCTGGCAGGCCTTCCTGAACCATGTCCAGGAAAGCGGAGACGCTCCGCTGTATGGGAAGCTGGCTCAATGCCGGCTGCTGGGGGTGTCGGACCATTGCTTGAAGATCGGTTTGAAGCATGCCTGGAATGCCAATGGGGCCCGCCATGAAGCCCGCTTGCGGGAGTTGGCCAAGGGCTTCTTCGGCCCTGAGACCACTGTGGAGTTGCAAGTGGAGGCGCCTAAGACCCCAAAAAAGTCTCCCACGACTCCCAAAAAATCTCTGGATTTGAAGAAGCTCCAGCAACAGGCCCTGGAAATTTTCGGGGGCAAGTGGATTGGGGTCCCGCCGGAGAAGGAGGAACCTGAGTGAAGAATTTGGCCGGAATGATGAAACAGGCCCAGAAGCTGCAAGCCAAAATGATGGAGATGCAGGCGGAGTTGGGCAACCGCACGGTGAGCGCCCAGGCCGGCGGCGGCATGGTGGAGGCCGTGGTCAACGGCCGCCAGGAGCTGGTATCCCTGCGCATAGACCCTGAAGTGGTGGCCCCCGACGACGTGGAGATGCTCCAGGACTTGATACAGGCCGCGGTGAACGAAGCCCTGAACCGGTCCCGGGAGATGATGGCCGCGGAGATGGCCAAGCTCACCGGGGGCATGCAGATTCCGGGATTGTTTTGAGATAAAAAAACGTAGGGGCGACCCGGCGGGTCGCCCCTACGGAATGAGGAATATAAATGGCCGGAAACGCCTACCCTGCTGCCTTAAGGAGAGTGATTGCGGGTCTGAGCAGATGGCCGGGGGTGGGGGAAAAGACCGCCTCCCGGATGGCCATGCATCTCCTGCGGGCTCCGGAGGCCGAGGTCCTGGAGTTGGCCAACGCTTTGATGGAGTTGAAGGAGAAGATTCAGCTTTGCCGCCGATGCTTTGCGTTTGCGGACCAGGAGTTCTGCCCTATCTGCGCCAATCCGGCCCGGAGCCAGGGTCAAATCCTAGTGGTGGCGGAACCCGGGGACCTGTTGGCCATCGAGAAAGTGGGCTGGTATCAGGGACTCTATCATGTGCTGGGAGGCCTGATTTCGCCTCTGGAAGGCGTCGGCCCGGACGATATCCGCATCATGGAACTGCTGGACCGGGTCATGAAAGAGGGGATCAAAGAAGTGATTTTAGGCCTCAACCCCTCTCTGGAAGGGGAGACCACCACCACCTACTTGGGTCAGGAACTAAAACCCCTGGGGGTGAAGGTGACCCGCATCGCCTACGGCCTGCCCATGGGCGGAGAGATCAAGTACGCCGACCAGCAGACGTTGAGGGAGTCGCTGAGCCACCGGGTAGAAGCTTAACCAGCAACTATAAGTACATGGTAATTCCACATCTTCAGAACGTGGACTTGTTAAGGCCGGTTTGAAAGTAATAAAAGCTCCCATAAAAGTCCGAATCATATTTCCTCTGGTTATTTTATTGGGACTCTCCGCATTAATTTGTCTTCAACGCCTCCATACCTATGATGAACCGCTTGAGCGGGATCTGACTCTCTATGCAGTTATCGGGCATGAATTGCTGGAGGGGCGCGCTCTTTACTCTGACTTGTGTGAAAACAAGCCACCGGCCGTCTTTCTCACCTATGCGGCAGCGGAAAAACTGGTGGGATATGGGCCGGGTGCAGTCTTTCTTTTGGGAATCTTTGCCGCCATATTAACATTGCTGGGAGTTTACGCGGCTGGATTTGCCTTAGGCGGCTCCATGGAAACCGGAGTGTGGGCCGCAATTTTTTGGACGGCTATCTGCAGTAGCCTCACACTTCAGGCTAATCAACCCAACACCGAAGTCTTTATAAACGCATGCATCATTTGGGCTTTTGTATTGATGCTCCGCAGCGACGACCGCTTCCCCTGGTTGCGGCGGTATATCGCGATCGGCGCACTGTTAGCCCTGGCTTCGTTATACAAGATGGTCGTCATTAGCATTGCGGGTACTCTGAGTCTTGCCCATCTGGCCTTGCCTCCTGGTGAGCCGCCGGACCGGAAATTGGCAGGCAAACAGATCGGTGTCATTGCGGCAACAGGGGCTGTGATCTGGGCTTCAGTGTTCGCCTATTTTGCGGCAGTAGGTAATTTCAGGGATTTTTATGAGATAGTTTTTGTTTTCAACGGTTATTATACCGGAGATGTAATAGAGAATTTAAGAATTGGCCTCACTTTTTTTGAGGGATTCCTTCAATATGCGGTGCAATTGATTTACCTCATTTGTATAGGATCGTTGCTGATTGCGTCACATAATCTGAAGCGGCCCTGGGGATTGCTTTTAGGGTTGGCAATCGGAACCCAACTGGCAGTGGCGCTTCCAGGGAAGTTCTACCCCCATTATTTTTTATATTGGCTTCCGACTCTGGCGGTGGCATTGGCCTGGATGATAGAAGAGTTTGGGAGATTATTGCCGAATTATTCACTTTGGATAAAATGTCTGGCAGGGATTGGCGTGGCAGTTTTTTTTGCAGGTCACGAACTCCCTAACTACAAAATTTCTTCCACTGAATGGTCGCAGGAAAAATATGGAGACATCTTTGTCGATTCCAAAATAGTCGGAAAGGAGATTTCCCAGTTACTCGCACCAGGCGAAACCTTTTATGAATGGGGAGCTGAAAGCGGCTTGTATTTTTATAGCCAACGCCGTCCCCCGGCTGGGGTATTGTTTTGTTGGCACCTTCATGAAGGCTTTCCCTATGCTGCGCAGTTATCCAAACGAGTCGTCCAAGACCTTGACAAGGCTCAACCCGAACTTTTCATTATTGGGGGGTGGAGCCTCATCAAGTACAAAACCTATCTGCTTCGACCGAATCCTGTGCTTAAGTGGTTTTCCAGCAGGTATCGGCCTTTCTCCAAGAAGGGGCCTTTTATCTTTTATGCCCGGCGCGGAGGAAAACTGGAGGCGAGACTGAGCAATAACATTGACCCGGGGGAACAGGGGGGAGTTGATTTTGGCAATAAAGTCTTAGAAAAAGTTAAGTCAATAAACTTCGTGGCGCTGAATCAAGATTAGAAGATTATCTTGAAACCAGCTATTGTCATCGCCCGATAAAATTAACAACCGAAAACCGAAAACCGCCATTAAATGTTCGACCGCCGTTTAGTCCAAAATTTTGATTGGGTGCTCCTGGCGCTAGTGCTGATGATTGTAGGCATGGGCATCATCAATCTTTACAGCGCCGGCTTCAACCGCCAGACCGGGGATACCCCCCTCTACGTCAAACAGCTCTATTGGCTGGCCGTGGGCCTCGGTGTCTTGTGCCTGATCCTTTTTGTAGATTACCGGCATCTGGAGAAGATAAGTTACACCATGTATCTTCTCAGTATAATCATGTTAGTGGCGGTGATGTTCGCCGGGAAAATGGTCTATGGCTCCCGGCGTTGGTTGGCCCTGGGGCCCATCTCCTTCCAACCCTCGGAGTTGACCAAGATCGCCATCATCCTGGTGCTGGCCACTTACTTCAGCCGGCGGCCCCAATTGGAGGCCATGCGGTTTAAGGACTTGATTATTCCCGGGATTTTGGTAATGATTCCAGTGGCCTTGATCATCAAGCAACCTGACCTGGGGTCCGGGATTTTGGTGGCCCTGGTGGCTGCCAGCATCATCCTCTTTGTGGGTGTGAACTGGCGCACCCTGATGGGCTGCGCCTTGACGATGGTCTTGCTCTCCCCGGTGATCTGGCATTTTCTTAAAGACTATCAACGCCAACGGGTCCTGACCTTCCTCAACCCGGAAAAAGACCCGTTGGGGGCCGGGTATCACATTTTGCAATCCATGATTGCGGTGGGTTCCGGCCAGTTCTGGGGCAAAGGCTTTTTGCAGGGCACCCAGAGCCAGCTCTATTTTTTGCCGGAACAGCATACCGATTTCGTTTTTTCCGTGTTTGCCGAGGAATGGGGCTTTGTGGGCTCCGGGGTATTGCTTTTGCTCTTTACCGGAGTGGCCCTCTGGGGACTTTCAGTGGCCCGGGACTGTAAAGAGCGTTTCGGCCACCTCCTGGCCCTGGGGGTGACGGCCCTGATCTTCTGGCAGGTTTTTATCAACCTTTGCATGGTAACGGGATTTTTGCCGGTGGTGGGAATTCCCCTGCCCCTGTTCAGTTACGGCGGTTCCTCCCTCGTCACCACCCTCTTGGGGGTGGGTTTTCTCCTGAATATTCGCATGCGCCGCTACTTATTCGTGGGGTGATCATTTTTTTGCAAAAAAATTTTGACAGACAAAGGAAAATAGGCTAAAAAGGCATTCGTGAAAAGTTACACATGGCCTTAACTTCAAGCGGAACCCGCTTAAAGCCGTTAAGTCATTGATCTAGTAAATAAAATACGAGGTGGCAGCCAGGAATGATTGACATTGATTGGACTTTGTTCGCGCAGCTTATCATCTTCCTGACTCTGGTCTTTCTCCTGAACGTGGTCTTGTTCCGTCCCATCCGTAATATTATCCGGGAGCGGCAAGCCAAATTGCTGGCCCAGGAGGCCCAGATCAACCTCCTGTTGGATCAGGGCCGCAGCCTGGAGGATGAGATCAAGGAAAAGCTGGCCGAGGCCCGGCGCGCCGGCGCCGGGGCCCGGGAGGGTTTGAAGCAGGAAGGGGCCCAGGCCGAGGCAACGCTTCTGGAGGAAGTCAAGCGCCAGGTGGAGATGGAATGGGCCACGGTGGAAAAGAAAATCAAAGCTGACATGGCCAAGGCCCGGGAGTCCTTGCAGAAGCAGGCCCAGAATTTTGCCCAGCTGCTGGCCACCAAGATTCTGGGGAGGGAGCTGTCATGAATGGTGTAGGCGGAAACGGCTGGCGCAGGACCTTGGCAGCTTTTGGGGGTTTAGGGGCCGGCTTGTTCCTGGCTGGCGCAGCAATGGCCGCTGAGGCGGCTCATGGTGAGGCCCACGGGATATCACCGGAGAAGATTCAGGACCTCATCTGGCGAACCGTTAACTTCGTGGTGTTCGCGGCCATCCTGATCAAGCTCGTGGCCAAACCGGCGAAAAACTTTTTCAGCCAGCGCTCCCAGGACGTGGCTACGACTCTGGATGATCTGGAGGCCAAGGTGACCGCAGCCGATGCAGCCGTCAAAGCCGCCGAGACCCGTCTCCAGGAAGTTGCCAAAGAGCGGGAAAAAATTATCCAGCAATATATGGCTGAAGGGGAACTGGAAAAGGCCAAGATCCTGGATAAAGCCAACCTGGTGGCGGAGCGCATCAAGGAAATGGCATCCTTCACCATTGAGCAGGAAACCAAAAAGGCTGCTCAAGACCTGAAAGAGGAAGTCGTGGGCCTGGCCACCCAGCTGGCCACGGACATGATTAAAGAGAAGGCTACCTACGCCGACCAACAGGGTCTGGTGGAGGAATATTTAAAGAAGGTGGTGGAAACCCATTGATTGACATGACCGTTGCCCGACGTTATGCCAAGGCCTTGCTGACCATGGGCAAGGAAGATGAACATTACAAAGAGTATGGGGAAGGGCTCAGTGGGTTCGCCCATCTTTTGGAGCGGGAACCCGAACTGAAGGATGCTTTGCTCAACCCTATCCATAGCCGGGAGGATCGCCGCAAATTGCTCCTCCGCATGATCGAGTTGTTGCAGCTACCCCCCATGGTATCCAACCTGCTTCAACTTCTCCTCGACAAACACCGCCTCAATGTAGTGGATGGAGTCGCTCAGGCCTACCAGGAGATGGTGGACGAAGTGGAGAACGTCAGCCGGGCCCGGATCAAAACCGCGATTTTCCTGGATGACGCCACCCAAGAGCGCCTGAAGCAGACGCTGGAGAAGCTGACCGGCAGCACCGTGGTCATGGAAGTGGAGGAAGATCCCAACATTATCGGCGGCGTGGTCGCCAAGGTGGGGGACCTGGTGTTGGATGGCAGTGTCCGCACCCAGATTAATACTCTGCGAGAATCCTTAATAAAAGGTGAGGTCTTATAAATGGAAATTAGAGCCGAAGAAATCAGCCAAATTATTCGCTCTCAGATCCGGGATTACGAGAAGAAGGTTGAAGTTGCCGAAACCGGCACCGTGTTGTCCGTCGGTGACGGCATCGCCCGGGTCTATGGCGTGGAAAAATGCATGGCCATGGAACTCCTGGAATTTCCCGGTGGGATTTACGGTCTGGCCCTGAACCTGGAAGAGGACAACGTGGGTGTCGCCATCCTGGGTGAGGATACGCACATCAAAGAGGGCGACATCGTCAAACGCACCGGCCGTATTGCCCAGGTTCCCGTCGGCGACGCAGTGTTGGGCCGGGTTATCGACCCGGTGGGCAACCCCCTGGACGGAAAGGGCCCCATTGAAACCAAGGAATTCCGCCGCATCGAAGTCAAGGCTCCCGGCGTCATCGAACGCCAGCCGGTGAATGAGCCCATGTATACCGGATACAAGGCCGTGGACGCCATGACCCCGGTGGGCCGGGGCCAGCGGGAACTGATCATCGGCGACCGTCAGATCGGCAAAACCGCCCTGTGCATCGACGCCATCATCAACCAGAAGGATTCCGGTATCCTGTGCATTTACGTGGCCATCGGGCAGAAGAAATCCACCGTGGCCCAGGTGGTGGACGCTCTGGAGCGGTATGGCGCCATGAAGCACACCATCGTCATCAACGCTTCGGCCTCCGAGCCCGCGCCCCTGCAATACGTCGCCGCGTATGCCGGCTGCGCCATGGGTGAATACTATCGGGACACCGGCCGCCACGCCCTGATCATTTACGACGATCTGACCAAGCAGGCCCAGGCCTACCGCCAGATCTCCCTGCTGCTGCGCCGTCCGCCGGGACGTGAGGCCTATCCCGGCGACATTTTCTACAACCACTCCCGTCTGTTGGAGCGGGCCGCCAAGCTGAACGACGAGAAGGGAGCGGGGTCTTTGACGGCTCTGCCCATCATCGAAACCCAGCAGGGCGACGTATCGGCCTACATTCCCACTAACGTAATTTCCATCACCGACGGCCAGGTGTACCTGGAGCCCGGCCTGTTCTTCTCCGGGGTCCGGCCCGCCATCAACGTGGGTCTCTCCGTATCCCGGGTCGGCGGCGCCGCCCAGGTTAAGGCCATGAAGCAGGTGGCTGGTATGTTACGGCTGGATATGGCCCAGTACCGGGAACTGGCCGCGTTCGCCCAGTTCGGCTCCGAACTGGACAAAGCCACCCAGCAGCAGCTCAACCGGGGCGCCCGTCTGGTGGAAGTCTTGAAACAGCCCCAGTACCAGCCGCTGCCCTTGGAAAAGCAGGTGTCCATCATCTATGCCGGCACCCGGGGCTTCCTGGATAAGTATCCGGTAGAGGCGGTAGGAGACTACGAACAGCAACTCTATAGCTTTATGGAGTCCAAATATTCCGACGTTCTGGCCGACATCAAGGAGAGAAAAGAATTTACTCCGGACCTTGATGCCAAGATGAAGGCGGTTTTGGAAGAGTTTGATTCCGTATTCCAGCCGGCTGCTTAAGAACGGAGTGAAAGAATGGCAACCCTACGAGATATCAGACGCAAAATAGGGGCGGTCAAGAAGACCCAGCAAATCACCAAGGCCATGAACATGGTCGCCGCCGCTAAATTGCGGGGGGCCCAGCAGCGCATGGAAGGCTTCCGGCCTTATGCCGCGGCCTTCGCCATGATGCTGGGTAATATGGCCGGACGGGTGGAACCGGAGATTCACCCCTTCTTTCAACAGGCCGCACCGGTGGAACGGGTGGGGTTGGTGTTGATGACTGCGGATCGCGGTTTGTGCGGCAGCTTCAATGTCAACCTGATCAATACCGCGGTAAAGTTCATCCGGGAAAAAGAGGCCGAGGGCATTGAGGTTTCCCTTATCTGTGTGGGACGCAAAGGCCGGGATTTTTTCCGGCGCCGCAAACGGGAAATGCTGGCCCAATACGTGGATGTCTGGAACAAGTTTGACTTCTCCAACGCGGTGACGGTGGCCCGGGAAATCATGAGCGCCTTTCTGACCGGCGGCGTGCAAGAGGTTCACCTGATCCACTCCACTTTTATCAATATGGCGATCCAGCGGCCGCAAATGGTACAGTTGCTGCCCATCAAGCCCGCGGAAGCGCAGGAAGAAGCGGGGGCCGGCACCGAGTATCTTTTCGAGCCGCCCATGGAGCAGTTCCTGGAGTACCTGTTGCCCAAGTATGTCAACGTGCTGGTCTATCATGGCTTCCTGGAAAATGCCGCCAGCGAACATGCGGCCCGCATGACGGCCATGGACAACGCCCAGAGCAACTGTAAAGAAATGATCAATACCCTGACCCTGGTAATGAACAAGGCCCGGCAGGCGGCCATTACAAAAGAATTGATGGATATCGTGGGCGGGGCTGAGGCCCTTAAAGGCTAAGCCGCCCGGATGAGGAGGTTTTAGAGCATATGAATATCGGGAGAATCGCCCGCGTTATCGGTCCGGTAGTGGACGTGGAATTCGAAGAAGGGAAACTGCCGGCCATTAAAAACGGCCTATTGATCACCAACCCGGCCATAGACGATACTGAAGACAACTTGGTGGTGGAAGTAGCCCAGCACCTGGGGAACAACATGGTGCGCACCATTGCCATGGACACCACCGATGGTCTGGTCCGGGGCATGCCGGTGAAAGACACCGGCGACGCCATCAAGGTGCCGGTGGGCACTGAGGCCCTGGGCCGGGTGCTCAACGTGGTGGGCCGCCCGGTGGACGGTCTGGGTCCGGTTACCGCCAAGACTTATTACCCCATTCACCGCCCGGCGCCTGCGTTTGTGGACCAGGACACCACGGTCAAAGTTTTGGAAACCGGCGTAAAGGTTATCGACCTGCTGGTGCCCTTCCCCCGGGGCGGCAAGATGGGGATGTTTGGCGGCGCCGGTGTGGGCAAGACCGTCGTCATGATGGAAATGATCCACAACATCGCCATGCACCACGGCGGCATCTCGGTGTTCGCCGGGGTGGGTGAGCGCACCCGTGAGGGCAACGACCTGTACCTGGAAATGAAGCACTCCGGCGTACTTCCCAAGGCCGCCTTGATTTACGGGCAGATGACCGAGCCCCCCGGGGCCCGGGCCCGGGTGGCGCTGACGGCTCTGACTGCCGCCGAGTACTTCCGGGATGAAGAAGGTCAGGACACCCTGCTCTTCATCGACAACATCTTCCGTTTCACCCAGGCAGGTTCCGAGGTATCGGCCCTCCTGGGCCGCATGCCCTCCGCCGTAGGTTACCAGCCCACCCTGGGCACCGACCTCGGTGAATTGCAGGAACGGATCACCTCCACCAAGAAAGGGTCCGTTACTTCGGTACAGTGCATTTACGTGCCCGCCGACGACTTGACCGACCCGGCCCCGGCCACCACCTTTGCCCACCTGGACGGCACCGTGGTACTCTCCCGGGGTCTGACGGAGCTGGGCATCTACCCGGCGGTGGATCCCCTGGATTCAACCTCCCGCATCCTGGACCCCCAGGTTCTGGGTGAAGAGCATTACTTTGTGGCCCGGAACGTCCAGCAGACTCTCCAAAAGTATAAGGACCTGCAGGACATCATCGCCATCCTGGGTATCGACGAACTCTCCGATGAAGACAAACTCACCGTGGCCCGGGCCCGGAAAATGCAGCGCTTCCTGTCCCAGCCCTTCTTTGTGGCGTCCACCTTCACCGGTCAGGAAGGCAAGTTCGTATCCGTGCCGGATACCGTGAGGGGCTTTAAGGAGATCCTCGAAGGGAAGCACGACGACCTGCCGGAGCAGGCCTTCTACATGGTGGGCGGCATCGAAGAAGCGGTGGCCAAGGCCGAACGGCTGGCGGCGGCCTAACGATAGGGGGTACACAAGCCCATGGCAGAAAAAGAACTCCTGTTGGAGGTGGTGACTCCCGACCGCCTGGTCCTGTCCACCGAGGCCGATGTGGTGGTGTGCCCCGGCGTGGAAGGTCAGTTCGGCGTCCTGGCGGGTCACATCCCCTTCCTGAGCGCCCTGGATATTGGCGAGATGTACTACCGCAAGGGCGGTCAGACCGAATACCTGGCCGTGAGCGGCGGCTTTGCGGAGGTTACCGGCACCAAGGTGACCATCGTGGCGGAAGCCGCAGAAAAAGGCCGGGAAATCGATATCGAACGGGCCAAGCGGGCCCAGGAACGGGCAGAAAAGCGTCTGGCTGCGGGCAAGACTGCGGACATCGACTGGGCCCGGGCTGAATCCGCCCTGCGCCGTTCCATGGTGCGCATGAAGGTAGCCGGCCGCTAAACCCTTACTTTCGTAATATTAAAATAAAGGCAAGCCTGAATTTCCGGGCTTGCCTTTTCATTTTTAGAGAAAACTAGTATTTTAACGAATAGGGAATGTCAGGGTGATAAATTGAAAGAACTCTGATAACCAGTTTGAGAATTAGCGATATTCTGTTGCCGCAGGCTTTCGCTTGCGTTAAAGGATAACTTCTATTGAAATATCAGCTTTCTCGTCATGCCCGACTGGAAATAGAGAGGCGGGGAATTTCGTCCTTATTGCTGGATCACGTCTTGCAGGACACCAACAAATAGTTCCGGAGATGACGGGAAAAAAAGCTTATCAATCAATAATAAATTTTGCAGGGAAGAAATTCCTGGTGCGGGCTATTGTGGTCGACGCGGTTGACCCACCAATCGTGGTAACGGTTTATCACACCAGTAAAATTCATAAATATTGGAGGGTGCCATGAAGGTAACCTATGATCCCGAAGTGGATGTGCTGCGCATTCTCTTCAGCAACGCTCCCATCGAAGAAAGCGATGAGGACAAACCTGGAGTGATCATCGACTACGATAAAGACGGCAACGAATTGATGTTAAAGGAATCGCGGGAACTACTCTCTGGCCTACAGACAATCTTAAGACATTTAAGGAATCTCATTTTATAATTTTTGTATCTTTTTTAGGGAAGATTAATGATTATTCTGTCCTACCAGAAGTTTATATAGTACCCTCAGGAAGCCTTCCCCCGCTAACTTATCACAATCCTAACCAAACAAGACAGGGTGTGCGATTGGGGACGATAAGAACAGAAGGTAAAGAGTTTAAAGATGCATGGCATCTTTTGGCTGGATGAAAAGATAAGAAAAGATATTCGGTAAGCCATAAGATATTTGGCATAATGAATGCACGAAAGGATCTTATGCTAAGGCTAAATAACATCACCGCCATCATCCTGGCTGCGGGCCAGGGGACCCGAATGAAGTCAAGTAAGCCCAAGGTTCTGCACCAGATATTGGGCCGGCCCATGATTGCTTATCTTTTGGATACCCTGACATCGGTGGGAGTTAATGATATCGTGTTGGTGGTGGGCCATCAGGCCGAAGCGGTGCAGGCGGCATTGAAAGATTATGATTTGAGGTTCGTGGTGCAGGAGCCCCAGTTAGGCACCGGGCACGCGGTCCAGGTGGCCGTGCCCGCGGTGTCCGGGAAAGCAGGCACTGTCATGGTCCTGTGCGGCGATGCGCCTTTGATTTCCGGGGAAAGCGTTGTGGCTTTGCAACGTCTGCATGAAAGTGCCAATGCCGCGGTCACCGTCCAGACCATTGAGCTCTCCGACGGGGCTCATTACGGCCGGGTGGTGCGGGATACGGAAGGTCAGGTGGCAGCGGTGGTGCAAGCCAAGGATTCCAAGGATAAGCCGGATATCCTGGCCATCCGGGAGATCAACACCGGGGCCTACTGTTTCGACGCGGCCTTCCTGAAACAAGGCCTTGCAAAAATCCCAAAAAGTCCGGTAACCGGGGAAATTTACCTGACCGACCTTATTCATATTGCCCGGGAACAGGGCAGGGGAGTGGAAGCCCTGGTGGACCCGGACTGGGAGGCCCTGTTGGGCATCAACAGCCGCCAGGAACTGGCAACGGCTATTAACACCGTCAAGCGCCGGATTAATGATCGCCACATGAGCCAGGGAGTCACCCTCATAGCTCCGGATATTACTTACATCGAATCTTTCGTGAGCATCGGGAAAGACACGGTCATCTACCCCAACGTCTTCCTGCAAGGCCGCACCGTCATCGGTGAGGACTGCATTATTGAGCCCAATGTCAAGATCAGCGACTCTGTTGTGAGCGACGGGGTTTTGATCAAGATGGGAAGCGTCATCAGCGAAAGCCGCCTTGCCGCGGGAGTCCAAGTGGGACCTTATTCCCACCTGCGGCCGTTGAGCGATCTCAGAGAGGGCAGCCGGGTGGGCAACTTCGTGGAAGTAAAAAAGTCGATCTTGCACGAAGGAGTTAAGGCCAACCACCTCACTTATCTGGGAGACGCCGAGGTCGGGGCCGGGACCAACGTGGGGGCCGGAACCATTACCTGCAACTATGATGGGGTACACAAGCACCGCACCATTATCGGCGAAAAGGCTTTCATTGGCAGCAACACCGCTTTGGTGGCGCCCGTAACCGTGGGGGCCGGGGCTTATGTGGGGGCCGGCTCCACCATCACCAAAGAAGTGCCTCCGGGAAAACTGGGAATTTCCCGGGCCCGCCAGGTGAATCTGGAGCGACGCTTAGTCCCTAAGAAGAAAGAGGAATAATGGGGGTAGGAAGCTCTTTATCCCTCTATAATACTGCTGCTATCCAGGAGGATCCCCAGCGAAGCTTGGGCTAATAATAGTAGCGTTCCCAAGCACAGCTTGGGAACGAGTCTTTTGACAGCCAAAAGAGGTAATTATGTGCGGCATTATCGGATATCTGGGGCCCCAGGAAGCCATGCCCATCATCCTGGATGGGCTGAAAAGGCTGGAATACCGGGGCTATGACTCGGCGGGCATGGCGGTAATCGACGGCGACCATCGCCTGGCCATTCGCCGCAGCGTAGGCAAATTGAAGGAGTTGGAAAGCCTGTTGCAACAGGACCCCCTCCATGGTCAGGTGGGAATCGGCCACACCCGCTGGGCCACCCACGGGCGCCCGTCCGAGACCAACGCCCACCCCCACAAGGTGGGAGAGATCGCGGTGGTGCACAACGGCATTATCGAAAACTACCTGGAACTCAAGGAAGACCTGATCAAAGAAGGCCACCGCTTTTCCTCGGAAACGGATACGGAAATCGTCTCCCACCTAATCGTCAAACACCTGGACCTGGGGGCGTCCTATCTGGAGGCAGTGCAGCGGACGCTAAAGGATATCAAGGGATCATATGCTTTGGCGATCGTCAATGCCAATGTGCCCCGCATGCTGGTGGCGGCCCGCAAGGAAAGTCCCCTGATTCTAGGCCTGGGCGATCAAGAATACTTTCTGGCCTCGGACATTCCTGCCATCCTGCCCTATACCCGGCGGGTGATCTTCCTGGAAGACCACGATCTTGTAGTGGTGCGAGACGGGGAATTTCTTTTGCTGAATCAAGAAGGCCAGCGGATTGAACGCCCGGAGCATACCATCACCTGGAGCCCGGCCATGGCGGAGAAGGCGGGCTACAAGCATTTCATGCAAAAAGAAATCTTCGAGCAACCCCGAGCCTTGATTGACACCTTCAGAGGACGCATCAATCCGGATGCGGGCGAAGTCATGCTTCAGGAAATCCTGCTCTCCGAGGCCGAGATCAGGGATATCCGCAAGATTTTCCTGGTGGCCTGCGGCACGTCGTTTCATGCCGCCATGGTAGGAAAAACCTTGATGGAAAGCCTTTGCCGTATCCCGGTGGAGGTGGAACTGGGCTCCGAGTTCCGCTACCGGGACCCCATAGTGGACCGTCATACCCTGCTCATCCCCATTTCCCAGTCGGGGGAAACCGCGGATACCCGGGCGGGGCTATCGGCCGGCAAGGAATTGGGGGCCAAGAGCTTGGCCATTGTCAACGCTGTGGGCTCCAGCATCGCCCGGGAGGCCGACGCGGTGTTTTACACCCACGCCGGCCCAGAGATCGGCGTGGCTTCCACCAAGGCCTTTACTACCCAGTTGGTGGCCCTATATCTCATCTCTTTATTTTTGGCCCAGCACCTAGGCCGGCTCAACCGGGCGGATATCCGGCACCGCCTCACGGAATTGCTGAAGTTGCCCACCTGGGTGCAGGAAACCCTGGACCTGGATAAAGAGATCCGGGAAACCGGCCGCCGTTACATGAACGCCCACAATTTCCTCTACCTGGGCCGGGGCATCCAATATCCCATTGCCCTGGAAGGGGCGCTGAAACTCAAAGAAATTTCCTATATCCACGCGGAAGGGTATGCCGCCGGAGAAATGAAGCACGGCCCCATCGCCTTGATCGACGAAACCATGCCCGTAGTGGTGTTGGCATCTCGCAGCCCGGTACTGGAAAAGGTGCAGGGCAATATCGAAGAGGTGAGCGCCCGGGGCGGGAGGATCATTGCCCTTACCGAGGCGGACAACTACCAGGTGAGGGATCGGGTGGAAAGCGTCATTACCGTGCCCCAGGTTCCCCTGGAACTGTCGCCCATTGTCCTGGTGACGCCGTTGCAACTATTAGCTTACCATATCGCCGACCTGCGGGGCACCGACGTGGACCAGCCCCGCAACCTGGCCAAGAGCGTCACGGTGGAATAAATTTGATCCTTTGCGTCTTGGCGAGCGAATATTTCTCTTGCCTGGCGCAAAGAGCGCCAAGTAGTTACTTTCCCACCAGCGCAAACTGCGGCCGGGTGATGGATTCGTGCTGGCAGACGGGGCAGCGGCTGGGACGGGTGAGACGGTCCCGTTTCTTAAAAATAAATCCGCAATGCTTGCACACCGCAGGGATAATCTGAAACTGCAGGCCGGGTCCGGGGGCTCGGGCCAGATGGGACAGATGTTCCAAGACCTCCTTTTCCGGGAGGGAGAGGATTTGGGACAACTCCAGGCTGGAGCACGGCTGCTCCGCCAGGAGTTCTTTCATAGCCTGGCGTGGGGTGGTCGCCCGGAAGCCCGGTTCAGGGTATTTCATGATCAACGGCAAATGTCAGGGCAGGCAAGGCAAGCCTTTACCTTGAGGATTCTTATTTGGTGATCGGCCCGCAAGCGATGCGAGGCCCGGCATTGCCCGCCGGATCAGTTACATTATCATCCGGGTTGGCATGAATCACCAGGGAAGTGCCACCCGGTTTCAATAAAGAATGCTTCTGCCCCTCCTTGAGGGTGACCAGCTTTGCCACTGTTTCGGCCTTGGCCTTGCCGTCGGGGCCTATGGTGATATTGGGCAAATCCCCCGCGTGAGGACCGGCGGGATTTTTCAGGCCATGCTGCTTCCCGAAGGGATTAAAATGCCCTCCGGCGCCATGAAAATCCGGGGGGGCGCAATCGCCTTTCTCATGGATGTGAAAGGCGTGCTCACCGGGAGGCAGATTCTCCACCGTCATCACGACCTTTACACCCTCAGGAGTTTCAGTCAGGGTGGCCTCTCCCACCTTTTGCCCCTGGTTGTTTAGCAGGGTAGCTTTGGCTGTGAGTGGCGGACTCTCACCGCAGCCGATTATCAGTGTCAGCGCTAATCCCAATACTACCGTTAATGTTGTTCTTGACATTATTGGACTCCTTCAGACAATGGTATCATTAAGCCACCGATGAATAACCTGTTCATGGCTTTTCATATAAATGGTAAAACGTTCTCGGGAAAAATCCACCCCGCAAAAATAATTTTGGCCATCGATAACTGGAGAGGCCAAAAAAATATTGAGACCAAGATGGGGCAATAAAAGCTCTCCTATACTCTGAGTGTTCATCGCCTAAAAATTGTAATACACGCTCAGTGTGGGCATATATTGAATGGAGCCTTGCTTGCCGAAGAGGTAGAAGGCGGCTCCGGCTGAAAAGGCCCATTTATCAGAGAGCAGATATTCGATTCCGGGAAGGACTCCCACATAGGTGTTGGGGGATTGATAGCCCTGGGGCGTGGAAATGTTGGTCCAGGTCCAAATGCTGAAAAATTCCAGCAGCGCCACCCACTTGGTCGTTAGCGGATATTCCGCCGCCAGGTTGATGGTCAAGTATTCCCGGGACCGCACTGTATCTTGTCTATCCTGGTAAAGATTGACCGGGGTGGTGAGCCAGATGTTACCATAAAGCAACAAAGGCTTGACGTACTTATACAAATTAAAGCCTGTAGTAAAGGCAAAAGACCCGGTGCCGACGGCATCGGTGCCCAAAAAAACTGGGGTGAGGTGGGAGGCATGGCCGCTGGGGAAGCCTAGGCCCAAGAGTCCGGAGACTGCGGGCTGGAAATCGGTTTCCTCCAGCAGCAGGTATTTGGTGAACCAGCTGATATCCCCAATTCCGGCATAAGTGGCGGAGGTTTCTCCATTGGGTCCTGGGGTGTTGGGGCTACTGTTCCAGTTCTGCACATACGGGATGATCACATAGGTCTCCCAGTTTTTCAGAGGGCAGTAAGTTATTTTGAGGGGCATATAGTAAGTGAAGTAATTGCCGCCATAGCTTACCCGGCGCCAATTGGAAGTAAAATTTCCTGGATAAAAGGTGGGAACAAAGGTCAATTGCAGTTGGAGATGATTTGCCTCTATGGGTATGCAGGTATCGGTGATCAAAGGCCCGCTGGTGGTGGGGGCTCCGGCTTGCTTGTCGGCGGGATTCTCCTCTCCGGATGTCGCCAGGGCCTTTAATCCAGGGGGGGAATCCTGGCCCAGTGCCACGGCCGCCGCAGGCAGCCAGGTCCCCAGGCACGCCGACACCAAGCCTATTAAGAGACTTTTCAGGATAAGCCTAGCCCTCAACTAAGCGGTCCCACACCAATTTTATCAATAACCTGTAGTTCCCTCTGGCAGTTGGCCGGATTTAACCATCACTGCTTCAATAGCGAAGCACCTTGAGAGATCTATTCTATAAACCTTTTCGCATGGCCGCGATAATCTTGGGGACGTTATTCTTAAACATATCTATATAGGTGGGCGCAGGTCCATCCGGCTTAGACAAGGCGTCCGAATAAAGTTCTCCTCCCAAGGCTACTCCGCTTTCTTTGCCGATGCGCTCCACCAAACGAGGGTCGCTGACGTTCTCGATGAAAACCGCAGTGATTTTTTCCTTGCGAATCTGCTTGATAAGTTTGGCGACGCCGCCGGCGGAGGGTTCGCTCTCCGTGCTTACGCCCATGGGGGAAATAATGGTTATTCCGTAGGCCGTTCCCAGATAGCCGAAGGCGTCGTGGGAAGTGATCATGCGCCGTTTCTGTTGGGGGATGCCGGCAAACTCGGTCTTTACCCACTTGTCCAGTTCGGCCAGTTGAATCTTATAACGGTCGGCATTGGCCTGATAGATGGAAGCACTTGCGGGGTCTACGGCACTGAGGGCTTTGGCGATGTTTGCCGCGTAAATCTGGCCGTTGGCCAAACTCTGCCAGGCATGGGGATCAATCTTATGCTCATGCTTGTGCTCATGCTTAGCGCCAGGTTTGTGTTCGTGTTCTTCTTCTTCAGCCATTTCCCGGGGTTTAATTCCCTGGCTCGCCACTACCACCGGGCCCTTATAGCCGGAGGTCTTAATCAGACGGTCCATCCAGCCCTCAAGCCCCAAGCCGTTGACGACGACCAGGCCGGCCAGGCTCACGGCTTTGGCATCGGCTGGAGTCGGCTCGAACACATGGGCGTCGCCATTGGGACCGACCAAAGTGATAACCTCCACCCTATCGCCGCCGACATTCTTCACCATATCGCCGAGGATGCTAAAGCTGGCGATTACCTTGATTTTATTATCGGCCCAGGCTTCGGCTCCGCCTCCGGCCAGACACAGGGACAAAAAGAACACGGCAATCCGCATGATGACAGGCATGGTCTCCTCCCAAGGTTTAAGACTCAGCCTCCCAGGTGGAGGTCCAGTCGGCGTTGACTGTAGATGCTGCCGTACATTCCAAAAATAACGGAAAAAACATAACAAAACCCGGCGGTGAGGATGATGGAAGGCCCGGAAGGCAGGTCGGCATGATAGGAAAGCAGCAGGCCGGCATAGCCGGACAGCATGGCAATGGCCACGGCCACCAGGGCCATGGACCAGGCCTCCCGAGCCCAGAAGCGGGAAGCGGCCGCCGGCACCATCATCAGACCCACGGCCATCAACGTTCCCAAGGCCCGGAAGCCGGCCACCAGGTTGAGGACCACTAGGACCAAAAAGATGAAATGCATCGCCGCGCCGCAGCCGCCGACGGACCTTAGATAGATGGGATCAAAGCATTCAACGACGAGGGCCCGGTAGATCAGGGCCAGGGTGACAAGGGTGATGGTAGTAATGGAAGCCACCAGGATCAAGTCGGCGTCATCCACCGCCAGAATAGTGCCGAAAAGCACGTGGATGAGATCGATGTTGCTGCCGCGCAGGGAAACGATGAGAACCCCCAGAGCCAGGGACATTAAATAAACTGCGGCAAAGCTGGCATCCTCTTTGAGCAGCGTGAAACGCGACACCGCCCCGGCTGCCAGGGCTACCGCCAGACCCGCGACTATCCCCCCCAGGGTCATGGCATAGAGGGATAACCCGGAAACCAGGAAACCCACGGCTACCCCCGGCAGCACCGCATGGGACAGGGCGTCACCCACCAGGCTCATGCGCTTGAGGACCAGGAGCACGCCCACGGGGCCGCACCCCAGGGCCAGCGCCAGACACGCGATCAAGGCGTGGCGCATGAATGCGAAGTCCTGGAAGGGGGCCAGAAAGAGGTTAAAGAGAAAGTTCATAACTCGCTTCTGCGGCAGATTTCTGCGGCTTCGTCCCAGGCTTCGGACATCCGGCGGGCCCGTTGAAGATTTTCCGCAGTCAGGATCGCAGGCGTTTCCCCCCAGCCGATGGGCTCCCGGGCAATCAACAGGGTCTTGGGAAACACAGACAGCACCGTATCCAGGTCATGCAGCACCACGATGACGGTGCGGTTCTCGGTGTGCCAATGTTGGATCACGTCCAGGAGGTCGGCCGTAGTCCGGGCATCGATTGCGGAGAAGGGTTCATCCAAGAGAATGACAGGGCAATCCTGGAGCAGCAGGCGGGCGAACAGGACCCGCTGGAACTGCCCGGCGGATAAATTGCTAATGGGCCGGCGCTCGAAACCTGCCAGGCCCACTGCGGCTAAGGCCTGCCTGACCTCATGCCATTGTTCTTTCTTGATTCCCCCGAACATACCGACGCTATGCCAAAGCCCCAGGGCCACGGTGTCCAGGACTGTAATGGGAAAACTCCGGTCGATTTCGGCATGTTGCGGCAAATAGGCAAACTGGGAAGTCTTTAATCTGCCGCGCTCGATGCGACCACCCAGAGGATGCAACATGCCGGTAATTCCTTTAAGCAAAGTGCTTTTGCCGGAGCCGTTGGGTCCCACCACTGCGGTCATTGACCCCGTCTCGAAAACCCCGGACAGATGGTGAACGGCGGGATGGCCGTCATAACCCAGGGTGAGATCATGGAGAACAATGGAATTCATGAGCCGTGATTAGGGCAGCCGCCCGATGGCCCAGGCCACCGCCAGCCACAAGAGAGCCGAAGCTGCGGCGGCCCACAGCAGACGGCCTTTAATGCTCCAACCCAATGGAGATATCATGACTTTTTTGGGTTCCGGACATTCTGTCACGGTTTTATGGTGATTATTTTGATGAAAATGACTGTTAGGATCGCTCATTGAATTTCCGGTCTGAAGAGTATCCGGGCAGCCAGATTCCCCCGTTCTGATCCAGATGCAACTAAATTGCAATTAAACAATTGGGTATGTGGCTGCCAAGTCCAATCCCTTGGTTTTTGGATATGGTGCGACGCCCTAATTGATTTTAGGTAACCTCCCGGCATTTGTGACAGAGTCCTTTAACTTTAATATCGATATGGTCCGCCCGGTTGCCCACAGGACCCCGCAACTCGGTCCACATTTTGCTCAGGGCAACTGGTTCCAGGCACTGGACCTCCCGGCAGGATTGGCACTGGAAATGGGGATGGGGCGGGTGATGCTCGCAGGCCAGCTCAAAATGCCTCACCCGGCCCTCCAGGGTAAGCTGGCGAACCATGCCGCGGCGGGTAAATTCCTCCAGGATGCGGTACACGGTGACTTTATTCACCCGGCGCCGGGACCGGATGGCCTCCAGGATTTCCTGGGCCCGGAGGGCACGGGAGGCATCACCCAGAATTTCCAAGACCGCCAGGCGCACCGGAGTGGACCGCAGGCCCTGTTGGGTCAGCCAATGACGGAAATTGCAATGGTCGCTCATGTCAAATAAGTATCCGAATATCAACCGAGTTGCAAGAATATTATGGGGGAAGGGTTTAGAGAAAGGAAGGGCAGAAGTCTTGGTAAAATCGCGTCTCTGGTGAGGTTGCGCCGGAGGGTTAAGACTCAGGTGGGTGAGTAACTGCGTCGGCAGTCAAGGCAGATCGAGGTTCGGCCAACCTTTGATTTTCCGGTTTTAAAGAGGCAACGGGCTCCGGCGAGATGCGTTGCAGCCCTTCAAGACCAGTAAGGATTCGAGTCAGACTTTCTTTCGGGGTCTCGGCGTGGGTCGCGACCTCGATATCCGGCCGCACCGGGATCTCAAAGACATCCCCGATTCCGGTAAAATGCAGGAGTTCCCCGGCCAGGGCTTTACGATAGAGGCCCTTGGGATCGCGGCTGATGCAGACTTCTAAAGGGCAATTGACATAGACTTCCACGAATTCACCGATGATGGACCGGACTTCTTCCCGGATGGCGTGGTAGGGACAGATGGCCGCCACAATGGTAACTATCTGCTGACTGACCAGATTCTGAGCCATTTTGGCGATGCGCCGGAGGTTGGTTTTCCGGTCTCCGGGGCTAAAACCCAGGCCCTTGCTCAGGGTAGTGCGTATGATGTCGCCGTCCAGGATTTCAATTTTGAAACCCCGCTGCACCAGCGCTTCGCCCAGCAGCCGGGCCAGCGTGGTTTTACCCGAGGCGCTCAATCCCATCAACCAGATGCAAAAGGCGCCATTCCTGGCAGCCGATTTTTCCAGCGTCTCCCCCAACCTATTGTGCAAGATCAGCGTTCCTTTGCGGTGATATTTTCTTTGGAATATTCATGGGGAGACCCTGGTGCGGTCTCCTTTTGGCGACGCCATGCGGCTCTATTATAACCAGCTCGGGTCATGGAAGAAACCCCTAAACACGTTATCCTGACTGATACAGTCAGCCCGGGCGGCAAAGTATAAATTTCGGAACAAAAAATTGAATTTAAGCAACCAAATGATATATTGTAAGATATTCAAATAGTTAAGTATGTTAACCTTCTCCTTTGCTTACAAATTGGTATAAATAATTGAACTGGCGACAAATCTATAAAAAGATAACTAATTGATAATCTTAGATAATTTAATTATATTGGCCTATGGCACAATTTCTGCATAATAAAAAATGCGTATATGGACCCTATTAAGGTACCCACATCCCCCCCTTAATCAAAGTTCATATACCATTTTCTCCTTTCACCGACTGGCCGGGTTCCTCCCCCACCCGGCCAGTTATTTTTTTGTCCGATCCCTTCAGGTTGCCTATGCCGTTCAGCCCCCGGAGGACTCTGCTTGCAGAGCCTCGATTTTTTCAAAGCACTCGTCGGCATTAAGGCGACCGGCAAAAAATTCCTGCAACGCCACTAGAAAGGGATGGGAGGTAAAGAGCTCCTGGAGCCCCACCCGGTCACCCAGATCGGGAAATTGCAGGGGGACCTTGAAGTGGTTCACCATTTCCCGGAATAATTCCAATTGTTGGAACTCTGCCTGCCGCATCTGGGCTTCGATCTGAAAGAGCAGCTTGCGCAGACTTTGCAGGTAGTCTTCCCGTTCCCGATATTCCCGGTTTTTGTGAGTGAGAAAGCTCACTTGCTGCTGGCGGACCAAGGTGGAGTAGGGGATAATTTTGCTCACGGTGATAGATCTCCTGGCGAAAATGTATCATCTCTCCTTGCGGATTTGAATAAAAAAAGGTAATAATTTAAGGTTATGAATGAGACAGCAAACCTGGATTTCGACAAAATGGGAGGCCTCCTGCCGGCCATCGTTCAGGACGCGACGTCCGGTGAGGTGTTAATGTTGGCGTTCATGAACCGGGAAGCCTGGGAGCGCACCCTGACTACCGGCGAAGCCCATTATTTCAGCCGCACCCGTAACAAAATCTGGCACAAGGGTGACACTTCCGGCAACGTGCAGCGGGTTCGGGAAATCTACCTGGATTGCGACCAGGATACGGTGCTCCTGAAAGTGGAGCAGGTTGGAGGGGCCGCCTGCCATACCGGGCACCGGAGCTGCTTCCACCGCCGGCGCCAAGGCTCGGGCTGGCAGGTGGTGGGGGCCCCGATCTTTGATCCCAAGGAGGTGTATGGGGGTGGATAAACTGCGGTTGGGCATACCCAAAGGCAGTCTGGAGAAAGCGACCATAGAACTCTTCCGGCGGTCGGGTTGGCATATTCAGGTCAATGGCCGGAGTTATTTTCCCGATATCGACGACCCGGAGATCTCCTGCTCCATGTGCCGGGCCCAGGAGATGAGCCGCTACGTGGAAAACGGCACCCTGGATTGCGGCATCACTGGCAAAGACTGGACCATGGAAAATGACTCCCAGGTCACGGTGGTGGCGGACCTGATGTATTCCAAGGCCAGCCTTAACCCGGTGCGCTGGGTGCTGGCGGTGCCGGCGGACTCCAGCGTTCGCACTCTGCGCGACCTGGGGGGCAAGAAGATCGCCACCGAATTGGTAAATTACACCCGGCGCTATTTCGAGCAGCGCCAGATCCCGGTCAAGGTGGAATTTTCCTGGGGGGCCACCGAAGCCAAGGTGGCCGCGGGGCTGGCTGACGCTATCGTAGAGGTCACCGAGACCGGCAGTACTATCAGGGCCCACGGCCTCAAGATCATCCACGAGCTCTTTCAGAGCAACACCCAGTTTATCGCCAACACCCAGGTTTGGGAACGAGATACGGCCAAACGGGAGAAGATGGAGAACCTCACCCTGCTCCTATTGGGGGCGCTCCGGGCCGAACGCATGGTGGGCTTAAAGATGAACATCCCGGAAAAACAATTGAAGGACATTATTACCCTGCTCCCCAGCCTGCTGGCCCCCACCATTGCCAGTCTCTATGAGACTGACTGGTATTCGGTGGAGGTAGTGGTGAATCAGGGGGAGGTGCGGAGCCTCATCCCCCGCCTCATCCGGGCCGGGGCCCAAGGCATCGTGGAATACCCGCTTCATAAAGTGATTTAACAGCAGGTTTCAGGTTTCAGAGTTCTGGTTTTTGGGTTAAGGGGGGTATTCCGAGGTCTTCCCAGAATCCAGAATCCAGAACCCAGAACCTGAAACCTGCAGCCAGTTATTTCTCTGCCGCCTTCTTTTTCATCAATTCAATAAAGTCCGGGTCCACCCCATATCCCAGTCTTTTTGCCTTTTCCAGGTCGGGAATGGCCTCTTTGTACTTCTCTTGAGCCTGGTAGATCATGCCCCGCTGGTAGTAGGCCCGGGCAAAGTTGGGGTTGATTTTGATGGCCTCTTCGAACAATTGCATGGCCTTAGCGTTGTTGCCCTTGGCGTAATAGACGATGCCCTTGAAAGTGATGAGAGCCGGGTCGTTGGGTTTTAGCTTTAAGGCCTGGTCAAAAGCCTGGAGGGCCTGCTCGTAATGGCCCGCCTGGCTATTTTTGATTCCCTGGTCGATGTAGCTCTGAACGTCCTGAGCCGGGCTTAAGCCTGGCAACAGGAGTAGGAAAAGAAAGGCTAATAAGGGTAAGAACGGCACTCGCTTCATTGCTTGGTGACCTCCTGTTAAGGGTTAGTGACGATTATACATTAATCCAGACCTCGCTCACACAGAACAGAGGCGGCATTCTTCGGCAAACTCGTGGGACAGGGTGAGGGCCTCGGCGCCGGATGGCAGACTGAGGACCTGACCGGGCTTGGAGCCGTAGCGGTAAACGGTGATGCCTTTCAATCCGGACTTATACGCCAGGCGGAAGGCCGCGGCCACGTCCGCCTGGGTGGCCTCAGGAGCCAAATTGATGGTCTTGGAGACCGCGTTTTCCACGTGGCGCTGAAACGCAGCCTGCATCTTCACCTGATATTCCACGCTTACTTCAAAGGTGGTGGGAAAGAGACGCCGGATGTCCTCCGGCAGCCCCTCCAAGGGTCGCACCCGCCCCATGGCCAAAACTTTGGGCACCCATTCGTCTTCCCTGAACCCGGCCTGGCGCAGTTTTTCCAGGAACAAGGGGTGGACTTCTTCAAATTCTTCGCCCTCCAAGGCCCGGCGTCGGTAGGCCACCGCGAAGAGGGGCTCGATACCGCTGGAGGTTCCGGCGATGATGCTGATGGTGCCGGTGGGCGCGATGGTGGTGACCGTAGCGTGGCGCCGGGGCGGGGCACCCTCTCGATGCCAGCGGCTTCGGTAAAAGTTTGGGAAAGGACCCCGCTGTTGGGCCAGAACCTGAGATTGAGCCACGGCCCGGTCCTGAATGCGGGTCATGATCTTTTCGGCCAGTTCCAAGGCTTCAGGGGAATCATAAGGCAGTCCCAACTTGATGAACATATCCGCCAGGCCCATGACCCCCAGCCCGATCTTGCGGTTGGCGTGGACCATGGCAGTTATCTGGGGCAGAGGATAGTGGCTCTGGTCAATGACGTCGTCCAGGAAGGTCACTCCCAGGGCCACTAACCGGTCCAGTTCGTCCCAATCCAAATCCCCCCCGGTGACCAGGGCGGCCAGATTGATGGAACCCAGATTGCAGGCTTCATAAGCCAGGAGGGGCTGCTCGCCGCAGGGATTGGTGGCTTCAAGGGGGCCGATTTCCGGGGTGGGGTTGGCGCGCTCGATGGCGTCCAGGAAAACCAGGCCCGGGTCGCCGGTCTCCACGGCATAGCGGCAGATAAGGTCAAAAACCTCCCGGGCCTTGAGATGCTTAACCTCCAGGCCGGTCCGGGGGTTGATCAGGGGATAGGAGTCGTCTGCTTCAACCCGATTCATGAAGTCGTCAGTGACGGCCACGGACAGGTTGAAATTGGTGAGCATCCCCTGGTCTGCTTTGGTGGTGATAAATTCCAGGATGTCCGGGTGGTCCACCCGCAGGATGCCCATGTTGGCGCCCCGGCGCCGCCCGCCCTGTTTCACCACCTCCGTGGTGGTGTCATAGATGCGCATGAAGCCCACGGGCCCGGAGGCCACCCGTCCGGTACTCCGCACCTGGTCTCCCCGGGGGCGCAGATGGCTGAAATTGAAGCCGGTGCCGCCCCCGGTCTGATGAATCAGGGCCATGTCCCGCACGCCCTCCAGGATACTCCGCATATCGTCTTGAATGGGGATGACAAAGCAGGCGGCCAATTGCCCCCGCGGCATGCCGGCATTCATTAAGGTCGGAGTGTTGGGAAGAAATCGCCGGGAGGCCATGGCGGCATAAAAGGCCTCGGCCTGGCGGGCTGCGATTTCATGGCCGCCGTAAAGCGCTTCCCCCGCGGCCACGGCCTGGGCCACCCGGCGGAACAGGCCGTCGGGGGTTTCCACCACCCGGCCCTCGGGGTCCCGGCGCAGGTAGCGCTCGTTGAGGACCCGGATGGCTATGGGGCGGAAAGATGACGGCATTTCGGGCATTAATAAGATACCTGATCCTGGAAAAAGAAAAATTTAGGTTCTAATGACCTCATACAATCCGGGGTAGTGGGGGCATCTTTCCATATAGGGTTTGATCAACTGCTGAAACTCTTCACTTCCAACCGCCGCTTGGAAGTGTGCCGCTGATTCCCACTCTGCAATATTGATGAAATGGAACCTGGCCTCCGACGATAAGGCTCTGTGTAAACGGGTTGAAATGAACCCGGGTTGCCGTTTCATATAGGCGGCGGCCTTTTCCCAGAATGCCAGGCACTCCTCTTCCTTGCCTTTGGGCACTTCGAAAGGATTGATCAAAACCACCCGGGACATTGGTTACTCTGGAAAATCGCAGAACTTCGGCTCCCTCAGACTCATCTTCGACAGTTGCAAAAAAATAGTTTTTGATTATCAATAGGTTATGTCTTGTGAACAAAGCTTTACCACTACGCGCTACTGCTCAGCGGGTCGGGTGCCGCTCCCGGTTTCAGAGGGGTA
>JBMORG010000019.1:0-49218 GCA_049322355.1 Thermodesulfobacteriota bacterium | reverse complement strand
GCAGGGACTCTCGTCCCTGGCCCTCCCCCCACATCTCATAGCTGAAATTTCCGGCTGAATCCCACCGCGTCCCGAACTTCGCCCATGGTTTGGCGGGCCTCTTGCCGGGCCCGGTCATTGCCCTGGTGCATAATGTCCAGGACTTCATCCGGGTGGGCCTCGTAATAGCGCCGCCGCTCCTGGATGGGGGCCAGATTTTCCAGCAGGGCCTCGGCCAGCATTTTCTTACAATCAACGCAGCCCAGATTGGCGGCCCGACACTCCGTGGTAATTTCGTCAATCCGCGCCTTGGGCAAGTTAAGGCGGTGAAAGGGAAACGCCAGGCAGCGGTCCGGTTCGCCGGGGTCTCTCCGGTAGGGGCGCTGGGTGTCGGTGGTCATCTGGCGCACTTTTTTGGCCATGACCTCGGGCGGGTCGCTCAGATAGATGCAGTTATCGTAGCTCTTGCTCATCTTGCGGCCATCGATGCCGGTGAGTTTGGGAATCTCGGTTAGAAGCGCTTCGGGTTCCGGGAATATGGGGCGATAGAGATGGTTGAAACGCCGGGCGATCTCCCGGGTCATCTCCACGTGGGGCACCTGGTCCACTCCCACCGGCACCCCCGCGGCCTTATACATCAAGATATCCGCGGCCTGGAGTACGGGATAGCCCAGGAAGCCGTAAGTGGCCAGGTCTTTGTGAGCCAACTGCTCCATCTGGTCTTTGTAGGTGGGGTTGCGCTCCAGCCAGGGCACCGGGGTGAACATGCCGAAGATCAGGTAAAGCTCGGCATGTTCCGGAATGGCGGACTGTACAAAGATGGTGGATTTTTCCGGGTCCAGGCCCACGCTCAGCCAATCCATCACCATTTCCGGGATGAAGCCGCTGATGGGGCCAGGGGTCTCATATTCGGTGGTCAAGGCGTGCCAGTCGGCCACGAAGTAATAGCACTGATAATCTTCCTGAAGGCGCATCCAGTTGTACAAGGCCCCGTAATAATTGCCCAGATGCATTTTCCCGGTGGGGCGCATGCCGCTCAGGATGCGCTTTAACTTGGGGGTTTCGGGTTTCTCAGGTCCACGCGAGTTGTCAGATGCCATGCTTATTCCCATTTAATTAACTATTTTCAGAAAGAATGATGGCGGGCAGTGCCCGCCCTACATGTTGTATGTCAAATTCTGTCCGCGTCACACTGAAAGTGGTTTGGTTTAAAGTGAAGCTGACTGCTTCAGCCTTGTCATATCATAAAATTACCATTTGGCAGACCCTTTTGGCAAGGACATGGGCCAATAATCGCCAGAACTCCAGGAACCCTACCACAATGAACAGGTCATCATGAGCGCCTTGTCCTTAGGTGCGCTCATAATGACCTGTTTCGGGAATCCGGGGTGTTAAAAGGCTGCCCCTCACTCCTGGAGTGATTCCAAATAAGAGCTGAGGGAGTTGAAATCTGAAGGAGCCTCAAGTTCGTCCCCGGACCTAAGGTCATGGACGGTTACCCGCACGGGCTCCTCCAGGGTGGTGGGAAAGCTGTCCCCGCTGGCGTCATTGACGGTGATATAGGCGCGCTTGCCGTTGTATTTTATCCATTTCGTAAAAGAGGCTTTCCCGGCGCAGCTGGCCGCAAGATTAAAACCATGACTTGCCATAATTTCTTCGACGCTCATCGTTTCACCCTGTGAGTGGTCAGTAGCCAGTAGTCAGCAGTCAGAAGAGACATTGGGGCGGGCGCGGCTTGCCGGCACAGGCTGGAAAGCCTGTGCTACCGTTCCTTCCACTCCGGTTTCCGCTTCTCCAGGAAGGCCCTGACCCCTTCCTCCGCGTCTTCCGTGCTGCAAAGTTTCGCGAACCGGTCGCTCAGCATATCCAGAGCCTGGAAATAGGGAATACCCTGCATGGCGTAGATCCCGGATTTTCCGGCCTGAAGGGCCAGGGGACTTTTGGCCGCAAGTTTGGTGGCCAACTCCAAGGTGGCTTCCTCCAGTTTATCGAGCGGCACCACTTTGTTCACCAGTCCCAGCCTCTGGGCCTCGGCAGCCGTTAACATGTCTCCCGTGAGCACCATTTCCAGAGCCTTTTTAAGGCCGACGTTCCGGGCCAGGGGCGCCGCGGGTCCCAGACAGATGAGGCCCACGTTGATGGCGGTGGTGCCGAATTTGGCGTCCTCCGCGGCCACCGTCAGGTCGCAGGCAAAGGACAGACCCGCGCCGTTAGCCAGGGCATAGCCTTTGACCGAGGCGATCACCGGCTTTTTCATCTTGGCGATGGTATGATTGTGCTCATCCATTAAATGGATAAATTCGCAATACTCCCTGCTGGTTTTTTCTTTGAATTCGTCCAGGGAAATCCCCGTGGAGAAATGTTTGCCGTTGGCATCGATCACCACTACCCGGACTTCGGGGTCCTTCTCCATCTCCCAGAGGGCGTCATTGAGTTCCCGGGCAAAGGGCACGTTGAAGGTGTTCATGGCCTGGGGGCGGTTCAGGGTGATAAAGCCGATTTTATCCCGTTTCTCCACCAGCACATTGGTGTATTCCATATCCATCTCCTTTATCCTGATAAGTTAGCAATATCCGGTTTTTTCAAACTCTCGATATAAAAGTGCAGTTGGCTCAGGGTTTGCTGCCACACTGCGTGGTCTTTGCTGGCAGCATACAGGGGGGCGGCGCCGTTCAGCGAGGTCACAATGAAATGGGCAATTTCGTCGAGATTTAAGCCTTCCCTGAGCAGGCCTTGCGCGTCGGCCTCCTCAAGCCACCGGCGCAACAATTTGGCAAAGCTCTTGAAGCCTTCCAAAACGTGGGCGCTCATGGTAGGGGACTGGCCGGCCAGTTCAACCAGGGCATTGCATAAGAAACAGCCGCCCTCAAAAACTCCCCCGCCCAGGTAGTTCTTCAGGTTGTTTTCTATGACCCGGTCAAGGCGCGCCAAGGGGTCGGGGATATCTCTGACCCCCTGAAAGACGATGCTCCGCCAAATCCTGACGCACTCCTCATAGACTGCCTGCCAGATTTCCTGCTTGTTGCGGAAGTGGCCGTAAACTCCGCCCTTGGTCAGCCCCGCGGCCTTGACAATGCCATCGATGGAGGTATTGAAGTAGCCGTGGACCGAAAAGAGCTGCATGGATTTTTCGATGATATGGTGACGAGTTAGGTCTCCCTTGGTTGACATCCGCAATCTCTCTTAAAAAATACCGACCGGTTGGTATATTCTTATTTCATTGAAATCTTCCCGTCAAGTAAAATTTTTTTCTCATGCCCAAGTGCAACTTGGGAACGAGGCTAAAATTGTAATTCTGAGCGAAGCATAGAATCTCGTATTTTTAAATACTTGAGACCCTTCCCTGCGCTCAGGGTGACAGAATAAAGGGGGTTTTGCAATAGCTTCGAGGAAGTTTCCTTGGGATTAAGGATGCTGTTCCCCAAAGGGGAGAGAGCCCCAGCGGGCCAGGTCCTTGGGGAAGGCCATTTCTGCCGCCAGTCCCGCGGCCTCGATGGTGAGGTTGCGGCAAAACTGGAGGTGGTCCCGGCAGAGCCAGGTTTTGCGCCACTGGGAGGTCAACAGGCGGCACTGGGTGCTGCCATAGCGCTTTTTAAATTCGTTGGGCAAGCGGTTAAACAGACGGTAGAGGCCGGGGTTGCCCTCGAGTTCGTCTATCGCGGCCTTGACGTTGGTGGGCACGGCCCGGCGGCCGTACACCGCGCCCAGGGCCGCCATGGCCCCCACCAGGGCGCCGCAGGTGTCGCCGAAGAGGCCGCCGCCGCCGCCAAACCCGGTCATGACGCACATGGCTGCGTGGGGCAGGCCGGTGTCGATGTGGGTCAGCACCGCTTCCAGGACGGATTCGGCGCAGTTCAGGCCGGTTGCGAAGTTTTTTTTGGCCCGTTTTTTTACCTGGGCGATTACTTCTTCAGGGGTCATTATTGTCTCCATGCTAAAGGTCCCCAAGCAAAGCTTGGGGTAAAATTTACGTTCCCAGGCAGGAGCTTGGGAACGAGTAAAAAGGTGCGCGGTGTTACATTCAGGTCTTTTTCCCTCCCCCTGGATGGGGGAGGGTCAGGGTGGGGGTGAAACATCTGACTGACTTCGTTTTAATATCCCCCTCCCCCCAACCCCTCCCCACCAGGGAAGGGGGAGTTTAAAAGGCCTGGATTTATAAAATGCAATTGCGGAAGACCACACCCGGCCACCCTATATATGACTTTCAACAAAATTTTTCAGGTCCTCCAGCACCACGTCCGGGTCCCGGGTGGTATCCAGCCGGAGTAAAGGCCGGTTTTCGGGCATAATGGGGTCAAAGTCCCGGGCCTGGGCCTCGAAGAGCTCCACCCGGCCGTCGGAGATGGCCTCGGGGTCGGTCAAGCGAATTCCCAGGCGCTCCCGGGCCACATTCGCGGGGCATTCGCAATACACGAACACTATTTTGGCCCCCTGCTCTTTGGCCAGCTGCCGCACCCGGTCCCTTTCCTGGGCCCGTTTATAGGAGCCGTCCAGGATCACGTTTTGTCCTGAATTCAGATAATCCCGAGCCAAGCGGAGCATCTCGGAATAGGTGCGGGTCGAGAAGTCCTCGTTATAGATACCCTGGCCGAAGTCCACAGGTACCCGGTCGGTGGGTTTAAGACCGGCCAGGGTTTTGCGCACCGCATCACTGTGGATGACGGGCCAACCTGTGCTTTTGGCCAGGGCCCGGGAGCGGCTGCTCTTGCCGGTGCCCATCAACCCGAATATGACCACGATCAAGCGGCCCATCGCGCTCCCGCTTCGGCATACTCTCCGGCCAGGTCAAAATAGGCCCGGGCGGTTTCTAAAGCCTGGTCCCGGATTTCTTGGGGTTGGGTCTGGTCCTGGGCGGTAAAGGCGTGGATTTTTCCCCGCACATAGGCCCGGTAGCATTTGTAAAAATCCAGCATCTGGATGAGGTCCGGGTCATTGGAGGCAGTGGTGAAGCACTCCACGAAATACCTGCTCAAGCCCCTAAAGCCGTGAAAATCCAGGTCCATGGCCAAAAAATCGATATCCGCCGCCACATCACCATAGCGAAAGCGGGGATTAAATTCAATGCAGTCAAAAATATAAATGCCGTCGGCCAGGCAGATATTCTTCATGTGCAGATCGCCGTGGCAGTCCCGGATGCGGCCTTCCCGGATGCGCTGGAGGAACAGGCCCCGATGCCTGGAGAGGAAAGACCGGGCAAAGTCGCGAATTTCCTGGAATAGCTCCCTGGGGAACATCTGCCCCGCCAGGTTTTCAGTACGGGCAAAGTTTTCTTCGTGGTTGTAGGCGATGATGGCCGGTTCGCCGTACTTGTTAATGCGGGGGCCGGTGGCCGCCTGTTCGTAGAACGGCACCAGGCGATTGATGATGCGGTCCAGGTGCTCCCGGCTCAACTCGCCCCGGTCCGCCACTTCATCCATCATGCGGTCCTGGGGCATACGCACCATTTTCAGGACGTATTCCAGCGGGTGGCCCCGGCCCCCGATGCGCACCCGGCCGGCTTTAGCCGTAATGGGCAGGATTTCCAGGTAGATTTCGGGGCAGAGGCGGCGGTTGAGGACGAGTTCTTCCTGGAGATAGTGGTGGCGGCGGCGCAGGGTGGTGAAGTTCAAAAAGCCCAAATCCACCGGTTTTTTGACTTTGTAGGCAAAATCATCGGTAATGAAAACCCAAGAGATATGGGTTTGGATCAGCTCAACCCGCCGGGTGGGTTCCGGGTAGGCGGCCGGGTCCATCAAGGCCGGGATCAGGTCCATAGCTTATTATAGCAAAAAGAGATTTAGTGGAGCTGCAGGTCCACCCTTATAATTTCCCGGCGATCTCTTCCAGGGTGCGGCCGGAGAGAACGGATCGGGGTTCGGTGGCCACGGGATTGCGGTGGGGGTCGGCCTCCTCGTCGTCGGTTTTCACCAGGAGCCAGGACTCGTCCTTACCTTTCCGGAAGCGGGTAAGGGCGTAGCCTCCTCTGAGTTTTGTTCCCTCCAACCAGACCTTGACGTGGCCATGTTCCACTGCCTGACCCATGGGGATGGCTACCCCCTTTTTCTCCGTGAGGTTGCGGTAGGGGCCGGTATCCCACACCAGGACCGTGCCGGCACCATATTCGCCTTCGGGGATGACGCCTTCAAAATTGGCATAATCCAGGGGATGGTCTTCAGTGGGCACGGCCAGGCGCTTGTCTTTGGGGTCGGTGGAGGGGCCTTTGGGTACGGCCCAGGATTTCAAGACCCCGTCCACCTCGAGGCGGAAGTCAAAGTGGAGATGGCTGGCAGCGTGTTTCTGGATGACGAAGATAGGCGCCTGGGAGGTCCTGGCCCCAGTTCCCGATGGCTCCGGGGTGCGGGAGAAATCGCGCTTTTCCTGATAATCCTTGAGACTGGTTTTGGCCACCGGCCCCCTCCTTGATGGGCAATGCCCTGCCAGTAATCAAAAGTCAGCAGATAGTAGTTCAGAAATATTTTAGAACAGGTCAGAGTGAAAAGCCTCCGCCCCCAATTCCTGAAAGGATGATGAAAGACAGTAATACAGCGTAAACCTCAATCATTAATTAGTCATTATAATCAAGATAATCAAGGCATTTGATTAGGCAGAAGGATATAAAAAGGCCAGGGCCAGGATCACTGCGGCCAGGAGGAAGCGATAGACGGCGAAGGGTATGAAGGTGTGACGCTGGAGGAACCGCAGCAGGTACTTGATGGTGAGGTAGCTGGAGATGACTGAAGCCAGGAACCCCAGGACGGCGGGCAAGAGGGGGAGGGTCCCGGCGGGTTCGTGAAGCCAATTGGGGATGTGGTGGAGACCGGCCCCGAAGATGATGGGAGTGGACATTAAAAAGGAGAAATGAGCTGCGGAACGGCGATTGAGGCCCAAAAAGAGGCCGGTGGTCATGGTGATGCCGCTGCGTGAGACCCCGGGCATGATGGCCAAGGCCTGGGAGAGGCCGATGAGAATGGCGTCTTTTAAGGTAAGCTGATCCAGACGGCGGACATGCCGGGCCAGGATTTCGGCCAGAATCAGGAGAAGGCCCACACTTCCCAGAAGAATGGCGATGCGGAACGGCGCCCGGAAGATAGTCTCGGCCTGCTTTTCCAGGAACAACCCGGCCAGAGCCCCAGGGATAGTAGCTACGATGAGAAAAAACAGCATCTTACGCTCCGGACGGTTGTAGCGGGAGGGCGAGATGAAGGCGCGGGCCATGTTTAGCCAGTCCTGGTAGAAATAAGCCACCAGGGCGAACAGGGTACCCACATGCAAGAGAATGTCGAAACTCAGACCGCCAGCCTCAACGTGGAGATAGTGTTCAAGAAGGGCCAGGTGGCCGGAACTGGAGATGGGTAAGAATTCGGTAACGCCTTGAACCACGCCGAGTAGGAGAGCGATGAGAGGGTGCATAGTTGGGGAATGTATCATGGGGGATGAGGGCAGGCAATGGGAAAGTTCAGGGAGCTAGGGGTCAGGGGCCAGGGGTTAGTGAGGTTAACGGAAGATTTCTCAGGAGGACTTGGGTACGGTGACCGTGACAGTGCCGGGTCTGGAGTGCACCAGGCTGAGGCCGTCGGGCAATTCTACGGAGAGATTGATGCGGTGGCGGCCGGGGCTCAGATTCTGGATATCCACCCGGGCCTTAAGATCTTCGGCCTTAAGGCTTTGGACCTGAGGCCAAGGGCCTTTGATTGTAAGAGTAACCAGTTGGGGGGACACTCGGGCCGACGAGGGGTCGGCGAGCACGGGGACCCCGGAAAAGGTCCGGGTAAGGGTTTTAGGGCCGATATGGATTTCCGCCAGGATAGGGACAGACTCTGTTAAGGTCAGATGGAGGTTTTTAAAATCCAGGTCCGTAGGAATGGTTGTCTGGTCCTTGAGCTGCGAGAGATCAATGGGAAGGGTGTGAAGGAACTTCAATTCGGCCAGCTCAGAATAAGGCCCCTTCACCGTCACCTGGAGTGGCTTGGTGTTGGCGCTGATGACCTCATAGCCCTCGGGAGGTTTGTTTTCCAAGACCGGTTTGATGGGAAGGGTTCGGGTAATAGTGGCGGCCAGGGTCAGGTTGATGGGATTGGGTTGGATGCGGACAACCTGCACACCCCGGGGAAAGGCAAAGCTGTTGGGGCCGAGGTAGAAAGCATGACGGCCACTCTTATAGTTAGCGAGGTCCAGGGTTTGGCTGAGGCGGGTCTGGGAGAGACTGTTGACGATGGAGCGGGGGCCGACAACCCGGACCTGAATGGCAGGGGGCACCTCGCCGGTGACCATGAGATTTTGTTGCAGATTGACCATTTCCAGGGCCATGTTTAGGGTGGTTTCGGTACGCTCCTCACCGCCGACGGCGAACCAGAGGGCGATTGCCAGCAGGAGGGAAAGGAGTTTCGGGAGCCTATTGCGCCTTAAGGTGCCGAACCAGCTTTTCAAACCAATTTCCTTTATGGTGCCCGGGGGTTTCCAGGAGGTTCCGGAGGGCCTGGCGGAGTTGCAGCCGGGTAAGATCGCGTCGCAATTTTCCTGCCTGGGCCAGGGAGATCTGTCCGGAGGTTTCGGAGACCACCAGGGCCAGGGCATCGCTGGCTTCGGTGATTCCAACCGCAGCCCGGTGACGGGTCCCCAAGGTCGGATCCAAGTTAGGGTTGCGGGATAGGGGCATTAGACAGCCCGCAGCCACGGCCCGGTCTCCCTGGATGATGACGGCGCCGTCATGGGTGGGAGTGTGGGGCCAAAACAGGGAGACCAGCAACTCTTTGGAAACCAGGGCATCCAATTTGATGGCGCTATCCATAAATTCCGACAAGCCGATATAGCGCTCTATCACAATAAGGGCGCCCATGTGGCGAGAAGCCATGGTGTCGACGGCATCGCAGACATCCTCAGCGGTGACTGGGGTTTGGATGCCTCCGGGCGCAAGGGCCTTTTTGCCCATGCGACTTAAGACCCGGCGGATGTCAGCCTGGAAGAGAATGATGACAATGAGCACAAAGCTTTTAACAATAATATCCAGAAGCCATTCAAGGGTAAACAACTCCAGTTGCCGGGCCATCACATAGGCAAGAAAAAGGAGGAAGAGTCCAGCCAGGACCTGGATGGCCTGGGTGCCCCGGAGCACCAACACCACTTGATAAATGATGACGGCCACCAGGATTATGTCCACACCATCCTGCCACCGTAAGTTGCTGAGAAAGTGCCACATAAATGCAGGTTTCAGGTTTCAGGTTTAAGGTTTTCGGGTTAGGGCTATTCTAAATTCTAAAGCATTATTTCTTTGAAGGAGCAAGGATAAAAAACGTTAAGCCAGTTGGTCCAATGGTACGCAGTGCGCACCAGATATTCGGGACGGAAATTAAAGGATTCCGAGGGGTTAAAAGAAATCCCCCTAACCCCCTTTTCAAAGGGGGGAATTAGTTACGGGCAGAACGAATCGCCGTCAGCACCGCCAGAAACTGGCGGGCATAGGCCACGTTATGAGTGCGGACAATACGGGCGCCATGCATCACGGCTGCGGCCAAGGCAGCCAAAGTGCCAATATCCCGCTCTTTCCCGGCGGGAAGATCCAGGATGTGCCCAATGAAGGCTTTCCGGGATGGACCCACCAAGAGCGGCACGCCCAAATCCAAAAAGACCTCCAGATGGTTCAAGATTTCCAAGTTGTGTTCCCAGGTCTTACCGAAACCGATGCCGGGGTCCAGAACCAGGAGATCACTGGCAAGGCCTTGGGAGGCAGCAAAATTTAGGCGTTCCTGAAAAAAATCTCTGATCTCTCCCAAAAGATCATGGTAGTGAGGATGGCGCTGCATATCCCGGGGAGTGCCCTGCATGTGCATTAGGACTACCGGGGCTTGATAGGTGGCAGCGAGCGGGGCCATCTCCGGGTCGAAGCGCAGGGCGCTGATATCGTTGATCAGGGTGGCTCCGGCTTCGAGGGCGGCCCGGGCCACCGCCGCTTTGTAGGTATCGATGGAGATGGGGATATTGATTTCAGGAGCAACGGCTTCGATGACCGGGAGGACCCGGCGGAGCTCCTCCTCCAAGGGCACGGGATCGGCAAAGGGGCGGGTGGATTCACCACCGATATCCAGGATGTCGGCGCCGGCGGCCACCAGGGCCCGAGCCTGGGCCAGAGCCGCGGCGTGGTCGAAATAAAGGCCGCCATCGGCAAAAGAGTCTGGGGTAACATTGAGCACCCCCATGATCAAGGGGCGGGATGCAGCTACTAGATCCGTCCAGACCTGGCGACGCTCAAGAATTCCGGGGGTGCCGGAAGGAAGTGTCAGCCCCGCCATGGTTAGGCCTGCTGGAGAGCGAGTGAGGCTGCTACTTCCGGGGTTTCTGAGGGTTGGTCGGGCTTCTGAAAAGAGTTGAGAATCCGGTCGATATCATTGCTGTCCAGGGTTTCCTTTTCCAGGAGTCCCTGGGCCAAGGCTTCCAGCTGGGCCCGATGGTCGGTCAAAAGCTTTTTGGCCTTATCATAGGCGCTAAGAACCAGATTTTTGATGGCATGGTCGATGACCCGGGCGGTCTCTTCACTGAAATCTTTGGACTGGGAGATCTCCCTCCCCAGAAAGATGTGTTCGTCCCGTTTCCCGAAGGTAACTGGCCCCAGCTCTTCGCTCATGCCCCAATTACACACCATTTTGCGGGCCAATTCGGTGGACCGTTCCAGGTCATTGCCGGCGCCGGTAGTAAAATGCTGAAAGACCAGTTCCTCGGCGGCCCGCCCGCCCAACAGCACTGTCAGGGTGGAAGTAAGATAATCCTTGGGATAGGTGTGGCGTTCATCCAGGGGCAACTGCTGGGTGAGGCCCAGGGCCCGTCCCCGGGGAATGATGGTGACCTTGTGGATGGGGTCAGTGCCGGGGATGCACTTGGCTACCAGGGTATGACCGGCCTCGTGGTAAGCGGTGTTCGTGCGCTCGCTCTCGGTCAGGATAAGGCTGCGGCGTTCGGTGCCCATGAGGACTTTATCTTTGGCTTGTTCAAAATCGGGCATGGTAACGACGTCGCTGCCGCGCCGGGCGGCAAACAAGGCCGCTTCATTGGCCAGATTTTCCAGGTCGGCACCGGAAAAACCAGGGGTGCCCCGGGCCAAGATGGAAAGGTCCACCGTGTCGGCCAAGGGAGTGCGGCGGGTATGGACCCTGAGGATGGCTTCCCGCCCCTTGAGGTCGGGGATAGGGACCACTACCTGGCGGTCGAAGCGGCCGGGCCGCAGCAGGGCCGGGTCCAGGACATCCGGGCGGTTGGTGGCGGCGATGAGGATGACCCCTTCGTTGGCCTCAAAGCCGTCCATCTCCACCAGGAGCTGGTTCAAGGTCTGTTCCCGTTCATCGTGGCCGCCCCCCAAACCGGCGCCCCGATGCCGGCCCACGGCATCAATTTCGTCGATAAAAATGATACAAGGAGCGCTCTTCTTGCCCTGGATGAACAGATCCCGCACCCGGGCGGCGCCCACACCCACGAACATTTCGACGAAATCAGAGCCGCTGATGCTAAAAAACGGAACCCCGGCTTCGCCAGCGATGGCCCGGGCCAAAAGGGTTTTGCCGGTGCCCGGAGCGCCCACCAAAAGGACTCCTTTGGGGATGCGGCCACCCAGCCGGGTGAATTTCTTGGGATCTTTAAGGAAATCAATGATTTCCGCCACTTCTTCCTTGGCTTCCTCGATGCCGGCCACGTCACTGAAAGTGATTTTGACAGTGTTTTCCGTCATGAGGCGGGCCCGGCTCTTGCCGAAGGACATGGCTTTACCGCCGCCGGCCTGCATCTGGCGCATAAAAAAGATCCAGATGCCCACCAGGATTAACATGGGCAACCAGGAAACCAGCAGCGTGGTATACCAAGGAGAATCATCCTTGGGTTTGGCGGTGATTTCCACCTTCTTAGCCTGGAGTAGCTTAATCAAATCAGGATCAGAAGGGGCGTAGCTCTTAAAGGGCTTGCCATCTTCCATCTCACCGGAGATTTCGTCACCTTGAAGGGTAACCCGGGTGACTTTGTCGCCCTTGACCAGTTCGAGGAATTTGCTGTAATTGATGGTGGCTTTGCCGCGAGCGTGTTCCACGCTGTTGAAGTAATTAAACAGGAAGATCATTACCAGGGTAATGAGCAACCACAAGGCGATATTTTTATAAAAGGGGCTCAAACGATTATTCATCGGGTCCTTAAGCTCAAATAGACGCTAGAGCGATACCAATATATCAGATTCACTCAAGTTATTTTAAGATTTATAGAGGAAAAATGCAAGGTGAATTCTGTGGTTGACATGGGGTATGGGGGAGGGCCGAAGAGGAGGGCCCAGACCCTGCCCCTTTCCATCATCAGGGAGAGCAGGGCTCTGGGGTTAGGGGGGGTATCAATACGAAGGAGGGTGCGAATTCAGAATGGGTTAGAACCTCTCTCCTGGAAGCAGGCTTGCCAGACTTTCCCGGGGGATGCGCCAGGGGCCGCGGCCCCATTTGACTCCGGTGATTCGGCCGTCACGCATCATCCGGTAGACCGTGCGCCGGGAGAGCACTAGGATGGCGGCTGCTTCATCAGGGCGAAAAAAACGTTTTTTGTTCAATAGCTCCATGGGTAGCCTCCCTGCGGTGGAGATTGCTTTTCTTTGAGCTTTGCTTTGCGATGATCGTAAATGCAAAGGAGGTGCCATTTTTCTTATTAGATATTTAATGATGTAACTCCCTAATAAATCAGCCGCGCATATCTTGCCGGAACTGGTCGAGGTCTTGTGCGCTTAACATGAAGTCTGTGGCACCTTGGTCTTATGATTTCGGCCAATAGGTCATTTCACACCCCTAATTTTATAGGGGTATTCAGGAAATACCTCTAGGGATTGAAAAATAACCCTATACCCATTTGATCTTTCCATCAGGCCTTTCGCGGCGCCTTCCCGAAAATGACTCAGTATCAGAAAGTAAAATGAGCTGCTGTTCTTTAAAAAAGCCATTTTTTGCAGGCGAAGGGAGCTGCGCCTCCAACGGGTGGAGGTAAAGCCCGCTGAAGGTGGCTGGACCTGGCATTGTGGCTTCAAGGAGTGGAATATCATGTGGCTCGACAAAACCGGGAAAAAGACTGCTTGGGATGTGAAAGGACCAGGAAATGGGACAAAAGCGGCCAGGTGTTTTAAAGATTGCATGAATCTTGAATGGAGTTGGGCAACTGTGCCAAAAAAGGAGGAAAGAAAATGGCCCAAGAACGATTGATGAGGCCCAGGGAAGTGGCCAACCGCCTGGCGGTGTCCAGATCCACGGTGTACCGCTGGTTTTGGGAAGGCAAGCTCAAGGGGGTCAAGTTCACCGGAGGGACGGTCAGAATCCTGGAGAGCGCAGTTAATGAAAGGATAGCGGAGGTTTATTAAGGGGGAGTTTTTGTGGCTAGTTTAGCGACTGGCCAAGGGCCGGATTGATTTGATTACACAGTAAGAAAGAAGAGGGGTTATACCGGACTGGTAAGTCATGGATAAGTTGAGTCTGACGCGGAGGTACGAATGGTTGGCCCAGCGATGGCGAGGCCAAAGAGCTGGAGGACAGCTGTTCCAAGTGTGCTGGAGATTGAACCGACTTTAGCATATATCCAGGCAACCATGACGGAAAACAAGAAAAAAGCGAAAAAAGGGAAGCGGGACCTGTACTGGGAAGATGCCCAGTCGCTCTTCCTGGCGGGAAAGGAATTGGAAGAGATCAATGACCTGGTCCCGGTGGCCCTTCCAACTTTGAAGCGCTGGCACCAGGAAGGGCAATGGGAAGAGAAGCGGCGGCAGGTGCCGGTATCCCCCCGATGGCTGGGAGAGGCTCTGAAGGGGGTTCTGCGGGAGAAGGCCGGTCGGATAATTGTCAGTGGCGACCTGAAGACGCAGGAACTGGATGAACTTACCAAGATTGTGACCCTTATCGACCGCCTGTGCAGCCAAGGATGGGATATGCGGGCGGCGGCCCTGGAAGTTATGGATAAGTTCAGTGATTTCCTGCGGGGGTGGGTGACCGATCAGGAGGAACTTAAGCGAATCTCATTCCGGGTGCAAGAGTTTTTCCAGCAGCTGGAAGATGAACTCTGATGCTAAGTTTTCTGGTTAATTCACCCCGTTTTTAACCCTCTCACCTCAGAGAGAGAGGGGATAAAAAGAAGGAATTTAGCAGTGACATTAATGTCGGGCATGGAGGCCCGTCCCACCGGCACAAGGAAGTGCAATGACTTTAAATAAGAAGTTAACCAAAAGCGAGTTTCGCAAGCGGGCCGATAAGATCCTGATGCGCCTATCGCTGGAAGTGATGCCCTTTTGGGCAGACAGCGAGGAAAAGCAAAAGCAGCGGATAGAACGAGCCGCGCGGGATCCCCTCTACTTCTGCCGCACTTATCTTCCTCATTATTTTGCCCATGCCCCGGCGCCCTTCCACCATGAGTTGATTCAAATGTTGGAGCAGCGGGAAGGGGATGTGGTGACCCCTATGGTGGTGGCCGCGCCCCGGGAGTTTGCCAAAACCACGGTGTGCACCTTCGGATACGTGCTTCATCAAATCTGTTTCCGAAGGCGGCATTTCATCCTGATCGCCAGCGACACCGAGGACCTGGCCTCGGATCTCACTGGTTACATCTATCTGGAGTTGCTCTACAACGAAAGAATTCATCAGGATTTCGGTGAGTTAGTGAAGGGCAACAAGTCGGTGGATGATTTTGTCACTTTGAACGACATCCGGGTGAAGGCCAGGGGCAGGGGTCAGCGTCTCCGGGGTCTCAAGCACAAGCAGTATCGGCCGGACCTGGCCATCCTGGACGACCTGGAAAACGATACCAACGTGCGCAATCCTGAAATCGTCCAGTCCATTTTAGATTGGGTGAAGTCCACGGTATACCCAGCACTGGATGCCCGGGGCACCCTGATGATCATCGGCACCATCCTGAGATGGCGCAGCGCCCTGCATCTGATGCTGACCAGCCTTGATGAACCTTACTGCAATTTTCAGCGGCGGATTTACCGGGCCTATCAGGATGACGGGACTTCGTTGTGGGAGGCCCGTCATCCGGTGGCCCGACTTAAGCTGCAAAAGCAATTGATGGGGACCGTGGCATTCAACCGGGAGAAGATGAACGAACCGGCACCGGATGGAGGCTTTTTCCATGAGGAATGGATTCATTATTACCACCCAGACAGCCTAAAAGACCGGGACCTGGTGGTTGCCGGATTCTTTGATCCTTCCCTGGAGACCGGGGCCACTTCCGATTACAAGGCCTTTGTCACCGTGGGTTGGGACCGCCGGGAAATGATTTATTACGTGATGGATGCGGTTATCCAGAAAACCACCTTAGAACAGATTATGCGGACAATTTATAACCGGCACCAGCAGTTCGGTTACCAGGTAGTGGGGGTGGAGGACAACCTCTTTCAACGGCTTTTGCTCAAGGAGTTCGATCGCTTGGGGGCGGAGCGCGGCCAACTGTTGCCTCTGAAGGGAGTGACCCACCGCATCGCCAAGGAGACCCGGGTGGCCGGGTTGTCGCCGCTCCTGGAGCGGGGCAAGATTCGCTTCATTCGCGGTCATTCGGATCAGGAGCTACTGGTGGAACAGCTGCTCTTTTTCCCGTCCCGAACGCTGCACGACGATGGGCCGGACGCATTGGAAGGAGCGGTGAGTTTGACCCGGGAAGTGCCGACGGGAGGTGCCCCGAAATACACTCAGGTGGAGCAGCGTAAGTTCCAGAGCCGAGGGGCATTTTAGAAGGTTCCGGGTTTGGGTTTTTGGTTATGGAGACACTTTTTCAATACCGCTTCCAAAAACCCTCAATCCAGAACCTGTTGGATGAGTGGAGAGTGATGAGCAGTAGGACCAGTTTGACCAGGCCTTTCCTGGATACGGCTTACAGCTCGCGGCTCAATGTTAGGAGAAACCATGGGGCTGAAGGATTTATTCGGAAGAATTTTTAAAGAAACCGTGAAGCCGGAAACCCGGGAGCTGTCGGCTGTCAGCCTGTTGGAACGCTGGAGCAGTTACCCCAGCTCGGGGTTGACGCCCAGCCGCTTGTCGGGAATCTTCCGGGAGGCGGATCAGGGCAACATTTACCGGCAGATGGAGCTGTTTGAAGAGATGGAGGAGAAGGACGCCCATCTGACGGCGATCCTCCAGACCCGGAAAATGGCGGTGTTAAGCAAAGACTACGAGGTAATGCCATACTCCAACACCCCGGAGAATGAAGCGATTGCGGCCCAGCTAGGGGAAATTGTCTATGGCATTCCCAACCTGGAAGAGGCCTTTCTGGATCTATTGGACGCCATCGGCAAGGGGTTCGCGCTGAGCGAAATTCTGTGGGAAGTGGCGAATGGCCAGGCCCGGGTGTCGGAACTGAGATGGATTCCCCAGAAAAAAGTGACTTTTGGGGAAGATTGGAAGCCGCGTCTTTTGACCTCTGACGCCAATTGGCAAGGGGTGACGCCGCCGCTTTGGAAGGTTATTTACCACCGCTACAAGGCCCGGAGCGGTCATGCCAACCGGTCGGGCATCCTCCGGGTGGTGGGTTGGATGTATCTGCTCAAGAATTTTGCCCTGAAGGATTGGGCAGCGTTTAATGAGGTATTCGGCATGCCGCTGCGGCTGGGGAAGTATGACGCCACCGCCTCGCCGGCAGACCGGGATGCACTGGTTACGGCCATCCGGAATCTGGGGTCCGATGCCGCGGGGGTGATCAGCAAGGCCACCGAGATTGAATTTGTGGAAGCCGCTTCCAGGTCCGGGGGAGTCAATCCCTATCAGCTTATGGCGGAATTTTGCAACCGGGAAATGTCCAAGGCGGTCTTGGGGCAAACCCTGACTACGGACACCGCCGGGTCCACCGGCACTTATGCCGCGGCCTCGGTCCACGGGCAGGTGCGCCGGGACTTGGTGGAGGCCGACGCCCAGGCCCTGGCAGCCACACTCCGGGAACAACTGCTGCGTCCCCTGGTGGGGTTTAACTTCGGCTGGGACAAGCCCGTTCCGTGGTTTCGCTTTAGGTTTGAAGAGGAAGAGGACCTTAAAACTTTGTCCGAAGTTTTCCGCAACCTGGCGGCCATGGGGTTCCCCCTGGACATGGAGCATGTAGCGGAGCGGTTCGGTATTCCGTTGGGAACTGAGAAGGGGGAGGGGGCGAGTTCAAAGCCTGGAACTTAATGGGGTTTATTTCATTGGGATGACAGGAATTGTTTTTAACGCCGAGACGCTAAGTAACCAGGAAAAGGAGGAGATTGGATTAATGACGAAGGGCAGGTGGATTTGGCTGGCGGCTCTGGTTTGGCTTAGCAGCGGCTGTTGCAACCAACCGGAGTTATTCAAAAAGGTGCAAGGTTCCATGGCGATGGTGCAGGGCTTCTACGACCCGTTGATTCAAGAGAACCTTCGAACAAATAAAACCTTGCAACAAGCGGTGGTAGCTGCGGATACAACTCTGCTTCTGGCAGGGGAACTCCAGAGGCGGTGGTGTCCAAATCCCGGTAAGGTCAAGCAGCTGGAACTGCAAGCCCAAACGGCCAAGCAGCTGGCTCAGGATGCCGGTGTAGTTGAAGAGGGCGCTGCCCTCACCAAAATCTCGATGAAAGGCTCGGAATAACGGGAGATGACCATGGTGCTTAACGAGGAAGGCCAACACCCTGCAAAGTTGCCGGAGTGGATCAGGGTACTCCCGCTGGGGAAAGTGGAATTGGCGGACCACCGGGAGCCTTTCATGGTGGACGAGGAGTCCCTTACTTTCATGGTGGCGGCCTTTAAGTCCCGGGGGATTGATCTGGTGGTTGATTACGAACATCAATCCTTAAACGGGGAGCGGGCCCCGGCAGCCGGCTGGATCAAGGAACTGGAGGCCAGGGCAGACGGTCTCTGGGCCAGGGTGGAATGGACTCAGCAGGCCCGGGAATATCTGGAACAGAGGGAATATCGTTATTTTTCACCTGTGCTGAGGCTAGACCCAGAAACCCGGAGACCCATCGCCCTGATGCACGTAGGTCTGACCAACGTGCCGGCCATCAACCATCTGCCGCCCCTGGTGGCTAAGTGGGGCGGGGAGGCGCAGACAACGGAAGAGCTTAAACCGGAGTCAGTGGTACTGGAGATGAGATCGTTAAAGGAGAAGGGAAAGATGGTGGAAAAACTTAAACGCCTGATGGGACTGACGCCTGAGGTGGAATTGGGCGAGGTCTGCGACAAAGCGGTAAAGACTTTTCGGGACCTGGGTGTGATCTTGAATCTTTCGGATGATGCTACCGTGGCGCAACTTAAGGGGGCGGTGGAAGCACACAAGGCCGGGGCGGCGCGCTTGCTTAAAGCTGAAGAGGAATTGCAAGTTCTTAAAACCCGTCTGCTGGAAGAAAGGACGGACCGGGTAGTGGAAGAAGCCCTGAAGGCCGGCAAAATTATGCCCGCGCAACGCGGCTGGGCGCTGGAATATTGTCGTCGGGATATGGAGGGTTTCAGAACCTATGCCGAGCGGGCCCCGAAACTGGTACCCACCGGGGAGGAATTGCAGCTTCGGAGAGAGCCCTTTGATGAAGAACAAGGCCTGATACCGGACGAACTGGCTATATGTCGTTCCTTGAATGTTCCTCCGGACGCTTACCTGAAAGCCAAAAAGCAAATGGGGTAGTTGTTGCGGTGAAGCTTCCATAGATGGGAAGGGGAGGTGAAGAGAAGTTTTGGCGTCTCGTCCCGGGCTCCGTCCCAAGGGGGGAGCACAAGGAAGATTCCCTGCTGGATGTGAGAAACCAACATAAGTGGAGGTAAAAGGATATGGCAGGTTTAACCCGTGACCGGGCTACCCCTTACCGGGAAGGTATCGAGGTGGAATACCCGGTGGCAACCAACACCAAAATTTTTGCCGGCTCCCTGGTATGTGTCAATGCTGCGGGGTATGCAGTGCCGGCGTCGGACACCAGCGGTCTCCATTTCGCCGGGGTGGCCCTGGAACAGGTGGACAATAGCGGCGGAAGCAACGGCGGCCAGACCGTGAAGCTGCGGCGGGCCGGAGTGTTCGAGTTCGATGCCGTGTCCATCACCCAGGCCATGGTGGGAACGGAAATGTTCGCCACCGATGACCACACCTTTGATGACACGGCCGGCACCACCAATGACATCAAAGTAGGCCAATTAGTGAAATATGTCTCAGCCACCAAAGGCTGGATCGACATCGCCAGATAAAGGGAGGAAATGCGAATGATTATCAATGGGGAAAGCTTAGCGCGCCTGTACACGGGACTCACCGCCGTGTTCAATGCCGCCTTTCAGGACACCCAGACCTGGTACGAACAGGTGGCCATGACGGTGCCGGCCACCACCCGGATTATGGATTACAAGTTTCTTTTGGATTTTCCCATGGTCCGGGAATGGATCGGTGACCGGCAGATCAGCTCTTTGGAGCCCAAAACCTTCCAGGTGGAAACCAAGGATTGGGAAGCCACCATCGAAGTGGACCGGAATGATATCGAAGACGATCAGCTGGGGCTATACAATCCCATCGTGGCGGCGTTGGCCCAAGAAGCCCGCAAACATCCGGAGAAGTTGATTGCGGACCTGCTGGCGGGGGGGATCACCACACCTTGTTATGACGGCAAAAACTTTTTCGCCGCCGATCATCCGGTAGGTGACCAGACTGCTTCCAACTATACCTCGGGAACATACAGCACCTGGTATCTTCTGGACACCAATCGAGCTGTCAAGCCGTTTATCTTCCAGTTGAGGCGGGCGGTACAACTGGTGAACATGGACCGGCCGGATGACGAGCACGCCTTCATGCGGAAAAAATTGCGCTATGGTGTGGACTACCGGGGGGCGGCGGCCTATGGCCTGTGGCAGTTAGCCCATGCCAGCAAGGAAGAACTCACCGCAACCAGTTACGCCAACACCCGGGCTGGCATGATGTCCGTGAAGAATGCCGACGGCCGCCCCTTGGGAATCAAGCCCAGCTTGCTGGTGGTCCCACCTTCCCTGGAGTCGCAGGCCCGGGAGATTTTGCAGGCGCAGTTTATCGTGGGCGACCCCAGCAACGGCGGCTACAAAACCAATATCTGGCAAGGCACAGCCGATCTCCTGGTGGTGCCGGAGTTGGGCTAAAGGTCCGCAGGCCGGGACAACTGCGCCACTGGGTGGGAACGCCCGCCCCACCAGATATACCTGAGCAGTTGGGTGGGGACGCCTGCATAACGGGGAAGGCGGCTTAACCGCCGCCCTCCCAACTCCAGGGACTCAGAAATTGGAGATTATACCTGGTCGGTTTTAAATGCAGAGCTACAGCAAATGGGCCTTGCCGGCAGTCTTCGGTTTGTCCCTGACAGTGGAAAGGTCAAGAAGCGGGAAGAAGGGATTAAAGGGTATTTGTGGTCTGCTGCGATGTAAAAGGAGGCAGAAATTATGAGCAAATCTGTACATAACGATGTTTTGGATGGGGCGCTGAATATCATCAAGAATAACTGTAACCTGATGACGGTATGCTCCGCCGAACCCACGACCAGAACCGAAGCGGTGACCACATATGCTTTGGCAGATGTGGCAATGGCATCCGGGGATTTTACGGTGGCGGATGATACCAGTGGCCGAAAAGTAACGGTGGGGGCCAAGAGCGGTGTGACGGTGGATGCTACCAATACGGCCACGCATATCGCCTTGGTGGACGCGACCAGGCTGCTATATGTCACCACCTGCACTCCTCAGGCCCTGACGGCGGGGAACACGGTTAATTTCCCGGCTTGGAAAATCAACATCCAGGACCCGAGTTAAACATTTAGGCTGGGGCGATGGCTCACACTTACGACAATAAAACCGCCAAAACGCGGACCAATGAGAACCCGGTGACGTTCACCCATACCTGCGGGAGCGGGGCGACCTTACTGGTGTTGTCTATCGTGGTAGGTGGAGTCTCTAACCGGACGGGGGGCCCTCCGACCTATAACGGCATCGCCTTAACCCAGGCTGACCAGACTCGCAGGGACAGCGCCACCATTCCCGAGACGTCTGTGGAGCTATGGTATATGATCGACCCCCCCACCGGGACCTATACCATCTCCATCCCGAACTCCGGCGTCGTTTACCTGACTGCGGAGACTTCCTCATACAAAGCCGCAACCGGTGGCACCTCGGCCTTGCGTACTGCGAGTTGGACTGAGAGTGCTTCTTCCACCAATCCCACGGGGCCGACCCATTCTGGGCTAGCCGCGGGTGATGTGATTGTGGCCGCAGTTGGTCATGGCGCCAACACCTGGGCCCCGACGGGGCGGACCGGCGTGCAACTCTATGATATAGATGACGGCACCTATGGGAGCGGCGCCCAATACTTGATCAAGACTGACACTGCGAACCAGGCCCTTTCCTGGACATTCGGCACTGCCGACGATTGGGTCATTGTCTCGGCAGTCTTTGAAGAAGTGTTCTCCGGCGTCATCCTGGATATCCAGAACGCTTCTAATGCACATCCTGCGGAGAGTGTTGCCCTGGCCCAAGTCCACAATTTGACGGTCCAGGACAGCGCTCAGGCTCATACGGTGGAATCCCCGGCATTGGGGCAAGTTTATGGCTTAGTGATTCAAAATGCGGCCCACAGCCACATCGCAGATTCCCCCACGGTGGCGCCCTCCTTCAATTTGGTGGTCCAAGATGCCGGGCATACCCATTTGGCTGATTCTCCCGCTCTCATCATTGATCTCTCTGTCCAGGATGGCCACCATAATCAATTAGCCGATAACCTGACGCTGACACAAATCCATTTCCTGAATATTCAGGATGCCCCCCACACCCATGCAACCGACAACCTGACCCTGGAAACGGGGGAGATTGCGGTTGATTTGGTGATCCAAGAAGCCGGCCACGGCCATGTCGTCGATAACTTAATTCTGGTCCAGCTCCACCATCTGGCGGCTCAGAATGCCGAACACGGACAATTGGCCGATGGCCTATCATTGAGTGGGACACACCATCTGATTACTCAGGAGATAGTCCAAGGGCATATAGCAGACAACCTGAACCTGGCTCAAGTGCATTCCCTGGCAATTCAAAATTCGGCTCACGGCCACCCAGCCGATAGTTTGACTCTGACGCAAACGCTTTTGGTGGCCATTCAAGATGCTTCACAAGCGCATTTGGCCGACAACCCGGGGTTAACCCAAGCACATTTTTTGGAAGTGCATGCCTCAGACCATGATCATGATGTCGATGAGGTGCTCCTGAGTCTGTTAGGCCTTCTGATTGTTCAAGACAGCATACAGAATCATACTGCGGATAACCCAACCCTTTATCAGCTACATCAACTGGCTGTGGCAGACGGTTATCATGACCATGTAGCCGATAATGTTAAAGAAAATATCATAACGTTACAGGCCGGCAATTATGATGGTTTAATGCCGCTGGGGGTGAAACCGATAGCCCATGGATTGCAGGGACTCATTCCCTTGGGAATAAAACAGGTGGCGATATGAACTATGTGGTCTATTTCAGCAATGCCGGGGCACCGGCGGAAAACTTGCAACCCACTATCAGCATCTTCAAGAAAGTGGCGGACGGCACCGATATCGTCACCCCTCCGGCCGTTGCGGAGATCGGGGGCGGGTTCTACAAGTTCACTGCCACTCCGGCAGAGGCCCTGGTGGTGCAGGTGGATGGGGGAGCAATCCTGGCAGACGCCGACCGCTACAAAGTGATGCAGATAACCCCCAATGATGGAGGAATCGCCGCAATCCAGGCCAAGACGGACAGCCTCCCGACGGAGCCGGCCAGTAATACCGAAATTCTGGGGGCCATCGCGGCTCTGAATGACCTAACGGTGGCGGAGATTCTGAATGGGGATCTGTCAGAAAGTTTGACCTTTCCCGCCAATTCGCTGGCCGATCTGATCCGCAAACTCTTCTGGATCGTCTGCAACCGCATGGTGATCAATGATGCCAGTGGAGCTTTCACAGCCTACAAGACTGATGGCGTGACCCCGGCGGCTTCCGGGATCATCAGGGATGACGGCATTACGACGGAGCGGAGTGAAATTTCATGGCCATAAGTCCGAAATGCGTGGTGTCTTGGGGGTTGCTGTCGCCAACAGAGGGTGGCTCTCCCCAGGTTATAAGCGAAATGGAGATTGTACTGGTCGCTCCAGATACTCTGGAAGTGGAACTGGGAGGCCCTGAAGTGGAGTTGAGCGATGAGTAATAAGTTGGCGGTAAAGCAAGGAGAGGCCAAAACGATCACTTTCACGGTGAAAGGCGCTCAAGGCATTGGAGTGAATCTCACCGGGGCGGCCTTATTCCTGGGCGTGAAGAAGGATAAGGCCAGCACGGATTACACTTTCTCCAAGGCCGACCAGGACTTCGACAAAAGCCAGGCGGCCAGCGGAATTGTTTCAGTAAATTTGAGCGCCGCAGATACCAATCAGCCGGAAGCGACTTACATTGCGGAACTGCGATTTTCCTGGGACGGTCCGGTAATCAAGAAGAGTGATGATTTTTTCCTGCAGATCAAAAGGGCGGTGACTGCATAAACAAAGCCCGAAAGACCTGGGGTCTAGGACCACGATGGGCCACCGGGTAATTATCCCGGAAAACAAGCGGACCTCATGGGAGAGAGAATTATGGCTTATTGTTCCGAAGACGACCTTCTCAAGATGATTACCCAGTCCGAGCTGGCGGAATTGACAGTGGAGTCCGGGGAGGTCCCTGACAGTCTCATTATCGAGGATGCCATCGGCAAGGCCGATGCCGAGATCAATTCTTTCCTGGGGGTCAAGTATGTGGTGCCTCTGTCCCCCCCACCGGACCAGGTTAGGGCCCTGTCAGTGGATTTGGCCATCTACAATCTCTACTCCCGGCGGAACGTCGTGCCCCAGGTCAGACAGCAAAGGTATGAAGCTGCGGTGGCCTTGTTAAAACAGGTGGCCTCAGGAGAGCTAGTGATCATGGGCTTGGACGGAGAGGCGGCCACGGCGGCGAAAAACGTAGCTGACGCCACCAGTGCGGTCCGGTGTTTCTCCCGGAATACCCTGACGGACTGGTAACAGGTTGAAATTACCATGGCCAATGATCTTTGGACTACAGTGGAAGAAGCGGTTCTGGCAGCCCTGGAAACGGAACTGGACGGTCAGGTCAATACCCTGGCGTCATACCAGGGGGACTGGCAGGCCGACCTTAATCAGGATTACTGGAGGTTCCCGGCAGTCTTCGTGCAATTCCGCCAGAGCCAGGGGGACCAGGTCACCTTGGGGTCTTACGACCTGGCCCTGGAATTTACCATTCTGGTGGTGACCCGGGGCAATTCCGCCAAGCGAAGAGAGACCGAAGGGATCCACCAGATTCTGGCGGGGGTGAGAAAGGCTCTCTGGCACCAAGACCTGGGTTTGGCTATGCAGCCTCTGAATCTTATCAAAGAAGAGCCTTTATTTAACAACAGGGAATTTTCGGTATATGCCGCCCACTATGGCACCGCCATAGTGCAGGATATGTGAAGCTGACAAGGAGAGAATCATGAGCCGGTCCATCCGGAATTTTTTGGCCACCCACAATCTGCTGGCGGTATCGGCAAACCGGCAGGAAGTGGCCATGAACACCGAGCAGGAATTGGATACCACGATGCTGGTGGACCTGAACACTGTGCTCAACTACCAGGCCGTGAAAAACCCCAACCGGGAGGAGATTACCGGTAAGGAGGAAGCCGACCGGCTCTATAACTTCGGTGGCAAGGTGGTGGGGACTCTGTCTTTTTCCCGGGCTCAGCCGCAGCATTTCGGCTTTTTGCTGGGCTACGGCCTGGGTGCAGTGCAGACCACGCCGGTGGGGACAGGCGGCTTTCGGCACATCATCCTGCCCCAATCCGGGGAGGTTGATGGGGCCCGGTCCAATCCGTCCTTTACTGCGGCCATGCGATTCGGCCGCCAAGTGATGAAACGGCGCTTCGCGTCATGTTTCATTGATCAGGTCAGAATGGACTTCGCCAAAGATGGCTGGGCCAAGATCAGCGGGACGGTAAAAGGCAGCGGCAAGATAGTGGACAATACCGAGATGGAAGAAGTGACCGCGGCTTACAATGCCACCAGCTTGTCCCTGGCGGCCAACGGAGTGGCGGGAGAGACTGCGGCAGAAAGGCTGAGCAATATTCAGGCGGTTCAGGTGCTGAATCCCGTTTCCCAGGCCTGGGAAGAAGTGGCCTATCAGGCCGTGTCGGTTGCGGTCCCCGCAGTCATTGAGATCACTGCGCCGGGAGGCACTGGGGATTCCACTGCTTACCGGATCTATTATGTCCCGAGGGAGAGCGGCTGGATGAACCTGCCTCCCCGGGTGGAGGAACCGCCCCTGAAAGTAAGCCAGTTGGAGGTGACCCTGGGAGGACGTTGGGACGGCACGAGCTTTCAGGGCGGGTATGCGTTGACCACGGAACTGCGAGGGATCACCTGGATTTTGAAAAACAACCTGACACCGGAGTCCACTCCGGGGGCTGCGGGCAATTACGCCAATCGGGCCTTTAGGACCGGACGGGAACAGAGCCTGAAATTCGACCGGGATTTCCGGGACTTCCTCATGGCTCAAAACCTGAAGGACAACGATACTCTGGGGATTTATTTGAAGGCCACGGGCCCGGAATTTGAGCCAGGGTTTAAGTACCAGGTGGAACTGGTCTTTCCTCGGGTGGCGGTGCTGGGCACTACCGTGAAGGTGCACCAGCGTCGTTTGGGGGAAGAGGTGGAATTTGCGGTCCTGGAAGATGACACTTATGGGTCGGTGGCGGCTTATGTCCAGAACCGGGTAAGTAGCTATGTCGCTTAAAGGCTCACGCTAAGTCGCAAAGACATAAAGATTATGGAGATATCATGGCGAGACTCTTGGGAGAACAGCGTCACGTGCTGGCGATCCAGGACCCGATCTCCGGTTCGGTGATCAACCTGCATTACCGGCGGCCCACCTCGGAGGAACGGGTGGCTTATCAGCTCTCGGCCTTCCGTCTGGAGAGTGGTGAGCGCCGGTTCTGCCTGGGGGAGACCCGCTTGAAGTTTGGGTTGGCCATCCTCACCGGTTTTGGAGCCGGAGATTTTGTCATGGCTGTGGATGGGGAGGAGATCCCGTTGGATCCAGTCCGGCATTCCGACTGGAAAGAGCGTATCGCGGCCGAGGCTCCGGATCTGGTCTCCTACCTGGCCCAACAGGTTTTCGAAGGCATGCGGGTGGCGGCCCAAAGGGAGCCGGAGTGGGACTGAACCAGCCTGCCGCCGAAGCCTGCCGGGACTGGCCGCTGGACCGGGAATTGCACTTATTGGCCAGCGGACGGCTCTGCGGCCCGGAGGAACGCCGCCGTTGCCGGACGGAGAGCGGGGCCTTTGCCGACTGGGCCTGCGAGGCGTGTGCCGAACGGGTGCGCCCGGAGGCTATCTCCCCGTGGACCTGGCACCTGATTTTTCTCTACCAGTTAAGCCGGGCTGGTTATCCCTTCAAGGCCAATGATCTCAGTCTCGAAACCTGGCTGCTTATGGGGACGGTGCGCCGGATTTTGGAAGGAATTCAACGAGGACGGCATGACTAAAACCAAAGGGCAAAGCAGTGGCAAGCAGAAAAAGTTGGACGATTACCGCTCCTACCAGGAAGAGTTGCTCAACCTGAGTCAGCAATACAGCCAGGCGCGGTTGGCCATATGGGCTCAGGAGGCTCAAGCCCTCCACGACAGTTGGAGCGGCTTATCCCAAAACTGGCAGTCTAACCTGGAACAGATGGCAGCCCTGTCCGGCAGCAAGTTTACGGAAATGGCTGTCCAGGGGCAGGCTGCGGCCAGCCTCATAAACCAGAGTTGGCAGCAAAACCTGACGGACATCTCGGGCTCAGTGGAGCAGTGGGGTGATAACTTCATCAATACCTTGACAAAAATGGCGAGTTCCTGGGCGACCACGTCAGCAGGTCAGGGTGGAGCAGGGGGAGGGTGGTCATCTTTCCTGGGCGGAGTCCTGGATGTCGGCGGCTGGTTTCATCAAGGTGGGATCGTAGAGGCCCACCAGGGTATGGTGATCTCACCGGGCACCTTGATGGCCGACGAGCAGCTCATTCTGGCCCAGAAAGGGGAGGGGGTCCTTCCCAGGGAGAGTATGGCCCGGTTGGGCGAGAAAAACTTCGAGGCCCTAAGAACAGGCAAGTTCGATGTGAGTGGGGGCAAAGCCGCTCCCCGTTTTGACGTGACCATTCAGGTCCAGGCCCTGGACGCCTCCGGGGTGGCAGGGCTGGATTGGGACAAGATGGTACAGCGGCACCTGTTGCCGGCCATAAGGCAAGAAGCGGACCGGCGCTGGTAAGGAGGGAGGATGGCAAACGCCCGGTTGGAATGGACTCCGGCAGGAGGCAGCCTTCAGAGTTACACGCTGCCGGTCAACTTCACCTGGGATTACCAGGAGCTGGCCCAGGATGAGACAGACCGGGAGCGGGCCCTGGACGGCACTATGAGGAGTTATCTCCGGGGACTGAAGCAGCGCTGGGTGCTGCGGTTCCAATACATCTCAACGACCCAGAAGGATGCGCTGATGGTAATTAAGCAGGCCCAGGCGGATATTGATTTTTTCAGGGACGGGACCGGACCCAAAACCTTTACCGGGGTCTGGACCAATGACCTGGATTTCCGGGAGGTCTCCCCCGGCTTTTGGTCCGGGAGCATGGTTCTGGAAGAGATTTAAAGTTTTGTAAGCATTTAGCAGATAATGTCCGGTTTTTTCTGATTGCTAATTGTTAACTGCTCACTGTTCCGAATAGAGAAAATTTATGCGGCAAGCTGGGGCAAAATATCTGCAGGAAGAAGCGCGTTACCGGGGGGCCAAGCCTCGGGTGAAAGCGGTTCTTTCCCCTACGGGAGGGGACGGTTTAACTGAATCGCTCACCCTGTCCGAAGACGAAATCATTGATCCGGGGGCATTGCAGGTCGAACTGGCCCGGGATTTCAGCGAGCTCCGAACGGCCGACCACGCCCTGGTCCTGGACAACCGACTGGGACAATGGTTGAACCGGCCCGGCAGCGCTTATTTTACGGGGATGGATTTAAACCAGACGCAACTATCCCTGTATCACGGCTGGGAGTTGGCCGATGGCACGGCGTCCTGGCAACTGCTCTACCAGGGGGTAGTGCAGCGCCTGTCCGGGATGGCCCATGGCTGGAGTCAAAAGCATCGCGTCCGCCTGGAAAGCCAGGATGAGTTGGCGGCAAAGCTCAAGCAGATGGTGGGTACTCCTGACGAAACCGGGGCGCGACGGCCATTTATGCGGGGCAGCTACCTGGCCCAGGGAGAACTGACAGAGGTGATTGCCGCTACAGTCAGCGAGGCAGTCTCGACAGGCAGCGGCAGCGCCACCCTCAAAATTTTGGGAACTTACCGGGGAGACTATCCTCAAGAATATGTGCTGGAAGTGGAGAGCGGCGGCGAGGTAGGAAGCGGCACGTTTAAGTGGTCCCACGACCAGGGGCGGAGTTGGGAAAAAATCGGATTGGCCACTGGGGGGGCGGATGCCCCTATGCGGTTGGAGTACGGCCTGTCGGTCTATTGGGAGTCTGGAGTGGGGGCGGACCTGGTGGCGGGGGACCGCTGGACTTTTACAGCATCCCCCGCCATTTACTGTTACCAGGTTTTTGGCGGCCCTTTCCAGGCGATCTCTGCGGTCTATCTTGATGGGGAAACAGACGCTGAGAGGGTTACCGCGGATGCGGCCACCGGCTTGATTCAGGTGAGCGGCAAGAACGCCCAGGTGGAGGCCCGGCTGATCAAGGATTACACCACCCATCCGGTGGACATTGTGACTGACCTCCTGGAAGAGGTGGGCCTGAGTTCGGCCATCAATCTGGACACCTTTGCTCTGGCCAAAAGCCTTACCCCGGAATACGCGATAGGGGTAAGGTTTGAAAATATTACTGCGGCCCAGGCCATCCGGGAAATTATCCGACGGTGCCTCTTTGACCTTTGGATCGATTTCGGGGAGATCAAGATCAGAGCTTATTTGGGGGAAGATTAATCAATCAGGTATCAGGTGTCAGGTTTAAGGACGATGGTTGAAAAGGTTTCCGGGAATTTCCCGGAACCCAGAACCTAACACCTAAAACCTGCTTTTGAGGGATGGTAACTATGGGACGCGTGCAATGGACCCGGGCCGCACAGTTTAATTGGGTCTTCGACAATATGGGAGGGACCCCGCTCCAGGAAGTGGTGGCCGGTAATTGGGATCAGGCTGTGACCACGGTACAGGCGGATGGCACGGTGGCGATCACCACCCCCAATCCTGGAGGCGGCCAGGTCTACTGGATGCGAGGGGTTTGGACCTTGGATGCCTTGTTCCCCTGGGAAGGTTTCTGGGTTGACCCCATGAACGGTGACCTTACCAACTATTACACCGGCGGGGCTTTTGTCAATGAGGGAACCCTAACCACCGTCACCTTGGGGACGGCACTGCCGCCGGGCACTGCGGTCCAGCTCTATTACATTTATTTCACCGGAGAAGTGGCCCTCAAGTATGAACCGCTAAACGATTATCCCTGCATCCGCCGCGCCTACCGGGACCGGGACGATTACTCCTATGATTTTGCGGTGGACCGGATGCTGGATCTCATGGTCTTTCTGCACTTGGCGGGGCAAGCGCGGGGCCGGGATTATGGGCCGCTAATCCGCTTTCTCTGGGACGCCTTCTTGCCCCGGGAGGAGTCCCGCACTTCACCTTTGGTGTATGACGACTTTGAGCGGCAGCGCTGGGACCGGGGAGCGTACCTGCTGTATCGCAACTCCACCCTCGGGGACAACGCTTTTCAGATTTTTCAAAACGATCTGGTCGCAGGTCAAAAGGGCCGGCTGCTTCATGTGCGGGCGGAGTTGCCCAGTGCGAGGGATGCCGCCTGGTTCGGCTACGGTCTGGACTATTCCCTGACCACCGCTCCCTTTTCGGAAATGGACCGACTCACTTTTACCCTGCAAGGCAACGCCGACACCAGCCGACTGCACAACCTTACCAAAATCGGCAGTGGCAGCGCTACCCTCGTGCTTCTGGGAGACTACGCCAAGCAGGAGAAGCAAAATTTTACAGTGGAGATTGAAAGTACGGGAGAGGTGGGTGCGGCCACCTTCCGCTGGTCCAAGGACGGTGGAGTTACCTGGGAAGCCGAAGGGTTATTGAGTGGCGACCGGGAGCACCCGGTGATTTTGGAAGAAGAACTGTCCGTGGCCTGGGAGAGCGGGGATGGCATTGATCTGGTGGCGGGAGATCTCTGGAATTTTTGGGGAGGTGAGCCCAGCATTCACCCCCGGCGCCTGCTGGTAATAATGAACGATGCCGAACCAGATGAGCCAGAGCCTTTCACCCCCCAACATTCTTTTGTCCACGCGATTCCGGACCGGTTTGCCGAGGCCACCGCTTTTGAACTGCCCTTCAGCCAGTTCTGGCGCCTGGATAATATCATTGATGACCCCGACCGGGTCCAGGCCATGTGGGGGACCTGGTATTCCGCCAGCCAGGGCGATACCACCGACATCACCGTAGGCACGCGGGAAGAGACCGAGATCATCCTGGGGGAGACATTTTATACCCAGCGATACATCACCTGGGACCTATCCCCCTATGTCACGTCGTTCGGGGTGTGGGTCGGCATCAACACAGCCCGCTGTAACTCCAGTGGGCATGCCAACCTCAACTTTCTCATCAAACCAGAGGTGAGCGGCGCCGCCACCCTTACCATCCGGGTTAAAGTCAAGGATGCCCAGGGCAGCTATTTTTACCGCGATGAATCGGTTCAAGCGGGCGTCTGGCAACGGGTGACCGTAAACCTAGGAGAATTGTCCCTGGAGTCCGGAGTGACCCCGCTCAGCCATCCCCTCCAGGTGGTGGATATCGGCATCCCCACTGCTCCCCCCAGCAATGGGGCTTTTACTCTTACCGACCTCAAGTTCGGCGATCATGTGACCTTTGCTGCGGCGTCCCGCCTCAAGGTGCTGGAATTCAAGATGGAGCAGCAGGGTTTGACGGAGCACGAATGGTGGGTGGATAAGGTGGCCCTCAACCTGGAGGCTTCGGACCCCTATCCTTATGCGCCCCGGCTGGCCATTTCGTTGACTCCTTACGGCCAGAACCCCTGGCGGGGGCCCACCCTGGTGCATTATGTGCAACCTTTGGCACCCTATCTGGTGGGGGCCATGGACATCAGACAAACCTATCTCCAGGTCCACCGGGAGGCCCAGCAAGAATTCACCCGGCGCTACGGCGGAGTTCCGGGCCCTATAGTCCCGGTGCATACCCGCAACGATGTAGAAAACATCGCCCTGTGCGGCGAAGAGGATTTTCTCAAATTCTCCTGGTGGCCCAAATACCGCAATTACGGTTTGGTTAGCGGAGCCTGGCATTTCAACGAGGCCTTGACCGACGCCTCCGGCAACGACCACACGCTATGGTGGAGCGCCGGCAGCCCTGTCTACACCTCAGGCGTCTGCCAACCGGGAAGCACCGCGGTCACCTTTGACGGCTCGGCTCACGGGAGTCTGGCCAGCAATGCCATGTTCGAACCGGGCACCCAGGATTTCTCACTGACGATCATTGTTAAAGGATTGCCCCAGGCAGCCGGTTATCAATGGTTCTTAGATAAAATGGGAGCCGATGGCTGGGTGGTTCAAAGCAAGAGTGCCGGGGACACCGCTCTGCAACTAAAGGTGACCACTTCGGCAGGTGATTCTTACTCCGATATCGCCGGGGTCCTGGACGGCGACTGGCACATGCTTACCTGGATGGTCTCCTGCACTGACGGCAAGATTTACAAGGTGAAAGACAAGATCTTCCTGGGGGAGGACACACTGCTCGTCGGGACCGGGATCAACAACAATGCTTACCTGAATGTCGGCGCGGGCGGGGTCTTCTCCCTGGACTACTTCAAATATGAACGGCGGGCGGTGCCCGCGGCGGAATACGGCGACACCTGGGACATTGTTCGAGGATTGTCGAACGGCTCGGCGTATCCGGAGGTGGGCAACGGTCTGGGCCAGTACTGGGCTTTTCTGCGCCTGGCGGAAGATTTCTTCGTGACTGACGATGCTGGGGCCTGGGAGATACTTACCAACTGGCTCACCTGGATCGACACCTATGGGGCCCCTGACGGCGATGGCTGGAAGATTCCCACCCTGTTCTCGGAGTACGGCTTCTGCTACGGAACTTACGATCCGGGGATGACCGCATCCGTAGCCCTGGGCTGTCTTTGGATTTATTTGCGCAACGGTGATGCCCGAGCCGCCACTTGGGCCCGGCGCTTCCTGGATGATCTCCGGGAAAACCGCTGGGACCCGGAATACGGCGGTTACAAGAGCGGCTATCACTATGCCTGGCTCAACGCTCTGGTGACTCGGGCCTTCGGGCTGGCGGCCCAGGGGGCGGCAGGCCAGGCCTACGCCTTTCCGGCCCAACCTGAAGACCGGGAGCACTTCGAAACTTTGATGGCCTGGCTCTTCGATCATGCTGGGGATGAAAAGCCCAATATCCTTAACGCCGACCTGATTCCGTTCTATTACAGCGAGGCTGCGGACGTGTGGGATAACGCCCCGCATTACCTGGCCACAGGCCAGGTGGGCACTCTGGAGGCAGTGGTGGCCATGGCGGGAGCGGCCCTGGAATACGGCAAATCTGGCGGAGATTGGGAGTGGTGGCAAAAGCTGCTGGATTTTATCCTGGAAGACCATCTGATGGTATTGAGCGCCTCCCAGATTCGCTCCCTGACCACCACCTATGAACAGGCCGGAGCCAAGAATCTGGTGCGGGTGCTCTATGGCGACTATGACCAGGACAACACCAAGTATGCCGAGGCCCGGAAAGAAGATGCCATCCAGGTTTGGGGTGAGCAGCCCGTAAGCCTGGATTTCCGTTATGGTTCGGCGGTGGTTATGGAAGACCCGGAAATGGCCCAACTACTGGCTTCCCGCCTGCTGGCGCGGTTGGCTGCGCCCCGGGAACTGGCCGAAGTGGAAACCTGGCTGGAGGGGGTGCGTCTAGAACTGGGCGACATCGTCGCGGTGACTTCGGACTTTCACGGCTTCGCGCAGGATGAATTTACCCTGAGCGCTAAAGAAGTGGACCTGGGGAGGCGCTCGGTGCGCTTGAGCCTGGAACGGCCCTTGAAGACCACGTAGTCCAGGGGCGTTGGAAACTTTACCTGCCGACTTGCTAGCCTGGTTTTGGATGGTATCTGAATAGCGACAACCCCGTCAGTCAGGCGGTTAAAATTACGGCCTGGAGGGAATGATTAGACTGGAAAGGACTGAATTTTAACAAACCCAATATAGGAGCACATCATGCCCAAATCTGAGTGGACTAACACAATGGAAACCGGCCCCCAACCAGGGATCCCTCTCCCGCCTACCATTGGTGGCATCACTTGGAACGGTCTTACCGGCATAATGAAAGTGATCATGCCGACAAGCGACACCGACCAAGGCGCCCTTAATGCGCCTTTTGTTGATATCTTTGTGCAGTTCTGCAAGAAGGGAGAGGCCATCGAAAATGGCACGGTAATGCAGTTTCCAGGAAGCTACCCTGCCGGCTCCGAACAAATTGTAACCGTCACTGTCCCGGCCTTTGGTTTGTACGAATGGCGGGTGCAGGTCGATAACACGGTGGTTTAATGCCTAGTTCGCCCTGGTCCGATTCTATGGTTTCAGGGCCACACAAGAGGTGGTTTATGAGCCCGATTACTATAACCATACCATCATTTACTCTGAATGGCTGGAAGACTTATGTCTTTGCGGCAGCCCTAATAGGGCTCTCGGTAGCTCATAGTTACGGCTATGTCTCAAATGAACTTTATGACATCCTACTTCCGATTTTGGGCGGTGGAGGTTTGGCGGCGCTGCGGTCTGCTGTCACCAAAAACGGGCCGCAATCTATTATGGAAGGGGTCAACAACTTAGTCACGGCAGCTATTCAGATGCAGCCTCCTGCACAATCGCCTGAAATGAAACCGCCCGCAGTGGGATTGGCAGCGCTGCGGTCCGGATTGGCCAGGTCTGCTGCGGATAAGCCCAAGGAAGTGGGGTCGGAACAGGCAGTGGCTGTGTCCGGTACTACCCAGATTATCCAGGGCAATGTCGGTGGAAACTTGTAAGGACTTGACGGAATGGGTAGGGTTCGAGAACTCCGCCCAAATAGATTTGGGAAGACAATATGGAATATCAAGATCTCAGTGCGCATGTGGGGACTTTGGTGTCGCTCCTGGGCCTATTTGCCGGGGTGAGCGGGATGCTGCTGTGGCGGATGTTGGTGCGCATGGAAAAAAAGCTGGATGACCTGTCCAGCCACACCTACAGTTGCCGCCAGGAACTGGGAGAGCGCTTTGTGGCCCGCTTCGAACATGAAGTGGAGCATCATGGCCTGTGGGAAGCCCTGAATTATCACAGCCATGATATGCGGGGGAGGGTAGTCCGATGACTGAAGACCGGGTGGATTATTTTGTCAATCATTTGCATGTAACCTGCCTGACCCTGCTCCGACTTAAAAAAGTGGAAGCGTATGGCCAGGACCCCGGCTTCATGGAGCTTTTGGGAGGATTTCTCAACCATAGCCGCCAGCTAATGGACCTGATCCGGGACCGGGAGGAAATGGGCCGGGTGAGCCGGGGGCGTCATGCTCATCCCCGGGGCCGGGGCGTAGCCATCGGAGCGACGCCCCCTAGTGCCTGATGGACGGATCGCGGGATCTCATTATTGAAAAAGCTGCCATGGAAAGGCGGGGAGCATTGGTCAGGCGTCTTTCCTTGGTGGTCTTCCGCATATCCGACTTTTTCTGACGTATCCCACCATCCCGCTCCGGGCTTGACGGTCATCAGTTTTTCTGATAGGCCTTGTCCTAATAGGGACGGTGGGCATGAACCTGTTAGACCTGGGAATTATTGTTCTTTTGGCCTTGATCACCCTGAGGGGCTATTTCCGGGGCCTCTTTCAGGAGCTGGCGGTCCTGGTAGGGATTGTGGGGGGCGTGGTAGCAGCTGCCCATGGCTATCTGCATTTAGCAGAGTTGATTCAACCCTGGATCTCCAACTTCCTTTATGCCCGTTGGGTCGCGTTTGCCGTGATCTTTGTGGCCGTCTATTGGCTCACCCGGTTGGTGGGCCATTTTCTCCAACGGGTCCTTTACCATCTTTATTTGGATTTATTTGACCGGGTCTTGGGAGGGGTTTTTGCCCTGGCCAAGGGAGCGCTTCTGGTGGGCTTCGGTCTGATGTTACTCGTTGTAATGCTGCCTAAGAAATCCCAATTATTTCAAGGTTCTGTCACTGCCCCCCATCTTATGTCCTTTTCCCGCCAAGCCTTGGGATTGTTGCCCCCCGAATTCAAAGAGCGTCTGAATGAATATCTAAAGGAATGGCGCCAGCCTCAAGAAAAACGCCGAACCGACAAATTCCGGCCCGGGAAAGCTGACGATCTTATTCCCCAGACTATCCCCAAGCGGCCCTTGGGACGCCGGTTCCCAGCTTAGCCTATGCTTGGGGTTAACCATCCCGGCCTATCTCTTTGTGGAGTTTAACAATCATGAGAGGTAAGAACAGTGATCCGGGTGCGGCGCTGAACGAATTTGTGGCAATTGTCCGGAGGCTGCGGAGCCCGGGGGGATGCCCCTGGGACGCACAACAGACCCCGGAAACGTTGAAGACTTACGTATTGGAAGAAGCCTATGAATTAATCGAGGCCCTGGACAGCGGCGATCCCCAGAAAATAAAAGAGGAGCTGGGGGACCTGTTGTTGCACCTGGTGTTCTTGAGTGACCTTTATCAGGACCGAGGTGATTTTACCTTGACGGAGGTGACCACAGGCATTGCGGCCAAGATGATCCATCGGCACCCGCATGTATTCGGGGAGGCCACTGCCGAAACCCAGGAAGACCTGCGGCGCATTTGGGAGGAGGCCAAGGTCATGGAAGGCAAGGATAAGGCGCCCAATTCCCTGGGCAAAGTCTCGCCAGCCCTGCCGGCCCTGATCCAGGCCCAGCGTCTGGGGGAGGCTGCGGCCCGCATGGGTTTCGATTGGCCCGACATCAAAGGCGCCCTGGAGAAAGTGGAGGAGGAATGGCAGGAACTGCGGCAGGCCCTGTCCCAGCCCGCCAACACGGCCTGGGAGGAGGAATTGGGGGATGTGCTTTTCTCCCTGGTCAACGTCGCCCGCTTCTTGAAAGTCGATTCCGAGGGGGCCTTAAGGCGCACCATTTTTAAATTTATTAAACGGTTCAATGTCGTGGAGCGCACCTTGGCCAAGGCTGGCAAGACCCCCGAGAACGCCACCCTGGAGGAGATGGATGCTATTTGGGAAGCCTGCAAAAAGGAGAAAGCCCCATCGCCGTGAGAGCGCGTCGACTTGACTGTCTTTTTCCGGGGAGAATTCTTGTCAACTCAGAGAAAAAGTGATACATTCAACAAAATTAAGGGGTTAATGAGGTATGCCAGCCAGCCGGTCCCGGGGAGCCTTTCACCTGAGTCTGATCATCCTGATCATTGTGGCCGGGGCCGCCCTCTTATCCATTCTCTTCTATACTTTCTGGCAACAACTCAATCATAAGGTCGAAGTCACCCTCCAGGAACAATTTAACCAACAACAGTTGATGTTGGCCCGCAAAATTGCCGACAACGTGGAGTCTTATTTCGACTTCCTGGAGAATGCCTTGCTGGGCTATGCCGGCCTTTTTCAAACAACTCCACCCGATGAGGGGCAGCTGGAGGCGGCCTTGCAGGAACGGTTTGCCCGGCATCAGCGGTTCGGCATCTTAGAAGTTAACCGGTATAACACTGAGGGTGTGGGAGTGGAACTCCTCAGCATTTCCCCTACCCCCCCCAAGCCCAACAGCCTTACCCTCCCTGCCATTTTTCTTGACTGGGCCAAAGATCCCGCAAACCGCGGCCGGCTGTTTCTGAGCGAAACCTTCGTTTACTCCAATGCTCCCTGGAAAGGGCGCAGAGTGATGCGATTTTTGACCCCGCTGTATTGGCCGGGGCCAAATTCGCAACTGGCCGGGGTGCTGGAGTTTCTTATCAATCCTTTTTTCATTTGCGACAAAGTCGTTGCCGATGTTAAATCCGGTCAGACCGGCTATGCCTGGATTATCGACCAAGATGGGGTATTCCTGGCTCACTTTGAAAAAAATTTCGTAGGCAAAGACGCCATCAAGGTCCGGTTGGAGCGCAACCCCAATATAACGTTTAAAGGCCTCAAGGAGATTCAAGCCAACATCCTGGCTGGCAAGGAAGGCGTGGGTGAATACAGTTCCGGTTGGCACCGTCAGCGCTTGGGGGAAATTCCCAAACTGGTGGCTTACACCCCAATTAGATTTGAAAAAGGCCTGATCACCGGTGTTACCGAGGTCCAAAACCCTCAGCATAATCTCTGGGGCGTGGCGGTGGTGGCCCCGGTGGCGGAAGTGTCGGGAAGCGTGGGACAGATCATGCACCAGGAACTGTTCCTGGTGGGCCTCTTCTTCGTTGTTATTTTGGTGACCAGCGGAACGCTGATTGGCACCGCTTTTTTCTGGAACAAAAGTTTGACCCGCCAGGTGGAGTTGAAGACTCAGGAGTTACAGGAGTCCCATGAGCGCCTGCTGCGCTCGGAACGCTTTGCCGCGGTGGGGGAAGCCGCGGCTTATGTCAGCCATGAGATCAAAAACCCCTTGTTGGTTATCGGGGGTATGGCCCACCAGGTGGAGCGGCGTCTCCCCGAGGACCCGGCGGCCCAGGAGAAGTTACGCATCATCCAGAACGAAGTAAGGCGCCTGGAGTCTTTTCTGGGGGAACTCCGGGATTTCCTGCGTCCTGCCCTGCCCAGTAAACAGGAAATCAATGTCAATGAGGTGATTCGGGATGTGGAGGCCCTGATGGGAGACTCCATCCAGGAAAAGGGGGTCGTTCTGGAAGACCGGTTGGCCCCGAACTTGCCAGTCGTGGAAGTTGATCCCAACCAGATCAAGCAGGTGCTGGTCAACCTGCTCAAGAATGCCGTGGAGGCGACGGAAGGCCAAGGCAAAATTCTGTTGAGCTCCGGGGCCCGGGACGGTCAGGTATGGTTTGCGGTTCAGGATTCGGGCAAGGGGATGTCCGAAGAAATTCTCGAGAAGATCTTCCATCCATTTTTTACTACCAAGGATAAAGGCACCGGCTTGGGGTTAGCGGTGATCCACAAGATTATCACAGACCATCACGGCACCATCTCAGTGGACAGTTCCGCCGGGGCCGGCAGCACCTTCACGGTAAGGTTGCCGCAAAAAGGCGCTGATGTTACGTAAGCGCTCTCCCAATTTAGGAACGGTACTCCAGCCGGAACAGCGAAAACGCCGCCGGGAACGCATTCTTATCGCCATATTGCTGGTCCTGGTGGTGGCCATCACCTCCGTGGAGATTCACCTGGTACACCGGGGTGGCCAGCCGGTTACCGGGAGTCTCCTGGCCTTCGGCCTCCTCAATCTAAACACCTTTCTCCTGCTCCTCTTCACTTTTCTCATTTTTCGTCATCTTTCCAAGCTTTTCTTAGAGAGGCGCCGCAAAGTATTCGGCTCCCGTCTGCGCACCCGGCTGGTCCTGGCCTTTATTACCCTGACCCTGCTCCCCACCCTGTTTCTCTTCTTCATGGCCTGGCAACTGATCTCCAGCCGGGTGGATTATTCCTGGGACCGCCAGGTGGAGCAGTCCCTGTCTCAGGCCCTGACTGTAAGCCGTGACGTGGGCCAGCAGCTCAAGGGCAAACTCCTGGCCAGCGGCCGGGAGGTGAGCCTGGAGCTCACGAACCGTCAGGACTTGAACCTGGAGGATCGGGCTGCTTTAGAAACTTTTTTGACCGCGCGCCGGGAAGCCTTTCACCTCTCTAGCATAGAGATCCTTAATCTCCGGGGAGAGGTGGTAGCCTGGAGCTTTGCTCCGGACCTGGAGCGCCTGCCCCCCAATATCGCACCAGACAGTGATCTTGCTCTTCCGGCCCCGGAAAAGGTCATCCGGCAAGTTATTCCCCAAGGGGAACTCTTGACTTTGGCGGTGCCTTTCGGAGGTGAGGCCGGGTCCCCGGAAGGTTATGTCATGGTGCGGCAACTAATCCCTCAAGCCCAACTCCTTCAGATCGCCGCCGCCGCTAAAAGCCTCCAGGACCTGCGCCGCCGTCATTTGCTTTTCAGTCCTGTCAAAATTAGCCATTATCTGGCCCTAATCATCGTCACCCTCATCGCCATCATGGCCGCCATCTGGCTGGCGTTTTACATGGCCCGGGAGATCACCACCCCTATTCGCCAGTTGGCCGAAGGCACCGCAAAGGTGGCCGGGGGAAATTACGATATCCGCATCAGTGAAGAAGGCCGGGATGAAATCGGCTTTCTGGTACAATCTTTCAACAAGATGACCCAAGACCTGGCGCAGAGCCAGGCGCAATTGGCCGCGGCCTACCGGCAGTTGAGCGACAGCCATGCTCTGATTTCCACTCAGAAGCGGGACATGGAAATCCTCCTGAAAAACGTGGCCGCGGGGGTAATCGGGATCGACGCGCAAGGGCGGGTGACCATTATCAATGATTCCGCCGCCCAGATGCTCCGGGTCAAGCGGGAAGACGTTCTGGGTCAAGACGGCCGGGTGCTTCTGCCCCCCGGGGAGTATAACCGCATGGCCGAAGTAGTGGCCGCGGCCCGCAAATCCCCCCGGGGCATGGTGGAGAAACCCCTGCACCTGGTTTTGCCGGATCAGACCCTTTACCTTCTGGTTAAACCAACGGTGCTCAAAGATGAGTCAGGCCGGGACCTGGGGGTAGTGCTGGTCTTCGAGGATTTGACTGAATTGGAGCGGGCCCAGCGGTTGGCGGCCTGGCGAGAAGTGGCCCGGCGGATCGCCCACGAGGTCAAGAACCCGCTGACACCTATCAAATTGGCGGCCCAACGCTTGCAGCGCCGCTTTAATGGTCGGCTGGGTGAGGATGATCAGATTTTTGGGGAGTGCACCCAAATTATCATCAACCAGGTGGATGAGCTCAAAAATTTGGTGAACGAATTTTCCCGGTTTGCCCGGCTGCCGCAATTGGCCCTGGCTCCCCAGGACCTCAATGGATTGGTCCAGGAAACCCTGCTCCTCTACCAGGAGGTCCAGCCGCGCATCACCCTTTCTTTTCAGCCCGATCCCGACCTCCCCCTGCTGCTCCTTGACCGGGAACAGGTCAAGCGGATGCTCCTCAACTTGTTGGACAATGCCCTAGCCGCCATCCCGGGGACCGGCACCATTACGGTGTCAGTTAAAGGGTACCAGACCCAGGAGCGGGTAAAGCTCATTGTCGCTGATACCGGCATCGGCATCCCGGACCGGGATAAGATCCGAATTTTTGAGCCTTACTTCTCCACCAAGCGAGGCGGCACCGGCTTGGGACTGGCCATTGTAAATTCCATTGTATCGGAGCACCAGGGATTCCTCCGGGTGGAAGACAATGTGCCCCGGGGCACCCGCTTCATCATAGATATCCCCATGCACAGGTTCGAATATGCCGGGAACGCTGCTGGTAGTTGACGACGAACCCCAGATCATCCAAGCGGTCTCAGGGATCCTTCAGGACGAGGGTTTCGAAGTGCTCACGGCCCCGGATGGTGAGATAGCCCTCAAAATGGTGGGCGAGGAAGTCCCGGACCTGGTGCTTCTGGACATCGCCCTGCCTGGTATGGACGGCCTGGAGGTCCTCCAGGAGATGAAGCGTCTCTATCCCTACCTGCCGGTGGTGATGATCTCCGCTTACGGCTCGGTGGAAAACGCCGTCAAAGCCACCCGCCTGGGGGCCTACGACTTTATCGAAAAGCCGCCCCACGCCGACAAAATTCTCTTGACGGTACGCAACGGCCTGGAGCTGGCCCGCCTGTCCGAAGAAAACCGCCGGCTGCGGCAACAGACCGCGCCGGCCCGGGAGCTCATCGGCAAAACCGAGCCTATCCGCAAGCTGCGGGAAGCCTTAAACCTGGTGGCCCCCACCAACGCCAGCGTGCTCATCACCGGGGAAAACGGCACCGGCAAGGAACTGGTGGCCCGGGCCCTCCACGCCTATAGCCGGCGGTCCCACCGGCCTTTTGTGGAGGTCAACTGCGCCGCCATTCCCGAAGACCTCATCGAAAGCGAGCTCTTCGGCCACGAGAAGGGGGCTTTCACCGGGGCCACGGACCGCCACCGGGGCAAGTTTGACCTGGCCCACGAAGGCACCTTGTTCTTAGATGAAATCGGCGATATGAGCCTGAAAACTCAGGCTAAGATTCTGCGAATCCTGGAGGAACAGCGCTTCGAGCGGGTGGGGGGCCATCGGCCCATCCAGGTAGATGTGCGCATCGTGGCCGCCACTAACAAAAATCTGGAAGAAGAGATAGTTAAGGGGACTTTCCGGGAAGACCTTTACCACCGCATCAACGTTATACCCCTCACGGTCCCGCCCTTAAGGGAGCGCCGGGAGGACATTCCGCTGTTGGCCACCCACTTCCTCAAGGAACTGGCCCGGGAGGAAAACGCCCCGGCCAAGACTTTCAGCCCCCAGGCCCTGGAGGCGTTAGCCGCCCAGTCTTGGCCGGGCAACGTCCGGGAGCTGAAAAACTTCGTCTGGCGCCTGGCCATCATGAGCCCCAAACCGGTCATCGACTTGGCGGACCTGCCGTTCAACGCCCCGGCCTCCACCCCGGAGGAGGGTGGCGAGGGCGATTTCATCGACCCGTTTCTCCAGGTGCCGTCCTTCCGGGAGGCCCGGGCCCTGTTTGAAAAGCAGTTCCTGCGGCGCAGACTGGAGGAATGCCGGGGCAATGTCAGCCTGCTGGCGGAAAAAATCGGCCTGGAACGCTCCCACCTCTATCGCAAATTGAAGAGCTACGGCCTGGAGCCAGGGAAATAGAATATGTGATGGGCACAGCGGCCCAAACCTCAAGTACAGAAAACTGTTCTACCGCTCAAGACCCTTCTGCTGACGTAGTTCGTATTCTTGAAAACATTGCCAAAATTGGACGTTATCGGAGCCTGTAACCCTCTGGCAGAGGTTTTGGCCGCGGGCCATGGAGAGATAATTTTGATAGGCCGTCTCGTCACCTACGTATAATGCGTTATGGTTGGGATCGTTATAAAGATGATAAACTTTGCCCCCCATCTCATAAGTCGTAATCTGCCCCCTGGGGGTGCTAAGCTGAAGGGCCTGTCTTTTGGGGGTGTCGTCGTTCACATCCCACTTCTTGAAGCCGGCCTGTTGTAACATATATTCCGATACTACCATTTGTTGCGTGGTAGGCCTTCCGGCACAGCCGTTGAATAAAAAAACCAGAAGGATTATCCCGACCGCCACGTTGATCCTGGCCCTCCATACATCCGCCATTCTGACCTCCTCTTACCGGGTTGCATTCACATGGTGGCACAGGCTAAGGCTGTGGAAATAATTGGGGACACCCAAGGGCGGCTGTCCTACGCGAGACTTTCGCCGAACTCTCGAGCCCTCTATCTTCCCCACAACCTGAGCCAGTTTATTTTAACCGAAAACCGAAAACAGAAAACCGAAAACAACACAAAAAACCCTCCCAAACCTGAGCTTGGGAGGGCCTATTACATTGGGGGCGGAGCCCAGAAACTAATAGCTGACCCCAGAACCTCTCTAAACCGGTTCCCCCACTTCCGCGAGGGTCTGGAAATAAACCCGGCGGATCAGGTTCATGCGCTTGTTAAAACAGAGACCCAGCTCCATACAGGCGTTGTAGAAGGATTTCCGGCTGAATTCCATGGCGAGCAGCCGGGCCTTGGCCTCCTGGGTGAACTCCTGGTGGAGGTCTTTGATCTTCTGAGTGGCTTCACCCAGCCCTTCCCACAAGGGCACCAGGATCAGGTCCGACCGTTCTTGCAGTCGGGCGATTTCGTCCTGTACCAGTTGCACCACATGGAGTGGGCTACTCTCGGTTTTCTCCGGAATAGTCTCCTGAACTACCTCCACTCCCAAGCGTTCCAGGAATTTAATGAGAAAATCCTTGGGTCCCCTCTCCCAGGTGCAGAGATTCCAAACATCGCCGGGGATGCCCACTTTAGGTATCCGGCCTTTTTGCGGCAACATCTGGCGCAACTGTTGCCCCCGGGTATAGAGCTGTTCTTTCAGTTGTTGAAAGTACTTGTTCCGCTTGATGGTGGCTTTCCACAGGAGGATACGGCCATAAGCCTTCATTTTGGCGAAAAACAGGTCCCGGGCAATGAGGCGTTGAATCACCGAGGTCCAACTGTAGAACTTCTTCATGGCCCAGGTGGTTTCCATCTGCAATTCATAGGGAGTGAACTGCCGGGGTTGAAATACCGTGTGGTGGCCGTCGTATTGGCTCCAATCCCGGCAGATGATGCGATTTTGGGCCTCCATTTCCTTGTAGAAAGCCGTGCCAGGTACGGGAGTAAGTATCAGGTATTGCAGGGAATCCAGGTCCATTTGCCGGGAGAACTTCACCGTATCCCGGATCACCTGATAGTGGTCCTCTTCGGAGCCGAAGACGAACATGCCGTGGACCTTGATGCCGAACTTGTGAAAATTGGTTACGCACTCTTTTATGCCTTCCACGGTCTGGGACTTGTTATAGGCCTTTAAAGTGGCCGGGTTGATGGATTCCAGCCCCACGAAGACGATGTAGCAGCCGCTCCTGGCCATGAGATCCAGGAGTTCCGGGTCCTTGGCGGACTCCACCCGCACCTGGGCGCTCCATTCGATTTTCAACCCTTCGGCAATGATGCGTTCGCACAATTCCTTGGTGCGCTTGCGGTCCGCGGTGAAGTTGTCATCGCAGAAGAAGATGTGGCGACTGTGACTGCCGTTTTGGCGAATTTCTTCGATGACCCGGTCGATGGAATTGACCCGGTGCTTGCGTCCGAAGAGGAGGATGACCGAACAGAAGCTGCAGTTGAAGGGACAGCCCCGGGAGGTGGCGATGGAAACGACACCGCGCTTGTTCCGGGCCTTCCAGCCGTGAATCAGGTTGTAATTGGGGATGGGGAGGGAATCCAGATCGCCCACGAAGGGGCGCCAGGGGTTTTGGTGGACAGTGTCTCCATCCCGGTAACAGAGATTCCTGACGTCCGCCAAATTGCCGCCATTTTGCAGGATGTTGATCAACTCCGGCAAGGCCTCCTCGGCCTCACCGCAGATGACATAGTCAGCGTGTTCCAGTCCCTCCATGGGCAGAAAACTTGGATGGGCCCCGCCCAGGACTACCGGCAGTCCTTGTTCCCGGTAAAAATCCGCCAACTCATAGGCCCGGGGGGCCGTGGAGGAGATGCTGGAGATGCCCACCAGATCGGGTTTGAAATCCAGGGTAGCGTAATCAGGGGTGGAAACCTCCTCTACCACCACTTTAACCTCTATGCCCTGCTGCTCCAAGATGGACCCCAACAACAGCACCCCCAACCGGGGAATGGCGACCCGGCTAAAAATATGCTCCCGGGGAGATCGGGGTTCGATGAATAAAACTTTCCGAATGGGCCGCGCCATGTCACACTCCTTCTGGAACTTCACCCCTTCCGGCGTGAGGTTCATAAAAACAGTCCTCCCTTCCGGCGTGGTCCTCACGCCGTTGGGCGGCGAAATTATATTAGAGATATGGATTTTTCCTTATAGCACTGTAAAGGCGAGCGACACTAATGTCAAATTAATTCTCGGTGTCCGCACTATGAGGATAATGTGAGGCAACAGACTCCCCCCCTGGGAAGGAGTCTGCTGCATAATTGTCTCTGGACTGATGAAACTGAATAATTTGATTTAGACGCAACCGGTGGGTTTCGCCAATCCTGCCATCTTACAGGCGCCTTTGCCCGGCCCTGAGGGAAAGAGCTCGTAGATGTGTTTCAGTTTGTAGCCCGTTACCTTGGAAAGAATCCGGACCATGGGGGCGATACCGTTTTTCTTGTAGTAATCCTGAAGCATGTTGATGACTTTCCAATGCTCGTCGGTAAGCTCAGAGATACCCTCGGAGTCCTTAACGTAGTCCACCCACTCCTGACACCACTGATCCAGATTCTCCAGAAAGCCGTCTTCGTCTACCGTAAAGGTTTTGCCTTTGTATTCTACGGTTGCCATTAAAAGATATCCTCCTTCGATATTAGATCGCCCATTTTAGTTTTTGATTTTCAAACGTATGTCATTGTGAAATTTTTGTCAAGCATTAAAAATTCAGGAACTCCTTCCTCACCGTGGCTGGTCCGGCCCTGGAAAGATCTTGCCGGGATTCATGATGTTTCGGGGATCAAAAGCCGCCTTGATTCGCCGTTGCAGGGCTATGGCAGCGGAAGACAGCTCCATTCCCAGGTAAGGGGCCTTGGTGAGACCGATGCCGTGCTCCCCGGACAGGGTGCCGCCCAAATCCCGCACCACCCGAAAGATATCCTCCACCGCCAGGTTTACTGCCTGCCGCTCCCGATCCACCATGCGGTCATACAATACGTTCACGTGAATATTACCGTCTCCGGCATGGCCGTAGCTGGGGACGATGAGTCCCCGGCGCCGGGCAATGTCTTGGAGGGCGTCGATAAGCCTGGGGATGGCCCCCAGGGGCACCACCACGTCTTCGCTGACCTTGTGGGGTCTCACCTTTAACAGCGCCGGGGAGATGACTTTACGGGCTTTCCAGAGCTGCTCGGCTTCCTGGCTGGTCCGGGCCCTGAGGACCAGGCCGGCCCCTTGCTCCCGGCAGAAATCGACAATACGGCCGGCGCGTTGCTCCACATCCTGGGGTTGGCCGTCCACCGCGATGAGCAGCAGGGCTGCGGTGCCCTCCGGCAGCTCAAAGGGCAGCATCTCCTGGACGCACGACAGCGTCACGTGGTCCATGAACTCCAGGGCCGTGGGCGCCAGGCCCGACCGTAAGATCAGGCTGACGGCTTCGGCTGCGGCGGAAAGGGTGGCAAAGCCTGCGGCCAGGGTCTGGCGGGCCGGGGGTTTGGATACCAGTTTCAGAGTAATTTGGGTGATGACTCCCAGGGTGCCTTCCGAGCCCAGAAACAAGCGGGTGAGGTCGTAGCCCACCACGCTTTTCATGGTGCGGGTCCCGGCAGTGATAATCTCCCCGGTGGGCAGCACCACTTCCAGGCCCAGGACATAATCCCGGGTGACGCCGTACTGCACCGCCACCGCGCCCCCGGCGCACTCCGCCACATTGCCCCCGATGGTGCAGAAATCGGCGCTGGCCGGGTCCGGGGGATAATACAACCCTTCGGCCTCCACCGCAGCCTTGAGTTTGCCCAGGATAACCCCGGGCTCCACCACCGCCACCAAGTCGTTTTTATTGACTTCGATGATGCGGTTTAACCGGGTCAGGACCAGGACCACTCCGCCGGCAATCGGCACCGAACCCCCGCTCCGCCCCGTCCCTGCCCCCCGGGGTACCACCGGAAAGCGATGCTCATTGGCCAGCCGCACAATCGCCGCCACTTCCTCCGCCGACCCTGGAAACACCACCGCCTCGGGCATGGCCGCCCGGTCCGTGGCGTCATAGGCATAGGTCCAGCGCTCCTCGGGGGAGGTGAGGAGGTGGCCGGGGCCTACGATGGCGGTGAGTTCTTTAATTATAGAATTTTGCATAATTGGATTTTCAGCCGTAGGGCGAAAAAGTGAAACGCATCCCGCCTTCGGGCTAATACCATTGCGACAGTTCCACGGTTATCCCCTCCGGCCCGGGCAGGAAGACCAGTTTCCGGTCATGGAAATCCAGGATTTCGGTCTTGGGCTCGATGCCGTGGGTCTTAAGCCCGGCCAGCGCCGCATCCATGTCAGCCACCGCGAAACAGACGTGATTGAACCCGATTTTGCTCAAGTTTCTGATATGGGGATCAGGGGTAGGCTCAGGGTGGTGATACTTCAGGAGCTGCACTTCCATGCGGGGCATCGCGGTGGCGTGTTTAAGCGTCACATGCTCGGCTTCGATGCTGGCCACATTCATGTACCGGGAAAACTTCTCACCCGAAATTACCGCCGTCAGGGTCTGCTCAAATCCCAGGTGGTTGAAAAACTCCTTTGCCGCATCCATATCCCGCACCACGATGGTCACATGGTCAAAGCGCTGTAACATGATCTCACCTCATTCCCCCCGGTTGATGATCTGGTCAAGTTCCTGGGTGAGCTTGTTGATTCTGAATTCTGCCCACAAGGGAAGATGGTCGCTGATTTCGCCCTTGCCGCCTTTGGGTTCGCTGTCTTGAAATAATACCTCATTATAGGGAACCACGTTGCATTTTCCCGTAAACGAGAAAGAAGGCCGATCCACCCAGGCAATCTTGTCAAAGGTCTTGTTCCTGGCGAAATTGGTGAAGAGTCGGTCTAAATTTTCCGGCATCTTAAAACCCTTCTCCGCCAAAGCCTGGAAAAATCTGTCTCCCATTTCTTCGATATTGAAATCCCCCACTACGAAAAAGTCCCGGTCAAACACCTTGCTTTTTTCAGCCTGAGACTTTTTGTCAACAAACTTAACCAGCTCCGCGATCTCCTTTTGCCGTTCATCTGCTTCCGCTTTGGTCTCACCATAATATATGTGGACGTTGGTGACAACAAAGTCGAAACGGCCGGCCCGAAAAGAGGCGCAATACGGCATGCGGTGCAGCTGATAGCCGGTGTGAGTTTTTGCCGGCACCGGGAAGCCGATTTCGCAAACCAGCCCGGTAGTGATCACGGTGCGCTTATCGTAAAGAAACGCGAACCGCTCGTTATTGCCCGTGGGGTCGGTTACGAGAATTTTGTAGTTGCCAGGCAGAAGTTCTTGGAGCCTGCTCAGGCCGCGCAGGTCGGTTTTTATTTCTTGAAGTGCAATAATGTCAAAGCGCTCACAAATGTCGGCAATGTATTGCAGGGCCCGGGTAGACTTTTTATTCCCGAATTGCTGAATATTCCAGGTGGCAAGCAGGAGATTCTCATCCACCCTGCGGCTGGGAACCTGGTATTCCCCCTGGTCCATGAGGTCCATGAGGGCCTTTCTTTCTTTGGCGATTTGAAGAGTGTCTGCGGGCATGATGACGCTCCTTTCATCTTATGGTTCAATCGAACCGTGTTGAACCAGGCAAATAAGGACCTATACAAAGTAAGGGACCAAATCGCCACGTGATTTTTTTGAACTGCGCTTAAACGAATTCTCAAGCTCCCCCTTTAAGGATGTGATTAAATTTCCCACTCCATCATAATCAAATTGTAACACAATTTCGACAAGTTCCTGTATGATCAATAAACCTTAATATTACGGTAGATAAATAATATCGAAATAAGGCGAAAATTTGGGGAATAAGAGGAATGCTGGGAATATTTGGAAATTTATATTATATGGCTATTTTTTTTACAACATATTCTGCTCCGCCAGGCTGAAGTAGCCATGGCGGCCGATGATCAGGTGGTCGTGGACAGTCAAGTGCAGGGCCCGGGAGGCCTTGACCAGGGCCCGGGTCAGTTCCTGGTCCGCGGCGGATGGAGTCAAGTTGCCGCTGGGGTGGTTGTGTACCAGGATAAGGCCGGTAGCTTTATGTTTCAGGGCCAGTTCCAGGACCTTGCGGGGGTAAACCACCGTCTGGTTCACGGTGCCTTCCTGGACGATTTCCTCGGCGATGACCTCGTTCTGGCTGTTGAGGAAGATTACCCGGAACTGTTCATCGGGTAAGCCCCCCATGGAGGCCCGGCAATAATCCACCAGCGAGGCCAAAGATTTAAGCTGCTGGCGTTTGAGGGCTTCGGCCTTTAAAGTGTATTCGGAGCAGGCCTTGACTAATTTAATGAGCACCGCGGAATACTCCCGCAAACCGGTAAACTCCATGAGGTCCTCGGCAGAGGCGTCAAAGACCTGGTTGAAGGAGCCGAAATGCTCGATGAGCCGCTTGGCCAGCGGCTTAACGTCGGAGTAAGGGATGGCGAAAGTAAGGAGCAGCTCCAGGAGCTCATAATCCTGCAAGGCCCCGGCGCCGCCGGTGAGGAAGCGCTGGCGCAAGCGGGCCCGGTGGCCGTGATAGTGGGGCTTCTCAGGTTTTCCGGTCATGTTTATTTTCTTTTACTCCGGCCTCCTTTTAATTGCAACTGAGAAAACTACAGAAAAATGCGGGCACAGAGTCCCGCCCCACTTGGTTTATGTTCATAAAAAAGCCGGGGCCAACAACCCCGGCTTTTACTAACTTAAGGAATTAGGGGTAAGGGTTTCTGACCTTAACGCCCTCCCTTAAAACTGCTTCCATCTATCGCTTAGTGTTCCTCCCCGCCGGCGGCTTCCATCTGGCGGCGCATTTCCATATCGAAGAGCACCCGTTCCCGGGCCTTGTCGATCCCTAAGGCTTTACGCTTCAGGTCGATGTGGGCGATCATCTTCTT
>JBMORG010000018.1:0-49651 GCA_049322355.1 Thermodesulfobacteriota bacterium | reverse complement strand
CCTTATGTAGGGGCGACCCGCTGGGTCGCCCCAGCCCTGGTTCCCAAGCTGCGCTTGGGAACCCTATATGGCGCAAAGCTTGGCTTTGCTCATTAATCCAAATATGCCAAAGAGGAAGAGATGAGAAAAAAATCACCGAACCATGATAAGGAATGGGTGGTTTACCTTTCGAATACACCAGTAGGCCCGCTGCGGCTTTACTTTACAGACAAGGGTCTTAGTGCCTTGGAGTTCGCCGGAGACAACTCACCGGCGAAACCGGAGCAAGACTCACCGCCGCACCTGCAGCCCCTCATCAAGGCAGCTAAACAAGAGCTAAAAGCCTATTTCGCGGGCGTACCCACCGATTTTGCCGCCCTTCCCCTGGACCCGCAAGGCACCCCCTTTCAGCGCCGAGTCTGGCAGGAGCTCCGCCGCATTCCCCGGGGCCAGGCCATCTCTTATAAAGAGTTGGCTCGACGCCTCGGCAACCCCAAGGCCAGTCGCGCCGTGGGCCAGGCCAATGCGGTCAACCCCATCCCCCTCATCATCCCCTGCCACCGGGTTATCAATGCGGACGGCGGCCTGGGGGGCTACAGCTCGGGCCTGGAGCGCAAGCGCTGGTTGCTGCTCCATGAAGGGGTAATGTGAGGGCGGTTTTCAGTTTTCAGTTTTGATGAACTCGTAAAAAGTCATTTTCCCCTCCCCTGGTGGGAGGGGATCAAGGGGAGGGGGAAGATAACTGGTGGAGCATTAATTGTTTCACCCCCACCCTACCCTCCCCCATCAATGGAGAGGGAATATTAGACTCTTTGCGAAGCCATCAGTTTTCAGTTAAAAGACAGAACCAATTTGATTTGTTTTAATTGGTGGAGCGGGCCTCTGGGCCCGCCTGTTTTTTTCTTGGATTTTTTCCTTTAATTTAGGCTAAATGAAACCAGATCAACTCTGGCAGGAGAGCGAGATGCGTCGAAGGGGAACCGGGGCTTTGAGGCCGCACTGGTTGGGAATACTGCTCCTGGTGGTGCTTGCCTTCCTGCTCCTGATTTATGGCTTTCCCCTCGCCCAAGAGAATCAGGAAACCGAGCCCCAAAAACCCTGGACGGGCAAGCTAAAAGATGGCCAAGTGATTACCCAAGACGATCTGGACTGGATTCTCCAGGAGCATGCTCTATGGATAACAAGTAAAGGAAGAGAAGGCGAACCAGCCAATCTGGAGGGAGCCGACCTGCGCAGGGTCGAGCTGGACAAGGCAAATCTGAGTCGGGTCAGTCTGCGGAAGGCCAATCTGAGCGGGGCCTTCATGACCGAGGCCAACCTGAGCGGGGCCTGGCTTCATGAGGCCAATCTGAGCGGAGTCGATCTTTTTATGGCCAACCTAAGCGGGGCTAAAATTGATAAAGCCAACCTGAGCCGCGCCAGGCTTTCCAGTGCCAACCTGAATAGGGCTTATCTAAGGGATGCCGACCTAAGCCAGGCCAGACTGAACGGCGCTAACCTGAGCCGGGCCAATCTTTATAACTCCAACCTGAGTGGTGCCGATCTTTTTATGGCTAACCTGGATGGGGCCCTGCTTGACTGGGCCGACCTGAGTCGGGCCAAGCTTAAGAAGGCCAACCTGAGCAAGGCTTGGTTCGAACCCAGACCCGGGTCGGTATCCGATGTTTCTTTATTGCTACATATTAAAGGGCTGCCATCATTACGATATCTAAATTCATCTCACGGCCTGGTGGAACTGCGAGAGGCCTACAAGAAGGCGGGACTCCGGGAAGAAGAGCGTCAAGTCACCTTTGCCCTGAACCACACCCGCCGGGAAAAGTTATGGAAAAAAGGTGACTTCCTGGGCAAACTGGAGAGCTACTTTCATTTGGTCTGCTTCGAGTGGCCCTGCCAGTACGGCATGAACCCCGGCCGGCCTCTAAAGATTTTGGGCCTGGGGCTCTTTCTCTTTACCCCCTTCTATCTCCTGGCCCTGCGCAACCGGGACCGGGAGACGGGCCTCTGGCTGGTGCTGCCGCCGGACCGCATCCTGGGCCAGGGCTCTAAGGTCCGCCCTTTTAAACTCACCGGCTGCACCCCGTTCCGTCCTCTCCCGCCTGGGCGCTGGCCCAGGGTCAAGGCCAGGTTACTTCGCGGCCTGCGCCGGGTGCGCCTGGCCTTCTACTTCAGCCTGCTCTTCGCCTTCAACCTGGGCTGGCGGGAACTCAACGTGGGGAACTGGATTTCCCGCCTCCAGAAGCACGAATACACCCTGCGGGCCACGGGCTGGCCGCGGACCGTGGCCGGTCTGCAGTCGCTGTTGAGCGTGTATCTCCTGGCCCTCTGGGTGCTCAGCTATTTCGGGCGGCCTTTCGACTAAACACAAGTTTTCGCTTTTGCCCCCCTCACCCCAACCCTCTCTCCCCGAAACGGGGGGAGAGGGGGCTAAAGGGAGACAGGTTGGAAGCCTGTATCACTATGGGCAGTGGGCAGGGAGACCCCGCCTGTACGGTGCTGCCCAATACAAAGTTGCCGTCAAAGAGGTAATTTTTGAGTTGTCATTCTGAACGGAGCGCAGCGGAGTGAAGAATCTCGCTTTTCTCCATTACTTTTGAGATTCTTCGCTGCGCTCAGAATGACATTTTTATTTTTTTGACCGCACCTCGGTATAAGCAGCGCTTGGGCGGAAAGTGGCGTTCCCAAGTGCAACGTGGGAACGAGGGCGCAAACCATGAAATCTCACCCCCGCTAATGCAAATTCCCCCTGCCCCCCTTTTTCAAAGGGGGGTTCTAAAGCCCCCCTTTGGAAACGGGGAATTTAGGGGGATTTAAAAACCAGCAATCGGAAGGAATTTTTGGCGAAGGCTATAGGTTTTCACGGTAAAGCCTGCGGCCACAAAAACTAAATTTGGAATACGAACGGGAATAAGGCACAGGCGAGACGCCTGGGCCACTTCTTTTTACCGAAAACCGAAAACCGAAAACCGAAAACCCCGAACCCAGAACCTAAAACCTAAAACCCGCCTTCAAGGTTTGCAGCTCCGGCAGGGGCTGTAGCCTTGTAGGTAAGCGTCTTTGAGAGAGGCGAAGCGCACCCGGTTGGCCCGGGCCATCTGCTCGGCCAGGGGGCATGTGGGCCGGTGCAGGCGCAAGGTATTGCGGTTCCCCAGGTAATAAGGTTCATCCTGTTTGAGCAGTTGCTGCCAGATGCCCCGCCGGGCTTCGATGGCCTGCTGTTGGGCCGCCAGCAGGACCTCCCAGTGGCGCATATTGGGCGGGACGAAATAGACCCGGGCCAAACCTAGGCGCACCAGTTCGGCGTTTACCAGGGTGCGGTCGGGGAGAAACAGATAAGCCAGGAGGCGGCCGTAGTGATCATAACGCGACCGGTCGTACTCCAGGCCAATCTGCCGGTTAAGGGTCAGATCGGCAAGTGTTGCTTTGGCCTTGTGGGCCAGAAAGTCCGCAGGCTGGCCGTCCCGCTCCATCTCCGGGGCATCGATGCCCAGGACCCGCACCTTGACCCCGCCGGCCAGGACGACGGTATCCCCGTCAATGACCTGCTCCACCCGTGCTTGGGCGGGCGGAGCGGCGGGTTTACCCTCGCAGGCGGTTAGCAAGAGAACACAACCTGCCAGCAAAACTAGGCTAGTGGCATATTTCATAATTGGCTATCTGATTGAAGTTACATTTAATTCCTTTCCCTTGATGGAAGAGGGTTAGGGTGGGGGTGATTAAATTCCTATATTTCGCATGTTGCATTTTCAATTCCCCCTCCCCCTAACCCCTCCCACCAGGGGAGGGGGAATCACATCCAATGGAGAAACATCCTACTAAAAATTAAGTGAAGCCACCACGGGCAGATTTTCCTGCTTAAGTCTCTCCACAAAATAAGGAATGGTCTCCTTCAGGCCGGCCTCCAGAGGGACGGTGGGCTGCCAACCCAACAGCTCCCGGGCCCGGGTGATGTCCGGCCGCCGCCGCCCCGGATCGTCTGGCGGCAGTTCCCGGTGAATAATGGTCGAAGAGGTGTTGATCAAATCCAGGACTTTTTGGGCCACCTCCATGATGGTGTACTCCCCTGGGTTGCCTAAATTGACGGGATCGGACACCCCGTCGGCATTCATCAGCCGCACCAGTCCTTCCACCAGGTCGGAGACGTAGCAGAATGACCGGGTCTGCTGGCCTTCCCCATAAATAGTTATATTCCGGCCGGTTAGGGCCTGGACGATGAAGTTGCTGACCACCCGGCCGTCGTCCAGGGCCATCCGAGGCCCAAAGGTGTTGAAGATGCGGGCAATGCGGGTATCCACCTTGTTTTGGCGGTGATAATCCATCATCAGGGTCTCCGCCACGCGCTTGCCTTCGTCATAGCAGCTCCGGACCCCGATGGGATTGACGTTCCCCCAATATCCCTCCGGTTGGGGGTGGACCTGGGGATCGCCGTAGACCTCGGAGGTGGAGGCCAGGAGGATGCGGGCTTTGACCCGCTTGGCCAGCCCCAGCATGTTCAGGGTCCCCATGACGTTGGTCTTGATGGTCTTTACCGGATTGTATTGATAGTGCACCGGCGAGGCCGGACAGGCCAGGTGATAGACCTGGTCCACCTCCAACATTACGGAGTTCACCACGTCGTGGCGGATCATTTCCAGCCGGGGGTGGTCCCGCAGGTGGAGGAGGTTGGCTTTGGAGCCGGTGAAATAATTATCCAGGCAGAGAATCTCGTGATCCTGGCGCAGCAGGTACTCCACCAGATGGGAGCCGATGAACCCCGCCCCGCCGGTGATCAAAATCCGGGCCATGTGAATTTCTCCTTTCGAGCCAGCGCGGTTGGTCCATTGTAACCGGGTTAGGCCCTGAGGTAAATTCCCCCGGCCCATTTTTCTCATTTTCAGGGGTTGACAATCAACATTGACTTGTTATAGGCTGAAGTCAAATATCAAACAATAAAGGAGGTAAGCGTGACTTTCACCCGCCACTGAATTGTTTATCCGGTATATATTCCCCTGCCGTTACCTTGTGGACAATTACGTCACTGTCAAGTAAACCTTAACTCTTAATTTACCAATAAAGATAGAATCATGTCGTCAAAACATTAAGGGAGGTAAACAACATTTAATCAAGCAAAGAGGAGGATAAGTCATGAATAAATTTTTCTGTTTAATTGCGGCATTGGTCATTATGCTGGTGGGTCCCGTTTTTGCTGCTACCATGCAAAGCATCGGAAAAGACCAAGTGAATGTCCGCTCCAAACCTAATTTGAACTCCGAGGTTCTTTTCGAGGTTGGGCTTGGTTATCCTATTAGCGTAGAAAAACAGCAAGATAACTGGGTCTATTTCACTGACTGGAAAAACCAGGCCGGATGGGTTTATAAACCTCTGGTATCCAAGACCCAAACCGCAGTGATCCTGGTGGATAATGCCAATATCAGGAAGGGTCCCAGTCTGAGGAAGCCCGTAATCATGAAGGCTTCCCAAGGCGAGATTTATAAGATCTTCGGCGAAAAAGGCGATTGGGTGCAAATCGGGTACTATTTGGACAATGAAAAGGTCGGCTGGATTCGTGATGATCTGGTATGGGGCGATTGAGCAGTGGAAGTTCGAAAAGATCCTTAGTCAGTTCCTTTGGCAGCAAAGATTCCCCGGAAGAAATCCTGCATGTATTGCCAGGAGCGCCTAGCTGTCCGGGCGTGGTAGGCTACCCCGGAGGCTTTGTTGCTCACGTTGGCCGGGTTGGTAAAGCCATGCACTGCACCGCCAAAGTAGACCATTTGCCAGTCGGCCCCGGCTTGGCGCATGGCCTCCTGAAAGGCAGTGATGTCAGCAGCGGGAACATGAGGGTCATCGGCTCCGTGGAGCACCAGAATCGAGGCCTTAATCCTTTTTAGATCATCAGGGGTGGTCTTGGGCAGGCCGCCATGGAAGCTCACCACTCCCGCAAGGTCTGCTCCGGAGTAGGCCAGTTCCAGGACCGTCGTTCCACCGAAGCAGAAGCCAATGGCTCCCAAGCGTTTGGGGTCTACCAGGGGATTATCTGCCAGGACCCTCAGGGCCGCCCGAGCCCGGGCCCGCAGCAGTTCCGGGTTGCCCCGCAAAGCCCCGGCGAGCTTGGCGGCTTCCTCCCGGTGGGTGGTGGTGTGGCCGTTGCCATAGATATCCGCAGCCAAGGCCACATATCCCAGGCCGGCCAGCTTCTCCGCCCTTTCTTTGGCAAAGTCATTGAGGCCCCACCATTCGTGTACCACCAGGATCCCTGGCCGTTTTTCTTTGAAGCCGTCATCGTAGGCCAGGAAACCCTGCATCACCGTGTCGTTTTGCCGGTACTCCACCGTCTTGGTAACCAATTTGGCCTCGACCTCCGTAACTTCCAGAAAAGGCAGGCATACCAGCCATAACGCCCCACAAAGCTTAAAAAAGGTTTTGGGCGACATGTGATTTCTCCGTAAAAAACAGTCTTTGGTGGTTAATGGGTGAAAATTTTTTAGGGATGGCGGGCGCAGAGACCCGGCTCCTTCTCGAAGGCCTGTCCACTGCTCGGATGGCGCCTGGTGTCCGGGAAACCCTCCTTACCAAGGAAGGAGGCGGATTCCCGACTTTGCCAAAAAACTACTTTTGATCAGACTTGGTTAATTGCTTGGCAACCACCTTGTCGTTGACAAACTGGACTGTAATGGTGACATCCCCGGCTTTCCATTTGGCCACAGTACCGGAAAACACGGCCACATCCACACTGGAGGATTCCGTGGGCTCCCCCAGAATAGCCGTCACCTGGGCCACGGTCATCCCGGTTTGAACCTTTTCGAAGTTTGCCTGGTTGATCCGGGAGCCGCAGCCCCACAGGCAGAGGGCACAAACCATCAGGGCCGCCAGAATGCCGAGCTTAACCTTGGCAGATCGAGCAATTTTCATGAAATTCCTCCAGCAACCGGAATAAGCATCAGTGGCTCAAACGGTAAGACTCAACCCATCCTCGGCCCGGATAATTTCCCCAGAAAACTCCTGGGAAGCCAGCGCTACCATATCTACCTCATCACAGGGGGGATAGAAGTGGGTCAGGAGCAGGCGCCTTACCCCGGCCCGGGCCGCCAGGCGTCCGGCTTCGACAGGGGTAAGGTGACCCGGGACCTTAAAGGGATTGGCAGCCTCCAGCACCAACAGATCGGCGTTCCGGCCTAACTCCACCAGGGAGTCGCTTTCGTCCGTATCGCCGGAATAGACCAGACTCCGCCCCTGCTCCTCCACGCGATAGGCGAGACTCCCGGCAGTGTGATTGGTGGGAGCGCTTTTGATCACCAGGTTCTCGTCCCGCACCTCATCCGGCCGGTCCGGGCATAATTCTTTGAGGTCCATGAGGTTTGGGGGCGGCTCCACCCAGCCGGCAAAGGCCTCCTTCAGCAGATCATGAAAACGGGCAAATCCCTGGGCGGCCAGGAGTCGGAAAGGCTCAGTGCGGGTATAGCCCAGGGAATAGCGGGTGGCGAACAGAAAGGGGATCAGGTCCCCCACGTGGTCGGGATGCAGATGGGTCAAGGCCAGGAAGTCTATGGCAGAAAAGTTGAAGCCGTAGCGCAGCAGGCCCCGCAGGCTGCCGGCCCCCAGGTCCAAGACCAGGAGGCGGCCGCCGGCCTTGACCGCCAGGCACGGCGACCCCCGGCGCAAGGAGGGCACCCCGGTACCTGACCCGATGACGGTAAGCTCCATAACTCTTGGTTTTCCCTAAATTATCCTAAGAAGGGGAACTTTTCAGGGCAAAAAGGGTAGCAGGGAAAAAGGCGAAAAGGGCAAGACCTCCCGGTCACTATTCCTTTTCCCTGTTTCCCCTTTTGGCTTTTCCCTTTTTAAGCGCCGTCCACATGACTCATCTGGTGGACGTAGAACCAGTCTTCCGGTAGAGTCAAATAGTTATGCATATCCATCAGGGTCATGTAGTGGCCCCGCTCTTCGTGGGCCACGCTCATGAAGAAGCGCCGCGCCAGGGGGTTGTTGGCTTCCTTGGCCAGCTTGGTATAGTAATCGATGGAGCACTCCTCCATTTTGATGCCCGTCTTCAAGGCCTGGAGATCATCTTTGCCACCGGCGCCCTGCTCATCTTTGGTCATGGCCATGACGCAGACATAGGGCTCATGCTGGGGCGGTTTGAAGGCCGCCATTTCTTCAGTCCAGCCCGGGTCTTTTTCCAGGCTGCGGTAGATTTCATTAAATTTTTCAATGTGGTACTTTTCCGATTCCGCCAGATACTCCATAATCTCCCGCACCCCGGCGCTTTTCACTTTTTTGGCCGCCTCCAGATAGAACTGGCGGCCTTCCAGTTCCATCTGTACTGCGTCTTTCAAAGCCTTGAGAATATATTCCTGCACTTTCATCAAGATATCTCCCTTCAGCAAGTTTTTCGTGGTTTAAGTTCCCGATGGTCAAACTAAATCATTAAAAGGTATATTTAAACATAAGGTTCTCGGCTCATCTTGTCAATTGTGGTTCAAGGCTCCCTATGACAGCCAGGAACGACGCTCCGGGACGGCCGTCCTCGTGCCTTGAACTGCCTTAAGATCCGGCTGTCGGTTGTCTCGGGGCAGAGTACATGGTAAATAGAACTATGTCATTCTCAGCCCTGGCCCGCCTTAAGGATCATTTAACCCTGAATCCGGCCCCACCAGCCCCGGAATCGGACCTGGTGCCCGCCGGGGTATTGGTCCCCTTGTTTGTGCAGGCAGAGGAGCTGCGGGTGCTTTTCACTCAACGGACCTTGATGGTGAAGGACCATCGGGGCCAGATCTCCTTTCCCGGTGGGGTCCGGGACCCGGAAGACCCGCACCTCCTGGCCACGGCCCTCAGGGAAACCTTTGAGGAGATTGGCCTCGTCCCGGAGTCGGTGGAAGTCCTGGGTACTCTCCCCGGGGTGACCACCATCACCGGCTATCACATCATTCCCTTTGTCGGGCTTATCCCGCACCCCTATGACTTCCGGCCTAATCCCCAGGAGGTCAAACGCCTGCTGGCCCTGCCCTTATCGGATTTTTACCCCCCCGACCGCTGGAGTTCCGGCCCTTACGTCTTCCAGGGCCGTACTACCCGGGTCTGCTATTGGCAGAACGGCGAAGAGGTGGTCTGGGGAGCTACCGCCCGCATCCTTCTTAACCTGTTGGCCCACCTGGGGGTATATCCCATTCCGGGCGACCGGCATGCCACCTGTCTTGACTGACAGCCAGTTGAAAAACTGCCAAAGTCCCCAGATTGTCATTCTTAAAAAAGCCAAGAATCTCGCATTTTATGAGATCCTTGTCAGGAGGACAAAGAAATAAGGTTTTCAATTATTAAGCTGATGAAGCCACTACGCAGGCCGCATTCAAGACACCTTTGCACTATAGACTAATCATGGAATTTCTTTGGTGCGATTTCGCTGCTTGTTAATAGATGGTAGCGCAGCGGGGAAACGAAAGTGAGAAATAAATCAGATATGGAGGAGCGGGGTTATTTTTTCAGCAAGAGCGGCAGGCCGAAGACCATGACGGCCAAGGGCACTACGACCCTTAGACTTGTCAGGCTCCCCAGAACCCCTGCCAACCGGCCGGTTAAACCTGCTAAAAAATCGGCCACACTTTCCGATACCGACAGAGTAGCGGTTTCAGGCGATATGGATTGGGTCAGAAATTCCGTCAATTTGGTTTGGTCCAGTTCCGGAAAGAGATCGGTAAGGGTCTCCGACAGGTTAAGCAAGGACGACGGCGAGGAGATAGTTTCGGGGTCAAACAGCACCAACAAGCTGCCGGTTAGGGGGTTGGCTTCCACCGTCTGGATGCCCGGGACAGTGGCCAGGCGCACTTGAAAAATCGCACCCAGGGATGGATCAGCCTTCAGCCCGGCGAGCTTAAACCTGACCCGGCCGGGCATGGCATGCACTATCCTTATGTCTCCGTTTGCCATGCTAAAGATAACCTTAAGACTTATGAACGGTCGCGGCGGCCCCGCCGGCTACGTGCTCCGCTTTGGCTTCGGCATAAAGGTCGCTGATCTGCTCACCGGCTTCGGCGACATATTCGGCCGCCTTGTCGGCCAGGGTTAATCCGCCCTTAATGGCAGCCTTGGCCAACGGCCGGACGATTGCGGCCAGCACCGGCAACACTACCGGGACCGCCACCGCCACGCCAATACCGATTAAAATATTGGTAGGATTCACCTTTAGACTATTCCAAATTGCCATATTGCGCCCCCTCCATTCCCCATAAAGACATAGGACTGAGCAATTTCAAACTCCATATCGGCCGCTGGTCATAGTCCCATGGGGTTTACATACTGTAAAAATTTGCCGCCTGCCAAACTCAAAGGCTCAAACACTTTTCAATATTTACTAATATCTATGACCTGCACTGTCAACCAAATACTGACATTTCAGTTCTGCGTTGGATAATTTACAGTAGGTTTATTTCTGTTCGATTTCTATTTTGTTAATAATTGGTTTTTGTCTTCGGAGAGATCCTCTACCCCTTTACCAGCAGGCCCCTTGCATCGCCGGTCCAATTAGGCTAACTTAATTTTTTAGGGGCTTACTGGTCCTTAACAACGTATCCCATGTGGCTCTATATCCTGAAACGTCTGGGTCTGATGATCCCCTTGCTCTTGGGGATCACTTTGGTATCCTTTGTGGTCATCCACCTGGCGCCGGGGACTCCCACCGACATGCAGACCACCCTCAATCCCAAGGCCTCACTGGAGGCCCAGAAACGGCTGCGGGAGTTGTACGGGCTGGATAAGCCCCTTATGGTGCAATACTGGGACTGGCTGTCCCGGCTTTCCCGCCTGGATTTCGGGCGGTCCTTCTCTCCGGACCGGCGGCCGGTATGGGACAAAATCAAGGAGCGCATCGGCATCACCTTGGGTCTCAACTTCATGAGCCTGATCATCATTCTGGTGGTGGCCATTCCCATCGGGGTGATTGCCGCCTACCGGGCGCACTCTTGGTTTGATAAGGGCACCACCCTCCTGGTATTTTTCGGGTTCGCCATGCCCACTTTTTGGCTGGCCCTGCTCCTCATTATGTTTTTCGGGGTCCACCTGGATTGGCTGCCCATCTCCGGCCTCACCTCCCTCAACTTTCGCCAATTTACCTTTTGGGAAAAAATTCAGGATTTGGCCGCCCACGTCACCCTGCCGGTGCTGGTGGCGGCCTTCGGGGGTCTAGCCGGCATGAGCCGGTACATGCGGGGTAACATGCTGGAGGTCATTCGGCAGGATTACATCATTACCGCCCGGGCCAAGGGGCTGCCGGAGCGGGTGGTGATCTTTAAACATGCGCTGCGCAACGCCCTGCTGCCAGTGATCACTATTCTGGGTCTAAGTGTCCCGGGGCTCATCGGCGGCAGCGTCATCTTCGAGTCCATCTTTGCCATCCCCGGCATGGGCCAGTTGTTTTACGGCGCAGTGATGGCCCGGGATTACCCCCTGGTGATGGGGGAGTTGGTCATCGGCGCGGTGCTGACGCTGTTGGGCAATATGCTGGCGGACGTGGGCTACGCTCTGGTGGACCCGCGGATTCGAACGGGATAAGAAGCCGGTTTGTTTTATGATTAATTAGGAAATCATCAAATTGGGTGATTAAGGAACCAGGGATAAAGCTGGGGAAATAAAGTGCAAATAAGCGTTAAAGAAGCATACGATACTCTCAAGGCGGTTCTTGCTGATATTTCAGGGATAGTTCGGTCTCTTGCTCAATGGCAAACAAAAAAGTTGATTGAGAAGTACCGAGAGGGTCTAGGTGCCATCAATTTGATCTGTTTAAAAGTGGGAGCGGAAGCAGAAGTAGCGCAGAGAGTTGGGAAAAATATCAATCTCACTATGGAAGATCGGAAAAAAATTGTTGGTAGCATTATTGCGTTGAGTGATGACTTGAATAGAATCGTCGGGTCTGATCCTATGCGCTTGCTTTTGGGATACCATCCCCAGTTGGCACGCAAGGTTTACTTGAAGATGTACGGAGAGCGCGATGACTATCTCCCGGAGGATATCTGGTCGGATGAGGAAGAATTCCTTCGATGGATCGGGGCTATCCCTTTTTACATAAGCGAAATATTTGCAGAGCTAGACAAGATTTTTGAAAGCTCACACACCCGATAACTTAAATGCTCCTTGTATTTTTTTGGCAAAAACCGATAACGTAAATCAGTAATTATTTATGCAAAAACGCGAATTTTGGACCCGCTTCAAACGCAACCGCATGGCCATGACGGGCTTGGCCTTGGTATTAGGCCTGTTTGTGGTGTCCATTTTCGCGCCTTGGCTGGCGCCGCATGATCCCCTGCAAATCGACCTCAAGGAGGTGCTCATGCCTCCCAGCCCGGCCCACCTCCTGGGAACGGACACTTTGGGCCGGGATGTCCTCTCCCGTATCATCTATGGTTCCCGGGTGTCGCTGAAGGTGGGCTTCGTTGCGGTGGGTCTGGCTACCCTCATCGGCCTGCTAGTGGGGGCCCTGGCCGGCTATTACGGCGGCTGGGTGGACTCGGCACTAATGCGCCTGGTGGACCTGATGCTCTGCTTTCCCGCCTTCTTCCTGATCCTGGCGGTGATTGCGGTGCTGGAGCCCAGCATCTGGAACATTATGGCGGTCATCGGACTCACCAGCTGGATGGGGGTGGCGCGCCTGGTCCGGGCCGAATTTCTTTCTTTGCGGGAACGGGAATTCGTCACTGCGGCCCGGGCCCTGGGGGCCAGCGATGTTCGCCTGATCCTGCGCCATATGTTGCCCAACGCCCTGGCCCCGGTGATGGTCTCCGCCACCCTGGGAGTGGCCGGGGCTATCCTGACCGAAAGTGCCCTGAGTTTCCTGGGCCTGGGAGTCCAGCCTCCTACTCCCAGTTGGGGGAACATTCTCACCGCCGGCAAAGATAATATCGAAATCGCCTGGTGGCTTTCTGTATTTCCGGGATTGGCCATCCTCATCACGGTGATGAGCTATAACCTCCTGGGTGAAGGAATCCGGGAGGCCATCGATCCTCGTCTCAAGGGCTGAGGCCGGCCCCGAACTTGTTGCCTTTTCCCGGCAGCATCTTACCTTTCTCGGGTTATCTGCAGCTTTTCTCCTCAAGGCCTTGACAAGACCCGGTTGACTTCTCATTTTGGAAAAAGGCGGCGGATATCGGATTCCGATGCACAAGGGAGCCTTTCGGTTCAAAACCTCATGGTACTGGGATACAAATCTGGAGATGGGCCGTTCTTGCTTGATATTTTCGGCGCGGTTGGTTCCTGAAAAACAACAGAGAAATGAGCCTAAGCTGCCTTATTATCTGTTCAACGGACCGAAAATTTCCGGTGAGAAGCTAAAATCTTCAAGAAAGCTCCCCGAAATCCTTTGACAATGAGGAAAGAATCTCTTAAGTTATGGATGTCGGGCGGCAAGTTTACTAATTCGCCACTAAGGGAGAGAGATATGAAGCGGACGTGGGTTAAAGTTCTTGCCTTAACATTGGCCCTGGCTCTGTGCGGGGCGGGGGTAGCTTTGGCGCAAAAAGCAGCCAAACCTTTGGATGTCGGCAAAGCGCTGTTGGATTCTTATGATCTTATCGAAAAGAAACAGTATAAGAAGGCAGATGCACTCCTGGACAAAATCCTGGTAGCAGATCCCGGCAATCCCCTGGCCTTGAATAACAAGGCTTCCGTCATGGTGTCGGAGAAAAAGTTTGATAAGGCCGACACTTATCTGAACCAGGCCCTGCCCAAGGCCAAGGGGTACATGGTCCAGGTAAACCGGGTGTGCTCCGTGGGCAACATCTGCCTGGCCTTCAAACCCGTTACCGGGGGCACCGGTAATCAGGACCTGGAGCCCTTGATCAAGATGAACATCGAGATGGTTAAAGGCTATATGACTTCAGGCCCCCTCCCTGGGAAGGGCCTGAGATAATTAACGCCTGGCCGCCGCCCACAGGAGCTCCTGGGGCCCCTTCGGGGGCCTTTTTTTTTGGGGTTTTTTAGTTGTTATGTTTCCTTTATTTACATACAGTTTGATAAAAGTTTCTTCTTCTTATCCCCTCTTCTCCTGGCTAAAACACCAGAGGGGGAATGGTCAGGGTGAGCAGTAAATAAAAAAACTTTGGAGGTTTTCACCCCTTCCCGCCCCAATGCAAGCCTTCTGAAATCCAGCCCCACTTGCAACTATTGGGTCTCTCTAAGGTCGCGTCGCATTTAACAAACTTGTCAGCAATTTTTTTTATAAATTGACAATTATGTAAGTATGTTTTTGGTTAAGTTTTTGATTTTCCTTAAAAACTTATGTGGTACAATAATTGCTCTGAGGAGTCTAAATTTCAGTTCAGGAGGAAGACCGTGCACTGCCAAACCTGCCAAACTGCAGAGGATGTTTTTAAAGTCGTCCGGGATAAAGAGATAAGCTTTATCCAGATCTGGTTCACCGACATCCTGGGAGTGTTAAAAAGCTTTTCCATTCGCCCTTCCGAGTTGGAAGAGGCCATGTCCGAAGGTATGGGGTTTGACGGGTCCTCCATTGAGGGATTTTCCCGCATTGAAGAAAGCGACATGATCGCCAAACCCGATCCCACCACCTTCCAGATCCTGCCCTGGCGTCCCGAAGAAAAACCCGTGGCCCGGATGTTCTGCGACATCCTGCAGCCCGACGGCTCACCCTACCCGGGTGACCCCCGCTACTCCTTGAAGCGCATGTTGGCCAAGGCCGCGGAGAAGGGCTACACCTACTACCTGGGACCGGAGCTGGAATACTTCTATTTCGCCAACAACTCCTGCACCGAAGTCCTGGACCAGGGCGGCTATTTCGATGCTCCGCCCCTGGATATGGCCAATGACCTCCGGCGCCACACCATCTTCGGGCTGGAGAGCATGGGGGTGCGCATCGAGTACAGCCACCATGAAGTGGCCGCCTCCCAGCACGAAATCGACATGCGCTACGACGAAGGGCTGAAAATGGCCGACAAGACCATGACCTTGAAGGCCACGGTGAAAGCCATCGCCATGGTCAACGGGGTCTATGCCACCTTCATGCCGAAACCCATCTTTGGCATTAACGGCAGCGGCATGCACACCCACCAGTCCTTGTTTAAAGGCAGCAAAAACGCCTTCTACGACGCCAGTGACGAATATCACCTCTCCGCCGAGGGCAAGAGTTACATCGCAGGCCTGCTGAAACATGCCCGGGAAATCACCGGTATCTGCAGCCAGTGGGTCAATTCCTACAAGCGCCTGGTGCCCGGTTACGAAGCTCCGGTCTATGTTGCCTGGGCCCGGCGCAACCGATCCGCCCTGGTCCGGGTGCCCATGTACAAACCCGGCAAAGAAGCCGCCACCCGCTGCGAATACCGCGCCCCCGACCCGGCCTGCAACCCCTACCTGGCTTTTGCAGTGATGCTGGCCGCAGGCCTCAAGGGCATCGAAAACAATTATCCTCTGCCCGATCCGGTGGAAGTAGACATCTACCATCTGTCGGAAGCCGAACGCCAGAGGATGGGAATCCAGGAATTGCCCGGCAGCCTCCACGAAGCCATCGTTGAGGTGGAAAACAGCACCGTGGTCAAAGAAGCCTTGGGTGACCATATCTTCACCAAGTTCCTGGAAAACAAGAAGATCGAGTGGGACGCCTTCCGGACCCACGTGAGCAACTACGAGATCGAGCGCTATCTCCCGATCTTGTAATCGCCGCGTCGCCACGGCAGTAATACAGTTCGATTAGTCAATCCGATAAGCCTGGGGGAGGGGTAATCCTCCCCCGCCTTTTTGCGCCGATTTTCAGCATGTTAACAATATTGGATCAAATGTCTACCTAGCCCGCAAAATTGAAAGGAGTGTTGGCATGGAGGGGGCCCTTAACTCTGGCGATACCGCCTGGCTGTTGGTGTGCTGCTCGTTGGTCCTGATGATGACTCCGGCCCTGGCCCTCTTTTATGGAGGGATGGTGCGCCGGAAAAACCTTCTTTCCACCCTGACCCTGAGTTACATCTTTATGGCCTTGGCCGGGGTTCAATGGATTCTGTATGGGTACTCCCTGGCCTTTGGCGCCGACATCGGCGGCCTGATCGGCGGGTTAAACTATTTGGGGTTTAACGGTGTGGGAGCCCTTCCCAACCCGGACTACGGCAAGACCATCCCCCAGGGGCTGTTTGCGGCCTTCCAGATGATGTTCGCGGTGATCACCCCGGCATTGATCACCGGTGCATTCGTGGAACGGGTGCGCTTTAAGTCCTTTCTGATCTTCAGCATCATTTGGATGACCCTGGTGTATGATCCCCTGGCCCACTGGGTCTGGGGCAAGGGTGGCTGGCTGGGCGCCCTGGGATGCCTGGATTTCGCCGGGGGCACCGTGGTTCATATCGCTGCGGGTTATTCGGCCCTGGCCTTCGCCATGGTCATCGGACCCCGCAAGGGTTTTGGCAAGATCCCCATGGAACCCCATAGCATCCCCCTCACCGTCCTGGGCGCCGGCCTGCTGTGGGTGGGCTGGTTCGGGTTCAACGCCGGCAGCGCCCTGGCAGCCAATGGCGTGGCGGTTAATGCCCTGCTCACCACCAACACCTCCGCGGCCACCGCGGGCCTGGTGTGGATGGTGCTGGGCTGGCTGGACGGCCGCCCCAGCACCCTGGGGATTGCCACCGGGATGGTGGTGGGCCTGGCCGCGGTGACTCCGGCTTCGGGCTTCGTCTCCCCCATGGCAGCCATGGTCATCGGCGCAGTGGCCGCAGTGATCTGCTACTACGCCATCCGGTTCCGGCAGAACCGCAACCTGGACGAATCCATGGACGTCTGGGCCTGCCACGGCATGGCCAGCTCCTGGGGCATGATCGCCACCGGGCTGTTTGCCACAGTTGAACTGAACAGCGCCGGCGCCAACGGCCTGTTTTTCGGCAATCCCAAGCAGTTGGCGATTCAGTTACTAGCCGTGGCAGTGACCATCGTCTTCACCTTCGTGGTTACTTACGTTGTGGCCAAGTTGCTGGACATGAGCATCGGACTGCGGGTGACCACCATGGAAGAAGAGGTGGGCCTGGACATCAGCGCCCACGGGGAAAGAGCGTACTCTTAAGAGATTGCGACTTTCAGCAGTCAGCTTTTAATATGTCCAGTTTAGAGTCTCTTATAACTTTGCCTTGAAAGTCCTCTGTAGGGGCGCACCCATGTGGGCGCCCTCAAGGGCGGACACGCGGGTCCCCCCTTACAAGATAATTTCATCTTCGGGGGTCTCCCAAACAGGATCATGATCGTTTCCTTAATAAGAGAGAATGCCACATGCTAAAAAAAATCGAAGCCATCATTCGGGAAGACAAGCTCAATGACGTCAAGGAAGCCTTGCGGGAGATCGGCATCGTGGGCTTGAACGTCTTTGAAATCCGCGGCCATGGCCGGCAGGGGGGTATCACCCTGGTGGGCCGCTCCGGCAGCTACCAGGTGGACATGCTCACCAAGATTCAGCTCAATATCATTTTGAGCGAGCACAACCTGGAGGAAACCATAAAAACCATTTTGGACTCCGCCTGCACCGGGGAAACCGGGGACGGGCTCATTTTCGTGTACCCGGTGGAAGAGGCCATCCGGATCCGCACCCGGGAGCGGGGCCATGAGGCGGTAATGTACCCCGGGGATATCGACGAAAGGAAGAGTCGCAGCCAAACCTGAAGCGCAGGAAAACCTCAAGTGATCCTGGTGATAATTGTCTTATAGCAATTGCCAAAGAAGATATTTCTTGTTCGGGAGCCTCATGAGCTACCCATGATTGTCATTCTGAGGGAGCTAAGCGACCGAAGAATCTCAAAAAAGCGAGATTCTTCGCTGCGCTCAGAATGACGAATCTAACCGGATAATCGGCAACAACTTTCGGCCAACGCCATAAATTCTTGCCAGAATCAAAGTCGAATGGCATAATATATTATTTAGGATAAATTTTGTTAATAGGCCGCGGGGCCCTTTCCTGGCACCTTTCCAGGAGGGCCTTCGCCGGCCTCTTGGGGCATATCGTCTATGGTAACTGAAGTGGTAATCTATGCCTGTCAGCAAGCCGTCCCGAACCCTGATTTCTTGCGAACCCAGTGGGGCAAAGAAAATATCCGGCTCCAGGTCCTTCCAGAACCTTGCAGCAGCAAAATCGAAGCCTTTCAGCTGCTTCGGACCCTGGCCACCCCCGTGGATCTGGTGTGGGTCATCGGCTGTGCCGAAGATCTTTGTCGTTACAACGAAGGCAGCCACCGCTTGGGAAACCGCATCTCTTACGTACAGCGCTACTTGGAAGAGATCGGCCTGGAAGCCGCCCGGGTGGGACGCGCGGTAGTGGTCCCGGGAGATGCCCCGGCCTTGGCCGCGGTGGTGGCCGAAATCAAAGCGCAGGCTGGAACCCTGGAGTCCAGCCCGTTGAAAAAATAGGGGAAAAGGCGAAAAAGGTAAACGGCGAAAGGGAAGGTCCCTTGCTCTTATTCCCCTAGCAAGTTATCGTTTTCCCGCATTGACCGGGAATTAGAAGAGGAAAGACGTTAAGCAGGCAAAAAGGAAGGTTGTCTCCCATTTTTTGACCCGTTTCCCCTTTTTCCCTTTTCGCCTTTTTCCCCAAAAACTTATCGGAGGAACTAGTGCCAGCGAAGTATCATATCCCCGTACGCCGGGTGCCGCCCCGCTTCACGCCCCTGGCCAAAACCACCATCATCGATTGGAATGAAGGCTGCTTGCGGTGCCAGAAGTGCGTCAAACAGATCTGTCCGGTGGATGCCTACAAAAAACGGGATTTCGACCGACGGCAGTTTGTGGACACCATTGACGAGATGTGCCGGAGTTGCTTCCGCTGCGTCCAGGGCTGCCCCCGGGAATTGGTCTTCAAGGCCCTGAATCCCCAATACCGCCGTTTGGGTGACGACTACTACACTCCGGAGATCATCGGCACCACCTGGTATCAAGCGGAGACCGGAAAGATTCCGGTTTCCGGCGCCGGCTACGGTGGCGTTTTTGCGGGCGAAGGTTTTGACTCCTTGTGGACCGACATGTCGGAAATCGTCCGGCCCACCCGGGACGGGATTCACGGCCGGGAATACATCAGCACTTCCATCGACCTGGGCCGCAAGCCCATGTTTCTGGTTTTCGACGAGAAGCGGGAGCTGCTGTTTCAGCCGCCGCCGCTGATGGAATTGCCCTTGCCCGTGGTTCTGGCGGAGCCGCCGATGGGGGCGGACCCCCAACGCCTGCGGCAGATTTTGGCCGCCGCGGCCCAGACCCTGGGGACCGTGGTAATCATGGACCGAAAAGGCATTTCTTCCGAGCTCCTGGACTCGGTGGCTGCCCTGGTGCCGCTGTACCCCGCCAACCACCTGGACCTGAATGATCCGCTCCTGGCCAAAGTGCAGGCCGTGGAGCTTACCCACCACCAGGGGGTCATCAAACAGATGGAGGCCGTCAAGGCCCGTTATCCCCGAGTGATTGTTTGGATTAAAGTGCCCGCCGACCACCGGTCCCCGGAGCGGGTGGCGACCCTGGCTGCGGCAGGGGCCGAAGTCATCCACCTGGCGGCCACCGAAAAGGCTCGGGGTCTGGGGGATGATGCGGAGCTGCACCTCAAGGACCTGATCCGCCGTTGCCATCTGAAATTGGTGGAAAAGCAACTGCGGGACGCCGTTACTTTGCTGGCCAGCGGCGGCATCGCCCTGGCGGAACATGTGGCCAAGGCCATCATCTGCGGGGCCGACGGCATCATCGCCGATGTTCCCCTGCTCCTGTCCCTGGAGTGCCGCCTGTGTAAAGAGTGCGCCAATGGAGAGAAAAATCCTTGTCCCATCGACTTGGAGAACCTTAACGTCAAGCGCGGAGCCCAGCGCATGGTGAATTTGGTGGGCGCCTGGAACAACCAGTTGTTGGAAATTTTAGGCGCCATGGGCATGCGGGAGGTGCGGCGGCTGCGGGGCGAAGTGGGCCGGGCCATGTTCAAGGAAGATCTGGATAAAGAAATTTTTGCGCCCCTGTTCGCCCGCCCGGAAGGGGAGACCCGTAGAGTAGGGGAATAGAGATAATTGACCAAATAATTCCCTCCCCCTTGATGGGGGAGGGTTAGGGTGGGGGTGGAAAAATGTTGCGGTTTCCTTTTCCCCCTCCCCCTAACCCCCTCCCACCAGGGGAGGGGAAAAAAAGGTATTCTGCTGAGTGGGCGAACCCATACTGAGAGATTGATATAAGCCATGGCAAAACCACAGAAAAAAGTAGTCTCCATCGAATCCCTGGCACCCGGGAAACCCTGGGAGCCGGTTCCTACCCCCTCCCGGTTCAAAAATGCCTTGAGCAAGTACCGGGTCTGGCGGGACGAATCCAAGTGCATCAAGTGCGGCCGTTGCACCGAGGTCTGTCCCTTCGGGGTCCATTCCAAATCGGGAAAATTCATCCGGCGCCCCCTGAGCTACCGCTGCCAGGGCATGGCCTGTCAGGACAAGGATTATTACTGCGTGAAGCAATGTCCGGTCCAGGCCCTGCGGGTCCACATTCACCCGGTTTACAGCACCCTGGGGGATAAACGCTGGACCCCGGACCTGCTCCTCAGCAACTGGTGGCAGGCAGAAACGGGCACCCTCTCACATATCGACCTGGATTACCGCCTGGGTGACTCCGGCGGTGGCTTCGACAAACTGCGCTTCCTGTTCCCCAAGGCCCGGCCCGACTTCCAGTTGAGCCATGATGACATCTCCCTGGAGGTGGAAATCAACCGCCGGGGCGACGGCCGGCCCCAGATAAAGCTGTCGGTGCCCTGGTACGGCGGCGGCATGTCCTTCGGGTCGGTGTCCATTAACACCATTTTGTCCCGGATCCAGGCAGCGGTGCGCTTCAATACCATGGTGAGCACTGGAGAAGGCGGCTACCCCGAAGCCCTCTACCCTTATGACGACAATATCGTCACCCAGGTGGCCACCGGGCTTTTCGGGGTGCGGGAGGAGACCATTCAGCGGGTGCGGATGGTGGAGTTCAAGTACGCCCAGGGAGCCAAACCTGGCTTGGGGGGGCATCTCCTGGGAGACAAGGTTACCCCCGCAGTGGCCCGTATGCGGGAATCGGTACCCGGAAGCGCCTTGTTTTCGCCCTTCCCCTTCCATAGCGTTTACTCGGTGGAGGACCATAAAAAACACATCGACTGGATCAAGGAGATCAATCCCCGGGCCCTGGTAGCAGTAAAGGTGTCCACTCCCACTGACGTGGACATGGTAGCAGTGGGCAGCTATTACGCCGGGGCGCACGTGGTGCAGTTGGACGGCAGTTACGGCGGCACCGGCGCGGCGCCGGACATTGCCAAAAAGAACATCGCCATGCCCGTAGAATACGCCATTCCCAAGGTACACCAATTCCTTAGGGCTGAAGGCATCAGGGACCAGGTTACCCTGATTGCCTCCGGCGGTATCCGCAACGCTTACGACATTGCCAAGGCTATTGCCCTGGGGGCCGACGGGGTCCAGATCGGCACCGCCGACCTGGTGGCCTTGGAATGCTTGCGCTGCCACAACTGCGAGTCCGGCCGGGGCTGCGCCCGGGGCATCGCCACCACCGACCCGGAATTGGTGGACCTGATGACCATCGAATGGGGGGTCCGGCGGATTTGCAACCTTTATTACTCCTGGAGTTGGCAGTTGAAGGAAATCCTGCGGCGCCTGGGCTTAAGGAGCATTAAAGAGCTGGTGGGCCGCACCGATACCCTGGCCCACCTGGATTATTTCGACCGCCCCGTGGATGACGATTTAAGGAGAGGGGCTTATTGAGATTCGCCCGATGATCCTCAATAACCATCTGATGTTCCTGATAAAATTGTTTTTGGCCGCAATCTCCATAGCTCTTCGTTTCTGCTGTGACAGCCTGGGAACCTTTACAGGGGGCTTTACACCGGCCTGGCTGCCCAATATAATAGTCAAGATAACCCCGGAAAGGCATTTTTATGACAAATCAACCCCATCGCCACAGTTTCACAACTTGCAAAATCTGCGATGGTCCTTTGAAAAATAATGTGGGAGTAACGGCGGATGGGCTCCCCTTGACAAAATGTCTAAACTGCGGCCTTTTGTTTGTTAGTGAAGTTCCTGATATAGTTGATAATTATGCAGATTTTAACCTGGAATGGTATTATAACGAATTAGCTGGAGATAAAAGCAAGTTTACTTATGGCTTGGACCTGATGCGATCATGGTTGAAGACCACCGGTCGCAAACTGGAAAACCAGAAGATTCTAGATGTGGGTTGTGGCGACGGTTATTTCTTATCTCTATGTCTCGACCTGGGCATGACCGCTTACGGCCTGGATATCTCTCCGGAGGTGGCAAGCTACGCTGAGCGGCGTGGACTCAAGGTTTTTTCCGATTTAAAGGAAATTAAGGATACCTTTGATATTATCACCCTTTTTGATGTTTTAGAGCACATGACTGACCCTTTGCAGGAATTGTCCCAGCTTACGCAATTATTAAATGATAAAGGTATAATATTTATTGAAACCCCCAGAAAATGTTTAGCGGACTTTTATCTCTCTATTTTGGAATTATTTGGAATTGCCAGTAACAACAGGGTCAGCAAAGAACATTTGCAGTTATTTACAGATAAGTCCTTGCGAATTTTAATCAACCGGACCATGTTAAATTCTATCTATTCCAAAAATAAAACCAGCCTCTCTTGGGGCGTGTCTGCAGGACTTAATCAGTATATCAGCAATATCGGCATAAAAAGTAAACCGCTGAATAAGCTCTTTGCTAACCTTGTCCGGATTTTTTTGAAAGCCAACGCGTTTGGCAAGAATAAAGCGATTATTTTGGCAACCAACACTGCTGCTCACTAATTTCCGTTGTAATCCGGCGGGTTGTTGTCAAGGGGTACATAATGAATACTCACCGAAAACTGGACCATTGGGGCTTAAAGCTGCTCGATACGCGTCGTACCTTTACCTCGCCATATCCTCCGGGCCGGATTCAGAAGGCTGCAGATGAAGGCGGCTGCGGAGTCACCGGGTTCGCTGCCAGCGTGCCCGTGGCCGGCCGCCACATCTTTCAGCCCTCAGTGCAGATGCACAACCGTGGCAACGGCAAGGGCGGCGGCATTGCTGCCGTGGGCCTGGATGCCGATGCCTTGGGAGTCTCCCAGGAAATCCTGGATGACGATTACCTGATTCAGATCGCCTACCTCGACGCGGAAGTTCGCCACCAAGTGGAGGCCAGGTTCATTGACGAGGTCTTCAAGGTGGATCATGCCCGGCACCAGCCCACCATCAAAGACTGGCGGGATTTGCCGGGACTCATGGTCAAGCCCCCGGAAGTCTGGCAGTATTTCGTGCGCGTAAAGCCCGAGGTGCTTCAGCACTTCATTCAGCGCCACAAGCTCTATGAAGTCCCCTGGCGAAAAGTGGAAGACGAGTTCGTGGCCCAGAACTGTTACAAGCTGAACGAGGCCTATTATGCCTCCCTGGGCGAAAAAAAGGCCTTTGTGCTCTCCCAGGGGCGTAATATCATGATCATCAAGGTCGTGGGGTACGCCGAAGAAGCCGCTCTTTACTATGAGCTTCTGGATTTCAAGGCCCACGTCTGGATCGCCCACCAGCGCTACCCTACCCGGGGCCGGGTGTGGCATCCCGGCGGCGCCCACCCCTTTGCCGCGCTCAACACCGCGTTGGTGCACAACGGCGACTTCGCCAACTACTTTTCCGTGAGCGAATACTTGAGCCAGCGCCACTTTTATCCCCAGTTCCTCACGGACACCGAAGTGGCGGTGTTGACCTTCGACCTCTGGCACCGGCTCTACGGCTATCCCATGGAGTACGTCATCGAATCCATGGCCCCCACCACGGAGCGGGACTTTGACCTCCTGGACCCGGAGCGCCAAAAGATTTACCGGCATCTCCAGACTACCAATATCCACGGCTCCCCGGACGGCCCCTGGTTTTTCATCATCGCGAGGAACGACCCCGACCGGAAACGCTTCGAGCTCATCGGCATTACCGACACCTCCATGCTCCGGCCCCAGGTTTTTGCCTTGCATGACGGCGAAGTGCAGATCGGCCTGGTGTGCTCCGAAAAGCAGGCCATCGACGCTACCTTGCAAAGCCTGGCTGCGGAAGACCCCCGGTTCTGTCCCGTGGCCGACCTCTATTGGAACGCCCGGGGCGGCAGTGCCACCGACGGCGGCTCCTTCATCTTCTCCCTGGAGGCCAACAACGGCAATCGGGTCCTCACCTGCCACGACAAGTTCGGCAAGCCCAAAACGGTGCCCTGGCACCAGCGCCCCTGGGACGGCACCCGGCTGGAAATCACCGTCAGCGAGGAATCGGATTTAACCAGGCTCATCAAATCCCACCTGGAGGACAGCAGCGGCCACAAGCTGTTCAATTGGGTCAAAGGACGCCTCCCTCTATGGTCGTATGCCGATTTCCGGGAAGCCTTGGAGGTGACGGCGGCCCAAGCAAAACAGGGCGATGACCTGAAGGCCGCGACCATCAACGGCCTGACCCTGCTTCTGGACCGGCGCTATGACCCAGGGGACAAAAAACGGAGCCATTTGCTGCGTCTGCTGATGGAGTCCCTGACCGAGATTTTCCGGGACACTCCTCCTATGGGCGAGCCCAATGCCAGCCGTTACCGCTGGATCGATTTCGGAACCCGGGAACGCTTGAGTGCTCCGCCCCGGGAGGACGCGGTGCTGGTCCTGGATGCCGCCGACTTCCCTCCCGAAGGTGACGGCTGTGACGCCCGCTTTTTGTGCCGGGCCTTCGAGTTGGGCTGGCGGCAGTTCCTCACCTACGGTTACAAGGGCCAACGCTTTCTGGGCTGCGGCTTCGGAGCCGACACAGATGAGGTCCGCATCGACGCCTACGGCAGTACCGGCGACTACCTGGCCTCGGGGATCGACGGCATGTCCCTCTATATCCACGGCAACGCCCAGGACCAGTTGGGACAGATCATGAAACGGGGCAAACTGGTGGTTTACGGCGACGTGGGCCAGACCTTCATGTACGGCGCCAAGGGCGGGGACGTCTATGTCATGGGCAACGCCGCCGGCCGGCCCTTCATCAATGCGGTGGGCCGCCCCCGGGCGGTTATCAACGGCACCGCCCTGGACTTTTTGGCCGAATCCTTTATGGCCGGCAACCCCTTTGCCGGTGGCGGCTTCATCATCGTCAACGGCCTGGAGTATGACGCCCGGGGCCGGCTGCGCTCCCAGCGCACCCCCTACCCCGGCGGCAACCTCTTCTCCCTGGCTTCGGGGGGCGCCATCTACATCCGGGACCCATATCATCAAGTAGTGGACGAACAACTAAACGGCGGCGAGATTGTGCCCCTGACCGCGGCCGACTGGCAGCTCATCCTGCCCTATCTCCAGGAAAACGAACGCCTGTTCGGAATTTCCATCGAGGACGACCTCCTCACCGTGGAAGGCCGAATCAGGCCCCCGGACCAGGTCTACCGTAAAGTCCAGGCCGTGAAGCTGGCGGTCCTTACCCAGGTGGAGGACGCCTGGGAATAAGCTGGATGCAAGAATGGTTGAGGCGGCCCCACTTGGGTCCGCCTTTTTTTATTGAAATCCCCTACGCCTATTCAGGCAATAGCCCGGGACCGCTGTTCCAAATGTTACCCCTTAATCTTCTGACAGAAATCTTCATTACAGGGGAGAGTGCTTTAATTGGATTAACCCCGGTTATCTACTGATATTCCATTTTTCATACAATAATGAACAGATATGCAAAATATGCCAACAAACCACTGTAAATAAAACTCCAAATATTATAATGACAGCCCACTTAAGGATAGTTCTCTTTTCACATGCCATCACCCCATTTCCGATAAATACCGCAAATGCAGGCATGGAATTTAAAAAATATGATGATTTCATTGTGGAGAATACCGGCAATTTCAAAGTGATCGCGATAATCCCTGCAGCATTACTTATTAAGAGCGCAGGAAATATACTCAACTTGGTTAGTTTTATCCAATTAGAATTACTGAAATCGCGCAGCTGTTTTATATAATAATAACCGCCTATAATGGCTAGAATTAAAGGGAAAAGGCCCAAAGTTATAAGGACTGATCCTTCTAACAGTGTTATTTGGGATATAGAATGCTGGTTTTTAGGAAATTTGTCCTCTCCTTTGATCCAGCGATAGTAATGCCGCCACCAAGCTATATTTGAATCCATAAAGTAAAGAAATTTTGGTTCTGTATCAAACCACATCCCGCTGTAAATTAGGGTCCAGAAGGAATTCAATTTCCCTGGCACTAATATCGGGGTTGCTATGCTTTCCCATGGCTTAAAATTAAAAAAACTTATCCCGCCTTCATCACGTGGCTGACTGGCGCTGAGATTCTTGAATATTTCGTAATTTCCAGGCAGAGCCTTTCCATAATTTTTTATATTACCAGCCATATAGCCGCCAATAAGTGATAGCGGCACAAAAAGTGTCAAACAAAATAAGATAACCTTCTTTTTTTTCTCAACTGTGGAGAAGTTAAAAAAAGCTAAGATGAAAACGGTTAAAACCATTGGTATAACTATTAGAGAATTATATTTTGTAAATATTGTTATTGTCATAGTCAGACTTAACAAGACAAGGCTTCCAAGAGAAAAGTTCCTCTCAATGGTAATTAAAAGAATATATATACAAATTGCCACAAATAAATAAGAAATTGTATCATTCGAGAGCATTGCCGACATATAAATATGCCGTGGCAAAAAACACGTAAAGCCGAATGCAATGATTTTAGAAAAATCAGATAAGTACAATTTATTAAGAATTAAGTAGATTATGGCTATAGTAAGAATACCATAAAAACAACAAGTAAGTTGCAAAATCTTTTTCATTTGAGTTTGGTTGGCGCCCATATTAATAGACATGTTTCCAACTATAGCAGAAACCGCATAAAAAACCGGAGGCTGAAAGCATTCCCAACAAGCATTTTTAGCTGGAAGGTTTCCATACTTCATTATTAACGAAATGGGCTCAAAGTGATCGTCAAAGGCATTGTGCGGAGGATTCAACATACAAAGCAATACTCTTAAAAAAACACCCAGGCTAAAAAAGATAATTGCTAATATTTTGTAATTTATTCTCACTACTCATCCTTTCCTAAAATCTGGAGCAGCTTAGTCGCATAATCCTGACTTTCGTAACATTTTTTCTCGAGTTTACTTCCTAAACAACCCCTCTCAGTGCACCCTGGCTTATGCGGAGCATAATAGCACCTTATGTCTGAAGAATTCAATTTATAGGTTTCAAGGGGACTCGAACCGCGACCGCCATGACCATCCACTTAACAAATTATTTCTTGACAGCGTTATCAATTTTCTCTAGTATTGTGAAAAAATTAACAAGAAACTGGCATGCTCTTCCCTGTGTCCGGCGTTGAAGTCAACCCGCTCATTCCTCCGCTCGTCGCCTTGCTCATCTCCACCTTCACCTCCATGGGGGGAGTGTCCGGGGCTTTTCTTTTGCTGCCATTCCAGGTGAGCATTCTCAATTTCACCAGCCCCTCGGTGAGCCCCACCAATCTAGTATTCAATATCGTGGCCATCCCCAGCGGGGTCTACCGTTTCATCCGGGAGGGGCGAATGAACTGGCCCGTGACCTGGGTAGTTATCCTGGGGACCCTGCCTGGAATTTTCGCGGGGGCCATTATTCGGGTCAACTGGATGCTCGACCCCAAAAACTTCAAGCTTTTTGTAGGCTGCGTACTCCTGTATATCGGCCTGCGGCTGCTCTATGAGCAGACCCCCCAGGCCAAGCGCAAAAAAGGGCAGATCCTGGAGTTTGAGGCCAGGGTTCAGGAGCGCCTGAAAAGGGTACTGGCGGAGTCAGGCCACACCACCGGCCGGGGCCTGCCTCTGGCAGCCCGGGTTAAGACTGTAAGTTGGAGCCTGAAAAGGGTCACCTATGAGTTTCTGGGGGAGAAATTCAGCTTCAATGCGCCGGCCCTGTTTTTCTTGGCCCTGGTGGTGGGCCTCATCGGTGGCACTTATGGGATCGGCGGCGGCGCCATCATCGCCCCTTTTCTGGCCGCCGTCTTTCAGCTGCCCATCTATACCATTGCCGGCGCGGCGCTGATGGGCACCTTCCTCACTTCCGTGGTGGGGGTTGGTTTCTATTCGCTGATGGCGCCCTTTTATCCTAGTGTCGGGCCGGTGGCCCCGGATTGGGCCCTGGGGGCGCTGTTCGGGATCGGGGGGTTCTGCGGCATGTACTGCGGGGCCCGCCTCCAAAAATTCTTCTCGGGCACGGTCATCCGCATCGGCTTGGGAGTGGTCATTTCTTCCCTGGCTTTACGTTACATCGCAGGGTTTTTTACAGGATAATCTGGATTAGCACCACGGCGCCAAGGGCACCAAAAATTTTTTCCTACTAGATGAGAGAAACCATTTTTCTTGGTGTCCTTGGGTTCTTGGTAGTTTAAATTATATGGACTATGATCCTGGAATTTTCCGAAAAGGGTATCGTCTTCTTTCCTGACTCCTACTTCGTCGGCACCCCAGCTGACTTGGGTCTGGCATATGAAGATGTCTGGTTTGACACGGCAGACAGGGTGAAACTTCACGGCTGGTGGGTTCCAAAGCCCGGAGCCCCGGTCTTCGTGTGGTTCCACGGCAATGCCGGCAACATCAGCCACCGCCTGGAAAATATCAAATTGCTCCATGACCTGGTGGGAGTCCAAGTATTCATCTTCGATTACCGGGAGTATGGCCGCTCCCAGGGCCGCATCAGCCGGGAGGGGACCTTTCTGGACGCGGAAGCGGCCTATCGCTACGTAACCGAGAGCCGGGGCGTGCCGACAGCAGACGTCGTCCTCTTCGGACGTTCCCTGGGCACCGCGCTGGCCACGGACCTGGCCGTTAGAAATCCCTGCCGGGCCTTGGTCCTGGAGTCGGCTTTCACCAACTCCTCGGACATGGCAAAAATGCTGGCCCCATTCCTGTTCGACTGGCGTCCCAAGGTACCCTACGACAACCTGGGGAAAATTGGTAAAATCCAGGTGCCGGTGCTCATCATTCACGGCGACCACGACGAGATTATCCCGGTGGAGATGGGCCGGCGGGTCTTTCTCGCGGCCAACAGCCCCAAAGACCTATATATTATCCCTGGGGCCCACCATAATGACACTTATATGGTAGGCGGGAAGGAATATTTTCGGCGCCTAAAGGCTTTTATCTTTCCGGCGAAGAAGTAGTATTAACTCTGGGATCTCAGGGGTGGGTTTTAAACCCGCCCCTACACGCACGAGACTTTCCCCAAAAATATGACCTTCTTGTATCAAAAAGCCCTGCGCCTCTCGTATTTCACCATCGGCTACAACGTGGTGGAATGCATCGTGTCGCTCCTGGCCGGTTATCTGGCCGGCAGCATCGCCTTGGTGGGCTTCGGATTGGACAGCCTGGTGGAGTCCCTATCCGGCGGAGTAATGATCTGGAGGTTCGCCCGGCACGAGAGGCTAAGCGCCGAGGAGGAAGAGCGCCTGGAACGCCGGGCTATAAAGCTCGTGGGCTATACTTTTTTTATCCTGGCAGCTTACGTAATGTACGAGTCCCTGGAAAAATTGATTTTTCAGGAGCCTCCCGCCCCCAGCCTTTTGGGCATCGGCATTGCTTTAGCATCCATCATCGTCATGCCGGTGTTGTTCTTTCTGAAATATCAGACTGGAAAATCTCTGGGAAGCGCCAGCCTCATGGCCGACTCCAAGCAGACCTTGGCCTGCGCCCTGTTGTCGGTGGCCCTGCTTATCGGCCTGGGACTCAATTATCTCTTCGGCATCTGGCAGGCAGACCCAGTCATCGGGTTGGTGATCGTGGGTGTCCTGGTCCGGGAAGGCTATCACACCGTGAAGGAAGAAAAACTTTGCAGCTGTGCGTCCTGCGGTGCGCCCCCGGCTTCCCACCCATGAAAGGCCTGCGTTTACGTAACCCGTGGCACAAACTTGTAAGCAATTTTAAGGGTTTTTCCTCACTAAAATTAGGAAAACCCTGATTGTCCCGCCTGTCCTTTGCTTATAATATTGGCCTCAGGTTGCGGGCGCCGAGGTCGAGACCGTTTTAGCCAACCTTTGAATGACGCCCTCAAGGAGGAGGGGCCAGGCAATGGTGGCATCACACAAGACCTCGGCGTACCTGCCGCCGTCTTCCGGGGAGACGAACTTGCCCCAGGAAACCCCCTCCTTGAAAGTGCAGCCGCTCAAGCCCCCCCAGTGAGCCGGCTCCGGGCAGAGCCGCACTCCATAGTGAAACCGCACTTCCGGCAGGTCCAGATTCAGGCGGGAATGCAGCAACTCCAGATAAGGCGCCACCTGTTGAGCCCAATTCCGGGGCACGCCCCCGCCCACCGTAAAGATTCCCAGCTTCGGGGAGGCCAGGGCTTTCTCCACATAAGCGGCCAGGTCCAGGAACGGGTTGAATTGCAGGGAAACGGAGCGCAAAGCTTCGTTGACGTCCTTGCCTTCGGCCAGGGCTCGCCGCACCATAAAATTCGCCAAATCCAGACCCAACTCTGAGTCGGTAAAGGCCGGGATAAATACCGGCACCCCCTTCAGATAGGCGGAACGCAAAATGCCAGGGCTGTCAGTGTGCTCGGCCAAATATTTGCCCAACTCCCGGCAAAGGCTGGAGGAATACCACACCTGGTCAGGATCGAGGCCTTCCAACACGGCCCGGAACACGTCTTCGGCATAATCCAGGTTGGCTTCCATTTCCAGGGTGTCATAGATGCGGTTGTAGCCCTGCTGGAAAAGTTGCCGGTCCGAGACTTGCTCGGGATATTTATAGTGCGCCCGGCCCAGGGTCTCGATGAAGCCGTGGGCGATGAGAGCCCCGGTGGTGATAACTACCTTGAGCCAGCCCCGGTCGATCATCTCGCAGATCAGCAGCCCCATCTTGGCGACGCTCATGGCCCCGGAGAAGGTGCCCACCATGGCGCACTCCGGGTCCTGCACCATCTGGGTTAAGACCTCGGCGGCCTCTCCCAGGCTGCGGCCGCCGAAAGCGGTCTTGCCCATGGCGGCCAGGAGCTCGTCAAAATCCCGGATGCGGGTGATATCCAGGGGCTCCAAAGGAGTCAGGCCATCCTTGGCCCCATCGTGGAAGTCTTCATGCTTGCGCCGCATTTTAGGAACCTGTTTTCGGTTTTCTGTTTCCGGTTTTCGGTTTGTAGCTATTCACTGCTTTATAATCCTGGTTCCCAGGCAGGAGTTTGGGAACGAGCCACTCATGTTCAAGAAACACCCAAAACCATGAAAGGTTTTGGTAGCCGCAGGCTTTACCGTGAAAGTCCCACTGTAGGGGCGAGCCGGTGGCTCGCCCGCTAAAGATTTTCATCGTTCGGGGGTGGCCAAAATCAGCCATGACCGTTTAGCCTGCGCCGCACAGGCGAGACGCCTGTGCCACCAACCGCTTTCGTAACAGAAAAGACGTCTTCAAGCTAGCCGACGCTGGCGGTAGATATATCCCAGCGCCTTATACAGCAGCCGCGCTGCGGTGAATTCGCTTACCCGATGGCCGGGGATGGGGGTCAGTTCCACCAGGTCCAGGCCGATGATGGGGCCCCTCTGGGCCAGGGTTTCAATGATGGTGAGAACCTGACGGTACGTCAGACCTCCCGGCTCCGGGGTGCCCACCCCGGGCATGACAGCCGGGTCCAGGGCATCCAGATCGATGGACAGATACACCGGCCCTGGTATGCCCTTGAGGTACTCCAGGGCCGCCTCCCATCCTTCCGGGGTGTCGAGCTCCCGGGCCTTGAACATCTTTAGCCGGGGGGCCACCCGCAGGAGGTCGGCTTCCTCTTTGGAGTAGCTGCGGGTGCCCAAGATGGTTAGGGGCCGCCCTAGCTCATAAAGTCGGCGCATGACGCAGGCGTGGGAAAGTTTGCTGCCGTCGTAGCTCTCCCTGAGGTCGGCGTGGGCGTCCAGGGCCACCACGCTGAAATCCGGATAGCGGGTCTGGCAGGCCTGCACCAGGGCCACGGTGATGGTGTGTTCGCCGCCCAGGGCGCAGATAAACTTCCCCTGGGACACCCAGGGCTGCACCACGCGCTTGATTTTATCTAGCATGGCCTGGGGACCGGCTGCCTCCGGGAGGATGGGCGGGGCGGTGGCCAGGCGGATGGCGGCCGCGGGGTCCCAGTTGTTGTCCTCGTCCCACAATTCCACCTGGCGGGACGCGGCCAGGATCGCCTCCGGTCCTTCCCGGGTGCCTGCCCCGTAGGTGGTGGTGGCTTCATAGGGAATGGGCAGGATAACGGCCTCGGCTTCTTTGGCCGGCAAAGACCTCAGGTCCAGGAAGTTTATCGGCGCCATCTCAGGTTTCCTCCGGTTCCACAACTTTTAGTTCCATCTCCTTGAGGCGGCGATACAGGGTGGCCAGGCCGATGCCCAACAGTCGGGCGGTGAGTTCCTTGTCGCCCCCGGTCTTCTTCAGGGTCTGAACAATGGCCTGGCGTTCGATCTCCTCCATGGAGGACCCCACTGGCAACACGATCCTGTCGTCTTCCGGCGAATGCCGGCGAATTTCGTCCGGCAGGTCCTCAAACTCCACCATGTTGCTGGTGCATAGGGCCACGGCCCGTTCCACCACGTTCTGCAACTCCCGGACATTGCCCGGCCAGCCATAGGTTTTCAAAGCCCGCATGGCCTCGGGGCTGAAACCCATAGGGGGGCGGTCGTTTTCCAGGCAGAACTTGTCCAGAAAATGCAGAGCCAACAGGGGGATGTCCTCCACCCGGTCCCTCAGGGGCGGGATGACCATGTGGATGACGTTCAACCGGTAGAACAGGTCCTTACGGAACCGGCCTGCGGAAACTTCATCCTCCAGGTTGCGGTTGGTGGCGGCAATCACCCGGACGTCAGCCTTAAGGGTCTGGGTCCCCCCTACCCTTTCAAATTCCCCTTCCTGGAGCACCCGCAAAAGCTTCACCTGGGTGGCCGGCGGCATCTCGCTGATTTCATCCAGGAAAATGGTGCCGCCGTCGGCCAGCTCGAAGCGGCCTTTGCGCTGCTGAATGGCCCCGGTGAAGGCGCCTTTTTCATGGCCGAAGAGCTCCGATTCGATGAGCCCTTCCGGAAGGGCGCCGCAGTTAAGTTTGACCATGGGTTTGGCCCGCCGGGGACTCTGATGGTGGATGGCCTCGGCAATGAGCTCCTTGCCCACCCCCGACTCGCCGGAAAGAAGCACGGTGCTCTTCATGGGCGCCACCTGGTCGATGAGATGCAGGACCTTGAGGATGGCCGGGCCACGGCCAATGAGTCGTCCGGTGGGGCCCCGGTCCCGGAGGGCTTCCCGTAGCCGCTGGTTTTCCACCAGGAGCTTTTGGGTTTCCAAGGCCTTGCTCACCACCTTGCGCAGTTCCGCCATGCGAAAGTCTTTGGTGATGAAGTCGTAAATCCCCCTTTTCAAAGCGGATACGGCTTCGTCCACGGTGGCGGCGCCGGAGATCATAATGGCAATGGCCTCAGGTCGCAGGATGCGGAGCGCCCCGAATAGCTCGGTGCCCTCCATGTCCGGGAGCTTCAGGTCGATAATGGCCAGATCCACGGCGTGGCGCCGGACCTCATCCAGGGCCGTGGCGCCGGTGCCGGCTGCGTGAATCTCATGGCCCAACTTCTTCAATCCGGACGCCAACGCCTCCCGAGTGGCGGCGTCGTCGTCCACGACGAGGATAACGCTCATTAAAAATACCTGTTTTCGGTTTTCGGTTTTCGGTTTTCGGTCTCAGTTTCCAAATTGTTAGTCCAAAGTAAAGGAAAGAAGTACTATTCTCCACTCGAATTTTAATTTTATCAGCTACTTAAAATCTTATCCGTTTTCTTCTACCGAAAACTGAAAACCGAAAACCGTCTTTACAAGCTGTCCAGCCACCCCAGAATCACCCGGGTAATCTGCGGCAGTATTTCCGGGGCCATGGTGTGCCCGCCGGACTCAAAGGAATGGCCGACCCCGGGAATGACATGAAGATCACTCCGCACCGGCATCCTGCTCAACACCGTTCCCAGCAGGTCCATCCGGCAGAAGGGGTCCCTGGCGCCTTCGATGAACAGCGCCGGGCACGGCAGCTGATAGAGGGGTTGATCCCGCAGGTTTTCCGGCTTTCCCGGCGGATGAAGCGGGTATCCCAGAAAGATCAAGCCACTGGCCCCCACGTCCTTGGCCACGATTTGGGCGGCCAGGCGGGCCCCCATGGATTTGCCCCCCAGAAAGAGTTCCAGGCCCTTGAACTCGTCCATTTCCGTGACATATTCCAAGACCAACCGAAAGACCCCTTCCAGGACGTCATCCGGGTCGGGCCGCTTATGGCCGTCTTCGGAATAAGGGAAGTTGAAACGCACCGTAACCATCCCGGCTCGCGCCAAGGCTTCATAAAGCCCGGCGATGAGGGGTTGGTCCATGTTGTTGTTGGCCCCGTGGGCCAGGATCAGAACCGCGTCCATGGTGATGGTCCTGGGCACTCCCAGGGCCGCCCTGATCTTGCGTTCCGGTCCCACCGGCAGAGTAAAGGGACGGGTCTCCATGATTAAGTCGCAATCTAACAGAAAATTAGCTTCCTTCTCCGGAGGTGAGTTTACCCTGTTTTCCTTCATTAACTCAAGTACTTAATTTTTAGATCGATGATTAATTGCGATATTCAATAATAATATCGTCTAATTAGAAGGTCCGAAGGATTTCGTTGCACCTAATAATGACGGAACGGCTGGATTGCCAGTTGCGTCCCCATAAAAGCGTCCAAGGTGTTAAGCCAACAGCCGGTCGGCCTCATCCAGAAGCACCCGCCTGGGGTGAACATCCTCCAAGTCGTGCCACAAGCCGGGTCCCTCCTGCCAGGCCATCAGGTGCTCCCAACCGCCCAGGTGCGCCACCCGGGGATATTGGAACGTGAGCCTGCGGAGGCGCCGGGCTAAAAACCGTTCCCGCCGCAAAACTTCAGGGCTCCGGGCAGTGGGGAGTCGACGGGCAGAGTGGGCCAGCGCCAGGCGGGCCCGATTGAACTCTGCAGCGATAAACTCCTCAAAGGAACCGTCGGCAGTGGCAAGCAAGGCCTGAAGATTAGCCAGGCTCAAGAGTTCCGGGCCATAGCGGGGCAGATGCCGCCGGGCCGGGCTACCCAGGTCCAGGGGGAGCCAGGGCACCCCGGCGGCGCGGTGATAATCCCGGGCCGCCTTCACCTCAAAGGGCAAGGCCACTTGGGCCGCCAGGCGCCGGATGGCCAGATGGCGGGGCGCGGCTTCGGGGAGTCGGGACAAAGCCTGGGTCAATTGCCGCTGCCAGACGGCCCCGTGCTTCAGGCGGTAGCGCAAGGAAAATGGGCTGATCTCCACGGTGACCATATCCGGCTTAAGGTGCGCCAGGAGTTTTTTTGCCCGGGCATACCCCTGGGGATCGCCGTGGACGGTGCCGATGAGAATGAGGTTATGGACTTGCATAGCTTTTAAAATGGCAGGTCGCCGCAAACCAGAAAATTTTCAGCGAGAATTCCTTTCGAGGATATTAAGCGGATCGATGAGCGTTATACATGGATTTTTTCCCAGATTATCCCAATTGAGATCGTCTGCAACAAGGGGCACGGGAATCCAGCCGAAGGTTATATGCAAATGGGGAACAACAGGGGTCTTTTTGCCATAAACTGTCGAAATTACGGCAATGGTTTCCCCTTCTGCGACTCTTGACCCGACATTGAGGGAATCCCGAGGGACGGTATGGCCGTAAGCCGACATCAATTGTCTGCCTTTATCATCAAATATCTCATGAATAATAAAAATGGATTTACCCAGAAAATCCCGGTCGATTTTGACGATTTCGCCTGCAAACGCCACAGGAATCTTGATATTTTGGCCGAGAGATTTAATGCTGCCATTCATCTCTTCGAAATTGCACAAGTCCAAACCTTCATGGGGCGCAGCCCTGGCCCCCTGTTCATCCCACCATTTTTCCATGGAATTAAAGAGCATTCCCGGAAGGAAATGCCATTGCTTAACATTATCCAGGTGAGGCCGGTTGTTGGCCGCCAGATATTCCAAGAACCGGCTTTTAAGGTTGATTGAGCAGGACATCGGTGATCCCAAATAGCTTGTAAACCCGCCAGCTTTTGCCTTTTACCGTGAAAGTCTCACTTTAGCGCGAGCGGGCGGCTCGCCCCTACAAAAAATTTTCATTTTCGGGGTAGCCGCATCCCCAATCGCACGTTTTAGCTCTACTCTGAAAAAGCCTGGTGCGCAAGGCGCACCCCACAATCGTTGACTAATGCCTGCTGCCCACTGCCGCTCAATCCTGCATAAATTCCCGGCCATCCTTCAGGGCCATTTCGGCCTTGGCCAGTTGGCGTCCCAGGTAAATGGCGTGGTTGATATCCGAGACCGCCACATCCCGGGCGATCTGGTGCTGCAAGGAGACCGCGGTTTTACCCCGGTATTCCTTGAGGGTTACATCCTCGAAGCGGTGCTCCACGATGATTTCCCCTGCATCCAGGGTCACCCGGAAATAGCCCATGGGGTCCAGGCGTACCTTGAAGGGGCGTTTGCCGATGATCATCAAGGCTCGGTCCAGTTCCTTGGGGTCCAGTCCCAGGGAGTGGCTCAGCACCACAATGGCCCCGGGGGGCAATCCTACCCGTTCCGCCACCCATTTCTGAATGGCCATAAGACCGTAGACATTGAGAAGCCAGGCGTCCATGGCATTGTGAGTGCGGAACGCGGCGCTTAGCGTCAGTTTGCCCTCGAACTTGCGGAAAAACAGGGACACCAGGCAAGGGCGCCCCTCTTGGGCCGTCAGGTCCCTGGCGCTGTCCCACAAGGCTACATAAGATTTGCGGTCTTCGGAGTCCTTTTCAAGGCGATCAGCACAAGCCGCCAGGGTATCCAAGCCGAAGTAGGCCCGCAGGCGGTGGCCGTAATGATAGGTTTCATCGGGCCGCAATTCTCCCCGCAAGATCTCCTCCTGGTAGCGTCGCAGGCGCTCGGGAGATAGATGGGCCGCCCGCAATTGCTCTTCGGCTTCAAAACGGGGTTTTTCCACTACCACCTTGAGGTGCTGCAACTCCAGACGCTCGCCTTTCTTCAGGGTCACCCGGTGGCCGAAACGGGTCACCAAATAGAGCATTTCCTTCCAGGCCTCAATGGGTGTCTCCCGAACTACCACATGACTACGGGGGTTACTGGGGAAATACTGAATTTCCACTTGGGGGAGCGGCACCTCCAGGCGCTGCCCCTCGGCGATTGCTGGAGGCTGCCAGCTCGCAAAGAAATTCTTAATCTCATTAATAGCTTCGCTATGTTGCGGGTCACCCAGAGGCTGAAGAAGCGGCGGGCGGTGAAAGTGGTACCGGTCCACTAAGTCGTCCATTATCCGTCGCGTTTGACGGATCCGGGCGGCAGTTACAATTATACCAGGTTCAGGGCTGCGGTAGTGCACGACAGCAGGAATAATCCCCCCGGCAGTAACCACGGGCTCCAGGCCCAATTCAAAAAAATTGGTCAACTCTCTTTGGGAGCCGGAGCGGTCGTGACCACAGATTAAAAGCCTCCGAATCTGTGGGTTATACAAGAGATTACGCAGCATTTCCCTCAGGCCGTTGCCGTACAGCGTGCCAAAGACTGCGATGGGGCTGGTGGCCGGGTTAAGGTCCACTCCGGCTTCCCGGAAGCGCTGGATGACGTATTCCGGTTTGGACCATAGGGTCACCACCCCGATGGTCCCGTGGGGATTGATTACCGTTAGGCGGTCGCCGAAATGCAGGGGGATGAATTCCATGATGCTTTTATACCAAAATGAAACCTTTGCTAAAAGCCATTTTGTTATCCTGAGCGAAGCGAAGGATCTCTTATTTACTCGTAATCATTAGATTCTTCAGTCGCGGCGCTCCCTCAGAACGACAATTCATATGATTTCAGCAGAAGTGCAGCGAAAAGAATAACGCTACCTTTAAATTATTTCCTCGTGGCCGTAAAAATGATATGTCATTGAAGAAACTCTGGTCAGCAACCTTGCCGGAGGCCTAGAAAATTGTTAACAATAAATCAGCGGTGTCATATTCTCCACGAGTTTTCATTAATTTCCTTACGGAACACCGAGGATTAACACGGGAGGGGCGGCGATGATGGCTTTTAAAGAACGGATGTATCTCCGGAGTTTTCAGGAGATCAGCAAGATCCTGAGTTCCACCCTGTCGGTGGACGAAGTGTTGGATCACATCGTCCGGCAGATCACCGAAGTCATGAATTTAAAGGGGGCCACGATCCGTTTGGTGAACCCCAAAACCAACCGGTTGGAGCTGGCTGCGGCCCATGGCCTGAGTGAGCGCTACCTCAGTAAAGGCCCCGTGGACCTGGACAAGAGTGTCACCGAGGCCTTAAGCGGGCGGCCGGTGGCCATTTTTGATGCGGTCAATGACCCCCGGATGCAGTACCCCAAAGAGGCCAAGGAAGAAGGCATCGCCACGCTGGTGGCCATCCCCATGGTGTCCAAGGGCAAGGTCATCGGCGTCCTGCGCCTGGTAACCGCGGAGCCCCGGGAGTTCACCATGGAGGAAGTGGACTTTGCCTGCGCGGTGGCGGAACTGGGGGCCCAAGCCATCAGCAACGCCAAGATGTATGAATCCCGCACCCGGGAACTCAACTTCCTCAAAGGCCTCCTGGAGGTTTCCAAGGCAGTCAACTCAGCCCTGGACGTGAAAAAAGTCCTCAATCTCCTGGTAAAGACTGTCACCACCGCCCTGGACATCAAGGGCGCCGCAGTGCGTCTGTTGGATGAAAAACGGCAGCAGATGGAATTGGTGGCGTCTTATGGCCTAAGCGACCGCTATATCTCCAAAGGCCCGGTGACCACTGACAAATCCATCACTGACGCCATGATGGGCAAAGCGGTCTCTATTTACGACGTACATAGCGACCCCCGGGCCACTTACGTCAAGGAGTCGGCAGAGGAGGGCATCAAATCCATTCTATCGGTGCCCATCAACCTCAAGGGAACTGTCATTGGGGTCATGCGCATCTATACCAGCGAACCCCAGGATTTTAGCGACGATGAAATCACCTTCATCTCCTCTCTGGCGGAGCAGGCAGCCTTGGCCATGGAAAACGCCCGCCTCTACCAGAAGCTCAAGGGTGAATACGAGGAGTTGATGGGGGATTTGTATCGCTTCACGGGGTTTACCCGGTTTTAATTATGCCTGCTCCGGGCAAGTAGGGGCACGGCGCCGCTGTGCCCCGCCAGATGCCTGACGGACAGGAATTCCGCAAGGTTTCCGCCAGCCCAACGCTACTGTTGCATCCTTGGGAGAAGAGATGTCCCATTATTATGAAGAGGATGATTTAGAACGGTTTGATGAGATCGGCAAATATCGTCCCGATCTTTATGATATCTTCATGAACTACTACCAGGGGGTCATGAGCGCCGGCGCCCTGACCACCCGGGAAAAGGCCCTAATCGCCCTGGCGGTGGCCCACGCGGTACAATGCCCCTACTGCATCGATGCCTACACCCGGGGCTCCCTGGAGGCTGGTTCCAATATGGAGGAGATGACCGAAGCCATTCATGTGGCTGCGGCCATACGGGGCGGCGCCACCCTGATTCATGGCATTCAGGTCCATAATGCCGCAGCCAAAATCTCTCTGTAAGGGATAGACCCGTGCTGCCCTTCGCCCGGAAATTGGCAGACCTGGGCTACCCCGAACTGAAGGCCGAGAGCGTCGACATCCTCCAGGTCAACTTGGGGTGGCGCTGCAACCAGGCGTGTAAGCACTGCCACTTGCTGGCCGGGCCGGACCGCCTGGAACAGATGGAACGCGATACCATCGATGAAATCATCCGGGTGGTGGAGAGTTGGTCCATCCCCACGGTCGACCTCACCGGCGGGGCCCCTGAACTTAACCCCCATTACGAGTACCTGGTGCAGCGCCTGCATCAATCGGGCAGCCACATCCTGACCCGGTGCAACCTGACGATCCTCCTGGAACCCGGCAAAGAGCACCTGCCGGAATTCTACCGGGACCACCGGGTGGAGCTGGTGTGTTCGCTGCCTTATTACCAGGAAGACCTGGTGGACCGTCTTAGGGGTGCAGGTGTGTTCAGCAAGAGCCTGGAAGCCCTGCGGCGCCTCAATGACCTGGGCTATGGGGATGCAGGCTCGGACCTTACGCTCAATCTCATGTACAACCCGGCCGGCGCTTATCTGCCGCCGGAGCAAGGAGCCCTGGAAGAAAAGTTCCACCGGGAACTGGGGAGCCGCTTCGGGATTCGCTTTAACCGCCTCTTGACTCTGCTGAATATGCCCATCGGCCGCTTCAAGGAGTTTCTGGAGCGGTCTAAAAATTACGACCGTTATATGGGAAAGCTGGTCGCCGGTTTCAACCCGGCCACAGTGGCCGGCCTCATGTGCCGCTCCCTGATCAGCGTCTCCTGGGACGGACGCCTCTACGATTGCGACTTCAACCAGGCCCTGGGCCTGCCGCTGCTTGAGGGTCTGCCCCAAACCATCCGGGACTTCCATCTGCCCACCCTGGCTACCAGGCCCATACGCCTGCAGGACCACTGTTATGGCTGCACCTCCAGCGGCGGCTCCTCCTGCGGCGGCTGCCTGGCCGAAAAATAGTAGTCAGGGGTCAGAAGCCAGTGGCTAGTGGTGAATGGTCAGAAAAGATAGACTTGAAATAAGCTTTCCCCACTCCTGAAGGAATAGGATTAATGGAAAGAAAGAAAACTGGAAACTGGCCATTAATCACTGGCAACTGACTACTGACTACTGGCAACTTCAATGCCCCCTCCCTCTACAAACAATTGTCCCAACCGCGGCCAGCGTCGGGTTAAGAGGCGTTCGGCTAGGTGATAGGCCAGGTAGAGCCAGTGGCCGCCAGTGGTTTTCAGATTGCCTCGTTGCAGCCATCGCCGGCCAGAGGAGGTGACTGGCGGCGTTAGGAGGCGCATTCGGGTGAGGCGGCGCAGCCGGATCACCAGGTCCAGGTCTTCCGGGCGGCGATGGACAAAGCCTCCCAGGGCGAAGAACAGGGCCCGGCGCACAAAAATGGCCTGATCTCCATAAGGCAGGCGAAAGAGGCGGCAGCGCCAGTTGGCACCCCAGGAAATCAACCTTAGGAATGGGGTCGGAGGGGCCAGGCGCAGGTAGAAGGCCCCGGCGCCGAGCTGGGGGTCCCGGGCAGCCCGGCGCAGAGCGGCAAGATGGTGCGGGGTGAGCCTGGTGTCGATATGCAGGAACACCAAAAACTCACCCCGGGCCCGGCGGGCGCCCGCGTTCATTTGAGCCCCCCGCCCCCGGGGAGCCCTAACCAAGCGGACGAAAGGGAAGCGGGCCGCCACGGCCCGAGTGGCATCGGCGCTGCCCCCGTCCACCAGGATGATTTCCACCTCCGGGCTTTGGGGTAGATTTGAAAGGGCTTCGGCCAGGATCGAGGCCTCATTCAAGACCGGGAGGATGATGGAAATATACGGGTGGGACGAATGATTCACCGCATGACCGCCTTGCTCATCATTTTTGCCAAGGAACCACGCCCGGGGCAAGTAAAAACCCGCCTCAGCCCGCCGCTGTCTCCCCAGGATACAGCTCAACTGTATCACAACTTTCTTTTAGATATTCTGGAAGAAATGGGTCAGATACCGGATTTGCGGCTGGCCCTGGCTTTCAGCCCACCCCAGGCCCAGAGATTTTTTCAGGGCCTTGCGCCGCCGGGCTCAGACCTCTTCCCCCAAGAGGGAAAAGATTTGGGTGAGCGCATGGCCCGGGCCTTTGACCGCGGTTTTGAAGCCGGGTTTGGCCCCATACTATTGCGGGGCAGCGATACTCCGGATCTTCCGGCCACGGTGGTGTCCGAGGCCAGGGAGGCGTTGGCTTCTGGAAAGGCCCAGGTGGTGCTGGGCCCGGCAACCGATGGGGGCTATTACCTGGTGGGTCTCACCCAGCCACAACCAGCGTTGTTTCAGGGCCCGGCCTGGTCCGGTCCCACCGTCATGAAGGACACCCTTAAGCTGACCCGCCAGCAGGGTCTTAAAGTCCACCTTTTGCCTTCCTGGTCCGACATCGATACCTATGCCGACCTGCTGGCGTTCCTGCGCCGGGCCCGTCCTGCGCCCCAGCCGGGCTGGCGCAGCCGCTTGGGGGCCATGAAACTGCTGGGTCTGGATGAGGAAGTCGAACCCGGAACGGTGTGATAATTCCTCAAACAAAACCAGGGGTTGATTCACAACTCCCTTATAGGTAAAATAATGCCTATGGCAGTGCATGGCAAACCTGCGGGTTTAATACTCATTGCCAATTATTTTTATTCTTCCTATGGCCCACTGCCGTGAAGGAAAGAACCTTTGGAAATTGCTATAAATCGTCGGACAAAACGTAAAAAAGCCTCCATCATCCGGCCCATCATCTTTTTGCTATTGATGGCCGCAGTGGTTGCGGCGCAGTATTTCAACCCGGAGCAATACCTGGACAAGGAGCGCCTCCGCCAGTTTGCGGCCTCCTACGGGGTCATGCTGCCCTTGCTGTACTTAGGGGTGTGGACAGTGGGACCGCTGTTCTTGCCCGGCCTCCCCATTATGCTGGCGGGCGGCGTGCTCTTCGGCCCCTTCTGGGGAGTGGTCTATTCGTCCATCGGATCGGCCATAGGCGCAGGGCTGGTTTTCCTGGTGTCCCGTTATCTGGCCCGGGACTGGGTGACAGGCAGGTTGACCGGCACCAGGCTCATGACCCTGGATGACAAAGTGGCCCGCCATGGCTGGAAGATCGTGGCCTTTACCCGGCTTGTCCCAATCTTCTCCTATACTCTGTTGAACTATGCCTTCGGCCTCACCCGTATCTCTTTCTGGCCTTTTTTGGCAGCCACTTTCGTCTGCATGCTGCCTGTGACCATTGCCTTTGTCTATTTCTCCAGCAATATCCTGGACCTGTTGCACGGCAATATATCCCGGGAATTGATCATCGGGGCGGTCCTGGTGATCCTGGTAAGCCTTATACCGATGATCTACAAAAGGTTAAAGGCTAAAAAGGCCGCGGATCCCCTGGAAATGTAGAGGGTGGGGTGAGAGGCGCCCCGGACGCACTTGGGACTGGCCCCTGGCTGCTGGTGGAACTTTCCCCAACTACACCTTAATGAGCAAGCCGGTGTTGCGCCGTCTCTTATCTTCCATGCGCTTGAACTAACCTAGTCCACAATTTGTCAAGCTATCAAATCCATGCTAAATTCATCGGGGGAGGGCAGGGTATCTTTATAAGATGCCTTGTCCTCCTCCATTGCCTTTTTTAGGGAGGCAACAATGTTGAAATCAGCAAAGGCTGCGCTTATCCTGGCCATGCTGCTTGCCCTCACTCCGGGCATTTCGCCGACCTGGGCCCGGGAACGCATCCACTATCTGAAAGAAGTGGAGCGCAAGGTCTTCCAGCTCACCAACGAAGTACGCCAAAACCATCACCTGATGCCCCTGAGCCGGGACACCGCCTTGATTGACATCGCCCGGGCCCATAACGATGACATGCTGAACCGGAACTTCTTCAGTCATGTCTCTCCGGACGGCAAATCCGTCCAGGAAAGGGTGGCGCCAGCCTATGCCCGAACGCTTTCCAGGGCCGGGGAAAACATCTGGAGCGGTCACGGCTATGATTACTCTGACAGCAATCTCATGGCCCGGGTCATCGTGGACAGCTGGATGAGTTCTCCAGGGCACCGGGCCAACATCCTTAATCCAGAATATAATTATGTGGGTGTAGGGGTATCGGCCATGGGGAAAGAGATCCGGGCCACCCAGAACTTTATCCAGAGACGGTAGAAATTAGGCGGCTGCTCTGTAAGGAATTTTGTCAGGCAGCGCCCAGCCAGCAACTATTATTGCAAAATGACTGAAATCGAAGTTTCCGTAAAAAATTTAACATAATGAAAATTGGCCTCTGAGCTCAGCGAAGAATGACAAATTTAACCGGCCGCGGCAACAAATTTGGGCAAAGGCTATATTTGGTCCCGGCAGGCCAGCCTGCCCCGGCCAATTTTTCTTGGTTATTTTTATCTTTGGTGGTTTATATTTTCTTTTTGAGGTGATTGTATGATCATTCCAGGGTTTCGTTTTGCCGCCACTGCCGCCAGCATTAAAAAACCCGATGTTCTTGATCTTTCCCTGATGGTGGCGGATAGTCCCGCGGCCGCGGCCGGGGTGTTTACCCGCAACCGGGTAAAAGCCGCGCCGGTGTTGATTACCCGGGAACGGCTGCGCGCCGGCCGGGCCCAGGCTATCCTGGTGAATGCCGGCAACGCCAATGCCTGCACGGGGCCCCAGGGTCTTGAAACCGCCCGGGAAACCTGCCGTCGGGCCGCAGAATTGCTGAACATTCCGGAGCGCCTGGTGCTGCCGGCCTCCACCGGGGTAATCGGCACGCCCCTACCTGGAGAGCGCATCACCCAAGCCCTGCCCCAACTGGTGGCCGGTTTAAACCCCGACCGACTGGGCGCAGTGGCCCGGGCCATCATGACCACCGACACCCGGCCCAAGGCTTCGCTGGTCAAGGGAATCCTAGACGGGAAGGAATTCACCCTGGCCGGCATCGCCAAAGGTGCCGGCATGATCCACCCGGATTTGGCGACGCTTCTGGTCTTTCTGTTCACTGACGCAGCCGCGTCTCCCGGAATTCTCAAAAAGTTATTGCAGCAGTCTTTGCCCCACAGTTTTAACCGGATTACGGTGGACGGGGATACCTCCACCAACGACACCATCCTCTTGCTGGCCAGTGGTCGGGCTAAAAACGCGCTAATCCGAGAACCAGGTCCGGCCACAACCGCTTTGGGCGAAGCGCTGAACCAGGTGATGAGCGAACTGGCCTCTCAGGTGGTGTCCGACGGCGAAGGCGCCCGGCACGTTTATCGGGTAGCGGTCATGGGCGCGGCCTCGCCCCTGGAAGCCAAAAAGGCCGCCATGACCGTAGCCCTCTCCCCCCTGGTCAAGACTGCCATGGCCGGGGAAGACGTCAACTGGGGCCGGATCATGGCTGCTTTGGGGCGCTCTGGGGCTCGCTTCGCGCCGGAACGGGTGGAGATCGCCTTCGGCGACCACCGCGTGGTGCAAAACGGCCGGGGTTTAGGCCCGGAGGCCGAAGCCGCCGCCCAGCAGGTGATCAAATCAGGTCTCTTCAGGGTTACTATCCACCTCCACGCCGGGGAGTTTGCCGACTATTACGATACCTGCGACTATACCGAAGACTACATCCGCATCAACGCCGACTACCGCAGTTGACATGGAAACTTCTCTGAGATAATCTTGTAAAGTATAATATTTATAACGATTTCGATGTTTTTGTTTCGGAATCTGAACAAAAACGATTATTAAATATTATATATCTATTTGATATTTCTGATTAATTTAAATTGGCATAATTTTTGAAAGATTTTTTCTTTGTGGGAAGGCCAAAGCGAAATGGTCAAAGGGGTGAACTATGTTCTGGCTGGGAGCCTTAATAGGGCTGTTTGTCGGCGTCTTTTTGGGGTTATTTTTCGCTGGCCTTTTAGCGGCAGCCAGTAGGGGTGATGATCTCTTGGCCGCGGCCATGGCGCTAGAGGAGACAGCCAGGTCCTCTCCTGTGACCACCGAACCGCGGAAGTCCTAAACAGTTATAGTAATATTAGAAATTTTTTTCGGGGTTATCCCGATTCCTCTGCTTTCTCAATCCCCAGGGATTTTTCAAGATACAATCCTTACCTTCTCGACTGCGTTTAAGATAAACTGCCTTGACGAATCGACTACTTATCTTTTCCTATTTAAGGACTGGTTTGAAACCCGTCCCTGCCATTGATTTTAATGGGCTATTCATTAACGATACCGGCCCTTGAAACGCATAATCCACTTGGTCAGTTCCACCAGGGGGATCAGGGTGAGGCTGAGGGCAGACGCGACGAGCCAATCCTGCCACCTTAGGGATGTAGTGTGAAACAAACGCGCCAGAGGCTCCCATTCTATCACAGCCACCATCATGCCTATGGAGACCAGCACTGTCAGGACCAGAAAGCGGTTCTTAAAAAATCCTACCCTGAACAACGACAAATGCTCGGACCGGCAGTTAAAGCCGTTTGCCAATTTGGCCAGCACTAAGGTGACGAACACCATGGTCTGGGCCCGGAGAAGCAACAGTTTGGGATTTCCAGGCGGCATCCAGCCCCCGTGGTAATAATAATAGTAAAACAGCGGCAGTAGGATGAGGGTGAGATAGATGGAGACGACTCCTATCAGCACATTGACCCTGCGGTTAAACACTCCCTCTTGCACGGGGCGGGGCGGCCGGTACATGACGTCCGGGGCCTTGGGGTCCACCCCTAAAGCCAGGGCTGGCAAACCGTCGGTAACCAGATTTACCCATAAAATTTGGATGGCGGTCAACGGCAGGGGCATGCCCGAGAGTAATGAGCCGGTGAGCACCAAGATCTCCCCGATATTGCAGCTTAAGGAATAGATCAGGTATTTCTTGATATTGTCATAAATAGCCCGTCCTTCTTCAATTGCAGATACCAGGGTGGCAAAGTTGTCGTCCGCCAGGATCATGGCCGCGGTTTCTTTGGTGACTTCGGTACCGGTGAGGCCCATGGCTACCCCGATATCCGCGCGCTTCAAGGCCGGCGCGTCGTTGATCCCATCGCCGGTCATGGCCACCACCTCTCCCTGCTCCTTGAGGGTATAAACCAAACGAAGCTTATGCTCCGGGGCCACCCGGGCAAAAACCCGGGTCTCACGCAGGGCCTTCTTAAGCCCCGCGTCGCTCAGTTTGTTGATTTCAGGCCCCGTCAGCACCGCATGAGCCTGTTTCTTGGGAATCAGCCCCACCTCCCTGGCAATGGCTCCGGCGGTGTGGGGGTGATCGCCGGTGACCATGATCACCCGGATTCCGGCCCGGCGACATTGTCTTACACCCTGGAGGGCTTCTGGCCGGGGGGGGTCGATCATCCCCACCAACCCCACCCAAACCAGTTCCGAATCCTCCCCCTCCCCTTCCAAATCGGGAATTGCGTCAAAACGGCGGTAGGCCAGACCCAGGACCCGCAGGGCCTGATGGGCCATGCGCGCGGACTGCTCTCTGATGGCTTCCAGATCCTGGGAGTTCAGAGATTGCTCGCCCTGGGCGGTCAACATTCTGGCAGCCCGGGGCAGTAGTCTTTCCGGCGCCCCTTTCACGCACATCAGGATCCGGTCTCCTTCCTGATGAAAAGTGCTCATGTGCTTCGTTTCCGAGGAAAAAGGAATCTCCCCCACCCGGGGAAATTCTGCCAGGAGTTCCTCGGGATTAATTCCCGCCTTCCTGCCCAGAACCAGGAGTGCCCCCTCCGTAGGGTCGCCCCGCACCGTCCAATCACCATCGCTCTCTTCCAAGCTGGCATCGTTGCACATTATGGCAATTCGCGCGGCCCAGGCCAGGACCTTCTGGTCACCTGGGCTGACTTGTTCGGACCCAATTTGGAATGATCCTGCAGGTTCATACCCTGAGCCACTGACCGCGATAACCTTGCCATCCAGATAGAGTTGGCGCACCGTCATCTCGTTTTTCGTCAGGGTGCCGGTTTTGTCAGTACAAATTATCGTGGTGCAACCCATCGTCTCCACTGCGGAAAGGCGCTTGACGATGGCGTTACGCCGAGCCATGCGAGTGGTCCCAATGGCAAGGGTACCGGTGATCACCGCCGGAAGCGCCTCGGGAACCGCGGCCACCGCCAGACTGATCCCCCATAAGAGCATTTCCAGCCAGCTGTAACCCCGGAAAACGCCCAGCAGCGACGCAGCCGCAGCCGCGCCCAGGCATAAGGCACTGAGACTCCGGCCTATGACCTTCATCCGCTTTTCCAGAGGGGTTTCTTCCTCTCCGACTTCCTCCAACATATGGGCGATTTTGCCGAACTCCGTCGCCCTACCGGTAGCAGTAACCACGGCCTGACCCCGGCCATAGGTGATCACCGTGCCCCCGAACACCATGCACTTCCGGTCGCCGATGGGCGTGTCGGGGTGCGGGATGGCTTCCAGATTCTTTATGGAGGCAATTGATTCCCCGGTGAGCAGGGCCTCGTCAGCCTTCAGATTGACCTGCTGCCACAATCGGCCATCAGCAGCTACCCGGTCGCCGGTGTGCAAAACCAACAGGTCTCCCGGCACCACCTCCCGGGCGGGGATTTCCACTTCGTCGCCGTCACGGACCACGATGGCCACCGGCGCCGCCATTTTGACGAGAGCCGCGGCAGCTCTTTCAGCCCGGTATTCTTGGACAAAACCCAGCACCACGCACGCCAGGACGATGGCCAGAATGACCCAGGCATCCAGGCGTTCTCCCAGAAAAAAGGAGATTATCATTGCCACCAGCAGAATGATGATCAAGAGATTGGTAAATTGCCGCAGGAGGATGCGGATGGCAGAAATTTTCCTGGCTTTGCCCAGTTCATTGGGGCCGTAGCTCGCCAGGCGCTCTCGGGCTGCGGCTTGACTCAATCCCTGGGGACCGGTTTCCAGTGCAGCGAAGACCTGTTCGGGGGTCAAAGTATGGAAATGGGAGGGATCCGATGACATAACTAAAAGCCTTGAGTATGGCAAGACATCTTAAAAAGTGGTTGGCAAAGCAAGAGCGCGGCGCCCTCGGGTCTGAAATCGGCTTTAATTTGGTGTCAAACGCATTATAGGTTTCTTGGTTAAATGTACATTTTATCCCCGCCTCTTTATCCCGCCAAGATAAAAGGAGGCGCATGCTTGCATCTTGGCGATTAAGGTCTTACTATCAACAATTATGTTTCTTTAGGACCTGACCCGCCACGTTTAATCTGGAAAGGAGAGATCATGGATTATAAAGCTGCCGCCGTCCAACTGAAAGAGGCTTTGCGCCTTAAGACCGAACCTTGCGGAGTGAAGTTTTTCAAAGATCCAGCCGGTCTACCTGATAAGACGCGGCAGCCATCCAAAGTTTTTGGCAAGAAGGTGACCATTTGCCAGGGAGTAACCATGGCCCGGGTTTATGGCTGGCCTGTGGGGCTGACCCGGGAAGATCTCATCTGCGTGCCTGGCATGCTGGTCTTCGGCTTCATCCCGGCCGTCGACCCCATTATGGAGTTGGGGCAGCTAGTTTGTGAGGTAGGGTTTCATTCGGAGCTGGGACCAGCCTTAAAGGAGGTGGAAGCCCTGCCCCGCTTCGAGCCGCAAGAGGTGGGGGCCATCTACCTTTGCCCTCTAGAGCGTCTTACCCTGGACCCGGATGTCGTAGTGGTTTTTGGCAACCCGGCCCAGCTCATGCGACTCATTCTGGCGGCCACATATAGCCTGGGAGAGCGGGTCACCGGCGAATTCGGCGGCAAGGTGGAATGCAGCTCCTACCTCATTGCCCCTTACCGCACCGGTAAATTCAGGGTTGCCATCCCGGGCATGGGCGACCGCATCTTTTCAATGACCCAGGACGATGAGATGGCCGTGGCCTTTCCCGGCAAATTCCTGGAAGGTTTGTTGGTGGGACTGAAAGACGCCGGCAAAAAGATTGGGGCCCGCTACCCCATCACCTTCTACCAGAATTTCTCCCCCAGCTTTCCGCCTCCTTATGAAGAACGCGCCAAGAAATGGGGAATCTTGTGAAGCCGTTTTTCATTTTTGGTTTTTTTTTAGATTTTTTCTTGTCATTCTGACTCATCTTCGACAGTTGGGTGTGATTTTTTAGCTTTTTTTGGGCATAAGTTATTGAAATTATTAACCCAGATTTCGGCTAATTTGTAAATTGTAGTGGCCAACTAAATCATTGTCGGCATGCGAT
>JBMORG010000017.1:0-11449 GCA_049322355.1 Thermodesulfobacteriota bacterium | reverse complement strand
CGACAATGATTTAGTTGGCCACTACAATTTACAAATTAGCCGAAATCTGGGTTAATAATTTCAATAACTTATGCCCAAAAAAAGCTAAAAAATCACACCCAACTGTCGAAGATGAGTCTGAGGGAGCCAAGCAACCGAAGAATCTAATAAATGCGAGATGCTTCGCTAGGCCAAGCATGACAAAAATGCAGCCGCAGGCTAAATCTTGCGGCTACCAAAACAATTAAATTATACAATATCGTAAAATAAAATTAAATAAAAATACGATTTAGTATAATAATAAGCCACCAAATATACAATAACGTAAAAAACCTATCCTGCCGCCACTAAGCCCATCTCCAGCTATCCTTAATAAATCAATATAATCAAGTAATTAAAAAATTATTGATCCACGTGGCACATTCATTGCTTCTATCTTGGTCAAAACAATGTATAGGAGTGTGGGCTATGCGCAAAATCGCAATTTACGGCAAAGGTGGTATCGGCAAGTCCACCACCACTCAAAATACTGTGGCGGGGCTCGCTGAGATGGGGCGCAAAGTTATGGTGGTGGGCTGCGATCCCAAGGCAGACTCCACCCGCTTGCTCCTGGGAGGCCTGGCCCAAAAAAGCGTCCTGGACACCCTCCGGGAAGAAGGCGAAGACGTGGATCTGGAAGACATCCGCCGCACCGGGTTCTCCGGAACCGTGTGCGTGGAATCCGGCGGGCCGGAACCAGGGGTGGGGTGTGCTGGCCGGGGCATCATTACTTCCATCAATCTACTGGAGCAGTTGGGAGCCTATGCCGACAGCGAACATCTCGATTACGCGTTCTATGACGTCTTAGGGGACGTGGTCTGCGGCGGCTTCGCCATGCCCATCCGGGAAGGCAAGGCCAAGGAAATCTACATCGTGGTCTCCGGCGAAATGATGGCCATGTATGCGGCCAACAACATCTGCAAAGGTATCGTCAAGTTTGCCGAAGCCGGCGGGGTGCGCCTGGGTGGCCTCATCTGCAACAGCCGCAAGGTGGATAACGAACAAGAGATGATCGAGGCCCTGGCCGCCAAGATGGGCACTCAGATGATCCACTTCATCCCCCGGGACAACATTGTGCAGCGGGCCGAGATTAACCGGAAGACGGTCATCGAATACGATCCCAGCCACTCCCAGGCCGATGAATACCGGACCCTGGCCCGAAAGATCGAAGCCAATGAAATACACGTCATCCCCAAGCCTATGAGTACCGACGACCTGGAAAAGCTTCTCATTGAATATGGCCTGGCAGGGTGAGGCAAGGAGAGAAAGGTATGAATCTAATCGGCGCCATGCTGGTGAGTTTTTGGGTAGCGGGCTGGACCATTGCCGCATTGATGGCGGTCCTCAAGGCCAGGGCCGCAGCAGTGGTCAGCCCGGTTTCAAGCAAGTAACCCAATAAGTTTATCTGGAGGAACAACCTCATGATCATGGTCAGATCGGTAGTGCGGCCGGAAAAAGTGGACGCGGTCCTGGCCGCCTTAATGGAAGCGGGGTTTCCCGCGGTCACCAAGATGAGCGTGGTGGGCCGGGGCAAGCAGCGGGGCATCAAGATCGGGGAAATCACCTACGACGAAATCCCCAAGGAACTGCTGCTTACGGTGGTCAAGGATGCTGATAAGGATTTTGTTATCAAGACCGTGCTGAAAGCCGCCCGCACCGGCGACAAGGGTGCCTTCGGCGACGGCAAGATCTTTGTGTCTCCGGTGGAAGAAGTCTACACCATCAGCTCGGGCATCAAGGAAATCGGTGATGGGGAGCTGGAAGAGGTGAAGCCATGAAGGAGATCATGGCCATTGTGCGCATAAATATGATGAACAAGACCAAAAAAGCCCTGGCGGAGGCGGGCATCTCTTCCATCACCGCCCGGGATGCCCTGGGCCGGGGCAAGGGCTTGGTGGATATCACTTTGCTGGAGGGGGCGGAGAAAGGCTACGAGGAGGCCATCTCCCAACTAGGCCAGAGCCAGCGCCTGATTCCCAAGCGCATTTTCTTTGTGGTGGTCCCGGACAAACTGGTCAAAAAGACGGTTCAGACCATCGTAGCCGTGAACCGCACCGGCAAATCCGGGGACGGCAAAATCTTTGTCATGCCCGTGGCCGATTCCGTCCGGGTACGCACCGGGGAGTCCGGCGACCAAGTCTTGGATGAAATCTGACCATGACTACAGCCCCTTGGCGTTCTTGGCGTCTTTGCGAGAATAATTTCTCTCGCCAAGACGCAAAGGCGCAAAGTGAATAAATCGTATGGAGAGTGAGACATGGCAACATTGCCAGAAGAATTTACCCCGGGCATTCTGGATATCGATGCTGAGGCAGTAAAAAAAGAACTGCTCAGCAAGTATCCCACCAAGGTCGCCCGTAAGCGCGCCAAGCAGATCGTCGTCAATGAAGTGGCTCCGGAAGGCGTAGTGCCGGAGATCCAGGTCAACGTCAGGACCATACCCGGCATCATCTCCCAGCGGGGCTGCACCTACGCCGGCTGCAAGGGCGTAGTGCTGGGCCCCACCCGGGATATCGTTAATATCACCCACGGGCCCATCGGCTGCGGTTTTTATTCCTGGCTCACCCGGCGGAACCAAACCCGCCCCCCCGGCCCGGAAGACCACAACTTCATGACCTATTGCTTTTCCACGGATATGCAGGATGAGCAGATCATCTTCGGAGGCGAGAAAAAGCTGCGCCAGGCGGTGCAGGAGGCCTATGACCTCTTCAAGCCCAAAGCCATCGGCATCTTCGCCACCTGCCCCGTGGGCCTCATCGGCGACGACGTGCATGCAGTGGCCCGGGAGATGAAGGAAAAGCTGGGGGATTGCAACGTCTTCGCCTTCAGTTGCGAGGGCTATAAAGGGGTCAGCCAATCCGCAGGCCATCATATCGCCAACAACGGCATTTTCAGTCATGTGGTGGGACTGGATGACAGGGTTAAAGAAGGGGAATTCAAGATCAATATGCTGGGGGAATATAACATCGGTGGCGATGCCTTCGAAATCGAGCGCCTCTTCGAGGAATGCGGCATCACCCTCATTTCCACCTTCAGCGGCAACTCCAGTTACGAATATTTTGCCAATTCCCACACCGCGGACCTCAATCTCATTATGTGCCACCGCTCCATAAACTACGTGGCGGAGATGATGGAAACGAAGTTCGGCATCCCCTGGATCAAGGTGAACTTTATCGGCGCCGAGGCCACGGCCAAGTCCCTGAGGAAGATCGCCGCCTACTTCGAAAGCCCCAAATTGACGGCGAAGGTGGAGGAGGTCATCGCCCGGGAGATGCCGGCAGTGGAGAAGGTGCGGGCGGAAATTAAACCCCGGTGCCTGGGCAAACGGGCCATGCTGTTTGTGGGCGGCTCCCGGGCCCATCACTACCAGGAGCTTTTCCGGGAGATCGGGATGGACACCATCGCCGCAGGCTACGAGTTTGCCCACCGGGACGACTACGAAGGGCGGCGGGTCCTGCCCTCCATCAAGGTGGACGCCGACAGCCGCAACATCGAAGAGCTCCACGTGGAACCGGACCCCGAACGCTTCCGCCCCCGGTTGAGCCCGGAAGGGATTGCCCGACTGCAGGAAGCGGGCGTCGAACTCAGCGGCTACGACGGCATGATGGCCGAGATGGCCACCGGCGCCCTGATCATTGACGATATCAGTCAGTTTGAGACGGAAAAGCTCATTGAAATCTACCGGCCCGACATTATCGGCGCCGGCATCAAGGAAAAATACATCATTCAAAAGAGCGGCGTGCCCATGAAGCAGCTGCACAGCTATGACTCCGGCGGTCCTTATGCCGGGTTTAAGGGCGCCATCAACTTCTATCGGGAGATCGACCGCATGGTCAACAGCAAGGTCTGGAATTACCTGAAGGCCCCCTGGCAGGAGCACCCCGAGCTGGCCGCCAAGTATGTATGGGAATGAGCCATTAAAATGATTGGTCTTTTTCCCTCCCCCTTGATGGGGGAGGGTCAGGGTGGGGGTGAAAATCTTTTCCCCCTCCCCCCAACCCCCTCCCACCAGGGGAGGGGGAGGTAATTACCGAGGATAACATCATGTTACTACGACATACACCCAACGAAATCACGGAACGTACGGCCTTGACCATTAACCCGGCCAAAACCTGTCAGCCCATCGGGGCTATGTACGCGGCCTTGGGCATCCATAGCTGCCTGCCTCACAGCCACGGCTCCCAGGGGTGTTACGCCTATCACCGCAGCACCCTGACCCGGCACTACAAAGAGCCGGTGCTGGCGGCCACCAGTTCCTTCACTGAAGGCGCCTCGGTGTTCGGGGGGCAGGCCAACCTGCTGCAGGCCATCAATAATATTTTCACGGTTTATGAGCCGGAAGTGATCGCGGTCCACACCACCTGCCTGTCCGAGACCATCGGGGACGACATCCCCCAGATCATCGCCAAGGCCAGGGATGAAGGCAAAATTCCACCGGGCCGCTACGTCATCCATGCCAACACCCCCAGCTACGTGGGGTCCCATGTCACCGGCTTCGCCAACATGGTCAAGGGCATGGTGGATTACCTGGCCCAAAGCAACGGCCACAAAGAGAATCGCATCAACCTCATTCCCGGGTACGTGGAGCCTTGCGACATGGAGGAGATCAAGCGGATCGCTGGGGAATTGGGAGTCCCCATCATCATGTTCCCGGACACCTCCAATGTCCTGAACGGTCCCCAGACCGGCAAGTACCAAATGTTTCCCGCCGGGGGCGTCACCATTGAGGAACTTGCCTTAACCGGCAGCAGCATGGGGACCGTGGCCCTGGGACCCCTGGCCTCAGGGCCGGCGGCCCGGGCCCTGGACACCAAGTGCAAGGTGCCCTGCGAAATCCTGAACCTGCCCATCGGGCTTACGGCCACTGACGTCTTCATCGACACTTTGCGGCGCATCGCCGGGGTGCACGTGCCCGACTCCATCAATATCGAACGGGGCCGGCTCCTGGATGTAATCACCGACATGCACCAGTACTTTTTCGGCCGCAAGGTGGCCCTGGCCGGGGACCCGGATCAACTGATCTCGCTGACCCAGTTCCTGGTGGATATCGACATGTGGCCCATTCATATCGTGACCGGCACGCCGGGAAAGAAGTTCGAAGCCCGGATCAAGGAGATCACCAAGGATGTGCCGCACCCGGTGAACGTCAAGAGCGCCGGCGACCTGTTCCTGCTGCACCAATGGATTCGCCAGGACCCGGTGGACCTGCTCATAGGCAACACCTATATGAAGTACATCGCCCGGGATGAAGACATTCCCCTGATGCGGTTCGGCTTCCCGATTGTGGACCGCATCGGCCACAGCTACTTCCCCACCGTGGGTTACCGGGGCGGGCTCAGGCTCCTGGAAAAGATCCTGGATGCCCTCCTGGACCGCCAGGACCGGGACGCCCCGGAGGAAAGCTTCGAGTTGGTGATGTAGGGGCCGACCCGTGTGTCGGCCCTGGAGCGGACACATGGGTCCGCCCCTACAAAAGCTGCAAGGAGATAAATAAGTCATGGAAAAACCTGAACATCATATCTTCGTATGTATGAGTTTTCGGGGCCTGGAGCCCAAGGGCAAGTGCATCAAGAAAAATGCCGGCGAGCTGCTGGGTTATTTGGAATCGGAACTGGCGGACCGGGGCCTGGACAATGTCATGGTGTCTACCACCGGCTGCTTGAAGCTCTGCGACAACGGCCCGGTCGTGGTGGTCTATCCCGAAGGCTATTGGTACCAGAATGTCGCCGGCGAAGACGCCATCGACGCCATCCTGGACGGCCTGGAGAATGGCGGCCCGGCCAAGGAGTATCTGGCGGCTGGTTGAGATTTTTTCCACTCGTTCCCAAGCTCAACTCGGGAACGGCATATTCCGCCAGGCTGTGCTTGGCACCTTTAATCCCCTCTCCTGGAATGAGAGGGTGAGGATGAGGGTGAAAACCATGAGCGAACCCGTATTCAGCGAACGCGCCCGCCAGATCCACCGCAAGGGGGAAGCCCCCTTTGACCTGGAGTGCAACAAGGACTCCCTGGCCGGGGCGGTGAGCCAACGGGCCTGCGTCTTCTGCGGCTCCCGGGTGGTGCTCTACCCCATCGCCGACGCCCTGCACCTGGTGCACGGCCCCATCGGCTGCGCCGCCTACACCTGGGATATCCGGGGCGCCTTGTCCTCGGGGCCGGAGCTGCACCGCTTGAGCTTCTCCACCGACCTCCAGGAGATGGATGTGATCTTCGGGGCCGAGACGAAACTTTGTCGGGCCTTGACCGAACTCATCGACCGGCACGGGCCCAAGGCTGCCTTCGTGTATTCCACCTGCATCGTGGGGATCATCGGTGACGACCTGGAGAGCGTGTGCAAAAAGGTCAGTGACGAAAAAGGCATCCCGGTGCTGCCGGTGCAATCGGAAGGCTTCAAGGGCAACAAGCGGGCCGGCTACAACGCCGCCTGCCAAGCCATGTTCCGGCTTACGGGCGCCGGTGACACCGCTGGCATCAGCAACACCAGCGTCAATATCCTGGGTGACTTCAACCTGGCCGGGGAGATTTGGATCATCAGGGACTACTTCCAGCGCATGGGTATCGAAGTGGTGGCCAACATCACCGGCGACGGCCGGGTGGATGACCTCCGCCGGGCCCACGGCGCGGCCTTGAACGTCGTGCAGTGCTCCGGGGCCACCATGGACCTGGCCAAGATGATGCAGGAAGAATATGGCATCCCCTGGCTCCGGGTTTCATACTTCGGGGTGGAGGATATGGCCGAATCCCTTTACGCCGTGGCCCGGTTCTTCAATGACCCGGACATAATGGAGCGCACCAAAGAACTGGTCCGTGAGGAACTGTCGGTCCTCTATCCCCGGCTCCGGGAGTTTCAGCAGGCCCTGTTCGGCAAAAAGGCCGCCATTTACGTGGGCGGCGCCTTTAAGGCCTTTTCCCTGGTCAAGGCCTTCCGTCTCCTGGGTATGAAGGTAGTCCTGGTGGGCTCCCAAACCGGCACCCAGGAAGACTATCAGGAACTCCACGACGTTACCGACGACGGCACCATAATCGTGGACGACTCCAACCCTTTGGAGCTGTCCAGCTTCCTCAAAGAGCAGGACGTGGACATTTTCGTAGGCGGCGTAAAAGAACGGCCCATCGCCTACAAGCTGGGGGTGGGTTTCTGCGACCACAACCACGAACGCAAGGAAGCCTTGGAAGGCTTTGTGGGTATGCTCAACTTCGCCCAGGAAGTCTATAACACCGTGATGAGCCCGGTGTGGCGATTTGTGCCCCGGAATGCAGTAGCCAGCAATCAGAAATCGTAGGGGCGCACCTGCGTGTGCGCCCTTGTTAGGGCGGACACAAAGGTCCGCTCCTACAAGGAAAAGCCATGAATATCGGCAAAAACCAAAATCCAGCATATGTCTCAACCACAAATGCCTGCAAACTCTGTAAGCCGTTGGGGGCCTGTCTGGCCTTCCGGGGGATCGAAGGCGCGGTGCCTTTCCTCCACGGCTCCCAGGGCTGCGCCACCTATATGCGGCGCTATATCATCAGCCATTTCCGGGAGCCCATGGATATCGCCTCATCGTCTTTGGGAGAGAAGCACGCGGTCTATGGCGGCGGCCCCAATCTCAAGCAGGGCTTGGGCAACGTCATGACCAAGTACGGCGCCCGTCTCATCGGGGTGGCCTCCACCTGCCTCACCGAGACCATCGGCGACGATATGCCTATGTTGGTCCGGGAGTTTTGCCGGGAACAGGATGAGGCGGCGATGCCGGAGATCGTTACGGTTTCCACCCCCAGCTACAGCGGCACCCACATGGAAGGTTTTCATTCTGCAATCAAGGCGGTAGTGGACCAAATGGCCTCAGGCGGCGAGCCTACCGGCGCGGTGAATATTCTGCCGGGGTTCGTGTCTCCCGCGGATATCAGATACCTGAGGGAAATCGTGGCAGACTTCGGTCTGACCGGCATCATCCTGCCGGACATTTCCGAGACCCTGGACGCCCCGGCCCAATTGGATTATGACAAAATCCCCGCGGGCGGCACTCCCCTCAAGGCCATCCGGTCCATGGGTGCTTCGCGGGCTACACTCCAGTTCGGGCGCACCCTGACCCTGGAAGAAACCGCTGGCGGTCTCCTGGAACAGCGTTTCCGGGTGCCGTGCCACTCCCTGGGTCTGCCCCTGGGACTGCGGGAAACCGACGCCTTTTTCCAGGTCCTGGAGGGGCTTACCCGAAGACCCACACCTGAAAAGCACGCCGCCGAGCGCGGTCGCCTCATCGACGCTTATGTGGACGGCCACAAGTACATTTTTAACAAGCGGGCGGTGGTCTATGGTGAAGAGGACCTGGTAGTGGGGCTCGTTGCCTTTTTAGTGGAGATCGGCGTCAAGCCGGTGCTGGTGGCCTCCGGGGGTAAGAGCGGCCGCCTGGCTCAGGCGGTGGCCCAAGTCACCGGGGACCTCTTGCCAGAGGCCCCGTCGGTCCGGGAAGGTATGGATTTTTTCGAGATTGCCCAGGAGGCCGAGAAGCTTGAGCCTGATCTGCTCATCGGCCACAGCAAGGGCTATCACCTGGCCAAACGCTGGCAGGTCCCCCTGGTCAGGGTGGGGTTTCCCATCCACGACCGTTTCGGCGGCCCCCGGATTCTCCACCTGGGATACCGGGGAGCCCAAAACCTTCTGGACCGGATCGTCAACGCCATGATCGAACGTAAACAGGAGACCAGCCCGGTGGGTTACGGCTATATGTAGGGGCGGGTATAAAATCCGCCCCTGCAGGGGACGTATATCATGAATACTAAGCTCAATATAGATCGACATCCATGCTTCAATGTCAAGGTCAAGGGAGAGTGCGGCCGGGTGCATCTGCCGGTGGCTCCCAAGTGCAACATCCTGTGCAACTATTGCAACCGCAAATATGATTGCGTCAATGAGTCCCGCCCTGGGGTCACCAGCGCGGTGCTCAAGCCGCACCAGGCCATCGCCTACCTTGATAAGGTCCTGGCGAAGGAGCCCCGCATCACCGTGGCGGGCATCGCCGGTCCCGGAGATCCCTTCGCCAACCCCGCGGAGACCATGGAAACCCTGCGCCTCATCCGGGAGCGTTTTCCGGAACTGCTGGTCTGCCTGGCTACGAACGGCCTGGGGCTGCCGTCCCATCTGGATGAACTGGCGGCCCTGCAGGTTTCCCACGTGACCCTGACGGTTAATGCGGTGGACCCGGTGATCGGCAGCAAAATTTACAGCTGGGTACGGGACGGCAAGGTTATTCACCGAGGTCTAAAAGCCGCCGAAGTCCTGCTTCAGCGGCAGCTTGAAGCCATTCGCGGCCTCAAGGCCCGGGGGATCACCGTCAAAGTTAACACCATCATTATTCCCGGCGTCAATGATCAGCATGTGCCGGAAGTCGCCAAAAAAATGGCGGAGTTGAAGGTGGACATCCTTAACTGCATGCCCGTTTATCCCAACGCCGACACTCCCTTCGGGCATCTTCCGGAACCGGCCCCGGAGCAGATGGCTGCCATCCGGCGGGAGGCGGAGGTCTTCCTGCCCCAGATGCGCCACTGCACCCGCTGCCGGGCCGACGCCGTGGGCCTGCTGGAAGCAGATCAAACAGAGGAATGGCGCGGCTGCCTCGATGCCCACGCTCATATGCTGCCGCCACTGGCGCCGGATCGTCCGTACGTGGCGGTCGCCACCCTGGAAGGGGTGCTTATTAACCTGCACCTGGGAGAAGCGGCCTCTTTCCAAATCTGGGGGCCCGGTGCAGGCCGGGAATTCCAGTTAATTGAGGAACGCCCCGCGCCCCCACCTGGCGGCGGAGACCACCGCTGGTGGGCCTTGGCCCAAACCCTGAAAGATTGCCGGGCAGTGCTGGTATCTGCCCTGGGTGAGACCCCCCGGGCGATTCTCAGCGAATCCGGGGCAATCCCCCTGGAAATGACCGGCTTCATCGAGATGGGCCTGAAGGCCGTATATGAGGGCGGCTCTCTGTCCCTGTTTAAAACCAGGCGTGGCGGGTTGGCCCAGGGCTGCCCCGGCAAAGGCCTGGGAGGTGGCTGCATGTAACAGTACCCGGACTGAAATGCCATTTTGCATAACCCCTTGATATCTTTGGAGCCGGCAGGGGGATTTGAACCCTCGACCTGCTGATTACGAATCAAACCTTTGAGCTTCCTGAACCTCCTCAATTTTTTTGGAAGCCATTGATATAACTATATATTCAATTAGCAGGCCTTTTCCTGTTGTTGCAGGTTTTGACATATTCTGGAGCCATTTTCACACACGGATTCACACACAGAAATCTGCTTTCTCCAGGCCTTAAAGCCGGCGGGAAAGTATTCGGCGCTAAGCTACCCTCTCTCTCTTTAAAACCGGTCCAATCGGTCCAATCGGTCCACCCCCTCAGCCTCCTTGGCTTACCAGCCCTCTTCGCTGGACCGGTATGCTTGGTCTATTGGGCCAGTTGGTTTTTTTCCGGCCCATGCCCGGATAGACAGGTCGCAGAGCAGTACTGGGCACCTCCCCCATTTTGCCAAGAAGTCACCCTAAACGCCCTGTTCGTCCTCTAACCGGCAGGTTTTCATAAGGCCCGGGATAAACTCTTCGCATGTGAATTGGACCCCGCCTTCCTTCAGGATGCTCAGGAACTCGTCTATCACTTCTTCTCTGGCGCTGAAGTTGAGACTTACTTCCTCACCTGGCCGGCGCTCACCCACCGTAACATACACCATGATGGCTTCGGTGTTTGCCAGGCGTTCCCGGATCAAGAAGCCTTGCCAGACCCTGAATAGAAACCTGATGTCCTCCATGCCTTCAACCACAAACTCCAGCCTGCACAAACGGAATTTCATAACTCACACCTCTCCTTGCAAATTTTAGAACCATCGCCAAGCCCAAAGAGTAAAATTGGGCGGGACAAGGGAGTCCCAGGTCTATCACCAATGACATGGGCGTACCCGACAAAACGGGGGCGCAGCAATGGCGCCGGCCCCTTAACTTAATGCCATTTAAGCTGTTTCATCCTATGATCTGATAAGGCCTGCATACCCCGGCTCAGTAGTGCCAAGGATTGCAGGCCTCTCTCATGTTCATGTGGGGAACCCTCCTTTCCGGGATCTGGGGTATCCGGGCCAGGATTTTCGATAGCCGGGCTGGGATTGAGGCCTGCCCGGATTTAGCTTCCGGTTTAGCCCCGGCCGCCATATCCGTCTGGACGGATGCCGCCTTTTGGTGCGCGTTGCCATAGAAATACTCCCCCTTTACATTAACGTTAATCGTAATAGCCCATGAACCAGGCCCGCTAAATTTCCCTGACGGACCTGGATCTCGATTTCATCATTCCTTGCCTTCGTCCTCCTCGGCGTCCAGGAACACCAATCCCAGGACGTGGCTGTCGCTCCGGACGAACTCCAGGTCCAGGGCGACTATCTCCGGCCCTTTTTTCCCCTCGACTTCGTTAAACCG
>JBMORG010000016.1:0-11965 GCA_049322355.1 Thermodesulfobacteriota bacterium | reverse complement strand
GCTATTCTTCCCGCTTGACAGGGCTTTACGACCCGAAGGCCTTCTTCACCCACGCGGCATCGCTGCGTCAGGGTTTCCCCCATTGCGCAATATTCCTCACTGCTGCCTCCCGTAGGAGTCTGGACCGTGTTCCAGTTCCAGTGTGGCTGATCGTCCTCTCAGACCAGCTACCCATCGTCGCCTTGGTGGGCCTTTACCCCACCAACTAGCTAATGGGACGCGGACTCATCTTCGCCCGGTAGCTTTCAAGAAGAGGCCACCTTTACCGACAGGTCCTGCGACCCGCCGGAATATGCGGTATTAGCGCACCTTTCGGTGCGTTATCCCCCAGACAAAGGCAGATTATCCACGCGTTACTCACCCGTGCGCCACTTTACTCGCCCCCCGAAAGGGGCTTTCTCGTGCGACTTGCATGTGTTAGGCATGCCGCCAGCGTTAATTCTGAGCCAGGATCAAACTCTCCAGTTGAACTTGGAGTTTTCCCGCACTCGGGATCTCACTATTTAGTTTTCAAAGAGCAAGTTTCGCTAATTAAAATTATAACTATTTTTGCGCCGCTGTCAAGTTCTTTCCGGGTTTCTCATTAAATCTTCGTTAGCCTTTTATGAGCGCCCCGCCCCCAGCGGCAACTGTTTTTGTAACCCAGACTCCCGACCCTGTCAACCCCTGGACGCAGATTTTTTTTTACTGTCTCCCCCCTTTATCAAAGGGGGCCTGGTGGGGGATTTCCTGGGGGCCCTGGCCTCTTCGCCGGTGGCCAGAAGAACGAAAATTTATAACCCAACCCTCCGGCCCTGTCAACCCCCCACGAAAACCTTTTGTCACGAAAACCTTTTTCGTAGGGTGCGCCCCGCGCCCCCTTCTTCTTGCGGGAATTCCAGTTCCCCTCTCTCCCTTGGGGTCAGGGTGAGGGGGTAACCTCTAACTCCCTCCCCCTTGATGGGGGAGGGCTGGGGTGGGGGTGATTGGTGGCACAGGCTCTCCAGCCTGTGCACCTTTTCATTTCTTCCTTACGCCGCCGGCCGCCGCAATTTTCCTCACCCAGCCACTGGACCATCCGTCCGTCGGGGCGGCAAACCCTGAGAGCGCCATCCACCCTGCAAAGCAATGGCCGGGAAACCCTGCGGCCCCCCGGCCCGACGCTTAATCTATTAATAATACCAAATCCGCAAACGAAGGCAAGGGTTTTTTGATGAGGAAGTGTGCCTTAGCTTTAGTGTGCTAATGAGAAAAAAGTTTGACATTCAATAGAAAAATTATTAATAGAAATATTAAAGAGGTGGGCCGGGGCGGACTCGAACCGCCATCATCGAGCTTAGCAGGCACTTCCTCTATCCATTGAGGTACCGGCCCATATCCAGGCTTACCGCTCAGGACATCATCCACAGCGGTAAGCCAATTTTTTTGGGATTATAATAATTTTATTATATTCTGTCAATCGTTTTAACCTTGCTTTATAATAATTTTATTATATAATATGAATACCAACAGGCGCTGGCAACTTTTTGATTATCTTGACTCCCGCGGCAAAAATGTGATGCAGGAGTGGGCCAAGGGCTTAGGCGAGGAGTTGCGGGCGAGGCTGGACCTTAAAATAGATGTGTTAGAGAGAGCAGAAGAGGAATTACCTCCTAAATTATTGACACCAACAAGCGGAAAACCTAAGCAGAAACATATAAAAGAAATACCAATAAAGGGCGAAGTGGCCCTACGACCTATGTTATGTCGTGGACCCTTTAATAGGAATGAGTTTACATTTTTGTATGGGGCTGTTGAGCGAGATAATAAATACGTCCCCAGGGATGCACCGGTCAGAGCAGAGGCAAATCGGGTTGACCTATTAACACGGGGAGAAAAAGGACGTGAACAGCATAAGCGATTTAATTAACAGAGTAAAGGAAGCTTTTAAAAACAAAACCTATAGACATGCATATGTTGACGAATTCTTGAATGTAAGTATCGCTACACAAATTAAAGTTCTACGAGAACAGCGGGGCTGGAGCCAAGCAGAATTAGCTAGAGAGGCCCAAATGAAGCAGCCTCGAGTTTCCGTAATGGAAAATGTTAATTATTCTTCATGGAGCATTAATTCCTTGCGGAAATTAGCTGAGGCTTTTGATCTTGCTCTTTGCGTTTCGTTTGAAAGTTTTGGGAAAAGGTTAAGAGATATTGACCTGCTCAATCGGAAAGCCTTAGAGCGACCTTCGTTTGATGATGATCCTGATTTTGTTGAAAGAAGGGAAGAAAAAGTTACCGCTGCCTCGAAAGCTTTGCCCGACGTAACGAGACCTGATGTAATAAGACCCATGAGAGTAGTTCCAGCACAAAGCGCGGAGGCTTCCCAGGGTAAAATTAGCTTTCAAGGCAACGAAAATGGATCAAAAAATATGAGCATTATTGAAGCTGGTGGTGAAATTTGGCGGCGGTTGCAGAAGGAGGCAATAGCATGAAACTTCTATCAGTTCTAAGAGCGCGTTCTATTTGGATGATATATTTATCAGAACTTAATCCGCGTGGATTATATGATTATTCAGTCGTACGTCCTATGATTGAAAAATATAAGTTTCTAAAAGTACCTACCAAAATTGAGGAATTCGATTTGAGCAGAGGCTGCGAATTTAAAAATGGTAGTTTTCAAAAAAATCCACAACTTGAAATAGGAGTCGATATTACTCTTTATAATGATGGCTTAGTCGTAGATACTCGGTCATCGACTGCAGATTCAGATGGTTTTCTAGAGGAATTTCTCTCTTGGTTATCCACAGATTTCGGGGTAGTTCCTTATCAAAATGTTCTGAGACGTAAGTTTTATTTGAGTGAATTATCGGTGCAGACCGATAAGCCTTTAAATGCACTTAACCCTAAATTGCAGGGATTTGCTGAGCGCATTAATTCATTGATCTCTGGTTTCAGTGACCGCCCTATTGCATTTGAAACTTCAGGAGTTAGGTTTTGGACTGACCCGACGGTTATGACTAATCCCCCTGGGCATTTTTTGTTTGAAAGATTGGAAAAGGTTCCTTTTAATGAAAACCGTTATTATTCAGCGGCTCCCTTGCAAACAGAAGATCATCTCAAGATGCTTGAGGAACTAGAACAAATCTTAAGTTAATCCCGTAGCTCGTAGGGTGGGAAAGCATCGCGCACCCCGCCTTCTGCCGTCCGGCAGAGCCCGTAGCCCGTAGGGCGGGAAAGCTTAGCGCATCCCGCCTTCTTGCCGTCCGGCCAGAAATCTCGACTTCTTTGCACCCCCGCTAAAATAATCGCCGCCAATCTGTCAAATTCATCCCGATTCCAACCCCTTTCGACCTTGCCCCTTTTCGCCATTTCGCCCCAGGCCTCCTGTGGTATGATTATCTAAAGGAGCAGGCCATGTTTATCAATTTCACCGCCAAATATACCAAGATTTCCTCGGGCTACCAGGGCCAGTTGATCGAATGGCCCGAAGTGCTCACCGAAGGCAAGGACCTGGAAGACTGCCGGGCCATGCTCCGGGACGCCTTAAACGAAATGATCCTGGCCTATCGGCAACAGGGCAATGAGATTCCCATCGGCAATGCCCTGATCGAACAGCTTCCCGTGGACCTTGCCGATGTCCGTCAAACGGCGTGATCTCATCCGCTACCTCTTATACGAATGACCTTAAAACCATCCCGGCAAAGCGCCATAACCTCTTGAACCGCATCACCGCCAATGAAATCTGCAAGCAAGCCGGTCTTGCTCCAAAGTTTTAACCCGCCTCTTTAGTATCCCCCTTTCGCTCTTCCCATTTTCGCCTTTTCAATCCCTTCTTGATCTCCTGTCTTTGGACACTGTTAAAACTGAATTCCTTATAAATTATTTTGCACGATGATTTAATTATTTGACATATTTATTTAAGGTTATTAATGTTGTTTTTACTCAAAGGAAGGGGGTGAGGCGTAGGGCTCTTAGCTTCTCTGAGGTTTACCGTTAAGAACCAGATGCAACCGAATGAACTACAACAAGGAGGATGTAATGCGTAAAACCATGACTGTGTTGGTGGTGGTTCTCTTGGTAGTGGGATTCCTGGCGGCTGTGGCTTGTGCCGATGCCACCCCCGATGAAGCCAAAGGCTGGGTGGCCAAAGCCAAAGAGTTTTTTAAAGCCAACGGCAAAGACAAATCCCTGGCCGAATTTAATAATCCCAAGGGCCAATTTGTCAAAGACGATTTGTACATCTATGTGCTGGATATGAACGGCAAGATGCTGGCCCACCCGAACGCCACCCTGGTGGGCAAAGATTTCATGGTAGTGAAAGATGCCGACGGCAAACTCTTTGCCGTAGAAATGGTCAAAATTGCCAAGGACAAGGGGACAGGCTGGGTCGACTACAAGTGGGAAAACCCCAAGACCAAAAAGGTGGATCCCAAGACCGTCTACTTTGAAAAGGTCGATGATGTGATCATTGCCAGCGGCGCCTATAAGAAATAGCCCCTAAAGAAACCAAGCCGGCTAAACTCGGCTTGGCTCCGGCATCCGGCCTGCACTCGTTTCCAAACTCCGGTTTGGGAACGAGTGCTTGTTTTTACCCCTTTCCATTCCCCGCAAAAAACCCGGAAGCCGTCTCACTGACCTCCGGGCCTCTCATCCGGTCACAGGCCTCTGGCCTCTGACCCCTAAACCCTGTTACTTCTTCTCTTCTTCCATTTTGCCCGTGCCTTTGGTCTTGGTGCCGCACATGGGGCAGAGGATATCGATCTCTTTTTCGTCCCCGATGAACTTCTCCTTCAGCTTCTCCGGCCCCAAAAAGGAGATATCCCCGCAGGCGCAGGCCGGACACTCCGCATGTACCACAAACTTCTTCCTCGCCATATGCCCTCCGCTTCGCTCAATATTAGTGTGGGTCAACCCAGGTCACCGGGTCCCGTTATCACCCTCACCTATTCTTATAAGTATTGCAGGCCCTCAAGGCAAGGTGCCCAGCCCCGTGGCCGCGGCCCGGTCCTCCTGGGACATGCCCGCCAGCCGCTCCACCATCGCCGCATCCAGTTCCAGACCCGCGGCCACCCGCTTCCCGTAATCCGCATCAGCCTTGAAAAATAAGGCGGCCTGCCGCAACTGGATGCGTTTGGCTGCGCCGGTTAAGTACTCCACGATGTTGCCGATAAGGTGGTTCCGATCCATATTGGTTGTGGTGTAATTCGGAATTTCCGAGTTTTCAGCCGCGCAAGCATCTGATCTAAACGTGTCTGGAAATCGGCCATAATTCTCCAGAGAAATCAGCGGGTAGCGCCACCCGTTATTATCTGAAGATCCAAAGCAGCCTTCCCACATTTCAGATGTGGCAAATATAGGGAAAATCGCGAGGGATGCTTAAGGAACTTCAGCTGCCATCACTCGATCCCGCCCCGCCCGTTTGGCCTGGTAGAGAGCGGCATCGGCAGCCCTGATAAGGTCTGACCCAGTTTCACCGTGGATCGGATAAACGGCCACCCCCAGGGAAAGAGTAATGGGTTTCAATCCCCGTTGATGGACATGCATCTCTTTGACCGCCTGGCGCAGAAGTTTGGCTCGCTCCAAAGCCACCTCCAACGAGGTCCCTGGAATGATGAGTAAGAATTCCTCGCCTCCGTAGCGGCAGGCGATGTCCTCCCCCCGGATCTGGCCTTTAACCATATTTCCCAAGGCGCTCAGGAGCTCGTCTCCTGCGTGGTGGCCAAAGCTGTCGTTGTAATTCTTAAAATGATCCAAGTCCATCATGATCATGGCTATGGGGGCTCCGGTCCGTTTGCTCCGATTCAGCTCCCGGTCAAGGGTTTCCTCCATGTAGCGGCGGTTGAACAGGCCGGTGAGGGGGTCACGGATGGCCTGGCTGCGCAGAGTCTCACGGAGTCTCAGGTTGGCCAAGGCCAGAGCCAGATCCTCAGCCACCGTCAGGGACAACTGTTCCTTGGGCACTGCCACACAAGCCACCGGTTCTGCTTCGTATTTTAACTCCGATTCCAAATGTAGTACCCCTAATGTATCGCCTTGAGCAATGAGAGGTACACAAAGACTGTCGACGAAACATGCCCCGGATAAGTGGCGGCAAAGGAGTGCCTCCCGAGGATTATCCACCTTGTGTAGCCGGCCACGGCGCACTGACCAACAATCATCGGGGGCAAAAACCGATATCGCCGGTGGAGTCACGCCCCAAACAGCCACCGCCTCAAAAAGATTCCGGGAGTTATTAAGCATGTACAGGGCCCCGCTATTGTCCGGAAAAAATCTGGACATAAAATGTCCGATAGCCCTGTAGGCCTCTTCAAAATCCTGGCAGGACTGCATCGTGTCAGCCATTTCATTGACGAGAGTCATTACGCGGTTCCGCTCTTCGACCTGGGCCACCAGGCCCTTCAGCTTGTTGTTAGTGGTTTGAACGGTCTCTTCCCATTTCCGGCGCTCGGTGATGTCCACAAAACTTTCCAGGTGGTATTCTTTCCCCTTCAGCGACACCGGAACCACAGTATTGATAACCCAACGCGTGGTCCCATCGACGCGCAGCAAAATTCTCTCGGAATTATCCATGGTTTCGTGCAAGTCAGTGACGTGACGCTGTCCCTCTTCTTTTGGACAGACAAACTTATGGCAATCTACTCCAACGATCTGGCTCTTGGGAGCCCCGATCATCTCCACCGCTACCGGGTTGGCGTCCGCAATTACATGGGTTTCCGGGTCAATAATCAAAACACCGGTTTGGACATTATCCAGGATGGTTTGAAGGCTCTTTTCGCTCTCCCGCAAGGTTTCATCCAAACGCTGCCGATGAATGGCCTGGGCATAAAGCAAGGCCAACCGTTCGCAAAGTTCCTGATCCCGGGGCGTATAGTCGCGGTCGGCATTGGCCAGGACTATTAATCCCACCAGCTGGTCCTCTATCATGGCCGGCACCGAGAGAAACCGATGAATGGGAATATGTCCCGACGGGGTGCCCACGGACCTGGGATCCTGACTGGGAAGGTTGGTCAGAAGGGGCTGGCCATGTTCCAGGACCCAGCCCCAAAGACCCTTTGATTTGTGGAACTCGGCAGGTTGTTCGTTTATCCGGCAAGACTCCCAGACTTCTCTGGTCATTGCCGGCGCCACCAAAGCCCCCGTCAGGGGGTTAATGTGGCCACAAAAAGCCAACTTGCTTCCTGTAAGATTTACAGCATAATCAAAAACTAGCGTGGCAATTTTTTCCAAAGGTAATGACGATAGCAGGGACTTGGATAAATCGGCCATGGCAGAGTTAATCATGGCTTCCAAAGCCAAGTCTGCCGCAACCTTCTTACGGGCCGAGATATCCCGGACGAACAAGATCTTACGGATATGATCCCCGTGGAGAATGTTGGCGGCAGTCGACTCCACATCAACCAGGGTACCGTCTTTTTTGCGATATAAGGGACCTGTGGTTGGATTCGAGCCTCCTGAACCTGCCCAAGCTCCTTCCCCCTGAGGTCCTGGAGATCCGGAGGCCCCGATCTGGTCGATCTCCATATCGATGAGCTCATCCAGATCATAGCCCAGCCATTGGGCCATGAAGGGATTGGCGTCGATAATCTTGCGGGTCTGGGGATCAAAGACAAACACCGCCTCGGGGGCGGCGTCAAACATGGCCCGGAAACGGGACTCGGACATCAAAATGCGGTTGGCTCCTTCCTGGATGGACAGGTTGGTGCCGGCGTAAAGCAGGGCTATAACCACCAAAATGAAAGCGGTGGCAATACCCATGAGGCGATAGTGAACCACGGTGTTAAACGGCTCCAAATTGACTAGCGCCCAATCCCGTCCTAAAAGATGATCAATATTATTTCGGGTTACAAGATAATCCTTCTCCGCAAATTTCACTGTAGTGTTGTCTGGAATGGCCCGAAGGAAGATGGCGGTGAAGCGGTCGGTCCCGTATTGGGCCTTGAAGCCTGCCGGGTCGGTGGCCTCTACCGGCCACAAGCTATGATAGTCCAGGTCCGGGCGACTTGCCAAAAATATGATGCCCTGGGGATCAATAAGGAAGGCTGGATCAAATTCCCGCAAGTCATGTTGGAAACGATCCAGGGTCATCTTAAACACCGCCACCCCAAGGATCATCCCTGTCGAATCCCGCACCGGGTAGGAGGCATAAAAACCTCTTTTTTTGGAGGTGACTCCCAAGGCGAGGTAGCGGCCCACATTGCCCGCCATAGCTTCTTTAAAGTAGGGCCGGAAGGCGTAGCTGTGCCCCACGAAGCTGTCCGGCTCGTTCCGGTTGGAGGAGGCAATGGTGGCGCCGGATTGATCCAAGAGATAGGCGACCGAAGCCCCGAAACGTTGTTGATACCGGTCCAATGCCGCATTGGCCTGGGCAATGGTCTGGGGGGATGTTGAACCCAGGGCCGGGGCAATCCAGGGAGACCCGGCCATGGCTTTCACCGCTTCTTCGGCTAGCTCCACTTCAAAAGCCAGGCGCTGGACGGCGAGTTTATTATGGTTCAGGCTGGTTTTCCTGACCTGCTGCCAGGCAAGGTTACCCAGGAATTGGGTTAAAATCCAGCCGAAGATCAGGATCAACAAAAGGGCTGCACCCGCGCCATACATGTAGCGGGCCCGTTGGCGATGGCACCGTTCATATTCCGCCGGCCACGAAATCTGAAAATAGCCTGCGATCATGGCGGCGATCCACAAGGCCAGCAGGCCTCGCACCAGTTGGATCGGCAGGCCCGTGAAGCTCGAAAAAGTTCCGTAGTTCACCCAGGCGGCCGGAAAGATAGGGGCGGTTGGAACAATTACCCCGGTGGCCAGGCCATAAACCATCAAACCCACACCGCCGCCCAGCAGCCAGAATCGCTGCTGAGAATCTGCCTGTCCCCCTTCCCTGCATAACGCCCATCCCGCCCAAAAGCTTCCCACCAGGCCCAGGGCATAGCGGGAGGTGACATTCAAGCCGCTTAGGCCATGCACCGCTCCCAAGCCTGAAGCCAGAGCCAGGAGCCCCAAAACCCAGCGGCCGGGTATGTGATTCTGCTGGCGGCACAAACCGAGACGGCCAAATTCCATCAGGAAGATGAAGGATGCGGCCATGACCACCCAACGGCAGGCTGCAAACCACACTCCGTCCTGCCAGGTCAGGGCCACAAGATCCAGCCACTCGTTGATTCCATGGGTTAAGCCGAACAGGGCCAACCATCTCCAGGGAAGCCTTTGACTGGCTTCCTTGGAGAGGATATAGCAAACCACTCCCAGACCGACGAAGGCCAGGCCGTAAAAGAAGAAAATATAATCCATCTGGCCCTGGAAAAAGGTGTTCATGGGACCGACATTTCCTTGGGCAACGAGAAGCTTTGCGCCATTTTTAAGATAAATATTCGGGGAGGTTAATTTCTTATCGGCATGCCATAGTCTTTTGTTAAACGATAAAGTGACAACCAAAATACTCCCGCAATGGATTTGTCTCTTTATCTTGGATTGGAGGGGGCTGCGGGAGATTTTGGGGCGACCCTGACTGGCCGGACCGGCATCGAAGCTGCGCGCCCTAAGACTGAAAAACCCCAGGGGGTTTCTCCTGGGGGTTTTGGCTCAATTCGTAAGCTTGGCTGGGGGAGGAGGATTCGAACCTCCATCGGCGACTCCAAAGGCCGCTGTCCTGCCGTTGGACGATCCCCCAGTTTTGGATCCGGCATGTAACGCCGACTTTGAGTGGTAATCTTCTACCGAGAATTATAATTTTTATCTCCAAAACCCTGCAAGTATTTTATGCCCTTTTAGTAGACCGCCTTTCTCCAGAAATTGATCGAGGGCTGTCTCTTCTCTTTTTCTTCCCATTTTAGTCATTTTCTTTATAATAAACCCAATGTTCTAAAGGCATGTGAATACTTTCACAGCCAGGGGGATTCAATTGTGAGTTTTATCATTGCTATGGCCGGCAAAGGCGGCACCGGCAAGACCACTGTGGCCGGCATGCTGCTGCGCTATCTTTTGGAACACGGCAAGAAACCGGTGTTGGCGGTGGACGCCGACGCCAACAGCAATCTTAACGAAGTGCTGGGGCTTGAAGTGGAGAGTACTGTGGGTGCGGCCCGGGAAGAAATGAAGAAGGGCGGCGGCATGGTGGATATGACCAAGGACCAGCTTATCGAGATGCGCATTAACCAATGCCTGGTGGAGGCCGAAGGTTTTGACCTCATCGCCATGGGCCAGCCGGAAGGCCCCGGCTGTTATTGTGCCGCCAATCACCTGGTAGCCCGGTTCATGGAGGTCCTGGGCAAGAATTATCCCTATATTCTCATGGATAATGAAGCCGGTATGGAGCACATGAGCCGCCTCACCACCAGTAAGGTGGACCTTTTGGTTTTGGTGAGCGATCCGTCCTGGCGAGGCATCCAGGCGGCCCGGCGTCTCAAGGACCTGGCCCAGGCCCTAAAGGTGGTGGTGGGAAGGGCCGTTCTCATCGTCAACCGGGTAACCAACGGCCTTTCCCCCAAAACTAGCGAGGAAATAACATCCCAGGGGCTGGAATTGGCCGGCTTCATCCCCGAGGATTCCCAGCTTGCAGAATTCGACAGCCAGGGCCGTCCCACCTTTACCCTGCCGGCGGATTCTGTAGCATTAAAAGGGGCTTACGCCATTTTCGATCGGTTATTTACTTAAGTTCAATAAAAGCCGGCCCCCATGCCCTAATTTTTTGCTTGACAGGGTGCCTAGATAATTATTATTTTCACAATGTTTATACCTCCGTTTTTGAATAATTAAAGATAAGATGCCGGCAATTCCGGAAAAATTAAGGAGGGAACTACCTTGGCGTTTGAAATTCCCCAACAGAAGTATTCTGGCGCGATCAAAACGGTAACTATCGGCAAAGGCGATAAAGCCATCACCCTGGGAGGAGAGACCTCCTACCCCTTTTATGTCTTTGAAGGGGCCATGCCCAACAAACCCCGGATTGCCTTGGAGGTCTGGGACAAGGATCCGGGCGAAGACTGGGCCGGCCCGGTTTATGAGACCATCAAGGATGTGGCCGGTGACCCCGTAGCCTGGGCCCAGAAGTGCATCAAAGATTTTGGCGCCGAAGCCATTTGCCTGGTCCTGGTGAGCACCGACCCCAATGGCGACGACGCTTCGCCGGAGTCGGCCGCCGCCACGGCCAAAAAGGTTTTGGCCGCCATTGACGTGCCGTTGATCGTTTACGGCACCAGCAACGTGGAAAAGGACGCGGAAGTTCTTCCCGCAGTTGCCGAGGCCTGCGCGGACAAGCCCATAGTGCTTGGGCCCGTGCAGGACAAGAACTACAAAAAGATCGGCGCCGCGGCTCTGGGTTACAATCACTCCGTATCCGCCAACTCCCCCATCGACGTCAACCTGGCCAAACAGTTGAACATCCTTTTGGGTCAGTTGGGCGTTAAAGACAGCCAGATCCTGGTGGATCCCACCACCGGCGGCCTGGGTTACGGCTTGGAATATACCTACTCCGTCATGGAACGGGACCGGATGGCCGCCCTGACCCAGGAAGACGACAAGCTGCAGCTCCCCATCCTCAACTACGTGGGCCAGGAAGTGTGGAAAGTGAAGGAGTGCAAGCAGACAAACGCAGAGGCGCCGCAACTGGGCGACCAGACCAAACGGGGCATCCTCATGGAAGCCATCACCGCGGTGGACCTACTCTTGGCCGGCAGCGATCTGCTCATCATGCGCCATCCCGAAGCGGTGAAGATGGTGAGAACGGTTATCCAGGAACTCGCCGGCTAAAGCGCCTGCTGAACCTGGATTAGATTTATTTTTGTTTCCCAGAGCCCAGCCCCTTTTGCCTTGGCTAGACGTGTAGTTTAACCGGGCGCGGACTCTGTCTCACAGGGGGCCATGAAGGTCGCTCTTAAAGTAAGAAACTGGAGGAAAATTTAATGGCTGAGTTAGATGTGACCAAATGTACCATAGACCCCGCGACCCAGGAGATGTTGAAGAGGGCCAAAGCGGAAGGTATTGAAACCATTTGGGACCGGGCCGAGTCCATGAA
>JBMORG010000015.1:0-1504 GCA_049322355.1 Thermodesulfobacteriota bacterium | reverse complement strand
CCTTTCTGTCAATAGCACACACAGATGTCCGGTTTTCATAGCACATGAAATGTCCGGTTGATTTTTACAATCCCTTACCATATTCTGAAGTCGTCTCCTGGGAGGGTAGGGCAACGCTGGAGAGCGACCCGAGCGCCCCGGAGATGGCCGGGGAAGAGGCGGCAGCCGGGGGTTTCCGCCTCTTCTTTTTTAGCCTCTGCCCTGGCCTGGAAAGCGATAAACTCCGGGGGTCTGGGGGCTGGCCCCCAGGGTTTATCAAGGCACGCCCTTGGGAGTCACAGCGCCCGAGCACTCGCTTCTTCCAGACTACCGCAGAGGTGTCGTCCAGATGCTCGAAGACGTCCACCTGGCATTTGGCGAAATGGTCCCGAAACCGCGATTTCTCCAGTTGCAGGGTCAGGTTGTTGACCCGTACGGTGTTATCGTTGGCCACCCCCCGGCCCTCAACGCGAATGGCGAAAATCCGGTCCAGACCGGCGCCCTGGGCGTCCACAAAGGCACTGCCTGGTTCGGGCGGCGCCTTGGTAAACTGTTGATTCAAACCTGGTAAAAACTTCGTGGCAATATAGCGGTGGGCCGCGGCCAGGTCAGTGATGCCAGCCAGGCGCAACTCCGCCACCAGGCGGCCTTGCCAGGTGCCGTTCCAGCGTTCGCTGCGGCCCCGGGCTTGAGGGGAATAACCCGGGATCATCTCCACCCCCAACTCCTCCATGGCCCGGCCAAACTGGGTGAGGCGCTCCCGGTCCACTTTACCGCCTGCTTTTTGCGTGTACCAGTAAACACTGAGGCGGTCGGTATAGAGCTGCGCCGGGATGCCGTAACTCTCCACCACTTCCCGCCTGACTCCCGGACAGGTCTTGGTGGTCTCGGCTGCCACCAGTTGGGCCGCCAGGCTCTTCCCGGTGGCGTCACCCACCACCAACAACACCTGGCGCTCTCCCGGCTTCAGGGCCAGCCACTCGTGCCCGCTGCCGTCCAGATGCAACATCTGTCCGAACAGCGGCCGCCGCTCCCGGCGTTTCCGGTGCCCGCCCCGGCCCTGGCTACGCTTTACATAACCGGCTTCCTGAAGCAGATTCTTGACCCAGGTGTAGCTGCACGACAGGCCGTGCCTGCTTACCAACTGCTCATGGAAGTGCTTCACATTAAAGTCAAAATACTTAGCGTGGTATAGGCACAGAACCTTTTCCACCAGTTCAATGGTGCTCGCCTTTTCGAGGGCTGCCTCCGGCGCCCATCATACAGTCCACCAATTCCCTGCTCCTGGTAGGCGGCCCGCAGCCGCCGAATGTGCCGAGGAGTTACACCCAAAATGTCCGCGGCCTGAATCCATTTGATCTCTTTCCCTAGAGCCTCCAGAATGACTTCCACTATTCATCGCCCGCCTCAGGGCGGATTCCGGATACTGCTTCATCGCGCCTCCCCCTGGCGCTAGTCTCCGAAATCCGCAAAAGCGGACAATCCATTTGCTATGATTGGCGGTCATATCATTTGCTATCAACAG
>JBMORG010000014.1:0-77637 GCA_049322355.1 Thermodesulfobacteriota bacterium | reverse complement strand
GGGCCAAACCCCGCTTCGCCAAATGCTTGGTGATGGCCGCAGTCAAGGTCGTTTTGCCATGATCGATATGACCAATCGTTCCCACATTCACGTGCGGCTTCTTGCGCTCAAACTTCTTCTTGGCCATCGGAACTCTCCAGAATAGGATTATCCCCGAAACCGGACCTCCGGGTCGGGGTTTTTTTCAGTAAATTAGGACACCACCTGCGGGTGTCCGGGTTTTTATGCTTTTCCGGATCCTAAAACCTAGAACCCAGAACCCAATTTATGGAGCCCACGACCGGGATCGAACCGGTGAACCTCTTCCTTACCAAGGAAGTGCTCTACCTACTGAGCTACGTGGGCTCGTGGATGGAGCGGGAAACGGGACTCGAACCCGCAACCCTCAGCTTGGAAGGCTGATGCTCTGGCCATTGAGCTATTCCCGCATCCCGAGGTGAACTGGTGGAGAGGGGAGGATTCGAACCTCCGTAGGCTACGCCAACGGGTTTACAGCCCGTCCCCTTTGGCCACTCGGGTACCTCTCCAAACAAAAACCTTGCCTCACTGGAGCTGGCGATGGGACTCGAACCCGCAACCCCCTGATTACAAATCAGGCGCTCTACCGTTGAGCTACGCCAGCCTCGCGCCCCATATCCATAGGCCAGAACTGCCCAAATTATAACTTTATAAGTTTATGAGACGATGGTTAGAATGTCAATATTTTTTGTGAAAAATTCTTCCCCGGACAATCAGCCGAACCCCTTCGCCTGGCAACCTCTCACCCTATCACTTGTTGCTGCCCTTAAAAATCTTTTTATTATATGAAAACCAGGCCATAGGTCAAGTCCACCCCGGGCTTCCTGGGTTTCGTACTGCCTAGATTTCTATAAATTATCCTGTCAAATAATTATGTAAGAAAATTTCTTAAGTTATATTATTTTAAATAAATTAATAGTGATATTGATATGCTGAACATACTGATTAATATTTAAGCAATATTTTCATGAATAATGCTAAAAATCTTTTTAATCAAATAATATAAAGTATTTTATGATTTCTTTTTAATGGCATTGTAGTAGCTCCCACTATAAGGTGGAAATTTATTTTAGCCCAGGCAGGAGCTTGAGGCGACCGGAGGTGTTCCATGAAAAGATCCAGGTATGTCCGAAGCATTGCGGCAATTTTGGCATCGCTCTTGTTGATTAGCGCCAGCGCCACCGTTAGCGTTGGTTCCCTTCCAAAGGATTCGTCATCCGGTTTGCCTGTTAAACAGATCACTCCTCGTTCAGATATAGTATCGATTCAGCAGGTTACTTTTGTTTTCGATACCGGCAGGCTTCCCGACTCCGACTGGGGACAAATTCAGGTCAATCCAGACAAATTAAGAGAGTTTACCGAACTGCCCTGTGGATACCTTAATGTATTCCTGCGCACCTATGCCCAGAGTGACCTGGCGTGGGTTGTGCAAAATCTCAGTATAACCGCTCCGGTGGTGGAAAGCTGCGCCGAGGACAGTCAGAAACCCTCCACCAAACTCCACAGCCTGCTTTCTGATCTTCGCCCCAAAGAATCCAAGGAAAAGCCGATACCCCATTCTACCTACTTTGACCTGAGGCCTGGCTTTGTTGGCCAGGGCAGAGTCAACAAGGTTGACCTTATCATTCTCGTCACTCCGCAAGTGTTGCCCAATGTGGAAGGAATTTTGCAGTTTGTGGCAGGCTTTAGACCGCTCCAGTTTCCCGTTGAACAAGTTGAGGTCAACGCGGAAGGCGATCTTGGAGAAGGGCCTTCCCCTCCCCTGGACTACGTCGGCGATCTGGTGGGGCCGCCACCCCCACCCGCCCCACCACCGGGGCCCCCTACCGATCTGGCCTTTCCCATAACCATCTTCCAGGCCAGCACTCCCAACGTGCAATGTGCCAAAAACCAGTGCGTCCCCATGTCCCATGCCAACAATTTGCAGTACCTGAAGAACCGCTATAACATTCTGCCCCTGGCCTGGACCTTTCCGGAGTTACATATCCCGGGTTTTGGCCAGATGGTCTCTGCGACCACGTGGCAAGCGGTTCCGACCAACAGTCTGGTGGCGAACATAGACGCCCTTACCCGACGGGAAGATGTACAAGACGCTGACACCGGTAAGGGATCGGGCCGCTGTCAAAATATTCAGGGCTTTTTTGGTTATGTGACTGCCAAGGGGGGCTTGCTCCAGTCCGCGTTCCGGCACCAGGGGGGAGCGCAGGCTTATGGGGCAGGGGCTACCTGTGATAACGGCATGCTCGATAACTATGTCAGCCAACGGGAAGGGGTCAACCCCACCTGGGAATGGATCTTTGGGGAGTTGGTGCAGGGCCGTGGCGTTGAGATGTCTTTTGGGTTCTACGATAGTAATGGCGTTCGGACCGGTGGCCATATGCTCCGGATTTGGGGGGCCGCGAAATTTCCCGGCAACAAATTATATCTCTTCACTCTCGATGACGGCAACCAGGGCGACAACGACTTGGGACTCCGGACCCAGCAGTGGCCAGTGGCGGATACTGGAAGTCCCGGCAACCCTGGCGTGCCGGATGGCCGTTTGAACCTGATTGGCACAAGCTGGGAAATCGAATTCGCCATTTCCACCCAAGCCATTCCCACCCTGCTTATACCTTAAATAGTCAGCGGGCTGGGGGATTCCCCCAGCCCGCGACATGTTCACTTAAGCAGACAGGTACTGAAAATTCATCTCTTCTGTCATTCTGAGGGAGCCGAAGGCGACCGAAGAATCTCAAAATACGAGATGCTTCGCTTCGCTCAACATGACAAGAAGACGTTATTTCACCCAAAAATCACAACTCCCCCGCGGGCAGCCTACCGGCTTTGAACGCCGCAACCTGCTCAGGTCTAAAAGGCGGCTCCAGGAGTTCAGGCGCCTCCTGGTAGCACCGGAACAGGTCGATGATGAAGTGCAGCCGCTCCGGTAGATCGGCCCAATCGCTGGCGCCGGTCGCCCGCAGGCTGTCCGGGCTGGGGTCCAGCCGGGCCAGCAGGCCCTGCAACTCCGGGTTCACAATCTTTTCCAGGGAGGGTGGGAACTGGGCCTTAAGGTCCTGCCCCAGGCTTAGGCGCACCCCGAGGGGCAGGGTGAGGGTCATCAGGTGCTCGCTGATGATCCGGCGCACTTGCTGACGGGCCGCGGCCCAAAGGACCCCTGCGGCTTCTGTCAGCGGCGTCAGCCGCCCGAAAAGCCGCCTGAGTAACCTGCCCACCAGCGCGGTTATCCCGCTGCGGCCGGGAAAGGCGGCCTGCAAGAGCCGGTCGACAAATTCCCGGGGGTCCACCAGGGGTGCGTCCAGGGCATCGGTAATTTCCGGCTGCAGGCGGGTCTGCTCGTGAAAGCCGATGTCAGTGTTGGCCAGCAGCAGGAGTTCGGCCCGTACTTTGGAATCGGTCTCGAAGAAAGACCGGTAGTAGCTCCGGAAGGCCTGCTTCAAGTAGCCTTGCCCGCCAGGGGGGTCACCGGGGCGCAGAACCGCGCAAAACCCCTCAATTGTTTGATCCAGAAATTTTTCGTCAGCCAGGCACATTTCGTTAAACCGGGCGAATTCCCGCCCGATTTCTGCAAAAACCTTGAGATTCCCCCGGGCCACAGCCCCGCTGGCCCGGTTAAGGGCCGCGGCGGGATGCACCGCGTCCCACACCAGAGCCTGGAGTTCCGCCGCTGGACGTTTGGCCCCAAGCTGCTTTAGGGCTTCGGCGACCTTATCCACTGCGGCTCTGATTTCTGGTGCCATGGGCAAGCCGGCTTTCACGGCCCGGCTCAGGTCCTCCTGGCGAATGGTCTGTCCGGCTTGCTTCGAGGCCCAGGTGGCGAAGGTGCACCAGTTGGCGCTGGGGCCGGTGCGGCCTGCCAGGCTGGCCGACAATTCATGATAACATTGGGTAATTTGTAAGTTGCGCAGGATAGGATCGCGCTGTGCGGCTATCTGCTCTACCTCGGGGACGGTGACGATGGCTGCCGCTTGTGTCATAGATGCCTCCCCAAGAAAGTCGCTCTTAATTTTAATAATGCTTTAACCAATTACAAGAGTTACCCTTATTTTCCCGTCAGCCTTTTCGGTTACCTTCCCCATCCTGCTGACCTTTATAGAGGGGTTCAGGCGTCATGCCTGGGCGTAACCATTGATTCTTAAATAACGGGAGCAAATTTATTGAAAGCAGCGGGGAATGATTTATTCCATCTCACCCGCCTCTCCCCCATCCAAGGATTTTAACCATGGACGCCACGGGTTAATTGATGAGTTATGGCACAAGTTCCCATTCCCGTGGGAACACCTACCTTTCATTTGACAGACTCCAGACGTGATGGCATATTCCTCTTAAAAGGAGCCACTATGGACCCGAAACACGCTGCTCTCTTGCGCCAATTGCCTCAGGTGAACGACCTGCTGCGCCACCGTGAACTGGCTCCGGCCATCTCCCGCCTCCCCCGCGCCCTGGCAACGGCGGTGGTTCGTCGGGTCCTGGCGGAGATGCGCCAGATTATCAATGCCACTCCCTCGGAGTCATTGCCCCAAACCTTGGATGAGACCGGCCTGTTCCTTAAGCTGTCCCAGGCCTTGGCGGATGCGGCCAAACCGTCGCTGCGCCGGGTAATCAACGCCACCGGCGTCATCATCCACACCAACCTGGGTCGCTCGCCCCTGGGGGAGGCGTGCCTGACCCAGTTACTGGAAGTGGCCAGCCATTATAACACTTTGGAGTACGATCTGGACCGGGGTAGTCGAGGTTCCCGGCAGGCTCACTTGGAAGGTATTCTGAAAGAACTGACCGGTGCCGACGGCGTCCTGGTGGTCAACAATAATGCCGCCGGGGTGCTTCTGGCCCTCAACACCCTGGCCCAGGGCAAAGAAGTGATCATCTCCCGGGGCCAATTGGTGGAGATCGGCGGCTCTTTTCGTATGCCGGAGATCATGGCGGCCAGCGGCGCCATCCTCCGGGAGGTGGGCACCACCAACAAGACCCACCTCAAGGATTTTGAGTCGGCCATCACTTCGGAAACCGCCATGCTCCTCAAGGTTCATCCCAGCAATTACCGCATTATGGGCTTTACCCAGGAAGTGTCCCTGGCGGAAATGGTGGCCCTGGGCCGGCGCTACAATATTCTGGTGGTGGAAGATCTGGGCAGCGGTTGTGTGGTGGACTTAAGTAAATACGGCCTGGAAAAGGAGCCCACGGTTCAGGAAACCCTGAAGGCCGGGGCTGACCTGGTGCTATTTTCCGGGGACAAGCTCCTGGGCGGGCCCCAGGCCGGCTTGGTTTTGGGCAACAAAGAGGTGGTTGAGGCTTTGCGTAAAAACCCCCTGACCCGGGCGTTGCGTCCCGACAAGATGACCCTGGCGGCCCTGGAAGCCACACTGCGCCTTTACATGGAGGAACCTAGAGCCCTTCTGGGCATCCCTACCCTCCGCATGTTGACCCGACCGGTAGCCGAACTCAATCAACTGGCCCGGTCCTTGGCCAGGAGGATGAAGCGCCGGTTCGGCTCCCGCCTCCTGGTGGAAGTGGTGGCGAGCGAAGGCCGGGCCGGGGGCGGCTCTCTGCCCCAGGCTCCTCTGTTTAGCCGGGCCCTGGCCCTTTCCATCCCCTCCCTGTCCGCCCAGGACTTGGAAGCCCGCTTGCGACTAGCCAGCATTCCGGTCATCGGCCGTCTGGAACATGGGTTGTTACTGCTGGATCTGCGCACCCTACTGGACGGGGATCAAGAGACCGTCATGCTCATGCTGGAAGAGGTGCTGGCCGACATAGAAGAATAAAGGGCGGAACCGATGTGGTTCCGCCCTCAAGTTATTTCTAAATCAAAACATTCGGTGATGGGTGTCTGGGAGTTATGGCTTTATCGCTGGGTCCGCCCGAGGTCGAAAAGCGGCTCTCATACCTCTTTAATACATCTAATACTCTCTGAATCCACGGTGCCCACTCTGCCCATCGGGGGGTACCCTTCCGATAAAGCCTTCCATCTTCAACGAGTATCTCCACAAACCGATTCGGCCCTGCCCGTTTGTGATCGGCCGAGGGTTTGCGATACTCGGAATCTTCTCGTCGGTGAGGCCATTCCCGCCCTTCCGGACCCCAACGGGGGGAGCCGCCGGAGATCCCGGTGTTGGCCTTCCCAGGGAGGTTTAACCTGGGTAGCCGACAGGATGGCCCGAAAACTGCCTGGCTATTTAACTGAGTCTTTCAGTTGCTTCCCCGGCTTAAATTTCACCACCTTGGTGGCTGGAATCTTGATAGGGCTGCCTGTCTGGGGATTCCGACCTTCCCGAGCCTTGCGCTCAGTCACCATAAAAGTGCCAAAGCCTGCTAACGCCAAACGGCCCTGAGATTTAAGAGACTCTGAAACAATCCTGATCAGGCTGTTTATGGCCTTTTCCGCGTCCACCTTCCTTACCTGAGCCTCTGCAGCCACTTGCGCAATCAATTCTGCCTTGGTCATAATTCCTCTCCCTTTCTCCTGGTTTGCGGTTGGCTAACTTTCCCCTAACAACGCGCCAATAATTTGGAAAAATGGGTACCCCGACGCCCATCCCCCCCTTTAAGTTGTTTTTCTCCCCCTGACTGGGGGTTGCGATTTATTATTAAAACTCTACTCCATCAGAGATTTCAGATTCCCTTTGATAGCACAAAATCCAGCGGGATGACAATAAAAATATGAAAATTTACGGGGCATATTATTGCATTTTTCCAAAATCCTCCAACTGGAGTTGAGCTGAATTTACCCGTTAGGTCTGTGAGTCAATCTCTTTATTTAATAACTAATTGATATTTTGTTACTTTACCTATAGTATAATGTCGGTTGGGTGTGGACCCCTTTTTTTTATCTTAGGCCGCAATCTCGCTGCCCCGGAAATCAGCCCTTTATTAACTGATACGAAGAGCAGGCTTCCCCCACTGGTTTTCGGAATAAAATGGGAGATGTCGCAGTAAGCAACGCGTTATCTGGTAACCTGACGCACCAATATCAGGGCCAGAACGCCGAAGGCCAGATGGGGAGTGATGACGGCCAACAGCGGAGGGAGGGTCCCCGCTTGGCCGAAGGAGGCACAAAATCCGAAAAATAGCCAGTACCCGAACATCAGCCCCAGTCCTGCCGCCACCATGGAAGTAATGTGAATCTGTTCATGGCGCAGGGCCAGCCCCAGGCCTAAAATTACCAGAACCAGGGGGGTCACTGACAGGGAAAAACGGCTGTAAAGGTCCACCCGGTAGGGTGTGGATTTATAGCCGTCCCGTTCCAGGCGCTTGACATAGCGATAGAGCTCATTGAGGTCCATTTCCGTGACCTTCTTTTCCAGTTCGGCAAAATCCTTGGGCTGCTCTGTGAGGGTAAAATCCCGCTCCTGGAATTTTTCCCCGGTAACTGCCCCGGTGGCGTCAAAATTCTGGATATAGCCCTGGTAGAACCGCCAGTGGTTTCCCTGCCATTGGGCCCGGGCCGCGGCCACGATTTGCACCAGATGAAACTGGGGATCGAAGAGATAAATTTTTAGCCCCTCCATGGTCTCAATATCTTTCCTGAACATCACTATGTTATATATGGCTTGATCACCCTTGTACCAGAAATGTTCCATGGTGAGCAGGTTCCGGGGCGGCTTCTTGTCCACCTGGGTCTGCCAGAACAGGTTGAGTTGGCCCTGACTCCACGGTATCAGGTAAAGATTCAGGGCCAAGAGCAGCAGGGCCACTAAGCCGGAAAAAATAATAGTGGGCCGGATCAGAGACAGAATGTTCAGGCCTGAAGTCCTGATGGCCATGGTTTCGTGGGACCGTGACATAAGGCCGAAGGTCAGCATAACTCCCAACAAAACCGCCGCGGGGAGAACCTGACCGATGGCGAAAGGGAGCTTGAGCACCAAGTAGGCCAAGAGTTCTTCCGCTCCCAAATGGGCGCGGACAAGGCGGTCAATCTTCTCAAAGAAATCCACGATGATAAAGAGGGACACGAAGGTTACTAGGCTTAAGCCCATGAGCTTGAGGAACTCCCGGCCCACATAGCGTTCCAGGATGGGGGAGCGAAACATCACGGGGTAATTCATCTTTTTTGTATACCAGAAATTCTGGTAGTATCATATGTTTATCGTAGGCAACTGATAAGAAAAAAAGGGGAAAAGAGTAGAAGGTAAAAAGGGAATTACAAAGATTTCTCTGTAGTTCTTGAGGAAAGTGGCCTTAGAAGAAGCCGGGTTTTTCAAATACTGCGCCTTGAATCAGGGGATGCTTTCCCCTTTTCGCCCCAAGTCTTTTATGCGCTTAGGCTTCCATCTTTCCATTGCCGGGTCCTTGCGACGGGCAGTCACCCAAGCCCAGGTTCTGGGCTGCCAGGCGCTCCAGATCTTTGTCCAAAACCCCAGGGGCTGGAAGTGGCGAGAGGTGCCCCCCAAAGAAATTCGGGATTTTATCCAGGCCCGGTGCCTGGCCGGGCTTAGTCCTCTCGTAGTCCATCTCGGCTATCTGCCCAACCTGGCTGCGGCTGACCCAGCCCTCTACGGCTTATCCAGCCAGCGGTTGTTCCGGGAGCTGGCCCTGGCTCGAGATTTAGCCGCCGATTACCTGGTGGTGCATCCCGGCCACGGGCCGCTGGAGGAAGCCAGCTTTCAAAGGGTGGCCCGGGCCTTGGCCCTGGCGGTGTCTCAGGTGCCGCCCCCACCCCTGGTGCTCCTGGAAAATACCGCAGGCCAGGGGCAAGAACTGGGCTGGCGGTTTCAACATCTGGAACGGATTATCACCTTGAGCAGCGTTCCCCTGGGGCTGTGCCTGGACACCGCCCACGCCTGGGGCGCGGGATATGACCTGGGCTCTCCCCACGGAGTTGCCCGGCTGCTGTCCGACATTGTCCGGGGGCCAGGACTGGACGCTTTGAAGATTATCCACCTCAACGACTCCCGGGTTCCCTGCAATGGTCGGCGGGACCGCCACTGGCATCTGGGGCGGGGAGCCATCGGTTTGGCGGGATTGCGCCACTTTTTTAGCCATCCCTGGCTCAAACCCGAGGCAGCTATTATGGAGACGCCAAAGCAGCACCAGGGTCATGAATGGGTCAATCTCTTGACAGCCCGAAGTTTGATGCCCGGGATGCTGCTTCTGCCTGCATCTGAGCCTGAACCGTAGACAATAGTTGGGAATTCTGTCTTTGATACAAAAATGTGCCAGAAATCTTTTCCCGGAGCCTTGCGTCTCTTGCCAGAAAACGGCGAACCCATTATTATCTAGTTAGGCTAACGCAATACCAGAGCTAAGGAGAAGTGTCATGCCCACCTATGAATACGCCTGCGTCAAATGCGGAGAACAGTTTACGCGCATCATGAGCCTCAAGGAATTCGAGACGGGCCAGATCACCTGCCCCAAATGTAACTCCAAGGAAGTAAAGCAACAGATGAGCTCGTTTATTCCCAAGACTTCCCGGAAAAGCTAAAGATTTGGGAGAGAATCGGCAAAAATGGCTCTGACGTGCCGAAGTTAGAACTTGAAGGCCGATTGCGTCTCATACCGCTCTAGGGCGGATAACCAGGTCGCCCTTACGGAAAAAACGCAATCATTTCTGAAGCGGTCGCTCATGAGACTCTGGCTCTCTCAAAATTATGAAAAAGTCGGTAGAGTGAGCTTAGCCTTGAACCTTATAAATTCTATACAGAGTCATTTTCCCCTCCCCTTGGGGGAGGGGATTAAGAGGAGTGGAAGGGTAACTTTACGAAACTTATGAATTATTTCACCCCCACCCTAACCCTCCCCTATCAAGGGGGAGGGAATTACTGACTTTTGAGCCTCTTAAAAATCCACAAAACCGAAGATTCTTCTTGGTTGCTAAATAGAACCCGTTTGCACAGACTTTCCAGTCTGTGCAAACGGCAGGGTAAAGCCTGGGGCTAAATTTTGCAAAAGGCTCTTTTTACAAAGCTGGACCGCCCTTAATTTGAACTCTAAGGTTCAAGGCCGCCACTGCCGGGTGGTGACTCCAGAGGAGTCCAGGTAAACGCTCACCGTCCCCTCCCGGGTAAACTGACAAGGGATGGGCCAGGTGGTCCGGGCGGTCCCCGACCGGCCAGGGTCGCCATAGATGATAATCCGCCGGGGGTTCAAACGATCCAAGATCAGGTTGCGGTTTTTGGGGTCGCCCAGTTCCGCTGGGATAATCAGAGCTTCCAAGGGACCCGTCATGCTCGGCAAGTCGTCGCCTGCCAGTCCTCTGGCCGGAGGGATTAGCAAGACCCGGCGTCCTTGGTATCCGGCTTCCAGGGCCAGGCCTTCTTCAGAGGTCAACTTCAAATATTTTAGGTCCACACTGCCAAGAGATGGGGGAGGATGCCCTCTCATAAGGTTCCCCGGCGCCTGGCCCCGGTCCCCCAGGTAATTCCAGAGATCCCAGTAGGCCGGTCCTTCCCGCCCCCGCCCACCGTACCACCAAGATTTTGCCTGGAACTCCTCCGCCAGAGTGAGCAGTTCCCCGGCATTTGCATCACTTAAATTTAAAGCCATCACCAAGTCCAGTCGCCGAAACTGACGCCAATGACAATACCCCGGCAGAGGTCCCCATTTTGGGGAAGTTTGCCCAGGCCAGGTGGGCGCGGCTGCAGAGACCACCAGACGGCGATTCTCTGGGCTGACCACCACCCCCCGGAACCCCCCGTAGGCGTCCAGGCAAGTCACTTCCAGGGCTTGAGGGACTGTGGCCAGGGGTAGAAATGCGGCGGTCACCATAACCAGAACCGACAGGCCGGCCCCGGCCCAGGTCAAATAACTGCGCCGGGGCGCAAAGACCAGAATCAGGATAAGATAATAAAGGGCGATCTCCAGCCAGGTGGGGGTGGGCATGAAGATGGCGCTGCCGGGAACCCGTGCTCCCCATTGAATCGTCTGGTACCCCAGCCACAAGGGGAGTTTGCCTGCTAAGAGCAGCCCCTGGGCCACCGGAGTAAGAGAAAAGGCCTGGGCAATCACCGCGGCCTCTCCCAGAGGCAAGGCCAGAAGCAGGACCAGGGGAATGGCCACCAGATTAACCAGGATGCCCAGAAGGGAGACCACATGAAAATATGCAGCCACCAGGGGGGCTGTAGCCAATCCCGCCACCACCGACACCGCCAGCCATTCCTTGCCCCGGAACAACAGGCTGGCAAATGCGCCTGCGTGGTGGTCCGGCCCCCGTTCTTTATCGGTTTTCACCAAGCGGGGGACCAGGTAAATCAGGGCGGCTACCGCAACAAAGGAGAGCTGAAAGGAAATGGCGAAAAGGCGCAGCGGCCAGAGGGTCAGGATGATCAGGGCCGCCAGGGCCAGGGCGCTCCAGACCTCCTTGGGACGCCCCAGGAAGACCAGCAGCAGATAAGCCAGCACCATGACTTCGGCCCGTTGGGTGGAAGGCGAGCCGCCGGCTACCCAGGCATAGAAGACCACCGGGATGGCCGCCACCAGCGTGGCGACCTTTACCACGTTAATTCTCAAAAGCAGCCAAGGGAAGCGCCGGAGCGCCCAAAAACAGAGAAAATAGGTGACCGCGGCCACCATGCCCAGGTGCAGGCCGTTGATGACCAGCAGGTGGCTGGTGCCGGTGCGGGCAAAATTCCGGCGCATTTCCGGGGTGATTTCGCCCTGGTCTCCCAAGAGCATGGCCAGAAAGATGGCCCGGCAAGCGGGGTCCAGAGCCCGCAACTGCTCCCTAATCCCTCCCCGCAGCTTCTCCCCCAGGGGATAGGCGGCGGTAGAGGTTAAGAAAGTCAGATGCTGCGGGTCCTTGGGCCTGACCTCCAAAAACAGCCCGTCTGCCGCCAAATAGCGGGGACGGTCAAAAGTCCCCGGATTATGCAGCATACCAGGGGTACGGAGGCGGCCCCTGACCACCAGGCCGGTACCCACCGGCGGGCGCTCCACCCCCGAGGCCACTACCAGGAGGTTGCCCGAGACCGGCCGCCAGCCCCAGGGACTCCGCCAGGCCTCGGCCGCCATGAAAAGCTGGACCCGGTCCTCCCCCAGTTTACCGGGGCGGTTAAGATGGCCCATGAGGCTTAGTTCCTGCTCCTGGGGCAAATTGATGACATTTTCGGGAGGAAAATAGGGCTGCCGGGCCTGCTGATAAAACGCCACTCCCAGGAGCCCAAAGAAGAACAACGGCAGTAAGCGGGCTGGAAGCCGTCGCCACCAGAGAAACGCCAGGGCGACCCAAAGAACGAGAACTCCCGCCAGCAGATAGGGTTGCGGCAGAGACAGACCCCAGACCGGAGCTACGATACCCGTCATCAGGGCCAGGGTGACCGGTACCAGGGGCCGAGCCACTGGCCGGACCGCTGTTGCCGGTCCAGGTTGGCATGACTCCGGTGGCTCGTGGTTCAAGTTTCCCTGGCTATTGTCCGATCTAGGGAAAAACATGAGAGACCATCCATGGCCGGGGCTGGCTGAAATTAACGGCTCATTCTTAAATTACATTTAACAAATAATCAAGTTTTGATAAAGGCAATTAAACCTCAATAGACTCACAAGAACCGGTAAGGGAAAGTAGGGGACGATACACTTCGTTCTTGAAAAAACCCGAAAATTTAACGTAAAATACAGGCTATGAGGGGAGTTTTCTTTATTCTGGTTCTATCCCTGGCTTGGGCCGCGCCCGGGGCCCTGGCGTGGGCCGAACCCAAGATACTCTCACGGGACGGCAGTCTGGTCATAGAAAACCCCGATTCCAAAAAGGTGAAGAAGGACGGCGGCCCCGAAGATACTCTCTATGAACTCCTGGGACAGGAAGTTCAGGTCTATATTTTCAACAACAAGACCAGGGTCTGGCCCAGGCTTTATGGCCGCTCCAGTCCTACCCTGTGGAAAGGGCAGTTAAAACCCAAGGACCCCTGGATAGAGGACTTGATCCGCAAGTATGCCCAAATTTACGGCGTGGACCCTTCACTGGTGCGGGCCGTGATGCGCCACGAATCCGGTTTTAACCCGGGGGCGGTGTCTCCCAAGGGGGCCCAGGGATTAATGCAACTCATGCCCGGCACTGCCGCTCTTATGGGGGTAAGTAATCCCTTCGACCCCGAACAGAATATTGCCGGGGGGGTGGGGTACCTGCGGCGGTGCCTGGACCGCTTTCAACATAATGTGCCCCTGGCTGTAGCTGCATATAACGCCGGGCCGGAACGGGTGGCCCAATGCGGCACCATCCCCCCCATTGATGAAACCCAGAACTTTGTCACCAATGTTATGGGCAGTTATGGCGGCCCTATTCAAGGGGTGAAGGCCTCCCCTGATGCCTCCAAACAGAAGGTCAGGCGCGGCAAAAAGGGAGCGACTCAAGAAGAACTTCAGTCAGAAGATAGTCCTGATATCCCCCGACGCCCCCGCCCCAAGATCATAGAGGTGCGGTCCCATAAGACCAAATCCCAGAACGCTGCAGGGGAATAGCCCTATGATTATCATCGCATTTTGTCACCCTGAGCCGAAGGCGAAGGGTCTCTTTCATTTTCTATAAAGCGAAATTCTCGCTGCGCTCAGAAAGACAAAAAAGCTGAAATGAAGCCCATGCGCAAAAGTTAATGACCCTGTATGGTTTGCCCGGGCCGTATTCCTCGCGGCGCGTAAAAACCTTTCTCTTTTCATCCACTAATCTTCTTTTCCCTCCTCCGTATCTTCTTTTTGCTTTTCGGACTTTTCCGGCCACTCCTTGATATGGAGGTCCCTTTGGGGAAAGGGAATTTCGATGCCGTGTTTCCTAAAGGCTTCAAAGATGGCGCTGTTCAGCTCATGGGTGGCCGGGGTGCGGTCGTTGGGAGTTCTCACGAACACCCAGATGGTGAAGTCCAGGGAGCTGTCGCCATAGACCGCAAAAAACACCTGGACCGGCGGTGCGGCCACCACCCGGGGGTTGGCCTGGCAAATCTGGGTCAGCAATTCCGTGACCTGGCGCACATCCGAGTCATAGGAAACCCCAACCTTCAGGGTAAGGCGGTTTATGCCGGCGCCGTAATGGGTCCAGTTGAGGACCTTGTTGGAAACGAGATCAGAGTTGGGGATAACCAGGACGTACCGGTCAAAGGTTTCGAAAATGGTGCTCCGAACCCTGATTTCTTTCACTGTGCCCCACTGGCCGTCGATCACCAGCATATCCCCCACTTTGATGGGTCTCTCGTAGAGGAGAATTAGGCCGCTGAGGAAATTATTGACAATGTTTTGGAGGCCGAAACCGATCCCGACCCCCAGGGCTCCAGCCACCAGGGCCAGGTTGGTCAGAGGAATTCCCAGAATATTCAACGCGATCAGCCCAGCCAAAATCAGGATGACGTAATGTAGGGTAGTGGAGATAGTGTATTGCAGCCCGCGATCCAGCGCGGTGCGGGGAAAGATGTGGGCGAGCGCCAAGCTGCGCAGCAATCGGGAGAAAACAAACCCAAAATAGAGAACTAGAATGACGCCCAGGATACTGAGGGGGGTCAGCTTTATTGGGCCTAATGTCGGTCCCCAACTGACCCACTGAAAGGCCCAAGACATCTGTTCCGGAGTGATCCCCCAGAGGTCAAGGGATATCAGCACCACGATTGCAGCCAGGACCAGGGATAAGGCCCAGCGGCTGAGGGTAAAGATCCTCTGGATCAACTCCACCCTTTCGGGATAACGGTAAAGCGCTATTCCGACTTCTGGATGCAGCAAACGGCGGATTAGGGTTTCCCCGATCAGCCAGAGGAACCACAGAATCGTTGCTGCCAGAAGGGTTCGGGCTGCGGCCTGGGCCGTGAAAAGAGAGAGGTTTTGGAATCCCAGAAGGTCGGCCAAAATTATAGTACTCAGCACGAACAGTAACAGGCCACGCAAAAACATGCTTACCACAGGCTGGTGCAGCCAAGTCGGCTCCGACAATTCTGGCAAGAGTCTGGTCAGGTAGGGGCGGCGCAACAACCACCACCCCCACATAAGGACACCCAACCGAAAGAAGTGCTGCAGGAACAAGCGACTGGATTCAGGAATACCCATAAGGCCGGCACTTTTAATTCCGAAAAGGCCAAGCGAAAGATATAGCAGAAAGAGTTTCAGAGACCAGCGGTAATATCTGGCGACGTCTTCATCCAGGGCCAGCACCCCTCCGGCCGCTTTCCCCGCAAAAAAACCTTGTACCCACTGGAGGGCCAGGCGTAAAGCCCAGAGGGTGAGCAGGGCAGAAAGAATCAATTGGGCCGGCGCGGATTCGATAAGGTTGAGAGTCCACAAAAATAGGCCCACCCACACAACCAGGCCCAAGCCAAACAGGTTGGCGACCAGGGTCTGTCCTGCCACATATAGTGGTAGCATATGAGGATCATCTTGCTTTGCCCGCCATGCTTGGAACCGTCGGGTTACCGACTCATTGAGCCGGCGGGTGCTCCAACCCATCAGAAGGATGAAGCCGAGCAGGCCGATGGTGCGGGCCAAGTTCTGCAAAATAAAAGCGCTCAGGCGTCCTGATTTCACCAGGTCGCTAAGCCACTTCCAACCCAGCTCCGGGATGCTCACTATGCTATGCCACGCCCGGAAAACCTGTTCCAGGAAAGGCACGGCTTGTTCCGGACGCTTCAGGAGTTCGGCCTTCCAGGTGTCTTCCAGTTGCTTCAACTGGGACGCCAGTCCGGCGATCAACTCGATTTCATTCAGTAGGAGTTGACGCCGTTGTTGCAACGATTCCAGCACCTGGGCAGTCAGTTTATCCCGGTCCCCTGCGAGGTTTAAATATTTCAGAAAGGCGCTCTGCAATTCCGGGGTCACGACCTGAGGTTGATTTGCCCGAATGATGGTTAGTTGAACCCTGAGATCATTTTCCGAGGTTAAATAATTTTCCCGGTCCTTCGTGAGGGCCTCGATCTCTTGGTCTAAATCCTTAAGACTGTTTTTGAGGTCCTTTTCTTTGGAGCCATAGCTGGCCATGAGTTCTTGGAGCTGGAGCAGAGGGATTTTCTGAAGGATCATGGCGGCTTTCAAGGAAGCCACTGCAACCTGGAGGTTGTCAAGGTCCTTTTGGGTCTGGGTGAGTTTCTCGGTTGCCCCCTCCACCCTGGATTCCCAGACTTTAAGACTTTCTTGTAACTGAGCAATCCCCTTTTCAAATCCCTGGGCCAGGGCCTGGGGGGAGGCGATTCCGCTCCCCGGCTTCGCCGGCTGCACGGCCTGGGCCCCGACTGAATAAGGGACAGACAAAAATCCCGCTACTGCTAACACCAATAGAAACCCGTACGGAATACCTCTCAAGAACATGGGAACTCCCTGATGGTTTTTTTCCATGGTCCAGTATAAGGAAAAATGGCAGGATTTCAAACCTGCAGCCAACTTTGCGGCTCACCAAAGGTTTTAACAGGAACCATGAAATGATTAAACCAGTTGCTCTTTTCGGATCGGGATTCCCTGGTTGACAGATGCCCTCCCCTGGCATACATTAGGTTCACCTCAGTTAGGCGAGGCTCCTGCATAAATACAGGCCACTGCCCAGAAACGTCGAGAGACGCCAATGGGCCGAACAGGTACTGCCGGCTTAAGGTTTTACTTAATGTGGCTGAGCGCATCGACTCTACGTTATGCAGTGCCAAAGCTCCACGAGTGAGGAAGGTCGATTGCAGATGTCCGTCAGGGCCTTCCACCAGATTGGCAAGGCCCTTTTTTTATGGTGGTTTTTTTTTAAGGGATTAGGGGAAAAAGACCAGGAGAGTCTATGGAACAAGCGCCCCGCGCCTTAACCTTATTAGCCCAATTCTCGGAGGAACAGTTTTTCTGCTAATTTTTTAGAGTCAGAATCGGGTGACTCATGAGCCAGCAGTCCCGCATTTTCCGCATAGCCCAACCCTTCCTGCGTCCCTTGACTTGGGGCGATATGGTGGTCTTTATCGGACTGGGGGCACTCCTTTATCTGGGTATCCGGGTGGGTTTCGGGGCCCCGGCGGTCATTCAGGGACCTGAGATCAATTTGGCTCCTAGCGCCCTACCTTATTACATCACCATTTCAATACGGCGCATGGCCACAGCCTACGTCCTATCTCTCATCTTTTCTTTGGTGTATGGCAACCTGGCCGCCAACCATCGTCTTGCCGAGAAAATTCTCTTACCCTTATTAGATGTGCTTCAAAGCGTGCCCATTCTGTCCTTTCTGCCGGTGGTGCTCCTGAGTTTAGCAGCAGTCCTGCCCCTGAACCTGGCTCTGGAACTATCTTCCATTATTCTCATCTTCACCAGCCAGGTGTGGAACCTGACCTTTGCGTGGTATCAATCCTTAACCACCATCCCCCGGGATTTGCAGCGTACCAGCACTATTTTGGGCTTCAACTCCTGGCTCAGGTTCAAGACCTTGGAACTTCCCTTTGCCGCCATCACCCTCATCTGGAACAGCATGGCCAGTTGGGCCGGGGGTTGGTTCTTCCTCATGGCCTCGGAGATTTTCGTCGCGGGAGACCGAAACTTTCGGTTGCCAGGACTGGGGGCTTATCTCCAAGAGGCTGCCAGCCAGGGGAATTTGCCCGCCCTTGTCTGGGGGGTGGGCGCTCTAATTTTCACCATCGTGGTGCTGGACCAATTAGTCTGGCGGCCCCTTCTGGCCTGGTCCGACCGCTTTAAGCTTCAGTCAGTGGAGACCGAGAACCCGACCACATCCTGGTTTTTCAATGCCTTGCGCAGTTCTAGCCTCTTTACCTGGTTCAGCAGGCATCTTATCCTCTCTCCCTGGCAGCGCCTGGATGAACGGCTCACACAACTCCTGTTCAATCCGGGCCCGGTTCAGGTTAAAAAAAGCCGATTCCAATGGCTCTGGTACGCCCTGGCCGGTGTGGCGGTTCTGGTTTTGCTGTATGAGGCCTATGGGGCCGGACAGATGCTGTTGGGCCTCTCCCTGACACAATGGCGCTCTGTTTTTATCGGTCTTCTTGCCACCTTTATCCGGGTCTTTGTAGCTCTGCTTATCGCCTTGGCCTGGACCATTCCAGTGGGCGTAGCCATCGGCACCAACCCCCGGCTGGCTAACTGGCTCCAACCCCTGGTGCAAGTTACCGCATCGGTGCCGGCCACCGCTCTCTTTCCGGTTCTGGTGTTGATAGTGCTGGGGCTGCCCGGAGGCCTTAATCTTGCCGCGATACTCTTAATGCTGCTGGGCACCCAGTGGTACCTACTGTTCAATATCATTGCCGGAGCCAGCGCCATTCCCCAGGATTTGAAATTCACAACCAGTCTCTTGCAACTGGGCCGCTGGGAACGCTGGCGCACCTTGATCCTGCCGGCTATTTTTCCGTTTGTGATCACCGGTTCCATAACAGCCACCGGCGGGGCCTGGAACGCCAGCATCGTAGCGGAATATACCCAATTCGGCGGCAAAATTATCCACACTACCGGCGTCGGGGCCATCATCGCCCAAGCCACCGCCGAGGGTGATTATCCTTTACTGCTGGCCGCGACCCTGGCCTTGATCCTGGCCGTATCCACCACCAACCGGTTATTGTGGAGAAGATTATACCGGTTGGCAGAAGAACGTTATCGGATGGGTTAATCCATGTCAAACAACGGTTATTTACTGGAATTGCGCAATGTCAGCCAGGTTTACGGCAGCGGGGATCAGCGCTTTACCGCTATTAAAGACTTCCATCTGACCTTGAACGAAGGGGAATTCGCCACCCTGATGGGTCCCACCGGCTGCGGCAAGAGCACCTTGCTGCGCATCATCACCGGGCTTCAGGCCCCTACCGCCGGAGAGATCTTATACCGCGGGTCACCCCTTAAAGGGGTGAATCCCCATGCCACCATTGTGTTTCAAACCTTTGCCCTGTTCCCCTGGCTGACGGTCCAGGAAAACGTGGAAGTGGCCCTCAAGGCCCGGGGAGTGCCCCCAAAGCTGCGCACTACCCGGGCCTTGGACCTCCTGGACCGGGTGGGTCTGGATGGCTTCGAAAACGCCTATCCCCGGGAACTCTCTGGCGGCATGGTTCAGAAAGTGGGCTTTGCCCGGGCTATGGCAATGGAACCGGAACTGCTCTGCCTGGACGAGCCTTTTTCGGCCCTGGACGTGCTCAGCGCCGAATCTCTGCGAGGCGAACTGCTGGAACTATGGACCGGCGGCGTTATCCCTACCCGGGCTATTCTTATGGCCACCCACAACATTGAAGAAGCCGTGCTCATGGCTGACCGCATCCTGGTGATGGATAAGGACCCCGGCCGGGTGATGATGAATTTGCAGGTCGAACTGCCCCATCCCCGGCAGCGCAAAGACCCTAAATTTCTCAACCTGGTGGACCGGGTATACATGGTGCTGGCCGGTCATACCCAGCCGGAGCATGTGGAGATGGGCACCGCCCCCGGCGAGCCGGGGCGAACCCGGGCCCTGCCGCACATCAATATTGACGACTTGACAGGACTCCTGGAACACCTGGACGCCATGCCCAATAACCGGGCGGACATTTACGCCCTGGCCCGGGAACTCCAAATCAATTCCGACGAAATCCTGCGCCTCATCGAAGCCGCAGAGTTGTTAGGGTTCGCCACTATCGCCTTCGGGGACATTACTCTTAATCCTCTGGGAGAGACTTTTGCCGAAGCCAGCATTCGCTCCCGCAAAGAGATCTTCGCCACCCGGATTCGCCGCCTGCCCCTGTTTAAATGGCTCTTGGCCATGCTCCGGGCCACTGATAAAAAGCAGTTGGAATGGGACGTGATCCAGAAGGCCCTGGAATTGGAATTCCACGAAGAAGAAGCGGAACGCCAACTGGACACAGCCATCGACTGGGGGCGTTACGCCGAATTGCTCGCCTATGATGACAGCAGCCAGATCCTTTTCCTGGAGCCCGGCGGGGCAACGGGGTTTGCCAAAGAAAGCGCCCCTTTTTCCGGGTCATAATAAATTGCCAAAGGCCTCGGCCAGGCTGCGGATTGACAAAATTGAGCCGATTATTCCTTATTTGTTTTTATCTTCTCCCGCCTCTGGCCGATATAGGTCTAAATAATTATCTTTATGGTTAATTTCTGAAAGGATGAGGAATTGGGACAATGGTCAATAATGCCGCATCATTAGAAGCTCTGGTACCGGCTGAGGTGTTGGGGGATCTTATCCATAACTGGGGTTGGCTCCTGGCCCTGGGTATCCTTTTGGTAGTCCTGGGGACTATCGGCCTGGGCATGACCTTCTGGCTTACCCTGGCTACCGTCTTTATTTTCGGCATATTTCTGCTCATCGCCGGGGTCCTCCAGCTTGTTCAGGCCATCAAATGCCGCGGGTGGCGAAGTGTTCTGTGGCATGTGGTTATTGCCATCCTGTATGTGGTGGCCGGCCTCGACATCATTGAAGACCCTCTGAGGGCCTCGGCCCTGCTCACCCTGCTGCTCGGTGGCGCCTTAATCGGCATCGGCATCGTTCGGATTGTCATGGCATTGCAATGGCGCGGCTTTAAGAACTGGGTCTGGCCTCTCATCGGGGGCATTGCCGCCATCATTTTGGGCGTCATGATCTTGACTAAGTGGCCGATATCGGGATTTTGGGTGATCGGCCTGTTTGTGAGCATCGAAATGATTTTCAGCGGCTGGTCTTATATCATCATCGCGTTGGGAGCCCGGCAAATGGGGAAGGAGCAAGCCCGCGCCAAATAATAATCCGTAGAGCGGGAAAGCGAAGCGCATCCCGTCTTTGCCGCTTGCCATACCGTTTTTAATGGTTAACTTTCTTGAAATCGGGCTGCGCCTGGGGCGCGGCATCGAAAAGCCTGCCCCGGAACCCGGCCCGTCAGAAAGGAAGGGCAGCCATCGTGAAAGTGTTTATGACCGGCGGCACCGGCTTTGTGGGCACCTACCTGTCCCGGGAATTGGCCCAAGCGGGCCACAGCGTCACCATCCTCACACGCCGGGAACGCCCCCCATCCCCTATCCCCGGCATTGGCTTTCTGAAGGGCGATCCCACCCAACAGGGACCCTGGACGGCTGCGGTGCTGGAGCATGACTGGATCATCAATCTGGCCGGTGCGTCCATATTCACCCGCTGGAGCGAAGCCCACAAAAAAGAGATCATGGAGAGCCGGGTTCTCACCACCCGCAACCTGGTGGCGGCCCTGGCTGCGGGAGACCGGCGCCAACTGTTTTGCAGCACTTCTGCGGTGGGCTACTACGGCCCCCGGGGGGAGGAGGAACTCACTGAAGACTCCCCGTCGGATGCCGGTTTTCTGGGAGAAGTGGCCCGGAACTGGGAAGGCGAAGCCTTGAAGGCTCAGGAACTGGGGGTGCGCGTGGTAATCACCCGGTTCGGCATCGTCCTGGGGAAGGATGGCGGGGCCTTGGGGCAGATGGTGCCCCTGTTCAAAAAGTTTTTAGGGGGACCCCTGGGCTCCGGGCTCCAATGGTTCTCGTGGATTCACCAGCAGGACCATGCCCGGGCCTTTCATTTCATCCAGGAGCACCCCGAAATTACCGGGCCGGTGAATTTTACCTCTCCCCATCCGGTGCGCAACCGGGACCTGACCAAGGCCCTGGGACGGGTCCTGCACCGCCCCACTTTCGCCACCGCCCCGGAATTCATGATTCGGCTGATTATGGGGGAGTTCGGGGATACGCTGCTCACCGGCCAGAAGGTTTTCCCCCAGCGCTTGTTGGATGCGGGGTTTAAGTTCAATTTCCCTACCATCGAGGCGGCGTTGGAAAACCTTTTAGGCTAAGGGGGAAAGGGGAAAAGGGGAAGAGGAGGAAAGATTTATCCCTTTTTCCCTTTCCCCCTTCTTTTTCCCCTTAATTCTTCTTCGCCACCAAAATGCTCGCGTCCATGCCGCTTTGCATGTATTCCGGTTTCGACAGGCCCGCCTCCTGCATCCATTCCGCCACTTCGCCATGGGTATAGGCCCGGCCCCGGGGGGTGACTGCCAGCATGTGCACCCCGAACATGGCTGCACCCGTGGGACTGGCCCCGTCGGGGTTGAGATAGAAATCCTGGATGGCCAGACGGCCGCCAGAGTTGAGGGCCGCCAACGCCTTGGCGATGATGAGTTTGCACTGGCTCTCGTCATGGCTGTGGAGGATCTGGGAAACCCAAATGAAATCGTAGTCTGCGCCGATCTCATCTTCGAGGAAGTTGCCCGCCAGGGTCTGCACCCGGTCCGCCAGGCCATTTCGGGCGATATTTTCTTTGGCAATTTCCAGAGGCATGGGTAAATCGAAAACCGTGGCGTTAAGCCCGGGATTAGCCTGGGCAAAAATGATGGCATAAGTGGCCGGACCGCCTCCCAAGTCCAGAAGACGGCGAACTCCTTTCAGGTCCAGTTTGGCTGCGACGGTGGGAGCCAGGTCCCGGGCGATGGCGTGCATGCCCCAAATGAAGGCCCGAATTTCAGCTTCGTCCCGTTGGGGGCGGGCGTCCACCCATTTTTCCGGGTCCGCCTCCGCGGGGCGGCCCACCAGCACCGTCTCTTTAAGGTCGTCCCAACCCCGTCCCCAGGTGTGCTCCATGTGCTTGATGATGGCCCCCCGGTAGCTCTCCTGGCCTTGCACCAGGAAGCGGGAAGCCGGTTCGCTGTTTTTGAAGTAGTCCACACCCTTAACCAAAAGGCCCAGGGCCGCCAGGCCGTTCAAAAAGATGCCGGTGGCCCGGGCGTCGGCTTTAAGCCAGGCTGCGGTCTCTACTGCGCTTCTGGGTTCTTCTAAAAAATCGAACAGCCCGAGGTCCACAGCCACCATGAGCATCTTCGAGGCCTGAAATCCCCGGGCCATGGCCAGGAGTTGGTCAAAACCGCCTTTAGGGTCCAATGTCATAGTCTGCCCCCTTTGTGTGGTTATAGTCGTTGCCGGAAATTCCAGTTGATTGCCGTTTTTGAAATCCCCCTAAATCCCCCTTTGTCAAAGGGGGACTTTCAAAGGAATTCCGCTAAGTTCCCCCCTTTGGAAAAGGGGGGATAGGGGGGATTTAGATTCTTTGACCTTGTAACAAAAAGAAAAAATTTTAGGCATTCCCTATATTTACCGAGAGAGAACCGGTCAGATCCTACTGACCCACTCTCCCCGGCATTACTTCTGGTCTGAATCCGGCACCGCCTGGTCGGGGTGGTCAAAGCGCCTGATCCAGCGGTAAACCGCCTCCCGGTAGTACGCCAGAACCCCGATGAGCACCAGGCACAGCCCCAAGATGATGAAGGTGCTGTAATAGTCGCCTTTATAAACCTTGGCCCCTTGGAGGTTCAACAGCAGGGTGCCAGGAATCCTTCCTATGGTACAGATCAGGAGAAATAATTTAAACGGCATGCGGCTTAAGCCCAAAACGAAGCAGAGATAATCCTTGGGAAACCCCGGCAGGAGAAACAGGATAAACGAAACCAGGGCTCCCTGGCGCTCCATCAAAAAATCGAACTTCTGGAGGATTTCCACCGGAATCCACCGTTTTATGTAATGCTCCTCCAGCCAGCGGGCGATGAGAAAGGCCATGGCCGACCCGATGGTCAGACCGAGAGTGGAATACAGCAGACCCAGCGGAACCCCGAAAAGGAAGCCGCCTATGAAACCGGTAGCTTCCCCGGGTATCGGAGCAAAAACCACCTGAAAAGATTGAATCAGGATAAAGACGAAGGGCGCCAGGGGTCCCGCAGCTTTGACGGTGGCCTTAACCCATTCTTTGTCCGGACAGACTCCGATAAAATCACACAGCTGCCCCCACAGGAAGCTGCGATGCTGGAAACCCCAGAACAACAGACCCAGTGCGAGAATGGCCAAGAGCACAATGATCCAGGTTGCAGTTTTGTTCTTCCACCACGAAATGGCCTGCGGTTCTTGCGGCAGCCCGGTTTCAGAAGTCTGTTTATCTTTTAAGTTATGCATCGATCCGGCCAATTGTTAGTTATGCAGCTTGTCATCCAGAGGGGATCGCTTTTTACGAGTACTGCCGGCCTACCCCGTGAGGCCAAGCTTTTCCAGCCATCATAAAGCACACCAGGGTCAGGTAAATATAACTCAGGAGTGTCAACATCCCCACGAGAAAACTATGGAAAATGAAAAAAAGAGAGCACTCCGGTCAGACCCGGATGCCCCAACGATCCCCCTGGCGAGAACCCCGGCGGGTAAATTCCTCCCGGAGAAGCTGTAGAACCCGGGATTTGTCCAGGCACCAGGCCGGGGCCAGCAGCTCTTCGGGGTGCGGGTCGCCGGTGAGCCGATGAATCACCAGATGGGCCGGCAGCCGCTCAATAAAGTCCACCACCAAGTTGATATATTGGTCCTCGGTGAGGCAGACGTATTCCCCCTGCTGGTAGAGTGAGGCCAAACCGCAATCCTTTATGACATAGAGCAGGTGGATTTTAACCCCGTGCAGGGGCAGCCGGCCTAAGTACGCGGCGGTGGCCGCCACCTCCCGGGGCCCTTCCCCTGGCAGTCCCAGGATTACGTGGGCCACCACCTTAAGTCCCCGGACCGCGGCCCGGGTGGCGGCCGCAGTGAAACAGGCCACATCGTGCCCCCGGTTGATCCGTTGCAGGGTGGCGTCATGCGCGGATTGCAGCCCCAGTTCCAGCCAGACCAGCCGTCTTCGGGCGTAGGCGGCCAGAAGGTCCAGAACCTCATCCTCCAGGCAGTCCGGCCGCGTGCCGATGCTCAGGCCCACTACCTGGGGAAAGGCCAGGGCCGCGTCGTAGAGTTCCCGGAGCCTGTCTATCGGGGCATAGGTATTGGAAAAACTTTGAAAATAAGCGATGAACTTTGCGGCCTGGTAACGCCGGGACAGTCGCGCGATACCCGCCTCCATCTGGGTCGCGATGCTTTGACCCTGGCTCCAGGCGCCGGTGCCGGAGCCCCGGGCATTGCAGTAAAGGCAGCCCCCGACTCCGACGCGGCCGTCCCGGTTGGGGCAGGTCAGCCCGGCATCCAGGGTGATTTTCTGCACCCGTTGGCCGAACCGCCCTTTCAGATAAGAATTAAGATCCCGGTAAGGGAGCTGGGCGGCCATCAGGCCAGGTCTCCCCAGGCGAACTGCAAGAGGGTCATGGCTGCCATGACCGCAGTGGCCACCTTGAGGCGGCGGGGCCCCAGGCTGGCCACGCGAAAACCCGCAGCCCGGGCCAGGTCCGCTTCTCCAGGCGAAAAGCCGCCTTCCGGTCCGATGAGGACGCGGACGTCCCGAGGCCGGGACTTTTTTATAATGGGTTTGAGACCGCCGGCCCGGGCTTCTTCCCAGAAGATTAGTTTAAATTCCTCCGGCCCTTGCAGCGCGTCGGCAAAATCGCAGACAGGCTCTATCCGGGGCAGCAGCGAACGCTGGCAGGATTTGACGCTCTCCCGGGCCAGACGCTGCCAGCGTTCCCGGCGTGGCTCCAGCCGTTCCGCTGGCAACCTCTCCGAGCGCTCCGAGATAAAGGGAACAATTCGGCTCACCCCCATTTCAGTGGCCTGGCGGATAGCTTCGTCCAGGGCCTCACCCTTGGCCAGGCCGATCCCCAGGACCAGGGGCAGCGGCGACTCACCCCAAGGTTTAAGTTTTTCGATGATGTGGAGCGTCGCTCCCCGGCTTTCCAGGGTAGCCACCCGGGCGACAAAATTTCCCCCTTCGCCGTCGCAGACCTCCACCCTGGCGCCTACTCCCAGACGCAGGACCCGGGCCAGATGCAGGGTTTCTTCCTGGTCCAGGATCACTGTATTCTGGTCAAATTGACGGGGATGGGCGTAAAAACGGCGCATTATCAGGGACCAGGGATCAGGGGCCAGTTTAGGTTCTGATCCCTGGTATAAATCCCCCCTACCCCCCCTTTGCTAAAGGGGGGAACTTGGTGAAATCCCTTGTAAAGTCCCCCTTTGAAAAAGGGGGATTTAGGGGGATTTATAGTAAAATTATGTAACTTAGCAGAACCCATTTGTCCGGGTGATAATTGCAAGCCCCTAATCCCTAATCCCTGCTTTTCAAGGCCTCTTCCAAAGCGGCCACGCGCTTTTCCAGGGCCGCCAATTCCGAAGCCTTGGCCACGTTGATTTCATCAATGGCGGACCTGGTGAGCTCCTTGACTTTTTCCCAGAGCGCCTGCTGGGCATCCTGGGCTTTGGCCAGCAATTCCTTTACGGCTTCAGGGCTCTCCTGTTGGGAGATTTCGCCCCGACGGACCATCTCCTGCACCAGGTCGTCCACTTTCTCTTTGGTGAAATCAAACACCCCGACCCCAAATAGCCAGGCCTTCTGAAACAAATCTTTCATGGCATCCATCTCGCTTCCCCTGATTTTATTAAGAAATCCCGTAATTATTTAGGTCGGCCACTGCAATTTGTTTCATTTCAATACGAAAATAATATCTCCGGACTCCCGAGTTTCGGCTAAACCCCAAAATAGAACCCGCCTAAGGCCGCCGGAAAATCAGGGCGCCCCAATCTTCCTGGGTGAGATAACCGGTCTGGAGCAGGCCCAGGGCCTGGTAGCGCGTCGCCAGGGACGCGACATCATCAGCCAGGAAACCGGAGATGATCAAAACGCCTTCATGCAATAGCCGGGCGGTGAGGGCCTCAGCCAACTGGAGCAAATCCGGGGCGGTGATGTTGGCCAGTATGAGGGCGAAGCGTTGGCGCAGAGAAGTAAGGGGCGTGCCCTCCACCCAGACACGGTCCATGAGGTTGTTAAGACGTACGTTTTCCAGGGCCGCGGCCACGGCCTCCGGGTCCAGGTCGATGGCCACCACTTCGGCCCCCAGGCGGGCCGCGGCCAGGGCCAAAATCCCGGTGCCGGTGCCCACGTCCAGCACCTGCCAGGGGCTGGCGGAGCGGGGCAGGCCCTGATCCCACACCTGCTCCAGGGCCCGGAGGCACAGAAGGGTGCTGGAGTGGCGCCCGGTGCCGAAGGCCATCCCGGGGTAAATGGTGACCACCAACTCCCCAGGTTGGGCAGTGTAATCCTCCCAGGGCGGCCGGACAACCAGACGGTCCGTCAGCTTCACCGCTTTAAAATGGGCCTTCCAGGCTTCGGCCCAGTCTTCTTCTGCCACCTGGCGAATCTCCAGGCCCAGGGGATAGAGCTCATAATTGCCAAGACGCTTCAGATAGTCCTGCATCTCCTGCCGTTGCCAGGGGCCGTATTCCTCCGGCCGAAAGTAGGCCCGGATAACCACCCCCCCTAAGGGGACGTTATCCTCTTCGATGATCACTCCGCGCCCGCTGAAATCGGTGAGAAACAGCGAAGCCTCTTCCTGCATCCGCGCCGGCACCAGGACCCGCACTTCTATCCAGGTTTCAGTGGCCATAATTTCAGTATAGTCACCGGTGGACTCGATTGCAATAAACTATGAATCTCAAGAGGTTGGGCTTAGGGTGTTCATCGCCGACGCTAATGCCTTGACGGGGAAAGCTTGGTGCAGTGAAATTTATTCGCATCTCAGATTAATTATTTTCCCCCTCGCCTTAATCCCCTCCCACCAGGGGAGGGAAAAATTACTTTTTGGGGTTCACCAAGAGGAACATAAGGACAAACTCTATGTTAACAAGCCTTGAGAAATTCCAATATCCGAACCGGAAGGGCATCGCGGTTAGACATGGTGACTGCAAATAAAATTTTATCCGGCTTGGATTTCAACGCAGCAATCAATCCGCCGCCTTTCTCGGCCACCGTGACCACCAGCGGCACCGGTTTGGCCCAGAGGCGCTCCATGGCGGCCACAAATTTATCCGAAAGGCATTCCATCTTGCCTACTTCGTCCACGACAATGAGGTCCACGCCTGGCGCCGCTTCCAGGGTAGGCAGGGCCACCCGGTGAAAATTATCCAGGTTGACCCCATACTTGCCTACCCGGGGGCCGGTAAAATCAACGTGGCTGAGAAGCGCGGAATTGCCGTCAAGGGTGATGATCTCAAACCCCACCCGCCTGCCGCGGTCCCGTACCTCCCGGGTAAAGAACCCCGCAACCCGGCCCGGGAAACCGGCCACCACCTTTTGAATCACTGTGGTCTTGCCGCACTGGGGCGGTCCCGTGAGTAAAATCCTGGGTTTTAGGTTTTGGGTTCTGGGTTCTGGGATCATTTTCCCTCTATAACTACCTGGGGCCTCTGGCAAAATTTATTATGGATCGGAGATACATTAAGCCATGGAAGCGGCCACTATCCGCTATATCCGTGCGCAAGGCAACGGCTCTTGTCATTCCTCACTTCTCACTCCTTTCGATCTCCTGCACCACGGGGAGGACCCAGGGGAGCAGGGCAAAGGCGGGCCAGGCGATGAGAAAGCTCAGGAAAAAAAAGCTGGCGTAGCCGAAGTAGCCCGCTCCCCAGCCTCCCAGGTAGCCCATAATCCGGGCGCTTAAGGCAAAGAGCATGGCGAAGAAGGCGTATTGGGTGGCGCTGAAGCGCTTGTCGCACAGGGCCATGAGAAAAGCCATAAACGCTGCGGACCCCAGACCGGCGCTGAGGCTTTCCCCTTGGGAGGCCAGATAAATGGGATAGATGGGGATGTCTTCTCTTAAGAAGGGTACATAAAACAGCACCCGGCGGCCCAGGCCGGGGAGGGCCGCGACCCAATACCCTAAGTTGGATACCGCTTGCAGGATTCCCAGCACCCAAAGGCCCCGGCCGATCCCGAAGCGGCTGGTGAAGCCTCCCCCTAAAAGCCCACCGAGAATGGTGGCCCCGGCGCCGAAGATCCCGGACACCACCCCGAATTGAGTGCCGCTGAACCCCTGGTCTTTCCAAAAGGGGCTGACCATGGACCCCATTAAGGCATCCCCGGCCTTATATAACAGGGTGAAAAGCACTATGACGCCGATATGACGGTGGCGCTTCAATCCCTCCAGGGCCACCCGGAATTGGCGCATTGGCCCGACAGGGTTCGGCGCGGTTCGGGCCTCGACAGGCCGAGGCAGGTGGAAGGGCCGAAAGACCAGGATAGTGAGGACCATGGCGGCCATCATTACCGCCACTCCCACGAATGCCGGACTCCAGCCGATGCGGTCGCTGAGGATCAAAAGCCCGGCGCCCGCGGCTAAGGTGCCCACCCGGTAGGCGCCGTTGCGGATGCCATTGGCCCATCCGAGTTCCCGAGTTTCCAGCAAGTCGATGGTGTAGGCATCCACTGCCAGGTCCTGGGTAGCCGAGGCCAGGCACATGATGCCCACCAGAACCCAGAAGCCCAGGGTGACGGGACCACCGGCCAGCAAAGCCAGACCCAGGAGGCAGAGAATAATCAGGATTTGGGCCGGCACCAGCCAGACGGCCCGGGAACCGAAGCGATCGGCCAGGGGGCTCCAGAAAAATTTCAGGCTCCAGGCCAGCCCCAGCAGGCTCAAAACGCCGATCTGCTCCAGGGGCACCCCCTGTCCCCGCATGTAAAAAGACAGGGTGGTATTGATGAATCCAAAAGGTACGCCTTCGGCGAAGTAAAGGACGCCCACCACCAGGAATTTGAGGGAGCGGGACAGGGTGGGTGGGGGTGTCGAGGGCATTTCTAAAAGAGGGGGAAAAATGGAAAAGGCGAAAAGGCAAATAAAAGAAGGGGGAAAAGGCGAAAAGGGGAAAAGGCGAAAAGGGGAAAAACCATGAATCCTACACCCATTTTGATTTATTCAGGATGAATTATACGCCGTTTTTTTCATGAAATGAAAATATTCCATGAAATTGTTTTTCCCTCTTTCCCTTTTTCCCCAAAAATCTTTCTACCTTTTTCGCCTTTAGGGTCAACGGCCCTATAAATTTTGGGCAATCTCTTTGGCCACCTCCGCCAGGGCCGGCACCGCTTCATACGGCGGCCGCCCTTTCAGGTCGGCTTCGATGATCTTATCGTTGAACGGGATGAACCCCAGGATGGGGAAATCCGGCAGGTTCTTTTTAAGGAACTCCTCGTCCTGGGGCCCCCTGATCTTGCTGCCTACGATGGCCACTTTCTTGAGGCCCAGGTCTTTGGCCAGCTCTTTGACATGCATGGCGGTTTCGATGCTGCGGCGGCCCGGCTCCACCACAATGATGAGGCGGTCGACTCCTTGGGCAGTGGCCCGGCCCAGGTGTTCGATCCCCGCCTCCATGTCCATGACCACCACTTCGTCCCGAAGCAGCACCATATGGGTCACCAAGGTGCGCAGGAGCACGCTTTCAGGGCAGATGCAGCCGCTGCCGCCTTTCTTGACGCCTCCCATGACGATCAGCTTGATTCCGTCGATCTGCCGGGCATATTTCTCCGGGATGTCGTCCACCTTGGGGTTCATTTTGAAGAAGCCCCCCATGGTTCCGGGCTTGGAATCGGTGCGCTCCGCGATCATTTCCTTCATCTGGCTCAACGGGGTTATGTTCTCGGGGTCGGAAATGCCCAAGGCCAAAGCCAGGTTGGCGTCAGGGTCGGCGTCCACGGCCAGGACCTTCTTGCCCTGGTTCCGGAAGTAGTTAATCAAAAGGGCTGACAGGGTGGTTTTCCCCACTCCGCCTTTGCCGCTGATGGCGATTTTCATGTATAATCTCCTATTCGGTGTTGATCTTAAATTATTATAAGCAATTTACCACAGGGACACAAAGGACACAGAGAGAGAAAATTCTCAGTGCCCTCTGTGCCCCTGGGGTGAAGATTTTAACGGAGACTTAGGATGATCAAAACCTTCGAACCTTTAGCCCCGGAGTTGGAAGCCGTCATCCGGAAGCGATTGGCGGCCAACCCCTTTATCAGGTTTGTGGGGATCCAGGTGCCCCAATTGGGCAAGGGCTATGCCCGGTTCCTGCTGCCCTTCAAACCGGAGTTGGCCAACTCCATCGGCTTGTTGCAAGGGGGGGTTATCGCTGCCCTGGCGGATGAGGCCGTGGCCTTCGCCCTCTATAGCCTGGTGCCGGATGGTGAAATGATAAACACGGTGGAGATGAAGATCAACTTCCTGGGGGCGGTGAAGGAAGGGGACGTGACCGCTGAGGCCCACATCGCCAAGCGGGGGCGCACCATTTCCCTGGGGGAGTTCGAGGTTCGGCAAGCCGACCGCCTGGTGGCCAAGGGGCTGTGTACCTATATCCACCTTAAAAAATAGGGGTCAGGGGTTAGTGATTAGGAATCATTTTTTCTGGCGGCTGATGTCTGGACCCTAATTTCTTTCGATTGAGAAGTCCCTAAATAAGGAATGGCTCCTGCAATTCTTTCAGCAAATTATTTTGGGCTTCTTCCGGGTTGGTTTTCCGCCGCCGCGGTCCTTTCTTAAAGGTATCCTGGGACCACCAGGAAGGCAAAGCGACCTTTTTGCCGGTAAAGATATCTTCAATTGTAAGAATCTGCAGCCTGGGAAAACGATGCCGGGGATACTGGGGCTCAATAAATGTGCCTGCCGCGGCCGCCTCTTCCCGCATTTGCCGGGTGGGACGTTTAAGGGTCAGAAACACCGCTATCTCGGCCATCTCCCGGTCCATAACTCCTTTTAAATCCCTGACCTGCGAGACAGTGACATGGCCGCCTTTCACCTGAAGGACGACTTTTTTGTACTCGCCGCTGTATTCGTCCCGCAGATTCATGATGCCGTCAATGCCCCGGTCCGCCCCTTTCTTCTCCCGGGCGCTGCGGGCTCCCACGGTTGCCAAAATTATGGAAAAATATTTTAGCAGTTTCATATGGCGGCATGTTACCTGACGCGGTTCGCCCTCTATTTTCTGATCCCTGATCCCTGATCCCTAATGCTTGTACCCCACCGGCATGACCAGGAGGGGCTCGTGGGCCGGGGGCAGCTTTAAGACCTGGGCCAGGGCCTTATCATCGAAGGCTCCGACGATCCCTGCGCCCAGCCCCAGGGCCTCCGCCGCCAGAAACAGGTTCTGGCTGACGTTCCCGGATTCCATGTGGGTGTACCTGACGCCCCGCTGCCCATAGCGGGCGGTGCAGCGGCGGTACTCTCCGGTAATCACCACCATCACCGGGGCCTCGGTCATCCAGGCCTGGTGCAGACAGGCCCGGGCCACCGGGGCCCTGAAGTCTCCCTTGGTTATAGGCGTAAGGGCGTGGGCCGCAACTTCATAGCGGTAAACTCCGGCGGGGAGATTCGTAACTCCCTGCTCCCCCACCACCAGGTAGAGGTCCAGGGGGTAGGTGGCCCCGGCGGAGGGCGAGGTTCTGAGGCCCCGGGGGTCGCTGAGGCCGTCGCCTTCCCAAAGGAGTTGGGAGACCTGGGCCAGGTCCAGGGGCCGGGCGGCGAAGTGGCGTATGGTGCGCCGGGCCTGCAAGGCCTCCGCCAAAGGCATGCCGCCCTTGGTGGCCGGCGGGGGTAGTTTGATGGCTTCCGCAGACGAGCCGTTGGACGAAAAGAACATGAAGATTCCCACTACCAGAAAAAGACTCCAGAAGATCGGCATTAGTAAACCTCCGGAATCAGTGTGGTGTCTCATAAATATAAGGACATTAATTTTTCCCCTCCCCTGGTGGGAGGGGGTAGGGGGAGGGGGAAGTTCCAACGCCTTTCCACCCCCACCCTAACCCTCCCCCATCAAGGGGGAGGGAAAGTGCCAAGATATTTACATAAGGGTTATCTGAAGCACAACGATATCACACATGTACCCCAATGAACCTTGGCGGACACACAGGTCCGCCCTACAGTCCGGTCCGGGCCTGGTGAAGCACATACGCCACCAACCGGGTCATGGCGGGTTTGGCCAGGTGAATGACCAGGTCGGTTTCCTGGCAGGGGACCCGCCGGGCCTTAAAAACCCCGGAGATTGCGAGTTCCACGGTATGGCTGCGCCGCACCGCGGTCAGGGTGGGTGCTTCGGCAAAGACGAACAGGTTCTTCCCCGGCAGGTGGCAGGCAGCCAGCAAGGCCCCTTCCGCCAGGTCCGGGGCAGATGGCGGAGCCAGGGGGAGCTGGTGCAGGGCGGCAAATTCTTCCAGGCCGCGGATTAGGTCTGCGCCCCGCAGGGAGATCTCCAGGCGACAAAACGATTCCCCGACGGGTGACGCCACTTCAGCCACTTTCAGGTCGCTAACCTTAAGGACGAACGTCCCACCATGCTCGTCCCATACCATGGTTGAAGAGTCTCCCAGTTCCACCCTGACCCCCGGGTCGGCAAAACTGGCCTGCAGTCGGGTGCATGGCATCAACATGATAGCCTCGTTGAGCTCTAATAAAGCAGATAGTTAAGTCTTTGATAACCTCTAAAAATCTTTTTCCCCTCCCCTGGTGGGAGGGGATTAAGGGGAGGGGGGAGATAACTGGCCGAATATGCTAACTGTTTTCACCTGTTTTTACCCCCACCCTAAACCTCCCCCATCAAGGGCCCATCAAGGGGGAGGGAATTTCTTGGCATCACCCATAAGTCGGCAAAAACAAGCGCCTTGTATCATATGATTTATAAAACGATTGTAACCAGATTGCCGCCGTTGGCCAAAAAAATTTCCTAAATTCGCTCCCTCGCGCCAGGGCAGCTTTTCTGAAAGAAACGTCCTATTCAAAGAATTCGTGGGGATGGCGCGCTTCGGTCTTGACCCTTATTCGTATAAACCTTAATATTTATATCAGATAAAATTTTGGTCGAAATCACTTTATGGGAGAAGGCTATGGCTTCTTATTCCCCGATAGTCCTGGATCACTTCAAAAATCCACGGAATGTGGGAGAAATTATTCACGCCGATGGGGTGGGCGAAGTCGGCAACCCCGTCTGCGGGGACATGATGAATGTGTATATCAAGGTCGAAAACGACAAAATTGTGGATGTCAAGTTTAAGACCTTTGGCTGCGGCGCCGCCATTGCGGTTTCCAGCATGATCACCGAAATGGCCAAGGGGAAAACCCTGCAAGAGGCCATGAAGATCACCAACGCAGATGTGGCCGAGGCCCTGGGGGGCCTGCCTCCCAACAAGCTTCACTGTTCCAACCTGGGGGCCGACGCCTTGCACTCCGCCATCAAGGACTACCTGGACCGCAAGGCCGGAAAGGTGAAAGACTACGAACTGGACAAGGAACCCCACCACAAGCAACGGGAGGGCTGCTACTGTCCCTATTGCCAGAAGCAGGTAGAGGAAGAGTCCCCCCTGTGCATCTTCTGCGGCAAGGAAATCCCCCATGAGCACGACCATTAATGACCCGATCCGGGAGATGAGGATGCTGACATGGGTGTAATCTATCTGGACCATCTTGCGGCCACGCCCCTTCACCCCGCGGTGAAGGAGGCCATGATCCACCACATCGAAACCATCTTCGGCAACCCCTCCACTGACAACCAGGTGGGCCAACCGGCCAGCCAGGCCCTGGAGAAGGCCCGGGCCCAGGTGGCGGCCCTGATCAATGCCGATCCCAAAGAGGTGGTTTTTGGGTCCGGCGGCACCGAATCCGTCAATCACGCCATTAAGGGAATCGCTATCGGGCTCAGGGAGAAGGGACGCCACATTATCACCTCCAATATCGAGCACAAGTCGGTGTTAAATTCCCTCCGGACCCTCCGACTGCTGGATTATCGGGTCACTTCCCTGGACGTGGATCAATACGGCTTGGTGGACCCGGCCGCGGTGGAGAAGGCCATCACCCCGGAAACCATTCTCATCACCATTATGTTGGCCAACAACGAGATCGGCACCATTGAACCCATCGCCGACATCGCCAAAATCGCCAAGAAACATAAAGTGATGATGCACACCGATGCCGTGGCCGCCACCGGAATCATTCCGGTGGACGTAGAGGCCTTGGGGGTGAATCTCCTGAGCCTGGCGGCCAACCAGTTCTACGGACCTCCCGGGGTCGGCGCCCTTTACGTCCGCAAAGGCACGCCCATCTGGCCCTTAATCGACGGCGGTCTCCAGGAAAACAAGCGCCGGGCCGGTACGGAAAACCTCATCGGTATCGTGGGCATGGGCATGGCCGCAGAGATGGCCCGGCTGGAGATGACCGATCGCCTGGGTCGCCTCCAGGCCCTCAAAGACCGCCTGGCCAAAGGTCTGATGGCGCGCATCCCCGAGATCAGGGTCAACGGCCACCCCACCCAGTGCCTGCCGCACCTCTTTTCCGTGTCGGTGGAATACATTGAGGGCGAGAGCCTGGTGATGATGCTGGAAGAAGAAGACATCATCGTGGCCACCCGGTCCGCCTGCGCTTCCGGGTCGCTCCGGGCCTCCCATGTGCTCATCGGCACCGGCTTAGGCCACGCCCTGGCCCAAGGGACCCTGGTCTTCACCCTGGGCGTGGACAACACCGAGGCGGACATTGACAAGGTGCTGGAGGCGATGCCTAAAATCGTCCAGACCCTGCGGGATATGTCGCCTTTGTATAAAAAAGAGCACGTCGGCTAAAAAGGGGAAAGGGCCTTGTGAGGGCCTTTCCCCCATTTCTTCCGGGCATCTGTGCGAGCTTCCTCTTACAACTTCCCCTGGGAATGGTAATAACCGATGATCTCCCGTTTGGAGATCATGGAGACAATCTTTTCCGGCGCTTCTTCCTGCACTACCGGCAATTCATCGACGTTCAACAAAACCATTTGGTCCAGGGCTTCCTGCAAAGAATCGTCTTCGAATACCCGGACCACGTCGAGGGTGGCCACATCCTTAGCCACTACCAGCCGGTGCAAACTTTCTTCAAACATCACCTCCCGGATGTCGTTAATGGATAAGATGCCGGTCATCCGGCCGTTTTGGTCCACTACCGGGAAATAGGTTTCATTGGAGCTGGCGACCACCTGGATGAGCTGATCCAAGGGCAGATTTTCGGGGACTGTGGTGACTTTTCGAGGTTTGATGACCTCCGCCACCTGCATCTGTTCCAATATTCCCCGGGCAAACTCGGTGAAGTGGGCCGGAGAGGCCAACCGGCTCACTACCTGCTTTTCGTATAGGCTGACCCGGCCCAATAACAGATAAGAGATGGTGGACACCAGCATCAAGGGGACCAACAGGGTGTAGCTGGCGCACATCTCGCAAGCCATAACAATGGAAGACACGGGCACCTTGGCCACCCCGGCAAAGAAGCCCCCGATTCCCACCAGGACAAAGGCGTTGGGATGAATGACCCAATCCGGCGCCAGCTGATGGCCCAAGAACCCGAAGGCGCCCCCCAACATGGCGCCCATGAAAACCGACGGCCCGAAGACCCCGCCGCTGCCTCCGGAACTGATGGTGCAAGAGGTGGCGACAATTTTTATCAAGGCCAGCAGCAGCATGGTCCCCCAAAAAATTTTGCCTTCCAGGGCCGCCTGCACCCAGCCGTAACCGCCATCCATTATCGGTGGGAATGCAAAGGCGATCATACCCAGCATCAGACCTCCCAGGGCTGGTTTCAAGGCCTTGGGGATTTTAACCCGCCTGAAAACCCGGTCCCGGGCCACATCATAAAACAGCTTCACATAGAGGTAGCCCACCACGGCGCAAACCACGCCAAAGATGGCATAAGGCAAAAGCTCCTTCGGGGCAAAATCCACCGGTCCGGGAAAAAACAGGGCGCTCCGCCCGAAATATTGGTCAAAGATGGAGGAAGCCACGATGGAAGAAACAATACAGGGTAAAATGGCCTCGGATTCGAACTCCGTCTCTCGGTAGAGCACCTCCGGGGCGAAAAGCGCCGCCCCCAGGGGCGCATGGAAGATGGCCCCGATGCCGCCGGCGGCTCCCGCCAACACCAAAATGCGCCGGTCTCGAGGTTTCAACTTCAAGACAGTGGCCAGAAAAGAGCCAAATCCCGCGCCGATCTGGGCTATGGGGCCTTCTTTACCGGCGGAACCGCCGCTGCCGATGGTAATCGCGGAAGCCACAATCTTCATTAACGGCACCCGTTTGCGTATATAGCCGCCACGCTGGTGAAAGGCTTCGATCATGGCATCGGTGCCGTGCCCTTCCGCTTCCGGGGCGATGAAATAAACCAGCAGCCCCGATATCAGACCGCCCAGGGCCGGAATGACCAGGAACAGCCAGGAGTGGGTCCAAACCAGGGCGGTCACGGCTGCCGCGTCCGTGCCTTTTACCGGTTCCATAAAGCCGGTGGGCAGATGCAAAAAATGACGGAAAGCAAATCTCAAGAGCTCTTCAAACAGAATGGCGCCAAAGCCAGAGACCACGCCCACCGCCATGCTCATCAACGGCCAGCGGAAATGGCCGGACCAGCCATAGACCTCCGGGTCGCTCCAGCTTTTGATCAGCCGTGATAATATTCCAGCCATATAAGCCCTTGAAACCTTAATTCCGCTTTCTTAAATTTTGTTTATTGCATTGGATTTCGTCCCATAATATCAGGAAATTAAGGGATAACAACCGCAATTAATGGCATTTTTGCCCCAAAGGTTTTCAACAATTGGAAGCACACTTTCCGCCTATAGAAAGGAAGGGGAGGCAATGCCCAATAATATGTTTGACTTACCCGTTGGCATCGAACTCAAAGACGAGGATATCTATGAAGCCATGCGCGCCATCCCCGGATACCTGGACATCACCCCCGGGGATTTCAAAGAGCTTTATGGCCTAGCCTACCGCCACGCCCTGGAACGCCTGAGTCGGGCCATCACTGCTGCGGAAATTATGACCAAAGACGTGGTCGTGGTCAATCCTGATACACCGGTGGCCGAGGTGGCTCAAGCCATGGGTGAGCGGGGAGTGTCGGGAGTGCCCGTGGTGGACGCCGAAGGCAAAGTGATGGGGATGATTTCAGAAAAGGACTTCCTTTCCCACATGGGCGTCACCGAACCTAAGAATTTTATGAGCCTGGTGGCGGCCTGCCTGAAGAGCAAAGGCTGCGTGGCTCTGCCCATTAAAAAGGCCCTGGCCCGGGACATCATGAGTTCCCCGGCCATTACCGTCCTCCCTGATACTCCTGTCCGGACCATTGCCGCCACTATGACCGCCAGAGGCATTAACCGGGTGGCGGTCATCAACCCGGAGGGGCGCCTTGTAGGCCTGGTGTCTCGCGGAGATATTGTCACGGCAGCCAGGAGCAGGGGGCTGTCATGTTAGCCAACTACTTTCGCAAAATGAGGGGAACCACCCAAAGCCCGCCCGGGGTCAGCCTGGCGGAAATCCTCTGGTCCGGGCTGGGGGCCTTTCTGGGAATCGGCGCAGTGGCCTATATAAATTACGAATTTCTGGAAAAGACCGAGTTCATCATGATAATTGGCTCATTCGGGGCTTCGGCGGTGCTCATTTACGGGGCCATCAAGAGTCCCCTGGCTCAACCCCGGAACCTCCTGGGAGGGCATATCATTTCAGCCCTCATCGGGGTTACCTGCTTCAAGGTTCTGGACTCGCATATTTGGATAGCCGCAGCTTTGGCGGTAGCGGTTAGCATTGCGGTGATGCACGCTACTAAGACCCTTCACCCGCCCGGAGGCGCTACCGCCCTCATTGCAGTCATCAGCGGCTCCAAAGTGCAGAATCTGGGTTATCTTTATGCGCTGATGCCGGTGGGTGCCGGGGCCCTCATTATGCTGGTGGTAGCCTTATTGGTAAACAACCTGGCTCCCCAGCGGCGCTATCCCGAGTTTTGGTGGTAAGGGAAAGGGTATTGGTCAGTAGTCAGTGGCCAGTGAGCAGTAAGCAGAATTGCCCGATGGCCTTTCTTATACTGACAACTGTGTCATCTTAGGGGGCGACATCCGCCAGGAAATGACGCTTTGGGAAGGAAAGAGTTTTATTCAGCCTGCGCCTGCACAGGCGAGACGCCTGTGCCACCATAATTTTGCACAGCTATTGATGGCGCTATACCCACAATTGATCACTGACCACTGGCTACTGGCTCCCCGATTCCACCCGGTCCCGGTAGGCTGCCACCGCCCGGGGGATGAGCCGGCGCAGGAACACCACCCGGTCCATGGGGCTGAGCCGGGCGTAGGCCGGGAAATCCGGGTATTCCGGAGACAGCACCGGAGCCTCTTGGCCAAACCCGGCTCCCAGGCGCCAGGCCCGCTCCACCAGCGCGATGATGGTAACTTCAGCTTCGGGCACCGCCGTGACCCACCCCAGACGGCGCATGATTTCGAAGCGCACCCGATCCACCAGGGCAAACGCGGAGTCGATTATCTTCATCTTGATATCATTTTCCAGATCGTCCAGACGGAAACGCACTGACCCCCCCAATCCCCGGACTCCCATGACCAGATCAAAAAAGACATAGAGGTTCTCTTCCCCGGGGGTGGCCAGATACAGAAGCGTGGATGGGCTTAAATCCTGCAACCGGGTATCGGGGCCGAATTGTTCCTGGAAACGGGCCAACCAGGAGCGAAAGCCCTGGTCCGCGGCTATCTTGGACCGGAAGCGCTCCAGGTCGAGGATTTCAGCCATCGCCGTTCTTCCTCGGTCCATTCCCCTGGAACATATTCACGTTCATCATTTTAATGCCGTTATAAAGGTAGTGTACCCCGGAAATAGTAGTCAGAGTGCCGGTGCCCCAGAAAAAGGCCAACAGTAACATCGGGGGGACGGGCCAAATCTTCCCCACCAACACCAGGAACACCGTACTCACCTGGAAGGTGGTGGTCCATTTGCCGGCCAGGGAGGGCCTGACCACCAGGGGGATGTCCGCCAGGCGGAAAATTATGACGCCAAGCCCCAGGGCCAGATCCCGGCTGATAACCACCACGGTGAGCCAGGAAGGAATCTCCCGGTAAATGCTCAAGGTAACGAAACTGGCGGCCATGAGGACTTTGTCGGCCAGGGGATCGAGATAGCTCCCCAGCCGGGACTTCTGGTGCCAGGTGCGGGCGATGAGACCGTCCGCCAGATCGCTCACCCCGGCCAAAAGAAACACCAGCAAGGCTTTATGATAGGCCCCCTGGATTAAAAAGATGATGAACAGCGGAGTCAGGAGGATCCGTAACAGGGTGATGAGGTTGGGAATAGTGAGGCTGGCCTGCGAAACGGGGTGAGAAATCATGACGCTTAGTTCAATTCCTGGTTAGTTTTCCAAATATAACTTTAACATACCCTTTGCCCAGAAGACAATCTATTAACTCATACCCTTTTACCCTTTAAATCCCCCACCAACTTAACCTGTAATTAATAGATAAATTTATTTATATTAACCGAAAACCGTATCATGGGGGTAGGATATGCGGGCGGTAGTGCAACGGGTGCAAGAAGCCTGGGTACGGGTGGAACAGAAGGAGGTGGCCAGAATCGGCCCTGGCTTGCTGATTTTGGTGGGAGTGGCCGCGGATGACACTCAAGGGGACGTGGCCTACCTGGCTCAGAAGCTGGCGCACCTGCGGGTTTTTGCCGGGGAAGGGCGCCTGATGCATCTTTCTCTCCTGGACCTCAAGGCTGAGGTCCTTTTGGTCTCCCAATTCACCCTCCTGGGGGACTGCCGCAAAGGGCGGCGACCTTCTTTTGATGGCGCCGCCCCCCCGGAAACAGCAGAGAAACTTTATGAAGATTTAGTCCAGGCCATGGCCGGTTATGGGCTGAAAGTGGCCACGGGCCAGTTCCGCCAAATGATGGAGGTTGGCCTCATCAATGACGGTCCGGTGACCCTTCTCCTGGACAGCCGGAAATTGTTTTAGCACAATCCCAGGATTGACAAACCTTATGTAACTAATTATGATTGCAAAAATTTATCCACTCCATCTCAGACTCAGATTTCGGTCCATCTCTACCTGGACAGGGCGGCCGCCTCAGCAGTTAGATAAGGCGCGCGGGTTTTGGCCCAGAGCCGCGGGAGGTTAAATGAAATTCGTCGACTTGCAGAAAGTAGACAAGTTCGTGGCTGACAAGCCTTATCGGGAACTCTTGTATGACTCTCCCAATCTTAGGGTGCTGGCTTTCAATTTTGAACCCGGTCAAGAATTGCCGGTCCATTCCCACCCCGCCGACTCGGACGTCACCCTGTTAATTCTGGAAGGGGAAGGGGAATTTACCGGCGCCCATGAAATGCCGGCCAAAGCCGGCCAGATGCAGATCATGCCGGTGGACGAACCCCACGGCCTCAGGGCCCACACTCGTCTACGGCTCCTGGTGCTTATCGCCCCCACTCTTTAACCGCAGTGCGGCTCTCTCCCGTCCTGGTCCCATAGAGATGCCCGCCATCGGTTGAAATAGGGAAGCACTGCCAGTCGAAAAACTATTAAGGGTTGCTAAACAGACTTTCCGTCTGAAGATACTTCTATCCAATAAGAAGTGTCATAAAAGCCATATCCGGCCCCACGGTTGCATGTTACCTATTTATCTAAAAGAACAGGGGTTCTCTCCGCCGTCGGACCCCATCTACTACCTTCTCACCAAAAACGGATTATTTCTGGTGAAGCGCACGCTGTTTTTCCAGGCCGTGGTCCCGGCCACAGGCATTCCCTGGCTGGAGTCACAGTCTCCCGAAGTCCACTTGAAGGCCCCTATCATACCCGCCCCCCTGCTTCTTGATGCTGTGGCTTTTTTCCGGGCCGTTTATTCCCGTTACCGGAGTGAAGCCGTGGCCCTGCTGACTTGGCGGGAAGCCACCGGCACCTATGAACTGGTGGTGCCCCACCAGCGCGTGGGGGGTGGGCACTGCGATTACGAAGTCAAGGAGTTTCCGCCGGGCCTCGTGCGGCTGGGCACTATCCATAGCCATGCCGCGGCGGAGGCCTTTCATTCAGTCCGGGACTGGGAAGACGAACGCTTCGATGATGGGTTCCACCTAACCATCGGCAATCTCGACGGCGACCTGACCCTGTCTTGCTCCGTGGTAGTACAGGGATTTCGGGGGAACGTTTCGCCGGAGAGCCTGTTCTCCCCCTACCCCATCCACTGGGAGCAGGCACCGCCGGAAACAGATTGGGCCGAGGAAGTGGACCGGAAGGTCACTCCCCTGCCTCGCCCCATTGAATTTGGAACGTGAGGGAGCTAGTAGCTGTCAGCTCCTTTCGTTCCCAAGTTGAGAGCTGTGGGAATCGCCGCTTCTGTCATTCTGAGCCTAGCGAAGAATCTCGTCCTTTGAGATTCTTCGGTCGCTTCTCTCCCTCAGAATGACAAATTATCGACTTTCGCAGAAGCCTCAAGTTGCACTTGGGAACGAAAGTGGTTGCCAAGCTTAGCCCGGCGATTATTAAAGGCGTTCCCGAGCACAGCTTGGGAATGAGCCCTGCAGGTTCCAAAGAAACACCCAAAACCGTGAAAAGGGTAGCGCCGCCGCCCTAGGCGGCGTCAACAGAGACCGCGGGGTACGCCTATATCTGCACCGGCGAGACGCCTGTGCCACCAGGAGCAATTTCAGAAATAAAATTAGAAAGCTGACCGCTGAAAGCTGAGAGCTAATATGCTGGAAATCAAGGCCATCGGCATCGGGGGCATCGGCTGCGCCCTGTTGCCTTTCCTCTGCCGCTATCTCCAATATTCTGAAATCCGGGCCCGCCTCACCCTCATTGACGGCGACGGATTTGAACGCAGCAATGCTTCCCGCCAGGCTTTCTCCCGCCTGGGAAATAAAGCCGAAGTGAAGTCCCTGGAACTTGCCCGGGAGTTCGAGGGTTTGTCCTTTCGGGCGGTGCCGGAATATGTCACCGAGGCTAACGTGGGCCGGCTGATCGGTACCGGAGAGGTGGTTTTCCTGATGGTGGACAACCACGCCTCCCGCAACTTGGTGAGCCGTCATGCCGCCACTCTTTCCGATTTCACCCTCATTTCCGGAGGCAACGACTACGAGGACGGCAACGTCCAGGTCTATCTCCGGCGAGGCGGCCAGGACCTCACGCCCTCGCTGCACCGCTACCATCCTGAGATCGCCACCCCCCAGGACCGGAATCCTGCCGTCATGTCCTGTGAGGAACTCATGGCCGCCGGCGCTCCCCAATTGCTCTTTGCCAACCTGATGGTGGCCTCTCTGATGCTGAATGCCTTCTACGCCATCCGCCAGGGAAGCTTGAACTATTCGGAAGTCTACCTGGATATCGTGCAGAACCTCAGCCGGGCAGTGACCCGGCCGGTGTGATGGGGTTTTGGTTTTAAGGTTATAGGTTTTAAGGTCAAGACTTAGCAAATTCCAAAAGTTTTTACACTGCCGATTTCTGCAAGCGGCCCTTTAATTCTTTAACAATATCTCGTTAAGACTGATTCAACCTGGTTTGGACCTATCCCCTTCCATGCTGTCCAAATTAAGGGCGGCTGTCCCCTGCAGACGATGGGAGGTTCGGTGCAGCCCCGCCTTCTTCCTAAAAGCCCCGCAGCTCAGTCACCGCTATTCATCATACATGAGATCGGCACCCAGAAGAAACTCGGTATTAGCGAATCTGCCATTAATATAATGTCAATTATTCTAAACATTAAAAATAAGAGCGATTCCGACAAATTAACAGGAAATCTAAACTTGCTTAATTTATAAGTAATATTAACTATATATAAATATAAGATGGAATGTGACCTATTTGAAACAAATAATAATTAAATAATTCCAGCAAATTAGCCTCAAGTGCCTATTGTTGTTCTTAATTTCAAACATTGGCTATATTCAGACAATCGAGGCTGACTATTTTATATTGTAATATCAATTAGATAAAAAATAAGATTATAGGCACAAGACTTGCATAAGCATAGACAATAGATATATATAGATATTAGCAATTGGAGGCAACCTTATGAAACATCATAGGTGTTTGCTAGCCTCCATCGCCCTTCTGACTCTTGGATTATTCAGCACTTCCCCGGCTCAGGCGATCCCGACGTTCTATGGCCTCACCTGTAACTTATGATTCACTTTAGTTATGAAAAGAGGCAAAAAAAATGAAAAAGGTTTTTTTGGCTTTAATATTTCTATCAGTGATAATGGCTTCCGGTTTTTATGGACAGCCGGCTCAGGCAAATTTGCTCGTCAACGGAAGTTTCGAGGACCCAACTGGTTTTGAACCAGTGGACAACGGCCAGAATAACTTTATGTCCTTGCCTGAGGGATCGACGACACTAACGGGCTGGCAGGTAATAGACGCGGAGATAGCCTGGCTAGGTGCAAATTATGGGTTAACGGCCTTTCACGGTGATTATTGGCTTGATTTAACCGGATTTCATGATTCACTTCCTTTTGGCGGAGTACAACAAACAATAAATACAGTTTTCGGGCAGTCGTATGTGCTTGAGTTTGATTTAGGCAACTTAATCGCTTACGGCCCAAGTGCCGCGATTACGGTTAGTGCGGGTTCGACTTCGCAGGATTTCTTCAATACATCAATCACAGACTCCTGGAAGCACTTTGCCATGCCATTTACTGCCGGCCCCGGATCAACGCTAATATCTCTTATGGGCATTGAAGTTGCGGGTCAAAACTGCCGATATATTGCCCTGGACAATGTCACTGTCACCGTAGTCCCGCTGCCCCCCACCGCCTTGCTCCTGGGCGCCAGCCTCCTGCGCTTGGCCCGCTACGCCCGGAGACGGCAAACGTAGGATGAACCAGAAAATCTCCGGTCTCCGGTCCCCAGTCCTTCCTTTAGAGTCTGTGAGCGCAACGCGGCCTCATCGTGGAGTCTCTGCCAGAAAGGGGCATTGATTTTCAGGAGTTGGCGAAGCTACCGGCTAACCCGAGGCTGGTCCCCTCGACCTCCTTTGCCATGTGGCCTATAATGCCCCAGTGCGTACTCGCCGGGAGCGGGCTGATCGTCCTTAAAGCGGGCCTCCGTTCCAGTCAACCTTAAATAGTTTGTTATGACCAAACCCCGAAAAAACAGGGAAAGCCGCAATCTCTGCTGCTTCCCCCGTGGTTCAAGCCGGAAAACAAATCCTCCGCCTAATCAGCCAAACGCTTCCACACCCTCGACACATGGTTTTTGCTTAGGAGGTTGTTTTTTCCGGATCGGTTTAAACTTGCGCACCGGGTCTGGGGGGATGATTTCCGCTATAAAATCGTATTTCTTGCACATAAAAGAATATTCCAGGGGATGCGCGAAGAGGTTCAAGCAATAAAAGGGCTGGCCGTCATGATAGGCCGTCACGTTTGAACGTTGATTCCAGATGGTATACTCTATCCACCCGTTTGGCGGGATCAGCACAGTGGCATCGCTGTTTTCCGAAGGAATGGAGACCTCGTACCTGGTGCGGTTCTTGATGATGCCGGTATAAGAGCGGACCTCCTGGAATTCGGACATGGTCTGGGGATCAGTCTGCCCGGCGGGATCAACCGCTAGCACAAAGCCGGGAGCAACCAAAACAACCACAATAATTAAGGTAATAATTCTCATCTTCTCCACCATAAATCCTAATCCGGCAGTTCCACCACCTCTCCCGTAAGGGCCGCCACTTCCGTGAGCAGGGCGGCAAGAAGTTCGGCCTCCGGCACCTGGCGCACCGCCTCCCCTTTCTTGAACAAAAGTCCCACCCCGGCGCCGCCGGCTATGCCCACATCGGCTTCCCGGGCCTCACCAGGGCCGTTGACCACGCAGCCCATAATCGCTACCTTCAGGGGCGCAGTGACGGTCAGCAGGCGTCGTTCCGCCTCCTCAGCCAAGGCAAACAGATCAATCCGGCAACGCCCGCAGGTGGGACAGGAGATGAGTTCCACCCCGCGTTCCCTCAAGTGGAGAGCCCGGAGAATCTCGTAGGCCACCCGGATTTCCTCCACCGGGTCCCGGGTCAGGGACACCCGCATGGTGTCGCCGATGCCCCGGGCCAGCAGCATGCCGATACCCAGGGCCGATTTCACCGTGCCGGCAATGAGGCCCCCGGCCTCGGTAACCCCCAGGTGCAGGGGATAATCCGTCTGGCGGGAAAGTTCCTCATAGGCCGCCACAGTAATTAATACATCGGACGATTTCAAGGAAATCTTAAAATTAAAATAACCCCAATCCTCGAATTGCTTGACCCAGCGCATGGCGCTGGCCGCCAGGGCCGGTGCGGTGGGGGCGCCGTATTGGGTCAACAGGTCCGCCTCCAGGGAGCCGGCGTTCACCCCCAGGCGCAGGGGCACGCCCCGCTCCCGGCAGGCCTCCACCACGATTCGGGTCTTTTCCGCTCCCCCCAGGTTGCCAGGGTTGATGCGGATGGCGTCGGCTCCTGCTTCCAATGACGCCAGGGCCAGACGGTAATTGAAGTGGATATCGGCGATGAGAGGCAGCGGACTCTCAGACTTAATGGTGCCAAAGGCGGTGGCTGCCTCCATGTCGGGAACGGCCAGGCGGGCCACTTCACAGCCTGCGGCCGCGAGACGCTGAATCTGGGCCAAGGTGGCCTTAACATCCCGGGTGTCGGTGTTGGTCATGCTTTGAACCACTACCGGGGCCCCGCCGCCGATCTGAACCGGGCCGATAAAGATGGCCCGGGTGGGTTTGCGGTTGGTTCTGATGATAGATTCTGTCTGGTCCATAAGTTATCCAGATTTTAGCGGAATCGGTCCCGGCTTGCAAGTTTGCTCCAGAATTTTTGCCCTGCCGGACTGCTGGCTGCTTCGGTTCACAAGAACTCCGGCTGGCGCTTCTCCAGAAAGGCCCGGGCCCCCTCATGGGCGTCCGGAGAGGCAAAGCACAGGGCAAAGGCGTCCGCCTCCAGGAGGCAGGCATTTTTCAGGTCCAGGTCGAAGCCCCGGTCGATGGACTGCTTGGCGGCGCGCACCGACACCCTGCCTTTAGCCGCCAGGGCCAGGGCTATTTTGCGGCATTCCGCCATGAAGGTGTCTGCGGGGAAGACTTGGGCCACCAGCCCCAGGGTTTTGGCCTCCTGGGCGTCCATCATGCGGCCGGTGAGAACCATCTCCTTAGCCACCCCCTTGCCCACCAGGCGGGAGAGGCGCTGGGTGCCGCCGAAGCCGGGGATAATCCCCAGGTTCATCTCTGGCTGTCCCAGGCGGGCGGTATCCGCGGCGTAGATAAAATCGCAGGCCATGGCCACCTCCAGGCCACCGCCCAGGGCAAAGCCGTTGACGCAGGCGATCACCGGAATTTCCAAGGTCTCCAGTGTGAACCCGATTTCATGGGCGGAGGCGGAAAACTGCCGGGCCTCCAGGGGACCGAATTTCAGGAATTGGCTGATGTCGGCGCCGGCGATGAAGGCGCGGCCGGTTCCGGTAAGCAGCAGCACCCGGATTTCCGGGTCCTGCCTCACGCGCTCCAAAGCGGCTTTAAATTCCGAGAGCATTTCCTGGTTCAGGGCGTTAAGCTTGTCCGGCCGGTTGAAGGTGATGGTGACGATACCGGCCTTTTGGTCATAAAGGATGGTTTGGTAAGACATGGGCTCTCCTTATAAGGCATCTTTTTTCCACAGGCTTTTTTCCATAGGCTGGAAAGCCTGTGCTACTGTACTGGTTTAAAACCCTGCCGCCAGGGTCCCCAAGTCCTCAATGCTGGCCGGCTGCCAGTGGGGCTGGTCGTCCTTGTCAATGATGCGGGCCCGGATACCCTCCAGGTAGTCGGGGTGGGTGATGAGAAAATGGGCCGCCAGGGCTTCACGTTGAAAAACCTCGGCCAAAGGCCGGCCCTCATTGGCCCGGAGCAGTTGCAAGGTCACGGCCAGGGCCGTGGGGGAGCGCTCGGCCAGGCGGCGGCAGGCGTCATCACAGAGTTTTGATTCCAGGCTGCATCGCTTGAGCGCGGCCACAATCTCTTTAAGGGAACTCTTTCCCGCGAAAATCTCCCGCACCCAAATGTCCAGCTCGGGGTTGGATGGAATATCTTGGCGGGCAAAGGGGGCCAGAACCTGGTGCAGTGCCTTCACGGCCTCAGGCTTGCTGGATGGAAGTTTTTGGGAACAATTTTTTAGGGCCTCCCGCATTTCAGGTAATCGGGCTTGGGGCGCCAGGTGGGTGGCCAGACCCAGCCGGACGCATTCAGCCCCTACAACTTCAGAACCTGTCAGAGTCAGGTACTCGGGGTAGCCTGGAGGGCATTTGGTAAAGAGCCAGCCGGTGGCGCCAACGTCCGGGAAAAAGCCGATGCGGGTTTCGGGCATGGCCAGGCGGCTGGTTTCGGTGGCTACGACGATATCCGCGCCCGCGGCCAGGCCCAGCCCACCCCCCATACTGATGCCGTGGGCCAGGACCACCACCGGCTTGGGTGATTGGTGGATCAGCAGGTCCAGGGCATATTCTTCCCGGAAGAACTGGTCGGCCAGATGCACTTCGCCCTCCCGGACCGCCCGGGTCAGTTCCTTGAGGTCGCCTCCGGCGCAAAAGCCCCGCTCCCCGGCGCCGCTCAAAAGGACCAGGCGCACCCGAGCCGCGGCCAGGGCTTCATCAAAGGCCCGGCGCAGCAGACGAATCATCTCCAGGTTGAGGGTATTGAGAGCCCGGGGACGGTTGAGGGTAATGGAGAGCAGGCCGGCAGAAGTTTGCAACAGAACTGGGGATTCTTGCGGATCGGTCATTTTCAGGATTCCACGCAGACCTGTTAAATAAATCGATATTCCTTTAAAATCTTGGTTTAATCACCTTCCACCATACACGGGATTATTTGAAATTAAATAGTTTTCTTTAATCCCCCCTGCCCCCCCTTTAAGAAAGTGGGAAAACCGAACTGATTGCTGATCACCATTCGCTGACTGCCGCCTGCTGAAAGCTGAAAGATGACCGCTACCCTTCCTTTTCGCCCCAGAAAAACAATTGCGGCATTTCCACGTTGCCCATGAACTGGATGGCGGACAAGACCGTCTCACAGCGGTGTATTTTGTAGCCGGGAAATTGCTCCCGGAGTTCTTCCGGGGTGGGAAAGTGGTGCACCACGGCGCCATCCGGGGTGGCGATGTCCACCAGGGTGCCGGGCTCCAGTTCACGAGTCTGGGGCAGCCTGATCCGCTCGACAACCTCCCTGGGGGAAGCATTAATAAACAAGTGGCCGCCAACCTTCGCGACCCGATCCAACTCCCGGCAGTACTCCCGGAAGGTGGCGGCATAGCCGTGATTGATGACTTTGATGGACACCACCAGGTCGAAGGCCCCGGTGACAAAGGGCAGGCGGGTGAGGTCGGCCTGGGCCAGGAAGGGGCCGGCCTCGTCTATTGCGGCTTTTTTGAGGCGGTCCTGGAGGAGATGCAACACTTGGGCGTCCACATCCACGCCCCAGACCTGAAACCCAGCAGCGAGCAGCGGCAGCAGGTGGCGGCCCACGCCGCAGCCGGCATCCAGCACCCGACGGCAGCCAGCCTCGTGCATCATGGGGATAATGGCCAAGAGCTCGGGTTCCGGCTCCCGGCCTTGCATCACGGGATCCGCAAAAAGTTCTCCCCAACCGGGCATGGCAACCTCAAACATTACACGTGTATAAAAGCAATTTTATCATCCCTGCCCCAGTCCTCCCCCACGGGGGGTATCTCACCCAATCAACAGTATATTCTCCTAAAGTTGGCGTCAACTCTCAGGGCCGGTGGAGGCGGCATTATTTTGCTCTCGCCAAATTCTCTTACCGCCCACCGGGATTTTCTGATTATAATCAAGGTTCGTATAAAGTGCAGTCGGTAGGAGCAGGTTTCGCTAGCTGTTCTCCCTCCATCATTAAAGATTTTCTTTGAACGAGGTACAACATGATCTCCCGATATAGCCGTGAGGTAATGGCCCGGATTTGGACAGAAGAGAACAAGTTCGCCAGTTGGCTCAAGGTGGAGTTGGCGGCCATGGAAGCCATGGCGGAGTGCGGCCTCATTCCTCCAGACGTGCCGCCCCGGGCCTGTAATCTGGCCAAAATCGACGTGGCCTGCATCCTGGAAATTGAAGCCAAGACGCATCACGACGTCGCCGCGTTCGTGGACCAGGTGGCCGCCTGCCTGGGGGAGGACGGCCGTTACTTTCACTTCGGCCTGACTTCATCGGACGTGCTTGACACCGCCCTGGGCCTGAGACTGACCGAGGCCGCGGGAGTGCTCCTGGCGGACCTGGACGAATTGCTGACGGTGCTGAAAGACCAGGCCTACGCCTTTAAGGATCAGGTTATGGTGGGACGGACTCACGGCGTCCACGCCGAACCCATCACTTTAGGAATGAAATTCGCCCTGTGGTACGCCGAGTTTCAACGGCAGCGGGCCCGGCTGGTCCAAGCCCGGGAGACCATCGCAGTGGGAAAGATTTCCGGTGCGGTGGGTACCTTTGCCCACCTGCCCCCGGAGTGCGAGGCCGGGGTGTGCCGGCGTCTGGGGCTTAGATCCGCGGATATTTCGACCCAAATTATCCAACGGGACCGGCATGCCGAATTCTTTCTTACCCTGGCGCTGATCGGCGCCAGCGTGGAAAAGGTGGCCCTGGAAATTCGCCACCTGCAGCGCACCGAAGTGCGGGAGGCGGAAGAAAAGTTCGCCGCGGGCCAAAAGGGCTCCTCGGCCATGCCCCACAAGCGCAATCCCATACTCTCAGAAAACCTCTGCGGCCTGGCCCGGGTCCTCAGGGGCAACGCCCTGGCGGCTCTGGAAAACGTGGCCCTTTGGCATGAGCGGGACATCAGCCATTCTTCGGTGGAGCGGGTCATCGCGCCGGATTCCACCGTTCTCCTGGATTTCATGCTGGCCCGGCTCACCCGGCTCCTCAAGAATCTCCAGGTCTACCCTGAGAACATGGCCGCCAATCTCAAGTTGACCCGGGGCCTGATTTTTTCCCAGTCGTTGCTGCTGGCCTTGATTAACAAAGGCCTCACCCGGGATACGGCCTACCGTTTGGTACAGCGCCCGGCCATGCGCGTGTGGCAGGAAGGCGGGGATTTTGCCCAACTGGTTAAAGAAGACAGTGAGATCGGCAAACATTTGACTGATGATGAGATTGCCGCGGTCTTCGACCTGAACCGCTATTTCCGTCACGTGGACCAGATTTTTGCCCGAGTGTTTGGGGAGTAAGGACAAAGCAAACACTTTTCTACTTCTTTTTTGCCAGCGCCTTGACGTCAGCGCAGGAAAAAGCCTTGCCTCCGACGCCCCAGTCGCCGCTTTTCACCTCCTCGATGATCACCACGGTCACCGGGCGCATGTGCTCGCCTTCGAGATCAACCAGGATATCGGTCATGCGTCTGATCATCTCCTGCTTCTGCTCTTGGGAATAAACACCCTCAATTAGTTTAATGTTAACTAAAGGCATAAGGCCTTTCTTGCCTGAGTTAATATGGGGTTAGATAGACTGAACAGCGATTCTATTCGTCGCGAATGTTAGCTTTGACGCGCTCGATTAGCTCGGGAGTTACTGCGCGTATTCCATGTTCCTTGGCGTGCTCAGCCGCTTTTTGGAGCACCTCCTCTTCTGTCGCACCACGAATAACGTGCTGACACCCGCTTGACGGGTCTACCTTGGCGCATTCCAGAACCTTTGCCATAAGCTCGCCTCCTTAAAGTTTTTTGTAACAATTAAATAAGCATTGTCTGACTCCTTTACAAGTCTGGTAACCGTGGCTCCCAACCCCAACTTGACCCTGGCCTGATTTTTTCCCAGTCTTTGCTGGCCTTGACCGATAAAGTCATCACCCGGGACGCGGCCCGCTTGGTGCAGCGCCCGGCCATGCGCGTCTGGCAGGAAGGCGGGGATTTTGCCCAACTGGTTAAAGAAGACGGCGAGATCGGCAGGCACTTGACGAAGGATGAGATTGCCGCGGTCTTCGACCTGAACCGCTATTTCCGCCACGTGGACGCAATTTTCGTCAGGGTGTTTGGAAGTGGCCGGTAGCTGTATTGCTGGCTGGTAATTGATTTCAAGGTAATTTTTAACTATCCAGAGTATTCCAAGGCCCCGATATCGGGGGCCAGGCCATAGGGGACTGGATTGCCTTCATGGTCCTGGGTCTGGCCGACATTTACTCCCGCATCAATACAGGGAGAGGTGGAAAGCAGGGCGAAGTCGTATAGATAAACATTGCTAAACTGCGGGTTGCTGCCAAAAGAGTGTTTGTCCTTCTTGCTGGCGGATCGCCAACTTGAAAAAGATGAATACCATTTATTGCCCCACTTAAATTTATTGGTGGGATTCGGCACATAGTAACAGTTGTAATCAAACGTTACTTTGGGTGCGCGTTGATCGACCCTAACAACCTCCTGGACTCCGTTTTCCCAGTAAAAAATATTGTTTTTTACTACACAATTATAAGAATAGTCAGATATGTAAAGTCCGAACTGTGAAGTCGTATTTATTGATCCAATAATATTGTTATAAATCTTGGTATTTTTGGCTGCTACATCACCTTTGGGATGATGAACTTCATTGTAGTGACAAAAAACTTGGGCTCCAGCATTGTCGTAAAAATAATTATAGCTATATAATCCATTATAGGTTCCCTCATCCAGAATGCCGTGGCCGCCGTTCTTGTACAACTCGCACCTTGTAAGGGTAAAATAGTTTATTGCAGGACCATTATTGGGGTTTATTTGGATGCCGTTCTGTTTATTATAGTAAAAATCAGAATTACTGATGGTAATATGGTGAGACTGATCCCCTTGTGGCTTTATATAGTTGCCGGCGCTGATGTATAGGCCATGCTGTTGCAGGCAGCCGAAACTCTGGGAGTCGTTTATGGTCAAGTATTTTATATCATAGACATACATATTAATGCGGCCGCAGGTGTCTACTATGCAGTTGTCGATGGTGATATAACTGCATCCCTGTAATTCCATGCCAATGTCATTGGCATGGCTGAAATGCAAATTTTCAAAAGTGAGATATTTGATGCTTTCAGTTTCATCGTAGATTTTGACCCCATTTTGCCGGGATGCGCCTATTTCAATGCCTGGTTTGCTATAAAGGTCGTTGGGGTCATCAGAACAATAGATGTAGACCCGTTGGGTGGCGCTGTCCCAGTACCAATCCTGATTGTAATCCAGGTAGTTCAGCGAGTTTTCTTCATGCCCCAGGTTCTGATCGAACAACACAATATTAACGTCATAAGAATAGTTGTTCCTATACCATATATGGTCGCTATATAAATTCCAGCTGCTGGCGATATCAGTGCCTTCGATAATGGGCCGGTCACCGGAGCCATACGATCCATAAGTAATGGGATGACCGCTCGTCCCCGAATAAATCGGTTTTAAAGTCTCCCGCCACATCCCACCACATTCAAACAGGATGGAGTCACCCGGTTGAAAATGGAAGGAATTGACTTTGGCAATTGACTGCCAGGGCGATTCCAGGGAAAAGCCGTTATTGCTGTCACTTCCCTGGGGGGAGACATAATAATTCGTTCCTCCTGCCGCCCTGATACCGAACAGAATAATAAAGCATATCACCCAGGTGATAAAAATTGGCCGTGAGGTTTTTGCCGGACGCCGCCGTCTGTTTCCCATGATAGCCCCCTGGTGCATAAAAAAAGCCCTGACTTTGGGCAATAAGTCAGGGCACACAAACATGAACCGTTGAATTCGGCAGTCCCGCTACCCTGGCTTTATTGCTGTAGGTCGGAAACTTTGCGTCCCCGCCTTTCGGCGGGTTTGCCTTTATCGCTCAATAAAATTGTGAATTTGTGCTAAAAATTGATCAAAGACTCAAATCAAACCTTTTTCATTGCTGATATTAGATGATTAACCACTAATCTCAATTAGGGAATTCCTAATTTTGCCTTACCTCCCACCTAATTTTTCGGTCTGAATAAACGCGGAGATCGGTAAGGCAATTTACTTGAAAAGTCCAAGAATCGCGCACGCCTATAAACGCAATGGCGCGATGGCGGGGAGTAGTCAGTTGCCCGTCGAGGCGGGTTCTTAATTGACTAACAGATTCGGCGGCAGTTGATTGAACTGGCTGCGGTACCGCAATTGACTCCCTGCGAACAACAGAGAAAAAATATTGTGATCATCTCTGATGGGGCGGGGGTTTTTCAGGAGCGCGGGGTCGACCATTCTTGCGCCTAACAGAGTTTGATAATCCTTGGGAGGCATGGTGCGGCTATCGGCCATTTTTATTGCCACTTCGGGGGCAAGGGGAACATTAGCCGCCACCATGCAGGCGCTGCTCACCAGGCCGCCGGAGGATGGGGAACGCAGTTCCAGAACATAAGGAAACGCCGCGCTGACGGTGGCCAAAATGGCCTCATTGGCGACTTCATTGGCCGGGTCGAAATAGGTGTTGATGACCACTACGCCGCCGGGCCGCAAACAGGCCTGCACTTCCCGGAAAAACTCCACGGTCAGCAGGTAATCCGGGGTGCCGTCCCCTTGGAAAAGGTCCGTGACCACCAGGTCATAGGCATGATGGTGGCGGCGGACAAAGGTCCTGGCGTCTTCAATATAAACTTTAATGCCCTGAGGGTCGAAATTAAAAAACTCCGTGGCCGCCTGTAAGGAGTTGGGATTAATTTCCACTGCGGTGACGTCCAGGCCCTTGTGGTACAGATAGCGGGGGATCATACCAGCTGCCATTCCCAGCACCAGGGCCTTCTTGGCAGAGGGCGCATAGGCGTCCGTCAACCGGACCATGAAGCCGGTGTGATCCAGCACCACCCCGTCGGTGCTCACCATGTTTTGGATGATACCGTCCTGAAGATAGGCCGTGGCCGGTTTTCTGCCCTCCCCCTCGGGATAAACGGTCAAAACTTTAATGTTGCCAAAAACTGAACTGTATTCGGCCAGAACCTTAAAATTTTTCCCGATATCACTCATCCCGGCAATCATCCTCAAATAGACGGGCTGGGCTGCCAACAGACCGCCGCTCAACAACAAGACCACCAAACAACCGAAGACCAGGCGCCTTTTGCGGCTTTTAGAAAGCTCCCGGTCCAAAAATGACATCGCTCCCACAACTGCCCCCAACCCCAGGCTCATCCACAACAAAGCGCGAAAGTTGGTTAAGTTGGGGATCAAAAGAAAGGCGGTAAGCAGTACCCCCGCCACTGACCCCACCGTGCTGATAAAGAAAATCCGGCCGGCGCCGCCATCACCGGAGGCTCTGGAATCACGGGCCAGGGCGATGAGCAGGGGGTTCATGGCGGAAAGCACGACTAAGGGCAGGGCCAGCAGAATGGTCCCGCCCAGAAAGCTGGCCACGATCAAATTTATGGTGGCCAGCAGCGGGAACACGACGGGGTAAAGGGCGGTGGCCAGCACCATGTAGAGCGCCGCCCACAGAGGTGCGGCCAGCAGGATCTGCTGGAGGGCGACTTTGTCCCGGCGTTGGGAAATCTGGCCGCCCAGCCTGTACCCCAATGCCAAAAAAATCAGGGTGATGGAGAGGATGCCGGCCCAGATGTAAAGACTGACACCAAAATAGGGGGTCATAATCCGGGAGGACAGGACTTCCAGCGACAGGGTTATGGCGCCGGTAATGAAGATCAGCACTTCGTATTGCAGATATGATGCAGGCTTGGTCGCCTCGCTGGTGATTCTCTTTTTCTTCACGTTCTTCACGGTTCCGCCCAAGTAAAAAGGGTTAATTTTCCCTATCATAGCAGATGGTCGCTGACTGGGGCAAGAAATAGCAGTTAGCAGTTAGCAGTTAGCAGTTAGCTTTCGAGTTCCCCCCCTTTGGAAAAGGGGCGTCAGGGGGATTTGGAATTTAGAAGTAAGGCCCTCAGTGAAAAAAACAACGATTCTAACCACGGTAATTGCTGACAGCCAGAAGTTTTGATAACCATAGATGTTTCTCATCTAATTGCTAATCGCCAACTGCTCTCTAAGCCAAAGACACCTTGATATGATCTTCCCGGGGGTTGACCCTATCCAGGCGAACTAAGACGGTATCCCCAGGGGAGAGTTTCGCGGTGGCCGGGGCCGCCATGAAGAGTTCCAGCAAGATATCGGGGAACATGAGGCGGTAGCGATGCGGCAGACCTTCTAGCACCAATGCTTCCAGCCTCTGGCCGACCCGGGTTGACAGGTGCTTCAGAAGCCAGTAACGGAGGCGGCGGGTTTTCAACTGCCCCGCCCGGCGCATGGCCGGTTCGATGGTGGTAAGAATCTGTTCCAAATCATCGGGCGAATAGATGGGAGGGTGTCCGCTCACCACCGCCAGGATCTGCCTGTGGATCACCAGATCCAGGTATCGACGAATGGGGGAGGTAGCGAAAGTGTAGCAGGGGAGACCCAGTCCCCAGTGCGGAGAGGGCGCAAGATCCATTACCACCCGGCTTAAACGGCGCCGGTCCTGCCAGAGTTCCAGGAGGCTTTTGTCCGATCCAGGTTTGATAGGCTCCCGGGGTTCGGGTTGGCCCCGGTAAAGGGCGGCAATGCCTTGCTCTTTCAGGAACTGGGCTGCCAGGGAATTGGCCAGCACCATGGCTTCGGCCACCAACTGGCGGCTGGTGGTCTCCTGATCTTCCACTACTACCTGAGTGTCGCCTTGGGGTGTGAAGGTTACCCACACTTCAGGCAATTTCAATTCATAACCTCCCCGGGACAAACGGCGTTCTTTGAGACGGCGGGTCAAATGGGCCAGGGAGGAGAGCTGCTGGTCCTGGGCCAGGAGACCGTCCACTTCGTGGTAGGTCATACGGCTTCGGACTCTGATAACGCTGGGGACAATCAGCCAGTCTTTGAGCTCCGCGTCCGGACCCAGGGTCACCAGAAAGCTCAGGGCCAGCCGCTCCCGGTGGACCAGCAGGCTGACCGTGTCTTCCGAGAGTTCCTCCGGCAGCATGGGCAGGCGGCGCTCCGGCAGATAGATGGAGGTGCCCCTTGCCTGCGCCTCAAAATCCAGGGAAGTTCTGGGCAACACCTGGGACGAGACGTCGGCAATATGGATTCCCAGGCGCCAGCCACCGTCCACTGCTTCCAGGCTCAAAGCATCATCGAAATCCCGGGTGCGCTCCCCGTCAATGGTGATGATATCGAGATGGGTAAGGTCCTGCCGCCGGGCCGCATAGAGATCAGGGGGCGAAGTCTGAGCAAGTTGTCGGGCCAGGTCTAGAGCCTGGGGAGAAAATTCCAGGGGTATTTCCAGCCGGTGAAGGTCCAGGTCTTCGTCTTCCTGGAAGATCCCCAGCCGCACCAGCAGGCGAAAAGGGGCTTCCGCCGGGTTGAGCCGGGCTTTTTCCAAATAGGTCTTACCCTCGGCGTAATCCGGGGCTTCGGTCCCCCACACCGCCATCTGGCGCAACAGGTCCAGGATCCGGTCTTTCCAGGTCCCAGCCGGCGGCGCCTGGCCTTCCAAAACAGCCTTCAGCCAGGAACTGATCTCTTCCTGCTCCCGGCGGCGTGCCAATTCTTGGAAATGTTGCTCCTTCAGGAGCTCCACCACTTCCGGGGGATTGGGGATGACCAGGTCGTCTTTCTGCTTGAATAGAAAGCGGTCCTCCTTGAGGCAGCGGTCGGTAGCAGCTACCCGGTCAGGGTCAGTCCGGCCGAACCATAAGTCTGCCATTTCCGTCACAGATACGGCCTGACCTTCCGAAGCCAGAAGTTCCCACAATTCCTCCAGGTTTATGCCGGCTTTGAGGGCCTCCCGCGTTTTAACAATATCTTCCAGCCGGTTCAATAGTTCCTGGCGGGACAAGGCGGCTATTGCCAGGCGAGGGCCGGCATGGAGTATGCGCTTGGGAGCCAAGGTCATTTCCCGGCTTGTCTGAGTCAGAACCTGGAGCCGTTCGCCTTTCAGGTCCAGGACAACGGCGCAGAAAATACGTTTTTCTTCGAAAAATTCGACAATATCACCGGGTTCCATGTGGGCAAAAAGTAACAAAATCCCTGAAAAAGTCAATGAGGACGGTTTTCAGTTTTCTGTCTCGGTTTTCGATTAATTGCTCTTTTAGCGGCAAGGCTTGGAAAGACCTGTAGAAACAAAAAAATGTTTAAATATCTTTTGACTTGGGCAAAAATGACTATTAAGTAAATGTAGAAGTTTTTGGCAAAGCTTGGACCTTACCGAAAACTGAAAACCGAAAACCGAAAACTCTGAATCATATGCGCCTGGCCATCATTGCCGATATCCATAGTAACCTGGAAGCCCTGGCCAGCGTCTTGGCCCAAATCGACCAGGAAGGGGTTGAAGTCGTTCTGAACTTGGGCGACCTGGTGGGCTACAATGCCAGCCCCAATGAGTGCCTGGAGCTGCTGCTGAGCCGTAATGTCTGGAGTCTGGCGGGTAATCATGACCTGGCCCTGTTCGATCCGGAACGAGCCCAACATTTTAATATCATTGCCCATCAGGCCTTGATGTGGTGCCGGGAGCAAGTTCGGCCGGAATTTTTAGAATTGCTGCGCGATTTGCCACTGATGCGGGAGCAACCGGGCTTATTTCTGGCCTGCCACGGCACCCCTGGGAATCCCGACACTTATATCGCTTATCATTTCCAGGGCAAACGGGTCCTGAAACACTTGGTCAGCCACCCCCCTACCAGAGTGTGTTTCTTTGGCCACACCCACCGCCGGGCCCTGTGGTACAGGGATATTCGGGGAAAAGTGGCATTACGCCAGATTACCTTCTCCAAGATTAAGTTATCCCCGGAGGAACACTATCTCATAAATCCCGGCAGCGTGGGGCAGCCCCGGGACGGCAACCCCGAAGCGGCCTACGCCATCTTCGACGATCAAGAGTTTTCCATTCATTTCAAGTCCGCCCCTTATGATATTAGCGGGGCGCAACGCCGTATTCTGGCCGCCGGGCTGCCGCCCTTTCTGGCTGAGCGCCTGGCCCGGGGGGCTTGAAGGGGTTCTGGGTTCTAGGTTTTGGGTTCCGGGAAAGCAGGGCAGGTAAGTGAAGAAGAACAGGGATCACGGAATTATTAAGCCTGCCTGCTCACTGCATACTGCTCACATCCACAGGGGGGCTAGATCATGGCGTATTACAAAGAGGGAGTGCTGAAAGACGGCAGCCGGGTAATACTGCGGCCCATGGTAAAGGAAGACCGTGAAAAACTGCTGGAATTCTTCGGGGGCCTCGATTCCAAAGAGTTGAGCTTCCTGCGAAATGACGTAAGGGATCCGGCCGTGATCGATCGATGGGTAAACCACATCGACTATAACCGGGTTTTTCCCCTGTTGGCAGTGGCCCAGGACCGGATCGTGGGCGACATCACCCTGCATATGCGCAAGTTGGGCTGGAAGCGCCATCTGGGCAACGTGCGGGTGGTGGTGGCCAAAGACTACCAGAACCGGGGCTTGGGCACTCTGCTGATTAATGAAATAGTCGAGCTCGCCGGGGAATTCGGCCTGGAAAAGCTGGTGGCCGAGATTCACCTCCAGGCGACGGGAGCATTTTCTGCGTTCAAGAAGGCGGGGTTTTCCGTAAAGGCCGTTTTCGAAGACCTGGTCAAGGACCCGGCCGGTCAGAGCAGCGACCTGGTGGTCATGGTCTGTGACGTTCAGGCCCGAGACCGGAAATAATTAATGAGGGTCAAAGGGGAAAAGGCGAAGAGGGGAACAGGAAAAAGCGCGGCCCCGGTTTAATGAAACCTTTTGGGTCAATTTGACCATGAACATTGCCGGAAAACGCAGTGTTTTAAGATCCCCTCAGGCTGGTCCCTTTCCGCCTTTTCCCATTTCACTCAGTCCTCAAACACCTACCACTCATAAAAGTATCCGGGCGTATTCATCACTTCGGCCCCATCGGGAGTGAGGCGCACCATGTCTTCCAGGCGGACACCCCCCCAGCCGGTAAGGTAGATACCCGGCTCCACCGTGACCACACATCCGGCCGGCAACTCGCATCTCCTGGCCTCGGAGGGACTCAAGCTGGGAGATTCGTGCACTGCCAGCCCCACCCCATGCCCCAAGGAATGGCCGAAGGCCTCACCATAGCCGGCCGCGGCAATCACCTCCCGGGCCAGAGCATCCCCCGCCAGACTGTCCATGCCGGCCTTGAGTTCCGCCTCCGCTTTGGTCTGGGCCTGGCGAACCAGGGTGTAAATCTTCCGAAAGTGCTCGTCGGCCGGCCCCAATATGAAAGTGCGGGTCATGTCGGCGCAATAGCCGTCTATCCTGGCTCCCATGTCAATGATGATGGGTTCCCCGGCCTTGAGAACATAGTCCCCGGGATAGTGATGGGGGCGGGCGCTGTTAGGACCTGCAGCCACGATGGGGGAAAAGGCCAGTGCTTCGGCCCCGCCTTCCCGGAGTCGCTTTTCTATCTCCCAGGCCACCTGGCGCTCAGTGAGGCCCGGCGTCAACTGCTCGGCCACCTGGCGCATCACGGTTTCGGTCAAAGCCAAGGCCCGTCGCATGATGGCCAGTTCTGCCTCGGTCTTTCGTTGCCGCAAGCCCTCCACCAGTCCTTCCAGGGGTTGCCAGGTAAGCGCGAGACCTGCATCGGCCACTTTTTTAGTCAGATGCTGATATTGCCAGTACGTGAAATGCGCCGCTTCAAAACCTAATCGGCGCACTTTGAGGTTCTTGAGGTGCTCGGCCAGGGTTTCCGCCAGGTCGGCTTTATAGATAACCACCTCAAAGTCTCTGACTTCCTCCTGGGCCCAGGTTTGATAGCGGAAATCGGTAATGAGTTCGGCCGCCTGGGCCGTAATCAGGAGCATGCCCCAGGCGGGGTCATCTGCAGTAAAGCCACTGAGATAACGGCGATTCTCTGGACCGGAAACGAGCAGGGCGTCAATCTCATGGGAGGTTAAACGCTCCCGGACGGCAGCCACGGGGAGTTGCACGGCATCATTCATAAGGGTCATAAGTTATGATTTTGGGAAAACTGGACCGGAAAATCAAGGGTAAAACCATCCATACGCGGCTGGTTCCTCGCGCTGGTTTAGCGCGGGCATACTCCCTGGATTGAAGGAGCCGCCTCCGGCCCCCGGGATTTTTGTTCTTTTAAGTTGATGGAAATCTGATAACATAAAAATTTCAGATAAAATACGGGGTTCCGGTTTCTGGCCACAAGCCAAAAGTGGTGAATACCCGCCGGCGCGCCCCCGGGAGAGCGACAAATTGGTCAAACTGGTAGCCTTTGATTGCGATGGGGTCTTGTTCGATTCGCGACCGGCCAACATCGCTTTTTATAACGCCATTCTCGCCCACTTCGGCCGTCCACCTTTGAGCCCTGAAGCCGTGGACTTTATACACAGCCACACCGTGTGGGAATCCTTGGAGCACATTTTCCAAGGCTATCCTCACCTGGAGGCGGTTTTTGACTTTGCCCGGAATTTCGACTACAGCCCGTTTATCGCCATGATGGTGGAAGAGCCTTATTTGAGGGAGTTTCTGCAGTTCTTGCGCCCCCGGCGCTACACCGCCCTGGCCACTAACCGTACCACCACCACTCGGGCAGTCCTTAATTATCACCGGCTGGCGAGCGACTTCGACCTGGTGGTGAGCGCTCAGGATGTCAGTCGTCCCAAGCCCCACCCGGAAGCCTTTGTCCGCATTCTGGAGCACTTTGGCCTTGAACCCCGGCAAGCCATTTTCATCGGCGACTCCCGGGTGGATGAGCTCTTTGCCGCCAATGCCGGAGTCCCCTTCGTGGCCTACCGCAACCCTAACCTGCGCGCCGCTTATTATCTGGATTCCTTTGAGGCCGGCCCGGACCTGATCAAGGCCCTCTGACCCGCCTTAACGGGCAGCGCCGGGGCAAGCCGGAATCGATTGGAAAAATTTGCCTGCCAGGGGATCAGGTCCTGCCAGATTTTCCCTGATGAGGGCCAGTCTCCTCCCTCTCCCTCAAAAGCCATCTTTTAGCGTTTGCCGAAAGTTGTTGCTGGTTACCCGGTTAGATTTGTCATTCTGAGCGCAGCGAATAATCTCGCTTTTTCGAGATTATTCGGTCGCTTAACACCCTCAGAATAACAACCATAGGTGGCTCCTGAGGCTCTCGAATAGGAAAAAACTTTTTTGGCAACTGCTATAAACGGATTTTGGGAGGGAAAAGGTTCACTCCGCAAGTTACGCTTGAGAATATCATTGACTTATAAGCAAGTAAGATAAATAATTTATGGATAAAATTTCTGATGATCGCAAGCGAAAAGGAGTAGGTCATGAAGCAATATCAGTGTCAAGTATGCGGCTACATATATGATCCTGCCCAGGGAGATCCGGATAACCACGTCCCCGCCAACACCCCGTTTGATAAATTGCCGCCGGAATGGGTCTGCCCCATTTGCGGGGCCGCCCAAGACCAATTTAGCCCGGTTGATTAAAGATACTTCTTAAAAATGCGGCGCCGTCCCGGCGTTCTTGAAAAACCCTATTATGCTATCCATGAAATATAAAGACTTGGGGCCTTTGCCAAGTTCGCAACCCAAAAAGCCCTTCTGGCGAGAATACGGGGAGTCCCTGGTTATCGCCGTCATCCTGGCCTTAGTGCTCAGGGCTTTTCTTGTCCAGGCCTTTTCCATCCCTTCCGGGTCCATGCAGCCGACCCTACTCATCGGTGATTATCTCCTGGTGAACAAGTTCAGCTATGGCATCCGCAACCCGTTCACCAACAAGGTCTGGATTCCCATAGGCAACCCCCAGCGCGGAGACATAGTGGTCTTCATCTTTCCCCAGGACCCCAGCAAGGACTACATCAAACGGGTTATTGGCCTGCCCGGCGACCGCATCCAGATCATTGACAAAAAGCTCTATATAAACGGCAAGTTGTATGAGACCCCCCAAGCGGTTTACAACGATCCCTTGGTTATCCCGGCGCCGCAAGACCGCACCGACTCCGCCCGGGATAATCTGGGCCCGGTGGAAGTGCCGGCCAACTCTTATTTTTGTCTGGGGGACAACCGGGACCACAGCTATGACAGCCGCTTCTGGGGTTTCGTGCCTATGGATAACCTCCGGGGCAAGGCCTTCATCATTTACTTTTCCTGGCAGGGACCTCCTGGTGAGCCTTTTTTGCAGGCCTTTGCCGGCGGCCTCAAAGGTCTCATTTATAATTTTTCCTGGGATAGCAATGAATTCCAGGTCCGCTGGAACCGTATCGGCAAGATCATCCATTAAGGTTTTTCGTTTTTCGTTTTTCGTTAGTTGGAGAAGACTATCATTGTGGTTACGCAAAAATATGAACAGGCGGATTCAGTCATAACCGGCTAGGTCGGTTAGCTTAGAAACTGATTATCTTCCTCATGGATGATGCTTGCCGCAATAAAGGCCTTAAACAAAAAACGACAAATGAAAAGCTAAAAACGCTTATTGCCGCCGTCCTGCTCCTGGGTGCGGTCTTAGTTCAAACCGCTTGCGGCCGCGCCCCCGGTCCCGTCATCATCTTCTGCTCTCCGGACTCCCCCAGGATGCGTCAGGCGGTGGCCGGCTTGCAGGCCAGGTTGGGAGCGACTCCTGTAAAAGTGGTCTGCGTCCCGGAATTCGGACCTGAAGGCCGGGAAACCTTGCGCCAATTACGGCAGCGTGAGCCTCGGCTCCTGGTGACCCTGGGCACCCCGGCCTTGATAATGGCGGCACCAATGGTCAAAAAGACCCCGGTAGTTTTCGGCCTGGTGGCTAATCCTTATTTTACCGGGGCCGCTTATGACCCGGCCCAACCCCACATTCACCAGGAGAATATTACCGGTATTGCCACTCCGGCGCCGCTGAGCCCGGCGCTGCAACATGGCGCCAGCCTCCTGGGGCCAGGCCCTTGGGGACTGCTTTACGACCCCACGGACGGGGTGGCTGCGGACTTGGCCCAACGCTTCTTCAAAATTGCGCCGCGCTTTGAGGTGCAGCCTTTGATGGAAACCAGCACTGCGGCCGCCACCGATGGCCCCGGTTTGCAGCGGCTTATAAGGCAGGGATCCCGGGTTCTCTACCTGCCGCCAACGGCCAGCGCGGCGCGTTACGCCTCCCTGGTGTTGGAACTGGGCCGACAGATGAAGGTGCGGGTGGTGAGCAGTTATCCAGAAGGAACCCACCAAGGCGCCGCGCTCTGGGTGGCCGTGGATTACTGGCGCCTGGGGGAAAATATCGGGGACCTGGCCCGGCGGGTCCTGGCGGGAGAACATCCCAAATCCATCCCGATTGTAGAAAAGATCCCGCTAAAAGTGGAAACTGATGAAGCTTTGCTCCGCAAATGGAGCGGGTATCCGCCGATGAGATAACCAAGCCGAAATGGGAAAAAACCCAGCGGGAGAGAGATAATGAATTAGAATCACACGATTTCCCGCTTTTTTCCCCTTTTTGTCCGACATTCAGATAATATATTAACGCCCCTGATAGGCATTGACATCTACCAGGAGGATTACCGATGTCTTTTCACCGGAAGTTTGACCCCGCGGCCTGGCAGCCCGAAATCGATATGGAGCGCTTTGATCTGGCCAATGGCCTCACCCTGTTCGTGCTTCCCGATCATCGTCTGCCCATCGTCTCTTTGCAGATTCATTACAAAGTGGGGTCCCGCCACGAGCTTCCAGGCATTACCGGCATTTCCCACCTCTTCGAGCACCTGATGTTCCGGGGCACTGAAACCTTGGGGCCCGAGGAATTCTCCCGCATCCTCCAGTCCAAAGGAGGTGAAATCAATGCCTTCACCACCCGGGATCACACCTCGTATTTTGAAAATCTGCCCGCAGAACATCTGGAGTTGGGCCTGGAGTTGGAAGCCGATCGCCTCTTACATCTAAAACTGGATGACGAAACTTTCCAACCAGAGCGCCAGGTAGTCATCAGCGAACGAAAGCTGCGCTCCGTGGACAGCCCCTTCGGGCTGGTGGAGGAGCAGTTGTGCGCCACTGCTTTCACTCAGCATCCCTATAATTGGCCGGTAGTAGGCTGGGATCAGGACCTGCACCGCATGACCCTGGAGGATTGCCTGGCTTACTACCGCAACCATTACCATCCGGGGAAGATCACCGTGGTCATCGCCGGAGACGTCGAGCCGGCCCGGGCCCGGGACCTGGTAGAGAAATATTTCGGCCAGATTTCCACTCCGCCCATGAGCCCGGAGCCTAAGGTCGTGGAACCACCCCAGCGTGGAGAGCGCCGGGCCGTTGTGAAAAAGGTCTCACAGGTGGAGGCCCTGCTGACAGGGTTTCATATAGTGGGCATAGACCATCCCGATCTCTACCCTTTGAACTTGTTGGCAGTCATCCTGTCAGGGGGTAAAGCCTCTCGGTTCCACCAGGAGTTCGTGCGGGTGGGTAAAGCCATCGCTTTGGAGGTCGAACTGGCGCCCCTGCCCTTTTCGGCCCAGGACCCGGACCTGTTTGTGATCAATGCGGTGGCGCCCCCAGGGCGGCCTTTACCGGAGTTGGAGTTGGAGCTCTGGGGGGCCCTGGACCGGCTCCGCCAGAACGGCGTCACTCCTGCGGAACTGTCCCGGGCCAAAAAGCTGGTGCGCTCCCAGGCCGTGCGATCTCTGGCTCACAACTTTTTCCGGGGTCTCCTGGTGGGCCTGTTTCATCTGAAAGCCGGCGACGCCCATCTGGCGAACCGGATTCTCAGCTCTCTGGAGGCGGTCACCGAGGAAGATATTGCAAGAGTGGCCAGGACTTACCTCCGTGAGGACAACCGCACTGTGGTAGTGCTCAAACCGGTAACCCCGGAGGAAAGCGAGGCGTTGGGGCCTTTGGCATAAGCCATATTGAGATACAAGGGCGATCACTGCCCTTCCCGGGATGAACGAATTATAATGGCGGGCAGACCCGCCCTATTAGGACAGCGATATGCCATATAATCTTCCTGAGGTTCAGCAGGCCATCTTACCTGGGGGCATGAAACTGCTGGGGGTGGAGTATGACCGGGTTCCCTGGCTGAGCCTCACGTTCATGGCCAAGCGGGGCGCCGAAACCGACCCGCCGGACAAACCCGGGGTGGCGGATTGGGCCGCGGAACTCCTCACCCTGGGCACTATCCGGCGCTCCCAGTTGCAATTGGCAGAGGACATCGAATCGAAGGGGGCGGCCCTGGACGCCAAAAGCGGTTGGGACGCGACTCTGGTGAACCTGGAAGGCCTGGCTGAGGATTTTTCGGAACACATGGCTACCTTGGCTGAGGTGGTCCAGACCCCCGGGTTTCCCGAAGAAGAGTTCCCTCTCCTCAAAGAGCGCCGCCGGGCCGAACTGGTGCACCAGCAGGATGACCCCCGGGAAATGGCCAATCTTCGCTACCTTCGCCTGTTTTTCGGAGATTCGCCTTACGGACATGCAGTGCCGGGTGACCTCGGCAGTCTGGATAATCTCAGCCTGACCGATCTTCGGGACTTCTATAGCCGTGAGTTCACTCCGTCCACATCCACCCTGGTGGTGGTGGGCATGGTTAGCTTTGATCGGGTGAAAGAGGAGGCGGCCCGGATTTGGGAGTCTTGGCAAGGTGGCGGTCCCGCCAGCCCGCCCTATACAGCGGCACCGGATAACCTCAGTGCTCCCGACATCTATCTCCTGGATCGGCCCGACCTTACCCAGAGCGAAATTCGAGTGGGCCATCTTGGCCTGTCTCGAACCCACCCCGACTTTTTTCCCCTGAAGCTGGTGAACTACATCCTGGGCGGCGGCGGGTTTTCTTCCCGTCTTATGGCTCGTATCCGGTCTGATTTGGGCTTCACTTACGGTATCCGCAGCAGTTTTTCTTTTCGGCGAGCCCCGGGGCCTTTCATTGTTTCCACCTTCACCCCCGCGGACAACACCGCCCAAGTGGTGGCCGAAATCCGGTCAGTGATCACTGAAGTCCACCAAAACGGAGTCACGAATCAGGAACTGGCGGAAGCCCAAAGTTACTACGTGGGCCATTTTCCTTTGGGCCTGGAAACCTCCCGGGGACTAGCCCGGCAAGTTTTGTCCATCGACCTCTACGATTTAGGGACGGATTATCTAAAGAACTATTGTGAACAAATCCGCGAGGTCGACCTGAAAAGCGCAGCCGCTGCGGCCCGGGAGCATCTCCAGCCCCACAAGCTGGTGACCCTGGTCATGGGCCCCGCGGCCCGCTGTGCCAAGGCTTTGCAGGATTTGGGGCCCCTTAAAATCCTTGACGAAATTTAGGCTACAAATTTTTTAGTTGACAAATTGCTTGCGATATTATGAGATAGGTAAGATTTTGTGAAAAAAAGGATAAGCCCTTTGGGGACCATTTAATTGAGGGAGGAGAAGTTTCATGCATAAAACCCCATTGTTGGATCAACTGGAGACCGGTCCTTGGCCCAGCTTCATTAAGGATTTGAAGCGGGTCGCTGCCCGGAAAAAACCCGCTGCGGATTTGCTGGGAGTGTTGGAGCGTTCCTACAAAGACAAGATCACCCATTGGAAACACGGCGGTATCGTGGGCGTCCTGGGTTACGGCTCCGGCATCATCGGCCGCTACACTGACCTGCCCGAAGAATTCCCCGGCGTAGAACATTTCCACACGATCCGCGTTAACCAGCCTTCCGGCTGGTTTTACACCACCGAAGCTTTGCGGGACCTGTGCGATATCTGGGACCGGCACGGCAGCAGCATATTGAATGTACACGGCTCCACCGGCGACATGATCTTCCTGGGCACCACCACCGATGAGCTGGAACCCACTTTTGCCGAGCTGACGGCCAAGGGCTGGGACCTGGGCGGCTCCGGTTCCGCCATGCGCAGCCCCTCCTGCTGCGTGGGCATGGCCCGGTGCGAATGGTCCTGCTATGACACCATGGACCTGTGTTACCAGGCCACCCAGAACTTCCAGTTCGAGATGCATCGTCCGTCCTTCCCCTATAAGTTTAAGATCAAATGCTCCGGCTGCCCCAATGACTGCGTCGCCTCAGTAGCCCGGGCCGACATGAGCGTCATCGGCGTCTGGAAAGACGACATTCGCATCGACCAGGCCGCGGTAAAAGCCTATGCCGGCGGCGAACTGAAACCTCGGGGCGGCGCTACTGAATATGCTAAGCTGGATATCAAGGCTGACGTCACCGATCTGTGCCCCACCTACTGCATGAGCTATGACGGCAAGACCCTGAAGATCGACAACAAGAACTGCAACCACTGCATGCACTGCATCAGCCTGATGCCCCAGGCCCTGCGCCCCGGCACCGAGACCGGCGCCACGCTGCTCCTGGGCTCCCATGCCCCCATCCTGGAAGGCGCGCAGATGAGCTGGGTTATCGTGCCCTTTATGGAAATGGAAGCTCCTTATGAGCCGTTCATGGACCTCATTGCCAACATCACCGAGTGGTGGTCTGAAAACGGCAAGAACCGGGAGCGTGTGGGCGAACTGATGCTGCGCCTGGGCATGCGGAATTTCTTCCAGTCAGTGGGCCTGGAACCGCCTCCCCAGACTGTCAGAACTCCTCGGGCTAATCCCTTCTTCTTCTGGCATCAGGAAGACTTCGACGCCGAGGCTGCGGGCCGCAAATACATAAAATAAGGCCTTGACTTTATTAAGCATACTTGCCTGGCCTAGTGCCGAAACTTATAAGGAGGAATGAGGAAAATGGCTGAACGTATCACTGATATCGGACCACCGAAATTTGACAAGTTCTTGCCGCCTGTCATTAAAGACAACTACGGCAAGTGGAAATACCATGAAATCCTGGAACCCGGCGTATTGATGCACGTATCCGAGTCCGGTGCCAAGGTCTTTTCTGTCCGGGGCGGCTCCGGCCGTCTGGTGACCACCGACTTCATCAAAGAAGTCTGCGACATCGCCGACAAGTTCTGCGACGGCTACCTGCGCTTCACCAGCCGGAACAACGTCGAATTCTTGCTTTCCGACCAGGGCAAAATCGCCGGGGTCAAAGACGCCTGCAAGAAATTGGGTATCCCAATCGGGGCGACCGGCCACTCCGTGAGCAATATCGTCCATACCCAGGGTTGGGTGCACTGTCACACCCCGGCCATCGACGCTTCGGGTATCGTTAAGTCCGTCATGGACGACCTGTTCGAGTATTTTGGCAGCCACAAGCTGCCGGCTCAGGTGCGCATCGCCCTGGCCTGCTGCCTGAATATGTGCGGCGCAGTGCACTGCTCCGACATCGCCATCCTGGGCATCCATCGTACCGCCCCTAAGGTAAACCATGATAAACTGCGCCACCTGTGCGAAATTCCCACCACCATCGCCTCTTGCCCCACCGGCGCCATCCGGCCCCATCCGGACAAGAGCATCAAGAGCGTGGTGGTGAACGAGCCCCGCTGCATGTACTGCGGCAACTGCTACACCATGTGCCCGGCCATGCCGGTGTTCGACTCCGAGAAAGGCGGCGTGGCCCTCTTGGTGGGCGGCAAGGTGTCCAACTCCAAGAGCCCGCCCATCTTCTCCAAACTGGCGGTGCCTTATCTGCCCAACAATCCGCCCCGCTGGCCGGAAGTGGTAGCTGCTATCCGCAAGATCCTCACCAAGTACGCGGAAGGCGCCAACAAGTGGGAGCGGGTCGGCGAGTGGGTCGAACGCATCGGGTGGGAAAAGTTCTTTGAAGTTTGCGAAATTCCCTTTACCTTCCAGCACATTGACGACTACCGGTGGGCCTATGACACCTACCGGACGTCGATGCATTTTAAATTCTAAGCAGGTGAGTTAAATGGCACTATCCAAAGAAGCGTTGGCGGATTACATCTACGATATGGTAGCCAAGGCCCAGGGCAAGAAAAACCTGAAGGCCATGGACGTGCAGAAGGCCGTGCTCAAAGAGCATCCCGATCAGGATAAGAACTCCATCAAGTTCGCCATCAAGGATCTCATTGACAGCGGCCGCTGTGTCTATACCTATTTTGGGGGCAGCTACATCGAAATCCCCCACGAAGAAGGCGCCGCCAAGAAAGTCTGATGAGTACGCCCTGTCCCCGGCTGCTGCTGGCAGCTCTCAGGGGTGGGGCCGGCAAGACCACTTTGACCCTGGGGCTCCTGGCCGCTTGGCGGGAGCAGGGGCGTCGATTGGTCCCTTTTAAGAAGGGACCGGACTATATCGACCCTGCCTGGCACGCTCTGGCGGCCGGATGCCCCAGCCATAATCTGGACCCCTTCCTTATGGAGGGGGAACAGATTTTGGCTTCGGTGGCCCGCCATGCCGCCCAGGCAGACGCCCTTCTCATCGAAGGCAACCGGGGCCTTTACGACGGTCTCGACGCCCAGGGCACCTATAGCACTGCGGAACTGGCCAAATTCCTGACCACTCCGGTGGTGGTGGTAGTAGACTGCACCATGCGGACCCGCACCACCGCCGCCCTGGTGTTGGGGTGTCAGCATTTCGACCCCCAGGTGCCTATCCGGGGGGTAATACTCAACCAGATCGCCCGCCCCCGCCACGAAACCATCATCCGCCAGGCCATCGAGACCTATTGCGGCATTCCGGTGTTGGGGGCCATCCCTCGCCTTAAGTGCGAGGTCTTCCCCGAACGCCACATGGGATTGGTGCCCCCCCAGGAGCACGCTACTGCCGTTAGAGCTGTGGCTACTGCCCGGGACCTGGCCCGGCGCTACCTGGACCTGGAGGGCCTCTGGCGAGTAGCGGCTCAGGCGCCGCCATTGCCGGAAGTCCCCGTCATTACCCCGTCTTTCTGCGCCGACTGCCAGCCACCGGTTATCGGCGTCATCCGGGACTCTGCCTTCCAGTTTTATTATCCCGAGAACCTGGAGGCCCTGCGGGAAGCGGGGGCAGCAGTTCTGGAAATCAGCGCCCTGGACGACCCGGTGCTGCCGCCTCATTTGGATGCCCTTTATATCGGTGGCGGCTTCCCCGAAACCCATGCCCGGGCCCTGGCCGAGAATCTGAGCTTTCGCAATTCCGTCAAAGATGCGGCCCAGGCTGGTCTCCCCATTTATGCTGAATGCGGCGGCCTCATGTATCTGGGGGAGCACATCCAGGTGGGGAGCGAAAAATTCCCCATGGCCGGTATTTTTCCCTTTGATTTTGTCATGGGGAAAAAACCCCAGGGGCATGGCTATACCATTCTGGAAGTCGTTGAAGACAACCCCTACTTTCCTCAGGGTACCGTGCTTAAGGGCCATGAATTCCACTATTCCCAGATGGTGCCAGACCCCGGCCCCGAAGTCCCCATGGCCTTCAAGGTCAGCCGGGGCGCAGGCATTGGCGGGGATCGGGAAGGCCTCCTCTACCAAAATGTTCTGGCCACCTACACCCATCTCCATGCCCTGGGCTGCCCGCAGTGGGCCTCGGCACTGGTACGCCGGGCCCGGGAATATCGCGGCGATACCGACCTGGAAGCTTCATTGACCGGGCCGAACTACGAAAGTGCCGGAACGGATTCGCCTTTAAAAGCTTTCAGTCAAGACTGATAAGATGAAAAGCTAAAGGCTCATGCCGCACTCCGCTTTCCTGATTCGAAAACTTTATTGGTAGTGGCGGACACCGGCCTTCTGTTGTCAGGTCCATTCGCTGCCAAGGGGGAAACGACGCTGACCACAATGTTTCTTAAAATCTTCTGTGGTGTTCAGAATGCCAAAATTTTGATATATTGTGATTTATAGTGCGAAATCCTAAGGAGGTAAGGTTACATGGCTTGGCGGGTTGAAGTTGACGAAGACAAATGTACCGGCGACGAAGAATGCGTTAACGTGTGTCCTGTGGGCGTCTTTGAGATGCAGAACGAAAAGGCCGTTCCGGTAAATGAGGAAGAATGCCTGGGGTGCGAGAGCTGCATCGAGGTCTGCCCTTCGGGCGCGATTACCGTAACCGAAGTCTAAGCGCCGCTGGTGCAAGAAATTGAACAGGGGAGGTGGGCCCGCGGCCCTTCTCCCCTATTTATTCCATCAACAATTATCTTTAACGGCTTTGGCGTCTTGGCGTGAGTTACCTTAATGCCCGCAGCTTATTTCTTCCGCACAAGACTGGCACTGCTTTAAAGGTTCCAGTTCCTGCGGGGTGGCCGGGCGCACTTCCACTACCCGCACCTGGTAGCGCAGGTCATGGCCCGAAAAGGGGTGGTTCATATCCAGGACCACGGCATCTTCCCTGACCTCCTTGACGGTGAGGGGATATTCCGGCGGAAACGGCAGGTTGGCAGGGACCACCTTTTGGCCTGGCTTAAGGTCCATTTCCGGGGGGAAGACCTTGCGGCTCCACTCCTGGACAAAGTTGGAGTCGTAGTCACCGAAGGCCTCGGCTGCGGGTATCACAAATTCCACTGCATCCTGCTCCCTGAGCCCCCAGAGACGTTTTTCCAACCCCGGCATAAGCTCGTTGTATCCGGCCACAAAGGTGAGTAGGGCCGGAGCCTCCGAAGTCCCACGAAGTTGTTCCCCCGAATCCAGCCACAAACGGTACTCCAAACAGACATAGTTATCTTTAGCGATTACAGACATGTGGTTTTACCTTTATGCTGATGATATAATAATCTAGATTATAACGTATGCCAATGTTTCCGTAACCCATATTCCTCAGAATGATACGCAAGGCCAAGATTAACGAGGTTCCGGAAATCCGCCGGTTCCTGGTGGAATTCTCCCAGGATGGGGGCATCCTGCCCCGGACTCTGGCCGATCTTTACGGCCAGTTGCGGGATTACTACGTATACCGCCAGAATAACGGCCCCATTTTAGGCATTGCAGCCCTGCACATCTGCTGGGCCGGTCTGGGAGAAATCCGGTCCGTGGCGGTGGCTCCGAGCCACCGGGGCCAGGGGATAGCCTCCCGCCTGGTGGAGACCTGTCTGCAGGAGGCCCGGACCATCGGCCTGAGCGAAGTCTTTCTTCTGACCCTGGTGCCGGAGTTTTTTCAGCGGTTTGGCTTCAAGGTCGTCTCCCGGGAAGATTTGCTTCCCATTGTCTGGGCCGATTGCGTTAACTGCGTTAAGTTTCCCGACTGCGACGAAATTCCGATGCTCCTGGAGTTGGAAAAATAATCTATAACCATAATTGCATTCTTGGCGCTATTTGCGCCTTTACGTGAGAAACAATTTCACGCCAAGGCACCAAGGCGCCACGATAAAAACGTATCCAAACTATGATTGATTTAATCCTCAAAAAAATATTCGGCAGTAAAAACGACCGGGAGTTGAAGCGCCTGGCGCCCCTGGTGGACCGCATCACCGCCCTGGAGCCGGAATACCGCACCTTGTCCGACGCCCGGCTTCAGGCCAAAACTCCAGAATTCAAAGAACGCCTGGACCGGGGCGAAGCCGTTGATGACCTGCTGCCCGAGGCCTTTGCCGCAGCCCGGGAAGCCTCTGTCCGGACTCTGGGTATGCGCCCCTTTGATGTCCAGCTCATCGGCGGCATCGTGCTCCACCAGGGCAAGATCGCCGAAATGAAGACCGGGGAAGGCAAAACCCTGGTGGCCACCATGCCCGCTTACCTTAACGCCCTGACCGGCAGAGGGGTGCATATCGTCACCGTGAACGACTACCTGGCCCGCCGGGACGCCCAATGGATGGGGAGCGTCTATCGCTTCCTGGGGCTGACAGTGGGCACCATCATCCACGGCCTGGACGACAGCGAGCGTCGCCAGTCCTACAATGCCGACATAACTTACGGTACCAATAACGAGTTCGGCTTCGACTATCTCCGGGACAACATGAAGTTCTCCCTAAACGATTACGTTCAGCGGGATTTTCATTACGCCATCGTGGACGAAGTGGACTCCATCCTCATTGACGAAGCTCGGACCCCTTTGATCATCTCCGGGCCCGCCGAGGAATCCACCCAGCTTTATTACGCCTTGAACCAGGTGGCCAGGCAATTGAAGAAAGGGCAAGACTTTACCGTGGACGAAAAGGCCCGTTCAGTGCTAATCACTGAAGAGGGCGTCGCCCATGCGGAAAAGTTGGTCAACCTGGCTAATCTCTACGATCCCCGGAACATCGAGGTTCTCCATCACCTCAACGCCGCCTTAAAAGCTCACAACCTGTTCAGGCGGGATGTGGATTACATCGTTACGGACGGCCAGGTCATCATCGTGGACGAATTCACCGGCCGCCTTATGCCCGGGCGCCGCTACTCCGACGGCCTGCATCAGGCCCTGGAGGCCAAGGAAGGGGTCAGGATCGAAAACGAAAACCAGACCTTGGCCACCATCACCTTTCAGAACTACTTCCGTATGTATGAAAAACTGGCGGGTATGACCGGCACCGCGGATACCGAGGCCGAGGAATTTAAAAAGATCTACAAGTTAGAAGTCATGGTCATCCCCACCCACAAGAAAATGATCCGGATGGACTATCCCGACGTGATTTATCGCACCGAAGGAGAAAAGTACACCGCGGTGGTGGAAGAAATCAAGGATTGTCACCACCGGGGACAACCGGTCTTGGTGGGCACTACTTCCATCGAAAAATCGGAACACCTAAGCAAGCTCTTGAGGCGGGAGGGCATCAAGCACGAGGTCCTTAATGCCAAGCAGCACGAAAAGGAGGCGCAGATCGTAGCTCAAGCCGGGCAGTTGGGCATGGTCACTATTGCCACCAACATGGCCGGCCGGGGCACCGACATAGTTTTGGGCGAAGGAGTGGTGGACCAAGGTGGTCTGCATATCCTGGGCACCGAACGCCACGAATCCCGCCGCATCGACAACCAGTTGCGGGGCCGTTCCGGACGTCAAGGTGACCCCGGCACCTCCCGGTTTTATCTCTCCCTGGAGGACGACCTCTTGCGCATCTTTGGCTCAGACCGCATCAAAGGCCTCATGGGCCGCCTGGGGATGGACGATGGCGAGCCCATCGAACACCGCCTGGTGTCCAACGCCATCGAAAAGGCCCAAAAGCGGGTTGAGGGCCATAACTTCGACATCCGCAAACACCTTCTGGAATACGATGACGTAATGAACAAGCAGCGGGAGGTGATTTACGCCCAGCGCCGTCAAATCCTCGCTGGTGAAGCCATGGAAGAAGACGTCATGGATATGGCCCAGGAACTGGTGGATGAGATCGTCGAGGAATACACCGCCAACAAGCTGCCGGAGGAATGGGACCTAAAAGGTTTTGGGGACGCCTTCTACAAGCAGTTCGGCTTTCGGGTCTCTTTGGAAAATCTGGATGGTAACCTGAGCGACACGCTTTTTGACCTGGTCAAAGAGCGTTTCGCCGCCAAGGGGGAAGAAATCGGCCCCGAACTTTTCCGGCAGTTGCAGCAGATGGTCATGCTCCAGATTGTGGACAACCACTGGAAGGAACATCTGCTGTCCATGGACCACCTGCGGGACGGCATTGGCCTTCGAGGTTACGCTCAAAAGGACCCCTTGCGGGAATACCAGCGGGAAGGCTATGACATGTTCATGGACCTGATTCATCGCATTCAAGTGGACTCGGTGGGCACCCTGTTCCACTTACAGGTGCAGCCCCACCACGAACCGCCGCCGGAAGCCCGGCCCAAGTCCGCACCTCTGGCCTTCAGTCACGGCGACAGCGCCGCCCAACCTAAGCAGCGCCAGAACAAAAAAGTGGGCCGCAACGACCCCTGCCCCTGCGGCAGCGGCAAGAAATACAAGAAGTGCTGCGGGAAGTGAACTGTGAAATTTACTAAAAGTTTTTGCCACTAATCCCTCTCCCCCGAGGGGCGGGGAGGATCATGGTAAGGGGGGAACTTTAAAACCTTTGAGGTTTTTCCCATTCGAAAATTCTTTGAATCTTCCGGCTTGTCATTCGGCTTGAGGCCAGCTACATAAGAGTCCCATATTTTCAACAACTTATATCAAAGCTCATGAAACTTTCAGACCCCGCCCCGGTCGATTGGTCGGAGAAGATTTTAGCCGACTGCATCGGTGAGGAGCCACCCCCCTGCCAAGCCGCCTGCCCCCTGGACATCCGGGTCAGGGAAAAACTTCGTTTCATGCAGGAAGGCAACCTGGCTGCGGCTTTGGGGGTGGTCCTGGAACGCTGCCCCTTCCCCGGCATCCTGGGCCGCATCTGCACCCACCCTTGCGAGCAGGCCTGCACCCGCAACTCCCTGGACCAGCCCATTGCCATTGCCGCCTTGAAACGCTATCTGGCGGACCTGTTCCCCGAAGCCGTTCTTGACGTGACGCCAGGTTCCGAACTACCCCAGCGGGTGGCGGTGGTGGGGGGCGGGCCCGCTGGACTCATGGCCGCCTATGAATTGCGTCGTTTCGGCTATCCTGTTACTCTTTTTGAAGCAGAACCTTTTCTAGGCGGGGCTTTGCGCCTCTACATCCCGCCCTATCGTTTGCCCCGGGAAGTGCTGGACCGGGACGTCAGCGTAATTGAGAGGTTAGGTACGGAAGTACGGCTCCGCACCCGGGTGGGCCGGGATATCCACCTGGAAGACCTGCGCCGGGATTTCGGTGCGGTCTTTTTGGCTTTAGGCGCCCACAAGGGTCTGCGCCTCCAGATCCCTGGGGAAGATTTAGACGGGGTGATGGACGGCATCGGTTTTTTAAAGGCCCTCAACGTCGGAGCCCCACCAGAAGTAGGCCGCCGTATGGCCGTCATCGGGGGAGGCAACGCCGCAGTGGACGCAGCCCGCTCCGCCTGGCGCTGCGGGGCTAAGGAGGTGCAAGTCCTCTACCGCCGCACCCCTGAACTCATGCCCGCCCTGGCCTCTGAGGTGGAAGAAGCCCGCCGGGAAGGCGTCCAGTTCCATTTTCTTACCATACCGGTGCGTCTGGAAGGGGATGGCCGGGTGCAGAGGCTGGTAGCTCAAAAGACCGAATTGGGGGAACCCGACGCCAGCGGCCGCTATTGCCCGGTGCCGGTGGCGGGCTCCGAGTTCACTCTGGAAGTGGATACAGTGATCGTGGCGGTAGGCCAGACCGCGGACTTCAACTTTTTCGGACCCGGCCTGGCCTTTGATACCGCCACCATTTTCCGGCTGGAAGCGGACCCCGCAACCCTTCAGACCCGGATTCCCGGAGTGTTTGCCGGGGGCGATCTGGTCACCGGGCCCCGGAGTGCCGTGGAGGCCTTTGTTGCGGGCCGCCGGGCCGCATTGGCCATTCACTGCTTTCTTCAAGGACAACCACTGCCGGAGGGGTTGCCGCCCCTGGCAAGCCGCAGCACAAAACTCATTGTGGACACCACCGGTGTCGAAGTCATCGCGCGCCAAGCCATGCCCGATCTCAGCCAGACCGAGCGGACGGCCCAGCCCAACGCCGAGGTGGAGCTGGGGTTTTCCCCGGAGGCGGCCCGGGCTGAAGCCGCCCGCTGCCTAACCTGCGTCTGTTCCCAGTGCGTCAAGAACTGCACCTTTCTTCAGCATTATGTCAAGCAGTTTCCGTACACAGAAAAAGAACTGGTCCGTCTATTAGCCGAGCGTGGCGCCGCCGACCCATTACTCCCTTATTCTTGCCATTACTGCGGGCTCTGCCAGGCCGTCTGCCCCAAGGACCTCCACGCCGGCCAGCCCTGCCTTTCGGCCCGGGAGGGCTTGGTAAGCCAGGGCAAAGGACCGTTGCCCCCCCACAAAGGCATCCAGAACTACGTCAAGTGGGGAAGTTCACCCACTTTTACCTTGAGCCGCCCGGACCCGGCCACCGGCAAAGCGGAAAGGGTCTTTTTCCCGGGATGCGCCCTGGCGGGCCACTCCACCGCGGTGGTGAAATCAACCTACGCTTACCTGCGCCGGAAGCTGCCCGATACGGGGATCATGCTCAACTGCTGCGGCGCGCCCAGCTATTTCATGGGCGAGAAGGACGTGATGCTGAGGGTTATTGGGAATGTGGCCCTGGAATTGGAAAAACTGGGAGCCGCAGAAATCATTGTGGCCTGCCCCCATTGCCACCAAACCTTTGGGGAATTTCTACCCGAATTCCGCATCCGCACTATCTATGAGGTGCTCATAGAGGTGGGCCTGCCTGTTGACACCCGGGCAGCGCAACCTTGGTCCTTCAATATCCAGGATGCCTGCGGCACCCGTAATGCCCCTCAGGTCCAAGAGGCAGTGCGTGCGCTTGTGAGGACTTTGGGATATTCGGTGGAGGAAATGGCCCACAACCGGGAGCGCAGTATCTGCTGCGGCTCCGGCGGCATGGTGCCCGCGGTGGCCCTGGAGTTGGCCAAGAAAATGACCGATTTCCGCCTTTCCGAAGCCACCCACGACCTGGTCACCTACTGCGCCTCCTGCCGGGCCCGCCTGAGCAAGACCGGCCACCCCACGCTGCACGTCCTGGACCTGCCCTTCAACCCGGCCTGGCAACAGACCAAAACCCAGCCGCCGCCTCACAGCCTTCTGCGCTGGTGGCGCCGCTGGCGCCTGAAACGGAACTTGGAGAAATTGTAGTTTTTGGGGGAGGGGCTAAGGGCGAAGGCCCTTACCCCTCCCCCAAACCCCCACCCCAATCCCGTAAGCATAAAACCAGCAGGAGGGCCAGCAATGGCCCTCCTTTTTTATCC
>JBMORG010000013.1:0-1580 GCA_049322355.1 Thermodesulfobacteriota bacterium | reverse complement strand
TCATCTCCGTATTTTATTTAAATTACTATAATAAACCGCTCCATGTCAAGGGATTTTTGGAGCAAATCGGACCTCCGCTTTAATTTGGGGTCAGGGTGAGGGGATAGGGGAAGGCATTTACCCCGCCCTGCCACCCCCTGTTTGGACCGGGAAGAAGGGTAACAGTTGTTCGGAGACATAGGTAACACTTTTTTCTCTTTATAAACGTCTTTGGTTTTTAAAATCAATTTGGGCGATCTTTTGGTTACAGAAAAATACCTCCCAGAGACCGTCGTAACGGGTAGGGCGCAGGGCCACATATTCGCCTCTAAAGGCTTTTCCCACCCGAAACTCCCGGTTGCGGTAGAAGATGACGCCACCGGCTTGGACCTTACGGACTTGGTCATCAGGGCCATAGCGGAGTGGCGGCAGCTTCTCAGGAAAGCTACGGCGGCTGACCTGATAACGGCTGGCCGGTACCGCCATCCCCAAAGCTTCATGAGGCCGCTCCAAATTATAGATCAGCCGCCAGGTATCAAAGCGTCGCTGGCACCCGGCCAGGTCCAGTCCCTGGCAGTAGGTGAGAACTTCCGCGGCCAGGGTGCGGTGGAAGCGCTCGTCTTTGCCCAGGGTCTGGGGGTGGTAGGGGCGGGCGTGGATCACCCGGAGGCCCAGACGCAGCAACCACACCGTCAGCGGCGTGTAGGGATGGTCCCGGTCCGAACCCCAGGGCGAGCCGTTGTCCACCAGGAGCTCCCGAGGCAGGCCGTAGCGCCGGAAGATCCTGGTGAGGCGCTCCTGCACCGTGCCGGTTTGCTGGTTGTCGCAGGCCTCCAGTCCCAGGGCATAGCGGGAGTGATCGTCCAGCACCGTCAGGGGATGGCAACGCCCCGGGCCCGCGGCAAAGTGGCCCTTGAAATCCATCTGCCACAGGTCATTAGGGGCCTGGGCCTCAAAGCGCTGCCAGGCCTTATGTTTCACCGATGCTTCCGGGTCGATGCAGCCCTGGCGGTGCAAAATGGCGGTGATCGTGCTGGCTGCAGGCACGGCCTCAAAGCCAAGTGCCTGCAGCCGGGCCCGGATTTTGCGCCCGCCCCAGGCGGGATGGGCTTCCCGGACCCCCAGCACCGCCTCCTCCAGGGCCGGCGGCGTCAACCAAGGACTAGCCCGTGGCCGGCGAGAGCGATCCCGCAGGCCCGCCTCCCCTTCCCGCAAATAGCGGGCCAGCCACTTGTAGCCGGTCTTCCGGCTGATGTTAAAGCTCCGACACAGGCGCGCCATGTTGGCACCGTCTACCATGGCCAATTGGGCGAACTCTTTTCGCTGGGACATGAGAGTAACCTGCAACCACGGCATGACCGACCTCCTGGGAGACGATCCGCCATTATACTGTTACCCATGTCTCCGAACATGTGTTACCTATGTCCCCGGTCTATACACCCCCCAGGGGATTGGGGGAAGCGGCACGGGTCTGTGCCCTCGACCCCCGCCTTCGTCTGCCCATTATTTACTCCCCGGCTCCAGGCTCCGGTGGTGCATCTGGGCCTTATATTTCAATTGGCGGCGCCGGAGATTGGTCTTCACGTCCGGAAACTCGGCCA
>JBMORG010000012.1:0-81573 GCA_049322355.1 Thermodesulfobacteriota bacterium | reverse complement strand
TCGCCCGCCTCAGGGCGGATTCCGGATACTGCTTCATCGCGCCTCCCCCTGGCGCTAGTCTCCGAAATCCGCAAAAGCGGACAATCCATTTGCTATGATTGGCGGTCATATCATTTGCTATCAACAGAGGTTGCGCCCTCTCCGGTTCCTTAAACCCAACTAAAAGGGTTGCTGGAAGAATCGGATAAAAGCGCATAATTTTAGCCTCCTTCTATCACCAAATTACCCACAGCTTAATACCCTTCCAGGATCTCCCAATAACGCTCGAAGGAGTGATCACCGGGTATATAGTTGTGACGCAGGGTTTTCCCCTTACCTTTGGGGATATGTTCATCGATCTTCCAGAATCGCAGAGCCAGTGCCGGAACCAGTTCGTCCGGGCCGGCACCACTTGGGTTCGGCACCCAGATTTCCATCTCTTCGATGACTTTCCACACAGCGCCGGAACGCTTATGGCGCACCCGTTCCCCGACTCTGGGCAGTTTCAAGGCCTCCCGGAGTACCTTGAAGCGGTAAACATTGACCTCGTCTTTCTCCAGCACCCGCTCCCCCATGAGGGAGATGCCGATGGCTCCCAGGGGAGCAGTGGCCAGGATGGAGAGAACCGCTACGGCCAGGATTACCTCGCCGCCCGGCACTCCGGCTTCCAGGGGGATGGCGCCTATGGCGGCCTGCACCGTGGCCTTGGGGATATAGGAAACCACGCAGAACATCTTCTCCCGGAAATTAAGGCCGGCCCCCATCACCGAAAGGTAGGTGCCCACGGACCGGAATGCTAAGCCGATGAAGATTACTGCCAGGCCAGCCAGTCCTGCGTGCCAGGCGACTTGCAGATTCACCTGGGCGCCCACCAGAACGAACAGAAGCAATTCGGCCACCACCCAGATACGTTTTAATTTTTGGGAAATGAGGTGAGCCAAGCTTTCCTGCTTCTCCAAGATGACAAAGCCCATGGCCATAACTCCCAGAAGGCTGGCGATGGGAATAAATTTATGGGCCAGGTCTTCCACCCAGGTGAGTACAATGGCCACCCCCAGAACGATAATGCTGCGCCGGGGGCTGGCCACATCAAACTTGACAAACATTTTATAAAGAAGATAACCGGGGATGATTCCCACCAAGATTCCCAGGACGATGGCCACCGGGATGCTGCCCAGTTGCCAGAGCATATTGACCTGCTGGCCTTTTTCCATGGCCAGGAGGATGGTGAAGATGACGATGACAAAGACGTCGTCGATGGCCGATGCGGCCAGGGTCAGGGTGGGGATGCCTTTTTTGGCCCCCTTGCCCCGCTCCATGAAGTCGATCATCAGAGGCACCACCACTGCGGGGGAGACCGCGCCCAAAATGGACCCAAGGATGGCGGCTTCCAGGTAAGTGAGGTCAAGGAAAAATGGCGCTACGAGAACCACCCCGGCGATTTCAAAGAGGGCGGGAACGCTGGACATTAGAATGGCGGGACGGGCGGTGCGGTTTAGGGTGTCTCGGTGAAGTTCGAAGCCAGCCCGCAGCAAAATGACGATCAGGGCGATTTTGCGAAAATCCGCCGAGACTGCCATCATTTCCGGACGCAAAAGCCCCAGGACATGGGGTCCCACCAGGATGCCCACCAAGAGCATTCCCACCAACCCGGGCAGTTTCAGTCGGCGAAACAGGTAATCGGCTCCCAAACCCAGAATGATTATTAAAGCCAGACTTATTGCCATATCATTCTCCTCCCGCAGGACAGCCCAAGATACAAGGGGAGCATCTCATAAAAAAAGCCCCTGAACAGTGTCTTAAGTTCAGGAGCCATCAGCGTCAACGCGGTTCGGGCAGATCACCTCGCCCCGGCGGACCCCATCGCCGGTACTTCAAACATTAACCAAGGGGATTCGGTTGTCAAGAAAATTTCCTTACAACTGTTGTCCAGGCAGAAGTTTTGTCTTGTCTAGACTGAAGCGGCACACTTTGCCACCAATACCGAAAAGGTTTGCAGAAATATCTAGAGTCTATCATTGATAGCCAAAATTAAATGAGAAAAAAAGGAGTTATGCTTGACAGTTGGTATTACGAGCTTAATTTATAATAAAGTTCCCTTAACCACAAAAGGAGGCGGCCATGAAAGAATATGATGAAATCATCAAGGAAAAAGGGCTGCCCAACCCGGGGCAGACGGTGCGCAGCAAAAAATATGGCACCTTATGGCGCGTCCTGGAAAAACGAGAAATCTGGCGTAATATTGAGGCCGACCCCGGGACCGGCGAGCCCCGCATGGTACCGGCCATTTATCTCTCCTTTTGGAAGGTGCAGGAAGGAGAGCGCCCCGGTGTGGGCAGGATGATGGGTTTTGAGTACACCTTGTATGACAACACTTTCGCCCTCAACTGGGACATCGTTTCCTGAAATCTTGTTCCATGGTTGAGCTGATTCCGCCGGTGATCGCTAGGTCTGAGGATGAGGCAGAAGGAGAGCGACCATGAAAGAGTATGAAGAGATTATGCGTCGCAAAGGGCTTCCGAATGTGGGCCAATTGGTTCGGAGCAAAAAGTATAACACTATCTGGCGGGTCATGGAAAAAAGAGAGACCTGGCGGGACCTGGGAGAAGACCCGAAAACCAAAGAACCTCGCTGGGATTACGCCATTTATCTCTCCTTCTGGAAGGTCCAGATGGGGATGGAGCCCGGGATGGGCAAAACCATGGGATTTTTATATGGCCTGGATGATAATACCTTTGAAGAGAACTGGTCAATCGTTTCTTGAATGAAATTTAGCTTTCTTTGCTGAGCAGGGGCCGGATTTGGCCCCCCTTTTTTTTTTGAGATAAAAAGCCGGTTATGGTGTAATAATGTTGTTCTTGTCATCCTGGCTCGAAATGAGGAAATCATGACCCAGATTATTTTAGTGCGCCACGGCCAAACCCCCTGGAACAAGGACAAGATCTTTAGGGGTTCCAGGGACATTCCTTTGAACGACACCGGCCGGGAGGAGGCCCGGCTGGCGGGTGAGGGGCTCAAGACCGACACCATCCACGCCGCTTACTGCTCCCCCCTTTCCCGGGCCCGGGACACGGGAGAAGCCATTGCCCGCCATCACGGCCTTCAAGTCCTGGACTTGCCGGGGCTCACCGACCTCTGCTACGGCGATTGGGAAGGAGTGCCCTTGGCGGAGATCAAGGTCAAATATGCCGACCTCTATAGGCAGTGGGAAACCGCGCCTGCCACTGTCCGTTTTCCCAACGGCGAAACTCTGGATGAAGTTAAGGCCCGGGCCATGGATGCGGTGGAAGAGGTGGTGCTGCGCCACCCTGGGCAAACGGTCTTGCTGGCGGCCCATCGGGCGGTGAACAAGGTGCTTATCGCGGCATTCATCGGCCTGGACAACTCTCATTTCTGGCGCATCGGCCAGGACACTACGGCCATCAACCGCTTCCTTCTGGTCCAGGACACCTGGCACATCATGGGTGTCAATGATACCTGCCACCTCCGGGGCATGAAACGGGGGGAATACGTGGATTTTTAAGGCGGCGATGGTTGTGATTTTGAGGTTATTCCCCTGGCTCTCACCCTTCTGGAAGCCGGGGATTTTTTTGGGGCTTGCACTTGCACCTGCCCAGATGAGTCTTACTTAAGAGATAAGACGTTCATTCTTGGGGAAGCGAGCTATTCCGAAACAAGGCGGAAATCATGGAAAAATATAAAGAACAGAAATGGAGCGGGCAGAAGGGCAAGAAGTTCGGCCACGTGGGACGGCAGGAAGACCCTTATCTGCCGGAGGCCGGCGAGGAGGCTGCGGCTTGCACTCAATGTCACGCCCTCTACCAGGGCAAGCGCTGGTTTTTTGATGAGACGCTTTTTGAGCGTTTAGCCGGCGCCGGCCGGGCGCGGGAGGTGGTATGCCCCACTTGCCGCAAGATTAAGGACCATTATCCTGAAGGGATTCTGACTCTGAGCGGTGAATTTTTGGCCCAGCATCAAGAAGAGATCATTGCTCTTTTGAAAAAAGAAGCCACCCGGGTGTCCAAACGCAATGTCCAGGACCGTATCATCCAGATGGGGCCGGACGGGGACAACCTGGTGGTGGAGACCACTACGGACAAATTGGCCCAACACCTGGGTCGCACCGTTTATAAAGCCTATAAAGGGGATTTAAATTTCCGCTGGTCGGAGATGGACAGGTTCGTGCGAGTGTATTGGAGCCGGTGAGAAAGCCACCAGCGCTCAACGTTCAGCTATGAGCTAAGAACCAGTTTTGCGAGTTTATGTCGAATAACAAACTCAGGCGGCAAACTATACCATGAAAGTCCCACCCCAGGGGTGACCTGCCGGGTCGCCCCTCCTTTTTCCATCAGCAACCCGTAGGGCTAAGATTCGGTTATGATTATCATTATGATTATCATATTGAAAGTGGCTTTGTGTTTCCGGCCCACCAGAAAGAACATGCACGCCGGAAGATATAAAATTTTGATGGAGAGCTTGTCTGGTCAAGTAGGATTAAATTATTCCCCTTCTTTCCTGCTCCCCGTTTGGTCTTGTTCCCCTTTTCCTTCTTGATATTCCTCCACCAGCACCAGGTTGACGTGGCGGCGGCGGATGTCCACGTGGGCCACCCTGACCCGGACCAGGTCTCCCAGGGCGAAGATGCGCCGGGTGCGCCGGCCATAAAGGCGCTGGTGGGACTCCTCATAGCGGTAGTAATCGTTGGGCAGGTCCACCAGGCGCACCAGGCCTTCGGCAAAGATCTCTTCCAGGGCTACGAAAAACCCGAAGGCGTTGACCCCGGTGATGCGACCCGAGAACACCTCACCCACCCGGTGGGCCAGGCAGCGCACCTGCATGCGGGACAGCATCTCCCGCTCCGCTTCTATCGCAGTGCGCTCCTGGCGGTTAAGATGAGCGGCCTGGGCTTCCAGGTCTTCCGGGTCCAGGGAAAAAGGCGGTTTGCGCCCGGACAAATGGGCCAGGAGCAGCCGGTGGACCTGGAGATCAGGATAGCGCCGGATGGGAGAGGTGAAGTGGGTGTACCACTCGGTAGCCAGGCCGTAATGTCCCAGATTTTCCCCGGCGTAGCGGGCCTGCTTCAGCGACCGCAACAGCATCAATTGCACCATGGGGGCCAGGGGGGTGGTGCGCACTTCGTCTAAAAACTCCCGGAGGACTTTGGGGTTGCGATGCACCTCCTTGGGCAGGTCGAATCCCAGACTTTTGAGGTAGGTGCGAAAGGCCGCCAGCTTGCCGGCGTCAGGGCTTTCGTGGACCCGGAACAGGCAAGGCTCTCCCAGAAAGACCGCCACCGCTTCGTTGGCAGCAATCATGAACTCCTCGATGAGCTGGTGCGACAACAGATGATCAACCCGGCGCACATCCACCGGCCAGCCCTTGTCGTCCAGCACCACCTCGGCTTCGGGGATGCTCATCAACAGGCTGCCCCGTTGGCCCCGGCGTTCCCGCAGCAGATCGCAGAGTTCCATCATCTGGGTGAGCATCTTCACCACCGGCCGGTAGCGGCTCCGAAGTTGCCGGTCTTTGGCTACCACCAGGTCATCCACCAGGCGGTAAGTAAGACGGAAATGGTTGCGGATGACGCTCCGGGCGAAGGTAAAGTCTTTCAGGCGGCCCTGGCGGGTGAAGTCAAGAATGACTGTCACCGCCAATCGGTCTTCCCCAGGGATGAGGCTGCAAACGTTGGTGGCCAGCTTTTCCGGCAGCATGTGCACCGCCCGTTGGGGGAAGTAAACACTGGTGCCCCGCTGTTCGGCCTCCCGGTCCAGGGCGGACCCCGGCTTGACGTAATGGCTCACATCGGCGATGGCCACATAGAGGGTGAAATTGCCGCCGGGCTTTTTCACCAGGCAGACCCCGTCGTCGAAATCCCGGGCGGTCTCGCCGTCGATGGTTACAAAGGGCAGGTGGCGCAGGTCCTCCCTGCTTTTGAGGGCCTGGGCTGACAGGTCCGGGGCGATGCGCTCCGCCTCGGCCAGGACTTCCGGCGGGAATTCGTCGGCCAGGCCGTGCTTTAAAATCACCAACCGGGTTTGCACTTCGGCGTCTTCAACGTCGCCCAGGACCTCGGTGATCACCCCCTTGGGATTTAGATGTCCGGTGGGGTAGTGGGTTACCGCAGCCCGGACCACCTGGCCGGGGGTGGCGCCTTGTAAGTGCTCCTGATCGATTACCAGGTTGAAGAGGAGGTGCTCGTCTTCGGGCTCCACAAAATAAGTGTCCCCGGCCCGGGACAACAGGCCCAGGACCTCCGTGAGCCGGCGGGAGAGGATGCGAATCACCCGGCCTTCCCGGCGCCGGCCCCGGCTCCCTTCAATGCGCACCACCACCCGGTCGCCGTGCCAGGCCTCTTTCAGGTTGGCCGCGGTGAGGTAGATGTCCTTGCCACCCCCGGTTTCCGGGGTCACGAAGCCGAAGCCGTCGGGGTGGACGGAGAGCTCCCCCACCACCAGGTTCATCTTTTCGGCCAGGCCGAAGCGCCCTCCCTTCAGGGAGACCAACTGCCCCCGGGCCACCAACTGGTCCACCGCAGCAGCAATGGCCTCAACCTGGGTCTGATCGGCATTGACCAAGCGGAGCAACTCCTCCATTAACAGCGGTCGGGCGGCTTCTTGAAAAGTCCGCAGAATAAAATCGCTCCTGGACCTCGGTCCTTTCCGGTGACGTCTCTTCTTGGTCATTATTTCTGCCTTTGGAGCCCTGATCCTAAAAGAGATAAGGGACAATCTGAAAATCCGAAATTCTTTGAGCCATCTTAATTTTGTTTCTATAATCGCAAAATACTTGGATACGCCCCTACATCACACCTGATTTATTTCCCGCATCAGAAAAATTCTCATGATTATATCAGAGATAAGATCAGATTAATTTTCCTTTTTAGACTAAAACTAATGAGCTGAGGCCGCCTCCGGGTCTTAAAGAATCAACCACCGGGATGGCGGATCAGCCAGGCCAGGGTGACCAGCAGCCAGGTAATTTCGTTGGCAATTTCGCTCAGCGCTGCGCCTCTACGGTTGCGGTCCCATCCGGCCTCCCGGATGGCAAACCAGAGTTGCCCCAGCCTGGTGCCGATGCCGATGTGTCCGGCCAGTAGCATCGCCCCGGCCATGCCCTCCCCGCCCACTGAAAAGATTTTGTAGGCCAGGGTCAGTTGGGGCAGGCCGATGAAACAGACTGCGAAAAAACCGTTTACCAGCGGGTCTGTAAGTTTCAGACCCAGCCGGTTAGCCCATAGCGTGGTAGTAATCAACCCCGCCCCTACCATAATTGCGGTTAGGGTGTCCTTGCCATCCCACAATTCGGTGCCCTTATAGAGCATGGCTCCCAGGCAGGCGCCAATCATTATGGTCCAGGCGGCATAGCTCAGGACCGTCTGGAGCGTTACCCGGCTGGGCTGGATGCGGTGGGCCCGGATGGTCAGGGCCAGATTGATCAACAGGAAGGCCAGCCAGCTGGCCAACCAAGTAAGGTTCACTCCCTGGGAGGTGGTGAGCAGCACCAGGAATTCGCTGCCGCCGGAAATCATGGCCAAGGCGAGTTGCACGAGAAACAAGGCATCGGCGGTTAATTGTTTAGTGGCGGGCATAGTTTCTTGTTTTGCCAATTTTGGGGCTCCTTGACGCGATGTTTTATACGATATCACAATCAAATGGCCCTACAGGCGTCGCCTGGGCAGCGCAGGCTAAACATTCCTGGTTGGAAAAACAGTGACCCCGAAAATGAAAATCCCTTGTAGGGGCGGACCCGTGTGTCCGCCCCTCAGATAGGGCGACACATGGGTCGGCTCCGACAATTTGCTGCATGTCAATAAGAAAAATAATATTAGCCATCAACAGCGGGGGTCAAAAGGCGTTTTTATTCCAAAAGGTAATGCTTCTTCGGCTTCTTGCAACAGTTCAAAGCTGAAGCGGACGGAGGCCCGCCTTAAGCACCGCAGACGGGGACGCCTACGCCACTCGCTCGCCCTTCACAAGCTCCAAGGTCCGTGCCACCAACTGCACCGGCTCATCGCCTGGTGTTGCTGGGAATGTATTTAGGTTTGTGCTTTGATGAACAATCTTATATAATTTGAAGTGATATAAACCATTTTTGTGAAAAAGGCGGAACCTGCGGTTGGCAAATTTGCAGGTGGAATTACTCACCGATCTCGCACCGGAACGGCGGCAAGCCATCCTTAGCCGCTCCCAGGAAGACGTCAGCGCAGTACTGGAAACCGTTGCGCCTATCCTCGCGGCCCTGCGCCGGGACGGGGATGCCGAGTCCCTCCGGCAGCACGGGCAATTTAAGGCCGACATTACCGTAGCCGACCTGGAAGCCACCCCCCAGGAAATCGAAGCTGCTTATCGTACTCTAAACCCGCCAGTCTTGGCGGCGCTCAAGACTGCGGCCGGCAATATTGAAAAGTTCCACCAGGCGCAGAGAGAACGGGAGATGTGGGCCCTGGAGGTCCAGCCCGGCATCCTGGCAGGAAGGCTGACCCGGCCCCTGGCCAGGGTGGGCTGCTACATCCCTGGAGGGTTGGCCTCTTACCCTTCCAGCGCTTTGATGAATATTATCCCTGCCAAAGTGGCAGGTGTGACTGAAATCGTGGCGGCTACGCCGCCGGGGCCTGAAATGGCGGTGAATCCCGCCACCCTGGTGGCCGCCCACCTGGCCGGGGCGCAACGACTGTTCAAGATCGGCGGCCCCTGGGCCATCGGCTCCCTGGCTTATGGCACCGGGTTGGTCCCCCGGGTGGACAAGATCGTGGGACCGGGGAATAAGTACGTCACTGCGGCCAAACTCTTGGTGTTCGGCCAGGTGGACATCGACTCCCCCGCGGGTCCCAGCGAAGCCTTGATTTTGGCAGATGACACGGCAGTGCCCCGGTTCGTGGCCCTGGATTTTCTCTCCCAGGTGGAGCACGACCCTGAGGCCGCGGCGGTATTGGTGACGACCTCGGCCGACCTGGCCCGTGAAGTGGTAGAGATAATCACCACGGAACTGCCGTACCTGCCCCGGCGGGAGATCATTGAGGCGGCCCTGTCCAAGTATTCTGCGGTACTGGTGGCGCCAAACCTGGATGCGGCTCTGGAGTTTGCCAACCTCTACGCGGCGGAGCACCTCCAGGTCGTGACCCGCGACCCCTTTGCTCTGTTGTCCCGGATTCAGCATGCCGGCTCCATCTTTCTGGGGCCGTATGCCCCGGTGCCGGTGGGCGACTACGCCTCGGGGACCAACCATGTGTTGCCCACGGGAGGCTGCGCCCGGATGTTCTCCGGTTTGAGCGTGGATGACTTCATCAAGAAACCCACTTTTCAGCATTTTACCCCGGAGGCGTTAAAAGCTCTGAAAGACACGGTCATTACCCTGGCGGATCACGAGGGCCTCTTCCTGCACGCCCGGGCCGTGGCCGAAAGGTTTCGCAATGTGTAGCCGACCGGTAAGGATCGCAAGCCAAGGAATCAGACCCTTGAAAAAATGTCCCAAATCAGGACCATGAGCCATGCCAAGCCATAAAATCCCCACGATCATCCTGTCGGCCACCGAGATCGCCGACGTCCAGAATCATGTCAGTCCCCACACCATCGATATCGACAAAGTGGGGGTTAAGAACATTTCGTACCCCATCGTGGTGCTGGATAAGTACAACGGTACCCAACACACCGTGGCCCGCATTAACATGTATGTTAACTTGCCCCATCGCCACAAGGGCACCCACATGAGCCGCTTCATCGAAATTCTGAGCGAGCATCGCCGGGACGTCAGCCTCAAAAAGATCGGGCCCATCCTGGAGGAGACCCGGCGGCGCCTCCACGCCCAATCGGCCCACATCGAGATGACCTTTCCCTATTTTATCGACAAGGAGGCGCCGGTCACCAAAGCCAGGGGCCTGATGGAGTATATCTGCAACTTCAAAGGAGCCCTGGATGAAAATGGCGTCCTGGACCTGGTGGTGGGAATCACCGTACCCATCACGACCCTATGCCCCTGCTCCAAGGAGATCAGCCAGGTGGGGGCCCACAATCAACGGGGAGAAGTACGGGTCCAGGTGCGTTATAAAAAATTTTTCTGGATTGAAGACCTGATCCGCTTGGTGGAGCAATCGGCCTCGTGCGAGGTTTATGCCTTGCTGAAACGCCAGGACGAGAAGTTCGTCACCGAAAAGGCTTATAGCAATCCCATGTTTGTCGAAGACGTGGTGCGGGAAATCGCTCATCACTTGAGCCAGAACGACAACTTCTCCTGGTACGCGGTGGAGTCGGAAAACTTTGAATCCATCCATAACCACTCTGCTTACGCCTACATCGAGTCCAAGAAATCTTGAGGCCTTATCCGGTCCCCTGACCTGTTAAAGCTGCCGTGGAGGAATCTAAAGGCTTGGCCCAAGATGGACCTGACAAGGTATCGGTCTATAGGGATATGGACCAAGCCGGCCTATCTTTGCAGAGCCGGTTTCACTTCCATTGCCATGAAGGGTTGGCCTGCTTCAACCGCTGTTGCCGAACTCCCACAATTATCTTGAGTCCTTATGACATCTTGCGTCTGAAACAGTTTCTGGGTATTGCTTCCGGGGAATTTTTGCAGCGTTATACCCGGCGGGAGACGGAAGAAATGTCGAACCTGCCCCTGATATTTTTGGACCCTTTCCGGACCGGCAGTGGTTGTCCTTTCCTGGGGGATGCGGGATGCCTGGTGTATAGCCATCGACCGGCGGCTTGCCGGCTCTTTCCCATCACCATGGGCAGCCAGCTCACGGAACAAGGCGTCGTGGACTATTATTTCCGCCGCAGCTTGGACTATTGTCAGGGATTTGCCACCGAAGTCGAGTGGACCTTAGAGGAGTGGCAAGACAACCAAGGATTTCTGGAGTATGATCGGGGCCGCCGGCCCTGGCTGGAGGTCCTGCTCAGACAAGGGTTTCGGGGACCTGCTAATGCCCGCCTTCACGACCTCTTTGCCATCGCTGCGTATGATCTGGATTATTTCCGTCTGATGTTGGGGGTTCCGGGTTTTCTTCCGGACGGAGATTTGGACGCCGAAACTCTTGCATCTCTTCAAGAGAACGACCTGGCCCTGTTGGACTTCAGTTACCGCTATCTCCGGTCTCTTATTTCGGAAGGCGTCTGAGGTCGGAGGAAATTAGGTTAGTTCCTGCAACTCAAGGGACTAATTGCATTGGGGAACTGCTTCCCGGCCATCTCCGAGATCATCCCTCCATTTCTCGAGTCCTGAACTCCATCACCTAAGGATTACGGGCAGGGCATAGTGGATGCCCAACCCCCAGCCAGGTTAAATTATCACTTTGTATTTGTGGGGTCTTCGATTATATTAATAGGTTGTATTTTAGATAATATAAAAAAGGAGAATCATCATGAAATATGAACATGTTCCTGACCATATAATTGAAATGTATGAAAAAATCAGATCTCAATATTTTCCCCAATTAGCTAACGCGAAAATTCTATTTTTGATTAACAACAAAAAGATGGTGCGTAAAGGTAGTATTGTTTTAGGTAAAATGATGAAGCCTTCGGAGTTGGTGAAATTTTTATCTAAAGATGAAGCACCAGAAGATGGTTATGATTATATAATGCTCTTGGATGGCAAATTGATTAGAAACTGTGAAGACATTGACATTGCCAGAGTCTTAAGACATGAATTGAGACATACATTTTATGATTCTGACAGTATTAACCCATACAAACTTGTTGATCATGATTTTAGTGATTTTTATGATGAAGTTGAATTAAACAAAGATGATCCAACCTGGGCCAAGCGGGTATCTCAAACTGTATCTTTAATGTATGACCAGGAAAAGGACCAAAAGAAATAAGTTAGACTGGTCAGCTTCTGTTGGGAGATCACCTGGTCCCAGGCAGGCTGGGTCGGCGGAGAACTGCTTTCCAGGGGCTAACACGACTGGAATTTGCTTCAGTTTTTGCTCTCCGCCACTGCTACCCGGTTGCGGCCTGCAGCCTTGGCGCGGTAAAGCGCCTCATCCGCGGCTTTGAGCAAGCCCTCGGTCGAGGCAGCATGCTCCGGGAAAACAGCCACCCCCAAGGAAATGGTGATATTTTCCAGGAGCTGCTCTCCATGATAAACGCTTAATTGCGACACTCCCTGCCTTAAATCTTCGGCTCTCGTAAGGGCAGCCTCCATGGAGATATCGGGCAGTATTAAAACAAATTCTTCCCCTCCATACCGGCAAGCAATATCTCCGCCCCGGATGTGGGACTTCAAGAAGGCGCCTAAGATTTGCAGCAGATGATCGCCGGCTTCATGACCATAATTGTCATTAAAGCGCTTGAAGTAGTCAATATCCAACATGATGACTACCAAAGCAGTCTCTTTCCGCTGGGCGCGAAGTATTTCCCTTTCCAGGGTCTCCACCAAGTAGCGGCGATTGAAGAGGTCGGTGAGCGGATCATGGATGGCTTGATGTTGCAGATTTTCTCTCAGGCGAATATTTGCCAAAGCCAGGGATAACTGGTCTCTAACGGTTTTTGCCAAAACTTTGAGGTTATCGGTGGCTTCTGGCGGAACTACGGCCTCAACCTGGAAGCGCAACAATCCCAGGGTCTTTTCTTGAGTTTGTAAGGGAAGGCAGGCAGACAAGCCTGCTGATGGGGAAGACAGATGGCAGCAAGGAGGCGCTTTCCGCATATCTTCCATAAAAAAGATGAGGCCATGCCGAAGGGCCCAGCAATCAGTCGGTAGAATCTCTGGCCCTCCCGGCAAAGAGGTTCCCCAACGGCTAACCCCCTTTAACGACTTGGTGTCAGGGTCCTGCATGTAAAGGACCCCGGTGGTCGCTGGAAATAATTCTTGGGCAAAATGCTCAATAATAGGATAGGCATTTTCCCAGGTGAGGCTGGTTTGGAGAGCCTCTGACATTTTATTGATCACGGTGATTTCATGGTTACGTGCCTTTAAATTGGCATTAACCTTCAATAAATCCGCTTCACGTAGCTTGATCTGGTCCCGGGCTTCGGCCAGGAAATTAATCATCAAGTTAAAGGACTCGGAGAACTCCCCCAAAAAGTAAACCTTTTGGCTGAAATCACCTTTAGCAACCATTTTGGTTTGCCAGGTTAAATGTCGAAGGTTTGCCTGAAGGCTTTTCAAGCTGCCTGCAATTAACCCCTTAGCTTCCAATTGTGGCGCCAGATCCCCTTTAGATAGAGCCAGGGCGAAGTTTTGGACCTTCAACACTTCATTTATAAGTTTGGTGAGGATAGCCTGCTGCTCCGGTTTTCCCGGAAGTTGGCCGGACGGTGCAACCCCCTCCGTCCAGGCATTCTCTATGGCCTGAAGGGCACCCCCCAGAATATCCCCTGCTGCCGCTTTTTTCCTCATGCACCCACCTGAAGTGAATGACAAATCAAAATTTCAGCCATCAGCCGTCACCTCAAGGCCGAAGGGGCCAATAAACCGGTGGTTCTTAAAGGCAGATCGGGACGATTGGGCTTAATTCAATTCTTTGACCCAAACTCAGGTTTGCCCGCAATTCTCCCTCAGCCCCAAAATGGGTAATTTTACAAAATTCATAACACCTCCGCCAGACCGGAGCATTCCAATTTCCCTGAAAGGGGTCAAAAATAACCCGGAACCGAGAATAAAGCTGCACTTCTTGAACTGATTGGTGACAATTTGGATTATTAATTTAGGCCAATTAATACCAGAGGTCAATCAGTCCGGAGTTTATTCCGGTCGTGATGGGGTAGAAGTAGTTGAATCTGGATGGTGAGGTCTAAAGAGAAAGTCCTTGAAAACAGGTTTAATCGCAGGCCAAGGGGGTCGGCATTTTTTCTGCATCTTAAAAGTAGCAGATATAACTCGCCAATTCCCCCCTTAATCAGCGTTCATATCCCCATATCCTCCTTTTGGTTGGGGACAGGTCGGGTCCCCCACCCGGCCTGTTTTCGTGTCTTTAAGATCTCCGGACACATGGATATCGGCCCCAACCCGAGATAAAGATGAAGAAATCGCTCTTCTGAGGTATTGTCCCGTGTAACAGGAGTAGTTAAGCTCCGGACTTTCGCCTACCCCCTTTTTCACCAAATCCTCTTTCTTTTGCCATTCTGCTGCGCTGCTCGGAATAATCTTTACATACCAGAGGGAACTTCTTGGGATCCAAGTCAAACCTCTGGAAATATTCCTTCGGCATCAAGTTGTGGGCCTTGCGCAGATGGGTCTTAAGAGTTTTCATCTTTTTCCCACATTCCAAGCAGACCACATATTTTGCCTTGACGATATCTTTCAAAGGCACCGTCGGTTTTTTTACCACATCGCCCTGGCCGGTTTTTTCCAAGACGACGTCCTCTGGGCTGGCCCCACCTTCCAAGGAAGACAAAACATTATAGACTTCTTTAATTTCATCAACCAATTCTTCGGGGGTGAGTTCACTCATGGAGGCATGAGACATTACAATTTGTGCGGTTAATTTTAATACCTCGCTGGCCATGTGAATTATTCCTTCCTTTTTATTTTTTTAGAAAAATTATTGCAATTAATATGCTAATACTGATTATATCTTGTCAAGAATTATTCTTATGTTAACTTTTTTTATTTTATATATATTAATAAAAAATAAAAAATATACAAAAAAGTCTCTCAATTGGTTTGATCTTCCGGAATATTTCATAAGTCTAGTCAAAGGTGAGGATATATAGTGACAAGGCTATCCCGAGAGCCCACCCTATCCCCTAAAAAAAATTATCCCTTAGTTCAATAATGCCGATAATATTTTTTAGGAGACGCTAATGAAAACCGTAGAAGAATTTATTCAGCGCTTGCAGAATGATCCTGAGTTCGAGCACAAAGCACAAGCCTATGAAAATAGTGATGAATTTATGGGATTTGTGAAAAGCGAAGGCTACGAGTTCACGTTGGACCAGCTCCTGGACAAGTTCAAAGAGGTGCCGGAAAAAAATAATCAGATCTTGGAGGAGTCGCCGACACCCGCAAAAACTTTAAGTGACTTCATCCAGCGGTTGCAAGATGACCCGGAATTTGAACAAAAAGCGAAAGCTTTTGAACAGGACGACAGTTTTATGGAGTTTGTGCAGAGTGAGGGTTACAACTTCACCCTGGATCAACTGCGGGAAAGATTTAAATTGTTAAAACTGCAAGAAGAAAAGCCCCTGGAGCCCATGAATGCTGAGGCCGCACCCTTAGGGGGGATACCAACGAGTTCAGAAGTCAAAAAACAGGCAGAACCAACCTCCCTCCACCGGGAGGCAAAGGGGCAGCAACAACCGGGTCTGTTGCATTTAAGGTTTGAAGGGATTGGGGGGGGACGGCGGCGTGGCATAAGATGGCGAAATCCTGATAGTTCAGGGTACAGGGATTAATCCTTTCAGAGTCCTGCATAAGCAAATCGGACCACCGGCTCTTTCTGACGATATGCAGCATGACGACCTTCCTTTAAATCGCTCCTATTCATGATAGTGCAATGCCAGCCAGACAGTGGGCCGGGTCGGGTCGGTCCATTCCACCCGGTGGCGGCGATGGGCCGGAATGGAGAGATGGTCTCCAGGTCTCAGCAGCCGTTCCGGTTCATCCTCGAAGCGCAGGGAAGCGCTGCCCGTAAGAAGCACCACCCACTCATGGGTATCCTGGTCGTACCATTCCCCCGGGGGAGTGGCCTGGCCACCGGATACGATGCGCTCCAGGCGAAAATTATTTGTCTTCAACAGAACCTGAAAGATTTCCGCAGGAATTTCAGGAGGAAGGTCAGCAAACAGATTGTCCAAGGGGAACCTCTTTCCAGAATGTTAGTGTCAAGGCACCCGCCTTCAGGTATTCAAGCACGGAGTGGAAAGACTAGCCCACACTATCCCCGGCGTCCGATAAGCCAGTGCTGGAGGCGCCCCTGAGCATCCAGGCTTAATTGCAGGACGAAGGGGAAGGGTCGGCCGGGGATGGAAAATCGTAGGTCAAGCCACTCCAAGAGCTGCTGCCCTTGATGGGACTGAGCCCGGATGAGTAAGGGAAATCTGGCAAACTCCAGATAACCGGCCAAAATTTTTTCAGCTTCCCGGGGAAAGACGGCGGTCGCGACAACCGGTTTCCAGGCCTGGATGACCAAGTGGCTGGGGGTGTGATAAGAAACTGCTGGAACCCGGAGGTCCGCACCTTGGGGGACCGGGACAGCTGCTCCCTGTATGACCGTGGTCTTTACTCCCAAAGCAGCATCAAAAGGTAGTTGGACGAAGGCTTGCTGGATTTCTCCCGGGCGGGCGGCGATGAGTTGCCAGCGCCGGCAGGTAAAGGGCTGAGGCAAAGCAGCTATAGTTTGCGGTTGGGGGTTCTCAGTCCGAAAAACCTGGCGGGCCAGAGTCAGGGCTTGGTGGTGATATAAAGCGCAGATCAATATATAGACACCCGCTGCACCCAGGAACCAAGCTCCCAAACGAGGTCCCCAGAATTGAGAAGTCAGGGCGCTTAGGGCCCCTATCACCAGAACCGCGGTTAGATAAGGATCGATGATAAAAACCCAGTCCAGGGTAAAGCGGCGCCGGGAAAAGGGACTGAGAATCTGAGTGCCATAGGAGGTGGCCAGGTCCAGGAGGAGGTGCGACGCCAGCACTATTACCCCTATACAGAACAGGGGTTTAAACCAGCGGGGGCCTCCCAGGAGCCGGCCTGCCAGCGCCCCAAACACAGCAAAGAGGGGGAGAGCCACCAGAGAGTGGGTGAACCCGCGATGATAGCGGATAAAGGCCAGGCGGTCCCAAAAAATAAAAAAGTAGTCTATATCCGGCAATAAAGCGAAGATGACTCCGGCTAGGGCGCCCCACCATCGGGATGGCGAAGCCACCAACTGGGAGCACACTACGCCTGCGGCCACATGGGTCACTGGATCCATGGCCACCTCCCAGCCTGCGTGCCATAGTGGGGGAACTGGCGCAGCAGGTCATCCCTGAGGGCCAAGGCGCTGGGGTAGCGCTCTTCCGGGTTTTTCTTGAGACACTTAAGGATCACGGCCTCCAGCGCTGGAGGAATCTCCGGATTTTCTTCCCGGGGAGGCACAGGCTCCTGCTCCAGAATCTGATCGATGAGCAGCTTTTCCACTTCGCTGTAAAATGGCAGTTCCCCGGTGTAGAGAAGATACATAAGCACCCCGATGGCCCAGATATCGCTGCGGCGTTCGCTTTTGCCCATGATCTGCTCCGGGGCCATGAAGGGCCGGGACCCCACCATGGTGGCGCTGATCTCCTTTTCCCCCAGCATCTTGGCTACCCCGAAATCCAGCAGCTTCAGATTCCCATCGGGTTGGATAATGATGTTGTTGGGCTTAATATCCCTATGCATGATGCGGTTTTTGTGGGCGTGGGCCACCACTTCGATGAGCTGCAGGATGATCCGTTCCACCAGGGGTCGCGGCAACTCCTGATCCAGCATGTCCCCAAGGGTCCGCCCCTCCACGTATTCCTGAATGATTATCAATTTACCCTCATCCTCCAAGGTGCCAATAAGCCTGGCTACCCCCGGATGTGGGTCCAGTTTTTGGCAAATGGCCGCCTCTTTGCGGAACTTGGCATTAGCGGCCTTGAGAAAGGGAATTTTTGCCACGTACTGTCGGGGTTCCCCCATGGCCTCCGTATCCATAACCAGCCAGACCTCGCCGAAATTGCCCTGTCCCAGTTTCTTGATTTTCTCGTAGCGGCCCCCAAGGAGCGGAGTCATTTGAAGCAGGGCCAGGTAGTCGCGGGCGCTGGGCAGTAAGTGCTCCACCAGCCCCTGAAGGGCACGTTTGAGGGGGGTGGTGGAACCCACCGGCTGTACCTGGAAGCTCAAGACTTCGTCCGGGCGGTTTTCCAGGGCCAGATCGTTAATCAACACCGTCACCGGCTGACCTTCCCGATTTGCCAGCTGCAGCTTCATGTGATTGGCTTTCCCAGGCTCGGTGAGGATTTTACGAAAGCGTTCCCGATCTTCAGAGGTGTAGAGCAACTCCTCCAAAGGTACGGGGACAATGCTCCGTTTGCCAGGATAACCCAGGAGGCGCCGCAGGGCGGGATTGAGATTGCACCCGGTTCCCCAGCGATCGCAAAAAAAGAGGGGATGGCTGGTCTCCTGGAAGATTCGGGAAAACTCCTCGTGAGAGGCCAACAACAGGCGGCGGTCATGCTGCAGTCGAAGCACCACCGCCACCCGGGCAAGAACTTCGCCAGGCTCAAAGGGCGGCAGCAGGTATTCGTCTGCTCCCCCCTCCAGGACCCAGACCGCGGCCGATTCGGAAAAATCGGCCAGGGCCACGATAATTGGCAGGTTCCAGGTGGCCTCATCGGCCCTGAGTCTCTGAATGAACGGCTGGGTTATTCCAGGTTCTTCGATGAGCAGCAGGAGGTCGGGAGTCCAGGTCTGGAGGGTGGCAGCCAATTGATCTGGCTGGCATTGACCCATATCATAAGAAGCCTGGGTCAAGATCTCAGCCAGGCGTTGGCGGGTCTTCCCTTCCGGGCCAACGATGAGTATATATGGGTCCGGCACGGAAAATTTCCTCATTGCCTGATAAAGGTTCAAAAATCATGATACCCCAGAGTGGGATACTGACAGGGAGGTGCCTAACCGCCGCCCCGGATTGCAAAATCGTGTGAATCTCCCATTTAAGTGACATTGTGTCTAGATTTGCGGGATTTAGCAAGGGCGATTTTTTATTGACAAAAACGGGAGGTCAGGATAAACAAAACACCTGGGGGCGGGGTAGCTCAGCCGGTAGAGCAGCGGACTGAAAATCCGCGTGTCCCCAGTTCGATTCTGGGCCCCGCCACCACGTTAGAAAGGATTTCCGGTTCATCAATTTCAACCCAGTTCAAAGCGGTGAGTGGGTTTTGATTTTCAGCGACTGGCTCACTGGCGCGCACCCGCCACGTCCCCCTCTAAATCGGATAACCGATTATCTCCGAAAAAAAAAGTATGGCACCCTTGTATACATAGCGACATAAAAAATTGCGCATCATGGCGTGTATACCTTGAAACTGCTGGATTTTGTCACCCTGAGCCTAAGGCGAAGGGTCTCTGCATTCACGAAAAAATGAGATTCTTCGGCGCCTTTGGCGCCTCAGAATGACAAGAAGATGCTAACTTGATCTAGGCGCATAAATTAATGTCGCTATATATAAAATGAAGACGAAAAAATAATCTTGACAATATCCGCTTATCCGGTTATCAAAAATTATGAAAAACGAAGCTCGGCTTTTCAAATCATTAGCGGACGAAACCCGGTTAAAGATTCTTTGGCTGCTGATGGCCAAAGAAGAGCTCTGCGTCTGCGATATTATGGGGGTGCTGGGAATCACCCAATCCAAGGCCTCCCGCCATCTGCGCTATCTTTATTACCTGGGCTGGGTCACGGACCGGCGGGAGGGGGTTTGGATGAATTATCGCTTGAGCGTCCCCCCGGGCAGCCCGGAAGACAAGCAACTCAAGCTGTTGGCGGACATTCTGGGATCCCGCCCCGAGGCCCGGGCGCTCCAGGAGCGGTTGGACCAGTGGCTGTCAGACAAAGAGCACAAAGACCGGGCCGCCGTCTGTCAATGTTCCTGATTTCTTTCAGGTCTTTTTTAACACAATCTTATTTTGACTAATCCGGCTATCCGGTTATATAAAAAACCTCATGAGCGCAGAACCACGATTATCCATCCTACCCGAACCCCAAAAATTTTTTTACTAATGATACTTACTAAATCGGTTATACGGATACTGAAGAGATAGGAGCAGTTATGGCTGACACCATTGCCAAGCGCCTGGGGTTCGTGGAACGGTTCCTGACCCTGTGGATTTTTTTAACCATGGCTACGGGCGTCCTCCTCGGTTATTTAATGCCCGGGTTCACCCAGGTTTTAACGTCCTTCCAGGTGGGCACCACCAATATTCCCATCGCCCTCGGCCTCATACTGATGATGTATCCACCTCTGGCCAAGGTGCGTTACGAGGAGCTGCCCCAGGTTTTCACGAACTTCAAGGTCTTGTCCCTTTCTTTAATCCAGAATTGGATTATCGGCCCCATCCTGATGTTCCTGCTGGCCATCGCCTTTCTCAGCGGCTACCCCGAGTATATGGTGGGCCTGATCATCATCGGCCTGGCCCGCTGCATCGCCATGGTCATCGTTTGGAACGACTTAGCCCAGGGGGACACGGAATATTGTGCCGGCCTGGTGGCCTTTAATTCCATCTTCCAGATGATGTTTTTCTCCATCTACGCCTATATCTTTGTGACTATCCTGCCCACCTGGCTGGGCATAGCCTCGGGTCTGAAAGTCCAGGTGACAATTTTGCAGGTGGCCGAAAGCGTCTTAATTTACCTGGGCATCCCCTTCTTCGGCGGGATGTTCACCCGCTTTTTTTTGGTCAGGCGCAAGGGGTTACAATGGTATGAAGAAAGGTTCCTGCCCAAGATCAGTCCCATCACCCTCATTGCCCTATTGTTCACCATCGTGGTGATGTTCTCTCTTAAAGGCGAGTATATCGTAGAACTTCCCCTGGACGTGGTGCGCATCGCTATCCCCCTGGTCATCTATTTCATTGTGATGTTTTTTATTACTTTCTATATGTCGGCCAAGGCCGGGGCGGGCTACCGTATTTCTACCACCCTGTCGTTTACTGCCGCCAGCAACAATTTTGAGCTGGCCATCGCAGTGGCGGTGGCAGTATTCGGACTCCAGTCCGGGGAAGCCTTTGCCGCAGTCATCGGCCCTTTGGTGGAAGTGCCAGTGCTTATCAGCCTGGTGAACGTGGCCTTGCGCTTCCGGCAGAAGTACTTTGCTCCCGCGGTGTGCGCTCCAGGGATCATGGAGGAAAGAGGGTAAGTTCATGTTCAAGACCATCGTGTTGGCCACCGACCTGTCACCTGCCTGGGATGAAATTGTGGCCTGTTCCGGAGAATTCAAGGCCCTGGGATGTGAACGGGTAATTTTAACTTATGTGATCAGTGTTAAGTTCATGGCGGGGATGGAAGGCATCCTCCAATCCAGTGCCCGGCCTAAGCTGGAAGCCCAGCAGCAAGAATTGGAAGCTCAAGGTTTGCAGGTGACCGTGGAGATACCCATGGGCCTGCCTGCAGATTACTTGAACGATGTTGCCTGCCGCCATGGCGCCGATCTCATCGTGGTAGGCTCCCACGGCCAATCTCTCTGGCGGGAAGGGGTGCTGGGGTGCTTCACCTGCGCGGTGTTACATAATACCCAATATCCCGTGTTGCTGCTCAATGTGAGATTGAAAATGCCGGGCCAGCCGGGTTCGTGTGAAATCTCCCGCACCGAGGTGCTCCGCCACATCCTTTTACCCACTGACTTTTCGACAATCTCGTCACGGGCTCTGGAGTATGTGAAGCGCTTGGCTGCCAAAGGACTGGCGCGGGTGACAGTGCTCAACGCCTTGGATGTGCCCGGAGGCGCGTCCTACCCGCCGGGCTTTCAAGAAATGGCGGAGGCCCAGGCCCGGGATTCTTTGGCGGCCTGGAACCAGGAACTGAAAAACACCGGTGTTCCCCAGGTGGAGGCAATTTTTGACCCGGGGCATCCGCTCCAGGCCATCCTGCGGATTTTAGCATCCCGGGACATCTCGTTAATCGTTATGGGCACCCAGGGAAAGGGGTTCATTGAAGAAATCTTTTTGGGGAGCGTAGCTCATAATGTTTCACGGCTGGCGCCCTGCCCGGTGCTCTTGATCCCGCCGGCGTCGCGGTAAAGTTTACTAGGGATCGAATTTGCGGTTAGCAAACCTGAATTCAATCACTAAGAGGAAGGGGACAAATGAAATCGTGGCGTTTCCTTGTTGTTATTGGATTTTCCTGTCTGATGGGATTTCTGGCCCTCTCACAACCCTGGCAGGCCCAGGCGCAAGGTGCGGCTCCGACTAAAGGCAAGCCGGTGCTCTTTGAATTTGGCGCAGGTTACTGTGCCTCCTGCAAAGATATGGAAAAGGTGATGGCGGAGTTGAAAACCAGCCACAGCGACCAGGTGGAATTCCGCATGGTTTATGCTGATAAGGAAAAGGACCTGTTTCAGCAATACAAGATCATGCTGATTCCCACCCAGGTCTTTCTGGATGCCTCGGGCAAAGAAGCGGACCGGCATATCGGACCCCTCACCAAGGAAGAGGTTTTACAAAAGCTGCGGGACTTGAAATTTATCAGCAAATGAGGAGACGATTTCATGGCATGGAGTGAATCTCTGGGACAAGTCATGCAGTCCCGCCCGGTTCTGGCCTATGGGGCCTCGTATCTAGGCGGGGTGATCGCCACCGCCAGTCCGTGCATTCTGGCCAGCATCCCCTTAATTATCGGCTTTGTGGGCGGTTATGCCGGCGGCAACAAGAAGCAGGCCTTTTTCTACTCTTTAACCTTTGTAGTGGGTCTGGCAGTGGTCATGTCCATACTTGGGGCCATGGCGGCGCTGGCGGGCACCATGTTCGGCGATGTGGGGACCTACTGGTATTTTGTAGTGGCCGTGATTCTCATCGTCATGGGATTGCAGTTGTCCGGTCTCATCAACCTGAAGCTGGGCGGCAATGCCCATAGATTTATGCCCCAACGCACCGGTCTGGTGGGGGCCTTGATTTTGGGGATGTTATTCGGCCTGGTGTTGTCTCCTTGCGCTTCCCCGGTGCTGGCCGTGATTCTGACCCTGGCCGCGGTCCAGGGGAAGGTAGCTTACGGCAGCACTCTGTTATTCGCCTACGCCCTGGGACAAGGAACCTTGATCCTGCTGGCCGGGACTTTCACCGGTGTGATCGAGAGCTACTTACAATCAAAAAGCGCACAAGTGGGCGCCATGCTGCAAAAAGCGGCGGGCGGCCTGATCTTCTTTGCCGGTTGCTATATTCTGTTCCAGGGGATCAGAAATTGGTGATCTCAGGAGGTTCATGTAAAAACTACTCTTCCTGTCGTCCTGAAGCGAAGCGGCTCGTGTTTTGGAAATTCGGTCGTTTTGCTCCCTCAGAATGACAAATCTTCGCGAAAATGGATTTTGCAAGAGGCTCTTAAGTTAAAAGGAAATCAAGCTATGGAAGATCAGGATATCAAAGAAGTAATCAAGGACCGTTACGGCAAGATCGCTAGAGGGGAGCAGACATTCTGCTGCCCCACTTGCGGGCCGACTACCACTGATCAATGCCTGGCGGTGGGTTATACCGCAGAGGACCTGCGCCTGATCCCGAAGATGGCGATTTTAGGAGTGGGCTGCGGCAACCCCACCGCGCTGGCGAACCTTAAAGTGGGCGAGACCGTCCTGGACCTGGGCTCCGGCGCTGGCATAGACGTCTTCCTGGCGGCCAATAAGGTCGGCAAGCAAGGACGGGTCATCGGGGTTGACCTGACCGCAGATATGGTGGCCCGAGGACAGCAACTGGCCCGGGAGTATGGCTACGACAACGTGGAGTTCCGTCAAGGCGATATCGAGCATCTGCCAGTGACTGCCAAAACCGTGGATGTGGTCATCAGCAATTGCGTGATCAACCTGACCCCGGACAAACTGGCGAGCTTCACCGAAATTCATCGGGTTTTGAAGCCCGGCGGTCGGATACTCATCTCCGATCTAGTGACCGCAGGTGATCTGCCGGCGGACGTGCGGGCCAGCGCCGCGGCCTGGGCCGACTGCCTGGCCGGGGCCATGGAAAAAGAGGCTTACCTGGAAACCATCCGCCGCGCCGGTTTTGCTGAGGTGGCTACGGTTTCCGAGTCAGCTTATGAAGCTCCGGGGATGGACACGCGCCTGCGAGGAAAAATTATAAGTGTGAAAGTGCGGGCCATCAAAGGTCAATGAAGGCTGGAAGAGTTGCAAAGATCATTTGCTGGATAGTCGGGGCTTTAGTGAAATTTAATTTTTCGATAATTAATCGCTTAACCGGTTTTGATAATAAGGGGGAGATTGCCTTGCAGAAAAGCAAAACAAGCGTCATTTTTCTTGCCGATTATTCCACCGACAAAGAGGGTGCCAGGGTTTATATCAAGAAATACCGCATTACCCAGGCACCGGCCCTGTTGTTTTTAGACGCGCATGGCAACCTCCTCTGGATGAGAGCAGGGGATTTAAGCGAACCAGAAATCACCGCCCAGCTGGGCAAGTTCGGGATGTAATTCTGGGAGAGTGAGGAAATTTCAGCATGGATCATACGCCGGAAAAGGTTGCGGCTCTGGAACTGGAACCGCAGGAATCATACTGGATCACCGCCTGGAAGAAATGCACCGGGGTTCTGTTCAGCCGGGAAGGCAAAATCTTTCTCCTTTTTGTGGGTATCTTCCTCTTTGCCTACTATCTCCCTCTGGGCAAGCCCAAAGTGCAGGAGGCAGTTCTGGAGTCCTTCCTCATGCTCCAGTCCTATGCCCGCAACCACACCCTCACTTGCGTGGTGCCGGCCCTGTTCATCGCCGGAGCCATCATCACCTTTTTGTCCCAAGCCTCGGTGATGCGCTACCTGGGGCCTACGGCCAACAAGTTCATGGCCTACACCGTGGCTTCGGTCTCCGGTACCATCCTGGCAGTGTGCTCTTGCTCAGTGCTCCCCATGTTTGCCGGCATCTACCATATGGGCGCAGGTCTGGGGCCGGCTTCGGCCTTCCTTTATAGTGGCCCGGGCATCAACATCTTGGCCATTTTTCTTACGGCCCGGGTGTTGGGGTTTGAGTTGGGGCTGGCCCGGGTCATCGGCGCGGTGGGCTTTGCCTTTCTGGTGGGCCTGGCCATGGCCTCCATCTTCCGCAAAGAAGAAAAGGCCAAGGTGGCCGCGGCTATGCACCTGCCGCCTCCCGAGGCGCCCCGGCGCCCCTTTTGGCAGACGTGTGTGTTCTTTTTCAGCCTGGTTTTTTTCCTTATCTTCGCGGCCTGGGTGACCCCCCGGGATGTCACTATCCATTTGAAGGATGGGCAACAGATACAGGCCGTGGTCCTGGAAGAGCGGTCCCACGACTTGATTTTCCAGCTCTCCCAGGATTGGGAAGGCAAACAGAAAGAGGACCAGATGGTCATCCCCAAGGAGCGCCTGGAGCGCCTGGAACGGGAACAAAGCCTCACTATGACGGTGGCCCAGCACAAATTTTATATTGCCGGAGCCATCCTGCTGATGATTCTTTTCATGCTCTGGCGCTGGTTCACCCGTGACGAGATCGGCGAGTGGCTGCACAACACCTGGGAGTTCACCAAGCTCCTGGCCCCCCTGCTTTATGGCGGGGTCCTGGCGGTGGGCTTTGTTTCCGCCCTGATCCCGGCCCAATACGTGGCCTCCCTGGTGGGGGATAATAGTTTGGCCGCCAACTTTACCGCGGCACTTATCGGCGCCTTCTGGTACTTCGCCACGTTGACGGAAGTGCCCATCACCCAGGCCCTGATAAAAATGGGCCTGGCCCAGGGGCCGGCTTTGGCTCTGCTGTTGGCGGGCCCGGCCCTGTCGCTCCCCAACATGATCGTCATTGGGAGAGTTATGGGCTGGAAAAAGACCGCGGTCTTCGTTACCATAATTGTGATTATTTCCACCTTCGTCGGTATGGGGTTCGGCTGGCTGGTGGGATAAGGAAATACCGAGAGGGGCGATTCAGCCCTTGAAAATATCCAAAAATTCTTGGCGTTCTTGGCGGCTCGGCGAGAGAAAATCCTCTCGCAAAGACGCCAAGGCGCAAAGCAAAGAAGCAATATGCGCAATGCGCGCCGCTACCACTGATAAGAAACCATGGGAGGATTCCATGAAAAAATTGCAGGTTCTGGGGCCCGGCTGCCCCAAGTGCATCGAGTTGGCCAAACGCACCGACGAGGCCGCCAAGGCCCTGGGCGGAGACTTTGAAGTGGAAAAGGTCACCGAACTCAACCAGATCATGGCCTTCGGGGTGTTCATGACTCCGGCCCTGGTGGTGGACGGCGAAGTGAAGGTGGTAGGCAAGGTGCCCAGCGTGGACGAAATCAAGAAGATGATTTCCTGAGGCTGGCTGCCGATGCTAAAAGTCTTATTTCTCTGTACCGAAAACGCCTGCCGCAGCCAGATGGCGGAAGGCCTGATAAACCACGACCTGGCCGGACAGGTTAAGGCCTTTTCCGCCGGGGTGCGGCCCAGCCGGGTCAACCCCCGGGCTATCCAGGTCATGTCTGAATTGGGCATTGACATCAGTCACCACCGCTCCAAGTCTGTGGACGACCTGGCCGGGGAACAGTTCGACCTAGTGATCACCGTCTGCGACCGGGCTGCCGAACAGTGCCCCTTATTTCCCGGAGAAACGGAGGTCATGCACGCGGGCTTCCCGGACCCGGCCAAGGCCACCGGCACGGAAGCAGAAATTCTTACCGTGTTCCGCCGGGTGCGGGATGATCTGCGGACGCGTCTGGTTCATCTGATTGGGGAAAAACTCAAAGGACGTGGTGAAAAGCGTTGATGCCAGCAAAATCGCGTCACCCTGAACTCAGCCACACCTGCGCTCACCCTGGTTGCTGCAGCCATGAGGCAGTTGGGGATAGTCCGGCTGGGGGTTTACCGGAGCAACCCGGAACCAAGCCTGAGGGCTTGTGGGGCTCACTTAAACGCTATGTTCTTTGGTTCCTCGCCTTTTCCGGAATTTACGCCTCCACTTCCGTGTGTCCCTTTTGCGGCAACCCGGGCTGTCCGGTGGGTGCCGGCGGGGCCGCCGTGGTGGGGGGCGTCTTTGCCTGGTTATGGCAATATGGGAAAAGTGCACGGATAAAGCTGACAGGATTTATCGCCAAAGGTTCCCGCTAGCTTTGGAAAAGTGAACCATGTTGCTGGAGAAGATTGACAACTTTGACATTTTTCGCCCCAAAATGGACTCCACCAAAGAAGTCCTGCACGCCATCGCCACATTTAATGCGGATATCTCCCCGGCTTTCCCCTTTGTCAATGCCGAATTGGGCGGCTGGGACTACGATCAAAACAATCAGGTGCTCCTGCTTAAGCTGTCCGACGGCAAGTGGATTACTCTGCACTCGAACAAAATAGCCATCCGCGGGATTCGGGACCTGGAAGAGGCCCAGGCGCTGCTCACCTGGATTCAGACCCAGATCAACGAGATCTATGAACGCCGAGAGCACATCACCCCCCGCTTCGTGAGCCAAGCCGGCCTCAAAGTTATCGAGATTTTAAAGCTGCTCCCCATGACCAACTGTAAGGGCTGCGGCTATCAGACTTGTATGGCCTATGCCGCGGCTTTGCGGGAAGGGGAAATCAGCCTCGCTGACTGCCCGCCTCTTAGAGAAGAAAAATACCGGGAGAAACGGGAAAAGCTCCAGTCCTACCTGGAGAAATTCGGTTGGCGGGCTTTGGATGCAGACTAGAAATGGAGGCTTAGGCGAATCGCTAAGGTGGTTTTTTAATGCCACCGTGGACGACAGCGTTAAAGCAGCCAACCACAGTGGGATCACCGATCAAAATTTTTCCAATAAATTGAACCCATAGCAAATTTTTTTAGCCCTCTGCATTGGGTTGATTTTTCGGCCTAATCGACTTCGGGGCGTTTTTATTGAGGAAAGAGAGGTAAGATTCGGGTAATAATTGCAAAAAAAATTTCTTGACAAAAGATTTAATTGCGATAGAGTCTCAATTGCATATAATGAAATCCGAGAGCGAAGTCTTTCAAGAATTTTTAGCGCAAAAAGGGATGCGAGCCACGCCGGAGCGGGAGGCAATCCTGGCAGAGGTCTTTGCCCATCATGACCACTTTGACGTGGAGGAACTCATCATGCGCCTGCGCCAGAAAGGCCTGCGCATCTCCCGGGCTTCGGTGTACCGCACCTTGGCCTTACTGGTGGAGTCCAGCCTGGTGCAGGAAGTCTTTGTCGAGGACGGACACATGCACTACGAACACATTTACGGGCATGAGCACCACTGCCACCTGCGCTGTCTGGGCTGCCGCAAGATCGTCGAGTTCCGGAACGGCAGCGTGGAGGAGGCGGAAGCGCGCATCGGGCAGGCTCATGATTTCCAGGTTACCGGCCACAAGCTGGAAATTTACGGCTACTGTGCAGACTGCCGGGAACAGAAAAGTTGAGGTCAACGCCTTTTTTTTAAAATATAATTGAGACAAAGTCTCAGTCGCAATAAACTGGAGGAAGGTTAATGATGCCGTTAGGACTGTTGGGATCGGGTGAAAAAGCCCAGATATTGGAAATCCGGGGCGGCGGGCACGGCTGCCACAGATGCAAATGCATGTGCCGCCTGGAAGATATGGGCCTGCGGTGCGGCAAGACCGTGGAGATGCTGAGCAACCCCGGCCACGGCTCCCTGCTGGTGCGGGTGGACGACTCCCGCATCGCCTTGGGGCGGGGCGTGGCCATGAAAGTAAGTGTTAGGAGGATAGGTGAATGAATCTGGCAATGTTACGGCCCGGTCAACGGGGCACGATCACCACAATCGGGGCCATCGGCCCCATGAAGCGCCGCTTGATGGATATGGGCGTGCTCAAAGGTGAGGAAGTGAAGGTGGAAAAAGTCGCACCCCTGGGTGACCCCATAGAAATCATCGTGAAAAACTACCGCCTGTCCTTGAGAAAGAGTGAGGCCGCGGGCATCGGGGTGGAGGTGCAGTTATGAGCCCTCAGGCCGCAGTCAAGATGACGCAGCCCGAGCCCGCCAAAGTCCTCACCGTTGCGGTGGCGGGCAATCCCAATTCGGGAAAATCCACCCTGATTAACGGCCTGGCCGGCACCCGGCTCCAGGTGGGCAACTGGCCCGGGGTGACCGTGGAGAAAAAAGAGGCCGCCCTGGAGTTCCAGGGCCGCCGCGTCCGGCTGGTGGACCTGCCCGGCACCTACAGCCTCAGCCCTTATTCCCAAGAAGAAATTATCGCCCGAAATTACCTGGTGCAGGAGCACCCCGACGTCATATTGAACGTGGTGGACGCCACCAACCTGGAGCGCAACCTGTATCTCACGGTGCAAATGCTGGAACTGGGCTTGCCGGTGGTCATGGCCCTGAACATCTATGACGAAGCCCGCAACAAGGGCTGGGAGATCAACGCCGGTCTCATGGAAGAGACCCTGGGGATCAAAGTGATTCCCACCGTGGCCACCAAGAAGGAAGGTTTGTCGGCCCTCATGGAGGCGGTGCTGGAGGCAGGGGACAACCCCGAAGTTCATGCACCTCGCCTCCTCAACTACGGCCAGGACCTGGAAGCCGCGGTGGGGGAGGTGGACAAGGAAATCCGCCGGCACTCCCCGGTCCTGGTGGAACGATACCCCGCCCGCTGGCTGGCCCTGAAACTCCTGGAGTCAGACAGCCTGGTGGTGGAGGAAACCGGTTTGGGGGCAGGCAGCTTCATTGCCCGGGCCACCAAGCACCTGAAGCAGGCCCATGGGGATGATATCGAGAGCCTCATGGCAGACGCCCGCTACGCTCAGGCTTCCGGGCTTACCCGGGAAGTCCTGAAAAAGAAAACCACGACAAAAAGGGAGTTGACGGAGAAGATCGACCGCATCGTGCTGCACCGCTTTCTGGGAATCCCCATATTTCTAGCCGCCATGTGGCTTATGTTTAAACTCACCTTTGACCTGGGCAACCCATTTGTGGATTGGGTGGATGGTGTATTTAGCGGTCCCCTGACCCGTTGGACCAAGGCCCTGTTCGCCTTGATTGCGGCTCCGGCGTGGCTGGGAGCCCTGGCCACCGAAGGCGTTATCGGCGGGGTCGGAATGGTCCTGACTTTCGTGCCTCTCATCTTCGCCATGATGTTCTTTATTACTTTTCTGGAGGGCAGCGGCTACATGGCCCGGGCGGCCTTCGTCATGGACCGGGCCATGCACGCCATGGGGCTGCACGGCAAATCTTTCATCCCCATGCTTTTGGGATTCGGCTGCAATGTCCCGGCCATCTATGCCACCCGCACCCTGGAAAACCCCAAGGACAAGATTCTCACCGCTTTGCTCATACCCTTGATGTCCTGCGGGGCCAAGCTGCCGGTCTATGCCCTGTTTACGGGTCTATTTTTCTCGGCCCAGGCCGGCACAGTGATCTGGTCGCTGTACGTGCTGGGCATTGTCTTGGCTATGATCATGGGGATTATTTTCAAGAGAACCATTTTCCGGGGAGAAAATCCCTTATTTATCATGGAACTGCCCCCCTACCGGCTTCCTGGCATGAAAAGCCTGATGATCCATACCTGGGAGAAGGGCAAGCACTTCCTCATCAAGGCGGGCACCTATATCCTGGCCATTTCCGTTCTCATGTGGTTTCTCCTCAATCTGCCCTGGGGGGTGGAAGATAAAAAAGACTCCGTGCTGGGGCATATCGGACAGGCGATGGCTCCCATCTTCCAGCCCCTGGGCTTTAACCAGTGGCAGGCGGCCTCCGCCCTGGTAACAGGGCTGGTAGCCAAAGAGATCGTGGTGACCACCATGGGTCAAATTTATGGCAAGGAAGAAGAAAAGCAGGAAGAGTCTCCCAGTTTTAGTGAAGATCTCAAAGAAATCGGCGCTTCCTTCGGGAAGGCGGTAATGGACGCGGGCCGCAATGTGGTTTCCACTTTCGGGGTCGCCACCTTGGCCGTGGAAGAAGATGAGAAGACCAAAAACTGGAGAGGCGCGCTGCAAGAACAATTTACTCCTTTAACCGCCTTGGCCTTTATGGCCTTCACCCTGCTCTATATGCCCTGCGTGGTAACCGCGGTGGCCTTCAGACATGAATTCGGCACCTGGAAATGGTTCGGGCTGGCTACGGGATATGGACTGATATTGGCCTGGCTGGTGGCCTTGATCATCAATCAGGGCGGCCTTCTCCTGGGACTGGGAGGTTGACATGGGCTGGACGGATGCACTTTTGGCCGGAGCCATCGTTATCGGGGCGATTTACCTGTTGTACCGCTCCCTGTGGAAGAAGCAGGGCTATTGTCCGGGGTGCGACAGCCACACCTGTGGTGTGGGCAGAAAAGACGAACAACTCGCCTGGAGCAGGGAGGAAAAAGGGCAGGCCGATTGACGAAAAGGCTAGGGGATGCAGTAATTGATTTCCCGCCCATTTAAACATAATAAGTTAAGAAGAAAGGATTATAGTTTTGAACCTGAAAACAGGTTTCGTATTGCTGTGTCTTTGGATAACCCTGTGGGCGATGCCAGGTTGGGCTATAATGCCTCCACCCGATGCTACTGCACCTTTCGCCGGGGGGAAAGAGAGACAGGTAGCCTCCACCCCCTCCCCGGAGATTGGCGGCCGGGGGGAAGGTTTCCAGCCGGAAGGCCAGGAAGCCGAGAAAAAGGAAGAGCCTAAAGAAGACGAATGCCCCGCCACCTTCGGGCCCATCATCACCGACACGGCGGTTCCCATTGAGAAGGGCAAATTCGCGGTGCAGCCCACCTTTGGCCTGAGCTTCGTCACCAGCAGCCTCACCCAGAGCTGGCGGCGGGTGTCGGCGGGGGGCGATTTCCAGACCTTCGCCATGGACTGGAAATTCACTTACGGCCTGTGGAACAACCTGGAGGTCTTTGTGGTCATCCCCTACGTCCACAACTGGGCCGGCAGCGTGGCTGAACCGGGGCCCAACAACGAGCGCTTTGCCAGCTTCGGGGGCTTGGGCGACATCAATCTGACCTTCAAATACCGCCTGGTGGAAGAGACCGAAACCAGGCCCACGGTGACCGCGCTCTTCGCCACCGATTTTCCCACCGGCCACTTCAGCCACCTCAATCCCGGGCGGTTGGGAACCGATGAACTGGGAGGCGGGGCCTATGCCTTCACCACCGGCTTAAACATGTCCAAGTGGATGAAACCCTTCATCTTTTACGCCAACATCTGGTATACCATGCAGACCGCGTTCGACAGCAGAGAGGACCGGGCCGGGCTGGTTTTTGATGATAACGGCAACCTGGTGGAGGGCGACCCCGTGGCCACCCAGTTGCGCAACTATCCCCGGGACTTCATCACCCTGAACCTGGCGGCGGAATATCCCCTCACCCAGAAATGGGTGGCGCTCCTGGAACTCACCAGTTATTGGAGCGGCGGGCGCCTGTTGGGCCACAAGGCCAATCTGCCCCCGGAGGCCTTGATCTCGGTAATGCCCGGGATCGAATACATGGCCACGGATAAGTTTTCCCTGGCCCTGGGGCTGAACATCGACCTGGCGGGCAAAAACAGCGACGCCGCGCTGACGCCGCTGTTGTCCATGGTATATGCTTTCTAAAGCAATCTAATAGTAAAGGAGGACCATCGTATGAAACGGTGGCAACTGGTGGTAATAAGCGTGTTGGTCATGGCGCTTTTGGTTTCGGCAATGCCTCCCCAGGCCATGAGCCAGGGGCGGGGCCAGGGCTTCCGGCCTTGCCCGTACACGGCTTATCAGTGTCCGGTAAAGGCTATTTGCAAACCCTTTGACGAAAGCGGCAAAGTGGTGCAGGTGCTCACCGAGAGCCTGGGAGAGAGCATGTATCCGGGCATGGCCTTGGTGATGGACACCAAAACCCGGGGACAGGTGCACGTGAGTTTGGGACCCATCTGGTACCTGGAGCGCCAGGAGTTCGTGCTGACGCCGGGAGACGAAGTGCGGGTCAAGGGCATGTGTGAGGCTGAGAAAGACGGGAAGCTGCGGGTGATCGCCTACGAACTTGCCAAAGGCGGCTTCATGCTGCACCTGCGGGACTCCCAGGGCCGCCCCAACTGGGAGGCCTGGCGGAAAATGGGAAATTAATGGTGTGTATCATAATTAACAGGACTTATAATTCTCTCCCCTTGGTGGTGGAGGTTAGGGCGGGGGTAAAAGTGCTCTAATTCCCCCTCCCCCTACCCCCTCCCACCAGGGGAGGGGAAAAAACTGGCATATCATACTGTCGACTTAATTTAGAAACACTTCTTTGGTTCCACTGCAGGCTGTGCCTGTCCACAATCAAGAGAAACGGAGGGTGATTATGAAACAATGTTGTTCACTTTGTCTATGCTTGATGCTCGTGTTGAGCCTAGCCGGAGTCTGTCAGGCCCATTTCGGCGTGATCCTGCCGGATAAATCCATGGTGATGCAAGGCGACGACGCTAACCTCGGATTGACCCTGGCCTTTTGCCACCCTTTTGAGCAGAATGGCATGGACATGGCCAAACCTAAGAAGTTTGGCGTCCTTTCCGGGAAAGAAAAAACCGATCTTTTAAATACCCTCCAGGAAACCAAGGTTCTGGACAAGCAGGCCTGGAAAACCACCTACACTTTGAAAAAGCCGGGGATTTACGCCTTCTTCTTCGATCCCCTGCCCTATTGGGAGCCCGCAGAAAACAAATATATTATCCACCAGACCAAGACCTATGTGGCCGCGTTCGGGGCCGAAGATGGTTGGGATGCAGAAGTGGGCTTAAAGGCCGAAATCGTGCCCCTGACCCGGCCCTTCGGCCTCTATGCCGGCAACGTCTTTCAAGGTGTGGTGAAATTCAAGGGCAAGACCGTGGCCAACGCCGATGTGGAAGTGGAATTCTGGAATGCCGATAAAAAAGTAACTGCCCCCAATGACTATTTCGTTACCCAGGTAGTAAAAACCGATAAGAACGGCGTCTTTTCGTTTGCCGTGCCCAAGGCCGGCTGGTGGGGTTTCTCCGCCTTAAACGAGGAAAAACAGGCTATCACCGATAAGGATGGCAAGAAAAAAGACGCCGAATACGGCGCAGTGCTCTGGGTGCAGTTTACCGAGTGGCCGGCGGTAAAATAACCCGGAGGGCAAATAGAGGCGCAGGCGTTTTGCCTGCGCCTGCGCCGGCTAAAAACTCATGCCCGATGAAATCAGTCATCATCCAAAATTGGATGGCCTTGCAGCAGGGGCGGGTTTTAAACCCGCCCCCACGCCACCCATTGACTTAAGGGAACGTTGACAGAAAGAGCATAACTAATTATAATATTAAACAATAACTAAGAAAGGAGGGATGATCCATGTGCTGTCATAACAAGGACAAACATGAGCATGAGCATAAGCACGACGCGCAGTCTCATAGCCATAACGGGCATGATCACAGCCATGATGCTACCACTCATACCCATGAGCACACCCATAACGATGGGCATCATCAGCACGGGCACACCTGTTGCCATTAACGGAAAGCCACGATTCTGCTAAAGACTAAAGCCACGAAGGCCTCTTCCCGTCTGAAGACTGGAAAAAGAGCGTTCGTGGCTTTCCCTTTTTGGTGGCACAGGCGTCTCGCCTGCGCGGGGTTATAGCAATTGCCAAAAGTTTTTTCCTATTCAATAGCCTCATGAGCTACTTATCATTGTCATTCTGAGGGAGCTAAGCGACCGAAGAATCTCAAAAAAGCGAGATTCTTCGCTGCGCTCAGAATGACAAATCCAACCGGATAATCAGCAACAACTTTCGGCAAACGCTATATGCTACACTTTCATAAACCACAAATGCTCACCTCCGGGGATGAAAAATCACCCCTGCCCCCCTTTGCCAAAGGGGGATTTAGGGGGATTTGAAGTTTTTCACGGTAAGGCCTGCGGCTACCCACAAAAGTAATCCTACCCCAAAGTCTTATAAAGCTCCAGATAAGCCTTTGCCGACACCTTCCAGGAGAAGTCCTGGGTCATGGCGTGGACCATAATGCGGTGCCACAGGTCCTTATTGGCGTATGCATCCAGGGCGGTGTGAATGGCCTTCAGGAAGGCCTCGGGGGTGTAGTCGCTGAACACGAAGCCCGTGCCCGGCGTCTTGGGGTCGCCTACCGGCGTCACTGTGTCCGCCAGACCGCCGGTGGCCCGGACCACGGGAATGGTGCCGTACTTCATGGAGTAAATCTGGTTTAAACCGCAGGGCTCGTAGCGCGACGGCATGAGGAACATGTCGGCCCCGGCTTCCATGAGGTGGGCCAGCTTGTTGTCAAAGGCGATCTTCGCCCCCAACTTGCCCTTGTACTTGGGGGCCTCGGCCTCCAGCCAGCGGTGGTACTTTTCCTCCCCGGTGCCCAGGATCACCAGCATCAGCTTCTGCTTCATAAGCTGGGGCAAAATTTCGGCCAACAGATCGAAGCCCTTTTGATCCGCCAGCCGGGAGATTACGGCCAGGATGGGCGCATCGGCCAGATCCTGGGACAGGCCGAAGGCCTCCATCAGGGCGGCCTTGTTCGCGGCCTTGCCCTGCAAATCCTCCCGGCTGAAAGAAGCCGGGATGAGTGCGTCGGTCTCGGGACTCCAATCTTTATAATCCACGCCGTTCAAGATGCCGTGCAAGTGCTCGGCCCGGGTTTTCAGCACTCCCTCCAAACCGTAGCCGAACTCAGGGGTCTGGATCTCCTGGCTGTAACGGGGGCTCACCGTGGTGACCGCATCGGCGCAGACGATGCCCCCCTTGAGCAGGTTGATCTGATCGTAATACTCCAAGCCGTCGATGGAGAAAAAGGACCAATCCAGGCCCAATAAAGGGTATTTCTCCTTGGAAAAGAGCCCCTGGTAAGCCAGGTTGTGAATGGTGAACACGGTTTTCGCCCCGGCCAAGACCTCCTCGCCGGCCCAGCGCTTCCGGAGGTACACCGGCACCAGGGCGCTCTGCCAGTCATGGCAGTGAATCACGTCGGGGGTAAATTCCATGGCCCGGCAAAAAGGCAGGACCGCGCCAGAGAAAAAGGCGAAGCGCTCCAGGTTGTCAAAGTAATCCCCCCGGGGAGTGCCGTAGAGCTGGCTGCGGTCGTAAAACTCATCCCGCTCCACAAAATAGAAGGGCAAACCCGAAGCCGCGGGGGCCATGAGATTGAAAGTATGGTTGATCAGACCCAGATTAACTTCCAGGTCCTCGGCAATGAGGGTGGTGGGCACCTTCCCTTGCTTCACCATGGCATAAAAGGGCATAAGGACCTTGACTTCCAACCCTAGATCTTCCAAGGCCTGGGGCAGCGTGCCCACCACATCGGCCAGCCCCCCGGTCTTGGCAAAAGGCACTCCTTCGGAAGCAACAAAAAGCACGCGCAGTTTCTGGCCCATGGGTTCTCCTTGTGAGCAGGGGCCAGGGGGGCAGGGGTCAGCAAAGAAAACCTGGCCCCTGATTCCTGGTCCCTAATATTTATAAGTCAACTCAATGTCCGACGCCACGAAGCCTTTTTCACCTTCGCTAAGGTTGAACTCGAATATGTAATCGCGGCTGGGCAGGTTCTCGGGATGAATTCCCGGCGGTAAGTCCTTTTCCATGAAAAATACCGAGGTATAAGGCGATTCTTCCAGACGGGTGTCGGTAACCCAGACCTTGCCGAAACTGTGCATGAACCGGAAAAACCCGTAGGAGCGGTCCAAAAAGTACTTGGTGCAGACCCCCCGGACCCGGCTGCCCGTTTCGCCCCAGGCGGGGGCCCCGGCGGAAGGAAGAGCGGTGGGCAACAATCCCGGCACCAGGTATCCAGGTACAAACAGGTCCACTTCCCGGCGCAGGCGGGCCGAGACATTGGCAAAAGCCACCAGTTCCACCCGGCACCCCTTGTTTTGGGCCATGGTCACCACGCTGCAGAAATCGCCGTCACCGGTGAACAGATAAATCAAGTCCAGGCGGTCCGATTGGGACACGATGTCCAGCCCCATTTCCATGTCCAGGTTGGCTTTGCCGTAGGTACGGCCGGAGTCATCAGTGTACCAGCGAATGGGCTTCTCCACGGCTTTAAAACCTAAATCCCGCAATGTGAGGATAAAATTTAAGGTCGTTTTATAATTTGGATCAGAAATAGCGCGCTCTTCGTCAATAGCTACATAGGCATTCAACCGCATCACTTCATCGCCGTCCCGGCTCGCAAAACGTCGGATCACTTCATAGCGCATCCCGTAGCCGCCGTTGCGCATGATATTCATGGAGTCAACATAGACCCCGACTCGCCGATTAGACATAATAATTTAACTCCTCAATATCCCTGCGAAACTATTATCCGCAAGCAACCTCAAGCGCTCCGGTCCAGGCTCCCGCAGGACTGCCCACCAGAGCTTTATCTCCAAAAATGGGCTTGAATTATAAACCGTCTACCAATTCTCTCAAACAATCGCTAGTAAAAAGTCGGTTCACCAGGCCGCGGTCCAAAAGGCCTGGCATCAGTCAAGACCTTGCCTTCCCGCATCAGGCGGGCTTTCAGATATTTAGGTAGGATGGGCAGAGAGGCAAAGTTATCCGCTCCCAGCCATTTCAGGGAATTCAGACCCCGTTCCTCTAAACGAGCCGCAGCAATTCCGGGCCTGGGCCACTCTAGATCCTGTTCCCCGGCCACATGGAACCCGTACAGATCCATAAAACTGGGGACAAAGGCCGTATAAGCCATCACGGCGGGAAAAACCGTCCGCAAGGTGGCATTGAGGTCCGCCATTAAATGACCGTGGAACCCAGCCGAACCGGATTGCACAGCCATCATTCCTCCAGCGGCCAGCCGGCTCCGAACCAATTCATACATCTCCCTGGTAAAAAGGTTGAGGGCCGGCCCACCCTCCAGCGGTTCGGGCAGGTCCAGGATGATGACATCCAGGGAGCCTTCGACCTGCGCTGCCAGCCAGCTGCGGCCGTCGGCGAAGATTAATTCCGTCCGGGGATCATCGAAGGCACCGGCATGGAAGGTGGGCAGCCATTCTTTGCAGAGCCCCACCAGTTCCCCGTCGAGATCCACCATCGCCGCCCGCCTCACCCCAGGGTGCCGCAGCACTTCCCGCAAGATGGCCCCCTCGCCCCCGCCTAATATCAGCACCCGCTGCGGATCAGGGTGGGTCAGCATGGCCGGCTGCACCAGGGCCTCGTGATAAATAAATTCATCCTGTTCTGTGGATTGCAGGCGTCCGTCCAGGATCAACATGCGGCCCCAGAGCCGGTTCTCAAAGATCTCGAAGGCTTGAAACTTCGTCCGGCCCCTTATCAGCAACCGGTCGCGGTGAAAGCCCGTGAGATCGAACCGGTGGCTGAGATCGATGAACCAGTCTTCCGGAGTCCAAGCCTGCAGCTCTTCGCGTTCTCCAGCCATGCGCATCTTGCTTTCCACCCCTCTTCAACCTTCAAAGTTTAGAGAAAAAAGGCTCAAGCTGCAAGCTAGTTCTCTAGAGGGCGCCCTCCTTTGGAAATCGGCAAAGTCTTAGAAATCTGATTTTCCCTCCTTGGCGTCACTGGCTTTTTTGGGGTCGTGGGGCAACAATTTATATTCCCCACTGCAAACTTCTTGATGCTTTAGCGGATGGTTGACGCACGGGGAAGATCACGGGTTGCAGACGGCTTTATTATTCCTTATGTTTAGGATAAACAGGGTTAACTGCACCCTTTTTAGCTGACAGCCAGACGGGGAGCCTTTGGACGGTGGCGGCCTCATCAAATATGACTAACCTAGAGAAGTTTTTCTGGAAATAAGGAACCCTTATTATGACTACCGTGCGGGGGCATAATGTTGAACCTCACCTGTTCGTGGTCCTGGGGGGCACCAGCGACCTGATGCGGCGGAAACTCCTGCCGGCCCTCTATCAATTGCGGGCGGGAGGAGCCGGGCCCACTCCTCTGCTCATCCTGGGGGTGTCTCGCCAGACCGGACTGACCGACGAAGGCTTTAGGAATCTGGCCCGGGAAGCCCTGGCAACTTCCGGTTCGCTCACTAAGGAATACGGCCAGTGGTGCGACCAATGCCTATTCTTTCAGGGCCTGGGGGCGGGCACCCCCGAGGACTTTCAGGCCCTGGCGGCCCGCATCCAGGCCTTGGAGCAGAAGCACCGTTTGCCCGGCAACCGGGTATTTTACCTGGCCCTGCCGCCTTCGGCTTACATGCGTACTATCGGCGGCCTGGGTCAATCCGGTGTCAATGAGAGCTCAGGCTGGACCCGGCTGGTAGTGGAGAAGCCCTTTGGCAAAGACCTGGATTCCGCGATCGTTCTTAATGAGCAGATTCACCAATATTTCGATGAATCCCAAGTCTATCGCATCGACCATTATCTGGGCAAAGAGACCGTCCAGAATCTCTTGATTTTTCGGTTTGCCAACGCCATCTTCGAGCCCCTGTGGCACCGCAATCTGGTGCAGAGCGTCCAGATCACCGTAGCCGAAAGCCTGGGGGCGGAGGGCCGGGCCGGCTACTATGACCAGACCGGAGCCCTTCGGGACATGGTTCAGAACCACCTCACCCAGCTCCTCACCCTCACTGCCATGGAGGTCCCGGTAGCCTTCGACGCGGAAAGCATCCGCACCGAAAAATCCAAGGTCTTGCGGGCCATCGGACCGGTCCTGCCGGAAAACGTGATTTACGGTCAATATACCCAGGGTAGTATTAACGGCCAGGACGTTCCGGCATACCGGGAAGCCGTAGGGGTTTCTCCCGATTCCCATACTGATACTTTCGTAGCCTTAAAGCTTTTCATTGAAAACTGGCGCTGGCAGGGGGTGCCCTTTTACCTGGTGACCGGCAAACGCCTGCCCCGCCGCTTCACCCAGATCGCCGTGACCTTCCGCTGCCCGCCGGTGTGGGTCTTCGAGCCGCATTATACCGGCACCTGCAGCTCCAATATCTTGGTGTTCACAGTGCAGCCCGATGAAGGCTTCGACCTCCACTTCGAAGTAAAGACCCCGGGGGAGCCTCTCCAACTTAAAACCAAGCGCCTGCGCTACCGCTATTCCGAAGAGGCGGTCTCCTTGCCCGAGGCCTATGAAACCCTGCTCCTGGACATCATGGCCGGCGACCAGACCCTGTTTGTGCGGGCTGATGAAGTGGAGGGGGCCTGGCGCATCTACGCCCCGGCCCTGGACCCGCCCCCCGGAAGCGTTCGGTTTTATCCCGCGGGGACCTGGGGCCCCCCAGGGACCGACCGGTTCATGGAATGGCCGGACCCGGCTTTGCTTTATCGCTAGACCTATGGTAACTTACTGCCAAATGTTTTTCCAACGGCCAATTTTATCTTCCGGAAAACAGTATCTTTGGGAATTATCTTGACGCTTACCACAATCTCCTAACTGCAAACTTCTAACTCCTATGTGGGTCGCCGCGATACAACTCAACTCAACTCCAAGCCAGGAAGCCAACCTGGCCAGAGCCCAGGCCCTGGTTGAGGAGGCTGCTTCCCGGGGGGCGCAGCTGGTGGCCCTGCCGGAGCATTTCGCCTGCCTGGGAACCGAGGCCGATATCGCCGCCGCCACCCAACCCTTGGACGGTCCTTTGGTGAACCGCTTCCGGGAGTTGGCAAGCAAGCTGCGAATCTTTCTCCTGATGGGATCCTTTCCCGAGCGCACTCCCGGCAAGGCCCGGCCCTACAACACCAGCGTCCTCTTGGGTCCCCAAGGCAAGATCATTGCCCAATATCGTAAGCTGCACCTGTTCGACGTGGACTTTCCCGGCGCCCCGGCTTTCCGGGAGTCGGAGCATACCCATCCGGGTGAAGAAGTGGTAGTGGCGGCGCTTCCGGGCACATCCTTCACTGCGGGATTGGCCATCTGCTATGACTTGCGCTTTCCAGAACTTTTTCGAAGGCAGGTGGACCAGGGAGCCAATCTCATCCTCCTGCCCGCGGCCTTCACTGCCAGGACCGGCCGGGACCATTGGGAGGTGCTGTTAAGAGCCAGGGCCCTTGAAAACTTATCCTATGTGGTGGCCCCGGCCCAATATGGGCAGCACGTACCGGGCCGCCGGAGCTATGGCCGCTCCCTGATTGTGGACCCCTGGGGAACGCTTCTGGCCCAGGCCCCGGACGGTGAAGGGGTTATCCTGGCCCCTCTCGATTACGAGCGGCTGCAGCGCCTGCGCCGGGAACTGCCCTGTCTGCGCCACCGGCGCCTGCGCTGAAAGAAAGAGAGTACGGGGGGGGTTCAAACCGCCATACAGGTTGGAAAGATGCCCGAAAACAGGTATTTTTTCCTCGTTCCCAAGCTCCAGCTTGGAAACGCAATTTTTCCTCCAAGCTCAGCTTGGAGACAACGGAAGAAAAATGCCTGAAAGCCGGTTCAAACCAGTTTTACGAGAACTCTTCCGCCGGTACCTCAGCAGATTCCCCTTGCGCGACGGCAAGGCTTTTTTCTATGCGCGCCTCCATGCCGCGCTTTCCCCGGCAGAGCGATTTGCAGTGGTCCGCCTGGACAAGGGGTTCAGGATGAAGCTGGATCTTCAGGACCCAGAGCAGTTGAAGGTTTATTTTTACGGGCATTACCATGAGCGCTACGAAGCCGACCTGGTGGCACAACTGCTTTCGGACGACGACATCTTCTGGGATATCGGGGCCAACGTGGGCTATTTTACCCTGGTGGCAGCCGCGGCTTTAGCCCACCGCGGCCAAATCGTGGCGTTTGAGCCGGGGAAGAATGCTTACGCCCGGCTCACGGAAAATCTCTCTTTAAACCCCTATGGGAATGTCAAAACCTACGCCGTGGCTGTCAGCGACCGGGAAGGCGAGGCCGTGCTCCATGTTTCCGGCGACATTGCCGACAGCAGTGCCAGTCTCTTCGCAGCGGACGGCCAGACCGGTCACGAGGTCTGCCGGACCGTGGCCCTGGACCACTTTCTGATTTCCGAGGGGCTGCGCCCGCCCAGCCTGATTAAGCTGGACGCGGAAGGTGCAGAGTTGGCCGTGCTCCAGGGCGCGAAGGCTCTCATTTCTCGGTACGCCCCGATGTTCCTCATGGAGATGGAGGAAAAGAACCTGCAAACCGCGGGCGCCAGCAAAGCGGCCATCCGGCAATTGCTCAGCGGCTACGGCTACCGCGCGGCCCACCTCCGCAAGGGCCGCTGGTACGCCACCGCCGACCTGGACGCGGTCAAGGGCCGGAATATCTTTTGGTTCAATCCCGGTTTAAAGACCCACCAGCGTAAAGTCGCACTCCTTCCTGTCCAGTTGTAACTATAAGTAATTCTTAGCCGGACAGTGCAAAGCAGAGCCGGGAGGCTGCTTCCTAATAATTAAGACAACCAGGTATGGCGTTATGCAGAAGACTATTCCAAATATTCTGGTTTTTGCATCCGGGACCAAAACCGGGGGCGGATCAGGATTTGAGACGATGGTGAGAGCTACGCGAATCAGGCCGCCAATATTGGACGCGAGGGTTTGCGCGGTTATCACCAACCATTTTGAAGGTGGTGTTTGGCAGCGGGCAAGAGCGCTCGGGATACCTTCCGAATACTGGGTCGGTCCCTATGCTGCCAAAGGGTACCAAAACTTTGTAAAGTATTTCAACGCCGATTATGTCATGCTCTCCGGTTGGCTGAAACTAGTAACAGGCCTTGATCCGGCGCGTACGATTAATATCCATCCTGGTCCTTTGCCCCGATTTGGCGGGCCGAACCTTTACGGCCACTTTGTTCACGAAGCCGTAATGGCCGCTTATCACCGCGGGGACATTAACCACAGCGCGGTCACCATGCATTTCGTTGATGAGGTATATGACCGCGGCCCGGTTCTTTTTGCTCTACCCATTCCCATTGAGCCGGGCGATACGCCGGAGACCTTGGCTGTCAAGGTGAATCGGGCTGAACATGAATGGCAGCCCCGGGTTCTTAACTATATAGTGCACGGACAGGTTCGCTTGGTCGGCGAAGAAGTAGTTTACGAGACTGAGGAACTGAAACGCCTGCTGATGCCAGAAATGTAGTTTTATCAAGTTTACTTTCAGTGCACTAATAAAAGCATCAACAAAGCTCGTCTTTTTTTCAAGCCTGGCAACCCAACCACAGGGAAAAGCAAATATCATCGCCTTTAACATTCCTTTTAAGGTGCTATTCCAGCTATTACCAGTGGAACTGCAGGGACTCCCCTCCCTTGTCTAACGACATTATAAAGTTCTCCCTCATAATAAGGGACTCCCGAACTCATTTGTGTTGCGAGAAATTTCATAGGGAGAATTTCAATCCCGACATCTATATAATCCCCAATATAAAAAGCAAGGTGTTTTACAAAAAGATCATATGCAAAGAATGAATACTTTCCAAATTGCACTTCAACTGCGACACGATCTTTTACGAAATCCGTTTGGTTGTAACTGAAAATCGGTATTTCTCCCGCTTCCTCAATCTCTTTCTTCTGTTCCTCAGGCGACGATGTAAGCGTTTTACGAATAAGTTTTTCACTTTTAGTGACCCAATATTTAACTCTACTTTCCTGCCATTTATTAGCGCGTAGAAATTTCCTGAAGGTTTTATTCAAATCGATTGGACTATAAAGTAATTTACCTTTCATCGTTTTTTCTTTTGATACCTTTGTCTTACAAGCCTCCGCGTCCACTAAGGCAATAACTTCCTCAATTTCTTTCCATAATTTCGGTTTATGCACTAACAAAAATTCCAAACCATTTAAATGGGAGTAAATTTCAATAATTTTCATTTTATAGAATATCTCTCGGTTTTTTCTAAGAGTTTCAATTGTTTTTCTTCTTCTTGATTTTTCCAAGGCGAAAATCTTAGGCTTTTTCCAGCTTCATCTGGATCAAAAATAGGCTTATTCATTGGTCGAGTTTTCAAAGCTCCGGCGAGCTCAAGCGCAATCCTTTCTTTGGCTAACTTAACATATTTGGAAACATTCTCAGCACCCGCCCCACGACGTTTGTGACGAATGGCTGCAATTATCGATGTACCAGTCCCCAGAAAGGGGTCGAAGACCCAATCGCCCTCGTCGGTCATTGATAAAACGAGCCGCTCAATCAGTTCAACAGGAAACTGGCACGGATGATCTGTCTTTTCAACATGATTACACTTCACATTAGGGATAAGCCATAAATCTCCTGGGTTTTTGCCCAAAGGGTTGCAGGAATACTTTCCGGCTTTCGGTCCTTTGAAATGTTTTTTCCCGGGATATTTTTGTGGAACCCTGACAGGATCCAAATTAAAAATATAGTCATCTGATTTCGTAAACCAAATAATTGTTTCATATCGTCCTGAAAATCGCCGGCTACAATGCAACCCATGCTCAAAATGCCAGATTATGCGATTACGAAGCTTCAATCCCAATTCCTTGAAAAGGGGATAGAGAACCGTGTCAAGTGGTATAATAGCTCCTCTTTCCACATAATTTCCAACTTGCCAACAAATGCTTCCTCGAGGGGATAAGCATCGTACGCATTCTTTTATCACAGCTGCTTGTTGGCTGAGATATAAATCTAAGTTTAGCCGTTTCTCATATTCCTTACCGATATTATACGGAGGAGATGTGACAATTAGTTGTAAACAATTATTGGGTATAGTCCTCAAAAACTCCACACAATCGCCAGGATGGACAACAATATATTCTGATAAAACAAAATTATCGATTATCTTCTTGGCTTCAAACATAAGATTAGGATATGAGAAATAAAATTTGGGTCACATGAATTATTTCGGCCTGAATGACCAGATTATAGGGTAATCGCGTTAGAAAATCAAAAAAAGAACATTGACACAAAAAAAGCGGGAGGCATCGCCCCCCGCCAGTAATGTCAATTAAAGATGGAAGCAATCAGCGGGCCGTGGCCTTAGCCAGCTTTTCCCGGTGGGACATGCAGTTACGGCACAGAGGCGTCTCTGGCATGATCTCCAGCCGCCTGGGCTCGATGGGCTGACCGCAGACTTCGCAGTAACCATAACTGCCATTCTCAAGACGGTGCAAGGCCTCCTCGATGGCCTCCAATTCCTGCCGTTTCGGACCCAAGAGGGTGAGGTTGGTTTCAGCCATTAAGCTTACGGTGGCCTGGTCCTCTTCGTCCCTGGCTGCGGCTAGCATCTCCTGATAGCCATCCCCGATATTACTCTTGAGCTGTTGCTTGACTTCCTGCCAGAGGCGCCGCTTCCGTTCCAGCAAGCGCTCCTTTACTTCATTTAGTTTCTCAGGGCTCGGTCCTGCCATGGTATAGTCCCTCCAGGATCGATGCCGGGGCCGTTTCGGCGCCCCGCTCTTATTCCAAAAAATCTTCCAGGGCCGCTTTGCGGGTAGGATGCTTCAGCCGCTTCAGGGCCTTTTTCTCGATCTGCCGGATACGCTCCCGGGAAACCTTGAAGGCCCGGCCGATTTCTTCTAAAGTATGCTCCACTTCTTCACCGATCCCAAACCGCATTTTCATGATCTTCTCTTCCCGGGCGGTTAGGGTGGTCAGAATGGAGCCGGTCTTTTCGCCCAACTGGGATTCGAGAATCGCCTCGTAAGGGGACACCGCCTTGTCATTGCGGATGAAATCGCCCAAGCGATCCCCCTCATCACCCACCGGTGTCTCCAGCGAGATAAGTTCATCCGCCAGGTTGGTCACCAGAAGGATTTTCTCTTCGGCGACGCCGGAGCGTTCGGCAATCTCTTTCAGGCTGGGGTCCCGGCCCAGTTCCTTGAGCAGGTCATAGAAGGCCCGGTAACACCGGTTGCGGATCTCCTGAAGGTGCACCGGAATCCGAATGGTCCGGGTCTTGTCGTAAATGGCCCGGGTAATGGTCTGCCGGATCCACCAGGATGCAAAAGTACTTAAACGGTAACCGGTGGTGTAGTCATACCGGGTCACGGCTTTCATCAAACCCAGATTGCCTTCCTGGATCAGGTCCGAGAAGGTCAAACCCCGGTGCAGATACTTCTTGGCAATGCTCACCACCAGGCGCAAGTTGGCCTTGATCATCTGATCCCGGGCCTGATTGACTTCATCTTCCGTCAGCTTTATGCGGTTGGCCAGATCCTTGACCTCGGTGGCTTCCGGATGATGTTTCTGCACCTGGAAGAGCTTTTGATGAATCACCTTGAAAAGCTTTTCCTTGCCTTGGGCGCTCTTGTCCGGGGTTTGAAACCAGTGCTGAATTTTCTTTTGCAGGTACTTGACTTCCTCCAAGTCGGATTGCGCAATGGATACCAGGTGCAAGATGTTATCCTGACCTTCTTTGATTATACGTCCCAGACTCCGCTCCTCTTCCGGTGAGAGAATGGAGTAGCGCAGCATCTCCCGGAAGTAGGCCGCTACCAACCCCTCATGTTCGGGAATGTCCTCGGCTTCCATGCCCTCTTCCAATTCATCTTCCAAGCCCTCTTCCGCCATGGGCCCGTAACCGGAGGCGTCCAAGTGCTCGGAGACGTCCATCTCCTCGTCGGGAGGCCCATCAAAGGGACCGCGGAACTCAAGGGACTCCCCTTCTTCTTCCGGAAGATGGAAAGGGTCGTAGGCCAGAAACTCATTCCCACCAACTTCAATAAACTTCTTAAGGTAATCCTTTTCCATGGATTTTGTCCTGTTTTGCACTCTGAATCTTAAAAGGTTAAAATATGTATTCTAACTTTTAATAGACTCGTGTCAAGAAAAAATGTTAACAACCACGGCGATAATTTTTTTATATATCGGTATTTTTTCTGAATTTATCCAATCTTAAAATAATAATCTTCGGCGGATTGTCAATCCATTATGTGTACGAAATCTCTTCCAGATTAGAAAATTACCCGAACCTCTCCTTGACCCCTCCCAGGTCCGGGAGTATCATAGGACCATTTCATCTAAAAGGGAAAAATCATGCCCCATCAGCATATTGCCCGCCTCCGGGAAGGGGACGTGGTGCAGCAATATTTCATGGTGCGCCAGGCGGAAAGCCGTACCGATAAATCCGGCAAGCCTTTCCTCTCCCTGATCCTGGGGGACGCCAGCGGCCAAATCGTGGCCCGGGTCTGGAACAAAGTGCTGATAAAATGTCCCGGTCCCTTCGCACCCGGAGATCACGTGGCAGTCCAGGCGCAGGTCGAATCCTACAAGGGCGAACCCCAGCTCAATATTCAATACATCAACACCGTGGAAGCTCTCCGGGCCATGGGCCGGGACCTCCGGGAATATGACCCGGACCTGCTCGTCCAGGCTACCTCTTATGATCGTGAGTTATTGTGGCAGGAGCTCTGCCAGTTGGCCGAAACCCAGATTCGGCAGCCTCTTAAGCAACTGGTCCTCAGCCTCCTGGATAGCCACCGGGAGCAGTTTTTAGTCTGTCCCGCAGCGCGCCTCTATCACCACCCTTACGTCGGCGGCCTTTTGGAACATACCTGGTTTGTCGCCCGTCACACCCTGGCATCTCTTGACATCTATCCAGACCTTGACCGGGACCTGGCTCTGGCCGGAGCTATTCTTCATGACCTGGGCAAGATCAAAGAGATCGCCAACCCCCCAGCCCCGGAACTCACCGTGTCCGGCCAACTCCTGGGCCACATCGTTCTGGGTTGGGATATGGTGCGGAGCGCCGCCCAAGCCCTGGAGTTCCCCGATCCCACCTTGCTGGTTCAACTGGAACACATCATTCTTTCTCACCACGGCTCCCTGGAATTCGGGTCCCCCATCCAACCCAAGACCCGGGAGGCCCTCCTGGTAAATTTCCTGGACGATCTGGACGCCAAGTTGAAAATGATGAGCCAACACCTGGAGAGCGACAGTGCCGAAGGCGATTTTACCAGTTACCACCGGGTCCTACAGCGCGGGCTTTATAAAGGCGGCTATTCGGCTGATCAGAACCGGGAACCGGACCAGGAAATGGAAAAATAATTAGAGATTTCCATGATCTGTGTTGACATCCTTACAAAACTGTCTTACTTTGAATACAAATAAGTTTGGGTTGCCAGGCTATTTGCCCGCAGACCCAGCGAATGTTAACCAGGAGGGCGACAATGTTTACGAAGATTTTGGTTCCTCTGGATGGCTCTGAAATTGCAGCGAAAGTTCTTCCTAAGGCAGTTGAACTAGCCAAGACCTTCAACGCCAAGGTGACCCTCTTCCATGCCTGCTACAGCGGCGTGGGCGCCTTCGCGGGTGAGGCCACTCCGGCGACAATCAGAGCAGAAGCAGCCCAAGAACAGAAATTCTGTGAAACCTTCCTGGCTAAAGCCGGCCAGGATCTTAAAGCTCAGGGCGTGGATGCGGATTGGGCCTGTGCTGATGGGGTGCCGGCGCAGCAGATCATTGCCTTCGCCCAGGATAAAGGCTATGACCTCATTGTCTTAGGAACGCATGGGGCCGGTGAAGTGGCCTGGTACATGGGCGGCGTAGCCGATAAAGTCGCGACTCACGCCACGGTCCCGGTGCTGTTGCTCCGGACGTTGGAATTCAAGCCACCTTTGCTGAAAGAAATTTATTCCGCAGTGCCCGGGGTAGGTTAATCCAAATTTACTATCCTTGAGCCGCCTCCAGGGGGGAGCACAGGACATTGACCTGTGGCTCCCCATATCTGAAACGTGGCATCCCTGCCTCGGAGGCTTTAGTATTGTCCGGTAACCCCAATTTAGTCAAATGAAACATACTCATGGGTTGGGCGGCCCTCCGTGACCGCCACAATTTAGAGTTTGTTGCAGCTTATAAGAAAATGGCCTCAAACCTTCAACGCCATCAGCCTAATCTCGGTTAGCTCCTCCATGGCGTAGCGTATCCCTTCCCTTCCCAACCCAGAGGACTTGGCGCCGCCGTAAGGCATGTTATCCACCCGGAAGATCGGCGCATCATTGATGATCACCCCCCCCACCTCCAGGGTCTCAAAGGCCTGCCAGGCATGGGCCAGGTTCTGGGTGAAGACCCCGGCCTGGAGGCCGTAGTCCGAATCGTTGGCCATAGTAAGGGCCTGGGAAAAATCGTCAAAGGGCGCCAGAACCGCCACCGGTCCAAAGACTTCGTGGGTCCAGAGCTTCATCTCCCGGGACACTCCCTCCAAAACCATGGCCGGGATGAGATTGCGCGCCCCGGGGTTCCCTGCCGCCAAACGGGCGCCGCCGTTTCTGGCTTCCTGAACCCACTCCCTGACTTTGGCTGCGGCCGCAGCATCAATCATGGGGCCGATGACCGTTGCATCTCCGGCGGGATCGCCGGTCACGATTTCTTGCTCGATAACCTTGAGAAAATTTTCTTTGAAGGGCTCATAGACCTCCCGGTGCACCAGGAGGCGCTGCACTGCAATGCAAACCTGACCGGCGTGGGCAAAGGAGCCGATGGCGGTCCGTTTGGCCGCCCACTCCAGGTCCGCGCCGGCATCCACGATGCAGGCGGCGTTGCCTCCCAATTCCAGGATGACCCGTTTTTTGCCGGCCTTATTCTTCAAGGCCCAGCCCACCGCGGCGCTGCCGGTGAAAGACAGGGCCTTCAGGCGGTCATCGGCAACGGCGCGCTCCGCCAGGGCGCTGGTGCTGGCCAATACTTGCAGCCCCCCGGCAGGCAAATCGGCCTTTTGGTAAATTTCCGCCAGTTTCAAGGCAGTCAAGGGGCAGGCGGACGGCGGTTTGATGATGATGGGGTTGCCCGCGGCCAAAGCCGGGCCCACCTTGTGGAGCACCAGATTGAGGGGAAAATTAAAGGGCGTGATCCCCAGCACCGGCCCGATGGGAAAACGCCGGGTGATGCCCCAGCGTCCGGCGCTGGCCCGGGTCAGGTCCAGGGGCAGGACCTCGCCTTCCAGACGCTGGGCTTCCTCCGCGGCCAACGACAGCGTCATCACCCCCCGGCTCACTTCGGCCCGGGCATAGGTTACGGGTTTGCCGCCTTCGGCCACGATGGTGGCGGCCAGTTCCGCCTGGCGCTCCTTGACCCCGGCCACCAAGGCCTCCAGCATCTGCCGGCGCTCCAGGCTGGACATTTTGCGCAAAGCCGCCGCGGCCTGCTGCGCCGCAACTATGGCCGCCTCCCACTCCTCTGGCCCGGCCAGGGAGACCTCGCCCACAACTTCACCGGACCAAGGGGAGGTCACTGGCAATTTTTGCGGAGTATCCACCCATTTGCCGTTGATGAAGCAACCTTTGTATTCCATGGTGAATCCCCTGTCTTGAAAAGTTCAAGGTTCAAAGTTCAAGGTTTAAGGTTTAAAGGCTATCCGGTTGAATCTCCTCGCCACTATATATGGGATGAACGGTAGCCCAAATTGAGATCGAATCAGTCTGATTCGAAAACTCCCCTCCCCTGGTGGGAGGGGGGTGTCTATGCATGCTCGCTATATAACACAGCATTCCCACCCCCACCCTAACCCTCCCCCATCAAGGGGGAGGGAATAAAACGCTTTGGGATGCAATAAAGTGTGATTAAAACCCATTCTTGGAGTCATTAATTAAAAGCATTATACAGTGGGTACGGGAGTCAACCGGATAGCCCTAAAAGGTTTTAGGTTTAAGGCATGTAGATGCGCCCTGTGCACCATCATCCGGTGGCGGGCACGGAGGCCCGCCCCACCGATTTTTTTATTGTTTTTGAGAAGGCCGCAGGCTCATGGGCCACTGCTTAGATTTCTTGGCCTGGTGGCACAGGCATCTCGCCTGTGCATGGTGCAAGGGTGCGCACCGCGCACCATTACTGGCGGGCAGTGCCCGCCCTACATTACCGCTTATACTTGTTGCCAAAAGTTCTTCCCCCCCTCACCGGTCCAAACAGCCGGGGGGAGAGGGGATAAGAAAAAGAAACTTTTGGCAAATGCTATAAGGCACAAACGGGACGCCTGTGCCACCAACCCTTTGGGGGGTTGGGAGGGGAGTTTGAGGGGAGGGCGGGGGGCTTTCGTCCCCCGGCCTTCCCCTCAAAAATTTACCCCTCTCTAGCCAGGTTCAGAGCCCCGCCCACGGCCAGGAGTTGGCGCTGGCGATCTGATAAGTCCACCCGGGCCCAGATTTCCTTATCCCCCACCTTCAGGGGGAGGCGTTCCGCCCCCTCCAGGATTAATTTTCGGACATTGGGCAGTTCCAATTTCTGCCCCAACTTTAGCTGGTCGTAATCACCCGGGTTTTCAAAGGTCAGGGGCAGGATGCCGAAATTGATCAGGTTGGCCAGGTGGATGCGGGCAAAGCTCTTCACCAGCTTGACCCGGACCCCCAAGTACCGGGGCGCCAGGGCCGCATGTTCCCGGGAAGACCCCTGACCGTAGTTTTCGCCGCCGATGACCGCGCCTTCCCCCATGCCCTGCACCCGCCGGGGAAAATCCGGGTCCAGGCGGGTAAAGGCATATTGGCTAATGGCCGGCAGGTTGCTGCGCAGCGGCAGAACCTGGCTGCCTGCGGGCATGATATCGTCGGTGGTGACATTATCCCCGGCTTTGAGCCAGACCTCGCCGCGCCAGGTTTCGGGCAGGGGGGTGAGTTGGGGAAAGGGCACGATGTTGGGGCCCCGCAGCACTTCCCCGGCTTCTCCCGGCGGGGGCGGGGGGATGATGTTGGCCCCGGCCACCACGAAGTGGCGGGGACCGGCCACCCGGGGATAATCTCCCAATTCCCGGGGGTCCCGCAGTTCCCCGAAGATGGCCGCAGCCACCGCGGTTTCGGGGCTGGCCAGATAGACCCGGTCGTCCTTGGTGCCGCTGCGGCCCGGAAAATTCCGGGGAAAGGTGCGCACGCTCACAGCATTTGTGGGCGGCGCCTGGCCCATGCCGATGCAGCCCCAGCAGCCCGGCGGCATCACCCGGGCCCCGGCTTCGATCAAAGGCAGCAGGCCCCCGGCCAAAATGAGGTTTTCCAGGACCTGGCGGGACCCCGGGTTGATCTCCAGGCTGACCCGGGGGTGCACCCGCCGCCCCTTCAGGGCGTGAGAGGCGATGAGCAAATCCCGCAGCGACGAATTGGCGCAGGAGCCGATGAGCACCTGCTCCACCGGCAGGCCCGCCAGGTCCTGCACCTTTGCCACTCTATCCGGGGAACTGGGCTGGGCGACGAGAGAGGGAAGCTGGGCCAGGTCAACCTCTTGCAGTTCTGCATACCGCGGGGACCCCTGGGCCGCCAGCGGCCGGAAATCCGCCTCCCGGCCCTGCATTTTTAAAAATTTGCGGGTCTGGGCATCTGAGGGAAAGATGGAGGTGGTGGCTCCCAGCTCGGCCCCCATATTGGTGATCGCGGCCCGCTCCGGCACGCTGAGATAACGCAGGGCCGGGCCGAAGAATTCCAGGATTTTGCCCCGCCCCCCCTTGACGGAAAGGCGCCGCAGCAGCTCCAGGATGACGTCCTTGGCCGACACCCAGGGGCGAAACCATCCGGTCAGCCGCACCCCCAGGATTTCGGGCATGGTCAGATAAAAAGGCTGCCCGGCCAGGGCCAGGGCCACGTCCAGCCCGCCTGCGCCCATGGCCAGCATCCCGGCCCCGCCGGCCGTGGGGGTGTGGCTGTCGGACCCCAGCAGGGTTTTGCCCGGAACGCTGAAGCGCTCCAGGTGCACCTGGTGGCAGATGCCGTTGCCCGGCGGCGAAAAGTAGAGGCCGTATTTGGCCGCCATGGTCCGCAAAAAGCGGTGGTCGTCGGCGTTGCGAAAGTCCGTCTGGGGCAGATTGTGGTCGACGTAGCTCACCGCAACTTCGGGCCGGGCCCGGTCCACCCCCATGGCCTCGAACTCCAGATAGGCCAAGGTGCCGGTGGCGTCCTGGGTCAAGGTATGATCGATCTTCAGCGCCACCTCATTGCCGGGGACCAACTCCCCGGACACCATATGCGCCGCCATGATTTGCTCTACGATGGTCTTGGCCATAATTATCCTTATACAAAAAATATGGTGTAAGGTACGCACAGCGCACCACGGTGCGGTGTCCCGCAAATACGTTTCACAAATCTAAACCCGTAAACTCCCCCTCCCCTGTCGATACGAAACCTCTTTCCCCTCCAAAGATTCTTTGAGCCGCAAGACTTCCTGCCGCAGGCCGACTCCGATGGCGTCATAGTCCGAAGAGTCCGGGGCAATCTTCAGCCCCTGCTCCTTGAGTTCCTCCCAGGAATGCGGCCGGCCAAAAATCACCCGGATGGGACGGGAACGGGGCAGGGTTACACCCGGCGGCCAGGCTTCATAGGAGCCTTGAATATAAACCGGAACCAATTTGACCTCCAGTTCCTTGGCCAGGATGGCGACACCCTTCTTAAATTGGCCCAATTCTCCGGTGGGGGTCCGGAAGCCTTCGGGAAAAATGGCCAGGAGCTGTCCATGCCTGAGGATAAAGGACGACACCTGCATGGCCGCCACCACGTTCCGGGCTGAATCCACCGGGATTACCCGGATTAGTTTGAGGAGGTCCCGGACCACCGGCACATCGAAATAGCCGCTATACCCCAGAGAAAAAAGGCGGTGGCGCAGGGGCCCCGGCACCGCATACGCCAGGATGAAGCCGTCCAGGAAGCTGGCGTGGTTGGGACAGATAATGTAACCCCGGCCTTTGAGGTTGTCTTGACCGTACACTTCGAGGTCGAACATCCATCTAAACCAAAGCCCCAATACCGATGCCAGCCCCTGGGTGGCCATGCGGGCCATGAAGCCCCCTTCCAGACCGAGGCGTTGGAGCAGACCCGGGGGCGGATCGGTCAGCAGCAGGCTGTCCCAGGCCGCCATTTCTTCCTCAGGCTCCTTAACGGTTTCAGGGTTTTTCCCTTCGATGAAGCCGATAAGCTCTCGCACCGTAAGTATCCCGATAAATTCGTCGTCTTTGATCTTGAGGTTGAACCGGGCCTCCAGGGCTGCCAGGAGTTCCACCAAACCCAGGGAGTCCAGTCCCAGATCCAACTCCAAATGGTCGTCCAGGGAGATGCGGGGGTCCCCGATTTGCCGGGCCAAAACTTCTACCACCACTGCGCCCACCGGTGACAACCCTTCTTCCAGAGCCAGCTTTTTCTTGACATACTGTTTGCCGGCCCGTTCCTGATAAAGTCGCTGGGCTTCGTGAATCCTGACTTTTCCCAGGCGGGTCTTGGGCAGTTCTTCGTTGATCAGGACAAAATCCCGCACCCGCTTATAGGACTCCAGATCCCGGGACCACATCTCTAGGTCCCACTTCACTTTGGCGTAAATATCGGTTTCCCCGGCTTTTCGGAAAAAGTCCAGATCCGGCACCACCACCGCGGCAAGCTTTTCGGCCCGGTCATCGGTGGTTATGAAAATCTCTTTGATGGAAGGGGCCTTGAGGTAGTGGCTGCCGACTTCCTCGGTTGAGATGTTCTTGCCCGAAGCGAGAACAATGATCTCCTTGATCCGTCCCTTGAGGTGCAGATAGCCGTCCTTGTCCAGATAACCCAGGTCGCCGCTGTGAAACCAGCCATTTTCGAGAACTTCCCGGGTGGCAGCCTCATTTTGAAAGTAACCGGCCATCACGTTGTCGCCCCGGATGAGGACCTCGCCGATGCCGTCTGCGTCCGGATGGCGAATCTTGACTTCCACCCCCTGCAAGGGCCGGCCTACAGACCCCAAACGGGGGGCTTCCGGCGGGTTGAAGGTGACCACCGGCGCCGTCTCCGTGAGGCCGTAGCCTTCCAGCACCGTGAATCCCAGCCGGACCAGGTTCTCCCCCAGGGACTCCGGCAGTCTGGCCCCGCCGCTGACAAAAAGCCGGAACTGCTCTCCCAGGGCGCGGCGGAATTTACGGTGCAGGGGTTGGGCGGGATTTACCCCCAGAAACTGGGACAGCCGCCGGGAAAAATTGAGATAGGCCAGCAGCAGGGGCCTGATGGGCCAGGGAATACGGTCCAATTGCCGCTGCATTGCCTGGTAGAAGTGCTGGAGGACCTGGGGGGTGAGCACCAGTATAGTGATCTGCTGCTCTTTGAGGCACTTTAAAATGGCCTCGGCCTTCAAGGTATCCAAGTAGGTGATTTTCGCCCGCAAAAAAAGGGGCGCCAACAGAGTGGCGGTAAAGGGAAAGGCGTGATGCAGGGGCAGAATAGAGAGAAAATTGTCATCCGGCCCGATGGCGTTGAGTGCAGCGATGCCCCGGCAATTGGCAGAAAAATTCCGGTGGGTGAGCATCACCCCTTTGGGAATCCCGGTGGTCCCGGAGGTATAAATGATGGAGGCCAGGTCGTCAGGATAAATCTTAGGGAGACCTGACTCCTCCCCTGAAGATTTTAGGACTTCGACGAAATTAATGATCTTATCGCCGGATTCCACCTCTTCCCCCACCACTACGATTTTTTCCAAAAAGGGGAGTTCCAGCAACTGGGCTAACGGGGCCTTGGGAAAGGTGAAAATGACCCTGGCCTGGGTCTGCTCCAGAGCAAACTGGAGATAGTCCCAGCGTGAGGCCGGATCCAGGGGGACAGCCACCGCGCCCGCCAACAGCGCCCCGAAATAGCTCAGGGGCCATTCGGGCCGGTTCTCCAGGATAATAGCCACCCGGTCGCCCTTCTTCAGCCCTTGGGAATGAAGCCAGCCGGCCACGGCCAGGCTGCGGCGGTAGAGTTGGCCGTAGGTGTATTCTCGCACCGTGTCGGCTTCCTGGTAGATTAGGGCGGCTGCGTCGGCGACTTCCCGGCATACCTGGGCTAATTGTCGGGTCAAAGTTTGCGTTGCGTTTTTCATAATCTTTAGGGGCACAGGCTTTTCTGCCTTTGCTGTAGAATGCGCACCGCGCACCATCTTTGGCGGGCAATGCCCGCCCTACATCACTGCAAACCGCTAACTGCTGAAATAATCTCCCGGGGCCGGTTGGTGCAAATGGCTTCCAGGTTCATAGCCAGGTATGGCTTGAGAACTTCCGGATCGTCAATATTCCAAACGATGATCCTGATTCCCTGGCTGTAAGCGGCGTTCACCAGTTCCGGGTTAACGTAGCGATAGTTCAGCACCAGGGTGCCGGCCCGGGCGGCCCGGGCCAGGCCCACGGGGTCCGCCGGGCAGCCCACCATGAGGGCGCCGGTTTTCAGACGCGGCTCTTGCTCCTTAAGGGCCTTGACCGCCGGATGCCAGAAAGAAATGGCGGTGGCGGACTCAAAGGCCCGGTGCTGCTGGAAAAAGCGCAGCAAAGCCGGCGCGGCCTGTGGTTGTTTCAGTTCCACCAACAGGTGAGCCCTGCCCTTGACCAGGTCAAAGACCTCCTCCAGGGAGGGCACGGACTCCCCCCGCCCGGCATCCAGGCGTTGCAGTTCCGCCAAGGTTAAGTTTTGCACCGGCCCCCGGCCATTGGTAGTCCGGTCCAGGGTTTCATCATGGATTACTGCCAGGCGGCCGTCTTTAGTGAGCTGGACGTCCAGTTCCACCCCGGCCACCCCCAGGTCCAGGGCCCTTTGAAACGACTTCAGGGTGTTTTCCGGTTCCTCCACCGGGGCTCCCCGGTGTCCTATGATCTTTGCCATAACTACCTTTCTTCAGGCCAAAGGTTGGTTTCTGGCAGATTTTACCAGGAGCTTACGCAAGAAGATATTCGGTCTAAAGCGTTTTTTGATCTCCACAAAAGACCGGTCCCCCCGCATGATACGGCAAAAGACTTCCCACGGATAATCATAATGGCCTAGAAACCTGAAGGCCAGAGGACCGAGGTAATTAAATAATCTGGAAAACTGATAGGAGGCCTGCAGCTCCGGGGTGATCTCCCGGTCCACCTGGACCTGGTAGTTGTTTAGGGCCTCGGCATCCCCTTGGAAAAACTTGAGGATTTGGCGGCCAGCAAAGTGAGCGCTGGCCAACGCAAAGCAGATACCTTCCCCGGTCCAGAAATCCGTCAACCCCGCGGCATCGCCCACCAAAAGAACCCGGTCCTTCACGATGGGTTTGGCAGTTACCCGGTGGGGAATGAGGTGGGCTTTTAAGGGGAAGGTGTGCTGCTTCAGACCCAGATGAGCCAGCAGGTGGGCACAATACTCCTTGAGTTGTTTCCCCCGATGCGCCAGGCCCATGACCCCGAGAACCAGGAGGTTCCCCCGGGGAAAGCCCCAGGCATAGCCGTCAGGGAAACTTCCCATATCCAGAAAAATTGTTCGACCGGATTCAAAAGATTTTCGGGGGATCAGCCTTTGGAGAACTTCCCCCTGAAGCCCCAGGTGGAAAAAATCCACCGGCTTCAGGCCGACGCTTCTGGCTACCGTGCTCCTGGCGCCATCGGCTCCCACCACGACCCGGGTCTTGAGGCTTCTCCTGGAAGTGACTATGGTTAAGGCGTCCCTGGTGCCAGTGGTAATCTGCTCCAGGCATTCCCCATCTATGACCTCTCCGCCGGCCCGCCGCACCCGGTCCACCAGGGCGGTGTCAAGGCGTTTCCGCTCTACCGTGTAAAGCAGAGGTTGAGGAGAGGACTTGGTGAAGCTTTGGCGAAGCCCAAAGCTCAATTCCACTTGGCAAATCTCATTTTCTCGGACCTCATTCAAATCCGTTGGCAGCAACTTTAAGGCTTTGAATGTCAGGCCGCCGCCACAGACTTTCCCCCGGGGAAAGACTGCCTTGTCGATTAGGACAGGCTTAAGCCCCCCCTGCAGCAGTTTGTAGGCCAGAGTGGCTCCTGCGGGGCCGGCGCCGATGATGGCGACGTCGCAGGTCGCCCCGGATGGTGCCATATTTCGCCTGATTCCAGCAACACTTCTAAGTGAGCGGCAATGGAAGAAAAAGCAATTGGTCCTTGTGCTGAAGCCTTCTTTCGTATATTCGTATAATAGATGAAAGACTGGCGGCTGGCAAGATTGGCGGAGGACCATGAACTGGCTGGGGTTTTCTTTACTGGCTTTGGGATTGTGGGGAGTGTGGGGTTTTTTAGGGAAGGTGGCCGCCCAACACTTGCCTTCTCCGGCGGTCTATCTCATCACTATTTCAGGGCACCTGGTAGTGGTCGCATATATCATCGCGGTAGGACTGGGACCGGTCTCCTGGCAGCCTTGGGGAATCGGCGCCGCCTTGGCTTCCGGGATTGCCATGGCGGTGGCGTTGCTCTTTTTCCTGGAGGCCCTGGCCCGGGGCCCGGCCCTGGTGGTAGTGCCCCTCACTGCGCTCTATCCCGCGGTCACCGTGGTTCTGAGTTGGATTTTCCTCCGGGAAGCCCTGACCCTGCGTCATCTGGTGGGTCTTGCCTTGGCCCTGGTGGCCGTCTGGCTGTTGTCTGAATAGTGTAACTGGATTAAAGTCAGCCTCATGGCCTTGTATCAGGTTTTGAAAAAAAATGAAATCTCAAGTACAATGTCACGATATGAATCTTTGCAGCTTCGGCAGCCGCCGGCGCGCCCGGCATAATCACTTCTCACAAGGCCTTTCCCAAGCTTAAAGTCATGACTGAACCCTCCCACCGGATTTATCATGCACTGCCCTTATTAAGTATTCTGGCTTTGGGAGCCTTTCTCCTGTTGTTTCAGCTGGACCACCGGCCTTTCTGGCAGGACGAAGCCGAGACGGCCAATCTGGCTCGCAATGTCTTGATATACGGGCAGCCCCGGGCTTATGACGGGGTGAATATCATCTCCCAGGAACAAGGGAAGGAGTATGACCAGAACTTTTTATGGCGTTGGTCGCCCTGGCTGCAAATTTTTGTAACCGCGGCCGCGTTTAAAATCGGCGGCCTCACCACTTACGCCGGGCGTCTTCCCTTCGCCCTGATGGGAATTGCCTGCATATGGTTGGTTTACCAACTGATTTATCGCAATTTTGGCGATCGGGCCTGGGCTTGCCTGGCCGCACTGCTTTTGGCCACTTCTGTGGTTTTTCTCCTTTATGCCCGCCAATGCCGGTATTACAGCCTGGGCACCCTTCTTACTCTCATCAACCTCTACGCCTTTCGGGAGAACTGGCAGTCCAAACCCCTCCCGGCTCTTCTGTTCTGTCTATCCCTGGCCCTCCTGTTTTATACGAATTACCTCCTCTTCCTCTCTTATGTCGCCGCTCTGACGATTGCTGCGGTTCTCCTCTATTACTCCGAGATTCGCTGGACCAGGGTTCTCTTACTCATAGCAGGCACCGCCCTCCTTATTCTCCCGGGCTTGTTTCTGTTTCGCATCCAGCAACAGGCCATGATGGTGAGCCTAAGGGTAATCCTGTCTAATCTGGAGCAGTACTACATCGACTTTCTGGAATTCATGTTCCCGGCGCCGTTGGCGGCCTACATGCTATGGCATTGGGGCCGGAACTTTGCAACCCGTCCGGGGTTTTTGGCGGACCCCGCGGAAAGATTCATCTTATTTATTTCCGTACTTGCCCTTAGTAACATCATAATCTTGACACCCGCCCCGCAATGCGAACTGCGCTACCTGGTTCACCTCTATCCCTTATGCACCATCGCGATGGCCTGGGTTATTTGCCGGGCCTGGCGCTACCACAAATTCTCCGGAGCCTTGTTGGGCCTGCTTCTGTTGGGCACCAACTGGCTGTTTATTTTGCCCATGGATTGGCTGGGAATCATCAATCGCCCCCTTCATAATGACTCACACATGCTGTCGTATCCCAATATTCCCCTGAAACTATTTCTTACCGAACTGAGATCGCCTTACCCGGATGTAAATTATAATCTCGTCAAGTTTTTTCGGGGCCAGGCTGAACCGGGGCAGACGATTCTAACCACCTACGGCGACCTGCCTTTGGAGTTTTATACTTCTTGCCAGGTAATAGGCGGGCTTCAGGGACACCCCCATACGGACAAGGATCCGGACTGGCTGGTGTTGCGCTGGCACACCCGCTGGAACCGGCAGTATGACCTGAATGACTCCGAAAAGCTTATCAGGTACCTGATCTCGCAACCCGGGGCTTATCGACAGCTAACCCTGCCCCACGAAGACGAAATCTTCGGCAATCAACCGGATCCTTATTTTCACCGGTTCATTCCTCCCATGGAGTCGGTGTCTCCTCTAGTGATCTATGAAAAAAACCAACCTGCCCAACCATAGTCACTCTATATGGGGGAAACTGCTCCTCGCCTCCGGTTTGCTCCTGTTTTTCGTCGCGGGTTTCGTTCAACTCTACGAAGTGCAAACCTGGTTGTCCCCGGGAAAATACTATGACATCCAGATTAATTTAATAAGAGAGGACTTTGCCAAAATTGAAAAGGGGCTGAAATCTTTACGGACTGAGGTGGAGAAACTAAACGGACTCTGCATGCCGCTGGAAAGTTCCAATCCCCACCCCTCTGGCTTGTCATTGGCCGGCTCCCCTGCCCCTCAGTCCGGCAATTGCGTACAGCCTAATTCGGACCCGGTTTGGCAGGCCGCGCTTCATGCGGCCAAAAAAGACCGGGTCTTTGTGGTCAGAAAGCTGAAATACATAGACGCCAAGTTACAATCCCTGCAACGATCCTCATCCCATAATGACGCCATAGTAGCCGGAAACCCAGGGACTAAAGAAACTAAAGGCGAACTTCAGGACATCCGGGCCATCTTCCAAACCTATACGCACACCCTCGATACGCTAGCCGAACAATTAAATCACTTGGAAGGATCCAGAAAGAAATTTTAAGTTGCTATCATTTGATGCTGTCTATGAAGTTTCTCTCGCCTATTATTAATTCCCCTGTCTTGAATAAACTGGCCTTCTATTCCTTACTGGGGTCCGGGGCTTATATTATCCTTTTATGGTCTCCCAACATATTGGGAAATAGCATTTCATCCCTGACAAAAATTATCATCTATATATTTCCCTGGCTAATATTATGTCTGGCTTATTCTTGGCAGACTATCGAGGATAAAACCCGCCGCCTGGAAATCATCCTGATTGTCTCCATAATAATTCTTGGAGGCCTAAACATATATTTAAGTGATTCACCCTCCAACTCCCTTTCCCCCACCCGCACCTTTCTCCTTACCGGGGTCTTCGCATTGTGGACTTCCATGTTTTTATTCACCAGCTCTGACCGGCGTCGGTTCTTCGACTGGTTCTGTTGTGCCTGTCTGGCTATTATTGTTCCCGTCGAGCTTGCTTTCTGGCTGGTGAAAGGCTATGGTCCCGGAGTTTTTCAGCTTTTTACGTTTCACCCCATTCCCTTGGGAACCGTGATCATCTTGCTGTCCAGCGGCCCGGTGGGCCTGCTTGTTTCGAAAGCGTACAAAACCCGGATGCTTGGAGGTTTACTACTCTTTTTAGGCGGCATCCTGATCTTTTACGCCCACAAGCGGGGTACCTGGCTGGCAGTGGCCGCCATGCTGGGACTGGGGTTAATTTTTCTCGTACGTCGCAGAAAATATCTTGTAATTTCCTTAATTTTGGTTTTTGCCCTGCTTTTCTCCCTGCAATGCCGGCGGTTTTACGCCCGCTTGGACCCTAAGGTTCCCCGTTATGTCAGTGTATTGCATCGCGTGGAACTCTATAACTTCGCTCGGCATATTTGGGAAACTCATCCCATCATGGGTATCGGCTTGCGCCCTTTTACTCATGCTCGATATCTAAAAGACTATCAACTATATAATCAAGACCTTAATGATTTTAGTCTCATTGTCGAACAACTCCAAACCTTTGATAATATGATCCTTACGGCCCTGGTGGAACTGGGCAGCCTGATGACGCTTCTTTACCTGGGTTTGGTCATCTTTATAGTGGTAAGATATGTTCGATTTTTATGGTCCTCTCCCACCGCGGCCACCACTGATTGGTACAGGATCCTGGTGATAGGCGGTCTTGCCTTCCATTCTTTGACCTACGACTCTCTGCTCTCTCCCCCGGTTAACTGGCTGTTTCATGTGCAGTTGGGGATCATGGCCGCATATCCTGCCGCCGCCAAGGTTTTGGAATCAGAACCGGTAGTTGCCGGGTTGCGCCCTGAGGTCTCATGATGGCAGCCCACCAGTCTTTTCCCAAACGCGAAGCCGGCCGGATTCTCTGTTTGGATATGGGCCAGAAACGCATCGGCCTGGCCGTGAGCGATCCTTTGGGGATAACGGCCCAGGGGTTGGAAGTGTGGATCCGCCGCAACCGGGAAGCCGATCTGGACCACATCCTACAAGTCGCCCGGCATTATCAGGTCCAGCGGATCGTGGTGGGGCTGCCACGACATATGGACGGCCGCCCGGGGGCAGCAGCCTCCGGCATCATGGAATTCGCCGGCGATCTGGGCGAGGCTCTGGGGGTCGAAATCATCCCCTGGGATGAACGCCTCACCACCGCCGCGGCCGAACGGTTGCTGATTCACGCAGATGTGAGCCGCAAGCGCCGGCGCCAGGTGGTGGATCAACTGGCCGCGGTGCTAATTTTGCAGAGTTATCTGGATTCCCGGGGGCCGGCCTGATCAGGATATCCGGCGAGCCCAAACCAAACCTTTGCTCCACGCTGCAATCGCCACTCACCCGCCTCTCCGCCACCCCCCACCGGACTCGCTGGCTTTTCATAACTTATTAATATCGCTAATATAATATTCTATTTTTAAAATCTTAACAAACTCTTCCAATCCATCTGGCCTATTGAAAACAGGGGTCCACGATCCTACCTCTCCCCTTTTTCCTGGAATTGCGTGACCTCCGGAAGATTTCTTGGGGAATATTTTTCTTTTTTTCTTATCTTTTTTCTTGACATTTCCCTAAGAAGAGGCTTATTTTGACAGCATGTGGGAAAAAGTGGAATAAAGTGGGAATTGATGGGAATAGAGGGCCATGTTTACCGGCAGCCACTTCCACACCATGGATAACAAAGGTCGGGTCAGTATTCCGGCCCGCTACCGGGAGATCCTCAGGGAGCGCAAGGATAAGCATGTTGTCCTTACCAATTATGAGGATTATGTCTTGGTCTTTCCCCAGGCCGAATGGATCAAATTTGAAGAGGCCTTGTCGAGGCAGCCAATCTTGGACAAAAGGATACGGAACTTACAGCGATTCCTAATTTCTGGCGCCGAAGAATGCGCCCTGGACCGACAGGGCCGCATCCTGATTTCTCCGAATCTGCGGGATTACGCAAAGCTTAGCCGGGAAGTCTGCGTGGTTGGAGCCGTCAAAACTTTTGAAATTTGGGACCGGAGCACCTTTGAGTCCCAGCGCAATCAGTGGAAAGAAAATATTGACGAAGGGATATTGCACGAATTACTGATTTAACCACAGGCCACAATCCGGTGCATGAACCGGTGATGGTGGGGGAGGTGCTGGTGGGCCTGAATTGCCGGTCCGGCCGCCTGTATGTGGATGGCACCGTGGGTGAGGGGGGGCATGCCGCGGCCATTCTGGACCACTGCGGCCCGGAGGGGGAGCTCTGGGGCCTGGATCGGGATTCCAACGCACTCCAGGCAGCCGCCGTCCGGCTGGCCCGCCACACCTCCAGATTTCAACTATTCCATCGCTCTTACGCCCATTTGGGAGAACTTCTGGAAGAAACCCAACGCCCGGGAGTGGCAGGCATCCTGCTGGACCTGGGCCTGTCTTCCTTGCAGTTACAGCAATCGCATCGGGGTTTTTCTTTTGCCGGGGATGAGCCTCTGGACATGCGGTTTAACCCCGAAGGGCCCGGCCCTACGGCGGCCACCTTATTGAACCGTGCCTCCCGGGCCGAGTTGGAAAAAATTTTCCGGGAGTACGGCGAGGAACCCCGGGCCCGGCGCCTGGCGCGCCTGGTGGTGGAGGAGCGGCGCCGCCACCCCTTCCATTCAACCGGCCAATTGGTGAAAGTGTCGGAACAGGCCCAGGGACCCGGAGGGCGCAGGGGGAGACTGCATCATGCCACCCGGGTCTTCCAGGCCCTTCGTATAGCCGTTAATCTGGAGTTGGAAGAGTTAGCCTTCTTTTTAGACCATGTCCCGGCTTGGTTGGAACCAGGCGGGCGCCTGGTGGTCATCTCTTACCACTCCCTGGAGGACCGGCTGGTCAAGCATCGCATGGCGGCCTGGGAGAAGGCCGGGGTGATGGCTCGCCTGACCCGCAAACCTCTCACCCCGACCCCGACCGAAATCAAGGCCAATCCCCGGGCCCGTAGCGCCAAACTGCGTATTGCCGAAAAAATGGTCCATTAACTTTGGAGGTATGGGGGATGCCTAGCAATCTTACGCTTCGATTAACTGAAGCCGGACAGGTATTTATTTCCAAAAACCGCAAGGTTGGCCATCCCTGGCGCTGGAGCAAATTTGCCGTGGCCGTCTTGGTCCTGGCTACGGCAGGGGTCTTTTTTATTTCTCTTCTCCTGGCCTGGGCCGACCTGCAGTACATTACCCAAAACTATCAGATTTCCCAGGCCAAGGAGATTCAGAAGCAATACCTGGAGATGAACCGCAAGCTTAAGATTGAGCTGGCGTGCCTTACCTCCATCCACCGCCTGGAACAGCTGGCAGCCCAGTACGACATGGGGGCTCCCCAGCCCTCGCAGGTTGTGAATCTGCCGTGAGTCTCGCCATCGGTAAATGGGTCCGGCTGCGCATCGGTTTGGTGGCCCTAGGACTTTTAGTCTTTGGCCTCTGGGTCGGGGGCAGATTTTTCCAGATCCAGGTCATCCGGGGGGCGGAACTGCGGGAAGAAGCCAGCCGGGAATACCAAAAATACTGCCCCGTCCTGCCGGTCCGAGGCATGATCCTGGACCGGAACGGCACCGAGTTGGCCGTGAGCACCCAGGTTTCCTCCGTGGTGGCCCACCCCAGCCAGATCAAAGACGCCGGCCGCCTAAGCCGGCAGCTGGCTCCCATTTTAGGTTATAATACCCGGGACTTACAGGAAATCCTTACCCGGGCTAAACCCTTCGTCTTCGTTAAACGGCACCTTACTCCCGAGAGGGAAGAAGCCTTCCTGGCTTGGCAGGCGGCCAAAGAAAAACAGATCCGGGCGGCCAAAATCACCGGTCGCACCGACTTGGACGCCGTTTATCTGATTCCCGAAGCCAAGCGCTACTACCCCCAGTTGGCTTTAGCCGGCCAAATTTTGGGTTTCTGCAACATCGACGGCCAGGGTCTCGAAGGTTTAGAAATCCAATACGATAACGAGCTTTACGGCAAACCCAAGCAATGCTGGAAGATGACCGATGCCCGGGGGCACATCGTGGTCACCGGAGAGAAAGCCTGGGACCCCGAAGTCATGGGGAACAACGTGGTCCTCACCCTGGACCGCACCATTCAGTATATCGCGGAAAAAGAACTGGCCCGGGGAGTGGAAAAGTTCCATGCCGCCGGCGGCCTGGCCCTGGTGATGCGGCCCCAAACCGGAGAGATTTTGGCCATGGCCCAAACCCCGTGCCTAGATCCCAACCGGTATGGCCAGTTCAATGAATTTGCCCGGCGCAACCGCATGATCACCGATTGTCTGGAACCAGGCTCCACCTTCAAAGTCTTCATTGCGGCTGCAGCCCTGGACGCTCAAGTGGTTAAGGCTACCGACAAGTATCATTGCGAAAACGGAACCTGGCACTTGGGAGCCAAAGAAGTAATCCATGACGTTCATCCCTACGGTATCCTGACCGTACAGCAGATCATCCAGAAATCCAGCAACATCGGGGCGGCCAAGATTTCCTTTAGGGTCGGGCCTAAACGGCTCGATCACTACCTGCACGATTTTGGCTTCGGGAGCCGCACCGGTATCCTGTTTCCCGGAGAAACTGCCGGATTGGTTAAAAACCTGCTAAAGACGCGCTCCCTCATTGACCGCACCACCGTGGCCTTCGGCCAAGGCGTGTCAGTGACGCCGCTCCAGATGACTCTGGCCCTGGCGGCCATGGGCAACGACGGCGTGCTCATGGAGCCTCGCCTGGTGAAAGAAGTCGTCAACCCTCACGGGGACAAAGTCACTGAGTATCCGCCCCGCCCGGTGAGGCGGGTGCTCTCCCGGCAGACCGCTCGGGAAATGCTGGCGATTATGGAGACCGTGACCCAACAGGGCGGCACCGCCAAAGAGGCCGCCCCGGATGGCTTTACCGTGGCCGGCAAGACCGGCACCGCCCAGAAAATTGTGGGCCGGGCCTACTCCCACAGCAAGTTTAATGCCCTGTTCATCGGCATGATCCCAGCCGACAACCCGGTATTGGCCATTTCGGTCATCGTGGATGAACCCAGGGGAGCGATTTTCGGCGGTGTGGTTGCGGCTCCCATCTTCCGGGAGATCGCCGCCCAATCCTTGCGCGTTCTGGGTTATTATCCCAAAGAACCTCCCAAAGACAAAAATCAACCGGTGCTGGCCAGCCTCCTGGCCACGCCGGCCGCCGTCGCGGCCACCGCCCCGGAGGTTAAGTTTACCCCTCCCAAATTGGAAATTCCCAAGGGGCCGTTGACCGTAATGCCTGACCTTAGGGGCTACACTATCCGGCAGGTTCTTACTATTTTAAACCGATCGGGATTGCACTGCCGCTTTGAGGGCAGCGGCATGGCCGTCAGTCAAGAACCGGCGCCCGGTACGGCCATTTCCCCCGGGGCCACCTGTATAGTGAAATTCAATTCCAGTTCCTGAGGTCCGGGACCAGCCGGTCCTTGTCAAGATTCATAAGTTTTTATACTATTAAGTAACCAGGTGGTGCGTCTTGTTAACCTGTGCCGGTCACAACTTGACTGCGACGACTAGGGTAGGCCTTGGTGCCTGCCCTTATTTGCTGAAAATTAATCTGTTCCGTGTTCTGTTGCAGTTTTGGGGGGTCGCACCCGGCTGTGCGCCCTCGATTAAGGCGGATAATTAACCGCCTCTAGTTATAATCCCTAAAGATTCCAATGGCAAAAACAGCGGCGACCCCGAAGATTTTGAGAACCCTGCTGGACGGCCTGCCCGGCTGCCAAGTGACCGGCGACCTTGACACGCCGGTTACCGGCCTGGCCTACCATTCCCAGGAAGTGGTCCCCGGCGGGATCTTCGTGGCCTTGAAAGGCTGCCGCACCGACGGCCATCTTTACCTTGACGCCGCCTTTTCCCAAGGCGCCCGGGTGGTAGTCACCGAGGAAGAACTGGACCCGCCGCCGGGGGTCACGGTGATCCGGGTGCCCCAGGCCCGCCTGGCCCTGGCTCATCTCAGCGCCGCTTTTTATGACCACCCCAGCCGGGAGTTGACCCTGGTGGGGATTACCGGCACCAACGGCAAGACCAGCACCACTTATCTGCTGGAAGCCATCCTGGACACGGCCGGCTGCCGGGTGGGGGTGGTGGGCACAGTAAACTACCGGGTAGGAGAGGCTGTCTGGCCGGCCCCGGTGACCACCCCGGAATCCCTGGATCTTCAGCGCCTCCTCCGGGAGATGCGCAATCACGGCGTCAGCCACGTCTTTTGCGAGGTTTCGTCCCATGCCCTGGATTTAAGGCGGGTGGATTGCGCCGCGTTTACCGCCGGCGTCTTCACCAATCTCTCCCAGGACCACCTGGATTATCACCGGGACCTGGACGACTATTTCGCCGCCAAATCCCGGCTCTTTCTGGAAATCCTGGCCAACGGCAGCGGTTCCCAGGGACTCGCGGTCCTCAACCTGGACGACCCCCGGGGTCATGATCTCAAAGAGGCCATCAAAGTGCCGATGCTCACCTATGGCTGTCACCCCGAAAGCCAGGTCCGGCCATTGCGGCATCGGTATCGCCAGGACGGCCTGGAAGCCTTACTCACCACCCCCAGGGGCGAAGTAGAAATTATCTCCCGGTTGGTGGGGCCCTTCAATTTGGCTAATATTCTGGCGGCAGCGGCCACGGCCCTGGGTTTGGGCATTGATTTGGATACCATCGCCCGGGGCATTGCAGACCTTTCGGGGGTGCCGGGCCGGCTGGAGCGCTTCGGTCCGCGCCAAGGCCCCGGCGTGTTCGTGGATTACGCCCATACCCCCGCAGCCATTAGCCAGGCTCTGGGAGCTTTGCAAACTTTAGACTTTTCCCGGATAATCACGGTGTTCGGCTGCGGCGGCGACCGGGACCGGACCAAGCGGCCCCTGATGGGCCAGGCCGCGGCGGCAGGGTCGCAGTTGGTCATCGTCACCAGTGACAACCCCCGCACCGAAGACCCCCTGGCCATCATCCGGGGGATCGAACCCGGCCTTAAAGAAAGCGGCCTGCATGAACTCACCGCAGAGGCGGCCGCCCAGGGCGAGTCCGGTTACCTGGTGGTCCCGGACCGAAGGTCCGCCATCCGTTTGGCCGTATCCCTGGCCCGGCCGGGGGAGGCGGTCCTGGTGGCCGGCAAGGGCCACGAAAATTATCAGATTTGGGGCGCCGAGCGCCGCCACTTCGACGACCGGGAAGAAGTGGACCAGGCTTTGAAGGAGTGCCACGGTTGATATGGGGCACCTTATAGTCTGCTCTGTTCCCACCCTAACCCTCCCCCATCAAGGGGAGGAAAATTCGGACTCGTTCCTATGCTTGTTTGGGAACTGGCGAAACGAATAAATGGTTTCTTTAGCCCAGAACCCAGAACCTAAAACCCTGAACTTAAAATAAGATGCGGGCAACTTTCACCATCCCGGAGATTCTGTCAGTAACCAGCGGCGCTTTAGTTCAAAACGGTGCCTGGGACGCGTTTTGCGGCGTCAGCACCGACTCCCGCACCTGCCAGACCGGGGAGCTCTTCATCCCTTTGAGCGGCGAACGGCATGACGGCCATGATTTTATCCCCAAGGCTGTCCACCGGGGCGCCCGGGGTGTTTTGGTTGAAAAAAGAATATTTGTAGGAACTGGTTTAAAACCCGCCCCTACAGTACCGCGCGAAATAACTGTTATTGCAGTGAACGACGCCCTTACCGCCCTGGGCGATCTGGCCCGGGCCTGGCGGGCCAGGTTTAAGGTGCCGGTGGTGGGCATCACGGGCAGTTGCGGCAAGACCACCACCAAGGAGATGATTGCCGCGGTCTTGGCCCCGGCTTTCCGGGTTCTGAAAAACCGGCTGAACCTCAACAATCTCATCGGTATGCCCTTAACCCTGCTGGGACTGGAAGGGACTCACGAAGCCGCGGTAGTTGAGATGGGCATGAACGCCTTTGGCGAAATCCACCGTCTCACCCAGATCGCCCGGCCTACGGTGGGCGTGCTCACCAATGTACATCCGGCCCATACCGCGGGCGTGGGAGATATTGCCGGAGTGGCCCGGGCCAAAGGGGAACTCATGTACGCTTTGAACCACGGCGCCTCCCTGGTTTACAATGCCGACGATCCCTGGGTGGCCCGCTTGGCCCAGAATTTTCGCGGTCCCCGCCTGGGCTTCGGCCTCTGCGCCACGGCCCACCTTCGCGCCTGGGAGCGCCAGAGCCTGGGCCGGAACGGCCAGACTGCCTGCCTCTCCTTTAAGGGACAGGCCTGGCCCTTGACCCTGGCCGCTCCAGGCCTGCACATGCTCTATAACGCCCTGGCTGCCACCGCGGTGGGCCTGCTGCTAGGGCTGGCCCCTCAGGAGACCGCCGCGGCCTTGGGTGGATTTCAGACCATCCACCGGCGCTCCCAGGTGGTCACCCTGGCCTCCGGGATACAACTTCTTAACGACTGCTACAACGCCAATCCCGGCTCCATGGCCATGGCCCTGTCCACCCTGATGGAACTAAGGGACTCGGGGCGGGCCGCCGCGGCCCTGGGGGATATGTTGGAGTTGGGAGAAGGCGCCGCCGCCGAACACCAGGCCCTGGGCCGGCTGGCTGCAAAGCTGGGATTGGACCTGTTGGTGACTTACGGCAGCCATCGCCAGGACGTGGCCGACGGCGCCGTCGAAGCGGGGCTTTCGCCTGCGCGCATCTTCCCGGTGAAGTCCCAGGCCGAGGGCGCTCAAATTCTGAAGGAACTTCTGGCGCCGGGAGACTGGCTCCTGGTGAAGGGCTCCCGCAGCATGCACATGGAAGGGCTTATTGACCGTCTTGAGATTCAAAGTTCAAACCGTTAACTTCGAACTTTGAACTTATAGGAGGAATGGCCTAAGTGCTCTATCATCTGCTTTATCCGTTAAAAACGGTCTTTGGGGGGTTCAATGTCTTCCGGTACATCACCTTCCGGACTATCTTTGCCATTCTCACGGCCCTGATCATTTCCATGGTGGTTGGGGGCTGGTTCATCCGCAAGCTGAAAAAACTGCAAATCGGTCAGACGGTCCGGGAAGACGGCCCCCAGTCTCACTACTCCAAGAACGGCACCCCCACCATGGGGGGGCTGATGATCATCTTCGCCACTCTCGCCGCCACCCTGCTGTGGGCGGAGTTGAACAATCCCTATGTCTGGCTCCTGATCCTGGTGACCCTGGGCTTTGGCCTCATCGGTTTCATGGACGATTATCTCAAGGTCATCAAGAAGCACAATAAGGGTTTAAGCGGCCGGGCTAAGCTGGTGACCCAGATCATAGTGGCCCTGGTGCCGGCTGTCTGGCTTTACGCCAATCCGGGCTTTGATACCACCTTGACGGTCCCCTTTTTCAAGCAGATTCAGCCGGACCTGGGTATATTTTTCATCCCCTTCGCGATTTTTGTCATCGTGGGATGCGCCAATGCCGTGAACCTCACCGACGGCCTGGACGGCCTGGCCATCGGGCCGGTGACCATTGCCGCCGGCTTCTACATGATCTTCTGTTATCTGGCCGGCAACTTCAAGATCGCCGCCTATCTCCAGATTCCCTATGTGCGGGGGGTGGGGGAACTCTCCATCTACCTGGGGGCCCTGGTAGGCGCAGGCGTGGGTTTCCTCTGGTTTAACGCCTATCCTGCCCAGGTCTTCATGGGGGACGTGGGCGCCCTGGCCCTGGGCGGCGTCCTGGGCACTGTGGCCCTGGCCACCAAGCAGGAGATCCTTCTGGCCATCGTGGGCGGCCTTTTCGTGGTGGAAGCCTTATCCGTCATTCTCCAGGTGGGCTTTTTCAAGGTCAGCAACGGCAGGCGCATCTTTCGCATGGCACCGCTGCACCACCACTTTGAACTGAAAGGCTGGCCCGAACCCAAAGTGATTGTACGTTTTTGGATTATTGCGATTATCCTGGGGCTGGTGTCTTTAAGTGCGCTGAAGTTACGGTAGATGTCATGGATTTCACCGGTAAAAAAATTCTGGTGGTCGGCCTGGCCCGAACCGGCGTGGCCCTGTGCCGTTTTCTGGCGCAGCAGGGGGCGAAGGTGACGGTCACCGATCAGGCTGACCCTGAGGCGTTGGCGGAGCAACGCCGGGAGATAGCTGGTCTGGGGGTGACAGAAGATTTGGGCGTGGCCCAGCCCCACTGGCAGGGGTTCGACGCCATCGTCCTGTCTCCCGGGGTGCCGCCGGAACTCCCCTGGCTCGAAGCCGCCCGTGCCGCGGGTCTGCCGGTGGTGGGTGAACTGGAGGTGGCCGCCCCCTTCATCTGCCGGCGCCTTATCGCGATAAGCGGGACCAACGGCAAGACCACCACGACCACCTTACTGGGGGAACTCCTCCTGGCCTCGGGCCAAAAACCTCTGGTGGGCGGCAATATCGGCACCCCGGTGCTATCACTCTTGGCCCAGCAGGATACGGCGGACTGCCTGGTGCTGGAGGTAAGCAGCTTCCAGTTGGACACCACTTCCGGATTCCATCCCCAGGCTGCGGCGCTGCTGAACATCACCCCGGACCACCTGGACCGCTATCCTGGCGGGTTCGATGCCTATGTCGCATCCAAGGCCAGTCTGTTCCGGCGCCAGGGGCCGGGCGATCTTATGGTCCTCAATGCCGATGACCCGGCGGTGGCGTCGCTCAACGGCAATGAGAGCCGGGTTTATTATTTCTCTGCCACCCAAGCCCTGAAGGCAGGAGCCTGGCTGAGCGGCGGCGCTATTCGGATTCGTCTGGAGGACCGGGAAGCAGCCTTTCCCCAGGACCGCATCCGCTTGGAAGGACGCCACAACCTGGAAAATATCATGGCCGCCCTGATCCTGGCCCTGGACGCCGGCGCCGACCCTGAGGCCTGCCGGGAAGTCCTGGCGAATTTTCGTGGCCTGCCCCACCGGGTGGAATGGGTGGCCGACGTGGGCGGCGTCTCCTATTATGACGACTCCAAGGGCACCAACGTGGGCGCGGTGGCCCGCTCCCTGGCCCACTTTGACCGGCCGATAATCCTCATTGCCGGCGGTCGCGATAAGGACAGCGATTTCAGTCTCTTAAATGACCTCATTCGCGATCGGGTCAAGGCCCTGGTGCTCATGGGGGAAACCAGGGAGCGCCTGGCCCGCATCTGGCATGGCCTGGCCCCGCTCTACTTGGCCGACGACATGGCTGCGGCAGTGGCCCAGGCCGCTTCCCTGGCCCGGCTCGGGGATGTAGTGCTCTTGTCCCCCGCTTGCGCCAGCTTCGATATGTACCGGGATTATGTCCACCGTGGCCAAACCTTTCAACAAGCGGTAAGGGAGCTGTAGTATGGAAAAAGAGGCTCAGGCAGCGGGGCCGGTACACTACGACCAGACTCTCCAGATCACCGCTTTCTCCCTGCTGGCCCTGGGGATGGCCATGATCTTCATCTCCAGCACCCTCATGGCCCAGGCTCAGTACAGCGACGCCTACTATTTCATCAAGCGCCAAGGGGTGTATGCCATTTTGGGCCTGGGGGCCCTCTTTTTGGGACGCAGCATCGACTACCATAACTATAAGCGCTGGGTTTACCCCATCCTCCTGATTTCCTTGGTTTCCCTGATCCTGGTCTTTGCTCCGGTCATCGGCGGCAAGGTTCGGGGCGCGGCCCGCTGGCTGCGCCTGGGGCCGCTAACCCTGCAACCATCCGAATTCGCCAAGCTGGCCGTAGTCCTGTTCATGGCTCATTCTCTGGCCCGGAAGCAGGAAAAGATGAAGTATTTCGCCATCGGCTTCCTCCCCCACATGATAGTGTCCGGCCTGTTCATCGCCCTCATCCTCAAAGAACCCGATTTCGGCACTTCCGTCACCCTGCTGGCCATAGTCTTCACCATGCTCTTTGTGGGAGGCACCCGGCTCACCCACATTCTCCTTGCTTTAAGCGCTTGTATTCCCCTGGGCATCCTGATGGTGCTTCGAGACCCCAAAAAGTTCGCCCGCGTCATGTCGTTCATGGATCCTTGGAAACACGGACAGGACGTAGGCTATCAGCTCAAGCAGGGTCTGCTGGCCATCGGTTCCGGGGGCCTTTGGGGCCTGGGACCCGGGAAAAGCCGGGCCAAGCTCTTTTATCTGCCGGATTGCCACACCGATTTTATCTTGGCCATTTTCTCCGAGGAAATGGGCTTTTTGGGGTTTTTGCTGGTTCTGGCCTTATTTGCCATCGTCATTTGCCGGGGCATTCGCCTGAGCCTCAAGGCCCCGGATGCCTTCGGTTCCTACCTGGCCTTGGGGCTGACGCTGATGATCGGTTTGCCGGCCCTCATCAACATGGGCGTGGTGAGCGGGATTTTGCCCACCAAGGGGCTGTCCCTGCCCTTCCTCAGTTATGGCGGGTCGGGACTGCTGGTCAATCTGCTGGCAGTGGGCATTCTGCTCAATATCAGCCGGCAGGTCAAGTTTCCTCTGGGGCCGCCGCCCAAAGCGCCCAAGGCCGTTAAGCCGCCGGTGACCCCGGAAAAATAATGCGTTTTTCGTTTTTCATTAATATTGTTCTTTATTTTCAATAAGTTTCAATTGTCATTTACAATGGTTGAGGGTGAAGGGAAATATTATCTTTTTTTCTCTCTCCCATTAGCTGTGAGAAATTAGTTCTGAGCGCAGGGGCTCCTTACGAAAAACGAAAACCCAAAAACCAAAAACGAAAACCTTAGGGTGGTTATCGCCGCGGGCGGCACCGGCGGGCACCTGTTTCCCGGGATCGCCGTGGCCCAAGAGTTTTCGGGGCGTCACCAGGCCGAGGTCACCTTCCTCACCACCCCCAAGGCGGTCACCACCCAGATCCTGGAACGCTACGGTTTCGCCTGGGAAGCTGTCTCCGCCAGGGCCTTGAAGGGCGAAGGGATGTTCAGCCGGGCCCGCACCCTTTTAGGGATTCCCGGAGCCATACTGGCGGCCCGGAGCCGCCTTAAAGCCCTCAAGCCCCAGGTGGTCCTGGGCCTGGGAGGGCATTCTTCGGGGCCCGTGGGCGTGGCGGCCTGGCTTTTGGGAATTCCCCTGGCACTGCATGAGCAAAACGCCATCCCAGGGGCCGCCAACCGCTATCTGTCCCGGCTGGCTCAAAAAATCTTTGTGTCCTTTCCCGCCGGCCAGGATTTTTTCTCGTCGGGACGCTGCCACTGGACCGGCAATCCCATCCGGGCGGAGTTTTTTCAGGCGGGAGGAAATCGCGCGGCTGAACCTTTTACCGTCATGATTACCGGCGGCAGCCAGGGGGCTCACCACCTCAACATGGAGGTGCTGGCCGGACTGCCCTTGCTGACGGAACTGAGAGACCGCCTGGCTTTTCTGCACCTCAGCGGCGACGCCGACCGGGAGGCCGTGGCCGCGGGCTACCAGGAGCATGGCTTTGTGGCGGAGGTGGCGGGCTTCACCCCGGAGGTGGCCGCCTGGATGCGCCGGGCCCACCTGTTGGTCTGCCGGGCCGGGGCCTCCACCCTGGCGGAACTCACCGCGGTGGGCCGGGCCGCCATCCTGGTGCCCTACCCTTACGCGGCCAACAACCACCAGGAGTTCAACGCCCGGTTTCTGGCCGCTGCCGGAGCCGGAGAGGTTTTGTTAAATAAAGATTTTACCGGAGAGGCTTTCGCTGGTAAGATAAAAACGTTCCTGGGGCAACCCGAAATCCTAAAAAAAATGGAAGCAGCCAGCCTCAGCCTGGCAAAACCCGATGCAGCCAGGGAGATTGTGGAAGGGTGTTTGGAGTTGGTAAAAATGTAGAACCTAGCCGGGGTTGATGAGTGGTATTGTGCGGTGCATTCCTAATCCTAAGCCGCCCTCCCCCCAACCCCCTCCCATCAAGGGAGGGGGAGTTTAAGCGGAAATCATTGTTGTTGCTAAAAACAATCATATCATTTTGGCAGGATAGTTCTTTATGTTCGATTAATGTGCCCGGGAATCATCATAATTCCCTCCCCCTTGATGGGGGAGGGTTAGGGTGGGGGTGGCGTAATCATTGGGAACAGATCAACCCAAATTTCGAGAGTTCTGAGAAAGAAAGCAACCGATGCCGAGAATCGTCTCTGGTTTCATTTAAAGGGCAAGCAAATCGAGGGTGTTAAATTTAGAAGACAAGAGCCTATTGGGAAATACATTGTTGATTTCGCAGCCTTTGAAAAACGCCTGGTTATAGAAATAGACGGCGGCCAACACGCCGAAGAAGAAAAAGATAACGATGTTCAGCGGGATGCATGGCTCAACGGTCAAGGATTCAAGGTCCTACGATTTTGGAATAATGAGGTTTTGCAGAATTTGGAGGGAGTGCTGGAAACTATCAGACTCAACTGCTTAAGCCACCCTCCCCTAACCCCTCCCATCAAGGGAGGGGAAAATGATTGAAGGTAATATTTCTGATCGCGCACAATTAATAAGGTTTTTTAAATCCATGCGGATTTTCAAATGGTATCAACAATATTAACTTCTAGACCATCCTACCACTTCATCGGCATTGGCGGTATTGGCATGAGCGGCCTGGCGGAGCTGTTGGTGCGCCAGGGGCACCGCGTCAGCGGCTCGGATTTGGCCGTCAATGCTATTACTCAACGCCTTCAAACCCTGGGGGTGCGCGTTTATCAAGGACACCGGGCCGAGAACCTGGGGGACGCAGCCATTGTGGTCCACTCCACCGCGGTAAAAGAGGACAATCCCGAACTGGCCGCGGCCCGGGCCCGGGGGCTGACAGTCTTGCGCCGGGGCCAACTCCTGGCCCGCTTGATGGAGAACCATTACCAGGTAGCTATCACCGGGGCCCACGGCAAGACCTCCACCACCGCCATGACCGCCGCGGTCCTCCGGGCCGGCAATCTCGACCCCACCGTGATGGTGGGGGCGGTGTGGGATTCCCTGGGCTCCAATGCCATCCTGGGCCGGGGGGAATATTTTGTGGCCGAAGCCGACGAAAGCGATGCCTCCTTCACTTATTTATCCCCCCAAATCAGCGTCATCACCAACCTGGACCGGGAGCACCTGGACCACTACCGGGACCTGGCCCATATCCAGGAAACCTTTGCCGGCTATATCCGCCGCCTGCCCCCGGAGGCCCGGGTGGTGGCCTGGGCCGACGACCCCAACCTGGCCGCGGTTTTGGCAGGCTGCCCCCACGAGCTCATCACCTATAGCCTGACCCAGGATACGGCCGATTTTTACGCCACCGACCTGTCGCCCCAGGGGTTGGGTTATCGTTTCCGTCTCTGGCACCAGGGGGAGCCCCTGGGAACCATAACGCTTCCCCTGGCCGGGTCTCACTACGTCTTGAACGCCATGGCCGCCTGCGCCGTGGGGCACCTGTTGGGGCTGGAATTACCGGCCTGGCAACAAGGACTTAAGCACCTGGGCCAGATTCACCGCCGCTGCCAGGTCAAGGGCGAAACCAAAGGCATTCTAGTCCTGGATGACTATGGCCATCACCCCACCGAAATCCGCTCCACCTTGTCCGGCCTGGCCCAGGCCTTTCCCCAGCGGCGCCTGGTGGTGGCCTTCCAGCCCCACCGCTACAGCCGCACCCAGGCCCTGTTGCCGGAATTTTTTCCGGTCTTCGATCAGGCCGGGATGGTTTTCATTACTGAGATTTACGGCGCCGGGGAAAAGCGTCCCAACGGCCTCTCCGGCCGCTCCGTTTATGAAGGCGTCCGGCGCACTGGCCACCCTGGGGTGCATTTCATTGAAGAAAACGCGGCAAAGGCCGATTATATCTTCCAACACCTCAGAGCCGGCGACATGGTCCTGACGCTGGGAGCCGGCGATATCTGGAAGACCGGCGAAGAATTGCTGGCCCGTTTGCAAAATCAAGCGGGGGACTGAAGAACCAAGGATCGGCAAAAAAATTTTTACCCCTCGCCCTGCCCCTCTCAACTCAAGGGGAGAGGGAAAAAATGAGGTAGATCTCACATGAAAAAAAGCACCGCGCCGCGACCCTCCCGCCTGGTCCCCCAGCGCCCGGTGCGTAAAAAAAGCCTATTGCCCCGGGGGCGTTCTCAAAACAGTTATCGCCGTAACCGGGTTAAGGGGCGGTCCCGGCGCACCTGGTTAAAGGGTGTGGCCTTGCTCTTGGGGGTTTTGACCCTGGCAGGCCTCTCGGTGGGTTTGGTGGTGGGCTACCATCGACTCTTGACCTGCTCGGCGTTTTGCATTAAAGATATCAACAATATTGAGATTGAGGGAACCAAGCGTCTCAGCCGCAGCCTGGTACTGCAACAGGCCCGACTGGTTCCGGGCGTCAGCCTCCTGGCCATTCGTCCGGGCCAAATGGAGCACTCCTTGATTTCCCATCCCTGGATAGCTAAGGCGGAAGTCGCCAGGAAATGGCCCAACGGCCTCCACGTTCGGATTCAGGAACGGGACCCGGTGGCCCTGGTCCAGATCAGCGAAGAACTGCTTTATGTAGATGGCCAAGGTAATTTGTTTAAACCCCTGTCCCCCGGAGATCCCCATAATTTTCCGGTAATTACGGGTTTGGGGTTGGACCAGTTCCGCCACGCGGAGGGGGCCTTGCCCGAGGTGGTGACCCAGGCTTTTCATTTGCTGGAAGTTCTTAAACAAACCCCACCCCCCCTCAATCTGGAAAATATCTCCGAGGTCCACGTGGACCTGGAACGGGGATTTACCCTTTATGCCAACGGCTTGGGGGTTCCGCTTGAACTCGGTCTTACCGATCATGTGGAAAAATTAAATAAATTTGCCCAGCTCTGGCCTGTATTAGTACAAAAAGGATTATTCGCTAAAGTTGGGCGCATCAACCTCAACTATCCCCGCCGGGCGCTGGTCACTCTGAAGGGGATGGAAGAAACCCAAAATTAATAGGATAGAAAAGTGCCTCAAGACCTGATCGTCGGCTTGGACATCGGCACCACCAAGATTTGCGCCGTGGTGGGGGAAGTGCGCGACCAGCAGTTGGATATCGTGGGGCTGGGCTCCGCTCCCACCGCCGGGGGGTTGCGCAAAGGGGTGGTGGTAAATATTGAAAATACCGTGCGTGCCATCCGCCGGGCCGTGGAAGAGGCCGAGACCATGGCTGGCTGTGAAATCCGCTCGGTTTACGCCGGGGTCGGTGGTGGCCAAACCAAGGTCATCAACAGCCAGGGGATCATCGCCATCAAAGACCGGGAAGTGACCCCCGCGGACATGGACCGGGTCATCGAAACCGCCCGCACTGTAGCCATCCCGTCCGATCGGGAGGTTATTCATACCCTGGTTCAGGACTTTTTGATAGACGGCCAGGATGGCATCAAAGACCCGGTGGGTATTCACGGGGTGCGCCTGGAGTGCAAGGTCCACATCGTCACCGGTGCCGTAACCTCCCTGAATAATATTATCAAGTGCGCCAACCGGGCCGGATTGGAAGTGAACGGCATCGCTCTCCAAAGTCTGGCCGCAGGAGAGGCGGTCCTCACCGACGAGGAAAAAGAGCTGGGTGTGGCCCTCATCGATTTCGGCGGCGGCACCACGGACCTGGCCATCTTTGCCGAAAACGCCCTCCGTCACAACTTCGTTCTTCCGGTGGGGGGCAACAACCTGACCAATGACATTGCCGTGGGACTGCCTACCTCCCTGAACCATGCCGAAGAATTGAAGAAACACTACGGCGCCTGCCTCAATGCCTTGGCAAACCCCGATGAACTCATCGAAGTGGCAGGCCTTACCGGCCGTGAGACTCAATCCATGCCCCGCAACCGCCTGGCGGAAATTATCCACCTGCGGGTGGCGGAAATTTTGAATCTCCTGGGTAAAGAGATTCAACGGGCCCGCTTCGCCCATCCGCTGCACTCCGGCGCGGTACTGGTGGGCGGCACGGCTTTGGTGGATGGACTGCCGGAGTTGGCCAGCGAAACTTTTAACATGCACACCCGCATCGGCTACCCCATGGGGGTCAGCGGTCTCATCGACGTAATTCACGACCCGTCCTACGCCACCGGGGTGGGATTGGTTCTCTATGGGTTCCGAACCCAACAAAAGGCCCTGCGTACCCCCGACCGTTGGTCCGGCGGCGGCCGCTGGCCGGCTCAGCGCTCTTCCGGCGGTGTCTGGTCAAAGGTTAAAAAATGGTTTCGCGAGGTGGTATGATTCGCGGAATCGTGCTATGATGACTTTAAGGGGGGTACCATATGAAAATACAATTAGTCCCCAACGAATTATCAGCCAAAATCAAGGTATTAGGTGTCGGCGGGGCCGGCGGCAATGCCATTAATGACATGATTGCCTCCCAGATGGTGGGAGTGGATTTTATTGCCGCCAACACTGACGCCCAGGCCCTGGAACGGAGCGTGGCCCCGGTTAAAATCCAGTTGGGTCCCAATGTGACCCGGGGGTTGGGGGCCGGCGGCGATCCCGAAGTGGGTAAAAACGCCGCCATGGAAGAAGCCGAACACCTCAAGCAGGTCCTCCAGGGAGCCGACATGGTCTTCATTGCTGCGGGCATGGGCGGCGGCACCGGCACCGGCGGCGCCCCCGTGGTGGCCGAACTCAGCCGGGAGTTGGGGGCCTTAACGGTTGCGGTGGTGAGCAAGCCCTTCGAATTCGAAGGCAAGATGAAGCGCCGCATCGCCGATAACGGCATCGAAGAACTGCGCAAGGTGGTGGACACCATCATCACCATCCCCAACGACCGTCTTTTCTCCCTAAGTTCCAAGAATTCCCGGATCAAAGATGTCTTCGGCATGGCCAACGAAGTTCTGGGCTTCGCCGTGCGGGGCATTTCCGATCTCATCATGGTACCCGGCTTTATTAACGTGGATTTTGCCGACGTGCGCACGGTCATGAAAGAACGTGGCATGGCCCTCATGGGCACCGGCATCGCCAGCGGCGGCAACCGGGCCGCGGACGCCGCCCACAAGGCCATCTCCAGTCCCCTCCTGGAAGATATCTCCATCCGCGGCGCCCGGGGCATTCTCATCAATATCACCTCCGCCCCCGACATTTCCATGGAAGAATTGAAGGAAATCTGCGGCATCGTCCAGGAAGAGGCCCACGAAGAGGCCATCATCAAGTGGGGCTTGGTCTGGGATGACAACCTGATGGAAGAGATCCGGGTCACGGTCATTGCCACCGGCATCGGGAAAAGGGGCGAAGCCGAACTGGCCGCTTGGTCTGCGGCCGCGCCGTCCCAGCCGGAAGACCTGGAAATCCCCACGATTTTGCGGACCCCGGAACCTCCAGCCACGAGTGCAGAACCTCGTCAACCCGCCGCCAAAAAACCTTTGGGGGTGGTGGCCGCCAAGAAATTCATCGTCCACCCCGACCTGCAATACGAGGAAAACGAACTGGATACACCGCCATTTCTGCGCAAGGCGGATTAAAAGCGGGTCTGGGTTTGGGTTTTCGGTTTTAGGTGGGGGCGTGATTGTTCACGCCCCACCTTTTTTAACCCTCGTTCCCAAGCTCCAGCTTGGGAACGCAAATTTCTGCCCAAGCTCTGCTTGGGCAAGGTTGCACTATACAAACATGCAGGGTGCGCACGCCCAACGTCTGGCGGGCAAGCCCCCCAATCCATACTTCCTTGCCCCAACTCTCATGTCCGCTAAAATAAAGGCCCGTTTAAAACAACTCCTCTCCCAGGAAAAGGGCGCGGTGGTGCGGGAATGGGGGGCCCGCTTTCCCATCGCCCTGGTCTATCCCCAGATTTATCCCGTGGCCATGGGCAACCTGGGTTTTCAGGCCATTTATTATTTGCTCAACGCCCAGCCGGGTCTGGTCTGCGAACGGGCCTTTCTGCCCAGCCCGGAGGAGTTCGAGGAGCACCGCCGCAGCCGCACCCCTATCCTCACCCTGGAATCCCAGCGGCCTTTGACGGATTTCGCCGCGGTGGCCTTCTCCATATCTTTTGAAGCCGATTATCCTTACGTGCTCCAACTCCTCGCGGGCGCGGGGATTCCACTGAAAGCAACGGAGCGCTGCCCTGGTGACCCTCTGGTCCTGGCCGGCGGAGTGGCCACTTTTCTTAACCCCGAACCATTGGCCTCTTTTGTGGACGCCTTCTTCCTGGGAGAAGGCGAAGCCGGCGCGGTGCCCTTTTTCGAGTTTTTAGCCGCGGCCGCTCCGGCCCCGGACCGTGGAGCCTTGCTTAAAGACCTGGCCCGAACCATTCCCGGCGCCTATGTGCCCGCCGGGTACACGGCTTGCTATCATCCCGACGGCACCCTGGCGGCCTTCGATGCCGCGCCGGGCTTTCCTGACCGGATAACGCCTCCTCATCTGGCGGAGTTGGCATCTTACCCCACTCACAGCCATATGCTCGCTCCCCAGAGTGAATGGGGGGAAATGTTTTTGGTGGAGACCGGCCGGGGCTGTTCCCGGGGTTGCCGTTTTTGTGCCGCGGGTTTTGTCTATCGCCCGCCCCGGGAGCGGCCGTTGGAGGAGCTGTGGACCCAGGTGGCCCAGGCTGTCATGGACCGCCGCAAAATCGGTCTGGTGGGCGCCGCGGTCAGCGACCATCCCGCCATTAAGGACCTGTGCAGAAAAATCCTGGAAGGGGGGGGCAGTATCGGCATCAGTTCGCTCCGGGCCGACTCCGCCGACGCCGAGCTTTTTAGCCTTTTGGCTCAAGGTGGGGTGCGCAGCGTCGCCCTGGCCCCGGAGGCCGGCGGCGGCCGCCTGCGCCGGGTGTTAAACAAAGGCCTCACTGAGGAGGATCTGGACCGCGCCGCCATCGCCCTGAGCGACTCCGGCATCCCCCAACTGCGCCTCTACTTTATGGTGGGCCTGCCCACTGAGACGCTGGAAGATGTGGCCGACATCCCCCGCCTGGTGAGACACCTGGAACACGCGGTCACCAAAGCCAGCCAGGGCCAGAAGCACCTTGGCCTCATCACCCTGAGCCTGTCGTCCTTCGTGCCCAAGCCCTTCACGCCCTTCCAGTGGGTGCCGTTTCTCGAGGTGCCCGAGTTGAAAAAGCGGCTGAAATTGGTCAGCCGGGAGTTCCACGGGGTGAAATCCGTGCGGGTCCATACCGACCTGCCCAAATGGGCCTACGTCCAGGCCCTCCTGGCCCGGGGCGACCGCCGGGTGGCCGACCTCCTCCTGGCCGCCCACGAGCAGGGATGGAATAAGGCCTTTCGCAGCAGCCCCATCAACCCGGATTTTTTCACCCTGCGGGAGCGGCGCGCCGATGAACTCTTCCCCTGGGACTTTATTGACCACGGCCTTAAAAAAACCTATCTCTGGGAAGAATACCAGCGGGCTCTGGAAGGCAAGGAAACCCCGCCCTGCCGGCCCGAAGTCTGCAGCCGCTGCGGCGTCTGCGTGGGGGAGGGGGAAAAAACGGGTAATAATTTCAGGGGAGGGGGCTAAGGGCAAAAGCCCTTA
>JBMORG010000011.1:0-264571 GCA_049322355.1 Thermodesulfobacteriota bacterium | reverse complement strand
AATTCCTCTTCAGAAACCTGCTTAGTGGCCATCGCTACCTCCTTTTCCTCAGAAAAAACAGGTAGATGATGACCTTATGTCCTATCTTCCGTCAATCATCTTTTTATTACGTACAGTGGCAAGCTAGCTTGAAAAAGGGGGGATAAAGTGATTTTTGTGTTATCATCCCTGTAAAGGAGGCATGGGTGAAAGCCGTTACCGCTGGGCCCCCCCGACTGGAAACATTGTAAAACCAGGAAAAAATAGATGTTGAAAAATTATAACCTATTCATTTTCGAGGAGAACCAAGAGATGATCGAGAAAAGGCGAACACTTTATAGGCAATGGGTTCCTTTAGGGGCGGCTCTGGTCCTGTCTTTCTGCCTATTGGCCCCGGCCTGGAGCGCCGACAAGCCGGCACAGGCCAAAACTCCGAAAATTGAGCCCAAGGCAGTGGAAATTCTCAAACAAATGTGCGATTACCTGAAGGGCCTGCAGCAGTTTTCCTGTCAGGCGGAGATCACCGAGGACGTGCTGTTGACCACGGGCCAGAAAATCCAGTTAGGCAAAAGCGTGGAGGCCTCGGTGCGGCGCCCCAACCGGATGCGGGCCGAATCACAGGGCGATGCTGATGACCGGCAGATGATGTATGACGGTAAGACCATCACGCTCATGGACCGGACCAGGAATGCTTATACTACCATCGACGCTCCCCCTGAGCTTGACGCGGCCCTGAACCACGCCATCCAGGCCTTCAACCTCAGAGCGCCGCTGGCTGATCTGATCTACACCAAGGCTTACGAAAACCTCACCGGTGGGGTGATTTCCGGATTTTACGCGGGCCTGCACAAAGTTCAGGGAGTGCCCTGCCACCATTTAGCCTTCCGGCAAAAGGACATCGATTGGCAGATCTGGATCGAAGACGGCCCGACCCCGCTGCCCCGGAAGTTCCTCATAACTGATACGAAAGCCAAAGGGCTGCAGTTCACCGCCCTGTTTTCCAAATGGAACACCTCCCCGCAATTAGAAGATGCCCTCTTCACCTTCGTGTCGCCTGAGAAGGCCGAAAAAATTGACCTTCGTCCCGCAACGACTCCCGCCGGGGCGAAAAAGCCGAAAAAATGAACGGAGGAATTCAGCCATGCAGAGTATGAAGCTTAAGAAGCCGCTTCCGGAAGCACTCGTTATTCTCATATCTTTAATGATAATCGGTGGGTTGTTCACGGTCTGTCTTTGGGTAACCGATGCTGAAGCTCGCCGAGGAACCGCCGCAGGCGTCGGTGGTGGTCCGGTGGGGTCGGGCCCTGGGGTTGGAGGCGCTGCAGGCGTCGGTGGTGGTCCGGTGGGGTCAGGACCTGGTTATGGAGGCGCACGGGTGGCCGCTACCCCCCGGAATTATGTGTATCCCGGCCCAGGAGTTCCTGGACCTCGCGGGGTTGCAGACCCACGAGGCCTCTTAGATCCTCGGGGCCCCCTCGATCCTCGTAACCCTTATAGATAGTAGCATTGAGTCTCAACCAATAGGGTTACTGCGGCGGCCTCCGCCGAAAGCTGCAAGCCGCTAATCCCTTGAAGGGCGCCCCAGCCGGGGCGTCCGCCTTCCTGGTGTGGGATTTATTATGGTCTTGCGGAGAGCTGAAAGGAAAGGTTACAAGCACACCGGAGCTTGATTTCGCCGAGATCGGTTGATTTCTCCAGGGAGAGGCATCATGGGCAGTCCTTTTGATCTGGCCCAGTTGGACAAAATCGGGTTCCAAGCCCGGGAATATTTCTTGCAGCACGTGCTTTCCTGGGCCATGGCGGCCCAGATTGTAGTCATCGGCGGCGCCCTCCTGTTGGCCCACAAAATAAGCGGGGGGATGCGAGCCTGGTTGACCCGCCAGAAGGAGCAATACGCCGCGCATCCGGAAGCTGGCGCCGACCTAGCCGTGCTCCTGGATTTCGTCAAGGTCATTGATTCCTTTATCGCCTTTATCCTGGTGGCGATTGCCTATAATGTTGCCGAGCATTTCAACTGGGGCCGCAATGAACTGTTCGCCGCGGGCATTATTTTGATTGCCCTGACCCTGAAGCGATTATTCACCGACGAGATGAAAAACCGCTTATGGGCCAAAATTCTGGCCGGTGCAATTTGGGTTTATGCGTTTTTTGTGGCTTCCCTGGGTCTTTTCAATCTCCTTGACCATTGGGTTGGTTTTTTAAAGGGGGTTGATTTTCAACTGGGAGATGTACGTTTTAATCTCTTATATGTGCAACGGGCTTTCTTCCTGTTGTTGGCTCTTTACTGGGTTTCCAAAAATCTGCGAATCCTGTTCCATTTCTGGCTAACCGTAAAATCGGGGCTGACCGCGGCCACCCAAATTCTGTTGAACAGGCTCGGCAGTATTTTTCTCTTTTCCGCCAGTGTCGTCATCGTCTTGCATTACCTGGGGCTCGATCTCACTGTGCTCGCCCTGTTCAGCGGCGCCCTCGGGTTGGGGCTGGGCTTCGGTCTGCAGAAAATCTTTGCCAACCTGGTGAGCGGCTTCATTCTTTTGGCCGACAAATCCATTAAGCCCGGCGATGTCATTCAGTTGAAAGATACCTATGGTTGGATCAATTTTCTGGGCAGCCGCTATGTCTCCGTGGTCACCCGGGACGGCATCGAGCATCTCATACCCAATGAAAACATGATCACTGGCGAGGTAATCAACTGGTCTTACAGTGAGAACCTGGTCCGGTTACGGGTGCCTGTTGGGGTTGCCTACGGCACGAATTTGGAGCAAGCCAAGGAGCTGATGCTGACTGTCGCCTCCAATACCCGGCGAGTCCTCAAAGATCCTAAACCTGCTTTCTTGGTAACGGGCTGTGGAGATAATGCCATAAATCTGGAAGTCCGAGTGTGGATAAATGACCCCCAAAATGGCGTCGCTTCAGTGAAGAGCGATCTCTTCTGGGGCATCTTGCGGCGGTTCCAGGAACATGGCATAGAAATGCCCTATCCCCAAAGGGACGTGCACCTCAAATCCATTCCTGACGCAATGCTTCGGACTGGACCCGAAGGAGGATGACCACCCAATCATGAGCTAAAGAGCTTTGCCGGAAAAATTTACTGGGAAGTTTTACTAGCTGCTATATATCATCCTCTGGAAACCTAATCCTTGTAAACAATTCCCATCATACTCATTTATTTTGGCTCTTAAAAGATTCTGCCAAATGCGGAAATGCAGCCGTGATGTTTGGTGGGATTTGGAACTGGCGGGTGGGGTTCAGAATATGGGCCAGTTCCAGGGCATTGGCCGCGGCCTGGCCCGCGGGGTGGTTGTTGAAGATAACGTAAGTCTCCAGGGCTTTTCCCATCAGTTCCCTGGTCCGGCCGGCCAGGTCCTCCAACTCTTCGTGGGAGTAAAGGTAGTCGTAGCGGGCGCCGCGGTCATCCCCGAATTCAAACCAGGCCTCTTTGTGGCGCCCGTGGCAGCGCAGATAGGCCCGGGAGCCGGTGACCCAGCGGGTGGCCCCCATGGGATAGGAAACCAGGGGCTGGTCGATGTTGCAAAAATCCAGACCCGCGTCCTGCAAAAACTCCCGCACAGCCCGGTGCTGCCAGGAGCGGTGGCGCACCTCCACGGCCAACGGAAAATTTTGAAAGGCGGATTTCAGCCTTAAAAGATACCCGCGGTTGTCTTCGGTGTTGTGGAAGGAATAGGGAAACTGGGCCAAAAGCACTCCCAGCTTACCTTCATCCAGGAGCGGTGCCAGGCCTGCGGCGAACTGGGCCAGTTCGGGCTCAGGAAGCCGCCGCTCATGGGTAAAGACCTGCCAGACCTTGGCAGTGAAGCGAAAATCCGGAAAGTCCGCCACCGCAGCCAGCCAGCGGCGGGAGAACTCAGGGGCAATGGGGCGGTAAAAGGTGACGTTGATCTCCACGGCGCTGAAGAGTCCGGCCAGGAAGGTGAGGCGGTCCGTGCCCGTGAGTTTCGGCGGATAGACCACGCCACGCCAGTCGGCATAATCCCAGCCCGCAGGGCCGATAAAGAGTTTGCGGTTTTCAGTTTGCGGTTTTCGGTTGAAGGGTGCGGCCGGAGGTTTGTCGGGAATCAGGTCTGGCATGCCGCACAGTGGCTCTCTTCGACTGCTGGCCGGCCGGCAACCTCCGGCAACTGCTCCCGGGCCAGGACCGCTTTCAAGGCTTCCAGGGCCACTTCCAGTTGGGAGTCGTCGGGCTCCCGGGCGGTGAGGCGCTGGGTGGCCAGCCCGGGCCAGAGGAGGATTCGCGCCAAAGGGGAATGAGGGTGTTTGCCGCCCCAGCGGATGATCTCATAGGACAGCGCGGCGATGGGGAACATGAGGCCCACCTTGATGACGACCTGGAAGATATTGTTGACCAGGCCGCGCTGAGTCAGGGCCGGAAACAGGGGGAAAAAGACGGTAAAGATCAGGATGCTAACCAGGAGCACCACCAGGATGAAGGAGGTGCCGCAGCGGGCATGGGCGGTGGGGTGCCGCCGGGCGTGGGCCACGGTCAGTTCTTCTCCGGCTTCGAAAGTGCAGATGGATTTGTGTTCGGCGCCGTGATACTCAAAGACCCGGCGGATGTCGGGAAAAAACGAGATGCCCCAGATATAGAGCATAATGAAGGCAGCTTTAATGATGCCGTCGATGACATGAAAGGTGAAGTCCGCGGGGCTCAGGGTGCGGCCCACCAGGAAACCCGCCTTACCGCTGAGCCAGTGGGGCAGAAAACCGAAAAAGAGAAAGGCCATCAAAAAGGCGCCCCCCAGGGTGAGGGTAATACTCACCCAACCCAGGGGCTCTTCTTCCTGGCCGTCTTCTTCCTGGAGGGCGGCCTGGGCCGAAAAGGTCAGGGCCTTAACGCCGGTGACCATGGCCTCGATGAGGATAAGGGGTCCACGGAGGAGGGGGCGCTTGAAAATGGGATAGCGGTCCACCAGGGAGCTGTAAGGCTCATCTTTGAGGACCACCGAGCCGTCGGGACGGCGCACCGCCACGGCCAGGGCGTGCGGAGAGCGCATCATCACGCCCTCCAGCACCGCCTGCCCCCCCACGGCCAAGCGCAGGTCGTCGTCCGGCTTCATTCGGCCTTTTCGGCGGTCTGATTTTGTTCCAGGTGGGCGTATTTACGCCGGAAACGCTCAACCCGTCCGGCAGTATCCATGAGCTTTTGCTTGCCGGTGAAAAACGGGTGGCACTTGGAGCAGATTTCCACCCGGATGGAATCCTTGGTGGAGCCGGTGGTAAACTCGTTGCCGCAGGCACAGCGCACGGTGGTTTCCACGTAGCGGGGATGAATATCATTTTTCATACGCTGACTCAGTCTCCTAATTTACGTCTTAAACATCTTATTTTATCAGATGAATTCAGAAAGCCAAGGAAAACTTGCAACAGGTCTAGGCGCCTGATCAAGCGCCAGAAAAATGGTTTTGGAAACTTATAAAGAAATTGATCATTAATAAAGTAAAGTATATGCTATCATCCATTACAGATTTTGGGCTGCCAGGCGTTAGCAGCTCCTATTACGTCCTAACAGGGAGGTTGCCATGAAAAAGATAGTCGTCAATCTGGAAAATCAAATGGTGGAAGCCTTTGAAGACGACAACCGCGTCTACGAGTTCATCTGTGTGTCAGGAGATGACGACCATCCCACGGATAAAGGGACTTTTAAGATTTTCCGCAAGGAGCATCCCTATCGCAGCAAAACCTATGATGTGGATATGGACTATGCCATGTTCTTCACGGACGACGGCAAAGCCCTGCATCAGTATCACGGTCCGGTGCCCCTCACTGTAGTGCGGGAATTGAAGAAGGGAGTCTCCGAGTGGTTCGGCTCCCATGGCTGCGTGCGCCTCGAAGAAGACGCGGCCCGCACCCTCTACGAATGGGCCCCCATAGGGACGCGAGTGATAGTCGAGTGATTGAGCACCTCCGGTCACCGGGGTCAGGACAATTGATGGCGACTGCCGGTCTATTGCTGTTTTTACTGGCGGGGATTGCCTCCGGGGCTGGGGGCGGCTCGCTCAAGGCAGGGACCGAAGTCTTCGGCGTTGATCCAGCCCGGGTTCTGGAGGTGTCGTATCGCTCCTCCGAGGTCCGGCTGATCGCGCACCGCTGGGACGTGAACCAGCGGTTTACCCTCATCGTCCTGACCAAAAGCCGGGCCCAGCCGGAACTGTGCTCTGCCGGGCCAGGGTTCGAAGCAGTTTTGCAGCAATTGACCTCGTTGAAACTTGCGAAAACTTTCAGCCCTGGGCAGGAAGAGGCATATTTCAAGCGTCAGCCTTTACCAACCTGGGCCGAGGTAGTGATTCGAGACAACAGCGCCCTGCCGCCTTTTCAGGCCCGGATTACGCCGCTGGCGGGCTCGTCCAACGAGGCTCTGGTGCATTTTAGCGGCGTCACCTACATGGTTAATTTCGACAGCCAGATTTTCCAAGTCATGGCCGGCGGCTGCGCCACATTGGGCACCGCCGCGACACAATCCAAGTGATTCCGGGGCGTGGCTAAAAACTCAGCCCGGGAGGGAGCAGGCAAATGAAGAAACTGGTGGGATTAGGGGCAATGCTTCTGGCGGGATTACTGGCAGCCGCCGGGAGCCTCGGGGTGGGTAGCGCCTATGGCCAGGAAGGTTCCAAGCAGTTGACAGATGAACAGTATCGCCAGTTGCAGCAAAAGCGACAGGAGCAATGGCAAACCCGGGAAGAAATCCAGAAACGCCAGGAAGATACTGGCCAGCGGCTGCAAGAAGCGGAGAAGCGCCGCCAGGATGCTTTAAAGCGCCAGAAAGCCGCGGAGCAGAAGCTTAAGGAAATGGGGGAATAAAAGCCCGCAGCCAGACCAACAATAACCCAGCCAGGGACGGAACAAATTATTCGACAAGTTTTTGACAAACCGGGCAAAAAAAGGAACTGCGTCCGGCCTGGACCAGTCGTTCGATGGGCGCACCGCACCTGAGACAAGGTTCTCCGGCCCGGCCGTAAACCCGGAGCTCCAGCTGGAAGAGGCCGGTCCCCCCTTGACTGTTGAGGTAGTCAGACACGGTGGTGCCGCCTTTTTTTATGGCGTGTCTGAGGATGCGGCGGGTCTCGGTGAGGACCCGGGTCCAATCCTCCAGAGTCAAACGGTTAACGGGGGTGGCGGGGTGCAGGCCCGCGGCAAAGAGAATTTCGCAGGCGTAAATATTGCCGATGCCGGCCATTATCCGGGCGTCCAGAAGGAAGTTTTTGATGGGCCGGGAACGGCCCTGGGCCTGCTCCAGCAGCCAGGCCGGGGTCACCTTCCGGGAAAAGGGTTCAGCCCCTACCTGGGCCAGGGGTGCGGGTTCCACCCCCGGGGCAAAAACCAGGATCTGGCCGAAACGCCGGACATCCTGGAATCGCAGGTGCAGGCCACCTTCCAGTTGAAATACCAGATGGACGTGGTCCGCTGTAGGGGAAAGAGGGCCAGCCAGAAGACGGCCGGTCATGCCCAGGTGAATAAGCAGGGTGGCCCCTCCTTCCAGGTCGAACAAGAGGTATTTACCCCGGCGGCGGAGATTGTCAAGGCGCCTTCCTAAGACCAAGCTCCGAAGCTCCTTAAGAGAGGCCTGTTGCCGCAGTCGTTTTTCTCCCATGTGGACGTCCAGAAACCGGCGTCCCACCAGGAGGGGCGCCAAACCACGGCGGATGACTTCCACTTCGGGCAGTTCAGGCATGTGGCCTGCTCCACAGGCCAGAGGCCTGCGCTTCAAGATTATGCTCACAAGCGAGGGCAGGGGTCGAGATTATGGGGACACTGACCGGGTTAAAAGAGCATGTCCAGGAAGTGTTCGTGGTATTCCCGGAGCTCTTTATGACATTCCCCGCAGAAGAGGCGGACTTCCCCCTGGATTTCAGAATCATCACTTACCGCGGTGAAACTGCCGTCTTCGTTCTGGGAGTAAAAAGTGGTGATAGTGACGCCTTCAGCGACTTCGTAGAAATCAGTATCATTACCGCAATAGGGGCAAGCGATCCTCATTTGCCATTCTCTTGCTGAATGATTTGTTTCGGGTCCTGCTTATACAGGGTGTTACGGGGATCCAGCTTGCGGGCCTGCTCCATTTCGATGGCCGCACGTTTGAATTGTTGCCGGGAAACGCTTTTCTTGCCCTTTTTCTCGTAAATCATCCCTTGTTGGGCGAACAGGCAGGCCAGGTAGAAGTGGGTACGGGCGTTTTTAGGATTGAGTTCGTTGGAGGCTTGCAGTTCCTGGCGGGCTTGTTTGTACTTCTGCTGGTGGTAATGGATAATGCCCAGGTTGCGCCACAGGGTTGAGCGGTGGGTCTTGTCAGGACTTTTCATGGTTTTGAGGATGAGGAGTTCCAAGCGGGCCATGGTTTCCTGATCATTGAGGCTATTGTTGCCATCAGACAGAAGGCGGTCACTTAGGTCCGCCACCTCGGAAGGTGACATTTCGCGACCGGTGAGGCCGTCTTTGAGCATGGCCTGGTCAGAAGTTTTTTCGCCGGGGGAGGGCTCCGCCGGAGTTGCGGGGGATTCCTGGTGCACCACCACAGGGGCCGGGCCGCAACCTGCCAGACAGCCCAGCAATAAGAAGGCCAACACAACAGCAACCACACAATTCATGATCAATCTAGCAGAACACCTGTAGGATGGATTAAGGAACTTTTATCTTATCCACCCCAGCCCGTCAACCCCTTTTTGGCCGCAGTGAGGCAGGCCCCCCTGGGGATAATTACGGTTTATCAGGGTTTATCAGGGAGATATTGGAAACCCTTGCGCAAAATCTGACGATTGACTCGGCTGGGGCGCAAGCGTTTAAGGAAATGATCGGCCAGGTGGTCAGCCTGTTCCTGGTCTCCGCAGGTGAAGATATCCAGCACCAGGTAGCCATATTCCGGCCAGGTATGTAAGGAAATGTGGGATTGGGCCAGCAGGGTAAATCCAGTAACTCCTTGGGGGTCGAACTGATGAAACCTGGAGCCCAAGTTTGTGAGCCCAACCTTTTTTACCGCACTCTTAACGGCTTGATGGAGAAATTTACGGGAATTAATCTTTTCCGCCTCGCAGCCGTACAACTCCAGCATCAGGTGATAGCCATCCGGCTGCGGATTTTGGACCAGAAGCTCCCGTTTCATGGGCAGTCCCTCCCTTGTGCGAAGATTTGGGCAAGGGGATTACCTCCCTTTATTGACACCCCCTCATATCCGGGTTTGAATTAATCTGCTAATACTAACCGAAATCTAACACTTGATCAATCGGAAAGAAATCCGGTAAATGGGAAGCAGGCAGGAAAACAGGATTTTTTTATTTTTGCTTCAAACCAAAGACAAACGCACCGAAGGCCTTATTTGGGGGGCAACAATCCTGACTGAGGCCATCTGGATGAAAAACGGCTATTTGGGGGCATGGTATTGCGCTACCATCATTGATATTAGCGACTGTTGTCTTTGTGATGCAAAATCAGACACATAAACCCAGCTCCCAGCAGTGCTCCCACCAACATTCCGATATAGAGAGAAATCCAGGCCACGAAAATTTCCTGTCTCTTTTGATACATCCTGTAATCGGTCTTTGCGCCAAAAACTTCAATTATTCCCAAAGCCACCCAGACCTAATTCTTTGAGCAATTGTGGATAAAAATCTGCCACAGCCTGCCTCCCCGCAACAACTCCATTTAGCGGCATATTGCTGTTCAGCGGCGCATTAATATTTAAATCAGGTGTAGATATCGTCACTGGATGCGCGGCGCTATAACGATCCGATAATAATCGAATCGCTTCCGCAGTGTTGGTAACCCCGAATTCCCGAGCCAATGCTGATTGCAAGGCCATTTTGGAGTCAACCATATCACCCAGAGAAAAGACGGATTTGGTAAATTCAGCCGGGCCAAACAACAAATCATATCTACCCGCAGAAACTAAATCTCCCGTGGCGCCGAGAACCAGCAGACCCCCCACCAGCATTAAAACATAGAGATAAAGCCGGCCCACATTCAGTCATTTTCCTCTCTTTTTCCCTCTAAAATCGGTTTCGGCGCCAAGAACTTTAATGCCCCCCACCTCTTGACAGCCGGGCAGCAACCGCATAAAAAATCGGATAGTCGGTCTTATTTGGCAAATCCACCAGGAGATGTGCAGTGTATTGGAATGCTGACCTTGAAACCCTGAACCCCGCAGCCCTGCAAGAATTGCAACTTAGCCGTCTGCGGCAAACCCTGGAGCGCGCCGCACAAAGTCCGTTTTATGGCCAGCGCTTGCGGGAGGCGGGGGTTGTTGCGACGAATTTTAAGTCTGTAGAGGACGTCCGAAAAATTCCCTTTACTACGAAAGATGACCTCAGGTCCCACAGTTTGGCGATGTTAACCCTGCCCCTGAGCGATATGGTGCGGCTCCACGCCTCTTCCGGGACCACGGGCCAGGCCACGGTGATCTATTATACCCGGGCCGACATTGAGACCTGGGCCGATTTGGTGGCCCGCTCCATGTACATGACGGGCCTGCGGGCCACTGACGTGTTTCAGAATATGATGGGCTACGGCCTCTTCACCGGGGGCCTGGGCTTTCATTACGGAGCCGAGCGGCTGGGAGCTTTGACCATTCCCATCGGGGCCGGAAACAGCCTGCGCCAGTTGCAGTTAATGCAGCAGTTCGGAACCACTGCGATCCATATCATCCCCAGCTATGCCCTGTATCTGCTTAATACGTTTGCCCAGCAAGGACTGGATCCCAGGGATTTACCGCTGCGGCTGGCGTTTCTGGGGGCCGAGCCCCACTCCGAGGATATGCGGCGGCGGATCGAGGCGGCTTATGGGCTCAAGGCTTACAATTCTTACGGCCTTTCCGAAATGAACGGCCCCGGCGTGGCCTTCGAATGCCCGGAGCAGAACGGCATGCACGTCTGGGAAGATGCTTTTTTGGTGGAAGTTCTGGACCCCACCACTTTGGAACCGGTGCCGCCTGGACAAGCAGGCGAACTGGTCTTTACCAACCTTACCAGGGAGGGCATGCCGCTGTTGCGCTACCGGACCCGGGATTTGGCCTCCTATGACGATTCCCCCTGTGCCTGCGGCCGGGGTTTTCGGCGGCTTTCCCGGATCAAGGGCCGCACCGATGATATGCTGATCATAAAAGGGGTGAACATCTTTCCCATGCAGATAGACAAGGTGCTCATGGCCATGCCGGAGGTGGGCACCCAATACCTGGTGGAGTTAACCCGGCAGGATTTTAACGATGTAATGCTGGTGAAGGTGGAAGTGCAGCAGAACTTCTTCCAGGAAGACCTGCGCTACCTCAAGCAACTGCAAAAGCGGATTACCGAAGCCCTGAAGAGTGAACTGCTGGTCACCCCTAAGGTGGAATTGGTTGAACCCAACACTCTGCCCCGGAGCGAAGGCAAGGCCCAGCGGGTTATTGACATGAGGCAATAACTCAAAGTCTTTTCGAACCTAACCAGGCAAAATCTTAAAATTTCCGAGAGAGGGCTGTCCCATTTCCCTCTCAATGAATTCGGTCCCAGGCAGCCCGCGGTGTGGATTTGGACCCCTGGCTAGAGGTTTGTCATACTTGCCAGTCCCAATTAGACCCCCCAGGGGGCAAGAGGACGTCAGGATAACCCCGCGGCTTCTTCTTCTGTCCGGCGCCCCACCATCAAAATCAAGCCATTATAATTCCGTTGAACCTGAAGCGGCCAAAATCAAGAAAGGTATTAATATAATTAAAACAATTTTTAATAAATTGAATATTTGGCAGCAATTTTGTAGAATTCACAGAAAAAAGCCTTTAAAGGATTGAGAGGCTGTATATGGTCCAAGGAAATGGCCATGGCTTTAAAATTCTGGCGACAATAGCGGGAATAATCTGTCTGGCGCTCTCTGCCGCCAGTGCCCTGGGCTCAATTCAGGGCTGGGAATCCTGCATGTCTGCCGCCAAAGGCAGCTTCCAAAAGGGGGAATACGAGAAGACCGAACAACTACTCAATGCCGCGCTCATCGAAACCAGGAAATTCAAATCAACCGATCCCAGGATAATCATCACCTTCGGCAATCTGGCGCTTTTGTACCAGAATCAAAAGAAATTTTCCCAGGCAGAGACTTTTTATGAGCGCGTTCTGGCCTTAAGGAAACAGACCCTTCCGGAAAATGATCCACGCATTGCCGCCGATCTCAATAACTTAGCAACCGTGCTTTCAGCCCAGGGCAAGAATAAAGTTGCAAAAGAGCAGCTTCAAGAGGCTTTGGCCATCAATGAGCAGGCTTATGGGAAAGACCATCCGAGTGTGGCCACCAACCTCAATAATTTGGCCTCCATTTATCATTTGGAAGGCAACTCCGCCCAGGCAGAGGAATTTTACCTCCGAGCCCTGGCTATCCAGCAAAAGGCTTTAGGGGCAAACCATGGAGAAGTGGCATTAACTCGCCACAATTTGACAGAGTTATACCGTTCTCAAGGAGAAGTTGCCAAAGCCAAGCTTCTCCAAAAGCAGTCAGCAGGGGAGGGGAAGAGAAATGCACCATCCACCATAGAACCCCGATTATCTGAAGCCGCGGAACCTCCTCCATCCCTAAAAGTCCCGGAGGAGAAAGTTCCGTTACTGGAAAAGCCACCAGTAGCGGCACCCCAAGCCGAAGCGCCGATAAGGAGAGAAAAAATGGGAGCGCAAACTATCCAAGACCTATTCCAGGGCCAGATGGATTACATCTTTTTTTTCCAGGGGTTGGCTTTTTTCCTGGTGCTGGCGGTCTGCTGCCTCTTTCGAGGCGATGCTTATCAACGCCTTCCCTGGCGCTGGATGGGGTTTTTCGCCCTGGCTCAGGGAATGGCTGCGTGGCTGTCACTGGTCGCCATAAATTTTGCTGACCCTGCACCTTTAAAGACCATCGGTGCAAGTTTGCACTTGATTTCCTGGATATTTTTAATGGAATTTGGGCGGTCCGGAATGAACCGCAACCAGGGGCGAGACTCAGGATTGTGGCTGGTAGCCTTGCTCCTGATGGTAACCGCTTTGGGCGGTCTGAAAGGCTGGTCCGGCATAGAATTTATTAGCCGCTACACCTTGGGATTGACAGGGGGATTGTGGGCCGCGGCGGCTATTCTTGCAACAGGTCGTGATCTTTCTCCCCAGGATCGAGGCAGCAGTCGTATTGCCGGCATTTGTGTGGGATTGTTTGGAGTGACCACGGCCCTTTCCCCGCCCCATTCTCCTCTGTTTCCGGCTTCTTTTCTCAATCAAGACCTGCTGCTGCGCCTCACCGGGGTGCCCATGGAATTCTTCCAGGGGCTCCTGGCCTTCGGGATGGCTGCGGGCATTTACGGCTATTTGCCATGGCGTGAAAAAGAGGAAGCAACCCAGGATACACGCTACCGCACCCGTTACATGTTCGCATTGCTGGCCACCCTCTCGGTCATCTTGGGTCTGGGAAGCGTCTTGACTCTCTATATGGGGGATTGGGCCCATAAACGGCACGAGAAAGTCAAAGCCGAGGCCTTTGAGTATGCCACCATTGTGGTTAACCGCTTAAACAGCGAATTCAAACGCCTTGACGACGCTGGGAAGGCCCTGGCCGAAACCAGTTGGCTGTCCTTATCCATGCGGGGTAATCGAGAGGAAGATTTGGCCAGGATCAACAGCCTCTTGGACCGCTACAGGGAAACTTTGGATGCTTCGGTCTGTTATCTAATGGATACCACAGGAAAAACTATTGCTTCCTCCAACCGTGCGGCTCCCGACAGTTTTGTGGGCCATAACTACGGATTCCGTCCATACTTCAAGCAGGCCATCAGTGGGGGCATCGGCCGCTATTTTGCAGTAGGGGTCACTTCCAAGGTGCCGGGGTATTACGTGGGCGGCCCGGTGAGGGTTCCCCGGGGCACCACCACCAGAGGGGTAGCGGTGATTAAAGTCTCCATGGACAAGATCACCAAGGAACTACAAAATGCGGTTCAAAAGGGGGATTCGATGATGTGCCTGGCGGACCCCCGGGGCATTGTGTTCCTGGCCACCAATCAGGATATGATTTTTAAGAGTCTCTGGCCGGTGGAGGGGGATAAGGCCGAATTGAAGGAACAATACGGCAAAGAGCAGTTTCCCGCCATTTTCCCGGCAAAGTTCGGAGACGGGGCCAGAGTGGATCTGGGGGGGCACAGTTATTTGGTATCTTATACCGGAACTATTCACGCCGGGTGGTCAGTTTATTTTTTCCGTCCCATCGAACGCGTCGGCGTGTATCGCCTGACCGGCATTTTGATGGCCTGCATTTTGGCGATCCTGGCCCTGGTGAGCCTGGGCAGCAACTTTTATCTCAAGGAGCATGCCTTGTCAACGGCGGGCAAGTTCCGGGCTATTTTGGAGGCCGCGCCGGAAGCCGTCGCAGTCATCGATCCGGACACATCCAAGATTATTGAATCCAACCGCTTTATGGCTAAGTCCCTGGGATACACCCAGAAAGAACTGCTCTCCTTAAAGCTGAACGTCCTCTTAAATCAGGAACCCCAGGAAACCCAAGATCAACTTCAGAAAATAATTCAAGCCGACGAAGCCGTGGTCCAAAATTGGCAGGTTCGCCACAAGAACGGCAGCTATCTGAATCTGGAGGTTATTGGGAGCAAGCTAAGACACGGTGGCAAGGACCAAGTCCTGGTCTTGGGCCGCGAGGTTGAGGCCGGGCTCCGGTCGCCAACCGGGGAGTTCCGCCTTGGTTACCAAACCAATGCTTCCGAGGCCTTGTTGAGCGGCAAGATGGATGAATTCAATAACATCCTATCTTCCTTGATCCTCCAAACGGAAATGACCCTGGATGAGCAGCCCAAGGAAAGCAACGTTTCCCGCAATTTAGAAGAAATGCTGCAAGCCGCAGTGCGGGCCAAAGATCTGATCCGGGAAATGGCTATCCGGCCCTCCAAGGAATTGCCCGATCAAAAAACCGCCAAGGTCCAAAAGAAGCATATCCTGCTGGTGGATGACGAAGCCCAGCTTTGCCGCCTGGAGGAGAAACTGCTCCAGCGTCTGGGATACCAGGTCACGGCCTTCACTGACAGCCCCTCGGCTTTGAAAGCGTTTCGCAAAAATCCGGATGACTTTGACCTGGTGGTCACCGACAGCAGTATGTCCAAACTGTCCGGCTTGGAACTGGCCGAGGAGCTGCTGCGGCTGCGTCCCAACCTGCCCATCATTTTGGCCACCGGCTTCAGCGAAGCCGAGAAGATATCCAGGGCTCAACAGATAGGGGTCAAGGAATGTCTGGAGAAACCCATCCTCGCAGGAGACCTGGATAAGGTCCTCCGGCGATTGCTGGACGGTCACCATCTATGCTGAATCCTGGAGGGCGTTTTGACTGGGTTGACCTTTGGCAAGGGGATGCCTAAGGGCTCCCGGGCTGAGGGTTTTCGCCTCCTGGAGTCCGTTTGTCAGGTGACCGGGGAAAAGGTTGCTTTAATCCGTTCCGGCAGCTCCCGGGCCCGCCAGTCCTGGCCGATGGCCACCAGGGTAGCGGTGCCTTCGGCCAGCAGGTCCCGGCCGGTTTCCGGATAGAAGTCAAAGCGGAACAGGACCGCCTTGGACCGTATCTCCTGAATCCTGGTTTCAATGCGCAGCAGGTCCCCGTACTTGCTGGGACGCCGGAAACGGCCCCAGGCTTCCACGATAGGGAGACCAAAACCTTCCCGGACATTCTTAAAAGTCTCTTGAGGGGGCAGGCCCAAAGCTCGTAAAAACTCCTCGATGGCCCGGTGAATGTAACGAAAATAACTGACAAAATAAACGATACCGTATGGGTCCGTGTCCCCAAAGCGCACCCGTACCTGGGTATGGTGGACCCCGTCTTTCCAAGGTGAGTTATCCTGCTTAGTCATAGGGTAGTCTCTGCCAAAGAGTTAGAGGAGTGCTGTTTTAGAGATTATTAAAATTATGTCCACGTGCTGACTTCTAACCCTTTATATCCCTCCTTGATTCACGCAGAAGGGGCCATAATGGAAAAACTTTTGCCATTACACGGCAACCGGAAAACCCCTTACCAGAAATATTCGCTGATTACTTTTATTAATTGACAAACAGAGTTTTTAGTTTAATCAACAGGCCCAGGTCCCCCTTAATCCGGAATTGCCCTCCCAGATAGGCCTGGGTGCCGTCCAGTTCCCCCCGTGAGATTGCCAGCCACACCTCTGCCGGGGTTCTAATAATCAGGTTCGGTTTGTCCGCAGGCCCCTCATGGAAAGTGGCTTGCCGGTCTGCGATCACCAGGTGGGCGGTGAAGTTTTCGGTTCCACTAACTTCAAACTGATAAGTGGCCGTGAGACCTTCCGCTGCAGCTGGATTCAAGGCTCCAGGCATCATCTCCAGGAGTTCCCTGGCGGTGGAGAAACCGCCCGATGGAGACGCGGTCTTGGGGGGAAGAGCCGGCGCGACAGCCTTTTTCTCTTGAGTTTTGGCTTGAGGCAGTTTTGTCTGGATATCCTGGGTTTGTCTGGAACGAGTCTGCCCCACATAAGCCTCAAAGCTTTTAAACAATCCCAATTCCTGCCAGTGCTCGTAATCGGCCACCATAAAATCCCGGTTCTCTTTGATCAGGTTGCTCATAAATTGCCAATATCTCAGATCATCCTCCGTGGGTGGATAACGCCGGCCTTGTTTAACTGCCTGAGCCAGGTCCCGGGCCAGGTCCGCAGCCCTGGCCTCCACCGCCTCCCGCCCCAGAAATTCACCGGGGCCTACAGCGATGGCATTGAATTTTCCTACGGGAAAGGCTCCGAAGGCCCGAAGCACCCGGCCCAGGTAATCCACCACCCAGGTTTCGCCATAACCGGCCGAGACGCTTACGGCCAGGCCCGGCTTCCAGTCACCCTGGGGGCGGTGGCCGTAACCCAGGGACCGGTCCAGAAAAGTTTTCATCTGGGCAGTCACATTAAAAAAATAGACCGGGGAAGCCAAGATGACGGCGTCAGCATCCAGGACTGACCTGACCACCTTTTTGTAATCGTCCCGCACCCAGCAGGCGCCTGTTTCCAGGCAAGTGGCGCAACCGGTGCAAAAGCCGATCTGGTGTTGGCTCAGAAAGATCTCTTCCAGTTCCAACCCCTCTGGCGCCAGGTTTTCCGCCAACATCGACAACATCTGGGAGGTATTGCCGAAGCCCTCGTGCGGGGAGCCGTTAATGGCCACCACCTTAAATTGCCCCGTCATAACGCTCTCCTTTCTCCCCCTTATTATACCAGGCATTCAAAAGCCCGCTGGAGGGGCTATTCATATTGACCGAAGCCCCCTCACAGTATACATTCATTTTAGGCTGATAGCCCCACAATCTTTGGGTTTAAAGGAGAAAAATGACTTCGGCCACACGGTTTCAAGAAGTTCCCCTGGCCCAAATCGATCAGGATCCGGCTGCGACGAAGATGGTGGCGGTTGACGATCTGAACCGCCTAAAGGATTCCATCCAAAAAGTGGGGCTGCTGAACCCTCCTTGGCTGAGGCTGCAGCGCAACGGAGAGCGTTGGCAAGTAGTCACCGGGGCTAGGCGTTTGAGGGTTGCCGCCATTTTAGGTTGGCAGGAGATTACAGCCCGCCTGCTGCCGGAGAACACCCCGGATTCATACTGCCTGCTGGTGCATCTCATAGACAATTTCTTTAGCCGTGGCTTCAACTTATGGGAGCAAGCCACCCTGGCCGCCCGGCTGCTGAATTATTGCGACCGGGAAACGATCACGACCAAATACCTTCCTTACCTGGGCCTTCCTCCCTCCCCCGCGATACTTTCACGCCTACTCAAAGCGGCTATCCTGGAGCCCCCCTGGCCGCAGCTGGCCTCCCAGGGTCGGTTAGCCCTCACTGCGGCAGCCACGCTGGCTGAGTGGGACCCTAACGACCGGGCCGCGGCATGGCCTTTTCTGGAAAGTTTGAGGCTGAGCCAGAGCAAGCAGGAAGAATTTTTGGAACAGGTGGCGATCCTGGCTCTTCGAGAGGGACTTACCCCTGCAGCCGTTCTGGCCCGGGAAGAAATCCAGTCTGCCCTGATGGAGTCGGACCGCACCTCTCAGGAGCGCACGGCAGCGGTGCGGCGGCAGTTGTCCCGGTGGCTCCAACCCCGTCTGAACGCCGCCCGGGAAACCTTCGAAACTGCCCTGAGGAAGTTGGGGTGGAAACGCAATTCCCGGATTCACCTGCATCCTCCTGCGGCGTTTGAAGGCCCTGATTTTCGCCTGGAAATCAAATTTCAGGATGCCCAGGAATTACGTAATCTCCTGGCCGAAATTGGCCGCCTGACCCAGCAGGAAGATTTCATTAACCTGGCCCGCAGTTAACTTTTCCTCCCTGGATTTACCGTAATCAGTTATTTCCTCTCCCCATCCCCAAGGACGTGAGGGGATTAAATGCCATAAGAAAATAAAAATAAAAATGGTGTTAATGCTCAGCACAATAAAGAGGAAGCTACTATTTTTTGTTGAAAATATTAAATTTAAAAAACTTACATTGACATTATCAGTAATTTGTCTAATTAATAGATAAATCTGAAAAAATATACACGTACTGGAGGGCGGCCAGATGCTCGTATTCATCAGTGACCTACATTTTGTAGATGGTTCCGCTGGAGAGCACAATCTCTCCTACCGGGCTTTGGAGTATTTTTTCGATGATCTGGTAGCCATCGCCACCAAACCCAGCAATGAAATAAAGGAAATCAAGATAGTCCTGCTGGGGGATATATTTGATCTCTTGCGCACCGAAAGCTGGTTCGGTTACCCGGTGGACGAAAGACCCTGGGGGACGAATGAACATGCCATCGAGGTCCACGCCCAGACCGTCTTTGATGCCATTGTGGACTATAATGACAACCATGAGGATGAAAAGGGGCAAAAATGGCGGAATTTCCAAAGATTCCGGCTGTGGCTGGCCGACTTACCCAACCGTTGCAATCTGGATATCGAAGCCCGACTTTTCTACCTCCCCGGCAACCATGACCGCTTGGTCAACCGGTATGTCAGCCTGAGGCGAAAAGTTTGCGACTGTCTGGGTATCTCGCCCGAATGGCATGATCCCCGGGACCCATTTCCCCATACCTATGAGGACTTGGCCTATGGGGTCTTTGCCCGCCACGGCCATGAGTATGACAAGTATAATTATGAAGGGGGGACCGCTTATTCCCGGGAAGATTACCAGCGAGTCCCCATCGGCGACCCCATCACCACGGAACTGGTGACCCGCTTGCCCTATGCCCTGGGAAGGCGCCTGGAAGGCGTCACCTGGCTTACTCCCGAGGAAAAAGTAAACATCAAAAGAAATTTCCAGGAGATCGAAAATGTCCGGCCCCTGTCGTCGGTTGTGGAGTGGCTCCTCTATCAGGTACAGCAGACCCGAACCCTGAAAGAGATTATCGAGGACACGGTCGAAGAGGTTATCGGCTATTTCGACAGTCTTGATTTTGTGAAGGGCTGGTATGCCCGGCATGATAAGTGGACCGACTGGCGGGACGAGGCCGATAAAATCCAGGCCTTTCTTTTCCTTTTGCGGAATTTCAGGCTCGATCGCACCGAAAAATTATGGGAAATGATCATAAAAGCCAAGGATTATTTTATCAAAGACGATCTTCTGGAAGCCGCTCCCAAGGAATTTATCCACCTGGACCCCAGGACCCGGTATGTAGTCTATGGGCATACCCATGATCCTCTGGTGTCAGCGATCCGCAGCACCCCTGCCACTACTTATCCTTTGGAACAGATCTACCTCAATACCGGCACCTGGCGGGGCCGCTACTTTAAGTCCACCCAGGACAATTCTTTCATCCCCTGGAAGAACATGACTTACGTCATCTTCTACCGGGCCGGGGAGCGGGGGAATCCCTTCCCTGTGTTCGAAACCTGGACCGGGTCCTTGAAAACCAGTTAGCCCTCCCCCAGCATTTCCAAAGATTCTTGGCTCCGACGGCCCCTGTGGTCGGAATTGGAGCCAGGAATCCTTGCAAGTGGGGGGTGCGTAATTATCTTTACAGGTGTCGCGTCTGAACGGTCCTGCCGGTTCCAGGCTTGACCATGACTCCAGCAAAGGAATTTGCCATGTCAGAGAGAGAGCCCAACCGTCTTATCGATTCAACCAGCCCCTACCTAAAGCAGCACGCTTTTAATCCGGTGGATTGGTACCCCTGGGGGCCGGAGGCTTTGGAGCGGGCCCGCCGGGAAGATAAGCCCATCTTCCTGAGCATCGGTTATTCTACCTGCCATTGGTGCCACGTCATGGCTCACGAGTCTTTTGAGAATCCGGCCATTGCCGCCATCATGAACCAGCATTTCGTTAACATCAAACTGGATCGGGAAGAGCGCCCCGATTTGGACGAGACCTATATGAACGCGGTACAGGTGCTCACCGGCCACGGTGGCTGGCCCCTCAGTGTCTTTCTCAGCCCGGATTTGAAGCCCTTTTACGGCGGCACTTACTTTCCTCCAGAAGACCGGGGCGGCCTGCCGGGATTTCCCCGCCTGCTCTTAGCCCTCAGCCAGGCCTACCAGCAGAATCGGGAGCAGTTGACCACACTCTCCCTTAAAGTGGAAAGCCATTTGCAGCGCCTGGGAGAGCCGGCGGGAGCCGGGGGCGACCCCACCAAAGAGACCCTGGAGGCGGCGGCGCACCGCTTGATGCAAGACTTCGACCCGGTGAACGGCGGCCTGGGCAACGCCCCCAAGTTTCCCCGGTCCCTGGAGTTGGACTTTCTGTTCCACTATTATCACTTCTCCGGGGAACCCCAGGTCTTGGAGAAATTGGCCTTCACTTTGGAAAAGATGGCCCGGGGCGGCATTTATGATCAACTGGGTGGGGGTTTCCACCGCTACAGCGTGGACGCGGCCTGGGTTGTACCCCATTTTGAGAAGATGCTCTATGATAATGCTCTATTGCCACCCCTCTACCTGGCCCACAGCCAACTCACCGGCCACACCCTGTCCCGGCGCATAGCCCAGGAAACCCTGGATTTCCTTCTGCGTGATATGATGGCCCCCGAAGGCGGCTTTTACGCGGCCTGGGATGCAGACAGCGAAGGGGTGGAAGGCAAATACTATGTCTGGAGTCTAGAAGAAGTGGAGCAGGTTCTGGGTCCCGAAGCCGCTCCCCTGGCGGTTGCGGCCCTGGGGGTCACCCGAGAGGGTAATTTCGAAGGCGCCAACATCTTGACCCGGCGTCTGTCCCGGGAAGAAGTGGCAGTGCACTTTTCCATGGAACCGGACCAGGCAGGGCGAATTCTAAAGGAGGCTTTGGATGGGCTACTTCAAGTTCGGGGTAAGCGAGTGCCCCCCCACCGGGATGAAAAGGTCATAGTCTCCTGGAACGGCCTGGCAATCACGGCCCTGGCCCGGGGGGCTCAGGTGCTGGGAGAGTCGCGCTATTATGAAGCCGCGGTCCGGGCGGCCCGTTTCATCTTACAGGAAATGTTCCAGGAGAACAGCCTCTACCGCATCTGGACTGCTGGCCGGATCAGCGTCCCAGGTTTCTCAGAGGATTACGCCTTTCTGGCCAATGCCCTTTTAGACCTGTACGAGACTGATTTTGATCCTGCTTGGGTAAGAGAGTCCCTGCGCCTCATGACCCTGATGGATGAAAAGTTTCTGGACCCGGCTGATGGCACCTATTTTTATGTGGACCGGGACCAGGAAACTCCCCTGGTACGCTCCAAGAGCCTCTATGACCATGTACTGCCTTCGGGCAACTCCATGGCGGCCCGGGTCAGTTTCAGACTTTTCCGCCTGACCGAGGACGGCAAGCATCAGGAGCGGGCTCAGGGGATTATCAGGCAGTTCCAAGGGCATGCCCGGGAAAATCCTTGGGGCTTCTCCCATCTCTGGATAGTCCAGGCCCTTGCCCTCACCCCGCCTATGGACCTCACCCTGGTGGGCGATCGCCAGAACCCCCGAACCTCGGCTCTGCTTCAGGCGGCGTATGACAGCTACCTGCCGGAACGACGTTTGGTCCTGAAAGAGCCGGGCAACCGCGCCGTCCTGGAAAAACTCTTCCCCTGGATTGACGCTTTTATCCAGCCAGAAAAGGAACCGGTGGCGTACCTCTGCCGGGATTTCACCTGTCTGCCGGCCATCAGCGACCCGCAGGAATTGAATAGGAAATTAAAAAAATGAAAAAAAGTTGACCATAACGTGAAAAATCCTTGAAACTTAACTCATTTCTGCGACCGAAGAATTTCGAAAAAGCGAGATGCTTGGCTGCGCTCAGAATGACAAACCTAATCAGCAACAACTTTCGGCAAACGCTATAAAATCGTCCAGGTTCTTGCCCTCACCCCGCCTTTAGACTTCACCTTAATGGGGGATCCTCCGAATTCCCGGACCTTAGCACTGCTTCAGGGGGGCGTATGCCAGCTACCCGGAGTGGCGTCTGGTTATGAAAGCCAGGCAACTGCGCCGCTCAGGAAGAACTCTTCCCCTGGATTGACGCCTTTATCCAGCCAGAACAGGAACCGGAGGCGTAGCACTGCCGGGATTTCACCTGCCTGCCGGCCATCAGAGACCCACAGGAATTGGCCGGGAAATTAAAGATACGAAAAAAAGGAGACGATAACTGAAATAACGGGGTTGAGGTCCGGCATCGTGAGTATTCTCTGGAAAACCGCGCCGTTAGCAACTTCTGGCACTCGGACTTATGGATTGAGAATTACCGCCATGGAGGGCGAATTATGAAAATCTCCACCAAAGATTTGCGAGGTCTGGCTGCATTATGGCTATTGCTGTTGATTACGGTTTTAAGCAATGCTAATAATGCCCAGCCTGCCGAAGGTCTTTTCAGTCGATATGATTTTAAATATTTCTATACCGATAACCATGGCGACTACTACACGGGCTTTCTTTATGCTCCAACTGACTTTCAGACTTCCGGACCATTTATAAATGTAGGCTCAAGTATTTATTACCATCCTGATGAAATGGGAGGGGAGGCTTTAGGCGGTCATTATTACATCACTGGTATTACTAACGGTTTTAGCTCCTCTTACGATAAGCAAGAGTATATAACAGGCTATTTTGATATGGACAGTAGTGGAAAAAGTAGTTATATTTTCAGCACAGGCCTAAACAATGCTACCTTTAGTTATCTTTTTGTTAGTAATAGGCCACATGAAGTGGAATTGGGATATGTGTATGATCCTTCAGTACCATCTAGCGACCCGTATTATGGCAATGGCGATACGGTTTATAGTTTCAGCACAAAAAAGCAAGCGGACTTTTTATCAGTCTATATAACGGATTTACCTTATTGGACTCAACCCAGCGATTACTGCGGTTCCTGTTCCCAAGTAGCCGGGGCAATCCTGCTTTCCTATTGGGACAAGTCGGGCTACTCCAACCTTATTATTCCTGATTGGCAAAATAACTGGCTGGATTGCCCCGGATATTGTCAGGATAACCCAGATTCTTATGTATCATTTATTGCCACTCTGGCATATGATATGGGATATTTGCCTAACATTGGCACATATTCCAATAAAATCGGGCCGGGTTTACTAGACTATACTAAGGACCAGGGATATGCTATTAGCAGCTTGTATTCGGAGGGATTTACCTACTATTACGGAGATGTCTATTGGAATCGTTCTGGCGGCTGGAACGCCTACAAAGCCGCCCTGGATGCGGGGCGACCAGTGATAGTAGATATATTGTGGAGTGCAGGCGGTCACTCCACGGTTGGCAGGGGATATTGGAATAATGGTGATGTCCTACTTAATTTTGGGTGGGGGTTGTCATATACCAATGAAAAAATTAACTGGAATCGGACTCGCTATGGCACCAGCCCAACGCAGGCTATGGTTTTTGACTTTATAGACTATTATTATATAAGTTATTAATATCTTGGCAAAACTCCTGCGAAATGTCATGCTGCGCTTCGAAAACTATCTCCTAATTGCGGGTTCTTTGGTGGCTTCGTTATCAATCTCAGAATGGCAAGAAAGGTGAAGAGACAGGATTTTCGCGGGAACTTTATATTGTAATGAAAATCCAAAAATGTATAAATGATGTTAGAGATAGGATAAGATGATTTAAGACAGTTGCACCCCCACTTGGATAATCTTTTGATAATTTAGAGAAATATTTTAGTTATTATAACATTGCTCTCAGGCACTTGATCCCTTATAATCATGCCAGAGCCAAGGAGGGCTTAGGCATGGACCGCGACGCCATCCTTACTTTAGTCCGCACTCTCACGCCTCCGGTATTGGAACTGTTTTCACCGAGCAAAGTCGAGGATTTTGAAGACGATTTTGCCGATTGGGCCTTGGATGTCGGGACCCTGGGGGTATCGGAAAGTTCTCCTGTTTTGCCGCCACCGGGGCGCGGACTTGATACCACCCTGGTAGCGGGCATGTTTTTCCAGGTGATGCTGGAAGCCTCCCGTTTGCCGGCCGGCGCCCAGGAGCGGGTCTCCTTTGTGCGTAAACGGGCCAAAGATTATCTGGTCAATCAGTTGGCGGGGCAGATTACCTTGTCCCAGTTTTACCGACTTCTCAACCTCATTGAGGAAGAGGTGGGTTTCTATTTCGCCAAACAGGACTGGATCGGGGGCAAGCCGAATCTGGTTGAGGCCAGCCGACTTCGGCCAAAACAGGAACTGGTCAAGACCGACGCCTTGCGCCAGGCCCTGGGGAAGATCGGTTTGCCCGAGAAAGGTCGGCGCAAGCTCACTCCTGAGACTTTGTGGGACTTTCTCCAGGAGACCGAGGGCCGCTGGTTTCGTCTGTTGGACTTTGAGGCCCGGTTTCAGGTGAACAAGAAAACCGCTTGGGCCTATTTAAACCTTTTGCTTCAGGAAGGAATTCTGGTGCACAATGGTGAGAAGGCCAACCGGGTGCGCTATGCCCTGGCCGGTACCCTTAAAGCCAATCCCGGCAACGGCTTGGTGATTTGACCGTTTCCTCCAAGTTGCGCCCGTAAGTTAATCCTCGAAGTTTCCAGACCTCGGCCCAACCATTGCACCCGTCACCTTCAGGCTGAGTCATGCTGGATTGATGCCAGCCCCAACCAATGGCCATTTAATGCCGAAGGTTTTTTTGACCCGTCACCCGGACTCCCTTCATAAGGCCTGGGAGAATAAGAAGTAAAGGACTTTGGGAATCGCTTTGTATACCCTACGGTATAAAATTTATGGCACTCGGTAAGGAAAGCGGATAAAATTAATATTTGTGGCTCAGGTTGTTTCCCTGAGCCGGGATTAACCTTTTATTAGCAAGGAATGATAAATGTCCAGAGGCAAAGACCGTCCCGAAATGGGGCTGAAATTAGAAGTAACTATAATACCATCCAAATATCTGGATTGGACCCTGGCCGAAATTGCCCGTCATTTTGGCAATGGCCCGCTGTTGTGGCCAGGGGGGGCGGGCCGCGCCCAGGGAATCAAATTTGTGCCTTATGAAGTTAAGAAAAAGCGGGGTCGCAAACCCAAGCAGAAAGAGCCCGCTGCCCGGCAACCCAAAACCGATTCCACCGTCAAGGCTACCGCCTGATTATTCTGCTCCGGCTCTCTGCAGATAAGTAAGTAATGCCCGTACACCAGATTATTATCCGGGGCGCCCGGGAACATAACCTCAAGAACATCGATCTGGAACTGCCCCGCAACCAGTTTATCGTGATTACCGGGGTGAGCGGTTCCGGGAAGTCCACCCTGGCCTTCGACATCCTCTACGCCGAGGGGCAGCGCCGTTATGTGGAATCTCTGTCGGCCTACGCCCGGCAATTCCTGGAATTGATGGACAAGCCCGATGTGGAGTATATCGAAGGGCTGTCTCCGTCCATAGCTATTGAACAGCGCACGGCCTCCAAAAACCCCCGCTCCACCGTGGCCACCTCCACTGAAATCTACGATTACCTCCGGGTCCTGTTCGCCCGGATTGGCACCCCCTTCTGCTTCCAGTGCGGACGGCCCATCTCGTCTTTGAGTGTCCCCCAGATGGTGGACCAGATCATGGGTTTGCCCCAAGGCAGCCGCATCACGATTTTGGCGCCGGTGGTGGTGAATCGCAAAGGGGAACATCAAAAGCTCCTGGAGAGGCTGCGCAGCGAGGGCTACAGCCGCATCCGCCTTAACGGCGAAGTGATGGAGCTGGAAGAGATTCCCGTTCTGGATAAGAACAAGCGGAATACCATCGAAGCGGTGGTGGACCGGCTGGTAATCAAGCCGGACCTGGGGGCCCGGCTCACCGACTCCCTGGAACTGGCGCTGAAGCTGGCGGACGGCGTGGTGCGCATTGCGGTGGTGGACGGCGAAGAGCTGCTGTTTTCAGAGCGCTTTGCCTGCGATCACTGCGGCGTATCGCTGCCCGAACTCACTCCTCGGCTGTTTTCCTTCAACAGCCCTCAAGGGGCTTGCCCGGCCTGCAGCGGCCTGGGCAGCCGCCTGGTCATCGACCCTGATCTGGTAGTCCCCAACCCTGCTTTAAGTTTGCGGGAAGGGGCAGTGCGGCCCTGGGCCCACCGCCATTCCCTCCGGCACCAGCAGATGCTGGAAGCTCTGGAGCAGCACTACCACTTCTCCATTCATACGCCTTTTGGGGACCTGCCCAAGGAGGTACAGGAGGCTTTGCTCTTTGGCTCCAACGCTCATCCCATTAATTTTTTCTACGAGCAGGGCGGCCGCCGCTTTTACAGCCCCCGGGCTTTTCCCGGGGTGATTCCTCTCCTCAAGGAACGTTATGACGAGACTGACTCTGCCGCGGTGCGGGAGGATATCGAGCAGTTCATGAGCTTTAAACCCTGCCCCGACTGCGGCGGGGCCAGGTTGCGCCGGGAGGCCCTGGCGGTGAAGATCGACGGGGCCAACATCAGTGAGGTGACCGGATTTACGGTGACCCGGGCTATCTCCTGGTTCGGCGGTCTGGAACTGTCTCCCCGCCAGGCGGAGATCGCCCGGCGCATCTTAAAGGAAATCACCGAGCGGTTGGGGTTCTTATCTGAGGTGGGACTGGATTATCTCAGCCTGGACCGGGCCACCGCCACCCTGGCCGGAGGCGAGGCCCAACGCATCCGCCTGGCCACCCAGATCGGTTCCAAGCTCTCCGGGGTCCTCTATATCCTGGATGAACCCAGCATCGGCCTCCATCCCCGGGATACCCAGAAACTCCTTCACACCCTGAAGGCCCTCCGGGACCTGGGCAACACTGTGATCGTGGTGGAGCACGATCCCGAAACCATCCGCCAGGCCGATTTTGTGGTGGACATGGGACCGGGCGCCGGAAGGGAAGGGGGGCGAGTGGTCTTCGACGGCACTCCCCAGGAACTGTTGCACCATACCCGCTCACTCACCGGGCTCTTCCTGTCGGGGCGGCGGGAAATCCATCTGCCCCGGGGCCGGCGCCGGCCCCAGGGGTTTCTGCGTCTGGTGGGCGCCCGGGGCCACAACCTTAGAGGTTTGGAGGTGGATATCCCCTTGGGAGTGCTGAGTTGCGTCACCGGAGTGTCCGGGTCCGGTAAGAGCACCTTGATTATGGATACCCTCTACCTGGCCCTGCGCCAGAAGCTTTACCAGGCCAAGATTTCCGCCGCGCCCTATGACCAGATTGTCGGCCTGGAAGCCCTGGACAAAGTGATCAACATCGACCAGAGTCCCATCGGCCGTACCCCCCGGTCCAATCCCGCCACTTATTCCGGGCTGTTCACCATAGTCCGGGAGCTCTTTTCCCAGGTGCCCGAAGCGCGCCTCAGGGGCTATAAGCCCGGGCGCTTCAGTTTCAATGTTAAGGGGGGGCGTTGCGAGGCCTGCCGGGGGGAGGGGATCAACAAGATCGAGATGCACTTTTTGCCCGACGTCTATGTGCGCTGCGAGGTTTGCCGGGGCCTGCGCTACAATGCCTCCAGCCTGGAGATTCGCTACAAGGGCAAAAATATCGCCGAGGTTCTGGAAATGACGGTGGACCAGGCCCTGGAGTTTTTCGGGCCGATTCCGGCCCTCCGGGACCGGCTGCAAACCCTGGCGGACGTAGGTCTGGGCTACGTGCAGCTGGGGCAGTCGGCAACCACTCTATCGGGTGGGGAGGCCCAGCGCCTCAAGCTCTCCCGGGAGCTGAGCAAGCGGGCCACCGGCCGCACCCTTTACATATTGGATGAACCCACCACCGGGCTGCACCTGGCGGACATCGAAAAATTGCTCCAGGTGCTCAACCGCCTGGTGAATGAAGGTAACACGGTTATCGTCATCGAGCACAACCTGGAAGTCATCAAGACCGCGGACTACCTCATCGACCTGGGCCCTGAGGGCGGCGACGGCGGCGGCCAACTCGTGGCCGCAGGCCCCCCGGAAGATGTGGCCCGCCACCCCGAATCCCACACCGGCCGGTTTTTGCGGGAGTTGCTGCATTAAATTTCCTGGCATTCGGCAGATAATCAATTTTACATTATTGTATAATTAAAAATGATGAAATAACCTTTGCTTTTCCAATTTTGCAAGATACAATTATATTAACAAATCTTTTTCCAGAAAGTTGAGTGGACAAGACAATGGAATTTCTTGCGGAAATCGGCTACTTCGGACAGCTCAGCCCTTGGGGTTGCTCTTTATATGGTCTGTTGTTGATGGTGGCGAGCGTTTGGGTGGCGCTCAATACCAAAAAGCCCGGCAAAGAAGATTAACGGCCTGGAAGGGTCCAGGGAAACGGCAAGGGGCAGGCCTTCGGGTCTGTCCCCTGGCTTTATAGAAATTGCCAAAAGTTTTTTCCTATTCGAGAGTCTTACGAGCTACCTATGATTGTCGTTCTGAGAAAGCGAAGCGACCGAAGAATCTCAAAAAAGCCAGATTCTTCGCTGCGCTCAGAATGACAAATCAAACCGGATAACTCAGCGACAACTTTCGGCAAACGCTATATATCTGAATGACGACTCTCACAATCGCAAATTTCCTGAAGAACCGTGGGATAATGCCGTAGTCACAAGAGCATTTTTCCAAACCGGCCTAGATTTTTTTAATTTTTTAAACCGAAAACCGAAAACCGGAAACAGTCTTTAGCCTTCGCCCATGGTGAGGTTATAGGCCAGATTGTCCAGCTTGACGGTGAAGTCCACATTTTCCACCGCCATGCCTTCGGGTACTTGCAATTGGATGGGAGCAAAATTAAGGATGGCTTTGACGCCCGCGGCAGTCAGACGCAGTGCCGCCATTTGGGCCTTGGCGGCCGGGGTGGCAATGACGCCGATCTCTACGCCCTTGTCCTTGACCACCTGTTCCAAATCGTCCACGGAATAAATGATCTGGCCGCTGGGCACCCGGCGTCCCACTTTGGCCGGGTCGATGTCAAAAACCGCCACGAATTCGTAGCCTTGCCGGATAAAATTCTGATGGGCCAGGAGCGCCGAGCCCAGATTCCCGATCCCCACCAAGGCCATCTTCCAGGTCTTGTTGAGGCCCAGGATGCGTTTGATTTCGAAGAGCAATTCCTTGACAAAATAACCCACCCCCCGGATGCCGAACTCCCCGAAATACGCCAAGTCCTTGCGGATCTGGGCCGGGTTAATGCCGCATTTTTGGGCCAATTTGTCCGAGGCGATGATCTTCACCCCTTCTTGAGACAAGTTCTCAAGATATCTGGAGTAAATGGACAAACGGGTGATTGTGGCGGTGGGGATTTTGGAAAATTTCATTGCCGAGCGCATCGATCAATCACTATGAGTGTCAGTTCCATCTGACTTTGTACAAAATAGCACAAAATACTTGAAATTAAGGGGGGCATAACGCCCCCCTTCAAGTTTCAGTTGGTTACATCTTGAAGCCCAGGGCCGTAGCAATGGGTTTGGCCATGGGGTAAGCGTAAAGAATGATCAGCGCCACGACCAGAGCATAAATACACAGGGATTCGATCATGGCCAGACCGATCAGCATGGTAACGGTGATTTTTCCGGAAGCCTCGGGGTTACGGGCGATGCCTTCCACCGAGCTCTTCACGGCCAGGCCCTGGCCGATGCCGGTACCGAAAGCGGCGATGCCGATGCCGAAGCCCGCGGCCATCACCGCATAGCTGAAAAAGGTGCCCAAGCCGGCGGAAGCGCCGCCTGCGGCGGGTTCAGCCGCCAAAGCCAGGGAAGCCCAAAGCAGGGTTACCAGCATACTCAGTCCAAGAACCAGGGATTTTCTCATTTCCTTAAACCTCCTAAATAATGTGGATATATGAAGTTTGGCCTTCTTCCGAAATTAAGCTTTCAGTTTTCAGCTATCAGCGCTTAGCCAATAAAAACTATAGCTCAAAGCTGATGGCTGAAAGCTACTTTTAATGTGCGTGCTCCATGGACCCGGCAAAATACATCATGGACAGCAAGGTGAACACGAACGCCTGCACGACGCTGGTGAACACTGCCAGGAACATCATGGGCAAGGGGGCCAGGAACATTCCGGCCAGGAACAGCAGGATGGCCAGCACCAGATCTTCCCCCATGATATTGCCGAAAAGACGCAAAGTCAGGGAGAGCACCCGGGCAAAGTGGCCGATGATTTCTATAGGGAAGAACAGCGGCGCCAGGGCCGGGATGGGTCCCAGGAAGTGCTTAATATACTTGGCCCCATGGTACTTGATCCCCAGGTAGTGAGTATACATGAAAGTGCACAGGGCCAGAGACAGGGTCGTGTTAATGTTGGCCGTGGGCGACAAGAACCCTGGGATCAAACCGATGAGGTTGCAAAACATGATGAACAAAAACACGGTGCAAATATATGGGAAGAAGGCCCGGCCTTCTTCACCGGTGATCTCCACCATGAATTCTTCCAGGCCGCCGACGATCAATTCAAAGACGTTCTGGGCGCCGGAGGGTACCATGGAGATCTTCTTGCCGGCCAGCATGCCTAACCCCAGGAGGATGAGGGAAACCACCACGGCATAAGAGACATGGGGAGGGATATGCAGCTTAAAGGATTCAAAAAGCAAATCAAGGAATAGAATGGGATGTTCCATGGGACGGGTTTGCCTCCTTATTCTTAAGCTTGATCGTTTCGTTAATTGCGGCCAGTATTAAGGTTATGACCACCGTGGACAGACCCACCAGCAGCCCGAAGATATTAACCCAACCCTGGCCGACCAACAGGAATATAATGGCCAGCAGCGCAAAAAACCGCAACAACTGCCGGGCGGCAAAAAAAGCCTTGGCTCGGCTTGAACCCTCCTGAGGGTTCTGGGCCAGTTGTCCCAAGGTGTTACGCAGGGCCTGGTGCAGGAGATGGAAATTGATGACCACCACCAGGCCACCCACTAGAACCCCCAGGGCAAATTCCCGGCCCCGCCAGCAGAACCCGGCCAGGACCAGTACTGCCAAAACTATCCAATTGGCGATTTTCAAGTGGCGAGGGGACATGATATCCATAAGGCCCTGCCCCTCACTTCTTATCCTGGAACTTTTTGCCCATGATATAGACGTTCCGGAAGCCGGCAATAATTCCCATTATCAAGCCGATAATTTTAAAAAGATAGCCGGTACCGAAGTAATTATCCAGCAAATACCCCAGGAAGGCACCGATGAAGATGGCAAACACCAAGGCCATGCCGATGGCACTGGCCCGATAGCCGCCGGAAAAAAGCTCTTTTAAAAAATTTTTGGTGTCTTGCCGCAATGCCTTCCCGCCGGAGGTTGACCTCCGGAGAAAATGATTCTTTTCACATGTGCCTACCTATCATACCCCTGCCCCATAGTCAATAATTTTTGGCAAATAGCTGGAGAGAAAAATTTTAGCCTGATTGCCTAAAATAATCGAAGTCTTATATCAAAGTCTCAACCGGATAACGGCTGTTGGGGCCGTGAGGCCCAGGCAATTATTTGTACTTTTTTTCTCTAAGTCTGGTTTTCACCTGCAGGGTCCCCTACTTGCCGGTGCACCGGGAGTTCGATGGCAAAGACCGTCCCGTCTTTACCAGTCCGCTCCACGTAGACTCTCCCAAAATGTTTCTGAATGATGCCATAACTGATGGACAATCCCAGCCCCACGCCCTTGCCCACTTCCTTGGTGGTGAAAAACGGGTCGAAGAGTCGGCTGAGAAAGGGTTCCGGGATGCCGGGACCGGTATCCTGGAAGCGGATGAGCACCAAGTCATCGCTTTGGGCCGTTGTGGTGCTTACAGTGAGCCTCCCTTCGCCCTTCATGGACTCTCCGCCGTTCATCAACAGATTGATGAATACCTGTTCCAATTTGCTCTTGTCTCCCAGCACGGTAGGAAGATGCGGATCCAATTCCAGGACCATTTTGATGTTTTGTAATTGGAGATGGTCCTCCACCAGAGAAATCACTTCTTCCAGAACGCTGTTGATATTCAGGGGTACCATTTTGGAGGGCATGTGCCGGGAGAACTCCAGGAGCCCCTGGACGATCTCCTTGCAACGGGTGGCCTCCCGGACAATTTTTTCCACCTGGGTACGTTCCGGAGCTCCCTGCTTTAGGTCCTCAAGGAGCAGGTAGCTGTAGACTAAGATGCCCCCCAGGGGATTGTTGATTTCGTGAGCCACCCCTGCGGCCAATTGTCCCAAAGCCGCCAGTTTTTCCGTCCGGATGAGGTGTTCCTCCAGATGCTTCTTGTGGGTAATATCCCGGATATGGGTCTGGATGGCGGGCTTGCCGTGGTATGTGGCGGGAAAGGAGACGCCCTCCAAGTCGAAGGTGCTGCCGTCCTTTCTGACCCCCTTCATTTCGAAGATCCTGGGAGCGGCGGGCCGGCGCTGCAATTGGGTCTGCCAGCGGGCCACCAGCGGCCGGTACTGCGGGTCTACAAACCGGGCCAGGGAGCGATTCAACATCTCCTCGGGTTTTTGGTAATTGAACATCTCCAGGCAGGCCCGGTTTACATACAAAAGTTTCATATCGCGGTGGAGGACTATGCCGTCCAAAGAGGTCTCCACCAGGCGGCGGAACTTTTCTTCGGAATCCGTGAGGTCCCGGGCCAGTTGCTCACGTTTGGTCACGTCCAGGATGACCTGTACCGCTCCCTGGATGCGACCTGCCTCATCATAGATGGGAGAGGCGGTATGATAAAGATAGCGTTCCTGTCCCCGAAAATTGGCAAAATGCTCATAAGCCTCGTAAGCTCCTGGCAGGATGGGGGAGGGTTTAAGGTTCTTATCCCCGAAGAATTTTTCCAGGGCCTTGATGTTCTGTTCCACTACCAGGGAGGCCATGGAAGGCCGTTCATAAGTGTAGAACGGCAGCCAGTAGCGGTAGGTCCCCACCATTTCATGCCGGGAAAACCCGGTCAATTCCTCGCAAGCCCGGTTCCAATAGATGATGCGGTGGGTCCGGTCAATGACGAAAGTGGGCACTGGCAACCCTTCCAGGATGCCCTCGGTGGTCTGCTTCTCCCGGAGGAGTTCCCACTCCTTCAGTTTGCGCTCGCTGATATTCTTTAAGATGCCCTCATAGCCGTTGATGCGTCCTTCTTTGTTGCGCCGCACGATACCGGTGAGCAGGGTGTGAACCTGGCCGCCGCCCTGAGGCTTCAGGGTCAATTCCAGGTCCCGGACATAGTCCTCAACTTCCACTTTGAGCTGAAAACGCTCCCAATCCCGGGGATTCTGAAAGACCTCCCGCAGATGGCGCAATTTTAGAGCGTCGGTCTTGGAGGGAAACTTCAAGAGTTCTACACCCGCGGGATTGAGGTCCAAGAGGCGGCCTTCCTGGTCGGTGATGAAGATGGTATCCTTGGACCCCTCAAAGATGCGGCGGTAGCGCTTCTCCGAGCGCCGCAGCTCATGATACAGACGGGCGTTCTCAATGGCCAGAGCGATCTGGTTCCCCAGGATGGTGAAGAAATATTTTCGCCGCCGGGAAGCCCGGAACGGTCCAGCGTTTTGTGCGGCCAGATTGAGAAACCCGGTGATATCGTCCCGGTATTTCAGGGGGATGCTGACAACCGAACGGAACCTGGGGTCATGGCGGATCACCTGGGTAAAGGTGGAGGAGAGGAGGCGGCGGTCTGCCCTGACATCCTTAATGATTAAAGGCTCCACGGCCCGGGAACAATTAGGGCCCGTAAGGCTCTCCAAAGCCCGTTCGGAGATCTCTCCCAAGTATTCCTGGGGGAAGCCCCGGGAGGCGGCATAAGTGAGGCGTTGGCTCACCCGGTCCCACAACAGTAACATTCCAGCGTCGATGTGGAAGAACTGCAGAACCGCAGTGAGGACTGCATTGATGATCTCCTGGAGGTCAAGGGTATGGGCGGTGATGGTGGCGATTTGATTAAACAGATGGAGTTCCCGGCGGTGTTCTTTTTCTCCGGGGTCCGGCTGCTCCAACTCCTCTGGGGCATCGATAGCTGCTTGTTCCGGCAAACCTGAGTCTCCGTAATTATGGTATGAGTGCGATGATTATAAATCCCCCTAAATCCCCCTTTTTCAAAGGGGGCCTTTCTAAGGAATTCCACCAGGTTTCCCCTTTGAAAAGGGGAGGCAGGGGGATTTGGGTTAAACGCTCTAAAGCATAGTGTTCGGAAAAGACGACTAACCTATCATATCAGAAAAAGCCCGTTTTAAGGAAGAGAACGTTAAGGTCTTCACCTCGTTCCCAAGTTGCACTTGTGAGCGAAAACGAATGCCAAGCTTGGCTTGCAAGTAACTTCGGGCGTTTCCAAGTTAGCGGGAACTAGAAAGATGGAAGAAAAGGCTAGTGGCGGTGTTGGCCTGGGGATCAGGGGCGGCAAATCAATTAAAGATTTGCTGTTGGACTCTGTAGTTCTATAAAGAAAAAATTTTATTACACTATACTTTTACAAAAAAATTGTGATAATATTTCTCTCCGTTAGAACGGGGTGGTATCGAGGTTAAGCTCAGAGGCAGAGGTTTCAGAAACAATATAAGGCAGTTACGGCATGGGGCTTTAAGTACGGGAATCGGCGCTTGCAGCAGCCGACAGCATTATCCAGCGCGGCCCCAGTATGATGCAGGATTAAAACAGCCTTAGGGCGGGAAAGCCAAGCGCACTCCGCCTGTTTAGGGACAAAGCCAGGGGCAAGTAAAGCCGACAGGGGCAAAGGAGGTAAGACCATGAGACGTAACGGAGTAAAATTATGGCTTATCGTGGCCGCGATGGCGGCGCTGGTCCTGGGAACCTCTCCAGCCGCAGCGGTTGATTATACTGTTTCAAAGATCACCAACAACAGCTCCAGTGATTATGCCACTCATCTCAATGCCAACGGTGAGATTGTTTGGGTCGGGCATGATGGCAGTGATCGCGAAATTTATTATTACGACGCCCGGCTGGGGGGGGATCCGATACAGATCACCGACAACAGTTACGACGAAAGTTTCCCCCAGATTAATGACAACGGAGAGATCGCCTGGTATGGGTCTGACGGCAATGATTCTGAGATTTATTATTACCGTCTGGGTGGAAGTCCGAAAAGACTCACCAACAACATTGGTAACGACTATCACACCCGGATCAATGCCAACGGGGAGATCGTCTGGCAGGGATTGGACGGTAGTGATTATGAGATTTATTATTACGACGCCCGGGTGGGTGGGGATCCGATACAGATCACCAATAACAGTTACAATGATTACAGTCCCCAGATCAATGACAACGGAGAGATCGTCTGGTATGGATTAGACAGTAGTGATACCGAGATTTTTTATTACGACGCCCGGTTCGGAGGCGATCCTGTACAAATCACCGACAACAGTTCAAATGATTCGCTCCCCCAGATCAATGCCAACGGGGAGATCGTCTGGCGGGGGCATGACGGCAGTGATTATGAGATTTATTATTACCGGGTGGGGTGGGGCATGACAAAGATCAGCATGAACAATTACAATGATCTTTCTCCCCAGATCAATGCCAGCGGAGAGATCGTCTGGCAGGGATTGGACGGTAGTGATTATGAGATTTATTATTACGACGCCCGGGTGGGTGGGGCACCGTTAAATATCAGCGACAACAGTTTAAGTGACTACGACCCCCAAATCAATGCCAATGGGGAGATCGTTTGGTGGGTGTACAAAACCTATAATGATGGTGAGATTTATTATTACGACACCAGGGCGGTGGGGGTGCCGATAAGGATCAGCGACTATTACCCTAGAGATGACGACGATCGCCCCCAGATCAATGCCAAGGGGGATATTGTCCTGGAGGCGTCTGATGGCAGCGATTATGAGATTTACCTCGCCATCCAACCATTGTACCGCTATGACTTCTGGTATTGGAATTGCTACGGCAGCGGGGATTATTATTACGGCTACGTCTATGCGCCGGCGGATTACGGGTATAGCGTGGGAGACGTGATCTGGACCCAGGATGAGGCCGGCTCTTGGGGGCAATACTGTATCTCCGGCAGCGAGGCGGGGGGAGATTACGGTCAGAGGGGTAAGGTCTATGTGACCAGCTACTACGATAATGAGAGCGGCAACACCTACACCCCGCTAAGCTACGGCACCGCGGTGGGCGCCAGCTACCTGGCCAGCGAACACGACTATATCATCCAGTCCGGCGCCCCGGAATTCTACTTCGGGGGCGGGTTTTACGAAGCCGACGTCGTTAATCGCTATGACTTCTGGTATTGGAATTGCTATGGCAGTGGGGACTACTATTACGGTTATGTCTATGCGCTGGCGGATTACGGGTATAGCGTGGGAGATGTGCTATGGACCCAGGATGAGGCCGGTTCTTGGGGGTATTACTGTATCTCCGGCAGTGAGGCGGCGGCGGGAGACTACAGCCAAAAAGGTAAGGTCTATGTGACCAGCTACTATGATAATGAGAGCGGCAACACTTACACCCCGGTCAGTTACGGCACCGCGGTGGGTGCCGACTATCTGGCCAGCGAGTACGACTACATAATTCAATCCAGCATCTCGCAATTCTATTTCGGGGGCGGATATTATGAAGCCGATGCCAATATTGACCGCTATGACTTCTGGTATTGGAATTGTTATGGCAGCGGGGACTATTATTACGGCTACCTCTATGCGCCGGCTGATTACGGGTATAGCGTAGGTTATACACATTGGACCCTGGACGAGACCGGCAACTGGGCGTTTTACTATGTCTGCGGCAAGGGGGAGGCCGCGGTGGATTACAGCCAGAAGGGTCAGATCTATGTGAGCAGCTACTACGATAATGAGAGTGGCAACACCTACACCCCGGTAGGCTACGGCGCCGCGGTGGGCACCAACTACCTGACCAGCGAATACGACTACATCATCCAGGCCGGCATCCCGGCATACTATTTCGGGGGCGGGTATTACGAGGCTGATGTGGGCAGCTAAAGACCGGTATAATTTCTATTACCGGAATTCATCTATATTAAAAATTGCTGGAAAAAAATGTTGAGAATACAAGTTTAATGGTTTAATATACAAATATCTTTCTTGTTTGATGGGAGCCCTCATGCAGAGAGAAAACGAAGGATTGCGAGGTGGAAGGTTCCCTGCGCCTAGCCCTTGAGGCTCGGATTTTGTCTGGGCCTTCCATTTTAGGATAAGACCTACCTGGCAAGAAATCGAAGTAATCCCATTTAAGCTTCTTGGAGATTATATGAAAACCAAGATAAGTTTTTTGAACTTCCTGATACTTCTGGCTTATTCATTAACTTTATCGATAGGTGCAATGCCCTTATTGCCTGCGGCCGCAGCAAATTACGTTACGACTCAAATCACCGACGACAGTTACGATGCTTGGGGACCCCAGATCAATGCGAGCGGCCAAATTGTTTGGTCCGCTTTTGATGGCACCGACTATGAAATATATTTATACAGCGCCGGGACCACAACGCAGATAACTGATAATAGTTATGAAGACGGGCAACCCCAGATCAATGCGAGCGGCCAAATTGTCTGGTCGGGCCATGATGGTACTGACTACGAAATTTATCTGTACAGCGCCGGGACGACCACCCCTATAACAAATGATAGTTATGATGATTGGCAACCTTCTATAAATGCGAGCGGCGACATTGCCTGGTCCGGTTATGACGGCACTGACTATGATATATATCTATACAGCGCGGGGACCGGTACACCAATAACCGAAGATAGTTATGATGATTATGGACCCCAGATCAATGCGAGCGGCGATATTGTGTGGTTTGGTTATGACGGCACTGATTATGATATCTATCTTTATAGCGCTGGGTCAAGTACGCCGATAACTTACGATGATTATGATGATGTTCAGCCCCAGATCAATGCTAATGGGGAAATTGTGTGGTCTGGATCTGATGGCACTGACTATGAAATTTATTTATACAGCAATGAGACAATTACTCAGATAACTAGTGATGGCTATGATGATAATCAACCCCAAATGGATTTGAACAGCCAAATTTATTGGTCCGGGTACGATGGCACCGACTATGAGATATATCTATACAGCGCCGGGACAATTACACAGCAAACTGATGACAGTTATGATGATTATCAGCCCCAGGTAAATGTGAACGGCCAAATTGTGTGGTATGGTTTCGATGGCACTGACAATGAAATATATTTGACAACCCCCGCAAATCGTTATGACTTCTATTATTATAATTATTATGGCAGCAAAGATTATTATTTAGGCTACGTCTATGCTCCGGCAGATTACGGCTATAGCTTAGGCTATACAGAATGGACCCAGGATGAATCCGGCTATTTAGGGTGTTACTATATCTACGGCATTGAGTTCGGGGCGGCGGATTACAGCCAGGTGGGGCAGGTCTATGTGACCAGCTATCACGATGCGGGGAGCGGCAAAGACTACACCCCGGTGAGCAACGGCAGTGCGGTGGGCACCGCCTACCTGACCAGCGAGCATGACCACATCATCCAATCGGGCATTGGGGCCTACTATTTCGGCGGCGGATATTACGAAGCCGATGCCAAGGCGGACCGCTATGACTTCTGGTATTGGAACAGTAACGGTAGCGGAGATTATTATTCCGGCTACGTTTATGCTCCGGCGGATTACGGGTACACCCCGGGCTATATCAAATGGACCCAGGATGAATCTGGCTATTCAGGGTATTACTATATTTACGGCAGTGAGGTGGCGGCGGCGGATTACAGTCAGGCGGGGCAGGTCTATGTGACCAACTATTACGATGCGGGGAGCGGCAAAGACTATACCCCGGTGAGCACCGGCACCGCGGTGGGCACCGCCTACCTGACCAGCGAACACGACTACATCATCCAATCGGGCATTGAAGCCTACTATTTCGGGGGTGGTTATTATGAAGCCGATGCCAAGGCGGACCGCTATGACTTCTGGTATTGGAATTGCTATGGCAGCGGAGATTATTATTACGGCTACGTCTATGCGCCGGCGGATTACGGGTATAGCGTAGGCTATACCTATTGGACCCTGGATGAGACCGGCAATTGGGGGCAATACTACATCTCCAACAGGGAGGTGGCAGCGGCGGACTTCGGCCAGGGGGGCCAGGTTTATGTAACCAGCTACTACGATAATGAGCTGGGGAAAACTTACACCCCGGTGAGCAACGGCAGTGCGGTGGGCACCGCCTACCTGACCAGCGAGCATGACCACATCATCCAATCGGGCATTGGGGCCTACTATTTCGGCGGCGGATATTACGAAGCCGATGGTTCATTTGTGGGGGTCGACTATGGGCCGTTCCACTTACCCGGACAGAACCAAGGAAGCACCATCAGTACTACCCAGCTGCAATCGGACCTGGCGATCATGGCGCAGAAATTTGACTACGTGAAAACCTATACGGTGGGCAACGGCCTCGACCAATTACCATCCATAGCCCAGACTTATTATCCAAATATGAAAATTGTCCTGGGGGTTGAGATCTATAGCGATCCCAACAGCGGTTATGTGACTTCGAGCCAATCCTGGGCTGACCTGCAAACCGCTATTAATCTGGCCAACACATACACCAACGTCGTGGGCATTATCGTCGGCAACGAATGCTTGAGCGGCGACCCTCAGCACGCCAGCAATTATGTAACCGACGCCGACTTGGTGTACGATTTGAAAACCGCATATGAAGGCCTTTCGGCAAGTCGCCGCCAAAATGTCACGGTCACCACCGATCTCTCTTTCGGGGCTGCGGACGGCGCTCATGGCAGTTATTTGCGGCAATATGCCAGTGACTATATCGGGGCCTGGATGATCAACATCTATCCCTGGTATGCCGGGCCTAACGGCACCCCCGCGACCCAGTCAGCCATCGAGGCCAACCTGAATTGGAACTACGATCATTTCACTGCGCTATATGCCAATACCGGCAAGAATATCACCATCGGCGAAACCGGTTGGCCCAGCGCCGGAACTTCCTATGGCCAGTCCGTGGCCAGTGTCGCCAATGAGCAGTTATATGTCACGACTGCATCCAACTGGATGGTCAGCAAAGGCTGGAGCGGTTTCTTGTTTGAGATGTTCGATGAGGCTTGGAAAGTTAACGAAGGAGACATCGGTCCCCATTGGGGATTGTATGATGGGGACGGAACCGCTAAATTCGACTATACCAATCCCACCCATTAGAGCGGTGGAAAGCGATCTGGTGGGGTTTCTGGAGGAGGACCGACCCTCTGGCGGAAAAGAAAACCCCTGACGAAACTTTATAATAATTGCCAAAAGAGTCTTTTGGTTCGAGAGACTTATGAGCCACCCATGATTGTCATTCTTAAGGAGCAAAACGACCGAAGAATTTCAAAAAAAGCGAGATTCTTGGATCCTTAATCGCTTTGCCGCGCTCAGAGTGACAAATCTAGAGTCATTGCCAAAAGTTTTTTCCATTACGGGCCTTGCTTCTAAAACTCCAACCCCCCCTGACCCCCCTTTTTCAAAGGGGGGAACTTAGTGGAGTTCCTTTGAAAGTCCCCCTTTGAAAACGGGCACCGACTATCGGAAGGAACTTTTAGCAAACGCTATAACCGGATAATCAGCAACAACTTCGGCAAACGCCATAATGTTACTTCTCGGCAGAGTAAGCTATGGCCCTGCTTTTTCTTGCCAGGATTTCTATTATTTAAGAAATATCAGGGATTGTTGCGCAAATAACGGCTGGCCAGATAAGGCCAAAGTTGGGAAGTGCGGCAGCGGGCGGATTCGACAATGGCTTTAAGGCGGTAAAGGGCGGCGGGAATCTCGTCGTTGACCACCAGGTAATCATACCAACTCACTTCTTTGAGTTCTGCCCGGCCATTCTCCAGGCGCCGGGCCAGTTCCTGAGGGTCCAGGTTGCCCCGCCCCTTAAGACGCCGCTCCAGTTCCGGAAGGCTGGGGGGCAGGATGAAGACCAGGGTGGCCTGGGGAAACTCGCTCTTGAGGGACCGGGCTCCACGAGAATCCAGGTCAAAGACCAGGTCAGCGCCCGACTCCACCATCTTCCGGACCCAATCTCGGGAAGTGCCGTACCCGAAGCCGAATTGTTCCACCCATTCCACCAGCGCCCCCGTATCCCGCAGGCGCTGAAATTCTTCCGGGCTGACGAAGAAGTAGTCCTGGCCGTCAACCTCCCCGGCCCGGGGCGGCCGGGTGGTAAAGGAAATGGAAAACCGGAGATTGGGGTCTTCGGCCATCAATGGCTTTAGGAGAGTCGTCTTTCCGGTCCCGGAGGGGGCGGTGATGACGAAAATTTCCCCGGGCACTAGGTGTCCTTTTCCCCCGGCTCAGGTCGCGAGCTGCTGCCGTGTCCGTTTAGGCGCAGGGAGAGGGTTTCCGCGTGAACCGCTGACAGAATGATGTGGTTGCTGTCGGTGACGATAATGGAGCGGGTCTTGCGGCCGTGGGTGGCGTCGATGAGGCGGTCGGCCTGGGTGGCCCGCTCCCGCAGGCGTTTCATGGGGGCAGAGCCGGGCATGACCACCGCCACCACCCGATGGGAGATTACGGTATTGCCGAAACCGATGTTGATTAAGCGACCATCCATGGTTGATATCCTCCTGTAATAGTTGCCAAAAGTTTTTTCTTTTCCCCCCTCACACTAACCTTCTTCCCTGAGGGGAGGGGGAAATAAAAGAAGGGACTTTTAACAATTACCTTAAATTACTCGATATTCTGCACCTGTTCCCGGAGGCGCTCCAGGGAGCCTTTAATTTCCAGCACTGACTGGGAAATGGTCAGGTCGCTGGCCTTGGAGCCGATGGTGTTGGCTTCCCGGAGCATTTCCTGGAGCAAGAATTCCTGTTTGCGTCCCACTGGCGCGTCGCTGGTCAGGGTTTGTTGAAACTGTCCCAGATGGCTTTCCAGCCGGGCCAATTCTTCGGCCACATCCCGGCGTTCGGCCATCAACGCGATTTCCTGGGCCAGGCGAATTTCATCCACCGGCGCACCTTCGGGAAAAAGCTCCGCCAGCCGGGCCGCGACCCGCTCCCTCCAGAGTTGAGGCAAATGGGGGGCCTGGAGATTAATTCGGTTGACTTCCTGGCGGATATCCTCAAGGTGGCCGGCCAGGTCGGCAGCCAGGGCCAGGCCTTCGGTAACTCGCATCTCCTCCAAGAGATCAAGAGCTTGATTGACCGCCTGGGATACCGTCTCCCAGGTTTCTTCCATCTCCAGGTCCAGATCAGCCTGTTCCTTGGTTACGATCAGGTCCGAGAAATGTAAAAAATGCTCCAGCTTCAGCGATTCCGAGACAGTGCCGGCCTGCCGGAGGTTCTCCAGCACTGCCCGGACCTCGGCTACCATGCCTTCATCCAGCCTCAGAGTCAAAGACTTTGCGGCCAAGGATTCCCAGGAGAGCTGCATATCCACCCGGCCTCGAGCCAGGCGGCCTTTGATGAGTTTGCGGAACCGGTCCTCCAGAGCCCAGAAACGCCGGGGCAGGTTGAGGGAGAGTTCCAGGAAGCGATGGTTGACGCTTTTTAGTTCCACCACCCACTTGAAGCCGGGGGTCTCCACTTCCCCCCGCCCATACGCGGTCATGCTCTTGATCAATCCGCCATCGCCTTCAATTGCCAGAGGTATTTATGGCGCACCAAATCCAACAGCGCCGGCATCTCCCCCTGGGCGTAATCCGGGTAGCTCCAGGGCAGGGGCCGAAAGCTTCCCTGTTCATAGAGCAGGGTTAAATCTCCGTAAATGCCTTGATCCAGGTAAATGCGGTGAGAGTAGTTTTTGCCGGTGGCCAAGACCAGTCGTTCTCTGGCCACATATCCCGGGTCCAGGTTAGCCAGCCGCCGTTCCCCCAGGCTGAAAGTCTGCTCCAACTCGTTGGTAAACACCTTCCAGTCCGCCAGGCCGGCGGGATCGGCCAGGTGGAGGAAGGATACCAGGCGGCGGCCCAGATTTGAGCCCATTTCCGAGCTATAGTAGGCGGTAATGTCGAACGGCCACCAGGGTCCTACAAGGTCAGGAGGTCCGAAATATTCGGCAAGTCGTTCCACCAGAGCCGGCCCCAGGTCTTCCCTGGCCAACAGTAAACTGACCACGGGCTTAACTGGCGTGGCGGGGCCAGGTGTGCTCATACTGTCTTTTCCCCCGAAACGGAAACTATTTTATGGCAGGTCAGTCCCAAACGCAATGGAAAAATCATGTGAAAAAATGCATAATCACGGCTTGTTACTGTATAGAAGAAAATAAGGAAAAGGAGTTAAAAAAAGTTATGCGTGAAGAAAAGTTAGATTTTGCTTAATTTGGAGTTTTTCCAACAAGCAATCAAAGGACTTCATGGAAATTTTCAGCAAGAATTTTTTTGGATGGAGGCGATGGTTGCTTTCATTGCGGTCAACGCGGATAATTATAACTGATACTGAACTGAAATCGGAAATAGGATTATATGGCTCTCCAGGTCAGCGAAACCTTTGTCAGCCTGATGGGGGAATCCAGCCGCGCAGGATTACCGGCTTATTTTATCCGCCTGATAGGGTGTAATCTACGTTGCAGTTATTGTGATACGCCATTCGCTTATGAAGGTGGCTCGGCCATGTCCGTGACGGACCTGGTTATGGCAGCCCGGTCCCAGCCCCACCGCCTGGTCCTGGTTACGGGCGGCGAACCTTTGCTCCAGACCGCGACCCCGGTGCTCCTGACGGACTTGTGTGATGCCGGCTTCACTGTCTGCCTGGAAACCAACGGCACCGTGTCCATTGGCTCCGTAGATCAGCGGGTGCATCGAATTGTCGATATAAAGTGTCCGGGAAGCGGCATGGCGGACCGCAACGATTGGGCCAATTTGGAGCTTTTGACCTCCCAGGATGAAGTCAAGTTCGTGGTGAGCGACCGGTCTGATTTCACCTGGGGTCTAAAAGTTATTAAAAATTATCGGTTAACGGAGCGTTTGGCCGTGCTGATCTCTCCGGTATTCGGGAAAATTCCGCTTTCCGAGGCTGCGGCCTGGATTGTGGACAGCGGCCTGCCCTTGCGCTTGAACCCCCAACTCCACAAATATATCTGGGGACCGGAGGCAAGAGGAGTGTGAAGACGGTTTTCGGTTTTCAGTTTTCGGTAAAAGCTCCTTGCCTGGCATTCTGAATCAGTCCAGCGATTTTCCCTGTTTTCAGAAATGAGGTTTTATGATGTCTGTCAAAAAGAATTATGGTGCATCACCGAGAACCGAAAACCGGAAACCGAAAACCGCCGTGGTCCTGGCCAGCGGGGGGTTGGACAGTTGTGTGACCGCGGCTGTGGCCCGCCGGGAGTTCCGTCTGGCCATGTTCCATGCCAACTATGGCCAGCGCAGTCTGGAGCGGGAGTTGGAGGCCTTTAGAGCTCAGGCGGTCTTCTTTCGGGCGGCTACCACCTTGGAGGTGGATCTCAACTACCTGGGGGTAATCGGCGGCTCCAGTCTCACGGACCTCTCCATGGCAGTACCCATCGACGAGCTGGAACCCCCGGGCATCCCTTCCACTTATGTGCCGTTTCGCAACACCAATCTTTTGGCCGCGGCGGTGGCCTGGGCCGAGGTTTTGGGAGCGCAGGCGGTGTTCATCGGCGCCAATGTCTTGGACAATCCCGGCTATCCCGACTGCCGGCCCGAGTATTTTGAGGCCCTGGAGCGGGTCATTGAGTTGGGCACCCGGCCCGAAACCCACATCCGTATCTATACGCCCTTGATTGACTTGGACAAAGCCGGCATCGTGCGCCTGGGTCTGGAGTTGGGCGCCCCATTCGAACTCACCTGGTCCTGCTACCAGGACGAGGTTAGGGCCTGCGGGCGATGCTCCTCCTGCCGGCTGCGCCTTAAGGGCTTCGAGGCCGCGGGCGCCTTTGATCCAATCCCATACCTGGTGAATAGTGGAGGAGGTTAGAATTCCTAACGCCTTGGTCATTATATTTTTTCGCCTATTAAATTCTGCAGTTCGATGCCTTGTCCTTGCTGCAAATTTCTTTAATCTTTTACTATCTCCCTTGCATTGCCGATAAATGGCCTTACCTTAAGGAAGTCAGCATCCAGGCAAAGCTGCGGCATCAAACCGGCAAAGAGCGGCCGGAACATCCCTAAGGAGGTATGAGCCATGTCAAACGGTACAAATGTCGCCAGGGTAACTCATATTATCGCCGAATCCCCCAAGGGCTTTGATGATGCGGTACAGGTGGGTTTCAACCGGGCCGCCAGCACCCTCCGGGGTATCACCGGTCTGCGTATCGTGGAGCAGCGGGTTTCGGTTAAGGATAACAAGATCAGTACCTACCGGGTGAAGATGGAGGTTATCTTTATCCTGGATTAAGCTGGCATTTTTGTATTGAAATGCACCAAATTATCCGGGCCGACCTAGTGAGTGTCGGCCCATAGTTCCTCAGGCGCAATGCTGCATCTGGACGGTTCTTATGGCGAAGGGGGCGGGCAGATTCTGCGCACCGCCCTCTCTTTGGCGGCTGTAACCGGAGTCCCAGTCCAGATTCAACGTATCCGGGCCGGCCGCCCCAAGCCGGGCCTTCGGCCCCAGCACCTCACCGCAGTTCAAGCATTGGCCCGGGTTTCCCAGGCGGAGGTCACCGGGGCCCACCTGGGCAGCCAGGAACTCACTTTCAAGCCCCGCACCCCCCAAGGGGGCCAATATTCATTCGACGTGGCGCAAACCACCGGCAGTGCCGGGGCCGTCAGCCTCATTGCCCAGGCCCTGCTGCCTCCCCTCCTGAAGGCTAAGACGCCCGCCACAGTTATCCTCAAAGGGGGGACCCACGTGCCCTGGAGTCCCCCGGTCCATTACCTCAGCCAGGTTTTTTTGCCGGCCCTGGCTTTATTGGGGGCCAGGGCGGAAATATCACTGGAGCGCTGGGGTTGGTACCCCAAAGGCGGTGGGGAGGTATGCCTTAAAATCATGCCGGCCCGCGCCCTTGCCGGCATCGAGTGGCGCACCCCTGCCATCCCGGCTGCTTTCCGGGCTTTATCCGGGTCCTCCAAATTGCCGGAGCACGTGGCCCGGCGCCAAGGGGCCAGGCTCACGGCCCGCCTGGGAGAAGCGGTGCCGGTGGAGATCATCTCCGCCAGCGGCCAGGCTCCCGGCAGTTTTGTCTTTCTGTGGGGTCCCCGGGCCGGGTTCAGCGCCTTGGGGGCCCGGGGCAAGCCGGCGGAGCAGGTGGCGGATGAAGTGGTAGATGCCTATCTGGCTTTTCGAGAGAGCGGGGCCGCCCTGGACCTTCATTTAGCCGACCAGATTCTTCTCTACTTGGCTCTGGCCCGGGGACCATCCATCATAACCACCGAAGCTGTTACCTCGCATCTCCTCACCAATATCTGGGTAATTGAGCAGTTTTTGAAGCCAAAATTTGAGGTTCGGGGAGATCTGGGGGCACCGGGGGAGATTCTTTGTAAGGGGCATAAATAGGGTTCTGGGTTTTGGGTTCTGGGTTCTGGGGGTTTCGTCCTCAAGGCCCGAGCAACAGCATTGGGGCGGGCATTCCGCAAAAAATGGTGCGCGGTGCGCACCCTACCCCTGTCTGTAAGGCAAGAATGATGAAGAATGTGGAGGACAGGTATCCTCGCCAGGGGCTGTCGTACACGAGACTTTCGCAGAGTCGCAACTCGATGTTAGCAAAACCCAAAACCTGCCGTCAGAACCCAGAACCCAAAACCTAAAACCCGCTTTCAGGCCCAAAATCCTTAAGCCCCAAAGCCAACAGCAGCGCGGCTACGGGGGTGAGGTGGAGCAGCAGGCGGTCCAGGGTGGCCCGGACATAGGCGGGAAACTCTGCTGCTGCGGTGGGAGCCACGGCATAGGCCAGGAGGATGGCCAGGAGATTGCCGCCCACGACGAGCGCCAGGAAGAGGCGGGGGGAGCGCCACAGGCGTGCCCCTGCGAAGATGAGAGTCAGAGCCAAGGCTGGCCAGAGAATCCCGAAATAAAAGGGCTCCCCCAGGCCGGCCAGCAGATAGAATCCGGCTTTAGACATCTGGTGAGGATAAAAACTCTGGATGTGGTCGGCGCCGATTTCCATTTTTTGCTGGATTGCGAAGAGCCGCCAGGGAAGGTAGCCACCAATGAGGCCGGCCAGGGGGATGGACAGGCTGCTGAGCCGGCTGACCCAGTGGGCGGGGCGCAGCCAGACCAAAGTCAGCGCCGCAGCCAAAAGCAGGGTGGCGGCCAGGGGAGGGCCCTCATACTTGCACCAGGCCATAGCTGCCAGACAGCAGGCCGCCAGGCTCAGGCTGCCCCGGGGCGCCGCGTCCGCCAGCCAGAGATAAAGGAGACCAGCCCCTCCCAAGGTGAAGAAGGCCAGGGGCAGGTCGGCGTAGGCGATGTAGAGGTGCACGATGAAGACAGTGCCATTCAACGCCAGGAAAGCCGTCAGTCCCAAAGCCTGGGTGCGGCTCAACCCCAAGCGCCGGGAAAATGAATAGAGCAGGGTCAGGAGGAGCGCCCCCCAGAGCGGAAAAACGGCCTGGACCAAAGCATCGTTCACTTGCCCCATGCAGAAATAAAGGTAACTGAGCAAAAGCGGAATAAGGTTGGGGTAGTAGTTGTGGGCGTCCACGCAGGTCAGGTCCAGACCCCGGCTGCTATAAAAAATTTGGGCCTTGCAGCCCCAAGTAGCCACCGCATCCCAGGCCCACATGGGGTAAAGGGCGGCCCGGGGCAGCGCAAACATAAACACCGCCAGCAGCAACCCCAGGAAGAGCCAGTCCCATCCGTTTAACCGTAAACGCCCCGAAACGCGAAAAGCCTTAAAGTCCTGGACGAGAGCGGCGCGGCCCCTGGGGGTCAGCAGCAGAATGATGGCCAGGGCCAGGGGCAGGACTAAAATCAGACCAAGGTTGAAGAGCACTCCCCACCACGTCAGCGCCAGCATCCAAAAGGTGAGGCCCAGGGCTCCGACTCCGAAGCTGAAGGCAGCCCGCTCCTGGAAAGTGAAATCCCGGGGATGAGGGGCGAGAATGGTCAGCCAGGCATATCCGAGGAAAAACACGGCCCCCAGTCCCAGGAGCAGGCGCAGCAGGGCGACTAAGGTTTCAATCATAAAAGCCCCAGTGCAAAAGCTTTGCGTCCACCCGAAAGACTTGGCCTGGGCCCGGCAGGTTTAGCCGGTGAAAGGCTGGACTTTGAAGGGCAGCCTGAACCCCGGGTCCCAAAGACTGCGCCGACTCCCGCAGAAGTAGAAAAGAGGCGTTCTCCTGGTGCAGCCTAGAGAAGAGAAAACTGGCCGGCACTTCCGGTGACATCAAGATGTGGCGCCGGGGCGCCATATAGTAGCGGACCTCGATTTCCTTGCCCGCGGCGTAATCATCCAGAAAAACATAGGCGGCGTTCTCTGGAATGACGACCTTGAGTGCGGTGGCCCAGCGGTACAGCGGGTCTTCCTGGCGGATGGCGGCCCCTATGTTGCCGTGGGCCGCTCTCCGGGCCACTTCGCCAGCCTCCGGCCCAAAGTGCCAGAACAACCACAAGACTTGCAGCCCCCAGAGAGCGAGGATTAACCTCACCAGCCAGAGCCATAAAAGACGGTTCTCGGTTCTCGGTTTTCGGTTTTCGGTAAAAACCACAAAAATATCCTGAAGCTAAAAAGTTGGCTGGTTCCGCTCAATCGGTAAATCTAAACCGGAGGATATGGTAGACAGCGGCAATTCCGTCTCTCCAGGTGATCTTTTTCCCTGCGGCATAATCCCGGCCATGATACTGGATGGGGACCTCGTAAATGCGCCAGCGTTTCTTGGCGATCTTGGCGGTAAGCTCAGGCTCCACTCCGAAGCGGTTGCATTTTATTTGAATCCCCTTCAAAACCTCGGCCTTGAAAACCTTATAGCCCACTTCCATGTCTGACAGATTGAGATTGGTGAACATATTGGACAGAGTGGTCACCATCTTGTTGCCCATATAATGCCAGAAAAACAGGACCCGGTGGGGCCGGCCGCCCACCAAGCGGGTGCCGTAAACCACGTCGGCTACGTCCTGTTCGATGGGTTCCAGCAAAAAGGGGTAATCTGCGGGGCGGTATTCCAGGTCGGCGTCCTGGATGATGACTACATCACCGGTCACCTGGGCAAAGCCGGTGCGCAGCGCGGCCCCCTTTCCCTGGTTGACCTGGTGGTAAAAGGTCTTGACATTCTCATATTGTTGGGCCAGGCGGTCCAGGATATCCCGGGAGCCATCGGTGGAGGCGTCATCCACCGCGATGATCTCTTTGTCGTAATGAGTCGCCTGAACCAGGCGAAAGATTTCTTCCAACGTATCTTTTTCATTGTAAATCGGCATGACGATACTCAGCTTCATACGAGCAACTCTCCTGCATTAGTATCTTGTTAATATACTCTTAGGTCGCAGAAAACGTTAATTATTTCGTGCTGGAAAATTCGAAAAAAAAGAAGTAGCCGTCGGGATTAGCCGCCGATGCTCACCATGGCCCGGCCGCGAGCAGCGGAAGCAAGTGCAGGAGCGGGTGAGACGCAGCCTTTTAAGCGGATGGCTTCCTGAAAAAGACTGGCCAGGGTTTCGTCGGACGCGCCTTGGCGCAGCGGCGTCTTCAGGTCCAGTTCCGGCGCGGCAAAGAGACACGGCCGCAGCATGCCGGCTGCGGTTAGACGCAGACGGTTGCAGGTGGGGCAGTGATGATCGCTGACAGAGCTGATAAAGCCCAACTCTCCTTTGAACCCTGGTACCCGGAATGTCCGGGCGGGGCCGGCGGTGGCGGGCGGGGTAACGGCTTCCAGGGGGCCCAGCCTGGCCAGGCGTCTACGGACCTCGTCTATGGGCAGGAAATGGCGGCGCCAGCGGGTCTCATCCACTGTAGGCATAAATTCGATGAAGCGCACCTGAAAGGGATGTTCCCGGGTCAGGAGGGCAAAGTCCAGAAGTTCGTCGTCATTAAGGCCTTTCAGGACTACACAGTTGATTTTTATGGGAGAAAATCCCAGGGCTGAGGCCACTTCTATGCCGGTCATCACATCCCCGAAGTGGTCTCCGCCGGTGAACTCCCGGAAGCGGTCCCGGCGCAGGGTATCCAGGCTAAGATTGAGGTGGCGCAAACCGGTGGCGTAGAGGTCCGCGGCCAGCTCCATCAGGCGGACGCCGTTGGTGGTGAGGCAGACTTCCTGAATGCCGGGAACCTGGCGCAAACGCCGGATGAAATCTAGGGCGCCCCGGCGCATCAGGGGTTCGCCGCCGGTGACCCTAATCTTGCGAATGCCCGCAGCCGCTGCCACCCCGGCCAGGCGCAGCAGCTCTTCATAGCGCAGAATCTCCTGGCACGGCAGTTTCTGCCAATCCCCCCAGGAGGTGCAATAGAAACAGCGGAGATTGCAGCGATCGGTGATAGAAATCCGCAGGTAATTGATGGGTCCCGGCAATGTATCTCCAAATGAACGTAGTAATTAAATTATAACTTATTGAGCGGGCCGGTTTCAGAATTTTTTTATCCTTGACACTCGAGAGGCATTTTCTTATGCTTTTCCCCAAGAGCCGATGGGTGCCCGTGAGGGTCTAAGAGGGAAGCCGGTGTGAATCCGGCACGGTCCCGCCGCTGTATCCGGGGACGAAACCTGCAAGTGCCACTGTTGCCTGATCAAGGCAATGGGAAGGCGTAGGGATTAGGCGGATCCGGAAGTCAGAAGACCTGCCCGTCTGGTTGGCCCGCCGTGCCCCGAGGAGGGGACGGCTGGCTGGCCCGAGGCCCCGTGCCTGCGGGCCCCCCTGGGACTAAGAAAGCTGGGTGCATCCCTGGGTCTATTCAGACCCGGGGTTTTTTTTTGGCGCCGGCCAGGGGGGCGTCTCGGCTCCCGGGAGGCTTGGTCTCCTAAAATCTTGCAGCACTGGAGGATCGGATGAAAAATGGCTTGATTGTGTACCTGGTGGGCGATGTCGAGCTGCCGGAGGATTTCGACCCCGCCCCCGCGGCCAGGGCCCTGGGACAGCCCGCGGACCAAGTGGCTGTGGTGGGGCAGGAACAAGGCTTTTTCGCCGTGGAGGACGCCTGGCACTTCCTTGTCACCCAGGGATGCGGACGTATCAGTTTGCTGGTGGCCCAGATGGAGGCCGCCAGGAGTCTTAAGCCACTGGGTGAGGCAGTGCGGCTGTACGGTTGATATAGTTTTCGGATTTCGGTTTTCAGTTATTGAATCGTGGCCTGAAAATAACCTTCGCAGGGGGCGTCTTACGCGCCAAAAATGGCTCGTAGGACGCACCCTACATTACAAGGAAACCGAAAACAGAAAACCGTTTAATCCACCTGAAACTCCGTGGTATCCTGAGCCGAGCCGTAGCCCGTGGTAATGAGGGTGGTGAGCTTATAAATGCCGGGGGCGGCATTGGGCGGCAGGGTGAAATCGATGTCCTGGGTCCAGGTGCCGTTAAGACGCCTAGTTTCAATGCTTTTGGTTCTTCCTAAAGATTTGCCCTGATAGAAAATCTCCCGGGTAATGGCCACCGGCAGGGCCACCTGCTCCGGGGTAAGAATGGTGTAGGTGGTGCTCAATAGCAGGGTATCGCCCCTCCGGGACCGGTTGGGCTTCACCTCAACGCGGTCCAGGCGGAGAACGCAGCCGCCGGTGGGGCAGTAACCCTCCCGGGCGATAATATCTTCCCGGTTAAGCCGGCTGTCTTCCCGGGCGTTTCCCCAGAAGCCGAAGGTATAATCGCTGAGAAAACCGGGTTGCCCTTGAACCGGCGAAACATTGAGGAATAACCCAAGCCACAGAAACAAGCCCAGCCACAGCAGTAATCGGTGCTTAATTCTTCCCATGAAGGCCTCCAGAGTCGAGAGTTTATCGCAGCCTCTTAAGTAATTGGACTTATTCATATCAATTAGCGGCGCCCTTTCTGTCACCCTGAGCCGCACACGAAGGGTCTCTTGTTTGCAGGAAGGAGATTCTTCGCCACCTACGGCGGCTCAGAATGACAAAGAGAGATTCCTAACATTTCTTCATGAATTATGCCGCTGTTCTTAGATTAATTCCCGTCAGGGAGGTAGCGCCGGGCCCCGCGATAAGAAACCCGCCAAACCTCCGCGTCCAAGCGGCTGATAAACACCCCCTTGGGGGAGGCGTGAATGAAGCGGCCGCCGCCCAAATAGACGCCATCGTGGCAAACTTCGTCGGCAAAGGCCGGGGAAGAGAGTATGCCGGCGAGAAAAAAGTCCCGGCCCCGGGTCTGGCAGTAGCGGTTGAAGAAGACCACGTCACCAAATCGCAGTTCATTCCTTTCCACCGTTCTGCCCTCTTGAAACTGCTGGGCCACAGTCCGGGGCACCCGTACCCCGGCCCGTTGAAACAAGGCCTGGACCAATCCGGAGCAATCCACCCCTTCCGGGGTGGTCCCCCCGGCGCGGTAGGGAGCGCCATGGAAATCGCCCAGGGCCTGTTCCATGGCGACCTCCCGGGGGTTGCGCCCCACTGCGGGGAGCGGGGCAATGGGACCCAGCGGCGGTGGCGGCGGCGGGGCCCCGGCACAGCCCGTAAGCAGGGCGATAAATGCAACAATCCTCAGAAGAGGCGTAATTGTCATGAATGGTTATTCTAATGAGCCTTTTATTGGTTCTTCTAATCCTAAAGCTATGGCATCTAAAATGCTAGGCTGCACATGTCCATGAAAACCTTTAACTTTCTCAACTAACGACTCTAATTCCTCAGATGGAAGATATCGGCAGAAATCGCTGAGGCCAATTTTTTGAAATGTCGGACGAGATAGCTCAGCCAATACTTTTCCTTGGCGTTCTTTGGGAGCAATTATAAATAGCTTGATATTCAAGGCAGGTACAACAGATAGTAAATCTGACATTCTGAGTAGACCAGAATATATTGAGGTTGTTGTTTCGACCTCAAAAGCACAAACTGGAGCATTTTGTTTAATCCATATTATATCGATAAGCGATATTCTTTTTACAGCCTCTTCACTTAACCCGAGATTTGGAAGTGATGTTAGGCATCCATCGCTTAACGGTTTTCCTTGAAAATTACGGTTACGATCATTTAAAGCTATCCAAACGGAGCATCCTGTAATTTTGCCTAATCTTATGAGAGCTTTTTGAACTTTTGAATGTGCCGATTCGTCTTCTTGAATCGAGGTAGATGGTTCCATTGGTTCAATTTGAATATTAGTTATATCCTTAATTTCTTTTTTCTTAATTGTTTTTGTCTTTCCCTTTTTGCGAATTTGATCAGCTTCAGCTAAATATAATTCAATATTAGAATTTAAATCTGATAAATCATTTTTATGTGAAGTAATTGCACTTACGATAGTATTAGTTGATTTTTCTGGAAGAACAAATTGATTAACAATTCCCCAACCATACCCCAACCCCCATTCTGATGTTAAAGCATCGCGAATTTCTCCTAAGATCGGGGGACGGTTCTGTGGAAGCATTGCATGGAGAAAGGTTATAGGAATGCGATGAGGATATAAGCCGTTGTCCCAAATTATTTCATCAGAAAAAAGAGGATTACCAGAAACCTTTGCAAGTCCGGCAATAGCCTTATCCACTATAAATGCAAGGTAATCCCCTTCCTTCCATTCTTTAAAACGAGCTTTCTTGCTTCCCCAAACCTCATGCTTGAGACAAGTAAGGAATTGGAATTCATCAATTTTGGTCAGACGCAGGCGCATAGCTCTCTGCCATTTTTGTTCCTATATTGCCAGAAATTAAAAGATTTGTCCATTGTTATAAGATGATAGGCAGGAGAAGAAAACAGAATTTACTTTTCTATTATAGGGGTTGGGGAAGGGGGCAGGGCCGTCGGCCCTGGTCCCCTTCCCCAGAAAAATCACTTTGCTTCGGTCTCTATCCGGGGAAACAGGGCTGGACCCTTGGCCAGGCGGCTGCCGGGCGTCAGGCGGCCCCACGTCAGCGCCTGGGGCAGGGGGTGATCCCACAAGGCCAGACCCAGGCCCAGTTGCTCGCTCATCTTGAGGGCGCTGGCAGGCATCACCGGACGCAGCAGCGCCGCGATCCAGCGCAGGCCTTCCAACAGGTGATACAAGACCGTGTCCAACCGCCCCGCGGCTTCGGGCTGTTTAGCCAGTTCCCAGGGGGCCGAACTCACGATGTAACGGTTGAGCAGGCCGATGAATTCCCAGAGGCCGGCCAGGGCCTTGGCAAATTCCAGATTAGGAAACAGGCGCAGGAAATCCGCGGCCATGGCCTGCACCGCAGTGACGACCTCCTGATCCAGGGAATTGGGCACGTTGGGGGCAGGCACCACACCTTGGCGGTACTTGAAGGCCATACCCAGGCTGCGGGCGAAAAGGTTGCCCAGGTCGTTGGCCAGGTCGGCGTTGATCCGGGCGGTCAAGGCTTCCTCACTGAAATGGGCGTCCAGGCCGAAGACCATTTCCCGGAGAAAGAAATAGCGGATCTGATCGACGCCGAAACGCTCGGCCAAAGGCCTGGGTTCCACCACGTTTCCCAAGCTCTTGGACATCTTGCCTGCCGCCATCTGCCAGTAGCCGTGGACGTTGAGATTGCGGAAGGGTTCCACCCCCATGGCCTTGAGCATGGTGGGCCAATAAATGGCATGGGGCTTGAGGATATCCTTGGCGATGAGATGCTGGGCAGGCCAGAATTTTTTATAAGCCTCACTTTCGGGGTAGCCCAGGCCGGTGAGGTAGTTGATGAGCGCGTCGAACCAGACGTAGGTGACGTAGCGCTCGTCGAAGGGCAGGGTGATGCCCCAATCCATGCGGCTTTTGGGCCGGGAGATGCACAGGTCTTCCAGGGGCTCTTTGAGGAAGGCCAGCATCTCGTTACGGAAGCGTTCCGGCCGGATCCAGTCGGGGTAGCTGGCGATCTGTTCAATGAGCCAGTCCTGATATTTGCTCATGCGGAAGAAGTAGTTCTCTTCCTTAAGAAAGGTGGGGGCGATCTTGTGGTCCGGACAGAGGCCGTTCTCCAGGTCGCGCTCCAGGTAAAAGCATTCGCAGCCGAAGCAATAGAGCCCGCCGTATTCCCCGAAGTAAATGTCCCCGGAGTCATGCACCTTGCTTAAGACCTCCTGGACCGCCCGGACGTGCTCCGGGTCGGTGGTGCGGATATAGTGGTCATAGCTGATGTTCAGGTCATCCCAGGACTGGCGGAAACGGGCGCTGATGCGGTCCACGAACTCCTTGACCGGCAACCCTGCGGCAGCCGCGGCGTCCAGCACTTTGTCGCCGTGTTCGTCGGTGCCGGTCTGAAAGCGCACCTCCTCCCCCAGGAGGCGGTGAAAGCGGGCCAGGGCATCGGCCACCACAGTGGTGTAGGCATGGCCGATGTGGGGCTCGGCGTTGACGTAATAGATGGGGGTGGTGATGTAGAAGGTGTTTTGGGTTTTCGGTTTTCGGTTTTCGGTCAATACCATCAGATATTCTCTTGTTTAAATTAATTGAATCGCAGCGGCCTGGGAGCCGAAGAATAAAAATTTAAAAAAGGAACCCCCAAGACTTTAACTGAAAACCGAAAACCATCACTTACCCTCCAGAGTCTTAATGCTCCCCAGAGACTGCTGGAGCAAGGGGCCGTCGGTTTCGGGATTGCCGGTTTTCAAAAAGTGCCGGTAGGCAGCCAGGGCCTCGTACTTCTGCCCCAGTTTTTCCAGGGCCCGGCCCCGGCTGAAAAAGGCCCTGGCATAGTTGGGATTGAGTTCTATTACTTTATCGGCGTCGGCCAGGGCCGGCTCCGGCTGATTCAAGGTCAGGTAGGCCAGGCTCCGGTTGTACAGGATGTCCGGGCCTTGGGGATGCAGTTTCAGGGCCTGGTTATAGTCTTTGAGGGCCTCCTGGGGTTGGTCCAGGTCCAGGTAGGTGTTACCCCGGTTGTAATAAATCTGCCAGTCCTTGGGGGAGAATTTCGAGGCTCGGGTATAGTCCGCCAGGGCCTTGTCGAAGACCTTTTGGCGGCTGTAAGCCAGGCCCCGGTTGTAGAGGGCCTCTGGAGAGTTGGGGACCAAATCCAGGGCCTTGTCGAAGTCCCCCACCGCGTCGGCCCACAGGTCCAGCTTCATTTCGGCGATACCGCGGTTGATGTAGGCCTCTGCCATGTCCGGGTCCAGCTTTATGGCCTCGGTAAATTTTTCCAGGGCCTGGGTGGGGTTGCCCTGGCTCAAAGCGTTCAGGCCTTGCTCAAAGGGTTCCTGGGCCGCGTTTTTTTCAGATGCCCCCTGTGCTGTTCCCAACCACAGCCCGGTGATCATGATGATCCATAAAATGGTTAATCTGCTTTTCCGTAATGCCATCAAATGTCCCATTCCTCTAAAAATAGATGCGAAGCCGCCATCATTTTTCCCCCCTTTTTCTAAGAGGGAGCAGGGGGATTATTATAAGTATTTGAAATCCCCCTAAATCCCCCTTTTGCAAAGGGGGATTTAATCTGACAAGTCCAACACTCCGGACAATTACTCAGAGCATAAAAGTAATTCCTTTCACCCTCACCCCAACCCTCCCCCATCAAGGGGGAGGGAGAAAAGCAAAAAAATTCTTCCATGCTCTGATTAATAATTTATATCCAGCGAGCCTCTTGCAAAAGTCTCCTTTAATGTCATTCTGAGGGAGCGGAGCGACCGAAGAATCTCAATAAGTAGAGGAAATAAGAGATCCTTCGCTGCGCTCAGGATGACAAAACGGCTTTTTGCAAGAGTCTCCAGCTAATCCTGGAACTCTCCTCTAAATTTCGGCTCATCGGGGCAATCCTGGGAAGAGGTCTTTTTCATAAACTCCCTGACATCCTTCAAGGCTTCCTTGGTAGCCTCCCGGGCCGCGACAAAGTCATACATCAAGTTGTTTTCGTCGGCCTCGATATATTCGCTGTGTTTGATCATCATTTCGGCACCCTGGAACAGCCGCCCCACTAAAAACATGAAAAAGTGCAAGTCGTCGGCCATGGTTCGCCTTTGCGCGCTGCAGGGAGGGTTTCAAACCCTCCCTGCGCTTATCATTGATTTCCTGCTTTAGAACCCCGATTCAGCGCCTCTTCGATAAAGTCCTCGTGGGTGCAACTTGGATTGATCCCCGGGCAGGCGGTTTTGGCGTTCTCCAGTTCGTCGGCGTCCACCAGCAGCGCCGGCAGGAAAGGCCACTGGCGGCAGATGAAAGGCTTCACCGGATGCACCTGGCAGAGGTTCCCCTCCATCAAAAAGACGCAGAAGCCGTTGTCGGCCACGGTAAGACGGGGGCCCAGGTCTGAAGCCTCCACAAAGCGGCCGCAAAACTCCGCTACGGGCAACTTAAGCAGCGCGGCCATCTCCTCCACTTCCTGGGGTCTGACAAAGATGCCTCCCCGGCCGGAGCAACAGTCGCCGCATTGTCGGCATTGGAATACGGGTGTTTTAAGGTAGTTGTTCATGGCAAGTTTTCTTAAGACACGAGTATTTTAAGGATGGCGGGCTCGGAGGCCCGCCCCACTGCACGGAGGCTTGAGCCACAATGGCCTGCCCCATTATTAAGTGGCAACAGTATTCATTAGCTGAAAGCCGATGGTTGAAAGCTAACAGCCTGTTTCACAAGTTTTTCAAGGGCGGCTGGCCGGTGGATTCCAGGACACTGCGCCACAACGGGGAATCCAGTTCCACCTCTTTGCGCCGGCCCACTGTGGCCGCGATGGGAATGTGCACGTAATGGCTGTGCAAGCGGCTCACCAGCATGGCGGTCTTTCCGGCCATTCCGGCATGGACCGCATTCTGCCCCAGAAAGCCGCAGTAGATCCGGTCATTGTAATTGGCCGGCATACTGCGGATCAGGTAACTGGGGTCGATATACTTCAAGTTAATCTCAATATTTTTTTGCTTAAAATGGTTCTTGATCACGTCCTGGAGGAAATGTCCAATGTTGCCGGGCTTGATGTTGCCTGAAGGGTCGCGTTCGCGGTTTTCGTCGGTGAAATAACGCTCCCCCGCGCCTTCCGCCACCACGATAAGGGCATGGCGGCGCAGTTGCAGACGGTATTCCAGGTCAGCCAGCAAACCGCACGGACCCTCCAAATCGAAATCGGCCTCGGGGATCAGGACATAGTTGACCTCCCGCAGGGCCAGAGTAGCGTTGGCCGCGATGAACCCGGAGAAGCGGCCCATGAGTTTCACCAGGCCGATGCCGTTGGGGGAGCCGATGGCTTCGGTGTGGGCCGCATGAATGGCCCCGGTGGCCACCTCCACGGCAGTATCAAACCCGAAGGAACGATTCACCAGGGGGATGTCGTTGTCAATGGTTTTGGGAATGACGATGACGCTGATGCGCAACTCCCGGCGGGCGATCTCCTGGTAAATCTCCGCGGCCGCCCTCAGAGTGCCGTCGCCGCCGATGAGAAACAGGATGCGGATGTTGATGCGATCCAGGGCGTCCACGATCTCAGAGGTGTCCTGTGGACCCCTGGAAGTGGACAGGATCGTGCCTCCGAAAGTATGGATATTGGCCACCGTCTCGGGATCGAGAGTAACCAAATCATGCCCGTATTTGGGAATGAATCCTTGAAAGCCGTAACGCACCCCGTAGATATGACGCACCCCATAAAGATGATAGAGTTCCAAAACGATGGCCCGGATGACGTCATTAGTCCCGGGACACAAACCCCCGCAGGTAACAATGGCGCAATGCACCTTGGAGGGGTCAAAGTAGATGTGGGCCCGGGGTCCGGCCACTTCCAGGGTCAGGGGCGGTTCTCCCTTCAGGCTTTCCCAATATTCCAGGGAGTCATGGACCAGAATCCGCTCAGAATCTGAGACAAAAGACTTCTGGACTGCCCGGCCTTGCCGGTCCACCATGGGAAATTCCCGGATAGGGGATTTTACCTTGGCTTCCCCCAGAGTGGGAATCTCGGTTTGGAAATGTTCATAAGTCATAGTGGCCTGCTTTCCGGTGGGCTTTTTTGCCATACCCTCAACACGTTATCCAGCCGCTCTTATGGCAGATGCTCTATCTTAAACCCTACTTGCCCGCCATACAAGAGTCAAATCTTACCAGGTTTCGGTCATGGCTTCCATCTCATCTTTCAATTCCCGGGCCATCAACTTTTTAATGGCTTCCTTGGGGGCCAGACCTTCATAAAGAATTTTGTAAATGGCAGCCACCAAGGGCATCTCCACTCCCAGGCGCTCTGCCAGGGAATATACGGCTTGGGAGGTCTTTACCCCTTCCGCCACCATGGTCATCCCGGTCAAAATCTGGTCCAGGCTGATGCCCTGCCCCAACTTCACCCCTACCTGAAAGTTGCGGCTCTGGCTGCCGGTGCAGGTAAGAATCAGGTCTCCCAGCCCGGCCAGGCCAGTTAGGGTCATGGGGTTGGCGCCCAGCCGGGCTCCCAACCGGACCATTTCGGCCAGCCCCCTGGTAATGAGAGCCGCCCGGGGGTTGTCTCCCATACCCATGCCCGAAAGTATACCGGTACCGATGGCAAAGATGTTCTTTAACGCTCCTCCCAACTCTACCCCGGTGACATCGTGGGAGGTGTAGACCCGAAAGTAGGAGGCGGAAAAGATCCGTTGGAGAAAGTGGGCGATTTCCCGCTGCCGGGAGGCGATGGTCACCGCGGTGGGCTGTTTTTGGGCAACTTCCTGGGCAAAACTGGGTCCGGCCAACACCGCGTAAGGCGTTGCCGGTCCCATTTCCTCCCTCACCACTCCCTCCATGGTGAGGAGAGAGTCCATCTCCATGCCCTTAGTGGCACTTACTAAGACTGCGCCCGGAGGCCGGTGCGGCGCAAGTTCCCGCGCCACCCGCCGGAACCCGTGGGAAGGCACAGCCATCAGAATCAGCCCGGCGTTTTTCAGGGCCGCCGGATAATCCTGAGTGAAGTAAATCCGGGGGGATAGTCGCACCTTGGGCAAAAAGGTGTGATTTATGTGATCCCGATTCAGGCCGGCATAGACTTCCGGCTCCCGAACCCAAAGGCGGACGTCCTGGCCTTTTTCCGCCAGGAGCTGAGTCAGGGTGGTGCCCCAACTACCGGCCCCGATCACTGCGACGGCTTTGGCCTCAGGAGATTCCGAGGTCTGGTTCGGCTTCGCTGTCATCACTCTTTTCCGCCACCTTGGCCAGGCTAACTACCCGTTCTTCTTTTTCCAGGTCCATGAGTTTGACGCCCTGGGTGACCCGTCCGATCAAAGAAATGCCCTTGGCAGGGAGACGCAGAATCTTGCCGCCATCAGTGACCAGCATGACTTCGTCATCTTCATTTACCTGGAGAATGCTCATAATGGGACCGTTGCGGTCGGTGATGTTCAGCCCCCGGACCCCCAGGCCGCCCCGGTGGTGTTCCGGGTATTTTCCCGGATCGGTGCGCTTGCCGAACCCCCGTTCCGTCACCGTAAGGATGGTGCCTTCGGGCCGCAGCACCTCCATGCCCACGACCCGGTCCTCCGGGGCCACCTCCATGCCCTTGACGCCCCGGGCGGCCCGTCCCATATCCCGGACCTCCACCGAGGGGAAGCGGATAATCTTGCCTAAACGCGTGCCGATGAGGATGCTCTGGTCCGGTTCGCTCAAGGCCGCGCTCACCAGTTCGTCCTCCGGGTCCAGGCTCAGGGCGATGATGCCGCCGCTCCGGGGCCGCTGAAAGTTCATCAGGTCGGTTTTCTTGATGATGCCCCGCTGGGTGGCCATCACCAAGGAGGGGCCTGGAGTAAATTCCCGCACCGGCAGGATGGTGGCCAGCTTTTCGCCCTCTCCCAACTGCAACAGGTTGACAATGGCCTTGCCTTGAGCCGTCGGCGAGCCGATGGGGATCTCGTGGACCTTGAGCCAGAACACCCGGCCCTTATTGGTGAACACCAGGAAGTAGCTGTGGGTGGAGGCGATATAGAGCTGGGAGACGAAATCGTTTTCCCGGGTGATCATGCCCATGCGGCCCTTGCCGCCCCGGCGCTGGCTGCGGTAAATGGTCAAAGGGGTGCGCTTGATGTAACTTCGGTGGCTGATGGTCACCACCATGTCCTCGTCGGCGATGAGATCTTCCGCAGTGATCTCCTGGGCCTGGGGCACGATCTCGGTACGCCGGCCGTCACCGTAGCGTTCCTTAAGTTCGGTCAATTCCTGGGCGATGAGGGCCTTGACTTCGGCTTCTTCCGCCAGAATCTGCCGATAGCGGGCTATGGCAGCCTCCACCTCTTTAGCTTCATTGAGGATCTTCTGGCGCTCCATCCCGGTGAGGCGCTGCAGCCTCATGTCCAAGATGGCCTGGGCCTGAATTTCGGACAGGGCGTAGCGGCTCCGGGTTTCCTCCAGGGTGGCGCCGGGCTCGGCCTTTGGGATGAACAGACCGGCCATGAGCTGCTGCTTGGCTTCCGCCGGGGTGGCTGCGGCCCGGATTAAGGCAATAACCGCATCCAGCCAATCCAGAGCGATGAGCAGGCCCTCCAGGATGTGCATCCGGGCCTCGGCCTGCTTCAGCTCATAGCGGGTGCGCCGGATGATCACCTCCCGGCGGTGCTCCAGGAAATAGCGCAGCAGGTCCTTGAGGGGGAGGAGCTCCGGCCGGTTGTGGACAATGGCCACCAGGTTGATGCCGAAAGTGACCTGCATTTGGGTGTGGAGGTATAACTGGTTCAGGATGGGTTGGGCCGGCTCGTCTTTTTTGAGCATGATGGCCACCCGGAGGCCTTCCCGGTCCGATTCATCCCGGATGTCGGCAATGCCTTCCACCTTTTTGTCTTTCACCAGTTCGGCGATGCGCTCAATGAGGCGGGCCTTGTTCACCTGGTAGGGCAGCTCCCGGATGATCAGGGACTCCCGGCCCCCTTTGCGCTCCACCGTGACTTTGGCCCGGAGGCGGATGAGGCCCCGGCCGGTACGGTAAGCCTCGGCGATGCCTTCAGCCCCGTAAATAAAGGCGCCGGTGGGAAAATCCGGGCCCGGAATGATAGCCATCAGTTCTTCCAGGGTGATCTCCGGATTGTTAAGGGTGGCCAGCAGAGCGTCACAGACCTCGTCCAGGCTGTGGGGCGGGATGTTGGTGGCCATGCCCACGGCAATGCCCGAGGCGCCGTTGACCAGTAAATTGGGGAGCCGCGTGGGCAGCACCAGGGGCTCTTTAAGGGAGCCGTCATAGTTGCCCACGAAGTCCACGGTGTCCTTATCCAGGTCTTGAAGCAGCTCATGGGCCAAACGGGTGAGCCTGACCTCGGTGTAACGCATGGCCGCGGGGGCGTCGCCGTCAATGGAGCCGAAGTTGCCCTGGCCGTCCACCAACGGGTAGCGCAGGGAAAAGTCCTGGGCCATGCGCACGATAGCGTCATAGACCGCGGTGTCGCCGTGGGGATGGTATTTACCGATGACGTCGCCCACGATGCGGGCGCTCTTGCGGTAGGGGCGGTTCCAGTCGTTGCCCGCCTCGCTCATGGCAAAGAGTATGCGGCGGTGCACGGGTTTGAGCCCGTCCCGCACGTCGGGCAGGGCCCGGCCGATAATGACGCTTAAGGCGTATTCCAGATACGACTTACGTATCTCATCCTCGATGTTGATAGGTACAGCGCGTGCTTCCATCATATTGAATAGGCTCGGTTGTTTATTGTCAGACACAGGATTATTTTAAATCCCTCGTTCCCAAGTTGCACTTGGGAACGACAATTGATGCCAAGCTCAGCTTGGCTCCTTAAAGCGCGTTCCCAAGCACAGCTTGGGACGAGGGTTAAATCATCAACTTTCGACCTCTGGAGGAAGCGGCGGTGTCAACGGCCTGATCAGGTCAATCAAACGAGGCACCTGGAAAGAGACTACCTCCCATATTTCTTTATAATCGATATCATCATATTCACGTATTAAGACATTGCGCTGGGCAACGATCTTGCGCCAGGGGATTTCAGGATGTTCCTGTTTGGGGTTATCAGAGATTCGGCGCGCCGCTTCCCCAATAATCTCGAAGTTTCGTTCCACCGCAGCCCTCAGCATGTCATCCTTCATAAAGTCCTCAAAAGTTTTGTTATGCCGGAAATGTTGGATTCGTTCGGCAGCTTCCAACATGTCCCAGAGATTTGCCGGGTCTCTCCAGCTAAGCGGCATAAACGGCCTCTTTGGTCGTTGAGATATTATGGCGCCTGAATGGGTTGCGAATAGCATCCTTTTCGACTATATCGACTTCCCGGCCTAAAATTTCAGCCAGTGCGTCCTGCATCTCCACCCGATTATCGAAGGTAATCCCGCCGCCCGGTTCAAAGCTTACCAGCACATCTATATCACTATCGGGGCGGAAGTCTTCTCGCAGGACCGACCCGAAAAGGGCAAACTCTTTAATCTTCCACCGGCGGCAGAAGGCAGCTATCTTGTGGAGAGGGATGTCAATGCCAGACTTAATTTTCACTATTAACCTTCTTCCGGAGGCGACGGCGGAACCAAGGGTTCAAGAACTTCAATAAGCTCTTGAATACGCAGCGTAGCAACCCGCCAAATCAATTCATGTTTAATTTCCCCATATTCATGCGCCAAAACATGGCGTTGAGCGATTATTCGATGCCAGGGAATTTCCGGATGAGCCTCTTGAAAACTCTTAGATACTCCTTTAGCGGCTTCACCGATTATTTCCAGATGCCTTTCTACAGCGCCTCGCAACATACGTTCGGTCAGGTAATGGTGAAACGTCTTGCCGGTGACAAAGTCTCGAATTGCCTTGGCTGCATCGAGCATATCCCATAAAAATGCCGGGTCAGCCTTTCTATGCGGCATAGATGACCTGTCTGTTATTAAGAATTTCGTGTCTCCGGAAAGGATTCCTCAGACCCGATTTCTCCACCAGGTCAACTTCCCGTCCAAGGATACTCTGTAATTCTTCAATCATATCTACCCAATCATAAAGGCTCCAGGGAATATCAGGTTCAAAACTGATCAGCACATCAACATCGCTATCTGGCAAGAAATCCTGGCGTAATGCCGATCCGAAGATGGAAAACTCAGCAATCTTCCATTTTTTACAGAAGTTTTCAATTTTGTCTCTGGGGATATCTATTTTGGCTTGTTTCATAATTATTTAAGAGATACTATGGGTTTATCGTCGTCTGATAAACAAACTGCCCTTTCTCCACCTTAATAACCGTCACCCCCTTGACGGGGTTGTGGTTTTCGCCCATGGTGATGGTGCCGGTGACCCCGGGGAAGTCCTTGGTCGCGGCCAGGGCCTGCGCCACTTTGGCGCCGTCAGTGGTGCCCGCCCGGTTAATTGCCGCAGTCAGCAGAAAATAGCCATCGCCGCCCAGGGCCGCAAAGGCATCCAGGGCCTTGTTATACTTGGCCTCGTAGGCCTGGAGAAATTTTTGCCCGATCTCGGTTTTAATGCCTTGGCGGTGAAAGAGGGCGGTAAAATACATGCCGTTGACCGCGTCGCCGCCGATGCTGAGCAATTCCGGCACCTGGGCCCCGTCCCCGGTGAGTATGGGAGTTTTGACCCCCAAATCCTGGAGCTGCTTGGCCAAGAGGGCATCTTCGGTATAGTAGTTCGGCGCATAGATCAGGTCGGGGTTGGCCCCCTTCAACGCCGAAATCTGGGCGCTGAAATCCTGGTCGCCGGTCTGAATATAGCTGATGGAGACAATCTGACCGCCCCGACTTTTAAATTCGTCCATAAAAAACTTGGCCAGACCGACGCAGTAATCCTGGGCCTGGTCAATGAGCACCGCCACCCGCCGGGCCTTCAGGTTTTCCCAGGCATAACGGGCCGCGACTTTGCCCTGGAGGTCGTCCACGTATGCGGCCCGGAAGGCAAACTTCCGGTTCTGGGTCACCAGGGGGTTGGTGGCAGTGGGAGAGATATTGGGAATCCCGGCCCGCTCGGCGATGGGGACTCCGGCCAGGGTGTCGCTGCTGATTACCTCGCCGATGATGACCGCCACTTTGTCCTGCTCGATGAGACGGCTGACCGCGTTGGCCGCTTCGATGCGGTCGCTCCGGGTGTCCAGCAGGATTAATTTGACGGGCTGCCCCAGCACCTGGGGCTGGAGCCGGTGCGCCACCTGCACGCCTTCCCACACCATCTGGCCCATGGCCGCGGCTGACCCGGTCATAGGAAGATACACGCCGATCTTGATTTCCGCCACGGCCGGAGACGACAAACATAGTAAGCACACGGCAACGAGATGCAGTCTCTTAGTGGAAAGGGCGAAAAGGCGAAAAGGGAAAAAGGCGAAAAGGAAAAATGCCCTTTGTTTATCTTCGCATTTTTCCCTTCGTCTCTTGGCCGCCCAAAATCTTTTCATATCTTGTTCTCTGGGCATATCGTATCTATAATACCAGAAAAAACCATAGCCGGGAAGGAATTCCGGCCAGGCCGAACGAGGTGCGCCCATGGAATTGAAGTTGGAGAAAATCATCATTCCCGAAGGAGCTAATCTCATTTTGGGCCAGAGTCATTTCATAAAAACGGTGGAAGACCTGTATGAAATTCTGGTGGGCGCCTCGCCCGGCATCAAATTCGGCTTGGCTTTTTCCGAGTCCTCCGGCGATTGCCTCATCCGGGTGGAAGGCAATGACGACGACCTGAAAGCCGCAGCCACCGAGAACGCCCGGCGCCTGGCTGCGGGCCACACCTTTAATATACTGCTCAAAGATGCCTTTCCCATCAACGTGCTCAACGCGGTGAAACTCTGTCCCGAGGTCTGCCGCATTTTTTGTGCCACCGCCAACCCCGTGGAAGTTATCCTAGCCCAGACCGAACAGGGACGGGGAATCCTGGGAGTGGTGGACGGCTTTTCTCCCAAGGGCGTGGAAGATGAGGCCGGCCGCGCCTGGCGCCGGGATATTTTGCGGAAATTCGGTTATAAGAAGTGAGCCGTGAGCCGTGAGCAGTAAGCAGAGGCACTGCCGCCAATGCCGGGGCGCAGGGGGATTTAGGGGGATTTAAAAAACCAACCTCAGCAGAAATTTTATGGCAAACTCTGTAACCAAAAACCGAAAACCGAAAACCGCAAACCAGGAGCTTTTTTGAAAGCTGCCGTGTTGGCGGCGGGGTTGGGGACGCGGCTGGCGCCGCTCACGGATATCGTTCCCAAGCCTTTGTTGCCGGTGTTGAACCGTCCCCTGCTGGGGGTGGTGCTGGCCCAGTTGGAGGCTGCGGGCTGTTTCCAGGTGGCGGTAAATACCCACCATCTGGGCGACAGGGTGCAAGACTTTCTGCGGTCTGAGCCTTGGAGTTTCAACCTAAGTGTAAGTCCGGAACCGGAAATATTGGGTACCGGGGGCGGCATCCGGCAATTAGGGGAGATTTTGCGGGATGGGCCGTTTCTGGCAGTCAACGCCGACATCCTGACGGACCTGGACCTGGCCGAGATATACCACAGCCATAAGGCAGACGCGGTCAGCACCCTGGTGCTCCATGACTTCCCCGCATATAACAACGTCTGGGTGGCGGGAAGTGGGGTGGCAAGCATCGGCGGACCACCGCCAGGAGGAGGCGGGCCGCCCCTGGCCTACACCGGCATCCAGATAGTGGACCCGAAAATGCTGCAGTATCTTCCCCCCGCTGGACAGAAATATGATCTGGTGACGGCCTGGCGTGAGGCCCTGGCCGCGGGGGAGCGGCTGGCTTACTTAACGGTGAGCGGCCATTTTTGGCAGGATATCGGCACGCCGGAGAATTACCTGGCGGCCCACCGGCGGCTCCTCCAAGGGGAAGCCGGGAAATTGACCGGATATTTCGCACCCATAACCGACCCCATGATGGGCTCCGGGACCAGGATGGGAGCCGGAGTGGCGTTCCGGGGCGGCGTCTGTTTGGGGAAGGACGTAGTGGTAGGGGAGGGGGCCTCCCTGAAAAATACCGTGGTCTGGGACCAGGCCGTCATTGCTCCGGGCGTGGAACTGGAGAGTTGTATCGTGGCCTCCGGGGTCCAGGTAATAGATTCCGCCCGGGGGCAAATTATAGTTTAAAGTTCGACGGGCGAGGTTGGAATGTGTAACCTTGAACTTTGATAGCTTCACAAAAAGTTAACAACTCCCTCCTCCTTGAGGGGAAAGGGTTAGGGTGTGGGTAAGATGATTTATTTATATATCCGATCAGTTATCTCCCCCTCCCCTTATTCCCCTCCCACCAGGGGAGGGGAAAATGACTTTTTGCGAATTCATCAACTTTGAACCTTGAACCCGGAAGCATAGGGAAGGGATTTTTATGCCGGATTATCTCTGGACCGCCCGCCTGGAGGCTGCGGCCAAAGCCCGAGGAGTCAGCCTGACTTCACCTCAAACCCTGGCGGGAGACGGCTCCGACCGCCGCTTCTATCGCCTGTTGGGGTCTCCCACCGCGGTCCTGCTTTTTCACCCGTCGCCGGCGGGCGGAGAAGAATTTAATGAAAACGACTCCTATTACCATATAGGCCGGCATCTTAAGGCAAACGGGGTGCCGGTGCCGGAAATCTACACCTACTGCCGGGAAGAGTTCTGGCTGCTTCTGGAAGACCTGGGGGACATCAGTCTGGAAACCGTCATCAAGCGGCAGCCCCAGGAGAGTCAGGTGCGCCACTGGTACCGGCAGGCCCTGGAAGTCCTGGTAAATATGCAAATCAAGGGCAGAGAGGGGTTCGATACCGCCTGGTGTTTCGATACTCCCACGCTGCACCGGCCCTTTCTGTGGGAGCGGGAGTGCGGTTATTTCGTCCGGGCCTTCCTGAATAACTATCTGCGGTTGAAAACCACCATGGAGGATTTAGCGCCGGATTTTGAACGTCTTCTCACCGGGGCCTTGCCCTCTGGCTCCAATTATTTTCTGCATCGGGATTATCAATCCAGGAATCTTTTCATTACCAGCGGGCGGCTGCGGGTTATCGATTTTCAGGGGGGGCGGCTGGGTCCCCTGGGCTATGATCTCGCTTCTCTGCTCATCGACCCCTATGTCAATCTGAGCCCGGCCCGGCAACAGGAATTCTTGGATTATTACCTGGACCTGGTAACCGCCCGGCTGCAAGTGGACCCCAGGGCTTTCCGGGAGCAGTATTACCACCTGGCTCTCTGCCGCAATCTCCAGATCCTGGGGGCCTACGGCTATCTCACTAAGGTTAAGGGCAAGGATTATTTCGCCCGCTACATTCCTCCGGCGGTGGAGGGCCTGCGTCGGCGGTTGGCCGAGCGCCCCGGGACCTTTCCCAGGCTGGAAGAGTTGATGAAAACTTTGCCGGCTGCCGGAGGAAAGCGCGGTTAGGGGAAGAAAAGGTGCGCAGTGCGCACCCTACGCTATTGGCTTTGCCGGCCCCATGAGTTAAGTGCAGCTAAGGAGTGCAGAAAAGGTGCGCAGATATTATGGCGGACGGTGCCCGCCCTACATTTGGCTGACCGCTGGCAACTGGCCAGGAACTAAAAATCATAATTAAAGAACACATCGGCGCCGGAGTTCCTGGAACCGATCTGGGACTCAACACTCCAGTTTTTATTGAATTTATATTCAAGTCCCACCTGATTTTCGTACGTCCCCCGTTCCTCATTGAAATTACGTCCCACGAAGATGTTGACATTCTTGGCAACCTCTTTTCCCAGGCCCACCGTGGGCCGCCCGCCCAGCATGCCGCTCTTGACTTTGATACCGCTTAAAAGGGGGATGGTAGACCCCAAAATTTCGCTTAACTTGTTGGTGGTTACGCCTCCCAACACGCCCAATTGTTGCACTCCCAGGGCCAGATATTGTTCTTTGCTCAGGGTGGCGGCCGGTCCGCCAAACACCAGGTACGAGAGCACGTCGGCGGGCGGCAGCGGAGGTTCGCTTTCCAGGCGAATTTTGGGGTTGGCCATCGTGCCCATCACCGTCAGGACCAGGGTGATGTCTTCCATCTCGTGGATGGCTTTGACATCCACCAGAATAGGCCTGCCGGCGACCCCGGGTAAAGTGAGGATGGCCCGCTCGACTTTAAAAGGTTTTTCTTCGATGTCCAGGGTGCCGCTGAGGGCGCGGATATCCCCACCCAAAACCAGCTTTTGGTCAGGGTTCTTGACGGCCTTGAGATTTGCGGTAAGTTCCACTTTGCCCATGGGGTCCATGAGGAAGACATTTCCCGGGGCTTCAATGATAACGTCGATCCTCATGTTGCGATAGAGACCGGGAGCCGCAACCGGCCCCTTAGGCCCGGGTTTAAGGGGCAAGATAATGACATCGGGGTCCTGGCCGGTGCGGAATAAAGTGGGGCGCAGCCGGGCCTTGGGCACCGTCAGGCGGCCTTTGGCCATCAGGGCGGATAAAGGGCCGTTAAGATCAACGGCGCCGTTGGTCCACATTTCATTACCGCCGCGGTCCAGAAGTCGAAAGTTTTCGGCCTGGAGCCTGGTCTTCACCAGAAGTGGTCCGGCCAGATCAATTTCACCGGATAGGCTTACGGTCCCGTCATTTTCCAGGATCAGGCCCGGAATCACAATCTTGTCCCCCTGGAGGCGAATTTCGCCGGGGACCAGGCGGTACGGCGTCCCCGCCTGGCGAAGTTGCAGGTAACCGGCTTTCCAACGCACATAACCCGAGACCCGGGGTTGACGCGGGTTGCCCCGGGCTTCCACCATTGCCTCCAGGAGACCCTCCGCAGCCTGCACCTCTTTGCTAACGGCAGTTAATTGGGAAAGGTTGGCCCGCTCGCTGTGTAGTCGCAGATCCAGGCCATCTTCGGCCAGGGCAAATTTAAAGGGGAGCAACGACAGCTGGACCGGCACCGAACCTTTCCAGACCAGGCGAGCTTGCTGCGGACCGATTTCCAGGTAGCCGGAAATCTGAGCCTGATTATCCTGATAGGCCAGGGTGGTGGTCAGAGTCCGGAGGGGAAAATTTTGGACCTTTCCGTCATTAAGGCTAATCTGGCCGTTAATACTGGGGCTTCGGGGATTGCCGGCCAGGGTCAGGCGGCCGTTGAGTTTGCCTTCGGCTGGCAAACCCAGAGGAGCTAAGAGGCCGGCGTTAAGCTGCCGGACCTCCAGGTGGCCGGAGAGTTCCTGATCACGAGCCAGTCCGGCCAGGGTCACCGTGCCGCCATCCATTAGGAAGGTCACCGGAGAGATTTCCCAGCCGGGCAGGATATGAACCTGGAAAGGCGTCTGGTTCTTGACCTTTAGTCCCTGGCTGCGCCAAGAGACCTGACTTACACGGAAGACCAGGGGCCTGGCCGTAAGGTCCGCAGTCCCCGCCATTTCAAACTTGGGTTCCTTAGGAGAGGTGGCGGCCGCCTGGAATTGCCACTGGCCACCGGCACCGCTGGCATTGAGGTTAAGGCAACTAAAGGTTCCGGCCGGCGTGTTAAGCTGACTGCCCACCAACTGTACGTTTCCGGTTTGGGGCGGCCAACCGGACAAAGTGGCATTCAGTTTAGCCAACTCCAGGTTGAGGTTTTTGTTGGGGGATAGTTTATGCACCTGGCCTGCCAAACTAATCTGGGGAGCCTTCCAGGTTCCCCGCACCGCCCCCTGGGCTTTGAGCGAGGCGAAGGAGGGTACTGACGGCAAGGGCAGGGTCCGGGAGCCGGAGACCGCGGCATCGAAGGTGACATCCACTCCGGACTCCGTCAAAGTTCCCTTTAGAGAGGCGGCAATACCTGCCATCTGGAGGTTAGCTTGGGAAACAGTCAATTTTCGTCCTTCCAGGATGAAACTGGCAGACAGGCCCTGCAAGGGTCGGTTATCAATGCTACCACGGCCATCAAGTTTCCCGGCCAGATAAACCTGCGCCAGGGAGAGACTGGGGGGCACCCGAAACTTGCCGGTGAACAAACCGGTAAGGCTGGTACCCTTGAGTTTTGCCACCCCCACCCTGGCAGGCTGCAAATCCTTGGTTTGCACGGTCAAGTCACCGGAAAGCCCTGTCACTTCCCCCAGAGGCAGAAGATGACCGCCGGCCTTGAGGTCCAGGGAGCCGAAATTCCCCGCCAGCGAGGCCTGGAGGTTCTGGCGCCGGGCATTGCCGGACAGGTCCATTTCCAGCTTATCTACTTTGAGATCCCGGTACTGGAATGGTTCCAGTGCCAGGCGGGTCGTAAGAGACTCGGGTTTCCACGGCAAGCCCCGGCCTTCCAGGCGCAGGCGGGCGTTGACGGGGCTCAAACCCTGGATTTCAGACGTCTTGAGGTCCTTAATGGCCTGAAGCTGGGCCGTGGTCAGACCCTTGAGGTCCAAATCCAAATGAAAGACGCCGGGCTCGACCAGGGAGTTAAGGTCGCCCCGGACGGTGTAATCGGACTGGCCGATCTTGCCCTTAACGTCAATTTTCCCTCCCTGGGGAGTGCTGGTGAGGCTGAAAGCCCCGGAGAGGTCCCAAAGAGCGGGCCAGCGGGACCAAAAGCCGTGAATCCCCTCCCCTGGGAGAGGACCGATGGTACCGGTCAATGTACAAGTGAGTTTGGACAAGGGCCGGCAAATCTCCCCCCTTAAAGAGACCACAGTTTGGCCGGCCAATTTCAAGTTTAACGAGTCGATTTGGGCGAGGCCATGGCTATATGCCAGCCGGGTCTCCAGTTCGGCCCTGCCCTGGGGCATTGTAACCCCCAGGGAACGCAGATTAACTTTGGCTTGTTGCTGCGGTTGGCCCCATTGGAGAAGGGTTACGCTGGATTTTAGGTCCAGGTTGGTGAAGGTTTTGACCTCGCCGTTCTTGGTGATCTGCACCTCCCCCTGCTGCATTTCAAGGTTTGAGAGGTCTATTGCCCGCAGAAAAGTTGCGATTATCTTATCTGCCAGACCTTCCGGCTTGGCGGGCTTGGGGACCTCTTTGATTAGCTGGCTGACGTTCCATTGACCGGATTTTTCCCGGGACAGGTAAATCCGAGGTTTTGTCAAGGTCAGATTCGCCAAGTTCAGTCGGAAAGAAGCAATGGAGGACAGGGAGAGACGGACATCTAATCGGTCGGCGGCTAGAAAGGTCTTGCCGTCGCCCCCGGTAATTTGGAAATTCCGGTAGGTGATGCCAGATATGGGGTTGCCTGAGATTTCACCGGCTGAAACTTTCCCGTTTACTTTACCTTGGATCAGAGTAAGCAGAGAGGCGCCCCCCCAGTTGGTAACATCCGGCAGTATTGAACAATTGCCGACCCGTTCCAATCCCAGGAACAACGCCAGGGTCAACATGATTATCTTGGCATGCCGCATCAGGCCTCCTTTTCCCTAAAACCCGTAGCCCACCGTAAAGTGGATCTGGTAAGGGCTGTCCAACTGGTAATTGATGCGGTTGGTAGGAAAGGCGATGTCCACCCCGATGGCGCCGATGGGGGAAAGATAGCGGAATCCGAACCCCGGCGAATATTTGAGCTGCCCCAGGTCAAAGTTGTGAATTTTCGTGAAGACATTGCCCGCGTCTATGAAGATCACCCCCCCGATTTTTTGGTAGATCGGCAGAGGAAACCGCCCTTCTAAACTGAGTTCCAGGACCGCCTCGCCGCCGATGGGGTTGTTGCTGGCATTACGGGGCCCCAGATAGTCCAGTTGATACCCCCGGACGCTGGTAGCCCCGCCAGCGAAGAACAGTCGGGATATGGGGATCTGGGTGGTGGACTGCATAGGTTGGATGAGGCCGCACCGGATGCGCCCTGCGGCCACAAAATTAGTATCACCTATGGATTGATAGCGCCTCAAATCAAGCACCGATTGGGTGAATTGAAGTCCAGACCCCAAAAAGGTGGGGGCGAATTGGTTAGCCCAGGCCAAGGTGCCGCCGCGACGAGGTTCGATATGGCTATCGGTGGTGTCTTGGCGAATACCCAGGACGACAAAGGAAGCCCGGTACATCTGTTCCGGCTGGGTGTCCTGGAGGAGGATCAGGGTTTCCACGGGGATATTGAAGGGACGGGCAAATTCCAAGCCGTGGCCGAAATAAACCCGGAACTGCCGGGGAAGGTCCCGTTCCAAACGGGATTGGGTGAAATAAGCCTGGTCGTTGAACCCCGGCAGGTAGCGGCGCCGGGCGCCGGTCTCGTTGACAAAGTCAAAGGAGGTGCCAAACACCACGGGATTGGTAAATGACTGGGAGTAAAAATAACCCAGGGTGGAATAACGGGCGTCCATCTCCAGGAACCGGCCACCACCCCCGAGGTTGCGAAATTTTAATCCCAGCCTGACCCGAATTTTATCTTCATCGCCATAGCCCAAGCCAAACTTGACCGACCGTTTTTTCTTCTCTTCCAGCTCAATGACAATGGGAATGGTGGATTCCTGGGGTGGCACCTGCTCCGGCGTCAGGACCACGCTTTTGAAGAGATCGGTGGCATAGAGCTTCCTCTGGGTATTAAAAAGCTCATCCAGCTTGAAGATCTGACCGGCCTTAAAAGTGATCTTCCCCCGGATGGCCGCGGCCGGGGTTTCCAGTTTTTCCTCGTCTTTAATATTGGCTCCACCAAAAAAGCACAAAGGGCCGGGGTTGACGCTTAGAAGAATTTTAGCGGTGTTCTGTTCTTCGTTGAGGTAGACCCGTCCCTTCACCTTGACCTTGGGGTAGCCATTATTGGGCAAGTAGTTGAGATAGAGATTTTTGAGATCGTCATACTTCTTTTCGACGAAGCGATCCCCTGGATTTAGAGGCCATTTCTGCCGCAGATCGGAGAGGTCCACCACCCCGGCGACTTCGACGTTGATGTCGATAACTTTGACCCAGGGGCCTTCATCTATCTTCAGGGTAACGTTCACCTGCCCTCCCGGGCCATGGATGATCTCGGGTGTGATCCTGGTGTGGTAAAATCCCTGACTGCGGTAATAAATTCTGAGGCGCTCCATGTCGTATTCCAGGTCTTGCAGCCGGAAGGTGGGAGGCTTGCCCCAGGGGGGCCAGAAGGCCGGCAATCTTTCGGATAATTGCTTCTTCAGGTCCTTGGTATTGACCGTTTTATTCCCGGCAATGCGAAAAGATTTGAGGCTGAGCTCCGTCGAGCGGGGAGCGTGGGTTTCAACTGGGGGGGCGGGGACCTCCTGAGGTTCTTCTGGGGGAAGTGCCGGGGTGGTGGCCTCAGGGACGACGGTCTCAGGGGTTGTGAATTCGGCCCCCAGAACCTGGGAACGCCCCAAAAGGGTCATCACCAGGATGAGGGGCAAGAGCCAGTTTAGCCAAATCCCGGCCACCCGAATTCTTTGTTGCATTACTCCTTTTACCCTAAGTGCAAGTTTTTATAAATACGCAACCTTTATCTCGACCTTTTGCCGCGGGGAGAGACAATTTCCTGAAACAAAACAGGTTGTCGTCCCTTCCGAGGTCTTGATTCTTCGGCAGGGCGCTGGAGCACCTCCGGCTCCATGGCCAGAACCCAGGGAGAAAATTGAGTCCGCCGCCGGCGGCCCCACAGGGTACGCTCCCGGGCGCGGCTTAGGAAGACCTGCCGGGAGGCCCGGGTAAGGCCCACGTAAAAGAGTCGTTTTTCCTCCTCGAGGTCAGCGCCGGCCTCAGCTTCCGGTTCCCAGGGGATGAGCCCGGTTTCGCACCCCGCGATAAAGACGTAGGGGAATTCCAACCCCTTGGCGGCGTGCAAGGTGAGAAGCTTTACCCGTTCGGCCGCCAGATCGATATCGTCCCAATCCGGTCCTATCCCCTCTCTGGCCTGTTGGCACGGGATGCCCGCCTCCGATAGAATACGCTGCAGTTCTGATCCCAGAGCATGAACGCGGTAGAGGACGGCCACATCCCGGAAACCGGCTTTACCCTCCGGACCCTGGCGCCGCAATTGCGCATCTTCCAAGCCATAGTGAGATAAGCCTCCCACCAGGGCCTCGATCTGGCGGGCGATGGCCAGGGCTTCACCCCGGGGGGTTGCGGCTTCCAACAGAATGAGGGGATGGCCGCCGGTTTGCCACGTGCGGAAGACTTCGGATTTCCTTTCGCCTGCGCCACCTCTGAGATGCGAAGTGGCTCTGAGAATGGGTGCGGGCAGGCGATAGGTTTCCTCAAAACGGCACACTTTAGCTTCGGGCCAATCCTCCTGGAAGCGGTTGAAATATTCCGGGCGGGCCCCGCGAAATCCATAAATCGCTTGATCGGGGTCGCCGATGACCATGATTTCCGCACCGGGGCCGGCCAACTGGCGAAACAACCTGTATTGGGCTTCGTTCAGATCCTGGTATTCGTCCACCAGCACATGCCGGAAGCGGCTTCGGTAAGCCTCCCGGATGGTCCGGTCTTGGGCCAAGAGGAGAGCCGGTCGAGCCACCAGATCTTCGTAATCCCAAAGGTTTTCCCGGCTGAGGGCAGCTTCATACGCGGCAAAGGCTGCAACATACTGCGAGTCGGTTTCATGGCCGGAAGCGCCGGGGGCCCTGCCCTGGTCAGCAGGGGCCAGCAGATTCAGTTGGACTGCGGGCTTGGAAGCAACCAAGTCCGCAGGGTAAAAAAGGGCCTGTTTCCAGCCAGTAATCCGTTTTTCCAGATCAGCAAAGGGCAAATGATGCCCCTGGGCGCTCTCTCTGATAAGCTGGCGGCGCTGCTCTTCGTCCGCCACCCCTCTTCCGGAGTCCTGTCCGGTGTTAAGAATCTGTTGGCCCAAGGCGTGAAAGGTTTTGATGGTGAGGCGGGACCGGTCCGGTACCGCGGCTAGCAGACGATTAATGCGCTCTGCCATCTCGCCCGCGGCCTGACGGGTAAAGGTCAGGGCCAGAATCCTTCCAGGGTCAACACCCCGGCGGGCGACCAGATAAGCCAGGCGATGAGTGAGGGTCCGGGTTTTACCCGTGCCCGGCCCGGCTTTGACAATAAGAGGCTGACCCTGATGGACCACTGCCTCCCGCTGCGCAACATTTAAACCCGACAGCAAGGGATCAGCATCTGTCTCCAAGACAGGACAAGGGAGTTCTTGGGTGACTGGAATTGATACAGGACTGTCCAGAAATGGACTCCCAGTATTTTGAGGCAGTGCCGGACATGAATGAAAAAAGGCCGATTGCCCCTGCAAAATGCTGCGTTCTTCAGGGGTAAAGAGGCGAATCTCCCCATAGGCCCCGTCATAGCCCCCCGCGATGTGCACTTCTCCATGTCGCATCCGGTCAATCCCGTGGGCCAGCAGGATTCCTCCTTCACGGCCTATCTCTGCTAACGGCACGCGGCGCAGGATTTCCAATTCCGGCCCCAGCTTTTCCAAAAGCCGGAAATAGGTCTGGCGCACTTTCTTACTGGCGGTGCCAACCTCAAGCACTTCGCCCAGAATTTCCGGTAGAGCAATAAGAGAATCAAAAGGCCGGGCTTCCGGCGGGCGCACCCCGTCCTCCCGGTCGGCCAGGTCCAAAACTCGATGCATTACCCCCAAAGTTAGGGGTCGGCCACAATGAGGGCAGAGGCCGCCCAAGCGCTTGGCTTCTTCCGGCTCCAACCTGAGGCCGCACTGGCGGTGGCCGTCCAGGTGATACTTGCCTTCCTGGGGAAAAAATTCGAGAGTGCCTCCAAAACCTTCCCTGGTGCGCAGTGCCCGGGCCAGATCGGGATATGTGGGAGCGACGTGAAAGATATTGGCTTCCCGGGCCAGCTTCTGGGGGGAGTGGGCGTCGGAGTTGGACACCAGGACAAACCGGTCCAGGCCGGAAACCCGCCAGTTCATGACGGGGTCGGAAGACAGCCCGGTCTCCACTGCATAAATATGGGCGGTGCTTTCCCCGAAACACTCCTCCAGAGAATCGAAGCCGCTTTTACTGCCCAGGACCGAAAACCAGGGGGTCCAGATATGAGCCGGGATCACCAGGGCCTGGGGATCGATTTCCAGCACCAGTTCCAGCACAAACCGGGCGTCCAGGCCCAGTATGGGGCGGCCGTCGGAAGCCACGTTCCCCAGGCGGCCCAAGCGCTGGGAGAGTTTTCGGGCAGCCTCAAGATCTGGGAGCACTAGCAGCAGGTGGACTTTGCGAACTTTGCCGTCTTTCTTGTAGATGGTGCTCACTTCGCCGGTAATCACGAAGTTAACCGGCGCCACTGTCTCCCAGCGCGGTCCCTGGAGATTTAAGGGCTGCACCAGTTCCGGTTTGAGGCTGTAGACACCAGGCCCGGTAGGCGAAAGTTTTTCGGCCAGTTCCTCCAGCCACTGGGGATGGGTACAATCACCGGTACCCACCACCTGCAAACCTTTGTAGCGGCCCCAGAGATCCAGGTGCGCAAGGTCCGCATCCCTGCCGGTAGCGATGGAGAAGTGGGAATGGATATGCAGGTCAGCGATGACTTCCATCATCCCAAACTTTACCACAAATCCAATAAGAGGGTTAAACTTTCGTCGCTAATAAGGAGGCGCAAAGGGGCAGTTGGCCAATCTGCAGATGAGAATAGCCGGGGGACAACATCAAGCCGGGACTCTTTCATTGCTTATTTCACGTCAAATTTAAAAATATTTAATTTAAATTATATTATTAATTTAAATGAAAAAGAGGAGTATGGTTCGCCACGTTAAACCTGTTATCGGGTAAATAATTTTTGGCATCGAACTGGATTCCTGAAAAATTGTGATTATATAGTATATTAAAATAGTATAGTCTGTTCCTGTTCATTTAAAAACGACAGTATTTGTATGCAATCAGCTGGTTATTCCAATATTAAGAAAAGCTGGCGTTATGTGGGCCCCTAAGGGGGTGGGTTTGGTATACGGTTTTTTAACCAGACGATGGGGTGAAATCCTTGATTCAGGGAGGAGCTATGAAAAGAAACCTTTGGCTGGCTTTGATAACCTGCATGGCTCTTTGGGCGCCGGTATTGCTTAGCGCCTGAGAAACTTTGAGCCGCTGACGCCCGGGTGGCGTCGACCCTTATTAGATTTTCCAGTTGCATAGAGGTTCCCCATATTGGACTTGAGCCGGTTAGGTTAACTTCATCCTACGTTTGCTCCAGACCGGGGTGCAGCGGACAACCATGGACAACTTTCCGGCCTCATGGCACTGGACCGGCAAAGAATTATGGTTCAAGGGTATGCCGGCAGATTTTTTCCAGAATGAAAAATTTTAGGGCAGAATTAGGATGAAAATCTCAAAACGATAATCTTTTCAGTTCACATTCCTGCCCCAGACATTTTGGGGGCCTTTTCCCGCGGGTGGTGAGAGGGATAAGAGGATTTTAACTGTTGGCAGCAGTTATTAAGTGAAATAATTCACTATACTACTCCATAAAAAAGCCCCTCCCTCGGAGGGGCTCTTCGCTCCGGCCTTCGAGACCCAAGCTACAGCGATGCTTTGGTCTTAGTTTCGGGCACGGGCCAGGCCTGAGTGGAGACTTCCTCAAAATAGGGCTGGAAAACATCCTCATCCAGCCGCAGCATCAGGCCGCCGCATTGGGCACAGAGGGCCGTGTGATCATCCAGGCCGGCCACCCGTTGGTCCCGGTCGCTGCAATCGACACATTGGTATTCGTAAATAGGCATAATCAATCTCCCCCTTTATGTAATATTATGCAACAAATATGCCTAACATCCCCAGGTTTAAAACTTGTTTGTAATAAGTTAATTTTAAACAATATTTTGTCAACTCCAACAAGTTCTTTATTTTCTAAAATAAATTTCTCCATTTCTGTAAGGATATTTTGTGGTTTTTTTTCCATATTATTGGAAAAATTCCCCTGGTCTGCTTCGAACCAGAGGGAAAAAGAACGGTTTGGCGAGACCCGCGCTGCCTGCCTGCAAAGGCAGGGGAGGAGGGGGGGGTGGGGATTTATGTCTCTCTAAGGGGGATAAATTTCCCCATGCTCCGCCGGGGCCGCGTTTGGGGGAAAAGACCGGATGATTTGAATTTCGGCAGCTTTAGGTTAGGCTTTTATTGAAGACAGGCACAGAACCTGATGTTTCTGCTATTGTTTTTGGCGGTATACAAAATTGTCGCAAAAACAGTCTCTTGACCGGAATATTATCCATCTTATAGTTAAAGGTAACCGTTAATTCTCATCCCACGTACTTTTACGAGTCTGTAAATTTTGGAGGTAACATGTCCGAGCCGTTAGGATATTTCACCTTTGTGCTCCATTCCCATCTGCCTTACGTCATCGGGCACGGACGCTGGCCCCACGGCATGGATTGGCTCAATGAGGCCGCGGCCGAATCCTACATCCCCCTGCTCAAGGTCTTTAGCCGTTTGGGCGCCGAAGGCCGCCATTCCGGGGTCACCCTGGGAATCACCCCCATCCTGGCTGAAATGCTGGCCGCCAGCACTTTTCGCCAGGAGTTTAAGGATTACCTGGACCAAAAAATCAAGGCGGCCAAGGATGATCTGGCCACCTTCAAGCGGCTGGGCGATGACCACTTCGCCTCCGTGGCCCGGATGTGGGAAAACCATTACCAGGAATTGCGCCGGGCCTTCAGCGAAGACTTCGGCGAGGACCTGCTGGGCGCCTTTCGGCGGTTAATGGACGACGGCATCCTGGAAATCATTACCTCCGCCGCTACTCACGGTTATCTGCCCCTTCTGGGCCGGGACACCGCAGTCCAGGCCCAGGTAAAGCAGGGCGCGGCTGCCTACCGCCGTCACTTTGGCCGGGACCCCCAGGGTTTCTGGCTGCCGGAATGCGCCTATCGGCCGCGCTATCAATGGTCCCCGCCTTTAAAAGACTTGTCCGGGGAGCCGGTGCTTAGGAAAGGGGTGGAGGAATTTCTCTCGGAAAACGGCCTCAAGTATTTCTTTATTGACTCCCACCTCCTCAAAGGAGGGAAAGCTATCGGGGTGTACAAGGACCGCTTCGAAGCCCTGGAGCGCCTGTGGGCCCGCTTTGCCGCCCAATACCAGGAGCGCCCTGAAGAGGAGGATAAATCCCCTTACCAGGCTTATTTGGTGAGTTCCGCGCCCGAAACCAAACGTCCGGTGGCAGCCTTTACCCGGGACCCCCAGACCGGCCTCCAGGTGTGGAGCGGCGAATGGGGCTACCCCGGTGACGGCAACTATCTTGATTTCCACAAGAAGCGCTTTCCAGGAGGGCTGCGCTACTGGCGGGTGACCAGCGCCAAGGCCGATCTGGCCGACAAAGAACCTTACCACCCCGAATGGATTGGAGAGAGGCTGGGGGAGCAGGCGGACCATTTTGTCTCCATGGTGGCAGGGATCTTATCCGAGTTCAGAGCAAGGGAAGGCCGGCCCGGCATGGTGGTGGCCCCCTATGACACTGAACTTATCGGGCATTGGTGGTTCGAAGGTCCAGAATGGCTCTATCAGGTGTTGAGTCGGTTCCACAACTTCACCCAGGTGAGTTTGAATCCGGGCGGGGAAATCCTGGAGGCGGTGGCCCCCAGGGCGGTGATTTCCCTGCCAGAGGGTTCCTGGGGCGAAGGCGGTTATCATTGGATCTGGCTCAATGAAATGAACGACTGGACCTGGCGCCACGTCTACGCTGCGGAAGCCGATATGGAAGAGATGGCCCGGCTCTGGGCCGGAGACCCGGACCCCCGCCTCCAAGACTTGCTGAAGCAGTGCGGCCGCTCCTTGTTCCTGCTGGAGGCCTCTGATTGGCAGTTTTTGATCAGCACCTTCAGCGCCCGGGATTACGCCGAACTCCGGTTGAGTGTCCATAATGACGATTTCCGCCGGCTGGCGGCCATGACCCGGCGCTATGCCGCAGAGCATGATTTGCCGCCAGAAGACTGGAATTTCCTGCACCTGTGCCGGGAGCGGGATGCCATCTTCCCGGATATTGAGCCCCGCTGGTGGGCCGGGTTACAATATCCACCGGTGGAGAGTGAATAACCTTATACCGGAAATTATTTGGCAGCCATAGGCTGGGGTTACTCATGATTGAACCTGGTTCCCAAGATCTGCTTGGGAACCAACTTTTTCGGCCAAGCTCGTCCTTGGCGAAGTCAATTATAATTTCAGCAGGTTGCAGGCAATAACAAAAGGTCCCCAAGCAAAGCTTGGGGCAAAATTTGCGTTCCCAAGGAGGAGGTTGGGAACGAGTCAATAGAAAAAGACAAGACACGCCACCGCTGTGGGGCTTTTGCCACAATTCTGTGTCATTTTTGCCACTCTCAGGGCCAAGGTGCATCAGATACTCGGCCATCGCTATAAAATAATTGATATATCAATAACTTAAATATGGGGCGGGGAAGGGCCGGTCCTGGTATAGGGCTTGCACATAGAACCGCCAGGGAGTGAAATTAGCATGTGGCAACAGACGCTGGCGCAGCCCTTAACTTTTTCCGGTATCGGCCTTCATCGGGGCCAGCCGGTAAAGGTTACTATTCATCCGGCTGCCGCCAACCACGGGTTGCGGTTCGTGCGGGCCGACCTGCCAGGCCGACCGGAGATTCTGGCCCACTACAGCAAAGTGGTGGATACCACCCGGGCCACCACGCTGGGGGAGGGGAGGGCCGTACTCTCCACCGTGGAACACCTGCTGGCTGCCTTGCGGGGCGCCGGTGTGGACAATGCCCGCATTTCGGTGGAGGGGCCGGAGGTTCCCATCATGGATGGGAGCGCCGCCCCCTTCGCCCAGCTTTTGGCCGAAACCGGCCTGCGGACCCTGCCTTGGCCCCGGGCCTATCTCCGGGTACACCGCCCCGTGGAATTGCGGGACGGCGATAAGTGGATGCGGGTTTTTCCGGGCGAACCCCGCATTACCTACAGCATCGATTTCAACCATCCGCTGATCCGGCGGCAGCGGTTCACCGTGCCGCTGTTGTCCGATGCCTTTGAGCGGGAGATTGCCCCGGCCCGGACCTTCGGGTTTTTAAAGGAAGTACAGTATCTTCAGACCAAAGGCCTGGCCCTGGGCGGGTCCCTGGACAACGCCGTGGTCTTGGATGATTTCGGGGTCTTGAACCCCGGTGGCTTTCGCTTTCCCGAAGAGTGCGTACGCCACAAGATTCTGGATGCCGTGGGAGATCTGGCCCTGTTGGGGATGCCCCTGTGGGGGCGCCTGGAAGTGAGCCGGGGCAGCCACGACTTGCACCTGCGGTTTTTGCAGCACTTGATGGACCAGGAAGCATCCTGGCGCATTTGGGTGCCAACGCCTGGGGTCCGGGAGCAGCGCCGGGCCTGGGTCCAGCCCACCCTGTGGGAAGGGATGCCCGCTTAAGAATATAGATGTGTGTGGTTATGGGGGGGAGGGGCAGGCCATCAAAGCCTGCCCTTTTATTATCTATAGCTTTCCCTTGTCAGCTTTATGCTTCATAACCGCCAATATCCCTGGATTTGAAGATTTGTAAGTCCCATATCTTTTGCCCTTTGGACAGCCTTTTGATATTCTGAGCCGGTTATTCTTCTGGATATTTCAGGATAATCATGAGCTCTAAAAGCCGGCGTGTATTGCCCCATGAGATTGACATAAGTATCTTTGGGGAGATTTTCTCCTATCCACTCCATGATTTTTTCCGAACCGCCTGTATTATTCGGCATAACCAGATGACGGATCATCAGTCCTCTTTGCATAATGCCCTGTTTTGAAGATTGCGCCACGCCAACCTGGCGGTTCATTTCAATAATGGCCTCTCTGGTAATCTCAGGATAACTATCTGCCCCGGCAGAATACTTTGCCGACATGGCACTGTCCCAGTATTTGAAATCGGGGAGATAAATATCAACGACTCCGTCAAGAAGCCTGAGTATTTCCAGACGCTCCCATCCGGAGGTATTGTAAACCACCGGGAGCCGCAACCCTTTGCCGGCAGCTACATCAAGAGCTTTTAAGATGTGGGGGGAATAATGCGTTGGGGTAACAAGGTTAATATTGTGACAACCTCTTTCTTGCAGCCGCAGCATTATATCGGCAAGTCCATTAATATTTTTTTCAGAGCCCCTGCCGATATGGCTGATTGTCCAGTTTTGACAAAAGACACACCGTAAATTGCAATGGGAGAAAAAGATGGTCCCCGAACCGCCTTTGCCAACCAACGGTTCTTCTTCGCCAAAGTGCTCATGATACGCCGAAATAATAAGCCTGGCGCCAGGAGCGCGACAGGTTCCGCTCATTCCCTTTAGACGATTATAACCGCATTTTCTCGGACACAACTGGCAACTTTCCATCATGGCCCAAAGTTTTTCCGACCGCTTTTTCAGTTCACCCGTTTGGTGAAGTTTCAGATACGCCGGTTCAAAATCAGAGCCATTTATACCAAGTTTTTTAGCTTCAGTTTTTGGGTCATTACTCGATGATTCGGTCTCAGGGCAATTAAGGAAGATTGAAGACATCCCAACCAGGAAACAGAGTTTGGCAGTGTTTCCCAAAAAATCTCTCCGCGTGAATTTTTTAATTAAAAAATCGTCCATGGTGTTCACCTGCTTATTAGGTAATATATTGATATAATAACTTATTAGGGGGAACCAGATGCTATTGGCATCAAGGCTCGCCCACTGCTTGCCCCACCAGCATTTCTTCTTGCCGGGCCAGGAGTCGAACTTTAACTAGACGGTTGCGCCAGGCTGGGGGGCCGGGGAAGACAACCCGCAGGTAGTGGTCGCTGAGGCCCTGGAGATAGCCGGACTGGGGCGCAGGGCCTTCCACCAGCACCTCCAGCACTTGGCCCAGTTGGGTTTCCGTGAACTGCTGTTTTTTCTGCTGACCCAGGTTACGCATGATCCGGGCTCGGTCCCGGACTATCTTTCCCGGCAAAGGCTTCAGAACTGCCGCGGGGGTGCCGGGGCGGGGAGAGTAGGGGAAGACGTGGAGGTAGGTCACCGGAAGTTCTGCCACCAAGGTCCGGGTGGCCTCAAAATCGGCACCGGTCTCGCCGGGAAACCCCACCAGGACGTCCAGCCCCAGTCCCGCGGCTGGGAAACGCCGGGTGATGTTATGCACCAGGACGCGAAACTCCTCCGGCCCGTAAGGCCGGCCCATGGCCGCCAGTACCGGGGCCGCGCCGCTCTGGAGGGGCAGATGAAAATGGGGACAGAAGTTGGGCCAGGCGGCCAAAGCCTCCAGGAGTTCCGGCGTCACCATCTGGGGCTCCAGGGAGGACAAACGTACCCGGAAGGGCCAGGTTCTGTTCGTGAGGCGGCCCACCAGCGCAGCCAGGTTGGTGGGCGGATAGTGGTCCAACCCATACTGGCCCAGGTCCACCCCTGTGAGGACCACCTCCCGGTAACCCAGGGCGGCCAGCTCCTGCAAAGCAGACTCAACCGCCTCCGGCTCCAGGCTGCGCCGGGGGCCCCGCACCTGGGGGACGATGCAGTAACTGCAGCGGTGGCTGCAACCCTCCTGAATCTTCAGTCTGGCCCGGGTCTGCCCGGGAGCCGGGTGAACCGGCCAGGGATGAAAAGGGGGGGACGCTGAGAAGGTTCCCATCCAACGTTGCGACCCTTTAACATCATCTGGAGGAAACATTTCAAACCCCCCTAAATCCGTCTTTTTCAAGGGCGGACTTGACCTGCCCGGATTATTGTCCTGCCCTTTGGAAAAGGGGGGTAAGGGGGGATTTATCATTCCGGCAGGATGGTCATTGACTGCTTTAAGATTTTGGCTGTCGGGGCTGGGGGGAGGAGGATTTTCGCCCCCACCCCAACCCTCCCCCATCAAGGGGGGGAGAGAACAGGATGTACTTATCTGGTTTGGCTGGCAACTTGCCAACATACAGGATAGACCGGCCTTTTCCTGGTTGCCGAAAACGGCCTGGACTCCCGGCAGGGATGACACCTCATTAGGGGTCCTCTGGGCGTAACAGCCGGTGACCCAGATGGGCAGGCCTGGGTGCTCCCGGGCCAGGCGCCGCAGGGTTTGGCGGGCCTGTTGGTCGGCACGCTGGGTGACGGTACAAGTGTTAACTATAATCAGATCAGGGACTGTGCCCGGGGCTGCGGGACTCCAGCCCAGGGCCGCAAGTGTCTGGGCCATTCCTGCGGAGTCACACTGGTTTACCTTGCAGCCGAACGTAATGATATGAAACAACCGGTTTTCGGTTTTCGGTTTTCGGTTTTCGGTAGGCATTTGAAAAAGATTGCGTCTAAGCGCCGCCGAGGTCAGGCGCCACATTTTTTACCTTGTCCCCCAACCTCCGTGCAGGGGACTGGGAGGGTAGTTTGAGGGGAGGGCAGGGGATCCTTACAAAAACTTCCCCTGGTCCTACCCGCAAAAAATCATTTAATCCGCGCCTCGATCCAGCCACCTCCCAAGACCCGGTCCCGGTCGTAGAAAACCACGGCCTGGCCTGGCGCCACTGCGGATTGCGGGGTCTCGAATTCCACCTGCACCGAACCATCTCGCTGCGGGGTAATCCGGGCCGGCACCCCGGGATGCCGGTAGCGGATCACGGCTACAGCCTCAAACGGGAGGGCCGGGGGCGATATGAGCCAGTTCACCCCGGCAGCCAGCAGTCCCGAAGAATAAAGTTCAGCCCGAGGCCCCAGCACCACCCGGTTAAGCTCCGGCTGAATTTCGGTGACGTAAAAGGCTTCCCGGGCCGGGATGCCTAATCCCCGGCGCTGCCCTACAGTATAGCATTTAAGGCCGCGATGCTGGCCCAGTAGCCGCCCCTGGCTATCGACAAAATCTCCGGGAGGACCGACCCCCTCCCCTTGGGCCCGGAGAAAGCTCTGGTAGTTGCCTTCCGGGATGAAACACAGCTCCACACTCTCCTGTTGGCCTGCCCGGATAGGTAATCCTGCGGTGCGATAAATCCGTCGCACCTCATCTTTAGTCAGGCTTCCCAGGGGAAAGAGGAAGTGCGGTAAGAGTTGACAGGGCAGGCGGCTGAGAAAGTATGACTGATCCTTGCGACGGTCTAATCCCCTGAGAAGGCCGATGATGCCCCCAGCCATCGGTTGCAGCCGGGCATAATGCCCAGTAGCCAGATGGGAGTAGCCATCCTCTCGGAGACGCTCCCACAACCGCCCGAACTTGATGGCGGCATTGCAGCGGACGCAGGGGTTAGGGGTGCGGCCCCGGGCGTATTCCGACATAAAATAATCCAGGACCTCCCGGGCAAATTCCTCCTGCAAGTCTATCACCTGGAGGGGAATGTCCAGGCGCTGGGCCAGAGCTTCCACCCAGTCTTCCGATGCACTCCAGGGGGTCAGGCGCAAGTGAATCGCCGTAAGGTCCCAGCCCTGACGGCGTAAAAGTGATGCCGCTACGGCGCTGTCCAGCCCTCCGCTGAGAGCCACGGCCGCCTTATGGTGTGGAGACATAGTTTAAGACATTTAACCAGAAAAAAATATTTAACCAGGACAACCTTAACATATAAAATATATTAATTTATTTGGAAAAAAGTGACAAGAACCCTGAATGGATCAGTTCACACCTTGAAACATGTCTGATCCATCGTTGGAAACAAAGGAGGGACCTTCCAGGAAATTCAACGCGACCCCGCTCAAAGTTCCGTCAGTATCCGGGGGATCGAAACGGATTACTTCCCCGGTGGCCCGAAGATGGGAGATGTCACTGCTTTCCAGGTACTGCAGGGGGGCGAATATGCTGAGAGAGAGAATCTGCCCTTGTTGAAAGGAGATGCCCGAATCCGTATGAAAATAGATGCCGCTCAGGCTGATGTCCCGAAGACAGCCCTGCCCCCGATAGGAGGAATCGGCGTTAGGTAAATGGGCATAATATTCTACTGGCAGGGAAACGAAAATCCGGCTGAATCTTCTTCTTTCCAGGAGGGAGGTCATTAAACAGCCTTAGAAATAAATTAAACTGTATTATAAACCGCTTTAATATCTCTGCAGACTTTATGCCATATAGTTCAACGGTCCGGGTGTCCGCCTCCGGCACCTCTACCAGATATTCCTTGACGGAATTACAGCCATCTTTTATCATAGCCAAAAAAATCCATCAGATAACGCCGGCACCCGCCGGCCCAAGTTCATCTCATGTCCCATATCACGGCTGTTATAAACCAGAAGGGAGGAACGGGGAAAACCACGACTACTCTTAATCTGGGGGCCGCTCTGGCGTATCAGGGATACCGCACCCTGATCGTTGACCTGGACCCCCAAGGCCATACCAGTATCGGCATCGGAATAGAACCGGACGTCATTATCCGATCCATGGCGGACATTCTGACCGTTCCCAAAATGCGCATCGCCGAGGTGGTAATGCCCACTTACATCCTGGGATTGGATATCGCCCCGGCCCATATCCATTTGGCCCAGGCGGCGGAGCAGGTCTATACCCGGGTTTTCCGGGAGGCGATTCTGGCCAACGCCCTCAAGGATGTTGACTATGATTTTATCCTTATCGACTGCCCCCCTTCTCTGGGGGTGCTAACCACCAACTCCCTCTATGCCTGCGATTTTATTGTAATTCCCTGCCAAATCTCCCGCTATTCCCTGGATGGCCTGGCGGACCTGCTTACAACGGTGGAAGCCGTCAAAAATTTGACCATAGAGGAGCTTTTCCAGGAAGATTTGTTCCGCATTCTGCTCACAATGTACGACAAGCGGAACAGCATTACCAATGAATACATTTTGGAACAGTTGAAACCTTACCGAGAGAAAACCTTTGCCACAATTATTATGAAGAATGAAGCCCTGAACCAGGCCCAGATAGCTCAGAAGGCGGTCTTCGATTTCGAGCCCCGGAGTTCGGGAGCCCAGGATTATTCACAACTTTGCCTTGAATTTTTGGAAATATGGCGAAAAAGAAACAGTTTGCCGGAAAAAAGACCAAGCTTGCAAAGTTGCCTCTAACCAAGGCCCTGGCCAGTCAGGGGGAGGGGGGAGCCACTTTTGCCGCGCCCTCCACGCCTTTACCATCCTTTCCAAGAAACCTGCCTCCCGCGTGGGATGAGGCTGGCGCCAGCCCCGGGGAACCACTGGTCGCAGCTTTTCTATTTTTGGTCCGGGAATTGGCCGATCTTAATTCGCGGCTGCAATCTCACCAGGAGCTCGCATGGGATGATCACCGCCACTTCCTGCCCCGGCGGGTTCCAGGGCCCACGCACCTGGTGCACGCCCTGCGCGAAGCTAGGGAAAGTCTTCGGGATCTTAAGGGCCTATTGTCCCACCCCTGATCAGGCCAGTTCTTATAATGTTTTCAGATTTTGTTTAAAAAATTGGCCAAATTAAAAAACTCAAGGGCAATCGTAGAAGTTTATTTGTGGGCGCACCTGCTTGTGCGCCTTCTTAAGGAGGACACAAGGGTCCGCTCCTACAAAAACATAAACTAGTATGAGTACAACTTGGTAAGAGGGGAATGAAAAAATAAGGGCCAGGGAGGGTCTTACGACCCCTGGCCCCCGAAATGAGGTTGGCAGAGGCAATACCGGTCGGTTTCGCTGCTCATCATCCGATGAGGCCACCAAAAGGAAAACGGGGCGGTAGGGGCCCGAAGGCCCCCATGATTGCTACTTCGTCTTCTGAGGTGGCACCATCGGCGGGGGGCTGGCAGGAGGCGGCGGAGTTCCGGTTGCTTTGATTTTGGCCTGGAGTTTTGCAATATTCTCCTGGATAATCGGAGCAATGGAGCTCTTTTCGCCTTTCTCGCGCAGGGGTTTTACCGCCAGGCAGCCGCCCCCGGCAAAGCAGGTCTGGGTCACTTTGTCTAAATACTGATCGGCAAATTTGGTGGCATCCTTCAAGTTGGCCAAAGCGTCATTGAATTTGCCTTCCCGCTCCTGCAGAACCGCCATGTTGTTCAGAGCAAAGGGATTGAATTGATCGGCTTTCACCGCCTTGGCAAATTCATTATTGGCGGCTTCATATTTGCCTTCCCGGATGAAATCATAGCCCTGGGCTATGGGGGTAAAAGCATCCATTGCCATCAGCGCCCCGCCCTTGGGTTGGGCCAAGACTGGCATTGCCATAAAAAGACAGAGAGCTGCAACTACGGTAAAAATGACATATTTTCGCATCATGTCTCTCCTTAGAATTAGAGCTGTAAGTCAAACCCGCCCCGTTCGACCTGCATAGATAATTAAGGATTTTTTCTTCAATGTCAAGAAAAGTACTATCGCAAAGCGATTTTTACGCTTTTCCGGTTAAAAATTCTATATCCCCGCTTCGAAATTCGCTTTGTCTCTTGCCGCAAAGATGTTATCCGGCTCGGGGGTGGGAACGCTTTAAGGTTTTTTCACCGGTGGCCGGTTATTATAAATCAGCCTCCTGATTTTGCGGCTTGACCATTATCAACATCGAATACCAAAGCGTTGTTGAATGTCAGGTCGCCAGCGGCGAGGGCCCTCAAGGTCGAGATTCACACTAAGCAGAGTCTCGGTTTCACCCCCCCGGAGTACGACCCATTCCGCCAGGTCATCCCAATCTCGAACCTGCTGGTCCATTTCAGCCTTTTTTGCCGGGGCCGGCGGTTGGATCGCAAATGACCAACCGCCTTGCAAGGTGTAGTGGCGCCGGGCAATTTTGACCACAGTGGCGCCGGTGTTTACCCCTACCACGGGCAGATAATAATCGAAAGCCCGGGTCAAAGCCCCCGTGTGCCAGTGGCCCCTCATCATGGGAAAGATGGCGGGATTGACGATGAGGTCCACTTCCTGGGCCGCCAGTTGCCGGGCCGCTTCGGGTTGGCCCCAAAAATCGATACACACCGGCATCCCCACTCTACCAAAGTCCGTATCCCAGGCCTGCCAGTTTTTCCCAGGGATCACCCCGAACCCGAAACGTTCCAACTTGCCAACATTGTGCTTGCGCTGGCGGCCAAGTATCCGGCCACTGCGGTCGAAAAGGGTGGCGGTATTGTAGCGAGCCTCGCCTGCTTCCTCCACCAGACCGGCGATGATATTGGCTTGGAGGCGACCCGCCGCCGCACCCAACTCTTCTTCTCCAACGAACGGAAAATACTCAGGAAAGCAGATCAAATCGGCTTCCAGCCCTTGGCAGGCCTCAAGGAGCTTCAGGGCCCGGTCCAGGTTCTCCCGGCTTTCCAGGCGGGGAGCCGGCAGGGCCTGGACTAGAATTATTTTTGCCATCGGGTTTGTCCTATCAATCATCTTATGATTTTATCCGAATTTATCAGTTGGACCCGAGACCCCCAAGAAATTTTAAGATGGATATTTTTTGGATTGAAGAAAAATTAACCTTTTTCTGATAATCTTCCGAACAATAAAGCAGCAAAGAAAATTATCCGTTTGGAGGCAAGCTTGTCCGATTGGTTAGCAGGTTTTGGTGTGTGGCTGCAAACGCACCTTGACCTGGTGTTGCCGTTGCTGCTCAGTCTGGGAATAGCCGGATGGGACCTCAAATCCAGAAAAATTCCCAATTATCTAACTTTTGGGGGCGCCCTGGCGGGCCTGGTTTTTCAGTGGGGGTTTCGTGGCATGCCGGGGATCCTGGATGGTTTAGCCGGCCTGGGGTTGGGGTTTTTCCTGCTTCTTTTGCCATATCTGGTGGGAGGTATGGGAGCCGGCGATGTCAAAGCCAGTGCAGCCCTGGGAGCCTGGCTGGGACTGCAACGCGCCTTTTATTTCCTGGTTTATATGGGAGTCTCCGGCGGTCTGATCATCCTGGTCGTCTGGCTGTGGCAGCGGCGCCTCTTGGCAGGGCTCCGGCAGGAATGGCACTTCTTACTGAATTGGGTCCTTTGTCGCCCTGATTCTTCCAAACCACCGCCACCCATGTCTCTCAAGGGTAACTCCATTCCCTACGGCGTTGCTATGGCTTTCGGGATGATCCTTCTCTGTTGGCGTCCGGTTTAATGCTGTCAGACACATCTTGAGGGATCTTCACGCGCCTCCCAAGATCCCCTCTGCCGTCAACCTTTCTACCCTTCCGGTTGCTTTTGGCCCCGATCCTTGGTAAAAAAACTGAGGGGGAATTGCGAGTTAGATTAACCTGATGGCCGGCTGACCCCGGACACTTCATCTTTAGCCGCGGTTTAAGGGAGTAACCATGCTCATCGTAATGGACAAGGACGCCAATGACGCGCAGATAAAAGCAGTGGTGGCCAAGATCGAATCATTGGGTTTCGAAGCCCAACCCATACCGGGAGGGGAACGCGTGGCCATCGCCATCTTGCGCAATCCTGGACCGGTGAATGAAGTTCTGTTTGTGGATATGCCCGGGGTAATGCAGGCCATTCCGGTCTCCCGGCCTTACAAGCTGGTGAGCCGGGAGACGAAGCGGGAAGATACCATCATCCATTTCCCCGGCGGCCTGGATCTGGGTCGGAAAAATTTTGTGGTCATTGCCGGACCCTGTGCCTTGGAGAATGAAGTTCAAGCCATGACCATCGCTGAGCGGGTCAAAGCAGCGGGGGCCCGCATTTTCCGGGGCGGCGCTTATAAACCCCGGACCTCCCCTTACAGCTATCAAGGGTTGGGCAAAGCCGGCCTGAAGATCTTGAAGAAAGTTCGTGAAGAGACCGGGCTGCTAACCGTTACCGAGGCTATCGACCAAGATTCCTTGCGCCATGTGGCCGAATATGCCGACATCATTCAGATCGGTGCCAGAAATATGCAGAATTTCAGCCTGCTGCGCTGCGCCGGTCGAACCCGGAAGCCGGTCCTCCTCAAGCGGGGTATGTACGCCACGCTGGATGAATGGTTCATGGCCGCAGAATACATTATGTCGGAAGGCAATTCTCAGGTAATTCTCTGCGAGCGGGGCGTTCGGTCCTTTGGCGAGCATGCCCGCAATCTTTTGGACCTGGCCACCATCCCCGCAGTGCGCCGGGAGAGCCATCTGCCCATCATCGCGGACCCCAGCCATGCAGCCGGGCGCCGGGACCTGGTGAAATCGCTGGCCCGGGCTGCGGTGGCCGCCGGCTGTGACGGCCTGATGATCGAAGTGCATCACGAGCCGGAAAAGGCCATGTCCGACGGCGCTCAATCGCTCTATCCTGACCAGTTCCAGGCTTTGATGGAGGAAATCAAGACTCTCAACCCCGGTGGCTGGTGATGCAGGAGATTCACCTCCCGCTTCCCGGCCGGGATGTGAGCTACCGGCTGGTGATCGAATCGGGCCTGCGCCATCATTTGGGGGCTCTTCTCCGTTCCGGTCAATTTCCTTCCCAGCTCTTTGTGATCTCGGATCAACGGGTGGCCCGCTTGCACGGCAGCGCCGTCCTGGATTCTTTGAAAGGCTCCGGCTTTGCTCCGGTGCTCCTCACCACCCCTTCCGGAGAGCGGGCCAAGACCTGGCCAGTGGTCCAGCGTTTAGCCCGGGAGCTTTTGCATCAGGGAGCCCATCGCCGTTCCCCCATCCTCGCCTTGGGGGGCGGGGTGGTGGGGGACCTCTCGGGCTTTCTGGCCTCCATTTTCATGCGGGGTCTGCCCTTCATTCAGGTGCCCACCACCTTGTTGGCCATGGTGGACGCGGCTATCGGCGGCAAGACCGCCATCAATCTCCCCGAAGGCAAGAACCTCCTGGGCACCTTTCACCAGCCCCGGCTGGTGGCTCTGGACCCCGAATTCCTGCGCACCCTGCCAAGAGACCAGCGGCTCAACGGTTTGGCCGAAATGCTCAAGGCCGGTTTTATCCAGGACCGGGAGCTGCTGATGCGTCTCGCCGTGGTCAAGACCGGGCTTTTTAAAAATGAGGCGGAATTGACGGAGACCATCTACCGGGCCGCGGCAATTAAAGCCCAGGTGGTATCCCAGGACGAATTGGAAGGGGATTTGCGGCGCATCCTCAACTTCGGCCACACCTTGGGGCACGGCCTGGAGCAGGCTTCCCGCTTCCGGCTGCCCCATGGCCGGGCAGTGGCCTGGGGGATGATGGCCGCCTTGACGATATCTGAACATTTGACAGGTCTGGACCCTAAAGAGGCTGAATGGGGCCGCAGGCTCATAAAGGACTTTGACCTCTGCCGCGCCCTCCCGGAATTGGACCCTGAAAGCGTCATGTCAGCGATGCTCCTGGACAAAAAGCGCCAAGAAACCGGGGTGCCCTTTGTGCTGTTGCGCGGCCTGGGCCAGGCGGTGATCCGGGACGACGTGCCCCTGGATTTGGTGGCGGAGGTGCTGAAGAATCTCTTAAAACGTTAAGAATCTGAGTCGTTGCGCCTTGGCGTCTTTGCGAGAGACAAAAAGATCTCACGCAAAGGCGCAAAGACGCTAAGTTTTAGTCTGCCGTAGGATGCGCACCGCGCACTAAGTTGTGCATAATACAAAATTGGTGTGAATGACCATGCGGTTTTTGGCGTTTGTCATCGGGATTGGCCTTGTATTATTTACAGCCCCCGGCTATGCTGGAAAACCGGGCCAAAAATCGCAGAACGCCAGGAGTGCGTCCATCAAACCTATCTGTCTGAACCCTGTCGGCGTGGTGAAAAAGCAGGGAGAGCGTGCCTTCCTGGAGATTTACCCGGAGTATGCCCCGGCCCTGGACGGCCTTAAAGATTTCTCCCATCTCTGGGTATTCTATTGGTTCCACGAAAACGACACCCCGGAGGAACGCCGGACTCTCAAAGTGCATCCCCGCCGGGACCCCGCCAACCCCTTGACCGGGGTCTTCGCTTGCCGGGCCCCGGTGCGGCCCAACCTCATCGGCTTCACGGCCTGCCGCATCGTCAAAGTGAACGGCAACCTTGTGGAGGTGGCGGCCCTGGACGCCCGGGACGGCTCCCCCATCCTGGACTTGAAACCCTATATCCCCGACGGCGACGCCATACCGGATGCCACCATCCCGGCATGGCTTAAACGCTCCAAACCCCAGGCTGAGTAGCATCCATTTTTGTATTTACCCCTTACCCCCCCACCAAGTATCCATCCGATGACCGGATCATATCTTCATCTATTTGATATTTTGGGAAGTTCTGGATAATGGCAAGAGTTAAAAAAACTGAATGTTCTGAATACTACTTCGTTTACTTTTCAACGAGTTGTGGATCATAAATAAAATGCATACCATCAGGGATTTGAAATTCTCCGCCCCATTTGAACCCATATTTCTTAAAAATTGGCACCAACTTGCGGACCGAACCTTTAGCATCTGGTGGCGGTGGCGCCTTACCAAAAGGATTGAAGGCAGCATTAATATCAAAAGCAGTGCCAAAAGAATGGGTACCTAACTTATTAGCTTCTCTCATTTTTCTAGGAAAATATCCGCCATCCCAAGATAATATTAGCTGTAACAAGCCCTCGTTTTCAATTTCTTCAAATGCTGCCTTTAAGGGCGCAACAGCATTTTTGTTGAATAATATCTTTCCATTTTTGGGTAAACCAGGAATGCCTTTAAGTTGAGGTATAGTTATAGCTATAATATTCTCTTTTTCATAATCGGTTATCCTGACCTGATGGCTATCTCCGGCAAACTGTTCCCAATCAACCTTTTTACCAAAAGGATCTGTTACAGTACCAAAGCGAAGAGGAAGCTTTTCTGGATCCTTAGCCAAATTTTCAATCCTCTTGGCATTTAAACTTGGGATCAAACCTGCATCAACAAGAAATTTTAGACTTTTTGCCGCTTTTTGCTGATCACTGGTTTCCAATGCTTTAAGTATAAGCGAAGACTCGAATTTTTGCCGCTCAAGTTTAGTAGTCCAGAACCCTTGAACAGAAGCCCCGATTCCGGTTCCAATCAGACCTACTATTGCAAGAATGAGCGGGGACGACCAAACGAATTTATTATCCGCTTTCGATTTGTTTTCGGGTTCTTTCATATACTGAGGTTACAGGAAAAATTTGGCTGCCGCCATGAGTCTACCCTATATGGCTAATCACAAACTCCTTTTAACATAATCCTGAACTAGAATAAAGATACCTTCTGAGATGTGTTGAAAATGGTTTTGGGAGAGAAAAAGAGGAAGAGTTTATGTTTCGCTTTATACTATATATGAAAGGTCAAAATAAAAATAATCGATATCTGATCTATCTTCTTAATTGCATTTCTCGCCTAACCTGAATTTTACATTTTAATCGCTCTCCGTATAGCGATTTTCTCAGGGCCTGGGCCTGATCATTTTCGCGGCTACATCACCCCCGGCTCTTCTTCGTGGTTCACCGGACCACCGGGCGCCAGAGCAGGGAAGGCCGGTTCGGCCAGGCTGGCCAACAGGCCTGCCGCGGCCATGAGACCGTAGGGCAGGGCGGCTTCATCGGGGTTGAAGAGGGGGGAGTGCAGGGCCTGGCCCCGGCTTCCCGAAGTGCGCACCCCTAAAAAGAAGTAAAACCCGGGAGATATGGAGGCATAGTAGGGAAAATCCTCGCTCCCCATGGCCGGGCGCAGCAGCTTGAGGCGTTTTGGCCCCAGGATTGTCTGAAGCACCCGCACGGCCTTTTCGGTAAGTTCCGGGTCGTTCTTGAGCATGGGGAACAAAGGCTCCACGGTGAGATTGATTTCGGCTCCGGTGGCCCGGGACAGCCCTTCAAACTGCCGCCGCAGGCCCTTCAAGACGTCCTGGCGCACCGACTCCTGGAGGTAGCGGAGACTCCCTTCCAGGGTGACTTCGTCGGCCAGGATGTTGAAGCGGTTACCCCCCTGGATGCGGCCAAAAGTAAGGATTTTGGGGGAGCGGGCGTCCACCTGTTGGGCCAGGAAGCCCTGAATCTGGTTGAGAACCTGGGCCGTCACCAGGATGGGGTCCACCCCCCGGTGGGGCGTGGCGCCGTGGGCCGATTTGCCGGTAACCGTGAGGATGATGCGGTCGGCCCCGGCCATCACCACCCCGGGACCATAGCGGATGTGCCCCACATCCAGATTGGGTGCCACATGCAGGGCGCAGATTGCGGCTACCCGCGGGTTTTCTAAGACACCGGCGTGTACCATACCCTTGGCGCCGGAATCGCCGATGGGCGGGCCTTCCTCCGCGGGCTGGAAGATAAACCGGAACTCCCCGGCCAGCCGGTCCTTGAGTTCGCTGAGGAGGCGGGTCGCAACCAGGGCAATGCTCACGTGGAAATCATGGCCGCAGGCGTGCATGACCCCCTCGGTTTGTGAGCGCCAGGGGACTTTGACCTTCTCCGCGATGGGCAAGGCATCCATGTCGGCTCGCCAAGCCACCGTCCGCCCGGGCCGGGCCCCTTTCAGAATCCCCAGCACTCCGTGGCCAGCCAGGCCGGCCGTCACCTCAAGTCCCAGATTTCTGAGATACTCCGCCACCACCCGGGCGGTGCGCTCCTCGTGGTGGGACAACTCCGGGTGCTGGTGGAGCTCCCGGCGCAGGGCTACCAGTTCGTCCGCTAGTCCCTGGGCCTTGGTTTTGATTTGTTCTAACAATTCCATGATGGGGGAATTGTATCGCGGAGTGGCAGTATGGCAAAGGGATAAAAAGGTGCATTGAGCGCATCGTTAGATTTCTTGGGAGGGTCACATTAGGGAGGATTGAATTTGCGCTAAAAATAAAGATACCCAAGCAGAGCTTGGGCAAAAAATAAGCGTTCCCAAGCAGGAGCTTGGGAACGAGCAATGAAGGGCGACTCAGCGGGTCTTGCCTGATTTTTCTTATGGGATTGTGGGAGGGGGTAAGGGCTTCCGCTCTTAGCCCCCTCCGCAAAGAATCTACGCCGCCAACTTCTCCACCTTGACGGCGCAGACTTTGTATTCCGGGATTTTGGCCGTGGGGTCGTAGGCCGGGTTAGTGAGAACGTTGGCTGCGGTTTCGGCGAAGTGGAAGGGGATGAAGACCACCCCCCGGTTCACTTTACGGCTGATCTTGGCCTTGATCTGGATTTCACCCCGGCGGGAGCTGACCTTGACCCGCTCCCCGTCCTTAATGGCCATGGCCTTGGCGTCCGCGGGGCTGATCTCCACGTAACCCTCGGGCACTTCATGATGCAGGGTCGGGGAAACCCGGGTCATGGTGCCGGAATGGTAATGCACGAAGGAGCGGCCCGTGCTGAGCCACATGGGGTAGTCCTCGTCCACCACTTCCGCCGGCGGTTTGTAGTCGATGGCGGTGAAGGCCCCCTGGCCCCGGCTGAAGCGGTCCTTGTGCAGGAAGACGGTGCCGGGGTGCTCCTCGGTGGGGCAGGGCCATTGCAGGCCGGTAGCTTCCAGGCGCTTATAGGTTATGCCCGCATAACTGGGAGTGAGCTTTCTGATTTCCTCGAAGATGGCCTCCGGAGAAGCGTAATTCATGGGGTAGCCCATCCGGGTGGACAGATCCTGGGTGATCATCCAGTCGGGGCGGGAGTCGCCCACAGGCGGGATGGCCTGGCGCACCAGTTCCACCCGGCGTTCGGTGTTGCTGAAGGTGCCGTCTTTTTCGGCAAATGACGTGCCGGGCAAAACTATGGTGGCGTTTTTGGCCGTATGGGTCAGAAAGATATCCTGCACGATGAAGACATCCAGGTGCTTCAGCGCCGCTTCCACATGGCGCAGGTCCGGGTCGGTGACCAGGGGATTTTCCCCTACAACATACAGGGCCTTGATCTTGCCTTCTTCGATGGCGTGGAACATCTCCAAAATGGTGAGCCCGGGTTTTTTGGGGAGGTCCCGGCCCCAGGCCTCGGAAAATTTCTTGTTGGCTGCCTCGTCGGCCACGGGCTGATACCCTGTAAAGACATTGGGCAGGCCGCCCATGTCGCAGGCTCCCTGGACGTTGTTCTGTCCCCTAAGGGGATTGACGCCGCCGGCGGCTACGCCTACGTTGCCGGTGAGCATAGCCAAATTGGCCAGGGACTTGACGTTGTCCACGCCAGTGGTGTGCTGGGTGATGCCCATGCAGTAGACGATGGAAGCAGGCTTGGTTTTAGCATACATTTCGGCAATCTGCCGAAGGGTGGCGGCGTCGATGCCGGTGATCTGGGCCACTTTATCCGGGGGATAGTCCTCCAGCTTGGCGGCCAGGGCCTCGAAGCCTTCGGTGCGCTCCTCAACGTAGGCTTTATCATGCCAGCCTTCCTTAAGGATAATGTGCATGAGGCCATTGATGAGGGCCACGTCGCTGCCCAGGCGGTGCTGCACTGCGATATCCGCCAGAAAGCCTATCTGGGTCAGGCGGGGATCGACCACGATAATCTTGGCGCCGTTTTCTTGACCCCGGAAGATCCATTTAGCGGCGATGGGGTGGTTTTCAGTGGTATTGGAACCGATGATGAAAATGCACTTGGAGTTGGCCAACTCCGGCAGGGAGTTGGTCATGGCACCGGAACCGAAAGCCGCGGCCAGACCGACCACGGTGGAGCTGTGTCAGAGACGGGCGCAGTGATCGACGTTGTTGGTGCCGATGGCGGCCCGGGTAAATTTCTGGATCAGGTAGTTCTCTTCGTTGGTCACTTTGGCTGAGGCCAACACTGCCACCGCATCGGGGCCGTATTTGTCCACGACCTGCTTCATACCCTTAGCGGCGGCGTCCATGGCTTCGTCCCAACTCACCGGAACCAGCTGGCCGTTTTTGCGCATGAGCGGTTGCTTCAGGCGCTGGTCACTTCCCACAAACTCGTGAATGTTCCAACCCTTGATGCAAAGGCTGCCTTGGCTCACCGGGTGGGTTTTTACCGGCAGGGTGGAAATTACTTGGTCATCCAAGACCTCCAGGAGGAGGCCGCAGCCGCAGCCGCAGTAAGAGCAGGTGGTGAAGACAGTGCGGAAGTCCATTGAGCAACTCCTAATTTATTGAGTTAACTATTAGATAGTCGAAACGGCATATTGTGGAAAAATTCACTATTTTGATATTAGCACAAATGGAAGTTCAGTCAAGAAAAAGGCATAATTCTGAAAAAGATAAGTAGTGGCTATTCTTGTTAAAAAATAGCGAACCAGGGGGCCGGATTGCCTGAAAAGGAGTAGCTGCAAAAGGTCTAAAATCCTTTTGATCGTCCTTCATAAAGGAAAGGTAATTTTTCCCCTTGACAAGAGCGCCGATTTTTAAGACAAAATAGTGGCGAGCGGGAATAACTCAGCGGTAGAGTGCAACCTTGCCAAGGTTGAAGTCGCGGGTTCGAATCCCGTTTCCCGCTCCAGAGGCGGCATAGCCAAGAGGTAAGGCAGCGGTCTGCAAAACCGTTATTCTCCGGTTCGAATCCGGATGCCGCCTCCAGCTATTCCCCGAACAACGGCTTTACGCACAGTTGCCTTTCCTTCCAACGTTCCCACACCCTCAAATCTTCCCAAATTGTTCCCATCAACTTTCCGGGTGCTGATTAAATTGATGGATTTTTTCATATGGCTTGGCGCCAGATGAGCACTGGTTTTTTCCCGCAAAATCTCGAATAAGAAAATTGAGAAATTTTTTCTTGACATATGAGTATATCAATGTCAATTTATATCTTTATTGGGGTTGAGGTTGATTAAGCGAGGGGCAAGCTTAACAAGAGGCGACCTCACCAACATGGCATTTCTATCCAGGATTTTGACGGATGAAAATCGTTTGCGAATTCTCCTCTGCCTGCGCCAGGGGAAACAGTCCGTCTCCAGCATTGCCGAGGAACTTGGCCTGCCCAGCCCCTGGTTTCCCACCATTTAAAGGAATTGAGAGCCTCCCACCCGGTCAAGGTGGAGCGGCAAGGAGTTTTCATTTATTACGAGATGACCGACTTCAGAATAGTTGACATCATGAGGTCTTTGGGCTGGCCAGCGATTTACTGAAGGGAAGAACAACTTTGAAGCCCGTGGAGATACGGAGATGACGAACCAGGTCCAGCGAGTAGCAGACACCATGGACCCGGAAGAAGCCCTCCAGGCCATAGCCGGGGCAACGAGACACCTGCTTTCCTCTTTGGGCGAGGAAGCATGGAAAAATTTTGTCATTGACTTGGTGGGCGAACCGGGGACCGACAAGTTAGCCAGCATGGTCCATCTCTGACTGGCGGAATGCATGGGCGAAGGTGTCGATCCCACCCAAATGTGCCGAAGTTTGGTTAACAAAATCGTGCAATTTGAACAGCTTAGGCCGTTTGCCGACCCGGGACTTTTGGTTCTATTCGAAGGCTGGTTGGAGGAATTGGCGGAAGAAACCTTCACTTTGGTAAAGGAAACCGGTCTCCGGGACGCAACCGCCCTTGCCAAACATTTAAAGATATCCCGCTCCGGGGCAGATTTTCTTCTTGGAAAACTCCAAAGGGAGGGGAGGCTTTGATGTGAGGTTGGTTAGGGTTCCTCCCTGATTTTGGAAGGAGATTATTTTTTCAACGCAAATATATCATTTTATTTGAAGGGTTTGTTTTGAACGAGAGCCTGTCGAAAGTGGCTTTTTTGGCTAAGAGCCTGGGGGATGAAAATCGTTTGCGTATCCTCCTTTGCTTGAATAACGGCAAGAGATCCGTGTCGCAAATTGTGGAGGAACTGAACCTCTCCCAACCCCTGATTTCCCACCACCTGAAGGAATTGAGGAGGTCCCTTTTGGTTACGGTGGAGCGCCGCGGCCCCTTTATCTATTACGAAATGAGCGATCCCAAGGTCATTGAGATCTTGAAGGACCTGGAAGGTCTGGCTACGGATTTATTGACAGGAAGGACCACCTTTTAGTCAGCGAGAGCGAATAATGAGCGTAAACAAGATTCAACAAGTCGTGGACACCATGGAGCCGCAAGAAGCCCTGAAGGCCATAGCCGGCGCAACGAAAAATCTGCTTTCCTTATTGGGCGAGGAAGCCTGGACGAATTTTGTCATTGACTTGGTGGGCGAACCCGGGAGCGACAAGTTAGCCAGCATGGTCCATCTCTGACTGGCGGAATGCGTGGGCGAAGGTGTCGACCCCACAAATATGTGCCGAAGATTAGTGAATAAGGTAACTCGCTTCCAACAATTAATGGCGGTCGCGGACCCTGAACTGTTGGTTCTCTTTGAAGATTGGCTGGAAGAGTTGGAAGAAGAAGTGGTTTCTTTTGCCAAAGAAGCCAAATCCCTGGATGCGGAAACACTTGGTGAAAGGTTCGGATTGCCTCTTGCAGGAGCGGCCTTCCTGCTTGCCAAGCTCAGGAGGGAAGGCAGGTTGCCTTGAACAAGGGTTGACAGATAGCCGCAGATACATCTGCGTTAGATTCTTCCATTTAGGTCTGCCAGTAGCAAAAACCCGATAAGCAGGTTTGCTGCCACCGGAAGATGCGGAGAAATATAAAAATTCCTCCCATTAATCGTGAAGAAAAAGAGACTTTTGGGAACCAGATAATTAAAGACTTCTGCGAAAGTCCCCTTGAATGTCATTCTGCAGGAGCGAAGTGACCGAAGAATCTCTTAAATACAAGAAAATACGAGATCCTTCGCTTCGCTCAGGATGACAAAATGACTTTAGCAGAGGTCTCTAATTAAGAGGTTGAAAATGCAGCGCAAAGGCACCACACTGTTGGCCCTGGCGGCCGCGGTTCTGACCCTGGGAATCCTGTGGTATCTCCACCAGCCGATAATCGCCAAAAAGGCCACCTGGGAGGACGTCAGGGCCGAAGCCCAAAGCGGCGGCTATAGCCTGATAACTACCGAAGAGCTGGGGGAGCGCTACCGGCAGGATGCCCCAAAGCTTCTGTTGGTGGACACCCGGCAAGACTGGGAATACCGCACCGGCCATATGAAGGGTGCGGTGAATTTCCCCATAGAGCCCAGCGCCTGGGGCCGGTGGCGCTCCCAAAGGGCCCTGGGCAAGTTTCTGGGCCCCGACAAGGACCGGCTCATCGTTTTTTACTGAGCGGGCCTGGCCTGAGTCCGCAGCGACTCGGCGGCCCGGGTGGCCGTTAAACTCGGTTACAAAAACGTCTACCGCGATCCCTTGGGGTTCCCGGAATGGCAAAAGGCCGGCCTGCCTGTAGCCAGTTCACCCATGGGACTTTCCGAGTCCACCGCAGAAGCCAAACCCCCCGGCCCTCTGGGCGGTTGGGCCATGGTTTGGACCTTGCTGGGAATTTTTGTGGGCGGCATGGCTCTCAACCTGACTCCTTGCGTCTATCCTCTGCTGCCCATCACTGTCTCATATTTCGGCGGCAAGAGCGGCCAGGGCCAGGGGCGCTTGGTGGTGCATGGCCTCTTTTACCTGGCTGGCTTGGCCGTTACCAACTCTGCCCTGGGGGTGGCTGCGGCCTTAACCGGCGGTCTCATGGGGGCCATGCTGCAGAACCCTCTGGTGCTGGTGGCCGTGGCGGCCATCCTGGTGTTCTTCGCCACCAGCCTCTTCGGCTTCTGGGAGTTGCGCCTGCCCGGCAGCCTCACCCAGGCCGCGTCCAAGTCCTATGCGGGTTACTTCGGAAGTCTGTTCATGGGGTTGACCCTGGGGCTGGTGGCCGCGCCCTGTATCGGTCCCTTCGTGCTGGGGTTGCTCACCTGGGTGGCCAGTTTAGGGTCGCCGTGGCTGGGCTTTCTGGTCTTTTTTACCCTCAGCCTGGGGTTGGGCCTGCCCCTTTTCATCCTGGCCATGTTTTCCGGCAGCCTGGAGAAGCTGCCCCGGTCCGGGGAGTGGATGCTCTGGGTGCGCAAACTCATGGGCTGGGTCCTGGTGGGCATGGCGGCCTTTTTTATCAGGCCGTTGCTGCCCGAATCCATGGGCGTCCTTCTGCTGGCTGCCGTGGCCCTGGCCGCGGCGGTGCACCTGGGGTGGCTGGACCGCACCGCCGCCACGTTCCGGAGCTTCCAATGGCTCAAAACCGCCGCCACCCTGGTGGGAGTGGTAGTTGCCACTTTCCTGGTGGGGTCCTGGGCGCTGCGCGGTCCGGGGGTAACCTGGCAGCCGTATTCAGATCAGCTTTTGACGACCGCCAAACAAGCGCAAAAGCCGGTAATCATCGACTTCTACGCCACCTGGTGCACCCCCTGCCGGGAATTGGAGGAGATCACCTTCCATCATCCCGAGGTCGTCAAACAGGCGGAGAAGGATTTTATCATGGTGAAGGTGGATCTGACCCAGAAAGGAAACCCACTAAATGAGCGCCTGGTCAGCCAGTTTGGCGTCAAAGGGGTGCCCACTGTGGTCTTTATAGATAAGCAGGGCCGGGAAAGCCTGGAGCTGCGGCTGGTGGATTATCTGCCGCCAGAGCAGATGCTCCTGCGCATGGCCGAGACCAAGAAGAAATAATTTGGCAAGGGGAATCGCAAAGGAGGAGAAAAAAATGCTCAAGGTCAGATTCTTTCTCAACGAACCCAACGGCAAGCCCTGAAAGCACTTCAAGGAAATGATGCCCAGGTTGGGCGAAAAATACCGCTTCGAGTGCGAAGTCATCTCCAAACCCATCGCCGAATACCAGACGGACGAGTACTTCGAACTGGACCTGCCTACGGCTCCGGCGGTGATGGTGGGCGACGAGATCGTGGTAGAAGGCAAGGATGTGGAGGAATATCAGCTGGAAACCGTCATCTGCCGGCACCTGGGGCTGGCCGAACCGGAGCCGCCCAAGAAAGGCCTCTTGGGACGGATCTTCGGTAAATAAAAAGCTTAACAAAGTTCCCTAAATAAAAAGATGGCGCAGCCCCAAGGGTGAAGACGGATTCGCCCTTGGGGAGATAAGGCGCACTTCAGCGCTCTATGAGATATTTTAGAGGTAATTATGCAGCCAGGAAGATTCCGGCGAGGGGCCCTGCTCAAGGCCTTGGTCCTGATAGTATTTGTGGCCGCAGCGGTGATGACGGTGCGCTCTCCTGCCGTCAAGGAGGTGCTGACGGCGGAGAAGCTGAGTGCAATGCTGGCGGCCGCGGGCGTTTGGGCGCCCCTGGCCTTTATCCTGGTATATAGCGCGGGGGTATGTCTATTCATCCCCGGGACCTTGCTCACCGCTCTAGGGGCAGCCATCTTCGGCCCCTATTGGGGATTTCTGTATGTCTGGATCGCCGCCATGCTGGGGGCCGCGGGGGCCTTTCTCATCGGGAGGTATTTGGGGAGGGAGTTTGCGGCTTCCCTCATCGGCGATCGGCTTAAGAAGTACGATGAGGCCATCGAGCGCAACGGCTTTGCTACCGTGCTCTACCTGCGCTTGGTCTATTTCCCTTTTACTCCCATGAACTTCGGCATGGGGCTGACCAAGGTCCACTTTAAAGATTATCTTTGGGGGACGGCGCTGGGTATACTGGTTGGCACCTTTATCTTTACCTTCTTCGTGGGTACCGTTAAAGAGGTCTGGGCCACCGGCCAGTGGGCCAACCTCCTCACCTGGAAGGTTTTTTTCTCTCTGGGCCTCTTTGCTTTTTCTCTCTTTATCCCTAGAATCATCAATAAACTGAAGGTCTGGCAAGACATCAAGGCTAATTAGCGGGGCCAAAGTCGAGTCCGAAGGGTTTTTCTCCGCCGCAAAACCCCTTCGCCATGATCGCTCCTTCGGCATGGAGGAAAAATGTGCTTACCGGGTGAAGCGAAGGCGGGAGCCATAATCCCATGATCGCCCCGCTTGGAAGCTGGCCTAGCCCTTCGTCCCCGCTCTTCTTTGCTTCCCTAATCCTGATAGCGGTCTTTCTGGTGCTCCTGGCTCTAGAGGCGGCTTTCCCGCTCAGGCAGCGCACCCGCCCTCGCAGCCAACGCTTGCCGGTGAATTTCGCCCTGACCGCGGGAGTTATGGTCATGGGCCTTCTGGTAGTGCGCCCTGCAGCCCTGGCCGTAATATTTTGGACCGGGAACCAGAACATCGGCCTCCTGCGCTTAGTGGGACTGCCGGGTCCGGTCGAAATCCTGCTGGGGATCATCCTGGTGGACCTCACCTTCTACTGGTGGCACCGGGCCAACCACAGATTTTTCCCCTTATGGCGCTTCCACGGCGTCCATCACCTGGACCCTGACCTGGACGTCACCACTGCGGCCCGCTTCCATTTTGGGGAGGTCCTCTATTCCACGGTCTTCCGGGTTCTCCAGGTGGGCCTCTTAGGAATAGACGTCTTCACCTTTCTCCTGTATGAAGTGGCCTACCAGGGGTCCAATATGTTTCAACACGCCAACCTGCGCCTGCCCCTGCTTCTGGAGCGAGCCCTGAACAAAATCCTGGTGACTCCCCGCATGCATGGCATTCATCACTCTGTGGCCAGCGAGGAGGTGGGCTCTAACTTTTCCGTGGTTTTCCGCTGGTGGGACGCCCTCCACCGCACCCTGAGACTCAATGTTCCTCAGCAGGACATCGTCATCGGCGTGGCGGGATATCTGGCCCCGAAGCATAACCGCCTCTGGCCTTTGGTGGTCTTGCCCCTCAGGTTCTCGAAAACCTACTGGCTCTGGCCGGATGGCAGCGAACCTAAGGGGCACAGCTCCGTCACCAGCGGACAGCCGGGGATCATGGTAGAATAGCAGTGAATGATATTTGACTTCTATGTCGAAAAACAATAAAACCCGAATTTATCGGCCGCCTGGGGTTGGCTTCGCCCCCGAAGAGCATTTTTACAGGTCCCTAAGGAGATAAAGAAATGCCTCCGGTTAATGAACTGGGTACCGCTAAGGATCTGATTAATTGCAGAATCCAGGAAAATATCGGAACAGTAATAATTAACGATCGCGATAAGGCCAACTGTCTGAGTTCCCCTGTGTTGCGGGGGCTATTGCAGGCCTTCGACCGATTCGAACAACAGAAGGTACGGGTGGTGATTATCCGGGCCTATCCCGGTGCGAAAATTTGGTCCGCAGGACATGATCTCCGGGAGATCCAAACGGACGGCTCAGATCCTCTCCCCTATGATGAACCTTTTGAGCAGGTGCTGCACCGGGTGGTAAACTGCCCGGCGCCGGTGATCGGCATGATCGAGGGCAGCGTCTGGGGCGGAGCCTGCGATCTGGCCATGACTTGTGACATCCTGGTGGGCACCCCAGCCGCCACTTTTGCCATCACCCCGGCCAAGATAGGCATAGCCTATAATACTGCGGGATTAAACCATTTTATCGGGGCAGTGCCCATTCATGTCATCAAAGAAATGCTGTTTACGGCCAACCCGATTTCCGCGCAGGACGCCTATCGGCTGGGGTTGCTCAATCGACTGGTGGAGGCGGAAAAACTGGAAGAGACCACCATGGACATCGCCCGGACCATCGCCGCCCGGGCCCCACTGGTAGTAAGTCTGATGAAGAAGGAAATCCGGAAACTGACTGGGGGCAAGGGGCTGACACCGGACGAATTCGAAGAGTTGCAGAGTCTGCGCCGTCAAACTTATCGCAGCAATGATTTTAAAGAGGGAGTGAAGGCCTTTTTCGAGAAGCGTCCGCCCACGTTTACCGGTGAATGATGAACCGAGTGGCAGCGAGATTCATCAGGAACCTGCCTTAATTGCCCGGTAGCGGCGAATCAGGCGGTTCGTTGAACTGTCATGGCCCAGGCGGGGCTCTTCCCGGCTCTCCAACTCCGGGATGATACGTTGGGCCAGAGCCTTGCCCAGCTCGACGCCCCACTGGTCAAAGGAGTTGATGTTCCAAATGGCGCCCTGGGTGAAGACGCAGTGCTCATAGAGAGCCACGAGTTTGCCCAGATTAGCCGGCGTGAGCCGGTCCGCCAGGATGGTGTTGGACGGGCGGTTGCCCTCAAAGACCCGGTGGGGCGCGAGCCAATCCGGGATGCCTTCGGCCCGGACTTCTTCAATGGTCTTCCCGAAGGCCAGGGCCTCGGTCTGGGCAAAGACGTTGGCCAGGAGCATGTCGTGGTGCCGGCCCAACGGGTTGAGGGTTTGGCCGAAGGCGATGAAGTCACAAGGTATGAGCCTGGTTCCTTGATGGATCAACTGGTAAAAGGAGTGCTGGCCGTTGGTTCCCGGCTCGCCCCAATAAATGGGGCCGGTTTGGCAGGCAACCTCGGTCCCGTCCAGGGTGACGTGTTTGCCGTTGCTCTCCATGGTCAATTGCTGCAGATAGGCAGGGAATCGCTTCAGATACTGCTCGTACGGCAGGACCGCCACAGTCTGGGTCCCGAAGAAGTTGTTATACCAGATAGCAATTAAACCCAGGATCACCGGCAGATTGGCCTTAAACGGGGCAGTGCGGAAGTGCTCGTCCATCTGGTGGAAGCCGTCCAGCATATCCCGGAAGTGGTCCGGACCGATGGCCAGCATGGTGGATAGGCCAATGGCCGAGTCCATGGAGTAGCGCCCGCCCACCCAGTCCCAGAACTCAAACATGTTGGCGGTGTCAATGCCGAACTTCGCCACTTCCCCGGCATTGGTGGAGACCGCGACGAAGTGCCTGGCCACGGATTTTTCGTCGCTCCCCAGACCCGCCAGGGCCCAGGCCCGGGCCGTGTGCGCGTTGGTCATGGTCTCCAAGGTGGTGAAGGTCTTGGAAGAGATTATGAAGAGAGTTTCCGCCGGGTCGAGATCATGGACGGCCTCAGCGAAGTCGGTGCCATCGACATTGGACACGAACCGAAACGTCATGGCGCGTTCGCTGTAGTATTTGAGAGCCTCGTAGGCCATAACCGGCCCCAGGTCGGAGCCGCCGATGCCGATGTTGACAACGTTCTTGATGCGCTTGCCGGTGTGGCCGGTCCAGGCGCCGCTGCGGACGCGTTGGGTGAAGTCCGCCATCTTGTCCAGCACCGTGTGGACCTGGGGCACCACGTTTTCGCCGTCCACCAGGATGGATGCACCTTTCGGGGCCCGCAGAGCCACGTGCAGGACGGCTCGTTTTTCCGTAAGGTTGATCTTCTCGCCTCGGAACATGGCCTCGATCCGAGCTTGCAGGCCTGATTCCTCGGCCAGTTGGAGGAGGAGCTTCAGAGTTTCGTCAGTGAGGCGATTTTTGGAATAATCCAGGTAGAGACCTACGGCCTCGGCAGTCAGGCGCTCCCCCCTCTGGGGGTCCTCAGCAAAAAGCTTCCTTAAATGCAGCCCCCGGACCTGCTGGTAGTGGGCCTCCAGGGCCTTCCAGGCCGGACGTTCGGTGAGCGGTGCGATGCCTGCGGTCATGTTCCTGCTCCTATGGTCGCCTCGTAGTCATCAAGTTTTGGGTAGGGTGCACGCACCAATTATTCTAAGGAATCGGCGGGCATCACCCGCCCTAAACATCTTATTTCTTACCGAAAACCGAAAACCTATATTTAGCCGCCCAGGGCGTTCGTAACTATTCGCTGGGCCTCATTCACAATGGCCTCCAGATGGGCCTGGTCTTTAAAACTTTCTGCGTAGATCTTATAAATGTTTTCCGTGCCGGACGGCCGGGCCGCGAACCAGCCGTTGGCGGCCACCACCTTAAGCCCGCCGATGGGGGCGTTGTTGCCTGGGGCGTTGGTCAGTTTGGCCGTGATGGCCTCGCCGGCCAAATCCGATTCCTTGACGGCCTCCGGGGATAATTTCTTCAGCTTCGCCTTCTGCTCCGGAGTTGCCGGTGCATCGATGCGAGTGTAGTATGGCGTGCCGAACTCCGCCGCCAGTTCCAAAAAGTGTTCGCCCGGATCCTTGCCGGTGCGGGCGGTGATCTCTGCGGCCAGTAGATTCGGGATCAGCCCGTCCTTGTCCGTGGTCCAGACGGTGCCATCCCGCCGCAAAAAGGCGGCTCCGGCGCTCTCCTCGCCGCCGAAACCCAGGGAGCCGTCGATAAGTCCTTCTACAAACCACTTGAATCCTACAGGAACTTCCACCAGCTTCCGGTTCAGGCGGGCTGCCACCCGGTCGATCATGCTGCTGCTGACCAAAGTTTTCCCCACCGCGGTAGCCTGGGGCCACTCCGGACGGTTGGCGAACAGGTAGGCAATGGCCACCGAGAGGAAGTGATTCGGAGGCAGCAAACCCTGGCTGTGGCTCACGATGCCATGGCGGTCGGCGTCGGTGTCGCAGGCAAAGGCCACCGCGAAGCGCTCCTTGAGGCCGATCATGCGCACCATGGCGTAAACCGAAGACGGGTCCATGCGGATCTGACCGTCCCAATCAACGGTCATGAACCGGAAGGTGGGGTCCACGGTGTGATTCACGACCTCCAGGTTAAGGCGATAGCGCTCGGCGATGGCGTCCCAATAGGCCACGCTGGCGCCCCCCAAGGGATCCACCCCCAGATGAACCCGGCTCTCCTGAATGGCCTGCATGTCCACCACCGCGTTGAGATCGTTCACATAAGCATCCAGGAACCGATGGCGGTGCGTGGTGTGGGCTTTGCGGGCGCGGTCAAAAGGAACTCTGGCAACCTGTTTCAGGCCGTCGGCCAGAAAGTCATTGGCCCGCTGTTCGATCCATTGGGTCACTTCAGTGTCGGCGGGGCCGCCGTGGGGGGGATTATATTTAAAGCCCCCATAACGCGGCGGATTGTGAGAAGGCGTGATGACGATGCCGTCCGACAGGCCCTGGCTGCGCCCGCGATTGTAGGTGAGAATGGCATGGGAGATCACCGGGGTGGGAGTGTAACCGCCGTCTGCGTCCACCATGACTTCGACGTCGTTGGCCGCCAGGACTTCCAAGGCACTGGCAAAAGCCGGCTCCGAAAGGGCATGAGTATCAATACCGAGATATAGTGGGCCGTTGACCCCCTGCTCCTTGCGGTAGAGACAGATGGCTTGAGTCATGGCCAGGATGTGCGCCTCGTTAAAGGCGATGTCCAAGGAGGAGCCGCGGTGCCCGGAGGTGCCGAAAGCGACGCGCTGGGCCGGTACGGAAGGGTCCGGTTGCTCCGTATAATAGGCCGTCACCAACTTGGGGACATTGATCAATATGGCCGGTTCGGCGGGCTTGCCGGCGAGCGGGCTGACTTCCATATGCGGTCCTCCTCAGATAAAGCCAGTTCAGCTTTCAGCCTTCAACATTAATGAACACTCTTTAGTTTTTACTGAAAGCTTACCACTGAAAGCTGAAAGCTATTTTACCGGGCAGGGCGACACCTTCCAGATGTCGGCGGCGTACTCCGCGATGGTGCGGTCGCTGGAGAATTTCCCGGAAGCGGCCACGTTCAGGATGGCCTTGCGAGCCCAGGCGTCCGGATCACCATACAACTCTCCCAGCCGCTGGTGCGCCTCCCCGTAAGACTTCAGGTCCGCCAGGTGCATGTAATAGTCTCCGTGCTTCATGAGCGTATCATACAGCGGCACAAAGATTCCCGGTTCATTGCGGTTGAAGTGGTTGTAAAAAATCTGGTCCAAGGCCGCCCGGGTTTCGGGTTCGTGCTCATAGTGCCAATGTGGATTGTACCAGCTGCGGCTGTTGGCCACCTGCTCGGCAGTGAGGCCGAACAGGAAAAAGTTGTCCTCCCCTGCGGCCTCCGCCATCTCGATGGTGGCGCCGTCCCGGGTGCCGATGGTAATGGCCCCGTTCATCATGAACTTCATGTTGCTGGTGCCGCTGGCTTCGTAACCGGCGGTGGAAATCTGCTCAGAAACGTCGCTGGCGGGGATCAGACACTCTGCCACGGAAACGCAGTAATCAGGCACGAAAACGACCTTGAGGCGCCCGTGCAGCGCGGGATCCCTGTCGATGGTATCCGCCAGGTTATTGATGAACTTGATGACTAACTTGGCCAGTTGGTAGGCCGGGGCTGCCTTTCCGGCGAAAAAAAACGTCCGGGGAGGCATTTCGAGGTTCGGGTTTTCCCGCAACCGGTTGTAGAGCACTATGATATGCAGGGCGTTGAGCAATTGCCGCTTGTATTCGTGGATGCGCTTGACCTGGCAGTCAAAAATCGTGCCCGTATCCACCGTCTGGCCGGTGGTAGCCTTCAACCAATCCGCGAACCGCGACTTGGCCTCGCGCTTGGATTGATGGAAGGCGTCGCGAAAGCCTTTGTCGTCGGCAAGAGGCTTAAGCCGGCCCAATTGTCCGAGGTCGGTAATCCAACCATCACCAATGGCCTCAGTGATGGTGCGCGCCAGGGACGGGTTGGCCAGCAGCAGCCAGCGGCGTGGCGTAACCCCGTTGGTTTTGTTGTTGAAACGCTCGGGGAACATCTCGGCCAAGTCTTTGACCGTGCGGGTGCGCAGCAGTTCGGAATGAATGGCGGCCACGCCGTTGGTGCTGTGGGTGCCGACAATGGCCAGATTGGCCATGCGAATTTTGCGGAGCGCGCCCTCCTCCACGAGGCTGACGCGCTCTACCCGCCCCTCATCGCCGGGGAAGCGGGCCCGCACCTCATCCAGGAGGCGCCGATTGATTTCGTAGATAATCTCCAGGTGCCGGGGCAGCAACATTTCAAACCAAGGAAGGGGCCATTTCTCCAGAGCTTCGGGCAGCAGCGTGTGGTTGGTGTATGCCAGAGTCCGTTGGGTGAGATCCCAGGCCCGGTCCCAGCCCAGGTGGACTTCGTCCAACAAAATCCGCATCAGCTCGGGAACGGCCAGGGAGGGATGGGTATCGTTGAGCTGGATGGCCACCTTTTCAGGGAGCAGGCTCCAATCGGTATTGAGAGCCCGGAAACGCCGCAAGAGATCAGCCAGGGAGCAGGCGACCAGAAAATACTCCTGCACGAAACGCAGTCCTTGCCCCTGGCTGGTGGAATCGTCGGGATAAAGAACCCGCGTCAGGGACTCGGCTTCCAGGGTCTCTGCCACCGCACTGACAAAATCGCCGTGGCTGAAGGCCTGGAAGTCAAAGTAATCCGGCGCCGCGGCAGCCCACAACCGCAGGGTGTTGATGGTCTCGCCGCCATAGCCTACCACGGGGCGGTCGAAGGGAATGCCGATCAGAGTGGAGGGCTGGCCGGGGATGGCGCACAAAGTTCCAGAGCATACCTTGAAGGAGGTATTCAGCTTCACCTCCACCTTCTCGTGCAGACGGGCGATTTCCCAAGGGTCTGGCCGGCGGAGCCAGTTGTCCGGCATTTCCTGTTGCCAGCCGTCCTGGATGGTCTGCTTGAAAATACCGTATTCATAGCGGAGACCGTAGCCCATGGCCGGGAGGTGCATCGTGGCCATGGAGTCCAGGAAGCAAGCAGCCAAGCGCCCGAGCCCGCCGTTACCCAGACCGGCGTCTGGCTCCTGTTCCAGCACGGCAAGCAGATCCAGGTGCCGCTGCCGGACAATTTGGTTTACCAGGGGATCGAGCATGAGGTTGGTGATATTGTTAGCCAGAGAACGGCCGATAAGAAACTCCATGGACAGATAATAAATACGTTTGGGGTTTTCCCGTTCATAGGTATCTTTAGTGAGTATCCACCGCTGTGAGAGGACATCCCGGACGGAACGGGCAGCGGCCTCAAACTTATCCCGGGGCCCGGTAGCCGCCAGGTTAATGATATTGTCGAAGAGGAGGTGGCGCTCATAGAGCCCGTCCGTCCCCGTGAACTGAACCGGGCCACAGCCGTATTGCTCGAGGATTTTCGATATGTCGTCTTCGGATTTCCTTAAGGTTCCCGGTATCTCGGAGGTCGTTTGGGTCATCGCCGCTGCCTCTCTGGAGTCAAGCTTGCTGAGTTTATCCGATCATAGCCATTCTGTACCTAACCTGTCAACATCGCTCCTACGCGGCTCAAGTTGCAGGGGTCTGGGCCGCAGGGACAAGGTCTCTCCTCTTAAAAGGCAATGTCGAATAAGTGGGACCCCCTGGCTTGTAAACGCATAATTGTCTGGTGGTGCAGTTAAGAAACCCCTTCACTCATGAGAGTCACCAGATATCTTGCGGCTTGGGGAAGAATCTCCAGGCCAAAATCAAGTGCCTTTCTTGGAGGCAAACTCTTTATCTCTGAAATGGGACGGCAGGCCTGCCAGCGCCTGCCGCCCGTTCAGTAAGCTATTGCATGGAGATGGTGAAGCCGTCGGCCCCCAGGTTAAGGCTCACCCCTTCTTGGGTGGCCCGCAAATCAAGGACTACTCCCTTCTGGTTCCTGGCCAGAATCCCTTTAGGACCTCCCGCAATGGCAATGCCGCCGGAAATTCCCATATAAGTACCGGCCACATCCGAAGCATTCTTGAGGTTGAACACATCTCCAACCGCGTTGACTTTGGCAATGCCCACTGCGGCCAGCCCCAGCCCCTGGATGCTGATGGGATACTGCTTTCCCTCAAAAGAAAAAGTCCCGTTACCCCAACTTACCCCGACACCTGCGGCAATGGAGGTGGACTCGAATTTTATCGAGCCCACGGGGTAAAGCGGTTTTTCCTGCTGCTGGGCTCCCACCTGCACTACGGCGACCACACACAGGGCAGCCAGCATTAGAAGGAAAACTTTGCGCCTGTTGATCATTGATAACCTCCTTGAAAAATTGTTTGTGATGATGTTTACTGCATGGATTGGTTGGCCCAGCGCGATAAAGTCGCTTGAGCCGCTGCAATAAACCCCTCCATGCCATTACATTAGAAGGTACTTTCGAATAGTTAATCTCTATTTCTCCAGAATCAAGAGTAGACCATCCATTTATCCAAGAAAGTCCACATTGATATGAATTTCCGCTTAACTAAATGTTTTTTCTCTGAAATATTTCTGACGTCCCAGGATGGCACACCCCACAAAGGCGAGGCTAACCTTCTGTCGCTACGACATATTTTCACTCAGGAGGATAAACAACAGCCGAGCACTGAGTCCCACCGGGGAATCAGAAAAGGCTTACCAGGCTTTGTTTAAGTGATTCAAGGCTATTTACAGGGCGGTTGCAGGAACTCCGCTACTTTCGTATAATGCCTGCTATTGAACTAAGAGGCCATGCACGTTTTCCTGCATAATAATGTGAGAAGAGAGGAGTTTTGGTGGAAAAAATCGGGAATGATGGACGCCAATATGGACACCGAAACTCTACATAAGCTCAAAGCGGGATAACGTATTGAAATGGATTAATGTGCCTGGGTGGCGGAACGGGTAGACGCAAGGGACTTAAAATCCCTCGGAGTTTATCTCCGTGCCGGTTCGAGTCCGGCCCCAGGCACCAATGATTTCAGTAAGTTACAGATTTTGATTTTCCTCCCCAATGGCAATTTTCGCCTTTCCCTGTCTTTTTATCTCCCACAAAAAATTGTTCAAACGAATCTATGCACAAGATGTGCACAGGCAATAAAAAAAGAGGTTCAACCGAATCGGCTAACCCCTTAAAATCTTTGGTGGAGCTGAGGGGATTTGAACCCCTGACCCCTTGAATGCCATTCAAGTGCTCTTCCAGCTGAGCTACAGCCCCACGTGCAGTTCTCTTGAATAGTTAACAAAACCATGGCTGGCTGTCAAGCCCCGGGGCGGCAAATTTCTATAACCTCAAGTACAAATCGACTGGACCATTTCCTGAGGAAATAAATCCTCAGGATCATGCAAAGGCTTTTTTCAAAGGATTGAGGTCTTCTAACATTGTGAATGAAAACCTGGCGGTTGAACCAAACCGCATCCTCATATTTAGCAAAGTCGAGGGCTTCCGGTGTGGGGAAGGTATTCATATCCATCGGGATTCTGGTATAATAGCAAAAGGTTTTCCCGCCCGATGGAGCAGGGCAAATGGGACCAGGCCGACTGCCCTCCTGTTCCATAAGTGGCGCGGGGGCGTGGAAAAGCAAAAGGAGTTCGTCATTGTTGCGATCCCGGTTAACTGAGGGGGAAAATTAGGGCTTGAATTTACCGGCTGCGCCCTTTGCGGACAGACGCCTAAAAGTCCTCCATCTTTTGGTGACCATGCCGGTGGGTGGCGCAGAGGATTTGGTGGCTGCAATCATTCGGGGTCTTGATCCCCAGCGTTTCTCCGCCGCCGTCGCCACTCTCGGGCCTCCTGGGCCCGTGGGTTGTGAACTTCAGGCCCAGGGTCACGAGGTGGCCAGTTTGGGACTGGATATCAAGCGCAGTTCCGTCTGGCGAGTGACCAGAGAAGTCCGGCGCTTCTTGATAACCCACCGTCCGGACATTCTCCATACCCACCTTTACCATCCTAATCTTTATGGCCGCTTGGGGGCATTGGGACTGGGATTGGCCGGGAAACTGGCCGCGGTCCACAATTCCTATACCCGGGTTAAGTTCCACCGCAGACTGTGGAACTTTCTCTTAGGGTGGACTTCGGACTGGGTTCTGGTGGGGAGCCCCCAGGTTTGGCAGGACGTGCGGCGGTACGACGGGGTACCCGCCTCCCGCCTGCTGCTTATGCCCTACGGCATTCCCCTGGCTGAATTGGACATCCCCTTAACACGGGAAGCGGCCCGTGAACGTTTGGGAGTAAAAGGCCTGATCGTCGGGACCGTGGGCCGGCTGGAGGACCAAAAAGGCCATGCTCATTTGCTGTCGGCCTTACCGGAGGTGCGCCGGAAAATTCCTAACCTGGTCATGCTGCTGGTGGGTGAGGGCCGTCGGCAGGAAGAGTTGAAACGCCAAGTCCAGGCCTTGGGACTTCAGGACACGGTGAGGTTTCTTGGCACTCGCCGGGATTTGCCGGAAATTTATCGCGCCTTGGATCTTTTCGTGCAGCCTTCTCTGTGGGAAGGCCTTTCCCTGGCCTTGTTGAAAGCCATGGGTGCGGGTTTACCTGTAGTAGCCACCCGGGTAAGCGGCTCGCTGGAGGCCGTAGTGGATGGCGTCAACGGCCGTCTGGTGCCCCCCGGGGATCCCCAGGCCCTGGCCCAGGCAATCCTGGAACTCGCGTCGCATCCCGAAGAGCGGCAGCGCCTGGGAGCCGCGGCTCGCCGCACTGTGCAGGCGCAATATTCCCTGGAGGCCATGCTGAGGCGTCTGGAAGAACTTTATCTGGACCTTGGGGGGCGTCATGCCGGGTCTTTGGCTGATAGGGCTGGAAAGTCTGCCGTTGACAAGATAAGATAAATTATGCCTGTCAAGTCAATAACCAAGTCATTGTCTATTCTGCACACTGAAGCCTCCTTGGGGTGGGGGGGACAGGAGCGCCGCATCCTGGTGGAAGCCCTGGCCATGCGCCAGCGGGGGCATCGGCTGGCGTTTGCCTGCGACTGGCGGGGCGAGCTGTCCCGCCGGGCCCGCCAGCACGGCTTTAAAGTTACGCCCATAACCTTTGGGGGCATACACCACAATTTTACTGCTTGGTTAACCCTGCGACGGCTTTTAGAGGCGGAGCACCCAGACATCTTGAACACCCACAGTTCTCTGGATTCCTGGGTGAGTTCCCTAGCCTGGCGGAGCCTCAGGAGCCGGCCATTGCTGGTGCGAACCCGGCATCTGTCTACCAGGATCAAAAACAACTGGCCTACCCGTTGGCTCTACCGAAACCCTGCCGCCATTATCACCACCGGGGAGGTAACCAAGACGCTGATTATGGAGCGCCTAGGGGTGCCGGCCCGGCGCATCTTTTCCATCCCCACCGGGGTGGAACTGAAGGAGTTTATCCCCCAGGAAAAAAACCGGGAGTTGCTGGCCCAGATCAATATTCCCGCTAATGCCTTTGTCTTTGGCAGCGTTGCAGTACTGCGCTCCTGGAAAGGCCACCTTTACCTCTTGGAGGCCTTTCACAAGCTCATTGTCGATGGCGTCCGGGCATATCTCCTTTTAGTGGGAGAGGGGCCTTACCGGGGGGTGATTGAAGAGAAAATCGCTCAATTGGGCCTGCAGCCTTGGGTGCGCCTGGCGGGCTTCCGGGATCAGGTGGCGCCGTGGTTTGCCCTGATGGACGTGGTGGTTCTGGCCTCATACGCCAACGAAGGGGTGCCCCAGTCCCTGCTCCAGGCCCTGGCCATGGCCCGGCCTGTGGTAGGTACTACGGTGGGCGGCATTCCGGAAGCAATCATCGAAGGCGAAACCGGCTTGCTGGTGCCCCCCCGGGACCCCCATGCTTTGGCCCAGGTCATGTACCGACTGCTGGTCGATCAGGACTATCGCCGGGAACTGGGGCACCGGGGCCGACAACTGGTGGTGGAACGTTTTTCCATGGAACAAATGGCTGTTGAAGTTGAGGCGGTTTACGAAGTTTTGCAGAATCGCAGGGTTAAGGCAAGGTAGGGATAAACTCAGCCTAGCCAGGCCGGCGCGACCTTCGACCGGCTTTTATGTCCGTGAATGCTAGACCCTCATTCTCACCGGCATGAATATTTACTTGGAATATCACTGGCTATTTATCATCATCGGCGCGCTGCTGGTGGTTTGGGGGGCGTCCCTGCTCATAGTACGTCTTTGGACCAGGCACCAGGTTATCCATGCCTTGATGCGGGAAGAGGGGGCTGCAGATGAAGTCAGGTTGAATTTACAGAATTTCCGGCCAGAAGACCAGGCGGCCCTGGAACTCATCCGCAGCTACCGGCGGCGTTACCTGTTAAAATGTTGGCCGGGGACTACCATCTCCTTCAAGACCATCAATGACATGGCCGTCAGTCTAATCCGGGAGATTGCCCAGGTCTATTATCCCGAAGAAGACCGGCCGGAACTGAAAGCCTCCCTGGCAGACCTGGTGGCCCTGCACAACCGGGTGGGCGCCAGGCTGGCCGCCTGGCTGGAAACTGTGCCCATGCGCCCTTTCAAGGATGTGGAGTTGAAAACGGTGGTGCGCTATCATGAGATGTATCAAAATATCAAGGGCCATTGGGGCCTAGCTTTCATCAAGCGATACCGCCTGGACAAAGTGGCGCAATGGGGCTGGACCGCCTTTAATTACGCTAATCCCTGGCACTGGGGGCGCAAGGCGGCCTACCACGGCGGTAAAGAGGTAGCCATCCGCCTCCTGATGGCCCGGATTGCCGACCTGGTGGGCGAAGAAGCGGTGCGGATTTACGGCCGGCAGGGGAGCCGAGCGGGAGCACCGCGCCAAATTCGGGCCTCTGCCATTCCGGATACGGATATCCTCTTGCCCAGGAGCCGGACTTGATGGCGTTACCAGACAATGCGGCAGTTGAAAAGCGGCTGATATTCCGTGACCTTCAGGCAAACCATGAGCCATTGCGGTAACTGGTTGGTCCGGAGTCTGGCCGCTCTCTGGTACCGCCTGGACCGGCGGCACCGGCGCATCACCCTGGCCAACCTGGAGTTTGCCTATGGTTCGACCCTCAGCCCGCTGGAGCGGGAACGCCTGGCCCGCCAGGTTTTCTGCCATTTCGTGCGTTTTGTCTGGGAAACCCTGGAACTGCTTTTGGCCCCCCTGGCGGTTATCCGCCGGAAAGTGGTCATTGTGGGGGCGGAGCACGGGGAGGCGGCCCTGACCCAGGGGCGGGGGGTGGTAGCCATCACTGCCCATGCCGGCAACTGGGAGTACACCGTGATGGGCTATGGGCTTAAAATCAGGCCCGTGGTGGTGGTGGGCCGGGAACTGGACCACCCCTGGGCGGCGCGGTTGGCCCGGTATCTCAGGGAACGGGGCGGCAACTCCATGGTGGCCAAGCAGAGGGGCCTGAAAGAGATCATGCGCCACTTGCAGCAAAAACAATCGGTGGGGATTGTCATCGACCAGAACACCACCACCGAGGGGGGCCTGCTGGTGGATTTTTTCGGCAAGCCGGCCCGCACCACCCCAGTGGCTGCCCTCCTGGCCCGCCGGGGGGTCCCGGTCCTGCCCACCCTGTCCCGCCGTTTGCCGGACGGACGTCATCTTCTGGTGATCCTGCCGCCGCTGCCCATTGAAAAGACCTCCGATCCCCAGGCCGATATCCAACGCCATCTGGAACTCCAAAACCGGGTCATCGAAGCCTGGATACGAGGTGAACCGGCCCAGTGGCTTTGGCTGCACCGCCGCTGGAAGAACCAGTTTCCGGAGATTTATGAGTGAGCGGTTAGTAATTAGCTATCAGCTATCAGCTTTCGGCTTTAAGCCAAAGGCAGTGAAAAGACAATCAGGCAGCCGCAGGTTTCTATATGAAAAAACCGAAAACTGAAAACTGAAAACCGAAAACCATCTTTTCAGGGAGAGAAAATGACCAAACCTGACGAAACCTTTCTGAAGGCATTTAAGGAGCGGGTGGCAGCCCAGGAAATTAGCAAATTCTGGCAGTTGGAACTGGAAGAAGTGGGTCCCGGCAGGGCCAGAGTATCCATGTTATGCCGACCGCAGATGGCCAATATCCTGGAGATGGTACACGGTTCGGCTATCTTTGCCCTGATTGACGAGGCCTTCCAGGCCGCGGTGAACGGCCATGGCACTGTAGCCGTGGCCTTAAATATGAACCTTACTTTCCATGCCGCTCCCAAGATGGGGGAGCGCCTTACCGCCACGACCCGAGAACTCCACATCGGCCGCCGGACCGCCACCTATTTCATTGAAGTGACCGACCCCAAAGGCGGCCGCATCGCTTCCTGCCAGGCGCTGGCCTACCGCAAGGACACACCCCTGGAATTTCCAAAATCATGACAATCGGCGCCACCCAACGGCGCTAGTAGTGTGTCACACAAATTCTTTTTATAAATTCAAGGCCTTTAACCCCCCCCTTCCCTTGTGGGAGGGGGTTGGGGGGAGGGGGAATAAGGCAATATAATCCGGCAGTTATTTCACCCCCACCCTAACCCCCCCCATCAAGGGGGAAGGAAAAAGCCAAAGCAGTTATGTAACTTATATCTGAGATGCAATACTAGAGTTTTGTCGACTGCTGGGGGTGAACCCAGGGTCAGGCATTATCTGGCCCCTCACTGCTTTGACAATCGCGGGCTGGGGCCATAGTCGCATCGGATGAGCGGTCTTTAGAAATAGTTTTTTTTTATAAACAATGAAAAACCATTTCATGGTAATATTAACCGATTATTTTTTAGGGATTTGACAGCCTGCTTTCCGCCCCCCAAGGTCCTTTTACAGTATTGTTGAGGAACATATGACAAACAGTGAGCAATTTAATCAGCACCTGGATGCCTTGGAGCGGAGTCTTGGTGTGCTGAGAGCCCAAGCCGGTGGCTTGCCCGGAAGCCGGGAGGCGTTGGGGCCGGCTTTCCTGGAGATGACCCAGACTATTGCCGCCCTGCGCAATCACCGCATGGGCGACGGGCCTCACCAGGAGCAGGACTCCAGCAGACCCGAAGGTTTGGTTAGTGAAAGCCGTTCTTCTTTCTTTTCCAAATGCATCCATAAAGCTATTCCCGAGCTGGGCGTCGGGGACCAAGACTGCAAAATCGGCATGGGTAACTGGCGGGAACGTGAAGTTGACGCTGACGAGGTAACCGAATCGCAGAAATGCTATCAGCTTTTTTATCACCGGGATCGCCCCTGCGAAGATTGTCATATCTTTTCAGTCCTGGCTGGCGGGCAGGCCCAGGCCATGGAGCAGAGCGGGTTTCGCGAACGCGCCGTATCTGAAGCCACGGTTTCGCCCAGCGTCAATGAGCCTGACCAGGTCACTGTGGCAGCGGACCGTATCCATCAAATCACTGCCCTAAAAGAGAGTGAGGAACTCTACCGCGTCTTGACCGAAAGGTCCCTGGCCGGGATCTATCTGCTCCAGGACAATATCTTTTGTTATGCCAATTCCATGATGGCCCAGATTTTCGGGTATGCTCCGGAAGAGATCATTAACCGCTTAAGTCCCAGAGACCTGGTTTATCCAGAGGATCATCCCTTGTTGGACGAACAAATCCACCGGAGACTGGAGGGTGAAGTTGAGGAAGCCCATTATACCGCCCGGGGCGTGCGCCGAGATGGGTCCATTATTCATCTCGAGTTTTTAGGCCGCCGGATAGAATACCGTGGACGTCCGGCCATTATGGGAACTTTGTTAGACATAACGGCACGCCGGCGGGCAGAGGAAGAGCAGCGGGAAGCCGAGCAGCAATTCCGCAGCATCTTCGACAACGCCACCGACGGTATCTTAATCGTCGACCTGGAAACTAAGAGGTTTCACCTGGCCAACCCGATGATTGCCCAAATGTTGGGCTACACCCGGGAAGAGTTGCAGAGCCTGGGGGTCAGGGATGTCCACCCGCCTGACAGTCTGCCCTACGTTCTGAACGGCTTAGGCCGACACGCAAGCGGAGATCTCGGCGTTGCCCCGAATATTCCCATGTTGAGAAAAGACGGCAGCATCTTCTATGTGGATATCTCTGCTTCCCCTTATTTTAAAAAGGGAAAATTGTTCCTGGCGGGAATTTTCCGGGACGTCACCGCCCGCAAGCAGGAAGGGGAATCCCTCAAAACCCAGGCCCTGGTTTTGGAGAGCATGGCGGAAGCAGTCACCGTGGTCTCCGAAGATGGTTACATCGTTTCTGCCAACCCCGCGGCCTATGCCTTGTTCGAGTATCAGGAGGGGGAGTTAACGGGCCAGCCAGTGACGGTCTTGAACGATTTGCCCCCGGCGGAGAATGAACGGTTTGTCAGGGAAGTCATCGACCACTTGCAAAGAGAAGGAATCTGGCTGGGAGAAGTGCGGAATCGCACCAAGTCCGGAACACCTTTCATCACCTATGCCCGGGTTAGCACCCTGGAACTGCCGGGAAAGAAATTTTGGGTCTGCGTGCAGGAGGATATCACGGCCCGCAAGCACCTGGAAGAGGCCACGGCAGGGTATTTACACTTTATCCGGCATCTCCTTGAAACCATCCCGAATCCGGTTTGTTATCAAGATGATCGAGGCATTATCTTAGGGTGCAATAAGGCTTTTGCAGAATTTGTGGAAATGTCCCAGCAAGAGATTCCGGGAAAGATCATGTACGATCTCTTCCCCGGGGAGGTAGCAGGGAAATTTGAAGAGATGGTAAGAGAGGCCTTGGAACATCCGGAGACCAAGATCTTACAAGAGTTGCGGCTGCCGGCGGCGAATGGCAGGTCGCGCCGGGTAGTGTGTCATAAAGCTGCCTTTAGCGACAGTTCCGGCGGGCTCGGCGGAGTGGTGAGCGCCCTCACGGACGTCACCGCCCTTTACCAAGCCCAAGAAGCCATGCGGGAGAGTGAAGCCCGTCTCCGGGCCATCATCGAGAACGCCCAAGATGTGATTTTCGTCAAAGACCGATCGTTCAAATATACTTTAGCCAATCCAGCCGTGGGGAAATTATTTAATCAGTCTGCTGATTGTTTCTTGGGTTTGGACGACTTTGATTTATTCGAAAAGACAGAGGCAGTCAGAAATAGGGAGGAAGACCAGCGGGTGCTCAACGGTGAGACCATGGCAAGGGTCAACTCCTATACAATCCTGGGCAAGCTCTCAATGTTTCACATGGTTAAGGTGCCCCTCCGAGATGAGTCCGGCGAGGTCACCGGGATCTGCGGCATTGCCAGAGACGTCACAGCATTGCAGCGGGCCGAAGAAGCCCTGCGAGAGAGTGAGGAACGCTACCGGACCTTGTTCGAGACCTCCCCCTTTGGCACGGTTTTGCTGGATTTGGACCTGAACGTCATCATGGCGAACCAGCAGGGGATTAGCTTATTCGGTTGTGACAGCCTGGAAGAAGTGAAGGAAAAAAAGGTCCTGGATTTTTTCGCTCCGGAGGACCTGCCCCGAATGACGGAATCCATGCAAAACCTGCCCGAGACCAGCCAGGTTAGAAGGTTGGAGGCAACCCTGATAAAAAAAGACGGCACCCGCGTCTCCTGTTTGATGAGCGCTTCACTGGTTCGGGACGCGGCAGGAGAACCCCAGGCCATCATCAGCGTGGCCCAAGATATTTCCGACTTAAAACGGGCTGAACAGGCTGTCCGGGAGAGCGAAGCCCGCCTCCGGGCCATCTTCGAATATGCTCCGGTGGGGATTACCATGGTGGACTCTGCGGGTCGATTTCTCCAAACGAATCCAACCTATCAGGAGATTGTCGGGTTCAGCGCAGAAGAGCTTCAGGAAATGACCTGGCAACAGCTCACACCTCCAGAGGATTTGCCGAGAAATCTGGAGCTTCAAGCAGAACTCCTGGCCGGGCAACGGCAAACCTACTCTTTAGAAAAGCGTTATCTGCGGAAGGATGGTAAGATCGTCTGGGTTAGCATAATGTTATCGCGCCTGCTGAGTGCCCAGGGAGACCCCCGGGTGGTGGGGACAACTATAGATATCACCGCCCGGAAACTGGCGGAAGAGGCCTTACGGGAGTCCGAGCAGCGGTTCCGGGATATCACCGAGAACGCCATGGAGTGGATTTGGGAGGTGGATGCCCAAGGGAAATACACTTACTCCAGCCCCGTCGTGGAGAAATTGTTGGGTTATAAGCCTGAGGAAGTCCTTGGCTCGCATTACTATGATTTCTTTTCTCCAGACCAACGGGAAGAACTGAAGAACGCTGCTATCGAGTTACTTGCCACCAAACAGCCGTTTCGAAATTTCCTTAATCCAAACCTCCATAAAAATGGCGAAACCGTCATGCTTTCCACCAGCGGAATCCCCGTATTGGATGACCGGGGAAACTTAGTAGGTTACCGCGGCTCAGATATGGACATCACCGCCCAAAAACAGGCGGAAGAGGCCTTGCGGGAATCAGAGCAGCGCTTCCGGCTCATGGCCGAAACCATTCAAGATGTCCTTTGGATTGCCGCTCCCCCGAACATAAGCAAAATCATCTACGTAAGTCCGAGATACGAGGCGGTCTGGGGTCGAACCACGGAGGAGTTGTATCAATCTCCCCAATCCTTCCTGGAATACTTGCATCCTGACGACCGGGAAAGGGTGAGGTCTGAAATTCTGGCGTACCATGCCGGAAGAAATCCTTGGAGCATTGAATACCGTATTATCAAGCCCGATGGCTCGGTGCGCTGGATTCAAGACCGGGGGTTCCCGGTCCAGAATGACCAGGGCAACGTCATCCTTTACACCGGGGTGGCCACCGACATCACAGAGCGCAAAGTCCTGGAGCAGCAGCTCCTCCTATCCCAGAAGATGGAAGCCGTGGGACGGCTGGCCGGGGGTATTGCCCACGACTTCAATAACCTGCTGATGGCCATTGCGGGTTACGGCGAACTCATGCAGGCCAAAGTTCTCAAAGATGACCCCCTGTATAGATACCTGGAGGATATTCTCAAAGCCACCGACCGGGCCGCGGCCTTGACCGGGCAGTTGCTCACCTTCAGCCGTAAGCAAATCGTTTATCGCCAATTGGTGGATCTCAACCAGCTGGTCCTGGAAATGGACAGCATGCTGCGGCGGCTCATCCAGGAAGACATCGAAATGAAGATCATTACCGCTCCGAGTCTGGGGGCGGTGGAAGCGGACCCCGGCAGTCTGAACCAAATTATCATGAACCTGGTGATCAACGCCCGGGACGCCATGCCCTGCGGGGGCAGTATTATCCTGAAAACCGCAGAAGTCGAGTTTGACACCAGCCGCCAAACTAAGTCAGGAATGGCGCCGCCAGGCCGTTATGTAGTCTTGGAGGTGAGTGACAGCGGTATCGGTATGGATGAGACCATCCAGGCCCACATCTTCGAGCCGTTCTTTACGACCAAGGAAACAGGTAAGGGCACCGGTCTGGGACTGTCCACGGTGTACGGGATTGTCAAGCAGAGCAAGGGGTTTATCGACTTGGACAGCGAGCCTGGCCAGGGCAGCACCTTCACCATCTACCTGCCGCGCCTTAATGCGGTGGCGGCTCCACCCAAGATGCTGTCTAAGCCAGCGAAGCTCCTGGGAAACGAAACCATTCTTCTGGTGGAAGACGAGGAAGTGCTCCGAGCCTTGCTGGCCAAGTTTCTGAGGGTTCACGGCTATAAGGTGCTGGAAGCCCGCCACGGCGGCGAGGCCTTGCTATTATGCGAACAGCACCAGGGGCCCATTCACCTGATGGTAACCGACGTGGTGATGCCCCAAATGAGCGGCCGCGTATTGGCCGACCGCCTCTTTCCCTTGCGCCCGGAGATGAAAGTGCTCTATATGTCGGGCTACACCGAGGATGAGATAGTCCAGCGGGGCGTGGCGGATCTATCCATAGCCTTCATCCAGAAGCCCTTCAAACCGGTGGACCTGGCGCGCCAGGTCCACGCCCTTCTGCATCCGTCGGGGTAAGAAGACCGGCAGGGGCGAACCTAATTGTCCCCCCACCAGGGAGCGCACACGCAGGTGAGCCCCGACAGAGGCTTTTCTCATTTCCACGAGCGCAACTTGTTATTGGGGGATTTAAGTTTTGGAGTACAATCGACCTCGGACAACCTGAGGCGGTTGCCCGCAGCTTCACTTTTAAAAGAGCGATGACTTCTGCCGGTGACTTCCTAATTTTTTTCTTGACAATAATCCCCGGTGACTTCCCAAATGAAGTAATTGATGACAAGATAAGGTCTCCTGCAAATTAAAACTTTTTGGCATTGCGGGCCATGAAAGCCCAGGCGAGATAAAGGCCTGCCTGGGAGATGGGCAGCCATGGTGGATAAGCTGATATTTAGCAAAATTCTGGTGGCCAACCGCGGTGAGATCGCCGTGCGGATCACAAGAAGCGCCCAGGAATTGGGTCTCAAAGTGGTCGCCATCTACGAGGAAACCGACAAGGACGCTTTTCATATCATGCGGGCCGACGAGGCAGTCTGCATCGGGCCGGGCCCCCGGAAAGACTACCTCAATATCGACAAGATCATCGCGGCCGCCCAACAAACCGGGGCCCAGGCCATTCATCCCGGCTACGGCTTTTTGGCAGAGAATCCCGATTTCCCCGAGGCCTGCACCAATGCCGGCTTGGTTTTCATCGGCCCGCCTCCTGAGGTCATCAGGAACCTGGGGAGCAAGGTCATCGCCCGGCGGCTTGCCCAAGCCAGTGGGATTCCGGTTGTCCCGGCCACCCCGACTCTGGCTCCTGGCGCCCCGGGGGAAAAGCAAGCCCTGGACTTTGCGGCCCAGCACGGCTATCCCGTTATGATCAAGGCGGTATCGGGCGGGGGCGGCCGGGGGATTCGCCAGGTTAACAATGAGAGCACTCTTCTGGCCGGACTGGACCGGTCCCGTTCTGAAGCCCTCATGTCTTTCGGAGATGACAACATCTACCTGGAAAAATGTGTGCATCGGCCCCGCCATGTGGAGGTCCAGATCCTGGCTGATTCTTTCGGCAACGTGGTGCATCTGGGGACCCGCAACTGCTCCATTCAACGCCGCCATCAGAAGCTGATCGAGATCGCCCCCGCCGGCCTGCCTGCGGATTTGACCGCAAAAATCTGCGACGCCGCGGTACGGGCCTCCAGGGCTGCCAAGTATCACAGCGCCGGGACGGTGGAATTTTTAGTGACGCCCGACGACAACTATTATTTTCTCGAAGTCAATACCCGCCTCCAGGTGGAGCACACCGTCACCGAGGTGGTGACCGGCATCGATATCGTGCGGGAACAGCTCTTGATTGCCATGGGCGAGCCCATCAGCTTTAAGCAGAACCAGGTGGTTGAACGGGGCTTTGCCATTGAGCTCAGAATCAATGCTGAAGACCCCAAAAATGAATTCTTGGCCAGTCCCGGGGTCATCGAGGTGTACCGGTCCACCGGTGGCCACGGGGTCCGGCTGGACGGCGCCGTCTACCAGGGGTACAAGATTCCGCCGTTTTACGACTCCATGATCGTTAAGCTTACCGTGTATGGCTTCACCTGGCGGGAGGCGGTGGACCGGATGGCCCGGGCCCTCAACGGCTTTCTCATCATCGGTGTGAAGACTACTATTCCCTACTTCCAGCAACTGGTCAAAGAGCCGGATTTCATTCAAATGAAGCTGGACACCGGATATATCGACGATCATCCTCAGCTCCTGGATTACCGGGAACATGAACGGGAAGTGGATAAACTGGCACGTCTCATTGCCGAAATCAATGCCTATGAAAAAAACCCCTATGGGTGATAGATTTTGATTGTGGGGGCGGGTTTAAAACCCGCCTCTACTCAACCCCGTTTCAGCTTGCCAAGGGAATAGACCATGCAGGGACGAATTTTACGGGGAATGAGCCCCACCGAGATTCTCAGCATGCTCCGGGAGTCCGAGGGGTATTACCTGTGCAACAATGAACGGGATGTGTCCCAATCCGACTTTAAAAACCGCCTCCTGCCAATGACCACGGTGCGGGTGGCACCGTACCGGGAAGCCGCGGGTTTTTTTTCCGTGGAGGTGAGCGGCGGCGCCTCCGTCCACGTAGACTTGATGCGCAAACAGGTGAATCCCTTCGAACGGCTGCGCATTACCCGGAAGGCCATGCCCAGGACCCTGCTGCAAACCGTGTGTCGGGGTTCCAGCCTGTTCGGCTACCGTCATTATCCGGAAAACGTCATCCGTCTTACGGTGCGGGAATTCGCCCGCTATGTGGATGTTTGGCGGGTCTACGATTTTCTCAATCACGTGCCTAACATGATTCCGGTGATGGAGGAGGTGCAGAAGGCGGACCGGCTCCTGATGCCCAGCATCTGCTTTTCCACCGGACCGGAGCATACCGACCGGTATTATGTAGGTAAGGTGGGGGAGATTTTGGACGTCACTGGCTCCGACGTCATCATTTCCATCAAGAATTATGCGGGACTGGGAACGCCCAAGCGCATCAGCCAGCTGGTGGAATCCATCTGTACCGCCTTCCCTGGTCTGGTGCTCCATTATCATGGTTGCAACACCGACGGCAACGACATCGGGCGCATGAGCGCCGCGGTCCTGGCGGGTGCGAAAATTTGTGATGTGGCGGATCACGGCTATGGATCGATTTACGGCCAGGCTCCGGCCCTCACCCTGATTCAGGCCCTGGATGATTACGGGAAAAAGGCCGTGGGGGTGGATATCAGCGCCCTCATTAAGTCCTCGGATCTCCTGCGCCAGGAGCGCAAGATTTATGAACAATTCGAGAGCCCCTTCCGGGGACATGACCCCACCGTGGCGGCCTATAAGCTCACCGGGGGGGCGGTGGGCAGCACCTTTGAACAGGCAGACAAAGGCGGTTTTCTTGACCGCATGCCGGAAATCCTCACGGAAATGGCCCGGGTGCAGATGGAACTGGGGAACTGGTGGTCGGTGACCCCGGGGTCCCAGATCCTCTGGACCACCGCAGTCAACAACGTCCTCTACGGACGTTACGAGCGGCCTTCTTTGGATTTGAAAAACCTCCTTTTAGGCCGCTATGGTCCCTTGCCGTTTTTTAAGCCCGAGCCCTGGATCTGTGAAAAAGTGCTGGAATATCAGCGTTATGACGGCAAGAAATGGCAACAGATCATGGCGGATGAGGCGGGGATCCTGAAGGCCGGGGATGCGGACCTGGAGATGGAGCGCCGGCGGTTGGAAAGCGAAGTGGACCGGCCGGTCACCGAAGAAGAATTAGTCCTCTACCTGCAGTTTCCCTTCGATGCCCTGTCATTTTTCAAATTTCAGGCCCGGTATGGCAAGGTCTGGTTGCTGCCGCCGGAGGTCTGGTTCCGCCAGGGGGGCTTCAAAGATGGGGAGCGCATCACCTTTGCAGACGAATTTGGGGTCCCCCATTACATTGAAGTAATTTCCACCCGCCGGGAAGGCGCCAACGTCCTTACAACGCTGGTAGTGGACCACAGTTTTCAATCGTTCAGCGTCCAGGTGGAAGGAGCTAACAAATCACCCGCTGCCGGGTGAGGCTAGGAGGAGGCCCGGCCATCCCCTGGCGGCCGCATTGCCGCCGCAAAAATATTCTGGGGATTGTATCTTGAAGCTGAGATATTTATGGCCTCGCCGAAATGTTCCGATACTACCAGCATTAGTTATATAGTGAGATGGATTGTTACAGGTTTTTGAAACCATAAGAGAGGCTGAGGTCATGCATTATAAGGAGGTTTTGAACTCTGAAGAAGCCGCCGACTTTTTGGGTGTCAAACCTTTGACCATCCGTACTTATGCCCGGCGAGGGGTTATCCCGGGGAAAAAATTAGGCAATGAATGGCGGTTTGTCAAGAAGGACCTCCTGGCCTGGCTGAAAGGCATGGAGGGGGAAGAATCGACAGCAGAGACCACTGCCCCGGGTGCTGAGGCATTCTTGCAACGGGCCCGCGAGGATGAGGAGTTCCGCAAGCAGATTGAATCACTTGCCACAGACGCCGAGCGGATGGCCTTTGTCCGGAAGGAAGGGTTTGTATTCACCCTCCAAGAGCTTCAGGAGGCCATCAGCGCTGAACTAGGCAGCTTGGAAGAAGATCAAGAACCAATCATCCGGAGAGCCCAACGCTACCAGGTTTATCTAAAGGTTTCCGAACTCAATGGCCAACCTGTAACTGACACCATGATCTTGGACATCAACGCCTGGGGCGCCAGAATCGGATCTTTCAGTCCCTTTGACACCCTGGGAACCATCGAGATAACCTTTATCCCGCCCGGTGAGAACCAAAAAGTGCGAATTTCCGGTGAAGTGGTGTGGTCGAGGCTCATGCCGGCCGACACCCGGTATCATGCCGGGGTGGAGTTCTTAACCCCCCTGGATCAACTGCATCGCGAGGGCAAAATTTGACCGTAGTAAGATGATAATTATCTTAAGCTCCTTTTTCACTTATGCCCCCGCTGATCAATCCTGTTTTGATCTGCACTCACCCAAGCCCCCGCCGGCATGGTCTTATCCCATCAAACGGCAAAAAGACATCATCCCCCACAAGAGCCGTCGTATTTGTTGATATTACCCCTCAGGAGCAATGTCATGACTCAGGAGACGGGAAAATTGGAGTTTAAGTTGGCTTACCGAATTATCGCCGCAGGGGTAGCCCTTATTCTTATGGGCGCTCACGGCCGGCTTCAGGCTCAGACCCTCGCCGCGCCCTGTGACATGCCTGTCCTCTACAAAGAAATCCCGGGATATGTCCTGGCGAGGCAACGGGCTCGGTACAAGATTAACCTGCCCCAATGCATTATTGAGTATCGCGGAGACGGTTATTACCTAATCAGTGGTGAGCACGAATTTGTCATTCTCAACCAGAACCCCGCGCATTTGAAAGGGCTTCTCGGGAAAATGGTGGCTGTTAAAGGCAAGACCACGGAGAACGTGGTTCCTTGGCACAGAGTTTACTTTGTAGCAATTGATGAGATCAACGGGATTAAGTACCAAGGCCAGGTCAGCCCTTGGGTTATGCGGGAGCCTATGGACAAGGAAATCCGCTTCTGGAATCTCCATAAGAAACTGCCGCCGGCAACCCAGAAGTTCATGGACTATTTAGCGCTTCCAAAGGAACAGAGCGACTTTCAGTCAGCAGATAGGGAAGACTGCTGCGACCCAGTGGTTTATCGAGAGGCTGCATATAGTGTCAATAGGTCCTACCCGGCAACAGAAGCAGATCGTCAGTTGACAGCCATCCAGCGGCAATTGACGGCTATCGAACAAAAGATGGACAAGCGGCCTTACCAGGGCATATATTCCACGCCCTCAGCAGATTGGAATTCCACCGATTGGTCTATGTATATGGATTTGCAGGGTGGGGGTTAAAAACGAATGAGGCAATTCTGATCAACATGCCGGATTACCCACGAATTTGGCGTGCAGTAATGCCGGAAGAGAGGGGGGTATTTTAATGACCTCCCGGTTTCCTGGCCACAGCTCCGGAGATCGTCAGGGTAATTACCGTTGGCGTGTCTTTTGGTTCTCTATTCTCGCAACTCTTATGCTGGTGGTGCCGGTATTTGTGGTCCAGGTTCCGGGGGCTGAGACCGGGGCTGTGATAACAGTCGACACCAGGATCAAAAGGCACTCTCTAAATCCTCTGATCTTCGGTCAAAATATCCTCTTTGCCAGCAACAGCCTTTGGAACACCAGAATTAACGACATCGATCCCAGCGCCAGGCCTCTGGTAAAAAATCTTAGTCCAACCCTGGTACGTTTTCCCGGGGGCACCGCCAGCAACCTATATCTGTGGGAAGACGGCCTGGGCTACCGTACCGCTACAGAAATAAAGCCGTATACCTCCACCATTATTCTGGACGATACCCCCAATTGGAAGACGGTACATCAAGGCAGGATCTTGCATTCCAGCGCCGGCGCCCTGGGAAAGGCTTTTAAGTTTGTGCGTCTGGAAGGCAACCGCATCGAAGGAGTCTTAGACCTCAAAGATTATTATCCCAGGGGAGTGACCATCCGTCCGGATTTTAGAGCCGGGCAACCGGACTATTTCTTCAATAATTACGGTATCATGGAGCATATGAAATTTGCCGCCTCCCTGGGCGCCGAGACCATAATTGTTGTTAATTACAATACCGGCCTGGATCGGGATGGGCGTTTGTCTGATAAAGTCTCCCTGAGCCAAAAAGTTAAGCGGGCTGCCGCCTGGGTGGCGTTTGTCAATGGCGCCGCCCAGGACCAACGCTCTTTGGGTGTCGATGACGAAGGCCATGATTGGCATAACGTGAGCTATTGGGCGAACAAACGGGCGGCCCTGGGGCACCCGGCGCCGTACGGGGTGAAATATTGGGAAGTCGGTAATGAAATGTATGACAAAAATAATGAAGGGGGCTTCACCACCGCCAAGACCTATGCCCAGGATTTCGTCGCCTTTGCCCGGGGCATGAAGGCGGTGGACCCCGGTATCAAGATTGGAGCGGTGGGCTTGACGTCACCCCGGGGCCGCGGCGATGCCGACTTCGCCGACGAATGGAACCCCATGGTCATTCGTACCGGTGGGAGTGATATGGATTTTCTCATCCTCCACACTTACTACCCCTCCGCAGGACCGAAACCCGCGCCCTACCAAAGCCGCGCCTGGTATACCGCAGTTATGGCCGGGGCCTCCCAGGCTCTGGCGGACATCAAGGAAACCAGACAGATCATTGCAGACAATGGCCCACCGGGCAAAAAGATAGAGATCGCGATCACCGAGTACGGCATCTGGCCGGCCGCCGCCAAGGACCCCCGGGACTGGGCTAACCTGGCCCGGGCCTTGTTCGATGCCGATCTCCTCATGGGGTTTCTCAGGGACGGCCCCGGCTTAGGGGTTAATTTAGCCGCCAATTGGATTTTACATGGGAGTATGCCTTCTGCTGCCATTGCCTTTGATTGGAACTTAGGCACCCGGAACTTGCGGCCCCACTACTATGCCATGCAGCTCCTCAGAAACTTGGAACCACAGTTGGTGGAAACCCAGGTCGTGTCTCCCACTTTCCAGGTGCCGCGGGTGGGCAACGTCATGGGCATTTCGGCCCTGCCCCGGTTGGGGGCCCTGGCCAGTGTTTCCCAAGATGGGGGCAGTCTCACCCTGATGGTAATCAATCGCTCCTTGGAAGCCCCGATAACGGCCACCATTAACCTCAAAGATTACAAACCCCGGCCCGCCGCCCAGGTTTTAGGGGTTACCGCCTCCGGCATAGGCGATAATAATGAAAACCAATCCCGAGCTGTGAACCTGACCACGGGAGATATAAATGACGCGGCTTCGCAGTTCACCTATACATTTAAGCCCCATTCTTTAACTTTGTTCCGGCTTCAAGCTCCATTAGAAAATTAATGGCCAAACCAGAAGAACCGTTCTGGAAAGTGTGGTGGCAAACACTTTCCAGACTATGTTTGACGCCTGGGCGCGCCGAGTGCGCCGTTGGTGATCAGATTTGGAAGAACTACGTGGGTGTCCAGATCCGAGAGGACAGCCTTTGAAATTTAATCTTTTCAGGATGTTCGGACAAGACCAAGGTAATCATCAGACCTTAAATTCTCTTCAGTTGATCTTCAGTTTAATTCTTGCTAAAAACAGAACTCATGATCAGCCGCATACAACCCCCGGGACTTTCTGCCAGGCTGTTTGTTATTGTCATGGTCCTCATTATCCTCGGTCTGGCCGGCTGCGCCGCCTATGTGCCGCCGCCGCTGCCGCCGGTAATCGTGGAGCCCCCTCCCGCGCCCGCCCCTCCTGAGGCGCCGCCGCCCGCAATTTCCGAAATTGACTCCCCCCGCTTTGCCCGTATCAGCCAGGTGGCCCAACGGGAGATTGCCGCCGGGCACGTCCCCGGGGCCGTCATCCTGGTGGGCCACCAAGGCAGAATAGTGTACCGTAAGGCCTTCGGCCTGCGCGCTGTTGAACCTGTCCCTCAGCCAATGACGGTGGATACCATTTTCGATCTGGCCTCCCTGACCAAAGTGGTGGCTACCACCATGGCGATAATGAAATTGGCCGATCAGGGCTGTCTTAAACTCGATGCCCCGGTGGCCACCTATTGGCCGGCTTTCGCGGCGAACGGTAAGGGCAGCATTACTATCCGGCAACTCATGACGCACTCTTCCGGTTTGCGTGCCGGTTTGATGGCCCGGTTCCGCTGGTCGGATTATGACGGAGCCATGGCGGCCGTGATCCAGGATTGCCCGGTCAATTCGCCGGGTAAGAATTTTTGTTACAGTGATGTCAATTTCATCACTTTGGGGGAGATTGTGCACCGGGTCTCCGGGCTGCCCCTGGACGCCTACTGCGCCAAAGAAGTCTTTAAGCCTCTGGGCATGCGGGATACCTCCTTTAATCCGTCTCCGGCGCTGAAAAATCGCATTGCGCCTACGGATTATCAAGGCCATGGCCTGCGTTGGGGCCAGGTGTCCGATCCCACCACCTATCGCATGGGGGGAGTGGCCGGTCATGCCGGGGTATTTTCCACGGCTAATGATCTGGCCATCCTGGCCCAAATGATAATCGATGGTGGCACGTACCGGGGTAAACGTTTTCTCGATGAGAAAACGGTGATGGCCATGGAGAAACCCCAGCGTATTCATGGCAGCTTTATCCTGCGTAATCTCGGCTGGGATGTGCAATCACCTTACAGCAAGATTTTCAACACTTCCTTTCCTACCGGGTCCTTCGGTCACACCGGTTATACCGGAACCTCTATCTGGATCGATCCCCGTTCGGAAACTTTTCTGATTATTCTCACCAGCCGTTTGCATCCCCGGGGCAAAGGCAACGTCAAACCGTTGCGGGTCCAGGTCTCCGAGGCGGTGGCTAGTGCTCTGCAAATGGGGCCGCCGGCCAGGCGCGCCTTCCTGCACTATGAGACCGATGACACCTTGGACGTGGGATATGGTGCCAGCGACTTGCCTGACCGGGTGCGGCCAGGGATCGAGGTACTGGCGGCAGGAGGCTTTGCCCCTCTGGCAGGGAAAACTATTGGAGTAATCACCAATCACACAGGCATCGACACCGCCGGGCGATCCACTCTTAATCTATTGCTCCGGGCCCCCGAGGTTAAGGTACGGGCAATTTTCAGTCCGGAGCATGGCTTGTCCGGCAAACTGGACGAGAAGGTGGCCTCCGGAAGAGACGCGGCCACCGGTCTGCCGGTCTACAGCCTGTACGGCAAGGTCAATCGGCCCACGCCCCAGATGCTGCGGGGGCTGGACGCCCTGGTCTACGACATCCAGGACGTCGGTTGCCGTTATTATACCTATATAACTACCATGGCCTATGCCATGGAGGCTGCGGCCACAGCCGGCCTTGACTTCTATGTGCTGGACCGGCCCGACCCCATTACCGCGTCCATGGTGCAAGGCCCGGTTTTGGACCCCGACTTGAAATCCTTTATCGGCTATTTCCCGTTGCCCATACGCTATGGGATGACGGCCGGAGAGCTGGCCCAGCTCTTCAACTGCGAGCGGAGGATCGGCGCTAAGTTAAAGGTTGTGAAGATGGAGGGTTATCGCCGGGACCTCTGGTTTAACGAATCCGGGTTGCCCTGGGTCAACCCCTCCCCGAACCTGCGGTCGCTGACCCAGGCTATCCTTTACCCCGGGGTGGGAATGGTGGAGTCTGCCAATGTCAGCGTTGGCCGCGGCACCCCCACTCCTTTTGAAATCATGGGGGCTCCCTGGATTTCGGGGCCAAAATTGTCCGAATATTTAAACAGGCGGGGCATCGGGGGAGTAGTCTTCGAGCCGGTGGTCTTTACCCCCGCTGCCGCCCCTTACCGCCAGCAGAGATGTGAGGGGATCCGCCTGCGGGTGGCGGATCGGGCCGTCCTGGATAGTCCGGCCCTGGGGGTGGAGTTGACCGCCGCCCTTTACCGGTTATACCCCCAAAAGTTTCAGTTTGGCGGGACCCTGGGTATGGTGGGGTCCCGAGAGGTTATCCAGGCCATCAGGTACGGGGTTGATCCCCGGGACATTCACCGGCAGTGGCTCAGTCGGCTGGATAATTTCCTCCGCCTGAGGGCCAAATATCTCCTTTACTAGCTCTGCCTTTAGCCCATCCAAGGTTATCGATCCCCGAGTTCCCTGATCGGCACTGCCGGCTAGCTCATTGTCTCACGGGTGAATCTTATTATGAGCCCATGGCAAGGTTTGGTGCAAATGATTATACCCACCGGCGGCTTGGTGAGCTAACAGGATTATCAGGCCAGAAACTATATTAAGGAGCGAAAATAGGTAATTAATTTTATAAAAAAAATAGCTAACCATTATTATTTTAATGAAAATTGATACCTTCGTTAGCAAACTTAAACAAAATGTCCGTTAAATTGAACATATAATGAATCTTAAGGGACCAGAGTTTCCCAAAAAATTGGATAACTATTTAAGAATATTATTGTAATAAGAAAAGAAAAAAATATTTATCACTTGGAATAATTATTGCTTTAGGAGGTAAATGCGGACGTGGTCCCAATCAGTGCAAAACTTAAATTGCCAGAGAAGAAAAGACATGAAACCTTTATCAAAATATCTGATGGTATTGGCGCTTGGGGCAGTGATCACTCTGCCCGGCATAGCCGGATGCAAGAAAACCCGCACCGACCCCCGTGCGGGGCAAATACTGTATCAACGGCATAATTTGCATAGTTATCAATTAAACCAGGCGAACCAAGTGCACACTCCTATTCCCGGTTCTCTCCTGCTCGTGGGCAGCGGGGTGGCTGGTTTGGCCATTTTACGCTGGAGAAAACGTATTAAACGCTGATAATTGAGGTTTACGGTCAGGGTAAATTAACCGTTTTTCAGAAAGGTGGAGGAAGTGGTAAACTCCCTGCCTTTAGGTCTTTGAGTTTAACCGACCTTTCCCGCTCCGGTGTTTCTCCATAACTGCAGTTCTCCCCAACCAGGCGTACTGCCTGCGCCTGGTTTGGGGAATTCCGCCTTCGATCCATCCTCAGTCACCACAGGGCCTGGTATGAATCTGTGAAGCATCTCAGGCTATCCTCCTGCCCGTTTTTGCTATTCCCTGGACAAAGCTGCGAACCTGGGATAGAATTCCTCCATAATCAGGAAATTTTCTCAGATCGGGGCGTTGCCGCCGCCAGATGCTCGAAAGCTGGGGACGGTTTGACCCCGATTTCCATAAGAGGTTTGGCTAGATCATGAAACGCACTTTGTTGCTTAACCCGCCATCTTTCCGGGATTTCGATGGTGGGGCCGGGTCCCGTTATCAAGCCACCCGTGAAGTTACTTCATTCTGGTATCCCACTTGGCTGTGCTACCCTGCTGGTCTCATCCCTGATAGCCGGGTGGTGGACGCGCCCCCGGAAAATCTGACCGTGTCCCAGGTGGCGGAAATAGCCCAGGATTATGAACTGGCCGTCCTCTTCACCACCCAGCCGTCATTTCAACATGATCTGGCCACCGTCAGCCGTCTTAAAGAGAAAAACCCCAGGCTCATAGTGGGCCTGGTGGGGCCCCAGGTGAGCATTCTGCCTCAGGAATCTCTTCTGGCCGGACCCCAAGTGGATTTCGTAGCTCGCCGGGAGTTCGATTATACCGTCACCGAGGTGGCCCAGGGACGGCCCTGGCCTGAAATTCCGGGCATCAGCTACCGTGCCAATGGCTCCATCCACCACAATCCCGAACGGCCTTTCTTAGAGGACCTGGATGCCCTGCCCATGGTCACGGAGATTTACCACCGGGACCTGACTATGGAGCATTATCAGATCCCTTATCTGCGCTACCCATATGTCTCTTTTTATACCGGTAGGGGCTGCCCGTCCCATTGCGTTTACTGCCTCTGGCCCCAGACTTTTACCGGGCGGCGCTTCCGGATTCGCAGCGTGGCCAACGTGGTGGTAGAGGTCCGCCGCTGTCTGGAACTCTTTCCCCAAGCTGCGGAAATCTTTTTTGACGACGATACTTTCACCGCCGACGGTGAACGGGCCCGGCAGCTCAGCCAGGCATTGCGTCCCCTTAAATTTGTTTGGTCTGCCACCGCCAGGGTAACCACCTCTTATGAAACCCTCAAGGCCATGAAAGAGGGGGGATTACGCCTCCTGGTAGTGGGTTTCGAAACCGGCGACCCCCAGGTTTTGAAAAATATTCGTAAAGGGGCGACCCTGGAGATGGCCCGCCGTTTGACCAAATGGTGCCGGGAATTGGGCATCCAGATCCACGGCACTTTTATGGTGGGGCTCCCCGGCGAGACCCGGGAGTCCATCGAGGCCTCCATCCGGTTCGCCTGCGAACTGGACCCGGACACCATCCAGGTTTCCCTGGCCACCCCCTATCCCGGCACGGAATTCTACGATTTTTGCCGGGACCAGGGTTACTTGCAGGATGACGCCCTGGTCAACGGCGCCACCGGCTACCAGCAATGTGTAGTGGATTATCCCGGTCTGGCAGCAGCTGAAATTTTTCAGGCAGTGCCCCAATTCTACCGCCGCTTTTACTTTCGGCCACGCTATATGGCCCGGGCCGCCCTAGTCATGATGCGGGATAAGGCGGAGCGCCGACGCTTGCTCAAGGAAGGCCGCCAGTTCTTGAGCTTTATGTTCAAGCGGCGCCAGTGCCAGGATTCCCTCGCAGCCGAGGGCGCTCGCTGGCCATGACCTTAAAGGAGCTCCTTTGTTTGGTTTTGCAGGGGGGCCCAGGTTTTTGCCAGATTGCCCTAACCAACGCCTGCAATGCCCATTGCAACTTCTGCAGTTTTCCCGGAGTAGCCCCCGATGAAAGGGTAATGGCGGATCCGGCCCGGCTTTTACGGGGGCTTAGCGCCCTCAAAGACAAGGGCATTAGCTATCTCTGCTTCACCGGCGGCGAACCCCTGCTTTATCCCGCCCTACTTACGGCCTTGGCCAGAGCCCGGGACTTGGCCGTCCAGACGCTCCTCTGTACCAACGGTTCCCTGCTTAATCGGGCTTTTATCCAAGACTTGCGGGACGCAGGCCTTAAGACCCTGATCATTTCCCTGGACGCGCCCTCAGCAAATGCCCATGACGCCCACCGGGGAATGCCGGGTCTGACCGAACATATTCGGGAAATGGTGAGGGAGTTGCGCCGGGTCGGGCTGGACCCGGTGGCTTCGGTGACCTTAAGCCGCCTGGTGGGGGATTTGAGAGAGATGCTCCGGTTCTTGGAAGACCTGGGTTTTGGCAGGGTCACCTTTTCCTACCCCATCACCCGGCTTAATTCCTCGTATTTAGGGTTTGCCCACCATTATTCCGTGGATTTTACCTCGGCTGAACTGCAAAGGTGGTTTGGGCAGGTAAAGGAACTGAAGGGGGCCACTTCGCTGCACATCCTCAACCCCCGGTTAGCCCTGACCGATCTCCAGCGGCAATTAAAGCGCCAACCAGTAAGATTTCCCTGTTTGGCGGGATTCAAATATTTCTTCGTGGACTGGCGCTTTCAGGTCTATCGCTGCCATTACCTGGGGGAAGCCCTGGGTCCCCTGGAGGAGATTAAAGACATTCAGCCCATCCGGGATAATTGTTCCGCCTGCACCATCGACTGTTATCGCGATCCCAGCGTTTACCAGTTCTTGGCGGTGTCGGTGGCAGATTCTTTGGCTGCGCTGCGGCAAGGCCAATGGTTTAAAGGCCTTAGGGCGCTGCTGCACCCCTACAATTTTCTCTCCCTGACGGCCCTGATGGAGGGGTATCATTGGCTAAAGAATTGATGCCATTTCGCATTCAGATGGTAACCCAGGCGTTTTGCCTGTTCAGGCGCAGGCTAAAGCCTGCGGCTACCAATAGTTACTCTTTGAATGCAACTCGATATAAGCAGGGGCAGGGAGCAGGTGGAAGGGAAGGGGTGGGCCAGTCTTTTGCCGATGCCTGAGAAATTCGTCATCTTCACCGCCGACGACTTCGGGCTCTCCGATGCGCTCAACGGCGCCGTGGCTCTGGCTCACCGCCGGGGACTGCTCCGGAGTGCCAGCCTGATGGCCGCCGCTCCCCGGACCCAGGCGGCCATCGCTCTCTCCCGGGCATTGCCCGATCTCTGCCTGGGGGTCCACCTTACCCTCATTCAGGGTCGCGCTGTTTTGCCCCCGGAGCATATCCCAAGTCTGGTTAATGCCCAGGGTTTCTTTTCAAACGCTCCCGTGGCCACCGGTTGGCGTTACTTCAGCCAACCGCGCTTGTTACCCGAAATCCGGCGGGAACTGGCGGCCCAGATAGAACTCTTCCAACGGGCCGGTCTGACCATCTGGCACCTCAATAGCCACTTGAACCTGCACCTCCACCCCGGCATCTTTCCCATCGTGGTGGACCTGGCCCGGGAGTACGGCATCCCCGCAGTGCGCCTGGCCCGGGAAGATTGGCGGACCACCCTATCCCTGGCCCCGGACGGTCCTTTACCCAAGATCGCCCAGGGTCTGATCTTCGCCATACTCTGCCGGCGGGCGGAGAAAATAATCCGGGCCGCGGGTCTCTGCTTTAACCACCACATCTTCGGACTGCTGAACGACGGGCGCATGACCGAAGACTATCTTGTGGACCTGGTGCCTCGGCTTCAGCCGGGGGTCACCGAAATCTACTGCCATCCGGGCCTCTTTGCCGACTCGGAATTGTTGCGCTGGGCCCCTCGCTACCTGCGGCAGCAGGAATTGGCGGCCCTTATGAGCCCTCGCCTCAAAGCTGCTCTGGTCGCATCGGGGGTTAAGATCACGGATTTTCGAGAGCTTTCCGGTGGCAGGCCCGCGCCGAACTGGGAAAGCCGGCCATGAAACATCGGGTGCCTTGACGCCGGGCTAAGAGATTCTTATTGTTTATGCAAGGTTAAGTTTTGCGGGAGGTTAAGCCATGGCCAAAGATCCAGCCAAATGCGACGTGGACCCGGTGTGCATGATGGACCTGAAGGATATGCACGGCAAGTTCGCGTATGAATTTGAAGAAGAGACCTACTACTTCTGTTCCGAACTCTGTAAGGACCGCTTTGTCAAGGAACCCCAGAAGTACGCCAAAAAGGAGAAGTAGGCCTCTATCACTGCATTTGCGCGTGCACCATCAACCAAGGGCGGACACATAGGTCCGCCTTTGCAACTGCTGGGCGGTTCCTGGACCGCCTTTATTTATGACCTGCTTGGTTTACCCTAATGCGGCTACCGCCTCGCCCCGGAGTCTGGCCCGCATGGCCAGGCTGTCCTTGGCGATTTTTGCCCGGTCGATACCCTTGGACAAATAGATGTTCAGAAGGCGGCCATTGAGACCAGAAAAAATGGGGTCAACCATCGCTTCCGGCAAGACCAGGCTGCGGGATTTGTCCCGGGTCTCGGGGGCTGCCAGCTCCAGTACCCCCTCTTTGCCCCACGACTGGAAGATGGCGGTCAGCAAAGCAATAGACCAGGCGCTGTCTGACACCACCACCACTTCCGCGGCGCCCACCGCATAGCGGTTGCCGTTGAAAGAAATGGCCAGGCCGCCACCGGCCCGCACCGCTTCGAAAGCCTGCACATCGTTGCCGTTATCCCCCACATAGATAAGCTCAGACATCTTCAGGCCGGTTTTCTCCAGGCTGGCGGCCACGGCCTTGGCCTTTGCAGGCCCGCCGATGGGATGGACTTCTGGCAAGATGGCGCCGATCTTCATGGCCGGCAGCCGCTCCTCAAAAACCCGGTCCAGCATCGCCACTGTTTCCTGAGCCTGGTCCGGCAGGTCAGTTAATGATGCGGCCTCAGGTGGCAGTTCGATCTCCGGCGCATCGGCTATTTCAGCAATCAGGCCCAGTAATTCCCGGGCTTCATCCGGGGGAAGCTCATAGCGGTCCAGATCCAGTTCGGTGCAGAAGATATGGTCCCTGGCAAAACCCAGCTTAACGCCCACTGCTTCGGCAAATTGCCGGTAGCTGGTACTGATTTCAAAAAGGGGAAAATTGCAGCCGTGGAGGAACTGAAAGGCGCCTTCGGCCCCGGGCATCAAGGCCACATTCTTTCGGGAATAATCTTCGATTTGGCCGTTGGTGAGGCCGCGGGCCTTCAAAAAGGGCAAAATGAGCCTGAGAGTGTTCCCGGATTGGTACCCCGGCTTTTTTGCAACATCACTCAAATAAATGTCATAGCGGCTCAACTGCCGGAAAAACCGGTCCCCCTGGGGCTTAATGAAGTCCCGGCATAGCTCAAAAGCGTTGTCATTGAGGGCCAGAGGGCCCTCACAATTGGTGTTCAGTTGCAAGTTGGGCATGTAGTCTCCTATATTCTGTAGCCAGTGGTCAGTAATCAGTTATTGATAGATTATTTAACTGATCATTGACCACTGATCATTGGCCACTAATCAACCTTGTTGCAGAAGCTGCACCTGCCGCTCCAAAAAGACCCGGTCCGGGTAGCTCTCCCGGCCGGCGCCTCTTAGGCTCACGGCCGCGGCCCGGTTGCCCAGACGTACACATAGGTTGAGATGGAGGCCTAAAAAGCGTCCGGCCAGGTAGCCCCCGGCGAAGACGTCGCCCGCCCCCAGGGTGTCCACCACCTCACCTGCCAATTCCACGGGAAAATCCAAGTGTCTTAAGGGTGTTAGCAGTCTGGCGCCGCGGGCTCCCCGCTTGATTACCACCACGGGTGGGGCCCAGTAGGGATGAACGTGCATATTCCCTCCCAGCAATCTCCACTCGGTTTCGTTCACCAACAGGGTTTCCAGGTGGTCCAGAATGGCCTCTATGGCCGGCCAGCCTCGCCGGGCATAGAGGTCGCCCGGATCAAGACTGAGGCGGACTTGCTCCGGAATCCGTTCGGCAATGGTCTGCTGTAGCGCAAGTGCGGCGTCCCCCACAAACGCGGTGAGGTGCAAGAACTTCGCCTCTCGAAGGGCTTCCCAGGGGATATCTTGTTCTTGAATCTCATCATTGGTATTGGGTGCCACCAAGATAGTACGGTCGCCATCCGGGTCTGCAAGAATATAGGCCCGGCCGCTTTTCCCCTGGGCGACCACGTGCGACAGGTCCACCCCAGCCAGGCTTTGCTTTAGAAATTGCCCAGCAGCGTCTTCTCCCACCCGGCCTACCAGCGCCACCGGAATGCCGAGACCGGCCAGGGCATAGGCCGTGTTGGCCGCCATACCTCCACCGAAGCGGCCTACCTGGTGCCCATGCCGGGCAAGCAATTCCTGAAGGCGAATTTCTTGGGCCTGGGAAATGGCCTCCTCGCCTCCCCGGGTGAGGCCGGTGCCCCACTCCTTAAGAAAACTCTCCAGGTCCTCCACCTGAAATTTCAGGTCAAGATTAATGGCCCCCAGGCAAATTATCTTTGGTGACATGCCTGGGAACCTACCAGGAATTACAGCGTCGGTCAAGGCAGGACCAGGATAGGCCGGCCACTCAAAAATGATTCATCCATCTGGCCTGCCTATGGTGATAATCAAAAAAAATTCCTGAATCACAGAAAATTCCGTTATCCCTGGATTTTGTCATTAAAATTATTAGATTAAATGGAAATAAACTTTTGAGGAGCTTATGTACCGTCTCATCAAAATCAGAGTAATCCGGGACTTCGACCGCCTGGAAGAGCAGGTGCGTCGTGGTCTTGATACCCTTTTGGAAGCCCAAAAGACCTCGGCGTCTTTCCGGCCCGCGGCAGATTTCTACGAAACCACCCAAGGGCTGGTGCTCCGTCTGGAGTTGGCCGGGGTGTCGGCGGATGACATTTCCTTGTCATTAACGGCCCACGAGTTGGTGCTGCGTGGATGTCGCCGACCTCCCCGTCCGGAAGGTCTCAGAGGCTTTATTCACCTGGAAATGGGTTTCGGCGCCTTTGAACGCCGCTTCACACTACCCATCGCCATCAACCCCGACGGGGTGGAAGCCGCCTATCTTGATGGCATCCTGGAAGTCCGCTTGCCCCGCAAATCTCCCCAAACCCGGCAGATACCGGTGAAATCCTAAGATTAAGAACATGGAGATATCATGACCAATAATTACGAAACTGACAAATTCCGGGTGGCGGCGCCATCTGACGAACAGCCCGGCCCCCGGGTGCTACCCATATTACCCGCAACCGACCTGGTACTTTTTCCCCGCATCATCATGCCCCTGGCCCTCTGGGAGGAGCCGGCCCAGAAGCTGGTGAACGAGGTTTTGCTCCAGGATAAGACTCTGGGCTTCTTGACCAGCAAAACGGAAAAGCCCACGGGGTTTGACCCGGAAAATTTCTTCAATATCGGCACTGCCGCAGTCATTTTGAAGATGCGCAAAGCCGATGACGACTCCGTGCGTCTGCTTATTCAAGGCCTCTACCGCTTCCGGGTGGAAACCTGGGTGGCCCAGGAGCCTTACCTGATGGCCCAAATAACCCCCATCCCGGAAGAATACGAGCCTTCCCTGGAGGTTGAGGCCCTGGTCTCTAACGTCAAAGGCCTCTTTCTGAAAATGCTGGAACTCTCTCCTTACCTGCCTTCGGAACTGGGTGCCCTGGTCCGGGAGTTCAGCGATCCCCGGGTACTGGCCGACGTTACTGCGGGCAGCCTCAACATCTCCAAGGTCGAGAAACAGGAACTGCTGGAGACCTTTGATGTTACAGAGCGCCTGCGGAAGGTATTGTCCTATATCAACCGCGAGTTGGAGATTCTGGAGCTGGGAAAGAAAATTCAGAGCCAGGTGAAGACCGAGATGGACAAGGCCCAAAAGGACTATTACCTACGGGAACACATCAAGGTCCTGCAGAAGGAGTTGGGGGAGGGGGATGAGCGGACCCGGGAGATTGACGAACTGCAGTTCCGCCTGGAAGAAGCGGAGTTGCCGCCCCACGCCATGAAAGAGGCGGAACGGGAATTGACCCGGCTGAAACGCACCCCGCCCACTTCGCCGGACCATCAGGTCATTCGCAACTTCCTGGAATGGCTCATCGAGTTGCCCTGGAACAAATCTACCGACGACAATCTGAACCTGCACCAGGCCCGGGAAATCCTGGATGAAGACCACTACAACCTGGAAAAAGTAAAAAAGCGCATCTTGGAATACCTGGCGGTGCGCAAACTCAAGCCCGACATGAAGGGTCCCATCCTCTGTTTTGTCGGGCCGCCGGGCACCGGAAAGACCTCCTTGGGCCGCTCCATCGCCCGGGCCCTGGGCCGCAAGTTTGTGCGCCTGTCCTTGGGCGGGGTTCGGGATGAAGCCGAAATCCGCGGCCACCGCCGCACTTACGTGGGCGCGCTGCCTGGCCGCATCATCCAGTCTATCAGACGGGCCGGCTCCAACAATCCGGTCTTTATCCTGGATGAAGTGGACAAGATCGGCGCCGACTTCCGGGGCGACCCCTCTTCGGCCCTCCTGGAGGTCCTGGACCCGGAGCAGAATTCCACCTTTTCCGACCATTACTTGGAGGTGGATTTTGATCTCTCCAAGGTCATGTTCATAACCACCGCCAACCTCCTGGATCCCATCCCGCCGCCGCTGCGGGACCGCATGGAAGTCCTGGAACTCACCGGCTACACCGAGGAGGAGAAGCTGGAAATCGCCTTCAGCCACCTCCTGCCCCGGCAACTGGAGGCCCACGGGCTGACGGCAGAGCAGATGGAGCTCACCCCCGAGGCCGTCCGGCGGGTCATCGCCTCTTACACCCGGGAGGCGGGACTGCGCAACCTGGAGCGGGAAATCGCTTCTCTATGTCGGGGCGTGGCCCGGGAAGTGGCGGAAGGCGGCCGCCAACAGGTCAAAATCGACGAAGCCGACGTGGCCACTTACCTTGGTCCGCCTCGTTTTTTCCGGGATGCGGCCCTGGATCACCCGGAACCGGGGGTGGCCACCGGGCTGGCTTGGACCCCCACCGGCGGCGACATTCTCTTCATCGAGGTACTGCGTATGCCGGGCAAAGGCAATCTCAGGCTCACAGGGCAGTTGGGCGATGTTATGAAAGAGTCGGCCAATGCGGCGCTGTCCTACATCCGGGCCCGGGCTCCCTTCCTGGGGATTTCGGAGGATTTCTTCGAAAATTCTGATCTCCACATCCACGTGCCCGCGGGGGCCATCCCCAAAGACGGCCCCTCCGCCGGGGTGGCCATGCTCACCGCCTTGGTGTCGCTCCTGTCCGGTCGCCCGGTTAAGAAGGGCCTGGCCATGACCGGAGAGATCACCCTCCGGGGGCACGTGCTCCCCGTGGGCGGCATCAAGAACAAGGTCCTGGCCGCGCACCGGGCGGGGATTGCGGAGATCATCCTCCCGGCCCAAAATAAAGTGGACCTGGAGGAGATTCCCGAATCCGTGCGGGGTGAACTCACCTTTCATCCGGTGGAGCGCCTGGACGAGGCCCTGGCCATTGCCTTTCCGGGTGGGGGCGGGTAAAAATACCAGAGGCTAACCCAGCATAATTGGAACCTCTTGCTAACGTCTTCATATATCTCATTCTGAGGGAGCGAAGCGATTGAAGAATCTCACTAACTGAAGGAAAATACGGGATCCTTTGCCTCGCTCAGGATGACAATACGGCTTTTTGCCAGAACCCCATATTTCAACCTTGCCGACTTTACCCCCTCCCTTTCCCCACGCTTGCAGCGGGAGAGGGTCTGGTGAGGGGGCCGGGTCAATTTCGGAAGGTTATGACTTATTTGGTCTTGGGCTTAATCCTACTGGCGCTGCTCATCCTGGCGGCGCCCATTTCCCTGGGATACGATACCCGAGACCAGTGGCTCAGGATTAAATGGCTGGGCTTATCCCTCAAGAAAAGTTTGGGAGTGGAAGAACCGAAAAAACCTAAAAAAGCAGTTACCGAAAAAGGAAAGATGCATGGTTGGGCAGTTTTGCGTCGGCTTTGGCAACAGCGGGAACTTTGCCTGGAAATAATCCAGCGAGTCTGGCGAGTTATCTTGGAAATCTTCCGAACTTTCAGTTTTCGGGAATCGGAAGCAACCATGTCCCTGCCTGACCCTATGTTAAACGGACTGCTTTATGCAGTAGTAAGCAATGTCCATCTGGATAACGTGGAACTTTCAGTGAATTTTGAAAACCGCAATTTTGCCCAAATCTGGGTGACGGTTTATCCGTACCGGGTGGCCTCGAAACTGACGACCTTTTTGCTTCATCTGCCATATCTAAGGATAATACGGTTCGCCTGGGACTTAAGAAAAACCGCAAGAACGAAAGAATGAAAGAATAATTTTTATTGGAGGGATACGAATGACAGCTCCTGCTGCGGAAATTATCAGCAAACTGATGGATGAACTCAAAGCCGTTGCCAAGACCGAAACCATCCTGGGCCAGGAAATCAAAGTGGGTGAATTCACCCTGATTCCCGTTTCCCGAATCTCCCTCGGGGTCGGAGCCGGGGGCGGCAAGGGCACCGACAACAAGAAAGCAGGGGAGGGCGGCGGCGGAGGCGGCGGGGTAATGATCACGCCCATTGCCTTTATCGTCATAAAGGGAGGCGAGATTTCATTTCATGGGATTAAGCGCGGCGGCGCCTTCGACGGACTCTTTGAACATCTTCCCGAAATTACGGAAAAAATTCTGGCAAAATGCCAGGCGGAAGATGTAAAAGGAGAGCAGGCGGAGCCCGAAGCCGGTTGATTCCGGTAAATAAGAAGGCGAAATATCATATATTCCATTTTTGTCCTTCTGGGCCGCCAAAGGCGGCGAAGAATCTCAGGATAAATTCACACATGAGACCCTTCGCCTTTGGCTCAGGGTGGCGGACATGGTGGCGAATTTATGAAGTATAAGTAATTGATACGGCAATTTACTAATCTATGAACTTTGGAGGTTACTTTCATGGCCGTGTTTACCTGCGAAAAATGTGGTGAAAAAGTAGACACCCGCTGCAAACCCAAGAAATGCCCTTCCTGCAGCGAATCGGGCACCATGTGCAAAGCGGAGGCCCCCGCGGCCCCGCCCAAGAAGGGGAAGAAGTAACTTAGCAGGGATCTCAGGGGCCAGGTTTTAGGTTTTAGGAATACAGCCTGAAATCTGATGAGTTCGCAGAGTCCCAAAATTCCACCCTCCTTGATGGGGAAGGGATAGGGTGGGGGTGAAAATTAGCGCCTTAGATTAAGTTATAATCCCCCTCCCCTTAATCCCCTCCCACCAGGGGAGGGGAAAGTGACTTTTTGCGAATTCAGCAAATTTGGAATTACATTACAGCATTCAGCCTTCATAATAATGGCAGAACAACCAAAAACGAAAAACCAAAAGCCCAAAACGGATTCTCATGATTTACGGAATCGGCGTTGACCTGGTGCAGGTGGCCAGAATCGAGCGGGTCTTGGCGCGCTACGGCGACCGGTTTCTGAGCCGCGTCTTCACCGAGCGTGAGGTTGCCTACTGCCGGGGCAAGGCCTGGGCCGCCTCCGCCCTGGCCATGCGCTTTGCCGCCAAAGAAGCCTTCTCCAAGGCCCTGGGGGTGGGCCTACGCAAAGACGGCATCCGCTGGCGGGAAGTGGAAGTGATCCCCAACCCCATGGGCAAGCCCGAACTTTACGTCAGCGGCCGGGCCGCCGAACTATGCGCCACCGCAGGCATCGCCAGTATGCACCTGTCCCTCACCGACGAAGACCACCGCGCCCTGGCGGTGGTGATTTTGGAGCGGTGATGGCTGAAACAGTCCCCACCTGCAAAATCTATAGAAAATTTCCGGATGATATATATCCCGAGATTGAATGTGAAAATACCGCCCACCCCGGGGACCCCGATGAGTTCTGTATTCTCCACTCCCAGAATAAGTTGAAAGATCAGGATGCCTTCAATGAAGCCCTTCTGGCCAGATGGAACCAAGAAGGGCGGGAATTCTATGATTTTCGCGGGGTCTTCTTTCCGGACCTCTTTAACCCTCTCTACCTATTTGGGTCGCTCAAATTCGAGAAACCCATAAATTTTTCACGGGCCAGCTTTACAGGCGGGGTATATTTTTACCAGGCCAGCTTTGCGAAGGAGGCGGATTTTACCGGGGTCAGCTTTTCGGGGGAGGCGTATTTTGTCTGGGCCAGCTTTTCGGGGGAGGTGGATTTGAGGGGGGCCACTATAAGCGGACGTGTATCTTTCATTACAATCGAGCTTCCCTTCATCGCAGATTTTTCTGACCTTAAATTCCAGGAAAATGGGGTGCTGCGTTTTCAGGATATGTCTTTGGCTCATGTAAGGTTTGCCGGCACGGACCTGCGGCGCCCGGAGTTTCACCACGTTACCTGGCATCCATATCGTGGTCGCCAGGCGCTTTATGACGAGGTTTTGTTGAGGCAGAGAGAATTATCTCTTGCCAAGAAAATCTTAATTTTTACCGGGTTGGTTAAGCCCCCCGTTCAACCGCCGCCAACCGCATACTACTACAGCGTGGTGGAACGCCTCTACCGCAACCTCCAGGTTAACTATGAAGGCGTGAATGACTACAAGAGTTCCGGGGACTTCCACTACGGCGAAATGGAGATGCACCGCCGGGCCAGCAAGTGGCGCTGGTTTCCCCTTTATTGGTACAATTTATACAAGCTTTCCAGCGGCTATGGCGAGCGGCCATTGCGTGCGGTCCTGGTCCTGGGGGGATTGTTATTGGTTTTTTCCCTGGTTTTATTGGGGTTGGAGCACATACCCGACGTCCCCGACAAATGGAGTTGGGCCGGTTTCTGGCAGGCATTGTTATACGTCTTTCAGCAGGGGACGCTGCAAAAGCCCGACTGGCTGAAGCCCGCTACCGCCGGGGGCAAATTCTTGTCAGCGTTTATGCCCGTCCTCATCCCCGGCCAGGCGGCCCTATTCTTCCTGGCCTTGCGCAACCGCCTGGGCCGCCGCCGCTGAGGTATTTAAGGCAGGGTAGGCTCGCGCACCATAGAAGGTGCGCCGTGCGCACCCTACATTCGAACCCCTGAATCTTTAAACTTCCCCTCCCCTGGTGGGAGGGGGTTGGGGGGAGGGGGACTGGAGCGGTTGAAAAGCATCGGATTGTACCACCCCCACCCCAACCCTCTTCCATCAAGGGGGAGGGAGTTGAAGGGCGCTAGGGAAACATGTTTTCGAAATCTAAATCCTTCAACATGGACAACCCCGAAACCAAACTTATCGTCTACGGCAGTCTGGCCCCGGGGGAGGCCAATCACTTCCTGGTGACGGGCCTCGTAGGGGAATGGCGCCGCTGTCATATCCGGGGCCATATGGGGCGCTACCGGGGCTTTAAATCTTTCCGCTACGACTGTAACGGGCCGGAGCATCCGGCCTGGCTCCTGGAGTCTATAGAACTTCCTCGGTTTCTAACCGACCTGGACGACTTCGAAGGCGAAGAGTACCAGCGAATCGTTATTCCGGCAAAGGTGGACGGCCGCTGGGTCATGGCTCAGGTCTACGAGGGCAAGTTTTTCGACTGAGGGCGGAGAGCGTGGATGAATTCCCCTTTTCTTAATTTTTCCCTAAGTGGAGGGCTCATATCATGAAAATGCAGGCATTTAAGATTTGTCTCATACTGTTCATTGTGTGTGGTCTGGCGGCCGTGGCTCCGGCCCAACCGCCGCCCACGACTTCCGGGGGCTCGGGCATGGCCCTGCTCAACCTGAAAGACTCCATAGCCCTGCACGGCTACGATCCGGTGGCTTATTTCACCCGCAACCGGGCGGTCAAAGGCAGCAAGCGGATTATCGAAAGGTTGGGAGGCGCGGAGTATCACTTTGCCTCCAGAGGCAACCGCTATGAGTTCCTCCGGGATGCGCCCCGCTATCAGCCCCAATTCGGCGGCTACTGCGCCACCTCCCTGGCCATGGGCCGGTTGGACGATATCAACCCCAAAATCTTCTTGATCTATGAAGGGAAGCTTTATCTGTTCAACAACCAGGAGTTCCTGGAATTGTTTCTGCGTGACCCCCGCCGGACCATTTATGAGGCCAGGCAACACTATTTTAAGCTCGCCACCGAGCAGCGCAGAAGGTATTAATGCCGGTTTTCGGTTTTCGGTTTCCGATTTTCGGACAAAAGTATGGCATCGTAAGGTGTGGTCTAAGCGCTATTTTTATGGGGCTTATCCTGACGCTCCCCTTGATGGGGACCGCCAGGGCCGAAGAGACCTTTAAGATACCCCAGCCGGGCCCGGTCTTTGAGTTTCCCCGGGATCACGGGGCCCACCCGGCGTATAAGGGCGAGTGGTGGTATTGGGTGGGGCACCTGAAAGCCGGGTCCGGGGAGGCCTTCGGTTACCAATTGGCCTTTTTTCGCATAGCTTTGCAGAAACCCGACCCAAAAGCCCGCTCTGCCTGGTCCCTGAACACCATCTATTTTGCCCACCTGGCTCTCACGGACACGGCCCGGCGCACCTTTATCTTTCGGGATAAGGCCGGCCGGGAGGCCCTGGGGCTGTCCGGGGCTGCGGCGGGGAACATGCGGGTCTGGATCGACGACTGGCGGGCGGAGCTTCAGGGGGAGGAATTTCATCTGTCGGCCCAAAAAGAGGGGTTGGGGTTGGACCTTACGCTTAAACCTGGGAAGCCTCCAGCCCTGCATGGGGAAGGGGGTTTTAGCCGTAAATCCCAGAAGTTTAACTCCGCCAGCTTTTACTATTCCATAAGCCGCCTTAACACCAGGGGAACCATTAATGTGGCCGGCCGCTTGTTTTCGGTCAACGGCGTAAGCTGGATGGACCATGAGTTTTTCACCAGCGCCATGGCCCCGGGGCTGGTGGGGTGGGACTGGTTCAGCCTGCAATTATCCGACGGCTGGGATGTGATGCTCTATCTCCTGCGCCACAAAGACGGCATCGTGGACCCGGCCTCTTCCGGAACCTTGATTGACCCCCAGGGCCACACCCAGCACCTGAACCTGGCGGAATTTCAGGTCAAGGCCACCGGCGCCTGGACCTCCCCCCACACCGGCACGAAGTACCCCGCAGGCTGGGAAGTCACCATCCCCGGAGCGGGCTACCGCCTGAATTTGACCCCTACTCTGGCTGACCAGGAGATTCGCGCCCCGGCTCCGGCCAAGGTAACGTACTGGGAAGGCGGGATTAAGATCGAGGGCACCAAACAAGGCACTCCGGTTTCCGGCCAGGGCTACGCTGAACTCACGGGGTACGCCGGAGGGATGGGTGCGAGGTTTTGAATGGGAAGGCCAAACAAGAGGCGCAAGTCATACTGGATGCGGATAATCAGGCATTTGGCAGTCTCAGGCTAGCCTGCGATTGAAAAGACCAAAGGATAAACTTGGCCACCCCACGACAATCGAAGGTGATGCAGGGGCGGGTTTTAAACCAGCCCCTGCATCTGTCTTTTATATATAATCGCGGATTAACGCGTAAGCCAGCGGTCGTTTCTGACGGTGATGAAGGCCCAGGGCTGGACCCAGTTGAGGGCGAAGACGGCAAAGTAAGAGTAGATAATGCCGTAAATGAAGTCCATGTCACGTTCTTGGTGAATATAATGGTACATGAAAATGAGGGTAAAGACCCCCATTCCGGCCAAAACCTTGACCATAATGATGGGGTTGAAGACGAAGGACACGAACATCAAAGCCATGAAGAGGTGGGTCACGGGAAACTCGATCTGGGTCATTAAAAAGTCGATGATGGGCAGCAAACGGTGTTTGCTGCGGTAGTTGGTGAAGATGTATTTAACTTGGACCCAGTTTTCCCGGAAGTTGCTACGGTCCCAGCGCAGGTACATGCGACAAAGGCCCCGGTAGGTTTCGGGCACCATGGTGTGGACCAAGGCGCTGCGCTGGTAGGAGGTATAGTAGCCCTGGCGCAGGACGAAGTTGGTCAGGGCCCGGTCTTCGCCGATGTTGGCCGGCAAGCCCATAAAGGTCTGGGTGCGCCATTGCTGAAGGATGGGTTTGAGCGCAGTGGCCCGGTAGGCGGACAAAGCCCCGGGGGTGCAAGTGACGCAACCGTACATGCTTTGGGAAGCCCGGAGGAAGTCAAAGGCCAGGACGAAGCGTACGGCCAGCATCCGGGCCATGACGCTGCGGGCCCGGTTGTAGACCTTGACGTTTCCCGCCACCGCACCGATCTTGGGATCATTGAGCATGGGGGCGATGACCTGCTTCACCGTATCGGGAGAAATGACGCTGTCCGAATCGATGGTGACGAAGAAATCGCCCTTGCCTTTTGTGAAGCCGGCGTATAAGCCTTCTTTTTTGCCCCGGTTTTTGGGAAAGCGGATGGCCTTGATCAGTTTGGGGTAGCGTTTGCGGGCTTTATCGATGTAAGACCAGGTGTCGTCCTTGGAGCCGTCGTCGATGCAGATGATTTCCAGCCGGTCGGCGGGGTAGTCGGAGGCCACCGCGGCGTAGATGGATTTTTCCACCATGGCGCCTTCATTATAGGCCGGGATGATGACCGTAACCCGGGGCAGCTCGCCGGCGGGCACAGGATATGGTTTATACCGCAACCATAAAAAGGTGCGCACCAGTTGAAAGGCCAGATAAGCCACGGTAAAGCCGGACCCCAGGGCCATTAAGGGGGTTGCGTAGCTCTGACGGCTCAATAGCTGCAAGAAACCGTCGAAGGAGCCGACTTTCAGGGCAACTATAAAGGAGACCGACAAGATGAGGGGTACAAGGATCTTGAGGGTCAGGTCAATGGTCTGTAATTTTTGTTCCTCTTTGGAGCGCCATTTCACCTGGGTCCAGGGAAAGGCAGAGGTTGAAGTTCGCATTTGGGTCAGTTTCCTCACTTATCGCAAAATCAAGCCAACTTACTTCTGATGCAAATGGCTTGCCAACTATTAAGAAAATCATGTTATATAACATGTTGAAATAATTATATTATTAATCTGAATCGGATCAACTGCTAAAGGGGGCGGGCGACATTTTCTCTCCTTGAGAGAATGGCCTAGATGCATGATAAATTTTTCTCAAAATGAGAAAATGATCTGACTCGGCCTGACTATTTGAACTGCACTAGTAACCCGAAGGAAAAAAGTTTTTAAGGTTTAAGGCGGAGTTCACATCTTCGTCATCTTATGGTAAAAGACAGGGAATCGTGATTTTTCGTGTGTGTTCACTAGGTGGCCCGGCAACCGGACTGCACAACCCATAGGAAAGACGGCATGGAGGCAACGGAGAAACCGAAAGGAGGAGCTGAGGCGACAGGTCTCAAGCTCTGTCAACTGGGGCAAGAAGTGAATGTCCCCGCCGGCACTCGCATCGTCAGCCAGGGAGAGACCCCGGAATTTTTTTATGTGATTCAATCCGGCCGGGTTCGGGTCTTCCGGGAGACCTCGGAAGGGATTCGAACTGAGTTGACTGAATTGGCAGCCGGCAGTTATTTCGGGGAAGTGGCCCTGATAACGGGGCAGCCACGCTCCGCTTCGGTGGAGGCCGCGGTGGACTCACTACTCATAAAGGTCTCCAAGGAGGAGTTTGACCGCCTGTTGGATCAAAATCCCCAGTTGGCCCGAAGTATAATCCAGCAACTGGCCAGCTGGCTGGTGGCCGGGGACCGCCGCCTGGAAACCGAAACGGTGCACCAGGTCAAGCTGCGGCAGATATCCTGGTTTGACTATGTCCTGATGTTGGGTTTGAGCCTGGTTCTGGCTTTAGTCTTCAACCTGTATAACGACAACCGGCTGCCGTTGGTACACGGGTGGGGCCAACCGGGGGTTCCCGAGATTACGGTGGCCCAGGCCCAGGAATTAGTCCGAGAAAACCGGGCTATTTTCGTCGATGCCAGGAAAAGCGCCTTTTTCGACCAGGAACACATCAAAGGCGCCATGAACCTGCCGGTGATCTTATTTGATATCATGTTTCCCATGTTCCATTTCACTTTGGAGCAGACGCCGGGGAACAAGGATAAAACCCTTATCGTTTATGGCGGCACCCTCAGTCGGCGCATGGACGTCGATCTGGCCCGCATGCTGATCCACAGGGGATTAAAAAACGTCGCGGTGCTGCATGATTACTCGGCATGGGTGAAGGCCTTTCCCATAGAGCAACGTCCGCCCAAGGTGCCAGCCAGCATGCCTTTGGGTCTGGCCGGCCTGCTGGAATGGATCCCCCTGAGCATCTTTGTGCTAATTCTGATTCCTCCCATCCGACGCAGCCCTTACCTGTCGGTATTCTGCCGGGTACTCCTCGGGGCCATCTTCATTTCCTTTGCGTTGAGCAAAATCTTGCGGCCCGGGGTCTTTGCCTTGAACGTGGTGGATTACGATATGATGCCTTGGTGGGGCGTAAACCTGTGGGCCCTGGCCCTGCCCTGGGCGGAGTTGGTCTGCGGCTTGTTCCTGGTCCTGGGAATCCGCACCCGGGCGGCAGCCACCATCATCGCAGCCATGAACATCAGCTTCATTGTGGGACTGGTCAATGCCATTTTGCACAATATGCCCATTAACTGCGGATGTGTGGGCGAAGTGGGGGAACCGGTAAACTGGTGGAAAGTAACGAAGAATGTTGGGATGCTGCTTATGTGCGTCCAAATTTTCCTCTACGATCGCTTTTTTGTATTGGATCGGGGAGGGTTTACCTTGCGAGATCGAAAGATATGAAAATGGGCTGCTTAAAGTTGGCTGCGATCTTGATTCTGGTCGCAGTAGGGCTAGTCATGGCAGGCTGTGGGGAGTCCCGCTCACCATTTGTCGGGAGCTATAAATCCGTGGAGACTTTCGCCGGGAAAGGCAACATTTCTTTAGACCTCAAAGAGGACGGCAGAGGGACCTGGACCCTGTCCGGAAAAACTGTGGAGTTCACCTGGGTAGTGAATGACGGCAAAATTTGGATTTATACCAAAACCGGCGCCATTCTCATCGTCACCCCCGGTGATGGTGGAAATATTTTGTCTGCGGACATGACCGGTGAATGGCATCCCGGTTGCCCTCCCGGTGCCTGCGTGGTATTCAAACGGGTCAGTGAAGGAGGGTAACGGCATTAATTGCATTAAAACCGTGACCGAAAAACCGGCCGGAACTCTGGGCCTGCTGCTTTTGTTGCTGCTTTGCTTTTGCCCTCCCGCCTGGGGGGCTAACGGCACCGTGGAGGTGCGCCGTCTGGGGTTGAGCAAAGTGGGGGAGAACACCCTCCTTACAGTGGTATTGGACCGGGCCGCCGCGCCTCTGGTGGGTATCAGGGACGTGTCAGGCAAACCGCAGGTGGTGGTAGAGTTTCCCCAAGGCCGGGCGGGACGCCTGCCCACACACCTGGAGGGCGATGAGATCCTGGTCCGGCAAGTGATCACCGAACCTATCTCCGCCAGGGGTGGGGTGCGCATTATTCTGGACCTTTTCCCTGGAAAGCCCTACGCCTACTGGAAGCAGAGCCGCCCGGGTGCGGCGGGACAGACTTTTTTTATCCTGGGGTTGAAGCCCGATCTCAAGACGCCGCCGGTCCAAGCCAGGATTGCCACCCCACCCGCACCGGAGCCCGCCGGACTGCCACCGGCGCCCCGGATCGAGGTTCAGGAGAGAGCAAGGAAACCCGAGATCCAGGAGTCAGAGAATAATGATTCCGGTTACCAGGAACCTCGAGGCAGCATGGCCCCGTCGAACTTTGCCGAATTGCGCCGGCTCATTCCCCAGGCCGACAACCTGTTGCAGGGCCTGGAAACTTCGGGTTGGATAGTGGCTGAATCCAACCGCTACGATAGACCGGGCCGACGCTTCAGCCGTGACTTCATTCTCTCCAATGCGAAGTATCCGGAGCTGGCGGTAAAGATCGCCTACCTGCCGGCCAATGTCCCCAATACTCCCAACATCTCCATCATCATGCTGACTACAGACAACCTTAAGAGTCAGGCCGCCAGCGAATATCAGTCCCTGCGGCAATGGAGCTTCGCCAAGATCAGGACGAAATTTGAAGACATCGGAGATTTCTTTGACGATGCCCTCAAACCTCTGCGAGTGAAGCTGCGGGAAGAGACCAAAACCCTGGCGCTGCGTGATGCCGCAGTGTTTCAGAATTTTCTGAAGCTCGTATGTCCCAATGATCCCCAGGTTGCCGAGAAGGTCATGCAGCATGTGAGGGAAAAGGTTAGTCCCAGGTTTGAAGGGGTGCAGTACACTGTCTCGGAAAAGCCACTGGTATTCCTGAACCTGGTGGATTTTCTCTTCGTGAAGGTCTATTACGTAGACCCGCCCCACTAGGAGGTAAGCTATGGCCAGGGAGGTCACCATCTTCGGCAAACATACTTGACCTTTCACCCTGCGGGCCCGGGAGGCCAAGACCAAAGAGGGATTTACGGTCGTTTATCGGGATGTTAAAGAAGACGCCCAAGCCCTGGAGGATATGCTGAAGTTCACCCCGGATAACCGCCAAGTGCCGGTCATTGTGGAGGGGGATAAGATCAGCATCGGCTTCGGCGGTTCCTGAAGGGTTTAAATCACCCGCAGATTGCGGGTTCCTGAGATCAACGGGGGAGGACAGGCCCTGGCCCAAGGCCAGGTTCTGCCTCCTTTTTTTGTCCTGAAAAGCTGTCCAAACGGTGCCGTGAGCGGCGTGCCAAATTTTAAGCCCGCCAAGGGTTTGTGATGCCATGTTGCGGATGAAAACCCAATTAAGAGCGCCCTGCTCATGCGCCCTCAGAAATGGCGGACAATGAGGCTGGCCCTACCAGGAGAATGGCAATTCGATTGTGGCTTGCTATAAATATTGTAAATTTATCTATAAAATTCACAAAAAGCTGGTTGGGGCTCCAATTAATTAAGGATGTTCAACTGATTGATTAGCTTATTAATAGTATTATCATTAGCGCCATTATCAAAAAGGCCCCTGTCTACATAAAAATACCCCACTTGAAATTTGAAAATTCTCTTAAATAAGGGTTGATCACCCACTTGCTTTAAAAATAACGCTGAAACCTTTTTAAAGTCGCCATTGCGAAAAATGACACAATTAATCTTGCTAGAATATTTTAATAAAATCAAAGAGATATTAATATTTTTAAAAAAACTTCTTGACAAGCGGTTTTAATCGCGGTATAGATACCCACAAATCAAAAAAGCCCACTTGGGTGTGCATGAGATAGTGCACTTCACCATTGGATTGATGGGGATGGGAACCTGAGGTCGGGCGGCGGTTAAGGCCTGAAGGAATGTGTCTTTCAGGTGCCCGTCCGATGGCACAGGCGTAAAAACTATCGAAGCAATCCCGGGCCCACGGCCCTTTAGAGTTACCTGGCAGTTCCCTTCTCACCATTCCCCAACCATCCGCAAGATCCCGAAGGCATCCAAAAGCGAGGGAAAACCATGAGAAAAATTTCTTATACGATAATCTGTCTCTTGGCCCTGGGGGTCCTGGCTTGGCCGCGACCCACCTTGTGTGTCAGCATGTCAATCGTTACAGCTACAGCCTACCATCATTGTCCGGGCAGCAAAGGCATTACTTCCTCAGGACAGCGGGTGAAGAAGGGGATATTGGCGGTGAGCCGGGATTTGGAGAGAAACTTGGATTTGCGCTTTGGCGACCGGTTATTACTGCACGGTATGGGAGTCTTTGAATTCCAGGACCGCATGGCCTCCCGTTGGCATAAAAAGGTGGACATTTATCTGGACAGCCAACAGAAGGCCAGACGCTTCGGGGTCAAGCGCTACATTGTCCTGGTCAAACTGGTCTGAGGGGCGGATTACTTGAGCCGTTCAATATAGGTGCCGGTGCGGGTATCCACTTTCACCCGGTCGCCTTCATTGATAAATAAAGGCACCTGGATGGTCACCCCGCTCTCCAGGGTGGCGGGCTTGGTGCCGCCCGCGGCGGTATCGCCCTTTACCCCGGGCTCGGTTTGGGCCACCGCCAGCTCCACAAAGAGCGGGATATCCACCGCCACGGGCTGCTGGTTGAAAAAGAGGATCTTTACGTCCAAATTTTCCGTTAAATAAAGCCGGGCCTCGCCCACCTGCTCCCCGGTTAGCATAATCTGCTCATAGGTTTCGTTGTCCATCATACAGAAGTTGTCACCCTCACGGTAGAGATACTGCATCTCCCGCTCGATAAGGTCGGGTTTCTTGATTTTTTCACCGGAACGAAAGGTCTGATCCAGCACCCGGCCGGTGAGCAGGCTTTTCAGCTTGGTACGCACAAAGGCCCCGCCTTTGCCGGGCTTGACATGTTGAAAGTCCACAATCATGTAAGGCACGCCATCCAGTTCGATCTTCAAACCTTTTTTAAATTCTGCGGTCGAATACATGCGCGATGTTTCCTTATCTAACTTTAATGGTTTTCCAAGGGCAGCAACTCATACACCTCTGGCTCAGCCGTAATCATGGAAAGACTTGGTGGCACAGGCACTCCCGTCCACGGCTCCAAGGTTTCTTCTGATCACTGATTCCAGGGACTCGATCAGGTAGGGCTCATTCCCGTCGTTGGCCGGCCGGCTTGTTGGCCGTACCGTCCGATGCTGAAGAAACCCCTTTAGACTTACCGACTTTTTTGGTAGAAACCGTTTTGACTGGCGCCGCAGCTGCACCCTCGGGATTGGCCAGGGTTGAATGGTCAAGCGCGGCAGCCGGTTTTTCCGGCGGGAACTGGAAAATAATTTCGTTTCTTTTGACGAAATTGAGTTCCTGACGGATAAGATCCTGAATTAATACCGGATCATGCTGCAAGCGGTCAATGGTGCGGGCCAGACGGGTATTTTCTGCGGCCAGGCGCACATTTTCCTGCTCCAGGCGGATGCGCTCCTGCCGGAAGCGATAACTTTGGTAAAGTCCATGGTGGCTGAAAAGGACTACCAAAACTATTATCACTCCTAGAGGCAGGGCAATCCAGCCCAGGAGTTTAAAGCCTCCCCACGCCTTTTGGGTCTCAGACGATTCACTCCGTGAAGTCATGTCTCCCCCCACAAGACTTCTGGCAAAAATATAGCTTGAAAGTTTCTGTAGATGCAACAAAAATTGCTGCTTCGGCGGCGTTTTAAGATCAAAAAGACCAAGAATCTGTGGCCTCAAGTAAGGTTAATTCTCAATAAATCCTTACTAAGCGAAAGGTTAAGAGAAAAACTTTACATAGTTTTACTATTTCTGTGTGAAATGTGGTCAAGGAGGACCTCTGGAATATAGGAATTCATCGGAAAGATGGGGCTTCAGCTTTAGCTTCCCACTATTGACAAGGTCCGGGAAACATATTACGGTTTAGATAAACAAGCTGGAGGTGGCTATGTCCAGCCTCGCCCCCTTGGCCGCTACCGGTATCGGTTCAGTGCCCTTCACCGACGCCCGGGAGATCGTGGCCTTGATTTTGGAAACCTTGCCCCAGATACCCTATTGGCCCCAAATGGTCCAGCTCGGTTTCCTGGAAGACATGACGGCCCAGTCGGCCCGGGGGTTGCCCGCCTTGAAACTGGATCTTGAGAACCGCACCGTTCAGATGGATCAGGACATTCCCCGGGATGAAGCCCTGGCGCAGTTTTATGAGGCCGTTCTGTCCGGGGACCTGACCACCTTTGCTTTTGATGAGCAGGACGCCCAGGGCTTCTTCGCTCTTCTGGACGCGGTGGCGTCAAAGGGATGCCCCTGCCCGGCTCTCAAGGGCCAATTATCAGGGCCGGTCACCTTTGCCGGGGTTGTGAAAGACGTGGAAGGCAAACCCATCCTTTATGACCGTGAACTCACCCAGGCCGTGTGTTCCGGACTGGCCCGCAAGGCGGCCTGGCAGGCGGAAAAATTCCGTCAGCTGGGTAAGGAACCCATAGTCTTCTTGGATGAGCCTTACCTGACCGGATTCGGTTCCGCCTATCTCCCCATTTCCAGGGAAGAAGTGACGGAAATCCTGGCCCACACCTTGGAAGAGGTCCGGGGGGCGACCACCGGCCCCGTCATCCTGGGTACGCACTGTTGCGGCAATACTGACTGGTCCCTGTTGCTTCAGGCCCCCCTGGACATCCTCAGCTTTGATTCCTATGGCTATTTCGAGAGCTTGCGCCTTTATGAGCAGGCACTGTCGGGCTTCCTGGGGCGGGGAGGCTGGCTGGCTTGGGGCCTGGTCCCCACCAACGAGGCCTTTAAGCAAGAGACCATCGACTCTATGTGGCAGCGTTTTAAGGAGCAGGTCAGCCGACTATCCGCAGATCTCCGCCTGGGGTTTAGGGAGATCCTGTCCCAATCGCTCCTTACGCCTGCCTGCGGTACTGGCTTCATGAGCCTGGATGACAGCCGTCGGGTCTTCTCCACCCTGGCGGAATTGAGTGTCAGGGGCCAAGAGTGGTTGGCTTCTATGTAATGCCTTTTTAGTTTGTCGTTAAGCAGATTTTACCGGGAAGGAAATCCGATGAAAGTCAGAGAAATTATGGTGAAAGAAGTGGCCACCCTGGATGTCAACGATGAACTAAGCCTGGCCAATGATATCATGCGGTTAGGCAGGATTCGCCATCTTCCGGTGGTGGACGGGCCTCGTCTGGTGGGGATTGTCTCGGAGCGGGATTTATTCCGCAGTTCCCTGGCCCAGGCTCTGGGCTACGCCACCAAAGACACCCGGGATCTGATGAAAACTCTGCGTATTAAGGATGTCATGGTGACCGGGGTGATTACCATTCCTCCGGATACGGAGCTTTGCGAAGCCACCAAGATTATGATGCAGGAAAAAATCGGCTGCCTGCCGGTGGTGGAAGATAGCCGCCTGGTGGGTCTGATCACTGAAACCGATATCCTGATGCAGTACGTGAAAATCTGCAGCCAGGATTAACTATGGCGGGCACTGAGGCCAGCCCCACTGCAGGCTTTGTCTCAGGTTAAATAAAATAGAGGCGGGTCAAGGCCCCGCCTCTTTTTATTGCCAATTTCGCCGAAAACCGAAAACCGTTTTTAAATGTAAGTCAGCCAACGCTCGTAGCGGAGATTCTGGCCTTTGACCACCGCAAAATAAGCTTCCTGGATCTGTTTGGAAATGGGACCGGGGTGGCCTGGGCCGATAATCCTGGCGTCCACCTCCCGGATAGGCGTAACTTCCGCAGCGGTCCCGGTAAAGAAGGCCTCATCCGCCAAATACAGTTCGTCCCGGGAGAAGCGCTCCTCCTTCACCTGGATGTCCATATCCTTGGCTATAGTTATGACACAGTCTCGGGTAATGCCCGGCAGGATGGAAGTCAAGGGCGGGGTCTTGATCACGCCGTCTTTGACCATGAAAATGTTTTCCCCAGACGCTTCACAGATATAGCCTTCGGTATCCAACAACAGGGCTTCATCATAGCCGGCCTGCACGGCCTCCAGCTTGGCCATGATGGAGTTAACGTAGTTCCCCACAGTTTTTGTCTTGGTCATCATGATATTGACGTGATGGCGGATGAAGGACGAGGTTTTGACCCGAATGCCCTTGCGCAGGCCTTCCTCCCCCAGGTAAGCCCCCCAAACCCAACTGATAACTGCCACCTGGACAGGGCTGCCCTTGGGATTAAGTCCCATGACTCCTTCTCCCAGGAACACCAGGGGCCGGATATAGGCCTCCTTTTGCCCGTTAACTCGCAAGATTTCGCAGCACGCAGTATTGACCTGGTCCTGAGTAAAAGGGATATTGATCATCATGACGTGGGCAGAATCAAACAGGCGCCGGGTGTGTTCTTTTAGACGAAAAATGGCGGTGCGGCCATCGACGCATTGATATGCCCGGATGCCTTCAAAGACCCCCAATCCATAATGCAGGGTGTGGGTGAGAATGTGAACCTGGGCCTGATCCCAGGGGACCATTTTGCCGTCGAACCAGATAAACTTGGCCTTTTCCACCATCAATCCTACCTCCGGAAACCTCGCTGAAAATATTTATCTTTTCAAGCCTCAGTTGTCAAACGGAATTTCCCCCGGTTTTCATTGCCTTGAGAGGACCTTTTCCGGTATCATGAGCAAACCGGCGGCCCGATTGCGGCCGCCGTATCCCCGGGCGCGAGTAATTTCATGACTGGACCGGTAAAAGTGGGCGTAATTGGCGTTGGTTATTTGGGGCGATTCCATGCTGAAAAGTATGCGGCGCTGACGGAAACGGAGTTGATAGGGGTGGCTGATTTAGATCGGGATCAGGCCCGCAAGGTGTCGCACAACCTCCATACCCAAGATTTTAGCGACTACCACGACCTCCTGCCCCAGGTTTCGGCTGTGAGCGTGGCAGTTCCCACCTCACAACACTTTGAGGTGGTCCGGGACGCACTTTTAGCCGGATGCCAGGTACTGGTGGAGAAACCCATCACTGTTAGCGTGGCTCAGGCCGATGAACTGGTGCACCTTTCCCGGGACCGGGGCCTGATTCTCATGGTGGGCCACCTGGAGCGGTTCAACTCCGCCATGGAAGAACTAAAGCGGCGGGTGACCCAACCCCGCTTCATTGAGAGTCACCGATTGTCGTTCTTCAAGGAGCGGGGCACTGACGTGGACGTAGTCCTGGATTTGATGATCCACGACCTGGACCATGTCCTGGACCTGGTGCCGGCGCCGGTGACTGAAATTCGCGCTGCAGGCATTTCGGTCCTCACCGATCGCGTAGATTTGGCCAACGTCAGGCTGGAGTTCGGCGATGGCTGCATCGCCAACCTCACCGCCTCCCGCATGTCCTTCAAGAGCATGCGTAAATTTCGCCTTTTCCAGTCTGACGCCTATCTGGCGGTGGATTTTGAAAATCGGGAACTCACCGCGGCCTCCCGCAAGGACGGCGCCATTGGGCCGCTGCCGGGGGTGGCCCTGGAGACCCGGCGGTTTTCCCAGGAAGACGTGCTACTGAAAGAAATCGTGGCCTTCGTACAGGCTATCCAGAGCGGCGGCGAATCCCCTATCAGTGGTGAAGCCGGCCGCGCCGCCCTGGATTTGGCGCTGGAAATTAATGCCGCCATGAAAAAAGCAAAGGGGTAAAAGCAAAAAGGGAAAAAGGGAGGGTGTGGGACAGCCGCCCTCGGCTGTCCACACTTCTAGAGGGTCAAACATGGCACGATGGTATCGTCTAAGCATGATGGCTTGGGTTTTGTTGGCGGTGTGGGGTGTCGGCCAGAGCCAGCCTCTAGCGGAAGTTAAACCTGGGCACATCAGATATAGCAAAGCCGATAATGGTGTGATCACCGACCGCATCACCGGCCTTGAGTGGTATGTCGGCCCCAACCATGACAACAACTGGCACGAAGCCAAGGCCTGGACGGAGAATCTTACTGTGGCCGGGGGCGGCTGGCGTATGCCCACGGTTGCGGAATTGAAAGCCCTCTATCAAAAGGGGGCCTCCCCACAAAATATGGACCCCTTATTTCAAAACCCTGGGGTCTGGGTATGGTCTGGCGAGTTAAACAACGCTGTATCAGCCTGGGGTTTCGCTTTCTACAACGGCCAGGAGGGCTGGCACGGAATAGACTACGCCTACGGCAGACAGGCGATGGCGGTGCGCTCCCGAAGATGATGTGGGTTACTGGATTATATTATTAAATGACTTCAGGAAATGATCGAGATTTTGGAAGGGCTAAAATCACTGAGTGTTTGGCTCTTCCCCCTAATAACCCTCCAAAAAGTTCTCCCCCCCGAATCCTCGTTGTCGCGGGGGAGGCCTCTGGTGATGATCACGCGGCTAGATTGGTGGCGGCCATCCGGGAATTAGCTCCAACGGCAGACTTTTTCGGGGTGGGGGGGGAGGCGCTGGCAGGGCAGGGGGTGCGCCTTCTGTGCCATGCCTCCGAACTGGCAGTGGTGGGCCTCCTGGAAGTGGCGGGCCGGCTGCCCGCAATCTGGCGGGCCCTGGCGGCCATAGGCCGGGCCATGAAAACTACGCCACCGGATTTGGTCATCCTGGTGGATTTTCCCGACTTCAATTTCTGGGTGGCCCGGCTGGCCAAATATTGGCGGGTGCCGGTGCTTTACTACATCAGCCCCCAGGTTTGGGCCTGGCGCACCTACCGGGTGCGGACCATCGCCCGCCTGGTGGACCGCATGGTGGTCATCTTTCCTTTCGAGGCTGACTTCTACCGGGAGCGCGGTGTGTCCGTAGAGTATGTAGGCCATCCCTTCCGGGAAACCCTGCCGTCTCTGCCGGACCGGAAAACCTTCCTGGCCGAACATGGCTTAGACCCTTTGGCCCTCACCATTGCCCTATTGCCTGGTAGCCGGGGCAGCGAAATCGCGCGGCACCTGCCCATTATCCTCAAGGCCACGGCGCTCATTCACCGAGCCATTCCCCAAACCCAGTTCATCCTGCCCCTGGCCTCCACTGCGCCCGCGGGGCTAGTGGATGGGATGGTAAAAGATTTTTTGAGGAGAGAACCGGGGGAATCGACTTCCACCGGCCCTCCCTTCAAAATCATTCCCGGCCAGGCCTATCAGGCCCTGGGCGCGGCGCACGTGGCGGTGGTGGCTTCGGGCACGGCCACGGTGGAGGCGGCTCTGGCCGCGGTGCCCACGGTTATCGTTTATCGGGTGTCACCCTTGACGTTTGCGGTGGGCCGCCGGCTCATCCGGGTGGAGCATGTGGGCATGGCCAATCTCTTGGCGGGGGAGCGCATGTTTCCTGAACTCATACAGGCTGATTTCACTCCGGAGCACCTGGCAGAGGAGGTCTTAAATCTCATTATGGACCCGGCTCGCCTGGCCGCAGTGCGCCGGGGTCTGGCTACGGTAGTCAAGCGTCTGGGGGGGCCGGGGGCCTCCCACCGGGCTGCAAAGGTGGCCCTGGGTTTGATGGGTTTCACAGCAGGGGAAGCTAAAGAAAATCTTGCCTGATATTGCATCAATCTTATATTTAAGAAGGTGGGTACGGTCCACAAAAAATATATCTTGGCGGACAATGCCCGCGATGCATGGTGAAGGTGCCCAGGCGGAGCTTGGGATAAAAATTTCGTTCCCAAGTACAACTTGGGAACGAGCCATTCATGGGCCATTGGCGCACCCAAAACCATGAAAATGTGGCGCCGCCACCCTCGTCGGCGACAACAAGATGATTTTTGGACCGATTCTTAGGCTCAAAACCCAAAACCTGAAACCTGAAATCTAAAAACTGCTCTTAAGGAGGTGGCGAATGATAAAAAAAATCCAATCATTGCTGGGCGCGGAAGCCGATGACCTGCTGAACCACCAATGTACGGGGTTCCCCAAAGAAAGCCTGCATCTGCCGGGGCCGGATTTCATCGACCGGGTCTGGGTGGGCAGTGACCGGCCTCCGGGGGTCTTGCGCTCCCTGGCCGCGCTGTTCGGTCATGGGCGTCTGGCGGGCACCGGCTATCTCTCCATCCTGCCGGTGGACCAAGGGGTGGAGCACTCCGCTGCGGCCTCCTTTGCCCCTAACCCCATGTATTTTGACCCGGAAAACATAGTCAAGCTGGCCATCGAAGGGGGCTGCAATGCGGTGGCCTCCACTTTAGGGGTGCTGGGCGCGGTGGCCCGGAAATACGCCTACAAGATTCCCTTCATCGTTAAAATCAACCACAACGAAATGCTCTCCTACCCCAATTTTTATGACCAGACTCTGTTTGCCAGCGTGGAGCAGGCTTTTGATATGGGCGCGGTGGCCGTGGGTGCCACCATCTATTTCGGCTCCCATGAATCGAGGAGGCAAATCCTGGAGATTTCCGAGGCCTTCAAGCTGGCCCACGAATTGGGCCTGGCCACCATCCTCTGGTGCTACCTGCGCAACCCGGCGTTCAAGACCGCGGAAGGCGATTTTCACGCTTCCGCCGATCTCACCGGCCAGGCCAACTATCTGGGGGTGACCATCGAAGCGGATATTGTCAAGCAAAAGCTGGCGGAGAACAACGGCGGCTACAAGGCGGTTAAATTCGGCAAGACCAGCGAACTGGTCTATACCCAACTGGCCCCCAACCACCCCATCGACCTGTGCCGCTACCAGGTGGCCAACTGCTTCATGGGGCGCGCAGGTCTCATCAATTCCGGCGGCGGCTCCGGTAAGAACGACCTGGCCGACGCGGTGCGCACTGCGGTGATCAACAAGCGGGCCGGGGGCATGGGGCTGATTTCCGGACGCAAAACCTTCCAGCGGCCTATGAAAGAAGGGGTGGAACTCTTCAACGCCATCCAGGACGTTTACCTCTCCAAGAAGGTGACGGTGGCTTAGCCCAAGGCCAACGGAGCAGGGGACTGACAATTCCGTTGCGCTTGAGGTTATGCGGCGCCTTCCGGGAGGCGCCGCTTTTTTATGCGGCAAAGACATTTTCTTATCCGCCCTGATAGTGTAAAATCCTAGCATAATTCGCCGCTTAAAGGATGAAATCCAAAAATGTTCACCGGGCTGGTGGAAGGGGTCGGCGAAATTGCCGGCATAACGTCCATGGCCGAAGGCCTGCGCCTCACCCTCAAGACTTCGTTTCCCGCTGGGGAACTCACCTTGGGGGAGTCGGTGGCCGTGGCCGGGGCCTGCCTGACGGTAGTGGCCATCAACCCGCCCCGGGCCAGCTTCGAGGTTTCACCGGAGACCCTGGCCCGCACGACTTTCCCCTTGAAAAAGGTGGGGGACCGGGTAAACTTAGAAAGAGCCTTAAGAATGGGGGACCGCCTGGGTGGTCACCTGGTCACCGGTCACGTGGACGGCATCGGTGTGCTGCGGGAGCGGCGGCCGGGCCCGGCCCATTTGGGGCTGAAGTTTGAGATGCCGGCAACCCTGAGCCGCCTGGTCATTGAAAAAGGCTCCATCGCAGTCGAGGGGGTCTCCCTGACCGTGAATTCCTGCCAGGGCACTACCTTTACCGTGAACATTATTCCTCATACTGCCAAAGCCACAACCCTGGATACCCTCAAGGTTGGAGACCGGGTCAACCTGGAGACAGATATCATTGGCAAATACGTGGCCCGGCTGCTGGGAAAAGATTCGCCCCAGGGAGAGGGGGTCACCGCGGAACTCCTGGCTCGGCACGGGTTTTTATAAGGCAGGGATCAGGGGCCAGGGGTCAGGACGACAAAATCGGCAAGAATGCAGTTGCCACTGAAAACGAAAACCGAAAACAGGAAACTAAAATGTCAGTAGCACCCATTGAAGAAGCCATCAAAGATATCCGCCAGGGCAAGATGATCATTCTGGTGGATGACGAAGACCGGGAAAACGAAGGCGATCTCACCATGGCGGCGGAGCTGGTCACGCCGGAGGCCATCAATTTCATGGCCCGATTTGGTCGAGGGCTTATCTGCCTGGCACTTAGTCCTGAAATTGTGGAGCGCCTGCAATTACCCCAAATGGTGCGGAACAACCAGTCGGGCTTCCAGACTGCGTTCACCGTGTCCGTTGAAGCCCGGCGGGGGGTCACCACCGGGATTTCCGCCGCAGACCGGGCCACCACTATTCTCACTGCAGTGGCCGATAATGCCCACCCAGACGACCTGGTAAGCCCGGGGCACGTCTTTCCCATCCGGGCCCGTAAAGGCGGTGTTTTGGTCCGCACCGGGCAGACTGAGGGCTCTGTAGATTTGGCCCGCCTGGCCGGGATGAAAGGCGCGGCGGTTATCTGCGAGGTCATGAAAGACGACGGCACCATGGCCCGGATGCCGGACCTGGAACAATTTGCCGCGGAACATGATATCAAAATTGCCACCATCGCCGATCTGGTGGAACATCGGCTGCGGCACGAATCCTTTGTCCACCGCCGGGCTACCGTCAAGCTGCCCACTTACTTCGGCGAATTTACCGCGATTGCTTACGACAACGACGTGGATGACAACCAGCACGTTGCCCTGGTGAAAGGAGAAATCAACCCCGATTTACCCGTTTTGGTCCGGGTCCATTCCGAGTGCGTCACCGGCGACGTTTTCCATTCCCTGCGGTGCGATTGCGGCGATCAATTGGAGGCCGCCATGGAACTGGTGCAGTCCGAAGGTCAAGGGGTCATCCTCTATATGCATCAGGAGGGCCGGGGCATCGGCTTGATCAATAAGCTTAGGGCCTATGAGCTTCAGGACCAGGGCGCGGATACGGTGGAAGCCAACGAGGCCTTGGGGTTCAAGGCCGACCTCCGGGACTACGGCATTGGGGCCCAAATCCTTAGGGATTTGGGAGTCCGCAAGATGCGCCTCATGACCAACAATCCCAAAAAAATCATCGGACTGGAAGGTTACGGTCTTACCATGGTGGAGCGGGTATCCCTGGAGATTCCGCCTAACCGGGTAAACCGCAACTACTTAAAGACCAAGTGCCTGAAGATGGGGCACATGCTGAAGATGGTCTAAAAGCGGGTTTTAGGGGTTAGGTTTCAGGTCTTAAGAAAAAATCGAACCAGAACCCAGAACCTAAAACCCAGAACCTAAAACCTAATAAACCTGGGGGTCAAATGCGAACATTAGAAGGCAAACTGGGCGCTGCGGGCCTGAAATTCGCTCTGGTCGTGAGCCGCTTTAATTCCTTTATCACCGAGCGTTTGCTGGATGGCGCCCTGGATTGTCTGCGGCGTCAGGGAGCCGGCGAGGAGGCCCTGACGGTGGTGCGGGTGCCCGGAGCCTGGGAAATTCCCCTGGTGGCAAAGCAACTGGCCCAGGCCAGGGCCTGCGACGCGGTCATCTGCCTGGGTGCGGTGATTCGGGGTTCTACGCCTCATTTCGATTACGTGGCCGCGGAAGTGAGCAAGGGGATCGCCCAGGTCTCCCTGGAGAGCGGGGTGCCCATTGCCTTTGGCATCCTGACCACCGATACCCTGGAGCAGGCCATTGAACGGGCCGGGAGCAAGGCCGGCAATAAGGGTTTTGCCGCCGCAGAAGCCGCCATCGAGATGGTCAATCTTCTGAAAGAGTTGGGGGCCTGACTGGTTGGCGGCTTATTCCCGCAGCCGGTGCCGGGAATGGGCCCTGCAATTTCTCTATCAGGGGGAGTTCTCCGGGCCGCCTGATCCGGCGGCCTTGGAGCGGTTCTGGAGCCATTTTCAAGAAGGCGGCGCACCTCCCGCCTATCTGAAGGAACTGGTGGAAGGAGTTGGGTCCCACCAGGAGGAACTGGATGCCTTGATCGTGCGCTATTCGGAGCACTGGCGTCTGGAACGCATGACCGTGGTGGACCGCAACCTCCTGAGGCTGGCCATCTATGAACTCCTGTACCAGCCGGGGATTCCGCCCAAGGTGGTGATCAACGAGGCGGTGGAAATGGCCAAACGCTACGGCAGCGAGGCCTCCGGGGCCTTCGTTAACGGCATCCTGGACCAGGTGCGGATGTCCGTGGGGCGGGAGGTTTGACGCACCTGGGGCAGACCCGTTGCATGCAAGGGGACCTGCGTCCCGCACCGGAGCACACAAAGGTGAGCACCTGGGGTGAAATTGATTGAGGCCCCCAGGGTTGCATATCGGGTGCACATGAATTAATGGTATATGTAACCAGAGGATAATTAATCATGGTCGATTTTTCCAAACAACGGTGCAGGCTTTCTGGCTTAAACAGCATGCAATAGGAGGGACAAAATGACCCGGAAGTGGTTGGCGATTGCAACTGTAGTGTGTTTTGCCGTATCTCTGGTGGGCTGTGCCACCGAAACCGGCTATTATGACCCATACCGGTCCGCGGGAGCCGGGGCCTTGGGTGGGGCTGCCACCGGTGCGGCCATCGGTTCCATCATCGGCGCGGCCACCGGATCTGCCGCCACCGGCGCCTGGGTCGGCGCGGCTGCGGGTGGCGTCCTGGGTGGCGTGGGGGCGGCTCTCTATGCTTCCCACCGCAACAGCGAGATCCGTTCCTCCCGGGCTGCGGCCCAGGCCTATAACTACCAGGGTCAGGGAAACGTCGTCAGCATAGACAGCGTGAGTGCCTCCCCCAGCACTGTGCGGCCAGGGCAACAGGTTAACCTGGGCATGACTTACACTATCCTGACCCCCTCCAACGCCCCGGTCTCTGTCAACCTGTCCCGGGAGATTCGGTACAATGGGCAAATGGTGGGGTCGCCTTACCAGACTACGGTGTCCAATGCCAACGGCACATATAACGACAGCGTCTCATATGCTTTGCCCAGCAACGCTTCCCCCGGCAACTATACCGTCACCAGCCGGGTAATGAGCAGTTATGGCACCTCCCAGCGGGACGCGATGTTCACCGTGCAATAAATCCTTTGGGGAGGGCAGAGTTTTTCTGCCCTCCCCACAATCTTAAGGAGGGAAATTTCAAGCTTACGCCCTCCCGGTTGCGGCCTGCAAAGCTTTCTTAACCCGTAAGTGCCTCTTACTCATTCCGCAATATCTTAGATACCAAAAATCATCTTTGTCATTTCAGGAAGCCGAAACCGAGCAAAGGCCAAAAATAGTTGTCTGCTTGAATTAGGGGTCATGCCACCCTATCTTATTATTGAAAATATCCTGTAAACCTGATTTTGTGTTCGTATGTGCCTCGAGGGAAACCTTTTGATTTTGGAAAATGCATAATTATGCAGAGGTCCCAAATTTGAAGGAGGTGCACAATGGCAAGGATACTGTTCCACGTCATGGTAGGCTCGGAAAATCCCACACGTGCCTGTTTTCCCTTTCTTCAAGCTTTAGCCAACCAAGAAAGGGGCGATGAAGTTCACATCTCTTTAGCCGGAGAGGCAGTGGTGCTGATCCGGGATGCGGTGATTGACGCCGTAGTCCCCGTGGGCTGGCCGCCATTGAAAGAGACCTTTCAGAAAGTGAAAGCCCAGGGCATTCCCATTTATGTCTGAGGAGGGTGTTCCAAGGCTCGGGGGGTCTCCGAGGAAGATTTGAAAGGAAAAAATGCCCGATTTGTAACCTTTAAGGACTCAGCCGAATTTATTTCCACTATGGATAAAGTATTGACCTATTAATCATAAAGAAAAGGTTTTTATTGACTTACAAAAAGGAGATTGACAAATATTTATCAGTTTAATAATATATATATTTTTAAAGCTCCTTGCTCTGGGCCAATGAGCACCAGGGCCATAAGACCATAAGGAGGCAGAATGCGCCGCTATGAGTCCGTCTGGGTGGTAAATGGCGACCTCCCGGATGAAGAAGTCAAGTCCGCCATCGACAAGTTTTCCAGGATTATCTCCTCCCAAGGTGGAACCCTGGTAGGGCTGGAAGAGTGGGGCCGTCGCAAGCTGTCCTACAAGATCCAGGGCACTGTCCGGGGCTATTACGTGTTGGCCGATTTTGCCGGGACGTCCGAGACGGTTAAAGAGTTGGAACGCAATTACCGGATTGACGACCGCATCATCCGGTACCTCACCACCAAAAAATCCGACAAAGTTAACTTGGAGGCTTTGCAGGCCGAGATCGCGGCCAAGGCCAAGGCCAAGGCGGCCGCGCCGGAGGCCGAACCCGAAGCCGTGGCAAGTGCAGAGGAACCAGTAGTCCCGGTGGAAGCCGCCGCCCCTGCTTTTGAAGAACCCGAAGCCCCGGTTAAGGAGGACTAATCCGTGCCTGTCATGCCCCGTCGTAAACGGAAACAATTTTACGTCCGCCGCAAGGTCTGTCGTTTCTGCGTGGACGCCAATTTGCCCATTGATTATAAGGATGTCAACACCTTAAGACAGTTTGTCACGGAGCGGGGCAAGATTATTCCCCGGCGCATCTCGGGGAACTGCGCCCGTCATCAGCGGCGGGTCACCAGAGCCATTAAACAAGCCAGGCTCCTGGCCCTGATCTCTTATACCCCCCAACAGCCGCCCATGTAAGGGCTTAAGGCGGGTGAATCCGTGGGCCGGGGTCGCTTGGTCTGGTTGATCTGCCTGAGCGCTCTCCTGGCGGGGTTCCTGGGGGCTCAGGTAAATCCTCTGGCCTACCTGCTGGTTGGCGTCCTAACACCCTTGCCGGTATTGGTGGCGGGCTGGCGGTCAGGTGAGCTGGCGGCCCTGTTGCTGGCCCTGGCCGCGTTGGTTCTCATTTTCAGTTTGAATCCCGCGCTGGACACCCTCTGGCAAAACCTGGGTTTTCTGAATCTGTTGGCCATGGGGGTGCTGCTGACCAGCCTCCAGTGGCGGGGAGTTTGGGCTCCCCAGGCCATCATCCTGACGGTGATGGCCTTAAACGGTTTGGCTGTGCTGATCTTTTTAGGTCAGGCGCTTTACTTGGGGATGACCCCCCATGACCTGTTGGCCCAGAAGACTGCTGAGGTCATGGAAACCGTGGGCAAGGTCTTGGGGGACGCCGGCGGCGGCTCACCAGATCCCCTGATTCCGGGGATTCCCCAAGGTGAGGTGAGGGTTTTGCTGGAGCGCCTTCTGCCGGGGCTGATGGTGGCAAATTCGGCCCTGGTGGCCTGGCTTAATGTGGTCCTCGCCCGGCAGTTGTGCTTTCTCTTGGGTTGGGGCGAACCGGAGCCGCCCTTGAATCAGTGGGTGGCCCCGGAGTGGTTGATCTTCGCCTTGTTGGGGGCCGGGTTTCTCTTGCTGGTGCCGGTATCCGGGGTGCGGTTCATCGGCCTCAACCTGCTACTGGTGCTGGCGGTGCTTTATTTTGCTCAGGGGTTGGCGGTGATTTCCACCTGGTTCCATCGCTTGGGTTTGCCTAAAGCTCTTCGGATGATCGGCTATCCCTTGATGTTCTTAAATCCGGTGTTTTTCTTGATTATCGCCCTCGGGTTAATGGATCTGTGGCTGGATTTTCGCAGGTTGCATCGGCCCAAGGAGTCCTGAGGAGGATATTCTCTTGAAAGTTATCTTAACGGAAGATGTCACCCCATTGGGTGCCATGGGCGCAGTGGTGGATGTGGCCCGGGGCTATGCCCGCAATTATCTGATTCCCCAGGGGAAGGCCATGGAAGCCACGCCCGGCAATCTGGCCCGGGTGGAGCAGGCCAAGGCCAAGTATCTCCAGGCCCAGGCCCGGGCCCGGGAAGCCGCCTTGGTCCAGGTGGCCCACCTCCAGGGCGTGAGTGTTACCATCGCCCAGAGAGCAGGTGAGGAAGACCGGCTCTACGGCTCCGTCACCACGGCCATGATCGCCGAGGCTATGGCCGATAAGGGGTTTGACGTGGATAAAAGGCAATTGGAACTGGCGGAACCCATCAAAAAGCTGGGCACTTACGAAGTCACCGTCCGCCTGGCCCCCGAAGTCAAGGGCACCATCACGGTGGAAGTGGTGGCTGAAACCGTCTGAACTTGTTTAATGGATATCGGGGGAAGGGGCCAGAGGCTTTCTTCATATATTTCAATTTCGGGGGGCCTCCATCTCTTCCTCCTAGGTCCATGTTTGACAAGCTAATAAAGTGAGACGCCTGCCCCAAAGTCTTTCTTTAACAAACCCCTCACCTTTGCTTCTCATCCAGCTTATTTATTACAAACTGGGGTTGGATTTCCGGCAGCCAGTTCCCATATAAACAGAGAAACTCTTTTTACCTTGGTAGTATCCAGTCCGTGCTCCCTGGACCCCGATCTGACCTTAGCCGGTGGCGACCATTTTCTCTTCCAACAAGGTCCGGTATCCTTCCGTCAAGCTGGCGTGCAAGTGTTTTCGCGGTAAAAGCCCCAGCAGGCTTAGCAACTGGGGCCATTTTGGGGCAACTGGCGGATTTTTTGATTGTGGGCGCTTTAGCCTTTGGATCCCAAGCGCAGCCCCCCGTGGATAAAGAAGGTTTCCCCGGCGATGGCTTCGTTGCGGTAGAGTTCCCCGATCAATGAGGCCACCTCCGCCGGCTCGACGAGGCGGCCAATGGGCACCTGCTCCAGGATTTTTCCCAAAGCTTTCTGGTCCATGCCGCGCACCATGGGAGTGCCCACATAGCCGGGGGCGATGGCTACGCAGCGGATTTTGTCCGCCAGGCCGCGCCGGAAAAACTCCGCAGTAATCACTTTGGGCATCACGCTCATGGCAGCCTTGGTGGAAGAATAATTTATCTGCCCGGCGGTGCCCAGAGAACTGGTAGAGGAAAACAGGCAGATCAAGCCGCGACAGCCGTGATTGATCATGCGCTCGGCGCATTCCCGGACCGTGATAAATACCCCGGTCAGGTTGATGTCAAGGACAGCCTGGAAATTTCCCAGAGACATTTTTTTAGTGACTTTGCCGGTTTCCCGGTCAGGAGACAGGAACAGGCCGTCCCGGATGATGCCGGCGCAGGGCGCCACTAGGTTGATGGCGCCGAAGGCCGCGATGGCCAGGTCCGCCAGTTTGCCGCAATCTTCCTCGTTGGTGGTATCGCAGACCATAGTGGTCGCTTGACCGCCCAGGTTTTTAATCTCAGCCTCTACCCGTTCCAGACCTTCGATGCTGACATCCGCCAGCACTACTTTGCCACCTTGCTGAACCCAGTATTTTGCCAATTCTTCGCCGATGCCGCCGGCCGCTCCGGTAATAACTGCCACCGCGTCCTTCATTTCCAACATGTTTGATCCTTTCCTCAGTCAGAGTTATAGCCCTACAAAACTAAATGTCAGCTTAGAAAAAAAAGACTTTAGGCTGGATTGTCGTCGGGGGTCACGGACTCGCCCATGCCTTTGAGAAATTGCTGGAACTGCTCGCCCTGCTTTTTGATGAGCCTCTGGAATTCCATGGTCGTGGCCTCGAGCCCCATCCCTTTCTCATCCGCCAGCATCCGCAAATGTTTGATGATTTCTGCCTGCTCAGCGACCGTTACCTGGAGTTCGTCATATTTCCGGGCTAAGGCGGCATACTCCTCCCGGGGCACCACCCCCAAAAGGTTGAGGTAATCTTTGAATGAATCCCGGAAGTTTTCTTCCGCCTTTTTCCACAGGGCAAGAAAATCCGAGTTGTCCTCTGCCACTTCATTCAGTCCATAGGCAGTCTTGAACAGTTGGGTAAAATCCTGAAACCCCAGAAAGCCTCGCGGCAACCATTTGGCCAGGTCTTCCATCTGTTTTTGGCTTTTGGCTGCCTCCAACAGGGCTTTTCCCCAGAACTCCAAAAAGTGGCGATTCATTTAACCCTCCTGCTTTGGAACGGGGCCAGGCGTCTCCTTATCCTGTCCCTCTTTTATCGGGGCGGCAGGCCGAGTCTTGCCTTCTTTTGATTTCTTGCCCACAGCAGCCTGGGACCTTACAGGTTCTGGCGTTACAACCGCAGGAGGCTGAATCTTGGCCTTTTCAGCCTTCGGGACCGCAACGGCCAGAGCCTGCTCCGATTCAGCCTCCAAATCCAAATGGAAGCGCACCGGCCCGCGGTAATCCAGGAAGCACCGATCCAGGGAGCACTCGGTGGTGGGCAGCGACCAACTGGTGGCAATGGCCACGTGACCCTTAGGGAAGACGGTGACCTCGGCTTCCACCCAATCCAGGGGAGCCAGGGCAGACTCCTTTTCCACCAGGTCATCCTTTTCGGCAATGCATATCAGCCATTTAATGCCCTGCTCCTTAATGCGCTTGAAGTTTAAGGGACGTCCGAAGAGGGTGACCGGCAACGTCCCGTCCTTGGCCACCGGAATGGTATAGGAGTCAAAGCTCATCTTGCAGATGTTAAGAGGCAGGTCGGTCTGATCGTAGAGCAGCCAATAGTTGATGGCCGCCGCGGTCTTGTTGATTTTCAGGTTCCGCTCAAACAACTTCAAGTCCCGGAAGAAAGCGATGATAGGGTTATCTTTCTCAAGGCTCTTGAGCTTGTAGACCCAACTCATAAGCTTGCCATTTACCACCCGGTTGCCGTTGGGCAGGGTCTTGATGGCAAAGCTAATATCTTCAAAACGTTTGGGAATCTGAGCCAGAAAATCCGACAAGCTTTTGCTGCGGGTGCCGTCCAAGGGGGCGACGCTGGTGATGAGCGCGTCCACCAGACCGTCCAGTTCGCCCGACAAGTAGTTCACCGCCACCGTGAACCCTCCCTGGCAGTAACCGCACAGGGTGACGGGACGGCCATGGGCCGCCTTCACCTTCTCCAGGAATAATTTGGTATCCCGGCAGTCGTCCTCGCCGGTCATCTCCTGAACTGCCGGATTGGCGTAGATATCCTTGACGATGCGGATATAGGTGGGAATACCCTGGTTGGCGAAGCAGTGCACAAAACTCTTGCCTTCTCCGGGCAGAAAGGCAAGGATGTTGGCCCCCAGCACGTAAGGGGGGATGATCACGATGGGCTTGCCTTTTTTCCGGACTTTTACCGTTTTATCCCAGGGAAGCACCTGGTAAAGACAGAAACGGTCGGTCTCTGCGGTCTTGATGTAGTTGCCGTCATCAAAGTGAAAGCCATACTCGGGCTCAATGTTGCGGATAGCCTGGGGATATTCGTGCACCACCAGATTCATCAACCGGGCTTGCCTGGCCATGAACGCCGCGATGTCTTCTCCTTTATGGTGATCAAGGGTGTTGAGCCAGGCCCGGTAAACCTGGTCCAACTGGTGGGCGTGGTAGTCGTTGATGGCTTTCAGGCCGTGAGCGAAGCCCTTTTCGGCCAACCGGAGGTTGAATTCCCATAAGGCCGTGTAGGCCTCGAGATTATCCTGGGGGGAGCTTTCCTTAAGCTTGTCCTGCTCCACGGCCCGGAAGCTTTCCATGGCAGAAAGCGACGGCTCCATAAAGTCCAGAATATACCGGCACATTCCGACCCAGTAGGTCTGCATCATCCGGGCCTGATCAATGCTGGCGGAGATGAGCTTGGCTTGGGTTTCCAGGGTCAACTCTGGCGGGCCCGGAGTTCCCTCGCATAAGTTTAGGGTCGTGGCTTTAGATTCAGACATACTGATCTCCTGATAGTGCCGGTAATCAGGTCCGGCTCGGAGGCCGCCCTGGTAAATTGACCGCAGCGGATGGTTTACCAGTCCGGCGGGATGTCAATGACCGGCACCCCGCCGATCCCTTAGGCAGTTTTAGCCATTTTTTCGGATTTTTCCGCTTCCGTAATGAAAGACTCCAACTTTTTGAAGCTTTCATCCATCATTTTCTTAAAATCTTCACAATTTTTCTTGTAGGATTTGGTCCACTCCGCCAGGCCCTTTTTGGCCTCGTCGGGGAGATTGACCATCTGGCCCCAGTACATGTTGGTCATGCGTTCCATCTGTTCCTGGAGCATCATCATAGCGCTGAAAGAATTGTCAAAGGTGGTTTTGTAAAAGTCGATCATCTGTTTGCCCATCTTTTTGGGATCCATCATTGGTCCTCTCCTCGCGGCTTTGTCAGCCTAATTTTTTTCGGTATTAAGCGGAAAAAGATTCCAGGTTTTTGAAACCGTCGTCCACGACTTTCTTGAAATCCTCGCAATTCTTATTGTAGGATTTAGTCCAATCGTTCAACCCCTTTTTCGCCTCTTGGGGGAGATTGACCATCTGGCCCCAGTACATGTTGGTCATGCGTTCCATCTGTTCCTGGAGCATCATCATGGCGTTGAAGGAATTGTCAAACGCGGTTTTGTAAAAATCGATCATCTGCTGGCTCAGCTTTTTGGGATCCATAGTTTATTCTCTCCTTGCGGCTGCGGAAGCCTGGTTTTTCCCATAAGATATACGTCGGCAAGGTGCTTGTCAAGAAAAATTTTTGCAATGCAAAAGATTTTTAATTCAAGAGAGTAGTTAGTTTTTATCTTTATAAAATATAGGGTTATCTATTTATATCCCCTTGTCCCCAGGTTAGGTAAATAATAAATTTCCGTTATGCAAAAATTAAGAGTATAATGGTAATTGAAGGAGAGACACATGGCCGAAAAAGTGGTGCTGAAAAAATACGCCAACCGTCGCCTGTACGATACGGAAAAGCGTGCTTTTGTGAGCTTAAGCCAGGTAGCCGACCTGGTAAGACAAGGACGGGAAATAGAGATCAGCGACGACAAAACCGGGGAGGACGTCACGGCTTTCATCCTTACCCAGATTGTTTTGGAGGAAGCCAAAAAGAAAACCCTGCTGCTCCCCGTTTCCCTCCTTTATCTGCTCATTCGGTATGGAGATAGCGTCTTGAGCGAATTCTTCGAAAACTACCTGGAACAAACCCTCAAGAACTATCTGGCCTACAAAAGCGCCATGGATGCCCAGTTCCAAAGGTGGCTGGAGATGGGCCAAGGCTTCTCCAACCTGACCCAGAAAGCCATGAGCAACCTGCCTCCGTTTCAGTCCTGGATGCAATTCTTTCCAGGAAAGGTCGGAAAAAAGGATAGCGATGAAGGCGAAGAAGAGCGCTAGTCCCGGATTTTTCTCCACTTGTGAGTGTCCATCTTAAGTCTTGCCGAGGGCTCAGACCCCTGCCGCCTTTCTAAGCTTTCTCTTTTTTCGTGTTTAATTCCTTAACCATTAAAACTAAGTCGGACTCGGCCCCTTCCAGGTCCTTTACGAAACCCGCAAGATGGGCCACTTCCTTGAACCCCATCTTCTCAAACAGGTAAAAGGCCTTGTCCAGGACCGGGGGAATCTCTGCGCTAAGCTGTTCCAAACCCAACCGGGTAGCGATATCTATGAGGTTCTGGATTAAAATGGTTCCCAGGCCGCGCACCCGATACTGGGTAGAGGTGGTCAGGCGTACCTCCGCCAGGTGCCGGGTCCAACCGATGGGGCTGAAGTGCAGAGTGGCGTCCCCCACGATGTTCCCGTTATGCAGGCCAATAAGGGGAAGCAGGTTGTCATAGTTCAATTCATAAATCCAATTTTCGATAACCGTGGGGTCGGTCACGTCGTCCTTGAGGCAAAGGCGGTCCTCGGGCGGCAGGCTGCGGAAGTATTCCACCAGGGCAGCCTCATCCGACTTCAATAGGGGTCTCAAGGTGACGGGCGTGCCGTCGTCTAAGGAGATGTTTTGGGGATATGATTTAACGAGGATCTCCGACAAGGTGTCCATAATTAGCTCCGATCAATTAATCCTGGGGGGCAACCGTTCAACCCCATTAATAATACCAGCCTCGTTCCACGATTATAGCGTAACCCATGCCCCCTCCCACGCATAGGCTGGCCAGGCCAACGGCCACATCACGTTTCTGCATCTCGTGCAGGAGGGTCACCAAAATTCTGGCGCCGCTGCAGCCGATGGGGTGGCCCAGGGCGATGGCGCCCCCGTTGACATTAACGATATCAGGGTCCAGTTGGAGTTCCTTGAGGCACGCCAGGGATTGGGCGGCAAAGGCTTCATTCAGCTCCACCAGTTCAATCTGTTTCCCCAGTTCCTTGCTCACCTTGTCAATGGCATGGCGCACGGCGTAGATGGGACCGGTGCCCATGAGCTCAGGTTCGCAACCTTCGCAGCTATAGGCATTGATCTTGGCCAGAGGGCGGATGCCCATTTTGAGGGCTTTTTCCGCGGTCATGATCAGGAGAGCCGCCGCGCCGTCATTAATGCCGGAAGAGTTTCCTGCAGTGATGGTGCCCTGTTTGGCGAAGGCAGGTTTAAGTTTGCCCAACTTTTCCGCGGTACTCCCGAAACGGGGAAATTCGTCAGTGTCAAAGATTATGGGGTCGCCCTTTCTCTGGGGAATTTCCACGGGCACGATCTCATCCTTGAACCGGCCTGATTTGATGGCGGCCTCGGCTTTCTGCTGGCTTTCAGCGGCATAGGCGTCCTGCTCTTCCCGGCTGAGGTGGAAACGCTCGGCAATATTCTCCGCCGTGATACCCATGTGCGTGTCCCCGAAGGAACACCAGAGCCCGTCATGAATCATGGTATCCAGGACCTGGACATGGCCCATGCGGGCCCCCCACCTGGCCTGGGGCAGCACAAAGGGCGCATTGCTCATGGACTCCATGCCCCCCGCAACCACAATTTCCGCAGCCCCCACCTGAATTTTCTGGGTGGCGGCGATCACTGCCTCCATACCGGAACCGCACACGGCATTGATGGTGAGGGCAGGTGTGTACTGAGAAATATCCGCCAGCATGGCGGCTTGCCGGGAGGGATTCTGGCCCTCCCCGGCTTGCAGGACATTTCCCATGATAACCAGGTCCACTTTATCCTGCCGAACTTTGGCCCGCCGCAAAACTTCCTTAATGACTATACCACCCAGTTCCACCGCTGGCACGTCCCGCAAAGCGCCCCCGAAAGTGCCGATGGCAGTCCTGGCGGCGCTGGCAATCACCACTTCTTGCATTGGTCTCCTCCCTCCGTATGCTCCTTAATTAGTGGCTGGTTGTAACTCCTTGACCAGAAGGGCAATATCAGCATACTGCTGGCTTTGGAGATCCTTGACATAGTTTTTCAATACCGTTAACTGGCTGAATCCGGCTTTTTCAAAGGCCGTAATCACGCCTTGCCGGTTGGTCACCATTCTGGCCAGAAGTTTCTTCACCCTACTCCGGGAAGCTAATGCGGTGAGTTCCTCAATGAGCGCGGCCCCCAGTCTCCGGCCTTGAAATTCGGGAGCCACCGTGACCCGGATCTCGGCCACATGGCGCCCCCAACCAAAGGTCTGGTAGTGAAGGGTGGCATTGGCCACGATGCGCCCTTCATATTCCGCCAGAATGGGCAAAACCTGGTCATAATTGAGATTGCGCGCCCATTTCTCTATCAGCTTTCGGTCGGTCACCACGTTCCGCAGAAATCGCCGGTCTTCTGAATCCAGACCGATAAAAAAATTGTAGAGGGCGTACTGATCATCGCGCGTCATGGGTCTCAAGGTCAGGGTAAGCCCCTCGGGAAGGGTGATCTTTTTGGGATATTCTTCAAGCATTGCCTCTCTCCTTTTACATTATGCTTGCTTTAATGAAGAGGTCTACAGTTTTTGACATCTTGGCCCAAAGGTTGGGCTCAGATCATTTCCACCAAGGCTTTGCGCGATCGTGTGGCTCTTATTAAAAGCGACCTGCCACATTTTTATTCAGTGACCCAATATCCGCATCAAGCAAGATTTATTTGCCGACTTTTAATTCAATAACATTCAATTTTAGTTAAGTTAAGATTTTATTTCAATAAGTTTGTAACATAATTTCCTGGAAGATATCAGATCGATATCTTTCGCTGAATAGAAAAAAAGGCATCATTTGAATATCAGAGCCTAAATTAGGTTAGCCGAGGGGGGCTCTTGCGAGCCCTGACAGACATGATCTTTGGTGAGGCTCAAAGATAAATTGCCTCATCTGAGAATGAAATATTTCTTTTGTCCGTTGAGTAAGTCATCCAATTCTTCAAGATTAAGCTCCTCAATGTGTCTCATCAGCAATCCCGGAAGAATATAATCCAGGTCTTCTCCAGGTAAATCGATGAGAGGAACTGCAACACGATGGAATAGGTTTCCAAAAATTCCTTTTAATTTTGCCAATCTTATCTGCCTTGCTCTGATCTCACTTATTTCAAAGACCTTTGCCACGGTTATCCCTCACCTTGACAGCAGACGTGAGTCTATGGCGGTTCCCATACTTATCTATTCTGGTGAGAAAACCTTTTTCCCGCCAGATTGACTATCCAAAGCAGTACCGGATGGAATTGAGAATTGTTCAGGAGGCCAACTTTAGGGTACTACGGGACTATAAATTAGCGCCGGAAAAAAGTCTCTAAGGCAGAATGATTAATTTCATCTAGTCAAAACGATTAGATTATGAAATAAGTCAATATTATCCGGGAGTAAATTCATAAGAGATGGCATATCTGACCAGATCGGCCAGGCTCTTAAATTTTAGCTTTTTCATGAGATTATATCGGTGAGTGCGCACGGTGTGGACGCTGACGAACAGAATATCGGCGATTTCCTGGGATCTCTTGCCTTCGGCCAAGAGCTTCAAGATTTCTCTTTCACGTTTGGTAAGGGCTTCGGTTTCTGGCCGTGCCCGGGTCAGATCAAACATTATGGAAGAAAGGAGGGGGGAAAAGTACTTGTCCCCCTGTTTAAGACTTTCGATGGCCCGGAACAGTTCAGAATCCGCGTCCTCCTTGAGCAAGAAGCCATCGGCTCCGGCTTTTAGAGCCAGCTCTACGAAGCTTGATTTTTTGTGCATGGTCAGGAGCAAGATTTTGATCTCAGGATAGAGCTTCTTGATTTCTTCGGTAGCCTCCAGTCCCCGGAGATTTGGCATGGAGATGTCCAGGATGATGAGGTCAGGATGTGCAGTTTTCAGAAGGTCCAAGAGTTCCAGGCCGTCATTGGCTTCGCCGCAGACGGCCACGCCGTCTATCTCTTCGATGATTTTTCTTATGCCTTTGCGGAATATGGCGTGGTCGTCAGCCAGCAAAATTTCGAAAGTTTTCATCCGGATTCCCCCTCAGGAAAACGGCACGTTGAATAATATTCGCGTACCCTGGTTTTTTTGACTCCAGAGGGTGAAAGTTCCGCCCAGGATCTTGACTCGCTCTTCCATAGTCAACAACCCCAGGCTCCTTTTCGTGTTCAAAACCTTGGCTGCTTCGAAGCCCCTGCCGTCATCTTCGATGATTATGGAAATCGCGCGGCTCTCCCTGTGGCCTCTGATGGAGACATTCTTGGCATTGGCGTGTTTGCCGATATTCGTCAAGGCTTCCTGCACCACCCGGTAGATGGCTGTTTGAACGGGCAACGTAAATAAGCCATCCAGATTGTCCAGCCTGATTTCCCAATTTATCTTCCTTTGCAGGGCAGCGACATCTTTGATCATACCCCGCAAAGCTTCGGTCAACCCCAAATCTTCAAGATCGCCTGGACTTAAATCCTGATAAAGACGGCGCACCTCTTTTATAGTCTCACCGATAAATCGGCCCATTTTCTTAAGCTCTTGGGTTAAGGAAATTTGTTCCGGAGTAAGTTGCTTCTCCAGCGATCTTATCGAAAGTTTTAAAGTCAACAGGGCATGTCCCAGTTCATCGTGGAGCTCTGCCGCCAGACGCTTCCGTTCGTTTTCCTGAGCGGTGAGCAGTTGGGCAGTAAGGGAGCGCAGTTTCTGCTCCGATTTTCTAAGGGCCTGCTCTGCCCGCTCGTGGAGAATAGCGGCCCCCAGGGTCCCCGCGGCGGTCTTGAGGGCTTCCAGCTCCGCTGGCGACCACTCCCGCTCGTTCTGGCACTCGTCGAGGCCAATCATCCCCCACCATTGCAGGCCCACGAATATCGGCACAATTACAATGGATTTGATGTCTTGAGAGGCCAACAACTCCTGCTCCGATGGCGGAAATTCCCGGGCGTGGCCCACGATTATCTGCCCTTGGGAGAGTTGTTTCTCCCACCGGTCAAAGCCGGCCTCCCGCCAGGAAATATTCTGCAATTCGAGGTTGTCTATCTGGGGCTCGATTCCCGGCGCGGCCCATTCATAACGTTGGCTGGTTAATAAATCTCCTGTGTCACTGAGATGATTTTCAAAGATATAAACCCGGCTGGCGTCCGCCGATTGGCCCAGACGCGCTAAAATATTCTGGATGTCTTTCTGCCAAGATTCGCTTTGCAGGAATTTCTCGGCAGCGAAACTCACGGCCTCCAAAATGGCCTCCCGCCGCCGGAGCGCCCGCTCCACCTCCTTACGTTTACTGATATCCCGGGAAACACCCAGGATGCCCACCGGACGTTCCTGCTCGTCCCGCAAGAAGGAAGCTTTCACCTCGTTCCAGACGATGGAGCCGTCCTTTTTGATCAGTTCTAACTCAAATATCCTGGACCGGTTAAGATCTTTTGGTTCTTTCAGTTCAATCAGCATCTCTTCGGTAAAGATGCGTCGGACCTGTTCCAGTGAGACAGGGGTCAAAATCCCCTCTATCCCCCGCAGTATAACCTCTTTCGGACTGAACCCTGTCAGGAGGCTGGCAGAAGGACTGACATAGGTAAAGTTCAGATTCATATCGAAGGTCCAGATGACATCGGACACGTTTTCGGCTAAAAGGCGATAGCGGGCCTCGCTTTCTGTTAAAGCCTCCTCAGACTGCTTTTGCGCCGTGATGTCAAAGACGACTCCACGGACATATTCGGCTTTTCCATCGGCATCACAAAATATCCGTCCCCGGCATTGAACCCAGGCATATTCGCCGTTCTTTTTCCTGATCCGGTGCTCCCGCACATAGGATCTGTCGGTTTTCAGCGCCTCCACAAAGGTCTGCCTGACGTAATCCATTTCTTCTGCCGGTATCAGGTCACTCCATTTGAGGCGGCGGGAATCGAAATCTTCCTTGGCATAGCCGGTCAAGGCCTCGACTTTCCTATCAAAATAATCGATGCTCCAGTCCATATACCCCTGAAACACCACGGCCGGGATTTGCTCCACCAGAGTTCGGTATTTGAGCTCCGATTGCCGGAGGGCCTCCTCGACCCGCTTCCGTTCGGAAATGTCAAAGAGCACCCCGCTGATATAGTCAATCCGACCGGCGGAATTGCAGAATATCTGGCCTCGCCCCTGAATCCACAGGATTCCGCCGTCTTGTTTCCGGATGCGGTATTCTCGAACATAGGCGTGATCACCCTTAAGGGCTTTCAGCAGGTCCTCTCTGGCCCCCGGGGCATCCTCCGGCAGGATCAGGTCCGTCCACTTCAGACGGCCGGCATCGAAATCCTCTTTCTTATACCCGGTCAGGGACTCGATTTTCTGGTCAAAGAATTCCACTCTGCCATCGGCATATCCTTTAAAAACCACCGCCGGGATTTGATTGACCAGCAGCCGATATTGCTCTTCGCTCCTTACCAGGGCCTCCTCTGCATGCAAACGTTTGGAGATGTCCTCATAAAAAATCAGCCAGTCACCTGTGGCCAGGGCCACCGACCTGAAATCCACCACCTTTACTGTTCCATCTTTGCAGGTGACCCGAAAAGTCCTGGGCCTGACTTCTCCCACCTGAGGTGTCTTGAATTCTGCTTTCCAGTCGGAAACCACCATTTCCCGGTAAGAGGGGTCCGGAAAGGCTCTGGGAAACCACTCCCGCCCGGTGGGAATATCTTCCAAGGTGTACCCGAACATCTTTTCAAACTTGGGATTGAGATATTTGTAGCGGCCGTCCTTGCCAATGATGGAAATCCCCGAGGGCGCAGCTTCCACCAAGGTGCGGTACTTCATTTCAGATTGTCTGAGGGCCTCTTCAATCTTCAGGCGTTCCGTATTGTCTCGTGCCAGAGCGAGTCTGAGAAGGTGGCCACCATAGATTATATTGCCAGCCCGGACCTCCACCGGAAAGGTGGAGCCGTCTTTCCGCCGGTGGACACCGTGTATGGTAACCGGAGATTTTGGCCGCTCCCATGACTTCTGTAAGTCTTCAGGACTTATGGCCGCTTCAATATCCGATATAGCCATTTTTCGAAGTTCTTCGCGGCTGTACCCCAAACTTTTGCAGGCTTGCTGATTGACCTCAATGATTCTTCCCTTATCATGCAGAAAAAGTGCATCAGCGGCATGCTCCACCAATTGCATGAACCGCTGTTCGCTCTCGATCAAGGCCTTTTCGGTCTGTTGGCGCTTGGTTAAGTCCAGGCCCACCGACCCCACCATGACGACCTGACCGTCCTGCCCCCAAATAGGAAACCGGTTGACCAGCCAGTTGTGAGGCCCATCCTCTTGTTGAAGGGTTATCTCCGTTTCCACCGGTTCGCCGGTGGCGATGGCCTTTTGATCCAATTCCCTCATGTGCCAGGCCGTATCCACCGGCCAGATCTCTTCCAAGGCCTTTCCCTGCCAATTTTTTTTGGAGAAGGCTTTTTCCCAAGCTTTATTGGCAAACAGGTAGCGCCCCTGGAGATCGCGGATTACCGCGCCGCCGGGCAAATGCTGCATGAAGGCCAGAAAACGCGCCTCGCTTTCCCTGAGGCGGTTTTCGACCTGTTGGCGTTCTTCAATTTCCCGCAGCAATTGCTCATTGGCCTGTTTTAAATGGCTGGTTCTCTCCTCTACCCGGCGCTCCAGTTCTTGGTGAGCCTGTCTCAGGCCCTCCTCGGTCTGTTTGATCTCGGTGATGTCATGGATCATGGATTGCTTGGAGACCCGGCCATCGCTATGGTAAACAGGGGTGTTCACCACATAGTACCAGCGGTTGTCTTTAGGGCTTTGTATTTCCCAGCGCACCGTTTCCCCTCGAAATACCCGGTCATTGACGCACCAAGGACATCTAGAGGTCCGTTCGTGTAGAACCTTGTAGCAATAGTCGCCGGTGCCGTCGTAACCGGTGCGTTCGATTAACCGGGGGCTCATGAACTCAATCCGGTATTCCGAGGAGCAGATATAGATAAAACCATCATAGGCCTCGACCATGGCCTGGTAGCGAGACTCGTTATCCAGTTGGGCGGCAACGACTTGTCGGGGCTTTTTGACGTCCCCTGCAACTTCTTTCTGGAAAGGTGCTTCGTCGATCTCGGCCCTATTCTCTTGGTGATCTCCTGGCGGGGAGCCTGCCAATCGGCGAAATGATTTTCTGGGCTTCATTGAAATGGCTTTCCTTGGTAATTATGAAAAAATCTTGGGCAGAAAGGCTTTTATTCAGGGGGAATTAATTTCAGAGATCAGCTCAGGTGCCGCGTTATTGCTGGTTGCCACGGAAATGTAATTCTCCGGCAATATCTGTTCCAGAGAGCAAAGGGTCCCCATCATTTTCACGGCGGCCTCAGGTGAAGGTCACTAGAATTATTTATGAGAATATTTATAACATAATATTTTTAAAGATCAAAGTTGAGGAATTTCAACCTACGATGCTTGGTCAGTACTAGTTACAGCTTATTAGGAACCCAAATAGCAGGTAGTAGGCACCAAAAGACGTTAGCCGAACGGCAAAACCTGGAGTTCTTTGAAGGGTCGTCAGGGATTTGAAACCCAAAGCTGGCGATTAATGGAGGGCAACCGTTCATTCCTGGGGGGGGCCGCTCCAGTTCCGTAAAAACTGGTAAAATTTTTCCCGAAATGCGATCAGGACCCCGGCCACTACCAGGAGCAAACCCACCAGAATCAGGAACCCCAAGTGATTGCCCTGATAAACCTGAGCGCCTTGCAGGGTCAGCAGGAAAGTAGCTGGCATGCGCCCCAAGGCCATCAGGGGTAAAAACACCTTAAAAGGCATTCTGCTTAACCCAAGAATAATACAGAGGTAATCCTTGGGAGCTCCTGGAACCAGAAACAAGAAGAAAGCCACCAAGGCCCCTTGACGTTCGATGAGAAAATCAGATTTTGCCAGGGTTTCTTTTCTTACCCAATTTTCAATGAAGTTCATTTCCAGCACGCGGCCCAACCAGAAAGCCAGGGAGGATCCCAGGGTAATGCCCAGGGTGGAATAGAAAAAGCCAGCCGTAGCTCCAAAAAGAAACCCGCCCAGAAAGCCGGTGACTTCCCCGGGAATAGGGGCCATGACTACTTGCAGGCTCTGGATGAGAATAAATATGAGCGGCGCCATATGGCCCCAGGACTCCAGCCAAATGCGGATGCGGTCTTTATCTGCACACCAGAGAACCGTCTGCCGTCCTAAACTGCAAAAGGGCTCGAAAAAATGGTAAAACAAGAGCCCCAGCACGGAAATCACCGCCACCAAGGCGATACTCACGCCGATATAAGGTATTCTCATAGATATACTCATGCTCTTGCTCTTTAAGAAAACCGGGTAATCAGGGTTAATGGACCAGGAGCTTGATGATCAGGCCTTGATGAAAGTCCGACGGTAAACATACCGACTGGGGAGAGCAAACCCCGGAAAGCCCCGTTGCTGGTTGATGGCCCGGATGGCTTATGGATTTTGGCCCAGGAAGAAAAAATATGACCAGAGGCCGCCAAAAACCTGGGTCACACTCCAGTGGTGTAATGGAAACAGACCTATGAGGTGGGGCAAAAGGTGACCATCCATCCGCACGTGGTTTATCCCCATCCATTTTCTAAAGGTTTTTGATGCTGAGTCGTGAAAGTCCACGATGGCGATGGTGCCCTGGGGACTGAGGTCCAAACTGGCAGCCTTGAGGGCCAGTTCCCAGCCCGGGTTGAACATGGTTAGGGCATATGAGAAGACCACCAGGTCAAAGGGTGAGGCTTGTGCCACCGGCCGGTCATAGGATGACTGGATGAGGGTGAGACGGTGCCCGACTTTCTGCAGTTTTTTACCGGTGACCGCCAGCATATCCGCCGACAGGTCCACTCCCCAGAGCTCGGCCAGGGGGAAAAGGCGTCCCAGGTGCAGGAGATTCGTACCGGTGCCGCAGCCTACCTCAAGAATGCGGTAGGGGGTCAAGCTCGCCGCCACTTGCGCCCTTAAGATTTCCCGGCCTCGGAGAAAGGTCCAGCGGGTGAGGTCGTAAATCCGGGCATGTAGCCGGTAATAGCGCTCAATGGTTGTCAGCTGCCCACGATCGGTGGCGCGGTCAAAGTTCAGCATCATGCCACCTCAGCCAGATGCAGGCTCCCATAAGTGCCCACCCGATCTTGTTGGTGTAATGGGTGGGTAAGATGAGGAAAGAACCGTAACCGGGTGACCACGGCCGGCGGCAGGAAGCTCAGATCTGGTCCGGCTGACCGCATCAGAATCTTGGTACCCGGCCGGCTATTTTTAAAGATCTGCTCCCATTCCTCCGTGAGGGCGCCAGTGTCATGCCAGGCGAGCCAGTCCTGATGGTCCAGGAGGACGAAGTGGCTGTATGTTTTAGGGTTATTTTGTAAGAAACGAGTGACCGTAGCATTGTGAACCCGCACCCGGTCGATTCGCTGTTGCAGGGTTTGAAGATAATCGGCTTTAAGGTATCTGGGACAACAGTCCGAGGTGTAGGATCCGGTAAGATAGACCCGCCAGAAGTAGTTATCCCGCAAAGGAACGGAGGTAAAGACCCTTTTCAGGCTGTCCTGGATAAACCTGATTAATCCGCCCGGGTACTGCTCTTCAATCAGACGCAGTTGCGGGGTGGGCACCCCGATAAATGCCATGGCCGCGGGTTGACGAAGCAGCCATCTAAGGCCGGGTCTGAAGATATACGGTTCCACCTGGTCGTACAGGCGCTTTTGGTCCTCTATATTTTCCGCACCCAAAAGTTCCTCGCATAGCTGCTTCATGGAGCCCAACCTCAACAGCATCACTTGAAGGAGCCAGGCGAAATCTCCGGCACTGCCGCGCCAGTAAAAGGATTGGCGCAAGCCCTTAGGGTTGAAGTATTCAATTGAATTGTCCCAAAATTCCTGCACCCATGCGGGCAACTGCCGCCGCACCATGGCATAAATCTTCCGGTAGGTAGGCCAGCCTCCCCGGCCAAACAAAGCGAACAAGGCGTCATGGTCGCCATGTTTGATCAAGGCCATTTTTAGGTGGAACAAGGCATTTTGGCGAAAATTCACATCCACTGCATGGATCGCTCCCGGTCCATCCAGGAGATAATCCAGCACATTGCAGCCGGCGCTGGTTATGACCACCACTTCGCTTTCCGGGCCCAGTTGCAGAAGTTGACGATCCAGGCGGGGATCTTCCCAACAGGTGTTATAAATCAGACGGTTCGCATGGATGAGGGTAAAAAATTTTTGCTGCAACTTAGTCACCATGTCGAGTCCTCATATTTGCCACCCCCAAAAAATCTCCATAACCTCTTTAAGAAAATCAATTTATCTATAAATGATTAAGTCCTGATGAAAATTAGGCTAGAATTAGATATGTATCCATTAACGGCGCAACATGTCAAACTTTCCCTGTTCTTTTGGCTGCTTAACGCAAATGGCGGGGTGATGGGGAAGAATTTTTGCAGAAAATTTTGGCTTTCAAGGCCAAGCCTTACATCTGATTGCGGGTCAATAGGCGCTCCGACCCTTCAATACCGCAGGTATGGTCTGGGCCAGAATCTTAAGATCCATGACCAAAGACCAATGATCAATATATTCCATATCCATTTGCATCCATTTCTCAAAAGGCAGGGTTAGCGAAGTCCTGCCGTAAACCTGCCAGAGGCAGGTAATGCCTGGCTTAACGCTGAAGCGCCGCCGATGCCAGTCTTGGCTGAACCCTTTGTAATCCCGCACCGGCAAAGGCCGGGGTCCCACCAGACTCATATCCCCCATTAGCACGTTGAATAACTGGGGCAGCTCGTCGATGCTGGTCTTCCTCAGGAATCGACCCAATATTGTGATTCGAGGGTCGTTTTTAATTTTAAAAACCGGCCCGCCGGCTTCATTGAATCTTTCCAGGCCTGCCATCTGGTTTTCGGCGTTTGGTACCATGGTCCTGAATTTAATTACCTTGAATATGCGTTTTTTAAAGCCGATACGATCCTGAATGAAAAAGACCGGACCGCCGGGAGAGGTGAGCTTAATTAAGGCCGCAACAAAGAAAAATAAAGGAGATAATAAAATGATGAGGCTCAATGACACTACGAAATCAAAGGCCCTCTTCACCAGGATGGGCCATCCCCCCATGGCTCCGGTATAGACCGAAATAACAAAATTATCCTGGAACTCTTCCAATTTAGTATGAGCCAGGCTCAAATCAAACAACAGATAGAAGCTATCGGACAGGAATCGGACAATGATGCCTTGTTGTACACAGAGCCCAACAATATAAGAAGCTTCCTGATAAAAAGAATTTAATGGCAGGTCGATGATAACTTCATCCACCAAATTGTTTCGCAGAAAGGAGGGAAAATTACTAAAATCAGAAAGCAACGGGAAACCGGACTCTTGGAATAACTTATTTCCCTCCCACTGCTGATCAACAAAACCCATCACCCTGTAACCTAATTCTGGGTTGTTCTCCAGCTTTATGGCAAATTTCACTGCCCTCTCATTGGAGCCTACGATAACAGCATTATTAAGACTTATGCCTTTTGCCCATAACTTTGCCAAAATAAATTTCAATAAGATACGATTGAGTATGGCAACTAAGCTAGTCAATATCCAAAAAACTATTAAAAAAATTGGAGTAACTAAGCTAATTTTAAATAAAGCTCCAAACAAAAATAACACCAGGGTACCCAGGGAGGTGCCGTGGAAAACATCTTTGATTTCTTCTTTCAAGGCTGTCAGTCGACGAACATAATAGGCCCCTGACAGAGCCAGCAGGCTATACCACACCAAGGCAAATCCCATCAATAATCCGAAATTGACAACTTTTAGGCGGAAAGATAGGAATTGGGTGAAAGGCACCCCATCAAGGTCTGCCATCACCGCCGATGTAGCTATAAGGAATGAAAAGATCATTGTCAGTAAATCAATTGTAATTAATATAAATTTCAGCATTTTAAGAAAATTTAATCTCATAATTAAAGACTCCTATGTAGCTAATTATACAAAATAGTTTAATAATAATAATAAAATTAATCAATTACTGGAGTGTTATATCGTAGGCTTTAGCATATTGATAATATTGTGTTGATTTATTATAATCGGCATTGGAAGGTTAGCATAATTCTTAAGTCAATAAAAGAATTATTAATGCCAATGAATATAATAACAGCAAAGAGAGATAGATAACTTCATTAGGAACGTAGGATTGGTAAGGCAAGACTCTGACAGCAGACTACGTCACCCTGAATGCCAAAATTGTGTATGACTTTGGCTTCATGGACATGCGAGGCGAATCCATTATCCTAAGTGTGCCTGACTCCAAGGACCTCTATTACATGGTTTAAATCATGGGTATCTGGACCAACGCTTCACCTTCGGGGGCAAAGCCAACATTTGCAAGTGCGGCAAATTCGCTCTGGTTGAGCCAGGATGGCAAGGGAAAGTGCCCAAAGGCCTTAACGCCTCGGTTGTTTAATCCCCTTGGTGCAAAGGCTTGGGCGGTTCCCATAGCAGTTCCTAAAATTATTATTTTTTTATAAATTATCTATAAAATAATGTTATAATATTTATAGCTAATAAATCTGGCTGTCTTTGAGGGGAAACTTTTCAGGAGTTATCTTGGGGGATTAGGGTTCTAGAAGGCTTCTAAGCCGGCCGTGGCTTGTGCTGCCGCATAATGATTTTCGAGGGGCTATATTCTAATCAGGAGAAAAAGCCATGAATTTACAGAAAGTTTATGGTCCAAAGACAGCTTTCCGGTTGGTATTGTTTGCAGTAAGCTTGTCTGTTTTTTCTGGAGCGGCACTGGCGACTGAATCACCGATATTTGCTCAACCAGGCGAGACCCTGCCATACTCCCAAACCAGCGTCGGTCCAGGCGCACCGGGTGATGGAAGCAATTATAGTCAGTATAACTTTGCCTATAATTACAATGACGGCAGTGGGGACCAATATTATGGGTATGTCTTTGCGCCGACCGCATTTAAAACAACAGGGCCATTCTTGCAAGTGGGTACAAAATTATATAACCAGCCTCAAGAGATGGGAGGTTCATCATTAGGAGGATATTACGAGATCACCGCCATTAATGATGGCTATGATTCTACTTATGACCATCAGAGCTATATCAGCAGCTATTATGACGGAGACACTGGAAAAACCAGCTATACTCTTTATAGTACTACGGGTTCTTCTACGGCAACCAACTCTCTCTATGTGGCCGACCGGCGTTATGCCGAAGAAAGCGGATACGTTTACGACCCTGGCGTCCCCGAGAGCGACGATTACTTCGGTAACGCCGACATCTGTTATGACTTTTCCGCCGCAAGCAGCAATGATAATAACTTCCTGGTGCAGTATATCCCAGATTTATCTTATTGGGCTCAACCCACTGCTTATCCCAACTGTTGCGTAGAGGTAGCCGGTGCCCTGATCCTCTCCTATTGGGACCAATACGTAAACCTCATCGACACCGATTGGCAAAGCCTATGGCCGGATAATACCAGCGACAGTCCGACCTCCTATGGGGCGCTGATAGGAACCCTGGCAAACTATATGGGTTATCCCATTTCCGGGAACGGCGGCACCTATGTGCAGAATTGCGGACCGGGTCTGGACAGTTATGCTGCTGATCGGGGTTACAGCGGCTTTCAATATGTCAATTATGATTTCCGGGACGTAAATAACACCGAAAGTTACCGAACCACTATATGGCAATATTTCACTGATGCTATTGATACTGGTCGACCTGTGGGAATATCAATCTATTATTATAATGGGGGCGATAACGACCATTTTGTCACAGGTCGGGGTTACTGGAATGACGGTCAAATTTTGGTTAATATGGGTTGGGGCACCAGTTATACGAATTATGCGTTGGATTGGTTCCGCACCAACTATAATGGCACTTCATATTATGATGCTTATATTTATTATTTTGTTGACTTTTATTACTCGGCACAATAAATAGTTCCCATTTGTCCAAAATTACTGTAAAATATTTATCCCGTTCACTTTCACACACCGTTTTGGCAATTTGAGCCGCCTGCCACGGTTCTAACCAGCCTCCTTTGGGAATCCGTGGGGACAATTCCTAATAATTACAAGATATTGTATATATTTGAGTTTAAGCGGATACACCCATAAAATAATTTTCGGAATGCAAATTGATTGTGTGCATATATAATAATGGCAAAAGAATGCTCCCTGGTGTTCCTGAGCCAAAAATGAGATAGAATCAAACTTGGCGCCTGTAGCTCAGGGGATAGAGCAACGGACTTCTAATCCGTGGGTCGCAGGTTCGAATCCTGCCAGGCGCGCCAATGATTCCAACGGTTAGCTAATTTCAGTTAACCCTATTTATTGTCAGGGATAACCCAGGGATAACCAGAGTGCGGAAAAATTACCTTGAAGACCAAATCCGGGCCCATCACCGCCTACCTGTCCCAACACTTCAGAACACTATGAAGTGGTGGCTTAGGATCTGGTTATAGGCCAGCATGAAGCCGTGATAGCCTCGCGTGTGAAGTAATCCTTCCCGATGCAGGGGTAGGGTACTTTTAGCACGCCCGGCCGGTGAGCGCCACCAGGATGTCGGCCGGACCTGCCCCAACTGCCCCCCAGCCTGATGACTTACACCCCGTCATGACTCCGGCCGCCCATACCTGGCTCCGGGCTTGACCATACCACCCGCATGTTGGGGAAGTCCTCCCTCCGTTCGTGAAAGCGGACCTATCGTCCTGCCTCCGGGGGAAAGGAGTTGATAGACCGACCATGTCTTGACCATCGATGGGGGAGGTGATCATCATATGAAGTTGCCGGCACGAGCCTCTTATCCTCATTCGGGCACCTGTCGCAATTAGACCCCCACTTTCTCCTGCTCTTCTTTAAAAAACCTGTAGTTAGTACCCTGCCATAGTCCCGGTACCAAACCACCACCGCAGCCACCACCGCTGTCCAGACGCAAGGGACCGCCGCCCCCACCGCGGTTCCCGCCGGCTCTGGCGCCCAGCGGCCTTAGGGGGGCGCCAATCACCCTCACTTCGCATCCAGCCGCCGCCCCCCATGCTCCTGTACCCCTCTTCCGGGCTCCAAAGGCAAAACCGAAGACGGGACTCCTATCCCCCCTGTCTTATATGCTTGGTCCGGACACCACATCGAAATTTCAATATATTCCGTTTGGTCTGGGATAGATCGTGGGGCCAAGTCACCCCCGAGCTATGGGACCCAGGTCAAAAAATTTCAAATCGAATTTTAGCCGGGGAATACTCCGGAAGGGGCAAGGCCACAGGGTACCCCTAAAAAGGCGTTACTCGCTTGCTGTGGCGGGTTCACTCTTCGACCCAGGGGTTAGTTAGGGTTGGATGGCTCTATGCTGGAGGGGCCTTCGCCGGGCACGGCCAGCTGGGATAAGGGCAACGGCACACCGAGCCGATTTCTTAATAGCTGCTGCTTCTTGGGCCTGCACCACCCGCACCTCTGTCCTTGGTCTGAGTCGGAAACCAAAACACCTCAGGGGAAGCACGTTCCCCAAGTCAATGTGACCTCCGATCCCCCTGGCAATGGTTCCGAGATACGAATCATATGAAAAGTATGGCGGAAAGGCGTACAGTGGCAAGCTAACTATGATGCAAAGGGAAGCTCTTCTTGCTCTATCGGTTGGTGGTATTCTGGGATTCCAAGCCAGTATAACCACATCAAGACAGGAGGCTACGATGCGACGTCCCAAGCATCAGATGACAGCGGAGAGGATTTATTTGTCGGGATCGATCTGCATAAGCACAGGTGGCATGTAACCATCCGGACTTTTAAAGTAGAAGTGTTCAGCGCCAGCATCCCAGGGGCCTGGGAATCTTTGCACCGAATTTAGCTCGCTATCACGGCAATCCCACCTGCCGTCCGTCGGCCAGAAGGAGGAAATTGCGGTGGTGGGTATAGGAATGGAATGAACGAGTTCTCCGATTTTTAGTCGAAGAAGCCAAGACCCCGAGGCTCCAGACCCTGACTTCCCCGGCCGAGATATCGGATATTTATGGTTCTTCATAAATTGCGATAATGCTGGCCCTTAACAGCCAGAAACCATTCAGAAATAGTATCGCCGGACACAGTAATCACTTGGCTTCCCCGCTGGCTTCCCCACCCCCATGCTTGGCGTCTCGACCTTCTTGCCGGCCGGTCTGTTTGGCTTCCCGGGCTTTCTGCCGCCCTTCACTGCGGTCCCCTGACTCCCGGCCCTCTTGCCGGGCCTCCTTGGCTTCTGAACGGCCTTCTTGCTTCTCACCGCGCTTTTCTTGTCGGCCCTCCATGCGCTGCGTCTGGGAAAAAACCGGGGGAGCGACGGTCAAAAGACCAGCTAGCGCTAGCACCGGGAACAGAAAACCTTTCTTGGATATGATCATAGCAAACATTGCTCCCTCCTGTTTGGACGTTTTTGCTAAAATTTAAAAGGTTCTTTTTTGCTAACCTAATAATTATATCCGTCAAATCAAGGAACTCATCAAAAATTCAGAACTGGGGCGAGTTGACCCAAGTCTCCACCTGCGTACCCACAAACCATAGGCCATCACTTCCTTTACGCCAAGGCAATAATATTTTAGGAAAATGACAAATAGATATAAATATTACCCCCATTTCTTTATAATAAATTTTAATTAAGTTGATTAGCGAACCCAAACGCCGGAGGGAATCATGCCAGCCAAAAATGCAGAAACCATACGCCTGGAAGAGGCCCGGGACGGCAAAGCCCCCTGGAAGAAATGGGGCCCGTATCTGAGTGAACGGCAGTGGGGCACGGTGCGGGAAGATTACAGTTGGGGCGGCGACGCCTGGGACTACTTTACCCACGATCAGTCCCGCTCCCGGGCCTACCGCTGGGGCGAGGACGGCATCGCCGGCCTTTCCGACGACAAGCAACAGCTCTGCTTTGCCCTGGCCCTGTGGAACGGCAAGGACCCCATTCTCAAGGAACGCCTTTTCGGCTTGACCAACAGCGAGGGCAACCACGGCGAGGACGTCAAGGAATACTATTTCTACCTGGACAGCACCCCGACCCACTCCTACATGAAGTTCCTCTACAAGTACCCCCAGGCGGCCTATCCTTACTCCGACCTGGTGGAGACGAACCGGCGACGCAATCGGGAAGAGTTTGAGTATGAGCTTTTGGACACCGGCGTCTTCGACGGCGACCGCTATTTCGACGTTTTCGTCGAGTACGCCAAGGGCGGTGCGGAAGACATCCTGGTGCAAATCACTGCTCACAACCGGGGACCGGAAGAGGCCGAGTTGCACCTGCTGCCGACCCTGTGGTTCCGCAACGACTGGGCGGGGTGGATCGCCAGACCTCTCGAGAAACCGAACCTCAAGCAGACCCAGGGACCGGGGGGCACGAGTGCGGTGGCGGCGGCGGACCCGGGATTATTGGGTGAGTATACCTTGTATTGCGAAGGCGAGGTGCCGCTGCTCTTTACCGAGAACGAAACCAACTACGAGCGCATTTTCGGTACGCCCAACGAGGCCCCGTACGTCAAGGACGGCATCAACAACTGCGTGGTGCTGGGCCAGCAGGAAGCGGTGAATCCCGAGAAGACCGGGACAAAGGTAGCCGCCCACTACCGGTTCACGATCGGCCCCGGCCAATCGGCGACGGTGCGGCTGCGTCTCACCGCCCAGACTCCTGCCGGTAAAAGCCAAAAAACCACTGCCGCCGCAACCCCGTTCGGCACGGAGTTTGACAAGACCTTGGCCGCCCGGCTGCAAGAGGCGGACGAGTTCTACCGGTCCGTGACTCCGCCCTCGGTCTCCCCGGATGCGGCCAACGTGATGCGCCAGGCCGTCGCCGGCATGCTCTGGTCCAAGCAGTACTACTTCTTCGACGGTGACCAATGGCTGGACGAACATCACGCCAACCCCATCCAGCCCGGGAGCCGCGAGTTTCGGAACCGGGAGTGGTTCCACATGGTGAACGAGGACGTCATCTCCATGCCCGACAAGTGGGAGTACCCCTGGTACGCGGCCTGGGACCTGGCCTTTCACACGTTGCCGCTCGCGATCGTAGACCCTGACTTCGCCAAGCAGCAGATGGAACTGATGCTGCGCGGGGTCTACCTGCACCCCAGCGGCCAGTTGCCCGCTTACGAGTGGAATTTCAGCGACGTGAACCCCCCGGTTCACGCCTGGGCGACCCTGTTTCTGCATCGCACCGAAATGGCCCTGCGCGGCGAAGTGGACCTGGATTTCCTCAAGAGGGCGTTCAATAAGCTCCTGCTGAATTTCACCTGGTGGGTGAACCGCAAGGACCGGTTCGGCAAGAACGTCTTCGAGGGAGGCTTCCTCGGCCTCGACAACATAGGCGTCTTCGACCGCAGCGCCCCGCTCCCCACCGGCGGCCACCTGGAGCAGGCGGACGGGACGGCCTGGATGGCCCTCTTCAGCCAGAACATGCTGGAACTCGCCGTGGAGCTCGCTGTCCACGACCGCACCTACGAGGACATGGTCGTGAAGTTCGCGGAGCATTTCTACTATATCGCCCGGGCCATGAACCGGGTCGGGCCGGACGGCATGTGGGACGAAGAGGACGGCTTCTATTACGACCTGTTGCGGCTCCCCGACGGCAGCGCCACGCGGCTCAAGGTACGCTCGATGGTGGGGCTGCTGCCTCTGTGCGCCACCACGGTGATCGAGAAGTGGCAACGGGAGCGTGTACCGCAGGCGGCGGCTCAGATGCTGGAACGCATGCGCCGGATGCCCGAGCTTTTCGAGACTATCCACCCCACGGGCCCGGGGCATTTCGGCGTGGCCGAGCGCGGGGTCTTAGCCTTGGTCAACCCGGAGCGGCTGCGCCGGATTCTGACGAAGATGCTCGACGAGAACGAGTTCCTGGGCCCCTACGGCCTCCGTTCACTATCCAAGTTCCACCAGCAGCAACCGTATGTCTTCCAGGTGCATGGCCAGGAGTACCGGGTGGACTACCTGCCGGCGGAGTCGAACACCGGCATGTTCGGCGGCAACTCCAACTGGCGGGGGCCGGTCTGGATGCCGGTGAACGCGCTCATCATCCGGGCGCTCCTGAACTTCTACCTCTACTACGGCGACAACTTCAAGATTGAATGCCCCACGGGGTCCGGCCAGATGATGAACCTCTTCGAAGTGAGCAAGGAGATCGCCGACCGTCTCAGCCGGATCTTCACCCGGGACGAGCACGGCCGGCGACCCGTCTACGGCGGCACCGAGAAGTTCCAGAGCGACCCCCACTGGCGGGACCACATCCTATTTTACGAGTTCTTCCATGGGGATAACGGGGCCGGGTTAGGCGCCAGCCACCAGACCGGCTGGACCGGGCTCGTGGCCAAGTTCATCCAGCTTTACGGTCTCCTGGACCCCAAGCGGATCCTGGAGGTGGGTAAAGAGGCCGGGTTCCAGCCGGTAACGCCGGGCGCTTAGAGGTTATAATAAAGTCTGACTCGGGTGGGTCCTGAATTTGGGGTCCGCCTCATTCCACATTATGGATGGCAGGGGCCAACGGGGCCTGGAGGGGTGTTTTATGGAACAAAGAGTGCAGCCACCCGGGTCCCTGACCCGCGAAGGGCTGAAGACACCCCGGGCCGCGGCCATCGCCGGGATTCTCTTTTCGCTTCTGCTTACTACCACTATGGTCCTTATCCGAATTTCTGTTCCAGCCATCTCTCCAGAGATGCAGGAGTGGTCTGCGACCAAGTCGGGAACCGTGGTGCTGGCGCTGAACCTGGTGCCGTTCGCCGGCATCGCCTTTTTGTGGTTCATCGGTGTGGTGCGCGACCGGCTCGGTGCGTACGAGGACCGCTTTTTTGCCACGGTTTTTTTGGGCAGTGGGATTTTATTCCTCGCCATGTACTTTGCGGCGGCAGCAGTGGCAGGGGCAATGATCCTGGTCCTCAACGCCGCGCCTAAACTGATGATCGAGTCCGGTGCCTTCGCCTTTGGCCGTGCCATTAATGCCCAGATCATGAACGTCTTTGCCCTCAAAATGGCAGGCGTATTCATGATTTCAACCGCCACCCTGGCCATGCGCACGCACACTCTGCCGCGTTGGATAACACTCCCGGGCTATGCCTTGGCGGCGCTGCTCCTGTTGAGCAGCCGCTTTGTCGACTGGCTGCCCCTAGCGTTTCCGTTGTGGGTGTTCGTACTGAGTCTTTACATCCTGATTGAGAATCTTCGTGGGACGAAGCCGGGCGCGGCAGGTTAAGCCGAGAGTGGAAGGCTTTTAGTTTATGACTCGCAGGAGAAAATAGTGACAGACGAACAGGTCCGGGGAATAAAGGCATGGTCATCGGATGGCAGGTTTGCTTCGTTATTTTAAGATCTCACGGACACCCAATATTAGGATAACAGAGGCTATGAACAAAAGAACAATAATACTCTTGTTGGTTTTCCTGGGTGTTCTGCTGAGCACCCCGGCTGGGTCCTGGGACCTCACCGAGCTTCCCCCCGGCTTCACGGTGGAGAAACAGGGGGCTCCGGTTGAATTGGAGGGCAAACCCCTCTTTCATGTCCGCATCAACACTAGAGCCGAAACTGCTCAACAGATAGCCCATAGAATAAGCGAACGTATCAAAAAACTGGCCCAAGACCCCACTTTCAACCCCCAATCCATTACCGTGCAAGACTCGGCCATGAGTTCCGACATCATGGCGGGCGACCAGGTCATCCTAGCGGTCTGGGCTTTCGTGGCCAAAGTCGAGGGTCGTCCAACAGAAGAACTGGCTCGGGACTATGCCGAAAAGATCCGGCAGGGTATTGCCGAGTATCAAAAGGAGCATAGCCTGCGCAATCTGGTCGTCAGTGTCGTCAAGACCATCCTGGCCTTACTGGTCCTGGTCGCCTTGATCATGCTGGTCAACCGGGGGGTGCGCCGCCTCAACCGATCCATCCTGGCTTCTGACCGGATTCGCGCCATAAAGATCGGTGAATTTGAATTCTTTACCGCCGACCGCATTAAAACGGTCATCACCAGTACCGTCAAGACGGTCCGACTCCTCCTCCTCCTGGTCCTTATATATGCCTATTTTCACCTGGGTTTGAGCTTCTTTCCCTGGACCCAGAAATATGCCCTGCAACTTTTCGATAGCGTGCTGGGGGCCCTCAGCACCATCGGTGAGGCCATTTGGGACAAGACTCCTGCCCTGGTTTTTCTCGCCGTCCTCTTTTTCATTACCCGGTACGTCTTGAAGACGCTGCGCTATTTCTTTGACCAGGTGAGCGCGGGAAAGGTGACGGTCGCCGGCTTGGACGTCGAAGTCGCCCCCATAACCTATCGAATAATAAAGTTACTTATAATCGTTTTTGTTTTGGTGATTGCTTACCCCTATATTCCCGGTTCTGATACCCCGGCCTTCAAAGGTCTTTCCATCTTTCTGGGCGTCCTGGTTTCCTTGGGCTCAAGTTCAGCCATAGCCAACCTGATTGCCGGCGTCAGCCTGACTTACATGCGGTCTTTCCGGGTTGGGGATGTGATCAAGGCAGGGGATTCCACGGGCGTGGTGCTGGAACGCCGGCTTTACATCACCCGCCTCAAGACCTTTAAGAACGAGGTCGTCACCATCCCCAACGGCAACATCCTTTCCGGTCACGTCACCAATTTTACCCAGGAGGTCAGGCAGGGGGACGGTGTCATCCTGCACACCAGCGTCACCATCGGCTACAACGCCCCCTGGGAGGCGGTTCACAGTCTGCTGATTGAAGCGGCAAACCGGACCAAACACATCTTGAAGAGTCCATCACCCTTCGTGCTGCAAACCGCTCTCAACGATTTTTACGTGACCTACGAACTGAACGCCTTTACCGACACCCCGGAGAAGATGCCATGGATCTACAGCGAACTACACCGGAATATTCAAAATACCTTCAACGAAGGCGGGGTGGAGATCATGTCGCCCCATTTTACTCAGTTACGGGACGGCAACCAGACCACCATACCGGAAAACTATCTGCCGCCGGATTATGAGGCCCCGGCCATACGAATTGTGACCACCGAAACCAAAGGAAAAAAGGAAGGCACTTAACCCTACAGGCCTATTGCCGTGTCCAGAGTCGCCTTTTCGCTCCTTTGCTTCTTCTTGTTTTCTTGCTGGGCATGGAGTGGCGCCCTGGCCCAAATCGAAATCGACTTAGGCCCCCAGGAAGTGCCCACCCTGGAGGCGGAAGAGCCGGAGGCCATTCTCGGTGTGGTCGCCAAGCATATGGACCGGGGAGAGGCAGCCATGGCCCTGGCCACCATTGCCCAAGGGCTGGCGCGGCATCCCGGCGACCCCAGGTTGTTGGAACGGCGGGCTGATATCTATGCCACCCTGCCGTTTTTGCGGTCTCAGGCTGCTGAAATCTATAAGCGCTTGCTGGCCCAACGTCCCACCGATCTGGCCGTAAAGATCAAGTTGGCGAACCTTTACCTGGCGCTGCGCCGGATAGCCCAGGCCGAAAGGTTGTTTCAGGAAGTCTTGGCCGCCGATCCGGACAACCCCGAAGCTCATCTGGGGTTGGGTCGCTTGTATCTCAAGAGCGCCTTTTTCACCCTGGCCCGGGAGCATTTTGCCCAGGCCTACGCCCGCCTGCCAGAAAATCGGGAAGCCCTAAGCGGCTTGGAGCAGACCAGGGGCCTGGTTACCCCCCAAATCCACACCCTGACCAACTTTTTTGAAGATTCGGAAGGTTTTCGGCGATTCTCTCTGTGGAGTGGATTCCGGGCTTACGTGAACCCGCGGATTCGCCTTTACAGCGGGTATGGGTATCTGACATATAACAGCGGCCCTGGGCCGTTCCGCCGCAATCAAGCGGGGCAATCCCTGCACCGTCATGTGCTGCCTCTGATCCTCCAATACCGGCCGGTGCGCACTGTTCTGGCGGAACTGGGAGTGGCCGGCAATGACTATGGCCGCTGGGGCCAGTCAGTGACCACCCGGGCCGCGGCTTACTGGCAGGCTACTGCCGGGACCGGCCTCTCTCTGTCCTACAGCTATTACGACTTCATTGATTTCTTCGGTCCCTTCCGGGGTCCTTGGGGTCTATATTTTGACGACTTTACGGGATACGGACGCTACCGCTACCAGGTGGTCAATCCCATCGGTTTGTGGGCCCAGAATTATTTCGGAGCCGTCTTCGCCAATACCCTGGCGGTGACGCAGAAAATCCGGGCCCAAGACGTCAGCCTTTGGGGGTATCAAGCGTTGGGACCGCGGCTCATTTTAAGCGGCTTTGGCGACTGGAGCTTTATTACGGATGGAAATCTTCGCCGAATCATGGGAGGCATGGTGCAATACCGGGTTCTCTGGGACCCGTTGCTCAAAATCAAGTATTCTCTCTACTACGGCGATTTTCAAAACCGGGCCATAGACCTGGCACAGCCCGGCGCCGGTCCCCCTTATGCCGATTTTCACTCTTTGAAATATCACGCCTGGGGGGTCGTATTGGAATACAACTGGAGCGATCGGGCAAAATTTATCGTAGAAAGCAACGTGACTTATAACCAGGTGGGAAACGGCCCTGGCGAAAATGTCCTGGTGGAATTGAATTATCTCCTCACCTCCCATTTGTCTATGCGCGCCGTGGGCTTCTATGCCAACAGCATGCTTCGAGGCGGCGTATCTTATCAGGCCCGCAGCGTCTCCGGGGGGCTGTCATACCGGTTTTAAAGTTGAATCAGATTAACGCCGCCGACAAACGCCAGTTCAAAAAGGAGGAATCGGTCATGGTGCGTTATCCTTCGCTTTATCAAATCAACACCCGGGTGTGGCTCCGGGAGCTTTCTGACCGTTTGGGACGGGCCGCGACGCTGGCAGATATTTCCGATGCCTTTCTCGACCAGGTGGCTGCCCAGGGCTTCGATTACGTCTGGTTCCTGGGTCTCTGGCAGACCGGCCCGGCCGGACGCCAGGTGTCTCTGAGCCATTCGGATTGGCTTAAAGAGTTCCAGGCGACGCTCCCTGGCTTCACCGAGGCGGACGTCAGCGGCTCGCCCTTTGCGGTTACAGGCTACACCCTGCACCGGGATTTCGGCCAGCAGACGGACCTTATTGGTTTGAAGGAACGTCTCAAGGCCAGGGGCCTCAAGCTCCTCGTGGACTTCGTCCCCAACCACACCGCCCCTGATCATCCCTGGGTAAAGCAGCACCCCGAGTTCTACGTCCAGGGGAGTGAAGCCGACCTGGAGAGGGAGCCCCACAATTATCGGCGGGTTGACCCCACCAGCGGCTCCCTTATCCTGGCCTACGGCCGGGACCCCTACTTCGCCGGCTGGCCCGATACCTTCCAGATCAACTATCGCCACCCGGGATTAAGGGAAGCCATGGCCCAGGAGCTCCTCAAGCTGGCAGGAATCGCCGACGGGGTGCGCTGTGACATGGCCATGCTGATTCTCCCCGAGATCTTCCAGCGCACCTGGGGCGAGCGGTCTTTGCCCACCGACGGTTCCCCACCCGTGGACGAACCTTTCTGGCCGGGGACCATCGGGCGGGTCAAGGCCAAGACCCCGGGCTTTATTTTTATGGCGGAAGTCTACTGGGATCTGGAGTGGACCCTCATGCAGCAGGGGTTCGACTATTGCTATGATAAGAGTCTCTATGATCGTCTCCTGTCCCGGGATGCTGCGGCGGTGCGGGCCCACCTCTGGGCTGATCTGGCTTATCAAAACAAGCTGGCGCGGTTTCTCGAAAACCACGACGAGCCCCGGGCGGCCCATGATTTTCCGCAACCCGTGCACCAGGCAGCGGCGGTGGTCACCTACTTCACCCCCGGCCTGCGGTTCTTCCACGAAGGTCAACTGGAAGGCCGTCGAGTGAAAGTCTCCATGCACCTGGGGCGCCGCCCCGAGGAGGCGATTGATCCAATCCTGCAGGAATTTTATGGCAAACTGCTGGATTGCCTAAAGCGCCCGGAGGTCCGGGACGGCCGCTGGCAGCTCTTGGAAGTTCGCCCAGCCTGGGACGGCAACCCCACCTGGGACCGCTTCCTGGCCTACGCCTGGGAAGGTGGGACGGGCCAACGCCTGTTGGTTGCCATTAATTATGGCCCCAGCCAGGGCCAATGTCACGTGGCCTGGCCCTTTGGTGATATGAAGGGAACAAAGGTGACGCTCAAGGACCTGATGCATGAGGCCCGCTATGAATGGGAAGGCGACGCCTTGCTGGAACGGGGCCTTTACGTGGAATTGCCGGCCTGGGGTTTCCACGTGTTTGCCTGGTAAGGGGGAGGTTCCACAATCCCCTAGATCATCTGCAAAGTTACAGCATTAATACTTCGCATAGAAATAGGAATAAATAGGAGCGGTAGCGCTGGCGATCGCCAACTGATGCCTGCCGACCGGGTATCAATGTCGCCGTTAGTGACGGAAAGGAATGACCATGCTGAAGCGGCTTTGTATTGACAGGATGATACGCGGGCTTGTATTGCTGGGCGTGATCATAATATGTGGCTGTGAAGAGTTGGTGCCAAAAGACACGGCGAGCCTGCTATCCCCCAAGTTTCAACGATCCGAAATACTGGGACTTGTGGCAGGGTTTGGCACAACCTTTGCTGCCGTGCCGGACTTGGTCAGGATGTTCAGGCGACAGTCTAGCAAGGGCATAAACCCGACGATGGCAGGTATCATGGGGGTTTTTCAGATTGTTTGGGTCTATTACGGTCTTTTGATTGTGTCACGGCCGGTGGTTTTGTGGAACTTGATCGCCGTGATAATAAATTTCATGACCGTCTGGGCATATTTTCGATTTGCTCGCCGCGAAATGAATAAAGCAACAGAATAAAATATTCTCTGAGGAGATGACCGTGTCCGGCTGGACCGGGCTCGTAGTCAAAACCATCCAGCTTTACGGGCTCCTGGACCCCAAGCGGGCCCTGGAGGTGTGTTTTATGGAACAAAGCATGCAGCCACCCGGGCCGCTGACCCGCTCCCGGCTGAAGACATTGCGGGCTGCGGCCATCGCCGGGATTCTCTTTTCGGTTCTGCCTACTGCGACTCTGGTCCTCCTGCGAATTTCGGTTCCAGCCATCTCCCCAGAGATGCAGGATTGGTCTGCGGCCAAGTCGGGAACCGTGGTACTGGCCCTGAACCTGGTGCCGTTCGCCGGCATCGCCTTTTTGTGGTTCATCGGCGTGGTGCGCGATCGGCTGGGCCTGTACGAGGACCGCTTTTTTGCCACCGTTTTTTTCGGCAGTGGGATTTTGTTCCTCGCCATGTTCTTTGCGGCGACAGCAGTGGCAGGGGCAGTGATCCTGGTCCTCAATGCGGCGCCAAAACTGATGATCGGGTCCGGCGCCTACGCCTTTGGCCGTGCCATTAGCGCCCAGATCATGAATGTCTTTGCCCTCAAAATGGCAGGCGTATTCATGATCTCGACCGCCACCCTGGCCATGCGCACGCACATTCTGCCCCGCTGGATAACCCTCCCGGGCCATGGCTCTATTGGCTCTAGTCTAGAAAAACACGAAAGGAGCCCGGGAACTCCTCAAGGCCGGGAGGCTCCAGGGCAAGAGATGCTATGCCCCGGAGAAGCACCTCCAGGCATACTTTGAGGAGGAGCCTCAGGTTAATGAGGAAACAGAGCAAACCATGTTTACATGACTAAACAGAAAAGGAGTAGAAAAAAATGAACCAGTTGCCACCAACAAATAAAAAGGAAAACAGGACCTTGAGGTTTATCGAATCAGGCAGGTGGTTTGTCTGGTTTGGTTTTACCTTTGTGGGTATTTTAGTTTTCCATTCTCTTCGAAAAGATGTATTCAACGAGACGGAAACCCTGTTGGGTGTCATATTGGGTGTCATAACGATAGGCCTGGGAGTCATAATCACGACCATAAACAAGGCAGCAGAAGACATCATGACGAGGCTTGACAAAGTTCTTGACAAAGTTCTTGATGAGTTGCAGCCTGACGGCTGAGTGAATGTTTATAGAGGGAGGATTACAGACATAGCGACTCAAGGGGGGATAAATGCAAGAGGATCTGAGAGAGCAGACTGCCTTGGTTGCGCTTGCTGCTATGCTCCGACACTTATCACAGAACCTATAAACTTCCCATATCCAGAAAATATGTGCTCCTTGTTGTCCGTCCTCCTCACTTTATCGCTGGCCCAGCCCTGGGTAAAGGTGCTCCCGTCCCTCGTCCCCCTCAAAACCCCACCCCGGAATCGGTAAAGTTTAGGGGACTCAGGAACCCGTTCTCGTCGAAGGGCTGGTGCCGATGTCGCCGTAGATTACGCCAAGGGCGCCGAGAGACAGAGTGAGGGGTCTGCGTAAGTCCAGTTTGCCGGTGGAGGCGGTATGGCCGTGATCTATGGCAGATTCAGGGGAAGCGGATTGGGTCGGCGCGACTCGCCAGACCCAGCTGAAGTGGTCATTAATACCCTCCGAACTTTTTGGTGGGAGGTCACGCCTCCGGCAAAAGTCCGGAAGGTTCTCCCCATCTACGCCTGCGAGGTTAGCTGTCGGGCTTGGACTGATGAGGTTGTCCTACGCCGCGTGGCGATGCGCCCCAGGTACTCGGGTCCCCCGCTTCTCCGACAATTGTTCGAAGAATTCGGCGATTAGCCCTGGTTTTGGGCTAACGTTTTTACATTTAACTCATTTTTAAAGCAGCCGTCAAAGGAAATTGACCGCCAAGGCAAAAATGGCTGGAAGCCCGTGCCCCAATGAGACTTAACTTTCAGGAGGGATGAGGGCTATCACGGAAACTCCAAATAGCCTGATTCCTGTCCCTTAAATCAACCTCCCAAAGACTCCAAGGCCCGGCTCGCGAAGTCCAAAGTGGGGTCCAGTTCCAGGGCCTGCTTGAGCACGTAGGCGGCCTCCTTGGAGTGGCCCAATCGCTGCAAGTTGATCCCCAGGTTGGCGTAGTCGATGGCCGAACCCGGATCCAAGTCGATGACCTTTTCGAAGCACTCCACCGCCCGCTGATACTCCTCCAGTTTGAAATAACAGAAACCCAGAAGATGGTGCGCCTCTTTCAGGCGGGGGTTCAGAGCCAGGGCCTGGGTAAAGGCGTCGGCGGCCTGGCGGAAGTACCCCAGGTCTTTTCGGCAGGACCCCAGATGTACGTAAATGCTGGGTAATTCGTGGGCCGGGGGATTAAGCGTCAAAGCCCGTTCGAAGTGCTCCAGGGCATCAATGGCCCGATCCTGGTTTTCCAGGGCCAGGCCCAGGAAAAAGTGCACGTCGAAGCGGTTGGGGAACGCGGCATTGAGCTTTTCCAAGGCGCCCAGGCCTTCTGCGGGCTGAGCGTAAAGGGCCGCCACCTTGGCCAGGTGAAATATGACGTTGGTGTTGCGGGTGCGCTCCAGGAAATGGGTACCGGGGATAAGCACATAGACCGCCGGCAGGTCAAGAGTGGGGTGGCTGGTGTTCACCACCAGGACCTCCAGCCCCAGGCGGGATAGGGCTTCCAGGCAAAGATTGATCTCATCCTTGAGGTTGGGCCGGGAGAGGTTAGGGAGGCTGTCCAGGGGCCTTAAGGGACCGGGGGCCATGAGATAGGCCGCCTCCTCCAGGGTCTCATATTTGGGCAGGGTAGGGCGATAGCTGGTGCGGCGGTGAAAATCCCCCGCCAGTTGGGCCACTTCGGTCAAGGCCCGGACCAGTGACTTGGTGGGATCGGTGGTGGTGCCCGCGGCAAAGACAATCTCACTGTCGGCCGGGAAGGTGGCCGGGTCGTAGGCCAGGGCGGCCACCGTGGGAATGCCGGTGTCCATGGAAAAGTCCCGGAGGTGGAGGACGATGCCGTTCCTCTTGAATTTTTCCAGCAATTCCCGGGCTGCGGGGTCCGTGACCGAATCGGGGTCGATGACCGGGGTGGGGAGGCGGTCGTGGCTGATGACCGAGCCCACGTGGCGCTCCACCACTTCACATAAGCCCTGGAGGATGGCCTCCTCCAGACAGTTGCCCGCGGCGGGGCCGTTATATTCTTCAATCAGGTAAAACCAATGGATGGGCAGATAGACGGCCTGGCCCCGGGTCAGGTTGGTGGCGGGCACGAAATACAAGGGCCAGTCCTCATAAAGCCGGGCCGCGGCCGCGGCTTCGGAGGAACTGTCGAACAGGGAACGGGTCAGATATGAGAAGGGCAGGGCGCGGCCCTGGAGGTCCCGGGGACGGCCATAATCCAGGGGGCCTGCCTCGATATAGGTAAAAAAGCTGAAGCGTTCCACCAGTTCCATGAGGGCGCTGGCTTCCGCCTGGACCGGGGTGGCCCCTTTGCCCATCTGCTTGTGGGTGGGCACCACCCGGCGGGCGTCCACCCCCAGAATGCTGAGGTACACAGGGATGTCCAGGCGCCCGGAGTCGATGCGCATGGTCTCCTGGAGGAGCTTCATATCCAGCTGCCCCAGGCGCGCCCGCACCCGCCGGATGGTTTCCTCCGGCGTCAGGAGCTTGTCTTGGTCGTAAGTATAGCCTTTGAGAGCATCGGTGAGAAGAAGGGTTTCCAGCATGAGTCATAATCTCCTATGGAAATTATGACTTGATTGCGGGATTTATGCAATGCGGGGATGAAGGATGTAGGGGAGGACCCATGTGTCCGCTCTTGATTGTCGCAAACTGAGGTGCGTCCCTATCCCGCTTCACATGAATGATGTCAGTCGGCCTCAGTGTTGTCTCCCAGGTAGGCTTGCTGGAGATGGGGGTGGGCCAGCAGGTCGGGCCCGGAGCCGGCCAGCACCACTCGCCCGGTTTCCAGGACGTAGCCGTGATGGGCGATTTGCAGGGCCGCGGCGGCATTCTGTTCCACTAAAAGGATGGTGACGCCCCGCTGGTTAAGGAGAGTAATGATATAGAAGACCTCTTTGATTAACAATGGGGCCAACCCCAGAGAGGGTTCATCCAAGAGTAATAGCTTAGGCCGGGACATCAGGGCCCGGCCCACCGCCAACATCTGCTGCTCGCCCCCGGAGAGGGTGCCAGCGGCTTGGGCCCGGCGTTCCGCCAAGCGGGGGAAAGTGTCGTAAATAAGATCCAGGTCCCGCTTAAGAGTCCGCTGGTCCCGCCGGAAATAGGCCCCTAAAAGCAGGTTCTCATAAACCGTGAGATTGGCAAAGATGCGGCGGCCTTCCGGCGCCAGGGCGATGCCGGCCCGGATGATCTCGTGGGTGGGCCGTCCCTGGATTTCCCGCCCGGTAAAAATGATGCGGCCACCTTGGGGCGTCTCCAGGCCGGTGATGGCCCTGAGGGTGGTGGTTTTTCCCGAGCCGTTGGCCCCCAGCAGGGCCACAATTTCCCCCTTAGGGACACAAAAACTGACCCCATCCAGGGCCTTGATGGCCCCGTAGGAGACTTGGAGGTTGAAGACTTGGAGCATGTTATTCAGCTTTCAGCTATCAGCGGTCAGCTATCAGCTTAAACAGGTTTTCTTTTTCACCCCTCACCCTAATCCTCTCGCCCCTCAAGGGGAGGGGAAACAGGTATGGGAAGCATTTTCTCTTCCCAAAACCTAGAACCGAAAAGCTGACTGCTAAAAGCTGTCAGCTATTTCCCCAAATAAGCCCGGATCACTTCCGGATGCCGGCGCACCTCAGCTGGCGGACCCGAGGCGATGGTAAGTCCGTGGTCCAGGACGGTGAGATGTTGACACAAGCCCATGACCAGGCGCAAGTTGTGTTCGATAACTAATATGGTTAAACTATGGCGCTCCTTGATCTTTCTTATGAAGTTAATCAATTCCAGGGTTTCCTGGGGATTGAGGCCGGCGGCGGGTTCATCCAGAAGGAGCAATCGGGGAGCGGTGGCCAGAGCCCTGGCGATTTCCAGGTGGCGCTGATGGCCGTACGGAAGCTGGCCCGCGGGTTGGTCCGCAGCATCCGCCAGCCCCACCTCCTCAAGGAGCGCCAATCCCCGGGATCGGGAGAGTTTTTCTTCTCTCCGGTAGCGGGGCAGGCGCAGGACGGCTTCACCCCAGGTGGCCCGGTTCCGGCAATGAAATCCCACCAAGACGTTATCCAGAACGGTGAGTTCCCCGAAGAGGCGAATGTTCTGAAAAGTGCGGGCTATCCCCAAGGCCGTGATATGGTGGGGGAGCTCTCTGGTGACGTCTGCGCCGTTAAAGAGGATGCGGCCGGAGGTGGGGCGAATGAACCCGCTGATAAGGTTGAAGACTGTGGTCTTGCCTGCGCCGTTGGGTCCGATGAGGCCGTAGAGGCCGCCTTCCGGCACCGTGAGATTCAGTTCCTCCAGGGCCGAAAGCCCTCCGAAACGCATGTCCAAATGTTCAGTTTGAAGGAGAGCCATTAATACAGTTTTCGGTTTTCGGTTTATTAGCACGGCCACGACCTAAGCCCTTAACGCGTCCCGGCACTACGTACCAGGGCATTAAAGCTGCGGCGCAGCAGGCGGCCCAATTCCAGCCAGGAAAATTCCCAGCGCCCCAGCAAGCCCCGGCGCCGGAAAATAATCATCAGCAGCAGCGCTAAAGAGAGAATCACCATGCGCATTCCCGGAATGCCAGGGATGGCATGCCCCAGAAAAGTGGCAGGCTCCTCCACGATCCTGAGCCACTCTCCCGCCAAGGTGAAAAAGGCTGCGGCCACCACTGCCCCGGTGGTAGAGCCCAGTCCCCCCACAACGATGATGATCAGCAGATTAAAGGTGAGGAAGAAGGTGAAGAGAGACGGGGAGATGGTGGTGATGAGGTGGGCCAGCAACCCGCCGCCCACTCCGAAAAAAAAGGCGCTCAGGATATAAGCGCCTAACAGGTGGCGAAAGGTGTTGATCCCCGCAGCTTTAGCTGCGGTTTCGTCTTCCCGGATGGCCTGCATGGCCCGGCCATAGCTGGAGTTGACCAGGGCCACGACCATCGCCACCGTAACCGCCGCCACCCCCCAGGACCACCAGAGATTGGTGTAGGGATAAAGCCCCTTGAGGCCCAGGGGGCCGTTGGTCAACCCCTGGAGGTTGTTGGCCAGGACCCTGACCACCTCGCCGAAGCCCAGGGTGACGATGGCCAGGTAGTCTCCCCGCACCCTAAAGACCGGAAAGCCGGTGATCAACCCAAAGATCGCCGCCACCGCTCCCGCCGCCAGGAGGGCCAGGGGAAAGGTTACGGTCACTTGGCTCAGGGGCCAGTAAAGAGGCGTCACCAGGAAATTCAGGGCCTTTTCCGCCGGGGTCATGGTCAAAAGCGCCGCGGTATAGGCCCCCAGAGTAATAAAGGCGTTGGGCCCCAGGTGCAGTTGGCCGCACACCCCGTTCACCAGGTTATAGGCCACCGCCAACGTGATAAAAATGGCCACGTTGTTCAAAAGCCGCACCTGATATTCGTTGGCCCAGCGGTTTGCCGCGCACAGGAGCAGAAACAACAGGACCAAGGCTCCCAGGTTTAAGTACCGTGTGTGAATAGGGCAGCTCCTCTGTTGTTGCCGGGTTCCAGGACAGGTTGTAGCTTTGAGGTTTTAGGAGTGAGAAACGCGGGGTGCGTCCTCTTAGCCATCAAGCTGATTGCCGATAACTGACGGCTGCGCTAAAGCTTTTCCTCCCCCAAAGTCTCTCCCAAAAGCCCCGTGGGCCGCACCAGCAAAAGCACGATGAGCAGGGTAAAAGCCATCGCATCCCGATAGCCCGCCCAAGCCGGGAAGAGGGCCACAATCATAACTTCCAAAAGACCCAGCAGAAACCCACCCACCACCGCGCCGGCGACGTTGCCAATTCCTCCCAGCACTGCAGCGATGAAGGCTTTCAGGCCGGGCAGAATCCCCATGAAGGGGTTCACCTGGGGATACTTCATGGCCCACAAAAGGCCCCCGGCTCCGGCCAGGAGTGACCCGATGAGGAAGGCAAAGACGATGATGCGGTTGACGTCGATGCCCATGAGACTGACGGTTTCCAGGTCCAGAGCAATAGCCCGCATGGCCCGGCCCGCTGCAGTACGGTAAATGATTATGAAGAGCATGACCAGAAGAACCGCCGTGACCAAGGGGATAAATAGGCTCAAGCGGGGCACGAACAGACCACCCCAGGAAAATGCCCCTGCAAACACCCAGGGCACGGGAAAGGGCTTAGCCCGGCCACCGGCGATGACCAAAGCCAGGTTTTCCAGCAAGAAGGAGGCGGCAATGGCTGAGATCAGAAGCGAAATGCGGGGAGCCCGGCGCAGGGGCCGGTAAGCCCCCCTTTCCAACAACACTCCCATAAAACCAGTGAGGACCACGGCCAGGCCGAAGGCCACCGGCCAAGGCCAGGAAAATAACCCCACTCCCATAACCGCAATATACGCCGCCACCATCAAGAGATCGCCATGGGCAAAGTTAATGAGTCTTAAGATGCCGTAAACCAGGGTGTAGCCGATGGCGATGAGAGCGTAAAGACTGCCCAAGGACAGGCCATTGATGAGCTGCTGGAGAAAAGTAATGAGATCCACGGGGGTATTATACAAAAAAAGCCGCTCAGGACGCGGGAAAAAGGTAAAGAAAATCTGAAGTTAATCCTTCGGTGGCAAAATAGCCTCACAGATCATATTCATATTCGTTTTCATAACCTTCGACTATGACGATGCGGGATGAGCTGGACCCCTCCCGGAGGGGGATTAGGGCCTGATACTCGGGACTTGCTAAAAAAATCCTGTACCAACTCCATGGCTTCGGATTGCACCAGGATAATTCTTTCGGGATGCCATTGGCCCGACACGGGAATTACCTCGCCGCTTCGAGCTAGGTAGCGCCCGCCGTATTTTCCAGCACGGCCGGGACTTGTTTCGCGTATTCGGTATACAGTTCCTGGTCGTGAACGGTTACTTCGATGACAAGATCAGCGGGCATGCCCTGGCCTCCTAATGGCCTCAAAAAATTACGGTCTGGTAGCCCCGGGAGGTGATAATGGCAAAGTGGAAGGGCGGCCCCACCTCTTCTTTTATACTGGCCATGTTTTCCAGGAAGTCCCGGCTCAGATGCAGGATGTCCTCCAGGTCCGCCCCCTGCCCGAGCGCCTTGAATAACCGCATCTCCATACCCAGATTCCGGGGCATGACCACCAAGTTGCCTATCTGAATCCGTTTCAGAGGAAGTTCATTTTCTTCACTGGCTAATAAAACCATTTTAAATAGGGGAGGGGGGCCTCCGGGAACATATCCGGCCAGGATGAAGTAAATCCGCCGATAGCCCTCGATTTCCGGACCATGTTTTTCCAGATGGCGTTCGTACCCCCTTGAAAGGAATGGAATAGCGAAATCCACCAGTTCCTCCAGTTCCAGGGGGCCGGGGTGGCGGGCGATCTGGCGGATCAAAGCCAGGGACAGGGGCACGCTCACGCCGGCGCCGCCACTTAAAATGGCTGAACGCCGGCCCAGGGCGAAGAGCTTATTAACATTAAAAATTTCCGGCTGCCCGGAGGCGTCGAACCGGGTGGCCCGGCTGTCCGTGGCCAACACAATACCGTGTTCGTTCATACCTGCCAAAGCTTGAGTCATGGGTCTTCCCAAATATGAAATGAGAGACAGGTAGGCTGGCAAGGAGGCCCGGCCCACTGGATGACTTCCCCTGGCCCGCCAGAGTGCTTCAATTCGCTTCCTGTTTTGCCACTTCGGGCAAAGGCATGCCTTGGGGATTATAAAAAATCCGCATCCTGGCCGGCGGCAAGTTGAATTCTATGGAGGAACCCATTTTCAAGGGTATAGTGTCCGGCGTTAGGTCTTTCCAGCCCTGGTAGGGTTCACCTAAAAGCTCGACCAGGTTGGGAATAACCACCTCCTGAGGCAGCTGAGTGGTATTGATAACTGCCAGGACTCGACCCTTGTGGGTTTCCCGGGACTTGAGCAGGAGCACCACCGGCTCCCCCTCAGGATTAACCCGGACCTGGGGTCCTTCCTCCAGGAGCACCGGGCAGTTCTTTTTCATGCGGTTGACTCCCTTGATAAAAGAGGTGAGGTCGTAGGTGGGCGCTTCCCAATCCTGGGGCCGGGTCCTAACCACGTTGAGACGCTTTTTAAACCCGTACTCATAACCCATGGGCATCATTAATCCGGCGGAAAAGTAGGCCGCAAAGAGGTAGCGCTGCCGGGCCATTTCCGGAGAGCCGTGGCTTGCCGCCGCCAGCCGCTCGGTGTCGTGGGACTCCGGGAAGCTGAGGGAGGGCGCCAGATGGCGGAAGGTGTTATACTGCTCCAGGCACCAGGGCTGTTGAAAATCCCACCACTTGGAGCTGTTGCAGAGAAAATCAAACCCCGAGGAGGACAACTGGGCACACTCATCCAAACGGCATCCCAAGGTTTCGGCAAAGAACTGTACCTGAGGCTCCAGGTTTTTGGCCTCCCCAATGAGGCGGCTCCAGAAGTCGCCCGGAATTTTATAGGCCGCATCGGCCCGGAAACCCAAAAAACCCAGGCGCAGATATTTGGCCACCACCCCGTCAAAGAAGTGCAGCAATCCTTCAGGGTCCGGCGGCGGCCAATATTCCAGTTCCGCCAGATCGCCCCACACCGTTACCTTGGTAGCATCCGCAGGATCAATGGCGCCGGGGTGCTTGATCTTGCCTTTGTCGTCCTTGGCGTACCACTCGGGATGCTGGGTGACCAGGGGGGAGTCGATGGCGGTGTGGTTGATCACCAGGTCCAACATGGCCTTGAGGCCACGGCTCTGGGCCGCCTTAAGGAAATGCACCAAGGCCGCTTCCGGGTCCTGTCCGGATTTGTGATAAAAAAAGGGATTGATCCCAAAATAATCCTTGATGGCATACAGGCTGCCGGACAGGCCGGGGGTGTTGATGGGGTTGAGAAAGACCCAGGTGAAGCCCATGGCTGCGATGCGATCCAGGTGCTCCTCCCATTGAGGAATGGTCCCGGCCAAAGGCGGAAAGAGATTGTAGATTATGGTTGGTTCAATAGGTTCAGGCATCTCTCACCTCAAAGAATGCAGTGGTCAGTGGTCAGCGGTCAGTGATTCCCTGCGCGCTTCATTAAGCCGGGCCGCGATCCGGGCTGGTTCCGGGGCCTGTATCATCTGTTCCAGGGTTAAAGGCAGCTTGAGCCGCCAGTTGGGGTGCTCTTGCCGGGTGCCCGGAAGGTTTTGCTGTTCAGCCATCCCGAATATTTCTTCCAGACGGACCTCCAGGAGCGCGGTCCGGGTCTGACCCAGATAGGTGAGAACTGCCTCCCGCAGGTCTAAGTTGCTGGTATTGTTGTTACCGGGGGCCAGAGGCGGGCCCGCCGGCAACAATCCCCGGCTCCTCAGGGCCTCGATCAGGAGTCGGCGGTCTCCGTCCCTGGTGATGGCATCATTCTCGGCCATTGAGCCGGAGGGATAAAGGTTAAGCTTCCGCTTGAGGACCAAGTCATCCCCCCGCCAGAACCCCTTCAGGGTTGGCAAATCGTGGGTAGTCACCGCAGCCATGGCCTGGACCGGGTATGCTTCTGGCGGCAAAAAATTGTGGTTCCCGTCCCTTTCGAAGTAAAAAACCCGGTAGGAGAAGACCCTGAGTTTACCCAGGTCCCGGCGGATGTGGGGAGGCACGGTGCCCAAATCCTCCCCAATGATCAGGGCCTGACGGCGCACGCTTTCCAAGGCCAGAATCGCCAGAAGCTCTTTTTCCGGGTAGCGCACATAAGCCCCCAGGCTGGCATCCTCACCCCGGGGAATCCAAAACAGGCGGAATAGTCCCATGACATGGTCTATACGGGTCATGCCGCCGCGCGGCAAGTTGGCTTGCAGGGTGTCAATAAACAGCTGGTAACCTGAAGCCCGAAGGTCTTCCGGGATAAGGGGCGGCAGGCCCCAGTTCTGTCCTTTGGGATTGAAGGCGTCGGCCGGCGCACCCATGGCGGCTCCCAGGGCGAAAACCTTTTGATGGGCCCAGGTATCAAATCCACCAGGGGAGGACCCCAAGGCCAGGTCCTCGTAGAGGGTGAACGGCAAACCCTGCTCCCGGGCGGCCTGGCATACCTGGTTCAATTGGGCTTCGGCCAGCCATTGCCCATACTGGAACAGTCCGATTTCCTTGGGATGTTCCCGGGCAAAGGCGGCTACGGCGGGTCTGTCCAGGCTCCGATAGGGTTCGGGCCAGCGGCGCCAATCATCTTCTTGGAAATGATCGGCCAGGGCGCTGAATCGGCTGAACCCGGCCAGAGCCTCTCCCTTGGCCGCCACAAACCCGGCGAATTCCTCTCCCCTGGAGGTGCGGGGATTTTCCGGGTCGCCGTGCAGGCTGCGGAAGGTCTGATATAAGAGTTCCAGAACCTGGCGTTTCCACCGGAAGATCTCTCTGTAAGGCACCAGGTTGGTGTCAGTTAAGCTCATTTTGCAGGCCAGGAATTCCGGACCTGCCAGAAGGTCTTGGGCCTCGCGGCAGTCCGCCATTTCCGGGGCTGCTTCCAGGTTGAGATACATCCAATTGAGAAATACCCGGCTGGAAGGGGAATAGGGGCTGGGATCGTCATTGACCCTCAGGCCGGGGGCATGGAGCGGGTTGACCCCCACAAATCCTGCTCCCAGGGTTCCGGCCCAGCGGGTGACCGCCATAAGATCGCCAAAATCTCCCATCCCCCAATTGCCTGAGCTTCTAAGGGCATAGAGTGGGAGGTTGACGCCCCAGAGCCGTCGGCCTTTCTCCAACCATTCCGGGACATAGGCCTGAGACGGCGCCGCAATCAGCCTGGTCCGGCCGGTTTCCTCCCGGCCACCGCTTCGCACCTTAAGGCTCAGGTTGTAATACCCCATCGCCAGGTTGGGAGGCAAAGGCAGGCTCAGGGCGACCCGGGCTCCTCCCGGGACCGCATGTCTTGGAAGAGGTTCCCCGGGTAATAACTGCTTCTCCCAATGATAGCGCTCGCCGGTCTCGCTGACCAGCTCCCCTTGGACTTCCACCACGGCGAGAGGCTCTGACGAGCCGGACCAGACACGCAATATCGCCTGGGGCGCCGGTGATTCCGGAGAGATGAGCTGCACCGGCTCCACCAACGAAGCCCAGGGCCCCAGGCGCCGCCGGGCTATTTCTTGATCCAGGATCTCGAGGTCCTCCCAAGGCACCCGCATGGCACTCAGTAGGGCCCGGTAGGCAGTCTGGGAAGTACGGTGGCGGCAGCCAAAGTTGTCCCAATACTGGGCGGTAATGCCGCACATACAGCCCAGGGCCGCAATCTTTTTAGAAACTTCCATCGCCAAAAAGCTCTCAGCGTTCAGCAGAACCTCATATTGACTGACTGATGTGCTTCATTTTAATGATTCCTTGAAGTCTGCGCCAGGGCCTTTTGCATTTTCGGAAACCATTTTATCGTTGAAAAACTCTAATTTGCTGATATTCAGCAGCGTTAGAAAAGGCAGTGCGCCTGCAGCCTCGGTGGTACTCGGTTCATTATCTTTACCGGGATGGTGAGTCTGACTCAAAATAATCTGCCCAAGAATGCATCTTGAAGAAATCCGGCTGAAAAACTGGTATGATTATTTGAAGATAGCCCGAGGCTGGTTAAATATTTCCAGTTCTCTGATTAAGCGCAAGGACTAAACCATGATCGCCAACCTTTATCTGGCCCTCGGCGGGGCCTTCGCTTTGGGGGTGCTGCTGGGGCTTCCCATCATGTGGCTGTTCCTGCGGACCAGGCTCAAAGCCCAGGAAAGCCGGCAGGCTGAATCCGCCCAGATGTTGCAGGACGCACTCTTGGCCAAAGAGAGACTGGATGCAGAAATCGAGCGCCTGCCTCAACTGGAGGAAGAGAATAAAACCCTCCAGGATGAAAAAGTCCAACTTGTTGCCAAACTCTCGGCCCTGGAGACTACGCTTTCTGCTGCTGCGGAGAAAGAAACCTGGCTGTCTCGGGCCCAGGAGAACATGCGGGAGGCCTTCCAAGCCCTGGCGGCTCAGGCGCTCACCTCCAATTCAGAGGCCTTTCTCAGTCGGACCAGGGATGCGGTGCAAAATTTTTATAACCAGATGACCGGCGGCTGGCAGACCCACAAGGCCGAAATCCAAAATCTGGTTCAGCCACTGGATCAGGCGTTGCAAGTTATGAGTCAACACGTCCGGGAACTGGAGGGCAAACGTGAAGGGGCTTATTCCGACTTAAAAGCTAACTTGACTCAACTCAATCAGTTAAACCAGGAACTGCAAAGGGAGACCAGCAAGCTCAGCCAGGCTTTGCGAGCCGGAGCCCAGCAGCGGGGCCGGTGGGCGGAGTTCCAACTGCAGCGCCTGGCCGAACTGGCCGGCATGAAAGACCGGGTGGATTTCAACTTGCAGGTGGGGGTGGGAGAGGTCCGTCCCGATATGGTGATTCGGCTTCCCCGGAACGGCTGCATCGTGGTGGACGCCAAGGCGCCCATGACCCATTATCTGGAGGCGCAAGATCTCACCAACGAAGAGTCCCGCCGCAAAAAGCTGGAAGAGCATGCCCGGCGGGTCAGGCAGCACGTGGATAATCTCCGCAGCAAGGAATACGCCCGCCATTTACCGGAGGGTTCGCAATTTGTGGTTATGTATCTCCCCAGCGATGCCTGTTTGATCGGCGCTCTGGATTCGGACAGCCATCTGCTGGAATATGCCTTTGATAAACAGATTACCCTGGCCACCCCCACAATTCTTTTTGCCTTGCTCAAAACCGTGGCCACCGGCTGGCAGCAATATCTCATTGATGAAAACGCCAAGAAAATTTTGGCTTGCGGACAAGAATTGTCTCACCGTCTCTATAAATTCGCCTCGCACTTTGGCGGCATCGGTAAGGGCCTGAAGACTGCGGTGGATAAATACAACGACGCCGTAGGCTCCTTCGAGAGCCGCATTCTCCCCGAAGCCCGGCGTTTTCAAGAATTACGGGGATCTTCCGAACCCTTGCCTGAAATCAAGGCCGCTGATAGTCAGCCCCGGCAGTTGGACCAACTCGATTCATCGATCTCAGAGGCCAGCGCACTGCCGGAAATCGAACGGGGATGACTGCGGATCACCCTAACCGGCTCTAAAAGTTTGTGATTCTCTTTGGTTAATTTTCCGGGCCGGTTCGGCAGGGGATTTGGATAAAGTGAAATAGAACGTCACCCCCTCTCCCACCCTCCCTTCGCCCCAAATCCTGCCGCCGTGTTGCAAAATAAGGCTCCGAACCGTAGCCAGGCTTATGTCAGAGCCGGAGAAGTCCCTGGCGATATGGAAACTTTGAAAATACCGAAACAGTTTATTGCTGTAATTTTTACCAAAATCGGTGCGGTTGTCCCGGATATAGAACTGTTGATGGGAATTATTGCCGGGCCGGACTCCGAACTCAATCCGGACCCGGGGCACCTCTCGGGTAAATTTCCAGGCATTGCCCAGCAAGTTCTTTATAACCGCCCGGAGCCTGATGGGGTCCCCCATGGCGGTCAGGCCTGGCTCGATGATAAACTCCACCCGGCGTTCCGGCCCGGTTCGCTTCAAATCTTCGGCGATTAACCTGGCTTGAAAGCTCAAATCAATCTCTTCCCAAAGCATTTCAGTCCGGGCGACCCGATAGCCTTCCTGCACGGCCTCCAGGTGCTCCTCCATCTGCCGAATCGTTCCTTGCATCTGCCGGAGATAAACCTGCCCTTTCACATCCAGGCGCCGGGCGCTGTGTTCCTTCAGGGCCCGGCAGTAGCCCCGAAGCCATCGGACCGACACTCCGAGAAAATCAGACGGGGCGGGAACGGTTCCTTCATCCGGACCCTGGTGCGTGACCTGGAATTGCCGGAAAAGCTGGGGCTCTCCCTGAATCTGCTTCTCCAATTTGCCATTAAGCCGGTGAAGGCGTTTTTCGAACTCTCTTTGCTCGGTTATGTCGATGCCAGTGCCGATCACATAGTCCACCGCGCCGTCGTCCCTGGGAAAGGCGGTGTTGGCCCAGGCAATCAGGCGGCGGGTGCCGTCCCGGGCTACCCAATCTATTTGCCAGGACTGGTAGAAATCCCCTGCGAGGAGGTCAAAGAACGCCTCCTGAACCTCCTCCATCTCTTCCGGAGCCGGGAATACCTCCCAGAAAGGACGGTTCTTCACGTCCGCCAAGGCGTAACCGGTAATGGCCTCGCACATCCGGTTAAGGCGGAGGATGCGGCCTTCGCGGTCCAGGACCAGCACAATCACCTGGGCCATTTCCATCAGGCGGTCGGCAAAATCTTTTTCTTGCCGTAAGACCTCTCCACTATGTCTCAGGTTGTTGAACAACCGCCGATACGGCTTGATAATCTCCGTGGCGATCAGCGCCCGGTAAATCAGGTAGAAGGAAACAACCTTGAGCACATGTCCCAGCAGGCCGGCTTGGGGCGATGTCTTTGCCAAAAAAGTAAGGGCGGCCTCAGAGCCGATGGCAGCGACGATGGCCCCCAGCAACATGCCTAGTACGCCAGGGTCGAACTCCTCCCGTTGGCGCCACAGCAAGGCCATGGCCCCTACCAGGACGATGCTGTTGACATACTTGCCGGTCTTTTTGAGTGCAATCAATTCAGGCCCTGAAGCCGCCAGGGGAAGGGGTAACAGGCGCCAGATGAAGATAACCAGGATGATGGCGGTAAAAACCAGGAGATAACCGCTGAAAACTGCATAAGGTCGCAGACGGCGCCCGATGAACTGGGGGGCCAAAAACAGGGAGATGCTTTCCAGGGTTCGGGCTGCAAACCACAGATGGGTGGGCAGTTGTTGGCTGAAGCCGGGAAAGAATTCCAAACCCTGGAAAGCCAGGGTGTAAAGCAAGTCCAGGGCGCCCACGAACAGATAGGCGATCCCCAGGAAGAGCAGGTAATTATTTTCCTGGAAGCGCCGGGAATTCCAGGCGATGGCAAAGACGCCGGTAGCGATGATGACGCTAAAGAACCCGGCGATACTGTGGAATAACAGGTAGCTGTAGCGGCTGGTCAGAAATAGCCCCAGAAGTAACAGGCCCCAGAAGAGGAAGGACACCAGGAGGCCGGGAGTCCGAAGCGACTCGTTCATATTTCCCTGGTAAACCACCCCCTTCACCCGGAGACCTTAAAACCAGGCCCGACCTCACTATCCTTGTTGTCTCCAATGACGTGGACCGGGAGATTTCCGTGGATCACTTCACCTGGGAATCCAGCTGTGACCATATTGACAATATTTTTGATCTTTGTAAAGGATATTCGAGTTAAATTTAATTACTATTAAATTGGCTAAAATATTAATAATTACCGCGCGTGCAATTCTTCAGAAAAAAATTCTCCCGTTTTGCAAGCCAGTTAGAGATTTTCCCGGACCCAATTTTTTTTATGGCATACAACGATGGGCTCTGCATCAAATTAACGTTGGCGTATGTACCTCCAAGTGCAATCTCCCCAGACCCTGAATCGAGTTTAGGACAGATGAGTTCGACGAGCTGAATTATTATTGCGCCGGATTTTTTCAAGAAATCGGTTAATATAATAGTAACTCCAGTGGGCCACAAGGTTGATGGGTGTGGAACTTTCTGCATAATGCTATTAACCTCAATGGCCTGGTCATCGCAGGGGAGGCTCATTTAGTGAGTTTCCAGTGACCGGGGCCGTAAAAACTAACTGAAATGCAATGAACCTGAGGATAAAGCTTTTCGACAAGCGCATCGTGATAACCGCCGGTGCGGTTCTGGTGGTGTTCCTGGTGCTTATGGGCTTTCTGAGCCGCAGCAACAACCAGGAAGTTTTCCGCACGGTCCCGGTAAAAAAGGGGGACCTATTGGCCACCATCAGCGCCACCGGAACGGTGGAACCGGAAGAAGTCATCGATGTCGGGGCCCAGGTAGCCGGCAAGATCGTGGCTTTTGGGAAGGACAAGAACGGCAAAACGGTGGACTATGGCTCGGTCATCGATGAAAATACGGTACTGGCCCGGATCGACGACGCCCTGTACGCCGCCGACGCCGCCGCGGCTCAGGCGCAATTGGGACAATCCAAAGCCGCATTGCAGCGGGCTGAGGCGGACCTGGGCCAACTCAAGGCCAAACTCTTCCAGGCCCAGCGAGACTGGGCCAGAGCTCAGAAGTTAGGTCCATCCGATGCCTTGTCCCAGGCCGATTACGACGCGGCCCTGTCGGCCTATGAGACTGCCAAGGCCAACCTGGAGGTGGGAAAGGCCGCCATCGCCCAGGCCCAAAAAACTGTTAAGCAGTCTGAGGCTGCGTTAAAACGGGCCCAGCAAAACCTAAGTTACTGTACCATCGTTTCTCCGGTCAAGGGCGTCATCATCGACCGGCGGGTCAATATCGGCCAGACGGTGGTGGCCAGCCTCAATGCTCCCAGCCTCTTTCTAATCGCCAAAGATTTGAACCGTCTGCAGGTGTGGGTCGCCGTAAATGAAGCCGACATTGGCCATATCCATCCAGGCCAACCCGTCACCTTCACCGTGGATGCCCACCCTGGCGAAATATTTCAGGGAGAGGTGGGAAAGGTAAGGCTTAACGCCACCATGACACAAAATGTGGTCACTTACACGGTGGAAGTGAACACCGATAATTCCAGCGGCAAACTTTTGCCTTATCTGACGGCTAACGTCAAGTTCATTATTGGCGAACGCCGCGATGTCCTTTTGGTCCCCAACGCGGCTCTGCGCTGGGTGCCCTTGGCGGACCAAATCGCCCCGGAGTTTCAATCCAATAAAAAGACGGGAAGGGGGACCGGGGCGGCATCTCGGGGCCAGCCCCCGGCTGAGTCCGGCAATCAGGAACAAGCCAGCGGGACCGTTTGGTTACCGAAGGGCTCTATGGTGCGCCCGGTAAAAGTTGAAGTGGGGCTGAGCGACGGCTCTCTGACAGAGGTGATTAGCCCCGAGATTAAGGAAGGGACAATCGTGGTAGTGGGCACAACTGAAAAAATGGCCGGCCAGGGCGGACCCGGCGGCAGCCCCTTTACACCGCAACTTTTCCGAAAGCCCGCCACTGGCAGATAACACTGTTTTCGGTCTTCAGTTTTCGGTTTTCGGTTAAAAGAATGAGTAGGTTGTTGAAAAACCACTTCTAAGTCGTTTTTATTCCCCCCTTTTTTAAAGGGGGGTAAGGGGGGATTATATAACTCTCTGAAATCCCTCGAAACCCCCTTTTCCAAAGGGGGCTTGAGGCATGAGAACTTCCATGGAATTTATCAAACTGCGAGACCTTTATAAGACCTATCACCTGGGAGTGATCGACGTCCCGGTGCTGAAAGGCATCTCGCTGACCATTGCCCAAGGCGAGTTCGTCGCCCTTATGGGGACGTCAGGGTCCGGCAAGACCACCCTGATGAATATATTGGGGTGTCTGGACCGGCCCTCTTCCGGGGAATACTGGCTGGACGGCCAGGATGTTACGGCCATGTCCGCCGATGACTGGGCCCAACTCCGGAATCAAAAAATCGGGTTCGTGTTTCAAAACTTCAACCTGTTGCCCCGCACCTCTGCCCTGGAAAACGTGATTATGCCCTTATCCTATACCGCGGAGCACTTATCCGATCGGGAGGCCCGCCAGCGGGCCGAAGACTTGCTCCGGCGGGTAGGCCTCTGGGAGCGCCGGAATCACGAACCTTCCCAACTCTCCGGCGGGCAGCAACAGCGGGTGGCCATTGCCCGGGCCCTGATTAACCGTCCCCACCTTCTGTTCGCTGACGAACCCACCGGCAACCTGGATTCCCAAACCAGCGAAGAAGTCCTGGAATTGTTCCGGCAACTCAATGAAGCAGAAGGGGTCACCATTATCCTGGTAACCCACGACGCCAATGTGGCCCGATATGCTGACCGGATCATCCAGATTTTTGATGGTGTGGTGGAAGCCGAAGAACCTCGGTTACCCGAAGCAATTCCGGAAAACTCCTCTCCGCCCCCGGCTTCCGAGGCTGCAACTTTGCGTTCGGGATGGGCCTGGGTGCGGCTCCAGTGGATGGTGCGAACCGCGCTGAACGGCCTGCGCCACAATGTCATGCGGGCCGCCCTCACCACCCTGGGAATTATCATTGGGGTAGCTGCGGTCATTGCCATGATGGAAATCGGGCGCGGCTCCTCCATCGCCATTCAACAGACCATCTCCAGTATGGGAGCCAATATCCTGATGGTCCGGGCAGGCACGGCCTCCAGCGGCGGCGTGAGTTTCGGGGCCGGCAGCATGATGACTCTTACCCCCCAGGATAGTGAGGCTATCCTGGAAGAGTGCTCCGCAGTAAGAGCGGCGGCACCCATAGTCCGGGCCCGGACCCAGGTGATTTATGGCAACCGCAACTGGGTGCCGACCTTTATTTACGGCACTACGCCCGCCTTTCTGGAAGTTCGGGAATGGCCTTTGGCCGAAGGTGAACCGATCACGGACCGTGAAGTCCGCAATGCCAGCAAAGTATGTCTGCTGGGCCAGACGCTGGTGCGGGAGCTCTTTCAGGGCGAATCCCCCTTGGGTAAAGAGGTTCGGATTAAAAACGTTCCTTTCAAAGTGATCGGGGTTCTCCGGGCCAAAGGTGCCAACATGATGGGGATGGATCAGGATGATGTGCTGGTGGCACCCTGGACCACTATCAAGTTTCGGGTGGTGGGCGCTTCCGCCACCACCGCGAATCAGAGCGCCACGACCAGCTCCGGGTCCTCCGCCTCCAGCAGCGCCACCTCCCAGACGGTGAACACCCTCAATCAGTTATATCCCAGCAGCCAAAACAAGCTTTATCCGGAACAGTCGGCAACCCAGGCCGCGGATACCCCGCTGCCGGTACGGTTTATCAACGTGGATGAGATTGTGACCGCGGCCCGCAGCACCAAGGAAATCCCTGTGGCCATCAAACAAATTACGCAATTGTTGCGGGAGCGCCATCGGATTCGCCCGGGCGCCCCCGATGACTTCAACATTCGGGACCTCACCGAAATGACCCAGGCCCTGTCCTCCACCAGCGGCTTGATGACCAGGCTCCTGCTGGCAGTGGCCTTGATCTCGCTGCTGGTGGGCGGCGTCGGCATCATGAATATCATGTTGGTGTCGGTAACGGAGCGGACCCGGGAGATCGGTTTGCGCATGGCTGTGGGGGCCTGGGCCCGGGATATACTCCAGCAATTTCTGGCGGAATCCGTGATTCTCTGCTTCTGCGGCGGCGCGGTGGGCATCCTGGCGGGCCGGGGCATCTCCTATTTAGTCCGGGTTCTGCTGAACTGGCCCACCGCATTGTCCCTGGAAGCCATCGTTGCGGCCTTTGCGGTTTCGGTGACCGTGGGGATTGTTTTCGGGTTTTACCCGGCGTGGAAAGCCGCGCATCTGGACCCGATCATCGCGCTGCGTTATGAGTAGCTGTACTCGGTATTATTAGACGGGCCTGGGCTCCAATAATCTGAACCGTTCGCAGCCTGGAAAGGCTAGCCACCAAGCACTGAATGAAGAATCAGGAACAAAATAGAGACTCCGGTAGCTCAGGATTTCCAGGCTATGTCATTGGGATAGCTCTTTACCTGCTTTTATTAAACGGCTGCGCCGTGGGACCTGATTATCGCCCGCCGGAGACCAAAGTGCCAAGCTCTTGGGACGGCCAAAATGTCATCATTCCTGCCCAACCCAGCAAAGCCACAAATCAACCGGTGACTTTGGTAGAATGGTGGCAGGCCTTTAAAGACCCATCTCTTGCATCCCTGGTGGAAATGGCAATTCGCGCCAATCTGGATGTGCGCCTGGCGGAGGCGCGTATCCGGCAGGCCCGGGCCTCCTTGGGGGTGGCGGGCGCGCCGCTGTGGCCTCAACTCAATTCTTCGGTGCTTTATGAGCGGAGCCAGGGCTCCAGCGAGACTGTTACTGGAGGCGGCGCCGCTCTGGCAACGGTCGGGGGACTCCGGGAATTATTTCAGGTGGGTCTGGATGCGAGCTGGGAGTTGGATATTTTCGGAGGCACCCGCCGTAACATCGAGGCTGCAGGCGCCGATCTCAGGGCCGCGGTGGAGGACCGCCGGGACGTCCTGGTGACCCTGGTAGGGGAAGTGGGCACCAACTACATCAGCCTGCGGGGGACGCAGCAGCAACTGGCCATCGCCCGCCAAAACCTGGAGGCCCAACGCCACACCGCCGAAATTACCCGGAAGCGGTTTGAAGCCGGCTTTGTGGGGGCCCTGGACGTGGCCAATGCCGACGCTCAGGTGGCCACCACCCAATCCCAGATTCCGGTCCTGGAGTCCACGGCCCGGGCGACCATTTACAATCTGGGGGTGTTGCTGGGTCGGGAGCCTGCGGCCCTGGAGAGAGATTTGGCTAAACAAGCCCCCATTCCTCCCACTCCCCTGGAAGTGCCGGTGGGACTGCCTTCCGAGCTGCTCCGGCGCCGGCCGGATATCCGCCGGGCCGAAGCCCAGATCCATGCCGCTACGGCCCGCATCGGGGTGGCCACCGCGGACCTGTTTCCTAAATTCTCACTGACTGGCAGCTTCGGCTTTTCCAGCAATGACCTGACCAAGTTGGGCAATTTGAGCAACAGCAAGTTCTGGTCCCTCGGTCCCACTGTTACCTGGCCGATTTTTGCGGGGGGCCGCATCAGGTATAACATCGAAGTTCAGGATGCCCTCGCGGAACAAGCCCTGCTCACGTATCAAAAAACCGTGCTGACCGCCTTGAAAGATGTGGAAACCGCGCTGGTGGCCTATGCCAAGGAACAAGAACGCCGCAACTCCCTCTCCGAAGCGGTGGTCAAGAACCGTAAGGCCGTTGAGGTGGCCATGAAGCTTTACGTCGCGGGCAAGACAGATTTTTTGAATGTCCTTAATGCCCAGCGTTCCCTGTACACCACGGAAGATGCCCTGGCACAGAGCACGCGTACGGTGGATACCAACCTGGTGGCTCTCTATAAGGCATTGGGCGGAGGCTGGGAAAAAGCCTCTTTAGCCACGGGTCCCGAGGGATCGGCATACCTCGGTCAACTGAAGCGTTTGTCCGATACCAAGGCGAGCACGGATTAAATCTAGCCTTCAGCAGTCAGCCATCAGCTATCAGCTATCAGCAAAAACAAAGCGCTGACTGCTCATAGCTGAACGTTCTTCTCGACATGCCCAAGATGCACTCCCTGTCCCCTTTTTCCGCGTTGTCCAGAGGCGCGAAGGTTGATTTAACCATCGACAAGCTGGCCTTTGGCGGCAAAGCTCTGGGGCGGGTGGACGGTTACGTAGTATTCGTTGACCATGCTGTCCCCGGCCAACGGGTACGGGTGCGAATAACCCGGAAAAAAACACAATTCGCCGAAGCAGAGGTAGTCCAGGTCCTGGAGCAGTCCCCGGTTTATGAGCCGCCCTTCTGCCCCCATTTTGGCATTTGCGGCGGCTGCCAATGGCAGGATCTAAACTATGCGGAGCAGTTGCGCTGGAAACATGTCCACGTGCAGGAATGCCTCCGCCAGCTGCCTGGCCTAAACGCCGATGATATTCTGCCGCCGGTGGCCTCACCCCAACAGCTTTATTACCGCAACAAAATGGAGTTCACCTTTGCTCCCCGGGCCTGGCTGCCTGCTGAAAAATTGGTTGCAGGAAAAACTTCCGGCCCTGGCGCCTGCGCCCTGGGTCTGCACGTGGGGGCTTCTTTCCATCAAATCTTCAACCTGGAACAGTGTTTTCTCCAGTCGTCCCAATCCACCGCCATTGTTAAGGAGGTGCGCGGCTGGTGCGCTAAAAGTGGCCTGGCCGCCTATAATACTCGAAATCACCGGGGCTTCTGGCGCTTTCTGGTGGTGCGGGAAGGCAAAGGCACCGGCCAGACTTTGGTGCACCTTATCACCAGCCAAACGGGCGACCCGGCCGCGGTGGAGGCCCTGGCCGCCCACCTGATATCCCGCTTTCCCGGCATCACTACTCTGGTGCACTCCCGCAGCGGGAAAAGAGCCCAGGTGGCCGTAGGCGAAACCAGTCGCACCCTTTATGGGCCGGGATATATCGAAGAACAGATCGGCGATCTGCGCCTGCGCGTCTCGGCCCAGGCTTTCCTCCAGACCAACACTGCGGCCACAGCAAGCCTCTATGAGACCATCAAACGGCTGGGAAAGTTCACCGGGCAGGAAACCGTGTGGGATCTCTACTGCGGCGCCGGCAGCATCGCCCTGTTTCTAGCCCCCCACGTCCGCCGGGTGGTGGGCTTTGAACTGGTGGAAGCCGCGGTCCAGGATGCCTACATCAATAGCCGGCTCAACGGCGTGGAAAATTGCCAATTCCTGGTGGGGGATTTGAAAGAGCGCCTCCGGGAAATCGGGTCTTGCGAAAAATCTCCCCCAGAGGTGGTGGTCACCGACCCTCTCCGGGCGGGCATGCATCCCCAGGTGGTGCAGGCGCTCCTTAAACTTCTGCCCCGGAGCCTCATCTATGTCTCCTGCAATCCCTCCACCCTGGCCCGGGACCTGGCCCTCCTTCAGGAAAAATACGAAGTCCTGAGCGTCCAACCCTTTGATCTCTTCCCACAGACCTCACATATCGAATGCGTCACCCACCTCACTAGACACCGTTAAATTTGCCACCAAAGAAAATTTATCCTGGTTCATCCGGCAACATAATTAAATTATAAGAAAATTGTATGAGCTTGACTTCTTTAGAAAAATAAATATCTTGTGGTCCAATAATGCTAAGCAATATTCCTGTATCATCAATCGGCTTATCGGCGTAGCAGGCGGATGAGCCGATTGATAAATTAGCAACCAAAGGAGAAAGGTATGGGCAAAATCCTCAGGTCCTGGCTGGCGTTATGCTATGCAGTCATTCTGGGCCTCGCCCTGATGGGGTGCGCCAGTAGCAGCACTTCCATGACTCCCTGGGTACCGCCACCGCAAACTGCGGAACAATTGCTTACTGCCGCGGGCTTCAGGCAGGTGTTCCCCGCGACTCCGGCCCAAAAAGCCAAGCTGAATAGTATGCCCCAGAAGCAGATCTTCTTGATCAGCAAGGGTCCCAGGACCTACTATGTCTATGCCGATGCCAAAGGCTGCGGTTGCCTGTATGCCGGGAACCAGCAGAACTATGTGAAATTCCAGAAAATGGCGGCGGATTCACAGGTGATGGCCGAGCGATACGCCGTTGCCCAGATGAACGACTGGGACTGGTATGGCTGGGGCCCCGGTTGGTGGGGAATAGGAGAAACGGGTACCCCGGAATAATTTAGTAATCCCATTTTCAGTTTGGTAGGGGCGCACCTGCCTGTGCGCCCTCAAACAAAGCGGATTCATAGGTCCGCCCTTACAGACCAGTTTTGCCAGATATTTCGCCCGCTTTCTCTGCTTTTCTTCCAAATATCCACCCCGTCGCAAAAGTCAAAAACGTGCCGATCAACAGAAGCCACGTCCATGCCAGCGGGATTATTTGCTTCTCGGAAAGAATTAAGAGAACCAGCATTCCCAAGGCGGAAGCGGCCATGGCCACGACGTTGACCAGGTTGCAGCGCCTAGTGGTCAGCAGACCCAGGAGAAAAACACCCAGCAAAGAGCCATAGGTGACCCCGCCAATTTTAAAGGCTAGCCAGAGGAATTTTTCAAAGCGGCTGAAAAAATAAGCGATGCCTGCCAGAATAATGCCGAAAATCACCACACAAACTCTGGAAATAAACAGATAGTGGCGCTCAGTTCCAGACTTGAAAATCACCGGGCGATAAATGTCCGTGACAAAGGAAGAAGTCAGGGAACCTAAAGGCGAATCAATGCTGGCCATCACAATCGCGGCAAGCATCAGCCCTCGCATCAGGGGGGGCATGGTCTGCTCGATAAAATGGGGAAAAATTTTATCCAGTTTGGCCGGCAAAGGCAGTCCGGGATGCTGGGCATAAAAGGAGTACAGGCAGGCCCCTATAAACAAGAAAATGAGCATTACCAGCAGACTGCCGATGGGGGTTAGAAGCATGGTTTTCTGGCTTTCTTTTCTGGTTTCCACCGTCAGAAGTCTCTGCATGAGTTCCTGATCGGTCCCAAAAGCCGCCATAGACCCAAAAAACCCGTTCAAAGTGGCCAGGACAAATAGATTTGGGTTCGTGACCAGGTTTTTCAGGAATTCCCCCAGGCCTGATTCCCCCAGCGCCGGTCCCCAGTTGAAGACTTTCAGTTTGCCGGCGCTGCCGGCAATCTCCAACACGGCCACGGCGCCGCCGTCGACGCGGGCAAGCAGGAAGCCGATGGCCACCGTCCCGGCAATGGTGAATGTCAGGGCTTGCACCACATTGGTCCAGACCACCGCCTTGATCCCGCCCCAGGCAATATAGATAATGCAAATGACCGAAAACAGCAGAATGGTGGGAATGATGGGCCAACCGATCAAGACGCTCACCGCCAAACAGGCTACCATTAGCCGGACGCCGGAAGCCAACAGGCGGGTGATGAAAAACAGGACCGAGCCGGCGATCTGGGTTTGGGGGCCGAACCGATATCTTAAAAATTCATAGATAGAGGTGCAGTTAAATCGGTAAAAAGCCGGGATAAACAGGAAGGCGATGACGACCCGGGCCAGAAAAGAGCCGATAAAAAACTGGGCATATTCCCAGTTTTCCATATAAGCCACGGCGGGAACCGAGATCAAGGTGACAGCGCTGATTTCGGTGGCCACAAAGGAAAGACAGGCCGCACCCCAGGGGATTTTTCTCCCGCCCAGGAAAAAGTCATTCGTGGATTTTTCTTCTCTGCCAAAGTAAATGCCGACCAAAACCAGCAGGACGAGAGCCCCTGCAACAACAGTATAATCTTGCCAGGTCAAGTTGCTGCCGCTGGGAAAAAAGCCTTGAATTTTCATCACGAACCAAACTATCGTATCGAAAAATTATTTGCATGGTTAAAATGAACTCACCATGAAATTAGAAGAATTAGTGGGACAACGGTTGGTCATCGGCATTCCCGGAACCGGGATTACCCCGGAAATTGTCAGCCATTTCAAGGAACTGTATGCAGGCGGGTTGATTCTTTACCGCAGAAATTTTGATTCTGTTCCGCAAATAAAAGAACTGATTACCGATCTGGAAGAGGCTTTGGGCCGAAAACTCCTGGTAGCGGCCGACCATGAAGGCGGGCGGGTCATCATGTTCCGGGACGGCGTCACCGTGTTCCCGGACAATATGGCGGTGGGCGCCGCCGGAAACATCGACTATGCCAGGCAACAAGGAGAGATCGAGGCGAAGGAACTGCGGCGGCTGGGGCTGGATGTGAATCTGGCGCCGGTGCTGGATGTGTTGACCGAGGCCTACAGCCCGAATATTGGTATACGGTCTTACGGCAAGGATTGGCGCCTGGTGGCCCAGATGGGCGCGGCCCGGATTGCCGCCATGCAACAGAGCGGGCTTTCGGCCTGTGCCAAGCATTTTCCCGGCAAGGGCCATGCGCCCGTAGATGCCCATTTGGGACTGCCGGTCATCGGCTCCACCTGGCAAGAGATGGAAGAGGTGCATCTGAAGCCTTTCGGGCACGCTATTCAAGCCGGCGTCGATCTGGTGATGTCTTCGCACCCCTACTATCCCAAACTTGATCCTTATCCAAACATGATTGCCACCTTTTCCAGAAAGATTATTTATGATTACCTCAGGCGCGAGCTCAATTTCAAAGGGGTCATCACCAGCGACGACCTGGAAATGGGTGCCATTAAAGCAATTTGCCCCATCGAGGCAGCGGGGATTTTAGCGACGCAGGCGGGACACGATCTTTTATTGGTCTGTCATAACCCCAGGTCCCAGCAAAAGGTGTTCTATAAACTTCTGGAGGCTTACAGAAGCAAGCAACTGCCCCTGAAAGAGTTGGAGGAGAGCGCCGAACGAATCAAAAGATTGACATTAAAGAGGGCAAACAGATTTGAGGGGGGAGAATCCAGCGCCGAACCTGCAGGAACTGGCCTGGCAGAAAGAATCTGCCGCGAATCTGTCCATATTATCAAAGATGAGAGAAAACTAATTCCCCTAAAGAACAGAAAAAGCAGTATTGCTGTCATCTTTCCGCAATTTTCCCGGTTAGATGCCAAGATCATGATTGAAAGGGAAATCTTAAGTGAACAGGAGTTTATCCGGAATGAGTTTCAAAAATTCGGCATTAATCCCGCTATTCAAATTGTCTCCATCGAACCGGCGGACGAAGAAATTCAACAGGCTGTACACCTGGCACAAAAATCAGACCTGACCATCCTCTTTTGCTATGACGCCCATCTGTATCCCTCCAACAAGAAACTTCTGGATTCGCTGCAAGATTCCGCTAAAAAGCTGGTGATCGACCTTTTGCGGGACCCTTATGATTCGGACTATATTAAAGAAGGGGTTGCCTGCCTGACCGACTTCGGCTGGAGGGCCTGCCAGATCAAGGCTGCTATTGAAAAGATCTGCTCATCTTCCAGGTGATCCGCTGCAGGTTAACTGTGCGCATGATATAGAAAAAGGGGTTATGAAATTAACATAACCCCTGGGTTTCTTCTGGGGTGAACGACGGGACTTGAACCCGCGACCGCCGGGGCCACAACCCGGAAAACCTGGTTTACCATCATTTACCAAGCCTTATTAAAAACCCTTGATTATTAAGGTTTTTCTGTTTTCTCTTTTTCCTTGACTTACCAAAAATTACCATTAAAATCATTTCATCTGCTGGGAATACTGCTGGGAACTTTGGACACCGGGTTAAAGCCTTTGGACACCGGGTTAAGGAAAGAGAGGTTGCTATGCCAAGTAAAGTTACCCGTGTAAAAACGAGTTATCCAGGCGTGTATTACATCATGGGCAAGGCCGCTGATGGACGGCCCGAACGGATTTATTATATTTTCTACCGCAAAGCCGGGAAACAGATTGAAGAAAAGGCGGGGCGGCAATTCAAAGATGATATGACCCCGGCCCGCGCTGCGGGGATCAGGACAAAGCGAATTGAGGGGGCGGCCAGCAATCAAGAGCGCCGGGAAGAGGCCCGAAAAATCCCCTGGACGATTGACCGGCTTTGGCAGGAGTACATCGAGCCTAAGCCCGATACCAAGGGATTCAGGACAGACCGTTACCGTTATCAGAAATTCCTACAAGCCACCTTTGGGGCCAAGGAACCTAAAGACCTATCACAGATCATGGTGCACAGGCTGAGGATTAACCTATCCAAGGCCTTGAGCGCCAAGACTGTCAAGAATGTTCTGGAATTGCTTGAGAGGATTGTTAATTTCGGCGTGAAAAAAGGCCTGTGTCCTGGCCTGGGATTTAAAATTGAATTCCCTAGAGTGAACAACCTCAAGACCGAAGATTTGAGCCCGGAGCAGCTATCAAGCCTCTTGACGGCCATTGATGGAGATTACGACATCCAGGCCGCTAATTTCATGCGGATGGCCCTGGTGACTGGTATGAGGCGGGGTGAGCTATTCAAGCTCCAATGGGAGCACCTTGACTTCGATAAGGGATTCATCCATATCATCGGCCCCAAAGGGGGTAAAGATCAGACTATCCCCATGAATCAATCGGCCCGGAAGATTTTAGAGAACCATCCGAGAACTGATTCTCCTTTCGTTTTTCCTGGCCGTGGGGGAAAGCAAAGAACCGAAATCAGACGGCCAGTTGACCGGATCAGAAAGGCGGCGGGGCTCCCCCCGGATTTCCGGCCCTTGCATGGTCTGAGGCATACTTATGCCTCTATGCTGGCCTCAAGTGGGGAAGTGGATCTCTATACCCTGCAAAAACTCTTGACGCACAAGACCGCGGCCATGACACAACGCTATGCCCACCTGCGAGACGAGGCCCTGCGCCGCGCCTCAGACCTGGCGGGGGACCTGATAGGCCAGGCGATGAACGGAAATAGGCCCAAGGTGATTGACGGCGGCAAGAAATAATTACCGATTTTCCAGGGATAGGGAGCGCGACCCGACAAGGCCGGATTCCCGACCGGCTTTCCCTGGAAAAACTATCGGGAACGCCACGGGAGGCCCAACATGGAAAAATTAGAAAAAGCAGCTAAAAAATATTTAAGCCAACAAAATAAAGATTTCTTTTATTGGCTAAAATGGCGATTAACTTTCATCTGGAAAGACCCTGAATACTTAGAATCATGGAAAGAAATAAAAGGACTAAGACAAAAAGCCGGATTTCCAATTAATTTTATTGAACTATTGACTAATGAGGATTACAGCAAAACCTCTGAATTTGAAAAGGAATGTAGAATTACAGAGAATTTCAATTATGAAGGAATTTTTATAAATCCTCAAGAAACGTTTGATGAATTGATAAATGGTAAAACTAAAATGTATCTAAGAGCCTATTTAAGCGGTGTTTTTAAAAGCAATGCTATAATATTTAATCCAAGTGTTGCAGAACATGACCCCAACGGATTAATTATAAAGATTGATTTCCGTTTTATAAGAAATATTACTGATGCTATAAATTTAATTAAGGATAAGGTGAGGTTAGAATATCAATATTATTCAAATTCTCTTTCTCTTAATAAAACTGATTTTGATAAAATTTATCAAATAGGTTTATTGCGAGAGGCTGGTCAATCCTGGGGGGAAATAGCTAGAAAAGTTTTCCCTGGTGAACCCGGAGACTCAGCAAAAACAAAGGTTCAGCAGCATCACGCCCGCTACATTGAATTGATTAACGGAGGTTGGAGAAATCTTAGGTTTCCATAAGGGGGGAATAATTTTTTAAAAAAAAATTCTTATCTGTTTAAACTTTTATCCATTTACTACATTGTCCGTCAAGGTTGCTTGACGGATTTTTTATTTTCATTTCGAGAGGCGATGAAGATATGAGCCCACCAAAATACATTAGCGAAAAGGAAGTGAGCCGGATCACTGGCCGCGGTCTGCAAACCTTACGAAACGATCGTTGCAAAGGTCAAGGATTGCCTTACCGGAAATTCGGGCGGCAAGTGCGCTATTTGGAAAGCGAAGTCCTTGAAGAGATGGAAGCTCGCCGGATTGACCCCCGGCCCCTTTAAGGGCGGCCCGGAATGACACCGGACCTTGAAAACATCCGCAAAGCCCTGCAATGTGGGCAGCCCGGGTGCGCCTGTGGGCGGCCAGGAGGCTTGGTGCATTGCCCTGGCCATGAGGATAGCAAGCCGAGCCTGTCCGTAACTGAGAAGAACGGCAAGCTTTTGGTTTACGATCATGGCGGTTGCGACAGTGCCCAGGTGATTAAGGCATTTAAGGCCCTAAACCTCTGGCCGTCAAGCAACGGGAATGGCCGGCCCAAGTTCAATATTATCAAGACCTATGATTATCAGGACCCGACCGGCAAAATGGTTTATCAGGTTTGCCGGATGGACCCCAAGGACTTCCGCCAGCGCCGGCCCGATGGTAAGGGCGGTTGGATATGGAACATAGCCGGCGTGGACCGAGTACCCTACCGACTCCCGGAACTCTTAAAAGCTGAAACCGTCTATATCGTGGAAGGCGAAAAAGACGTGGACCGGTTGCGGACCTTGGGTTTCACGGCCACCTGTAACCCCGGGGGCGCCGGAAAATGGCGGACAGAGTTTCGTCGATTCTTCCAGGGCAAGAGAGTGGTCGTTTTTCCCGATAACGATGATCCTGGCCGGGGCCATGCCCAAAACGTTGCCCGAAATCTCTACGGCTTGGCGGTCGTTGTCAGGGTTGTGGAACTCCCCGGCCTGCCCGAAAAAGGCGATGTCTCCGACTGGCTCAAGGCAGGGGGAACCGCAGACCAACTAAAGGAGCTGGCGGACGCGGCCCCGGAGTGGAAGCCCCAAGAAGCGCAAGAGGCCCCGGATCAGGATTACGACCGGCTCGAACGGGAAGCGATACAAAACGAGGCACCCAAACGTCTAATGACGGCAAGGGAACTTCTAAGCCGGACTTACTCAAAAGTACTTGAGATTATAGATAAAGGTATTCTTCCGGCTGGCGGAGGGATGCTCATTGCTGGTGAATCGGGAGAAGGAAAAAGCCTTATCAGAACAGAACTTGCTATTCATTTAATTATGGGCTGGCCGTTGTGGGGGTTGGAGATACCCACAGCCAGGAAAATATTAATCATTCAATTTGAGAATACTGAATCAACAGAGCAGTATCGCCTAAAAAAGATGCTATATGGATTAGGCATTACTGATTTCCCCGCAGATAATTTATTATTTTCAGACCGTACCCTTAGATATGATTTAGGGAAAACAGAAGATTGGACGGCGGCCCTTGATTTAGTAAAGGAAAGTAACGCAGAGGTTATTATATGGGACCCATTAACTTCTTTGCACAGTGTGAATGAAAATGATAATGTTCAAATGCGAAAAATCTTAGACTCTATTACTGAAATTAATAGAAAGGCCAATGTTACTTCAATTGTATTACATCATTTTGGTAAACCCGTTGAAGGTATGAACAATTCCCATAGAACACGGGGGGCAAGTAGTATTAGAGATTGGGCTGATACTCTAATAACTTTAAATAAAAAACCCCATGAGCACAAAATCCTGAGGAAACTTGATTTTGTTAAGGTTCGCAATGGTCCGGAACTCAAACCGATTCTTTTAGAGAGAGATGAATGCTTTCTACATCATATCACGGAGGAAGATGTCATGTGCTCACCTGAGCAAGTCAAGGCGATTCTCACGGCTTTAGGCGGCCAGGTTGACGGCCAGGGCAAACTTCTTGAAGCAATCATTGAAGCCGTTAACTGTACCGAACGCAGCGCCGTATCTTATATCAAAATTGCTGTTGATCGGGGATTCATCCGGGCGGAAATCAACCCTCGAAACAAACGTATGAAACGATATGTCGTTTCATGAAAAGGCGAAATTGCATCAATTAGAGCGCTTAACCATGCGGGTTTGAAGGACATTGAGCCTCGTTTCATGAAAAGGCGAAATTGCAGTAATTAACTACTTGAAATAATTGCAAAAAAAATACATGAAAACCCCCCTATATATATGATTCCTTTTCATGAATCATTAATATGGGCCGCAAAAATGAAACTCGAAATCACAAACCAGACCCGGCTTTCCCCCCTGAGCGCCCTTTTTGTTTCTGTGGCGGCCCGGATCATGGACCGGCTGACATTTGCAAATCCGGCCCATGCCGAAGCCGAAAAGCGGGGCTTTTCTACCTGGAATATCCCGGCGGAAATCAAAGGCTATTCCCTGGCCGGCGATGTGCTCATCACCCCCCGGGGATTCACCCGGCAACTGGTGGGGATTCTCCGGGGTGCGGGGGTCCGTTACCAGCTTGAGGATCAGCGGCGCACCCTGGCCCCGGTTGATTTCATGTTTACCGGCGAGCTTAAAGATTTTCAGGTTGAGGCCGTAGAAGCCATGTTAAGCCGGGACTTCGGCACCTTGGCAGCCCCCACGGGCAGCGGTAAAACCGTCATGGCCCTAGCCTTGATAGCGCAGCGGCGGCAACCGGTCTTAATTATGGTGCATACAAAAGAACTTCTCGAGCAATGGCAGGCCCGGATAGAAACTTTCCTGGGAATCCCGGCTCATGAGGTGGGGATCATCGGGGACGGTAAGAAGCGGATCGGGAGCAAGATCACCGTGGCCCTGGTACAGAGCCTTTACAAGTGCGCCTCTGAGGTTGTGCCTCATATCGCGTACCTGGTGGTTGACGAATGTCACCGGGCACCCTCACGCACCTTTACCGAGTGCGTCACGGCCTTTGATTCCCGATACATGACCGGCTTGTCTGCTACCCCCTGGCGGCGTGACGGCCTCTCCCGGCTGATATTCTGGCACCTGGGAGACGTGGCCCATGAGGTTGATAAGGCCGCCCTGGTGGACGCCGGACACGTCCTGTGTGCCGATGTGGTATGGCGAGAGACTTCTTTCCAGCCCTTCCATGACCCCTCTGAAGAGTACAGTAAGATGCTGAGTGAGCTTACCCAGGACCCCGACCGTAACGCCTTGATAGCTTCAGACATTGCCAAGGAAGCGGGAAACGGCGGGGGGGTGTGCCTGGTACTCTCGGATAGGAAAGCCCATTGTGACACCCTGGCGGCCTTTCTGAAGGATTGGGGGATAGAGGCGGCGGTACTTACCGGGGACCTGGGAAGCGGCGCAAGGCAGGCCGTGGTTGAAGCCCTGAACGGCGGTCAAGTCAAGGTGCTGGTGGCCACGGGTCAACTCATCGGGGAAGGCTTCGATTGCCGGGAGTTGTCAACTCTCTTCCTGGCGACTCCGATAAAATTCAATGGCCGGTTGCTGCAGTACTTGGGGCGGGTGTTGAGGCCGGCCCCGGGAAAGAATAAGGCTAAGGTGTATGATTACCAGGACAAAAACGTGGGGGTCCTGAAGGCGGCGGCCAGGGCCAGGGAGAAAATCTATGCAAAATGAGCAGGAGCAATTCGAGTGCGCGGCTTTGAAGGCTACCATATCACCCCGGGGCTGTATCACGAGGCAAATCGGGGTCTTAAAAGAGTATCACCATGGCCTGGGCGCTTGCCTGAGATGCGAACGATGGCGGCGGATTCGGGTGTGCTGGCTGGTGGATTATGAGGCTCCGGACGGACGGTCCGGAAATATGGAGGTGAAGTGATGCTCAAGGTTGAAGCTGGATTCCATAAGAAAAAGAAAGGCCATATCGCCATGCGCCTACTTGACGAGAAAGGCAAGGCGGTTGCGGCGGCGGTCTTTCCGCTAACGCTCTTTGACGAAATGGGGGCGGCCCTGATGATGAGCCGGGAGAAGTTGGAAGCTGATGGTATCCTTAAGCCTGAGCCCGGCAAGGCGAGTGATTATTCAAAGGCGGTTAAGTGGTAAGCCCGGAAACCCGCGCCGGTTGTGGCCTACCGGGGGCCTTCGATCATCGGGGGGAGGCGGGGGGAAACCGACGCCGGCCCACAACGCACGAATTTTTAAGTTTTCTCTTGCCAAAATCAGAGGTTAGCCATGAAAGCACCTAAACATCTATCACGGGGAGGTAAAAAGATTTGGACCGAACTTCAAGCCGAGTATCAGATCGTGGACCCTGGGGGACTATTGATTTTGACGGCGGCTATAGAGGCTCACGACCGCATGCGCCAGGCCCAGGAGACCCTAAGCCGGGAAGGGGCCACCTTTCCTGACCGTTTTGGCCAGCCCCGCCCGCACCCGGCAACTGTGATTGAGCGGGACTCACGGGCGGCGATGCTGGCGGCATTGAAGCAGCTTAACCTTGACCTCGAGCCGCTCAGAGACGGCCCCGGGCGGCCCCCAGGGAGGAAATAAGGCCCATGCCTAGCAACAGAAAAAGAGCGCGACGGCCAAGACACGGCCAACCCTGGATGATTGAGTGTTTGCTTTACGGCTTCGAAACCCGCCCGGGCGGGCAGCGAAGTATTAGGAGATGCCGGGGATTGCTGGGGCGTGGTGAACCTGTGCCCCCACCTTGGAAGGAAGTGGAAGCGAAACTTTTACCCGGTTGGATCAGAGAGCACCCCGGCACCCGGCCCTTTGGCTGGTGGGCGGAAGAGGCCCCGGAGGCCCGTCTGCAAGTTGGGGGCGGAGAGTGCACCCCGAATCCCATGTATGAAGCTCACGGGTTGCCGATACCGGGACATTGGAATGGGGACCCGGGTGATCCGCCATTGTACGAATCGCAAGCGGCTTATTTGCAGCGCCTTGGGCTCCTGACCCCGCTGGAAAAGAAGTGGTTGGCGGGGCACCGGGAGGCCCTCGAGCCGGTAACTCTAAAATACGAAAGAATAGGGATGGGGCTTTCAAATGAAGCCCAGGAGGATCATTGAATGAGTCGAGATGATGAACTTTGGGCAGTTAAGCGGAGCATCGAGCGCCAATTACGGGAAGCTGGCCTGAGCGTCAAGGCTGCAAAAATCGCGATTGCGATTTTCTCTCGCTACCTGGACCGAGGCGACCGCCGGTCATGCCTGGGGAAGATACTCAGCCGGCTAAAAGGCAATACCGAAAACCCAATGTGTGCCCCCTGAGCTTTAGCTTCGGGATGAGTGAAGGCAAAAGGTAGCTACTCGAAGTCATAGGGATTATGACCGGGAGCGCCTGGGGTGCATTATTTGATATATCAAAAAAAATCTACTAAAAAGGGAGAACCAAAAGATGAAGGATTTACATACACTTATCGAGAAGCAAGGCGTGGCTTTTGAAGATTTTATCAAAGCGAATAGCGGTCGGCTTGAAAAGCTGGAAACAGCATATTCCGAAATCGACAAGGAGCTCCGGGAGGTGGTGAAAAAGGCCAACCGGCCCTTTTACCCTGGCGGCGGCAATTCCGGGGCGGACCTGGAGGCCATGACCGGCTACCTGCGCACCGGCGATACTTCCATGCTGGCGGCGGCGGAACGCAAGGCGGCAACCGTGGGGTCCGACCCCTCCGGCGGCTACTTGGTACCGGAGCAAGTTGACGCTCAAATCGGCAGCATTCGGGAGCAGAATAACCCCATGCGCCAGATTTGCCGGGTGATCCGGCCTGAGACGACCGAGTACAAGAAGATCGTCACCACGTCCCGGCCCTCTTCCGGTTGGGTCGGGGAAACCCAGGCCCGGACTGAGACTGACAGCCCCGGCCTAGAGGTTGTGACCCCTTATTGGGGCGGGTTGTACGCAAACCCGGCGGCTAGCCAGGACTTGATTGAGGATTCCGCTTTTGACGTGGCGGAGTGGTTCCGGTCTGAGGTTGCCAAGGAGTTTAGCGACCAGGAAGGCGAGGGCTTCATCTCCGGCAACGGGATCGTCAAGCCCCGGGGCCTACTCGACTTCCCCACGGCCGCCACGGGGGATGCAACCCGGCCCTTTGGGACGATTCAGTATGTGCCCAGTGGGGATGCTAACAATCTGACTCCAGATTCCTTGTTGGATTTGGTTTACTCTTTGAAGAGCCGGTATCGCCAAAATGCTAAGTGGCTCTTAAACAGCCTTACCTTGGCGACTCTTCGCAAGTTAAAAGACGGAGATGGCCAGTATCTCTGGCGGCCCGGCCTGGAAGCGGGGCAGCCGTCCCTGCTATTGGGCTATCCGGTTTTTGAAGCGGACTTCATGCCCGATGTGGCCGCGGATGCCTACCCCATTGCCTTTGGCGATTTCCAACAGGCCTATTGGATTTTTGACAGACCCACCACGGTCTTGAGGGACCCCTATACGAATAAGCCGTTTGTCAACTTTTATACGGCTACCCGTGTGGGGTCCATGCTGGCGAACTCTGAGGCCGTCAAGGTCTTGAAAGTGGCCGCGGCTTAACCTTAACCCGGCCCGCCTCTGTTGTGGGGGCGGGCCCCACTTTGGATTTCAATGGATGACCGCAGGGTTAGCCTCTTAAATCGAATCCACGAAGAAATTGACCGTTGCCAGGCCGGGAAGTTGACCGGGCGGCTTGTCTTTGTGCTGGATTTTCAAGCGGGGGAGATTGTCGTGGCCAGGGTTGAAGTGCTTTCATTCCGGCGGTTGGCCCTCTGAGACGGCCCAGGCTGAACGATAGGCCGGACCCCTTACTTACCCCTTGCCATGAGGTTGCATTGCAACCACCTTGTACCCCACCTTCACAAGCGGAGCCGGAGAATGTCTTTAAAAACTTCTTGACACCCCTCCCCCCGCTGTGGCATGGTGGGATTGTCAAAACATTCCCCGGAGGCCCCCGGAGATGTGGCCATTTTTATTTACCCAAAATCTGACAATATCCCGAGAGTCCCACGACCGCGAGGCGTGGGGGGCTGGAATGGCCTTGACAACTCTCGGGAGTTTTCTTTTTTGGGAGGTGCAAGATGTCGAAAAAAAAGAAAAGGGAACATCGGACCAAAAGTGATCGGATTATCAGAAAACTTGGGTTTATCCTGCAAATTGGCGGAACTAGGGCTTTCATTCTTCACCAGGTGGTCGGCGCTTTGGGCAATTTGTACCTGGATAGCCAGGAAATCATTGCTCTGTCAAGGGCCATTGCTTCCTTTGAAAACCTGGTTCGGCAAAGGCGATTGAATGAAATCATTCGCAAGGAACTTTCCGGCGGCAAATGGCAGGCGAGCTTTCGTAAGGTGGCATAACCCACAACCGGGGCGGGGCGCCGGCCCTGCCCTACCATCGGGAAGAGGGGGGGCTTTGGCTTCCCCTTTTTTACTTTCTTTATGCTGGGAATATTGCTGGGAACAAAATAAGAGGGGTTAAGCCATTTAGCCTAACCCCTTGAAATCTCTGGGGTGAACGACGGGACTTGAACCCGCGACCGCCGGGGCCACAACCCGGTGCTCTGCCAACTGAGCTACGTCCACCATCAACCTAATTTGTAACACACCAAACGGTTCCTGGCAAGGCGTGTAATAACAACCTCTATAAACCCCCAAGGCTGCCTAAGCCAGCTCAAACCTTTACAATCCCGTCCGAAGAATATAAAGTAAAATGAGATACTTCAAGGAGAGCTTATGTACCAGGCCAGGTTTTGGGAGAGTGCGGCAGATCAAAAAGTCCAGTGTTTTTTATGCGCCCACCATTGCAAAATCGATCCGGGCAAGCGGGGGCTTTGCCACGTACGGGAGAACCAGGATGGCATCCTCTACAGCATGAATTATGGCCGGGTCATTGCCGAGCATATCGACCCCATTGAAAAAAAACCATTATTTCACTTCCTGCCTGGCACCCGGTCCTATTCCATCGCCACGGTGGGATGTAACTTCATGTGTCTTCACTGCCAGAATTATGACATCTCCCAATACCCCCGGGTTCATGGCGGCAAGATCCTGGGAGACGAACGCGATCCTGAGGCCATCGTGGCCTATGCCCTGGGTTCACATTCCGCCAGCATATCCTATACCTACACCGAACCCACCATTTTCATGGAGTATGCCCAGGACGTGGCCAAAATCGCCCGGGAACATGGCCTGCGCAACGTTTTCGTGTCCAACGGCTTCATGACCCCAGCTTCCGCTGACGCTCTGGCGGAGTTCATCGACGGCGACAACGTCGATTTGAAGAGCATGCGGGACGACTTTTACCGCAAGGTGTGCAAGGCCCGGTTGCAGCCGGTATTGGACACCATTGCCCGGCTCAAGCAAAAAGGCGTCTGGCTGGAGGTCACAACGCTGGTTATTCCCGGACATAATGACTCCGATGCCGAACTTACCGACATCGCCCATTTCATCAAAGGCGTAAGCCCGACTATTCCCTGGCATGTGACTGCATTTCACCCTACCTTCAAAATGATGGACCGGCCCGCCACTCCGGCGGCCACCCTGCGCCGGGCCAGGGAGATCGGCCTGAAAGCCGGACTCCGCTATGTCTATGTCGGCAATATTCCGGGAGAAGGCGGAGAGAGCACTTATTGTTATGCTTGTCAGGAACTGCTCATCGAGCGCCTGGGTTATACCATCCGGCGTTATCATCTAAAAGACGGAAAATGTCCCAAGTGTCAGGCCGAGATCGACGGAGTCTGGAAGTAGGGCAGTGGGAATCGAGTCATTCTCGACCTTTAGCGAAAGTCCTTCAATCTATCTTCAATAATTCTGAGTTTGGCTTCCCGGTCCGGGACCTGAAGTAAATTATGTTCCAGGATGTACCGGGACACCAGCAAGCCCACCAGGTGTTCGCCCCTGATGCTCCAGTGAGAATTATGCCGCCAATACAAATCTTTCTCCGGGTTCAAGCCTGACCGCGGCGTTTGATCAGCATAGGATCTCAGCAAAGGCAGCAGATCGAGATAATCGATGCCCTGAGCTTGAAAGAACTGGGCCAACACCCGGTTGGGCCGTTCCAAATCAATGCCCGGGTGGGGCGCCAGAAAGGGGTAGACCTGAAGGTTGGTGGGAATCAGCACCATCAGCAGGTTGGCTTGATCGGCCCTGGCCAGCTTTTTAAAGGCCAAAAGATTTTGAAAGTGCTGCTGCCAAAAATTCCAAATTTTGTCTTCCGGTTCAAATGCCAGCATTTTGTTGGACACAGTGTAATCAGATATCTTTTCCGGTAAAATCCTGGCAAAGGAATCATTGACCAGGTTCATTAGTATCAGGTTCCGGTCCAGATGGTACCTGATCATATCTCCCAGGCTTAAGGGGTAGGTGCCGCTGAACACCTTTTCCCATAGGGTGTATTGCTTGGTCAATTTTTCAATGAGGATTTTATTGGTTTCGGGATCTTTGTATTTAACGGAAGGCACCAGAAAGCCATCAACCACCGTCAGGTTGGGGAAGGCAATATCATCGCTCAAGTCATTAAAGAAATACCCTACAATGATCAATTGCGGCTTATTCTTGACCTTTTCTATGATCTCTTCAGCCTTTTTCAATTCTTGACCGGTCCCATATCCGGTAACCCCGCATTTAAGCACCCGATAGTTCAGCAATTTTTCGATTTGGGTGCCCCATTTATCCTGAAAGGGGGCAAAACTGTGGGTAAAACTGTCCCCAAGCAGCAGGATAAATTGTTTTTCCTCGCGGTAGGGTTCATCAAAACACCCTAATTCATTGGACCAGATACAGTATTGAATACGGTTGTCCACCGAAAGGGGTATGGCTTTCACATTGGGCTTAATATCGAAGCCTTTAATAGGGTCTACCTGGTAATAGTAACGGAGGTGGCGATCTCTGGTTAACAGGTGTTTATATGAGGTGAAGTGCAGCGCCATTTCCAGGCAGAAGAGTACCGCCATAACGCTAAGAACGACCAGACCGAGGCTGAGTGCCCATCTTTTTAGTCGGCTAGGTTGTGCTGGTGGATGATGGGGTTCAACCATGCTGTCTATTTAAACTTGAAAGGGCCAAATCGGCGGACACCCAGGACGTATCTGGTGCCTTGATTGGTCAGAGGTAACTACCACTCTATGCCGCGCCGGGCTTTAACCCCGGCAGCGTAGTAATGTTTCAGGGGCCGCATTTCTGTAACCAGATCGGCCAATTCCACCAGTTCCGGCGGTGCCTGCCGGCCCGTGAGGACCACTTCCACCCAAGGTGGCCTGCGCCGCAACACTTGGAAGACCTCTTCTTTTGGCAGCAGGTTGTGTGTTAGGGCCAGGTTGATTTCATCCAGGATCACCAGGTCGTGCTTACCGGCCAGAATAACCTGGCTGGCTAAATCCCAAGCCTCCCGGATGAGGGCCAAATCCTCAGCGGCGGGGGCCCGCAGATTGACCAGACCCGGACGTCCAAAGAAGCGCAGGGTCATATCCGGGGCCAATCTACCCGCCGCGGCCCGGGCTTCCCCGGTATCCCGGCCCTTCATGAACTGGACCATGAAAACCTGCAACCCCTGGCCCACGGCCCGCAGCGCCAGGCCCAGGGCGCAGGTGGTCTTGCCCTTGCCGTCTCCGGTATATACCTGAATAAGTCCCTGCTTCAATTTTGGCTCGGCCACGTTAATTCCTTAAAAAAATGTAGCGGTCATTTAATGTTGGCTACTGATATTGGCGCGGACCTCTGATATACTCACCCCTTCAACAACTCCCGGGCGATAATCAGTCGCATAATTTCGTTGGTGCCTTCGTAAATCTGGCCCGCTTTGGCGTCCCTAAAATAACGCTCCATGGGAAAATCCGTGAGATAACCGTAGCCCCCCAAGATTTGCACTCCTTCGGTGGCGGCGGCCATGGCTGCGTCGGTGGCGAATTTTTTAGCCATGGCGGCTGGGGCCCGGTACGGACGGTTCCGGTCTTTGAGCCAGGCGGCCTTCAGGGTCAGGAGACTGGCGGCTTCCAGGTCAGTGGCCATATCCGCCAGTTTCCACTGAATGGCTTGGAAATCAGCCACGGCCTGGCCGAACTGCCGCCGCTTTTTGGCATAGGCCAGAGCTTCGGCCAAAGCTCCCCGTCCCAAACCCACGGCGATGGCCGCGGAACCTACCCGGGCGGCATCCAGGGCCGTCAGCATCACCGTGAGCCCCTTGTTCAAGTCGCCCAGGAGGCTGCCCGCCGGCAAGCGAGCTTCATCGAAAAACAGGGGGACAGAAGCCGCAGCCTTTAATCCCAATTTCTCTTCCCGGCTGCCCCAGGTAATCTCCGGAGTTGCCGGAATATCCACCACGAAGGCGCTGATGCCCTTGCTCCCCTGTCCCGGTTCGGTGATCGCGGCCAGCAGGACATACCGGGCTTCGCCCCCCGAAGTGACAAAGTTTTTGCCCCCGGTGAGCATCCAGCCGTCCTTAACCGGGCGGGCTACACTCTTCATTCCTGCGGGGTCGGATCCTGCTTCCGGTTCGGTCAAGGCAAAGCAGGCTAAGGCCTTGCCTTGGGCTACTTCCGGCAGCCAGGCTTCTTTCTGGGCCGCTGTCCCAAACTGGGCTACAGTTCCGCCGAACAGGGTATGGTTTACATGGACGATCAGGGCGGAGGCCGGACAGGCTTGGGCCAATTCCATCTGGGCCAAAACGTAGGCCACGTAATCCATACCTTGCCCGCCGTATTCTCGCTGCAGGGCCAGGCCGAACATGCCTTCCTGACCCCAGAGATGCAGGATTTCATTAGGAAATTGGGCCTCGCGGTCAAGCCGGGCGGATAGCTCTTTGACTTCCCGGGCCAAATGCTGTGCCTTTTTCTGGACCGCCTGTTGTTCGGGTGATAGAGTAAAATCCATGCTGCACCTCTTTGTTGTTGGTGATCTCCAGGGCTATCATCCCAAATTTGCCATATTTGGTCAAGGCACTCTGCAGCAGTAACGATTTTTCTCCCGGTAATTAAAGTTGGGAGCAGAGCATTGCGCCGCCTCTTTAATTGGTCCTGATAGGTTGGCAGTGGTGAATAATTAGGTTAAATTTTTTGAATACTAGCGAGCCTCTTGCAAAATGTAGCCGCAGCTTCAGCCTGCGTTCGCAGAGGCTGGAAAGCCTGTGCTACCTGGGGTTTTATTTAGCAGCCAAGAAAAGTCTTGTTTTTGGATGAATTTTGCAAGAGGCTCTATCGGCCATTTTTACAGAGTTTGAGAAAGCTGAGCCGGACGCCGATAAGAAAAGTTGGGAACTCTCAACGTGGATAATGTAACGTCACAATTTCGAGTGGCCCTGCTCTTGGGGGGGGCTCGCAGTGGCAAAAGCCGCTACGGTCTGGGTCTGGCGGCGCGCTGCCCGACACCCCGTCTTTTTGTGGCCACTTGCGAACCCAGGGACGCCGAGATGGAGGCCCGCATCGCGGCCCACCAGCAGGAACGCGGCTCGGATTGGATTACCCGGGAAGTCCCCCTGGACCTGCCGTCCGTTCTGAGCGCAGGCCAGTCCGGCTACGGGGTCATACTGGTGGACTGCCTCACCATGTGGGTATCCAACCTCCTGCTGCAAGAGGGCGCCCCTAAAGGGCGGATCCAGACCGCTTTTGAAAGCTTGGTAGAGACACTACGAAAGACCACGACTCCCATCATCCTGATCAGTAACGAAGTGGGGTGGGGGATTGTGCCTGACAATCCGGTGGGGCGGGAGTTTAGGGATCAAGCCGGCTGGCTGCACCAGCGGCTGGCCCAGGTGGCGGACCTGGTGGTCCTGATAGTGGCGGGAGTGCCTATGCTCGTCAAAGTAAGTGATTTTTTCCGTCAAAAACCGTAGGGTCGAAATTATCCATAGAGACATTGACTTATGCTGATCAATGTTGACTGCTGAAAGTCATTTTCTGATTGAGGTCGTGTGGCTTATGATGACAGAATTGTCCCAGATAATCTCCCAGATTGAGCCCCTGGATCCCTCCTGGCTGGAAAGGGCCCAAGAGCGTCTGGATTCCCTGACCAAGCCCCGAGGCAGTTTGGGTCGGTTGGAAGAGTTGGCGGCCCGCTACGTGGCCATGCGCCGGGAGCCGATGCCCCCGCTGGAAAAGAAGTGGGTGGTAGTCTTTGCCGCGGACCACGGGGTGGTGGCCGAAGGGGTGAGCGCTTATCCCCAGGAAGTCACCCACCAGATGGTCCTGAATTTTCTTAGTGGCGGCGCGGGAATCAATGTCCTGGCCCGCCATGCAGGGGCTCGGGTGGCAGTGGTGGATATCGGGGTCAACCACGATTTCGGCCACCTCCCGGATCTCATTGTCCGGAAGGTGGCCCATGGCACCCGCAATATGGCCCAAGAGCCGGCGCTCACCCGGGAGGAGGCTATTCAGGCCCTGCTGGTGGGAGTAGAATTGGCAGAACAGGCCACGGCTGCAGGGATGGACGCCATGGCCGCCGGGGACATGGGCATTGGCAATACCACACCAGCCGCGGCCCTGGCCGCGGTCTTTACCGGCCGCCCGGTGGCCGCGGTTACCGGCCGGGGCACCGGGATTGAGGATCAGACTTTACGTCATAAGGTGGCGGTGATCAACCGGGCTTTGGCCCTGCACCGGCCCAGCGCCGAGGACCCGGTGGGGGTCCTGGCTGCGGTGGGCGGCCTGGAAATCGCCGGCATTGCCGGTCTCATCCTGGGAACGGCCGCGGCCCGGAGGCCTCTGATGTTGGACGGCTTTATTGCCACCGCCGGCGCGCTGGTGGCCGCGGCTCTGGCCCCGTCGGTGACCGATTACCTCATCGCCGCCCACCGCTCCGTGGAGCCTGGGCATCAGATCATGCTGGATTACCTGGGCCTGAAACCCTTGTTTAACCTGCAGATGCGTCTGGGAGAAGGCACCGGCGCGGCATTAGGGTTGAACCTGCTGGAAGCCGGCGTCAAGATTTATCGGGAAATGGCCACTTTTGGGGAAGCCGGAGTGGCCGAAAAAGACGAATAGTCAATAGTCAGTGGCCGGTTTGATAGGAGCATTTAGGCGGTTGCTTCTGTTAATCTTAAACCATGGCACTGGCTTATCTATTTTCTCCTCCGAGCATTGACAGCTACTGAATGCTGAATACTGAATACTGACCATGACGACCACCTTCCCCCTGGCTCTCACTTTTCTCACCAAGCTCCCTTGGCCTTGGCCCGGCCCCGCTGATGAGGCGGCCCTGGCCCGCTCCATGTTTTGGTTCCCCTGGGTCGGAGCCTTGTTAGGGTTAGGGTTCTGGGGTGCCTGGTTGGGCCTTATAAAAATCCTGCCAACGCCTGCGGCTGCGGCACTACTCTTGGCCTTAACCGTGTTTATCACCGGCGGCCTCCATCTGGACGGCCTGGCCGACACCGCCGACGGTCTGGGAGGCGGGCACACCCCGGCAGATTCCCTTCGCATCATGAAAGACTCCCGGGTGGGGGCCTTCGGGGTGATCAGTCTTATTGTGGCGCTCCTCTGGAAATTTGCCCTGTTCTCCTCACTTGCTGCAATCGAGGCCCGCTCCCTGCTGCTCTATCCGGTGATCAGCCGCTGGGGCATGGTGCTACTGGCTTATCTCTCGCCCTATGCCCGCCCGGAAGGGGGGCTGGGCCAGGCCATGACCCTGGGGGTGAGCCGCCAGGTTGCAGGTGGCGCCAGCCTCAGTGCCGGGGCCTTGTCTCTGGCGCTCCTGGGCGTCAAGGGCCTGGTGCTTTTTGGAATCGCTGGCCTCATTGTCTGGATGGGAAGCCTCTACTTTCAGAAACGTCTGGGGGGCATCACCGGGGACGTTCTGGGGGCCGCCAATGAAATCCTGGAAGTCCTGGTGCTCACCGGGGCGCTGATGCTGGAGCAGTTAAGGTAGGGCGGAAAGCGCAGCGCCTCCCGCGTTTAAAATTACTGTAAGTCAAATTACTTAAGGCAGGCTCATCCTTAAAGTCGGAGTGCCAAGGCCCCAGAAACATTCTTCTTCTTCCAATCCGTTCAAATTATGATAAAATATAAAGGGTTAGGAACATCGGCTAAAGGTGGCCATGCTGCTTAATTGCCCGCTCTAAACCCTTCCCAGAGAGCATAGGAGGTTGTAATGTTACCGGATAGCGTCGAAATCAAAACCCGATTGAAAGTCTTACAAGAACGCTTGGAAACCCTTCGAGGTCATCTTTGATCTGGCGGGCAAACAGGTCAGATTGCGGCATATTGAAGAGCTGATGGCTGCTCCGGAGTTCTGGGACGACCAGACCCGGGCCGCGGATATCACCAAGGAGCGTGGGGCCCTCATCCAGGCGACGCAAGAATGGCAAGAGCGACGCCAGCAGTTGGAAGACCTGGAGGTCTTGTTGGATTTAGCCCTGGAGGAAGAAGACCACAAGGCCTTAAAAGAAGTAGCCGGGGAACTGGCAAATATGGAGCGGGCCTTCTCGGACTGGGAGCTTAAACTGCTCCTGGGCGGCGAGGAGGACGAGAAGAACGCCATCGTCACCATTCACGCCGGAGCCGGTGGCACTGAAGCCCAGGATTGGGCTGAAATTTTACTGCGCATGTACCTGCGTTTTGCCGAACGCAAGGGCTTTAAGACCGAAACCATCGACTTTCTCCCTGGCGATGAGGCGGGTGTCAAAAGCGTCACCTTCACCGCCAACGGCCCTTACGCTTTCGGCTATCTGAAGAGCGAAAACGGCATCCACCGCCTGGTGCGCATCTCGCCTTTCGACGCCAGCGGCCGCCGCCACACCTCCTTTGCTGCGGTGCAGGTCTTGCCCGAGGTAGACGACCGCATCGATATCGACATCCAGGAAAAAGACCTGCGCATCGACACTTTCCGGGCCAGCGGCCCCGGCGGCCAGCACGTCAACAAAACCTCCTCCGCGGTGCGCCTAACCCACCTGCCCACGGGCATCGTGGTGTCCTCCCAGACGGAGCGGTCCCAGCACCGCAACCGGGAACTGGCCATGAAGGTACTCCGGGCGCGCCTTTACAACCTGGAGAAACGCAAGCGGGAAGAAAAGAAGCAGGAAATGCAGGATTCCCAGAAGGAGATCGCCTGGGGCAGCCAGATTCGCTCCTATGTCATGCAGCCCTACCGCCTGATCAAGGACCACCGCACCAAGCATGAAGAGGGCAACGTGGACGCGGTCCTGGACGGCGACCTGGATTCATTTGTGGAGGCTTACTTGCTCAATCCGGGAGAAGAGCAATAAACCCGGTTTTCTTCTCTTTGCTCGGATATTCAAACAGAATTCAAGCGCTATCTTTTAGCCTGGCTGCAAAGCTATCGGTTGAGGAGCAAAATGAGTTGTTAAATTCCTAAGGCTGCCTTTAATGCTGCAATTGCAACATCGGTACCTATCCGAGTGGCTGCATCAAACGCCCAGCTACCTGCCTTTTTTAACCATTCAAGAGCCTTAGGGCCATCTCCCGTTTTAGCAGCAAGTTCCGCATTGGCTACTGCCCCTATAGCCAGGTCTTGCTCTGGGGTTTGAGCTTCGGCACGCAGATGTTGTCTGAGGATAGAAAGCTCTTGAGCAAGAGTGGATAAATCTATATCTTTTGACGTTTGATTCCACACTTGAGTAAAACTCATGTCGTGAGCATGTGAACTCGGCCCTACAGCACCAACTTGGCCACTAGTAATATATTTATCGCCCATGGTTACCTCCTGAATAATATGAGTGCGCATACTCTGGCTATAATCCCCTATTGGGGAAGCTGTCATAGCGAGGGCTTGCGCGTATTTTTCAGCTTTGCCTTCTTTATCTAGCTCAATAAAATCTTCTTCAAAAAGCTCAATCTGGCGCCTAATAATCTCAATTCCTTCTTCGGAGTATGTGCTGGGGATAAGTCTTCTTTGATATTCATTAGGGATTTCAGGATTTAAAGGACTACTTTCGTTTACCGTTAGCAAGATACTCGGAACTAATGCTTCCTGAACTACCCCGAGTAAATAATTAGTTATCGGATTTTTATCATCCACGCAACAAATGGCAAGGTTTGCACTAGCAATTTCATAATGAACATTTCCTGGCTGAACCACACTGCCTTGTTCAAAGTCTATTAGAATAATACGGTATCCTCTTTCATTGAGTAATGTTTTAATTTGGTCATAATATTCTTCCTTTAACACTTTTACCCCCAGTAAAACGCATGAGCGTTGATGAATATTGCCTTGATACCTTGGTGTAGGACGGTCACCCACATAAGTTCGGAATATCTCCAAGGAATGCATATGTTCACGTATTTCCCGGATATAGGAGCGAGCAGAATATCTTTTTTGAAGTATATGACTGGAAACGAGATTGTCGGGGAGGGTATCTTCAATGAACACTAACAATGGTTTGCGTGCCCGCATGCACATTGATATTTCGAAAAGTATATGAGGTGATGGGCCTTCAGGGCGGTTAGCAATTACCGCGATTAATCCATTTGTATAACTGAGATGTCGCTCTAGTTTTGCAGCATTGACGTCATTAGACGGAGGGTCGAGACTGGGGATAAATCCAACTCGTTGCATTAAAGAACCGAAATGAGCGGCAAAAGGGGCTTCTCTGGCACGGTAGCCATGGGCAAAATAAACAGGATCCATTTTATTAAGACCTTAAAAAGACTATAAAAACGTTTTTGAAAATCAACAATTTGGGCCGCCCCCGGACGGCATTATTTCGGCTTTCAGGCGCTGCCCGGTTCGCAGAAACTCTCCCGTTGAGGCTCCGTTACCTGCCCGGCCAGGGAAGCGACAGCGTCTCTGGCGCTGGCAACCACCAGCTTTTCCCCGTAGAACAACGCCCCTTCAGTGTAAGGGGAACTCTTAAAACCGGTGTAGGAGCGCAGCGCGGCCCGGTGGAAGCCGGCCTTGAGCATCAGACCCAGGAAATCCTTTCCCGGGATGGCCCCGCCGATTCACTGAAACCAGTTTTCCACCTTGTCCCCCAGGTCCCCAGGCAGCGCCGCCACCAGGACCATATCCGCGAGCAGGAGGCGGCCGCCGGGCTTCAAGACCCGGTGCGTCTCCTCCAGGGCCTTGGCCTTATTTATGGTCAGGTTGAAGACGCCGTTACTGATCACTGCATCAAACTCGGCCTCCGGGAAGGGCAGGGCCTCTGCCTCCGCTAACTGAAAGCTGACCCGGGGCCAGCCGAGCCGTCCCAAGTGGGCCAGGGCTTTCTCAATCATGGCCGGGGTGATGTCAACTCCCACCACCCGGCCTTCTTTCCCCACCAAGTGAGCCGCCACCAAAGAGTCCACCCCGGCGCCGCAGCCGATGTCCAGGACCGCATCCCCGGGAAAGAGACGGGCCAGGCTGAAGGGGTTCCCCACGCCGCAGAAAGCAGCCAGGACTTCCGGAGGGAAATCCCGTAGGACTTCCGGAGGATAACCCTGCCGTTCCATGCCCTCCTGGCCCGTGGGATACTGAAAGCAGCAGCTAGCCCCTTCTTGTGCCACCCGGTTATATTTCTCCCGGATGCCGGTGCGAATCTGACGGATTTCTGCTTCGGTCATTTCCCGACTCATGGCACTCACCTCAACGGAGCATTGGTAGCAAAGTCATTCCGGCCTGTGGGAGGGTGCGCCGCTATCCAATATCCCTGCCTACGGCAAAGGCCTGGCCCAGAAATTTCCCGATGCCGTGATAGGTGCGAATCTCGGGACCGAAGACGATGGGCCGGGCTTTTTCGATATCCGGGAAGCCTTTCTCCCCGATGACCTTCTCATCAGCCTTGACGTCCAAAATCTCTCCGATGAACAGGGTGTGGAGGCCGATCTCCAGGGTGTGGATGAGTTTGCACTCCAGCACCAGGGGGAACTCCTCCACATAGGGAGCGTCCACCACTTTGCTGGCCACCGGGGTGAGGCGCGTGGCAGCGAACTTGTTTAGATCTTTGCCCGAAGCCATCCCCAGGTAATCGGCCTCCCGGACGTGGGTCTCGGAAGGCACGCTGATGGTAAAAGCCTGGCGGGCCACCAAGTTGCCGTAGGTGTAAGTGGCTTTGCGCAGGGAGACGCCGATGGCCGGGGGCTTGGAGCAGCAGATGGAGGCCCAGGCCGCGGTCATGGCGTTAGGTTTGTCGTTGGCGTCATAGGTTCCCACCACCCAGACCGGGGTGGGGAAGGCCATAGTCCTGGGTCCGATGGATTTTTTCATAACCCTCCTCCTCGTCTATGATAATAAGTCCGGTGAAGAGTTATGCAATGCCAATCATGTCCTTTGCGCGGCAATCACCGCAAATCCCCCGGCGCCATGACCGGTTTGTACCGACTCGGGATCGGTTATTTCGCCCAAATCTTTAAAAAGGGTTTGGCAGGTTTGCGTAATCCGGAACGGCAGTTTCGTAAGCCAATCCAGCGCCTGGTTGACTGTGTAGAAATGGGCTTGCCGGTAGAACTTGCTCTCCGACTTATGCGCTTCATAACCCCTTCCCAAGGGACTAGCTTTATCAATCATGCCGATAATGATGTGCCCGCCGGGTTTGAGTGTTCTAGCCGCTTCAGTCAGCGCCAGAAATGGGTCGCGAATGAAGCAAATCACAGTAACCATCACCACCAGATCAAATGAGCCGGAGCGGAAAGGCAGGGCTTCAGCCAGGCCCCTGATCACTATTATTCCCCGCCGTCGCGCCAACTCAGCCATGGCTGCCGCCGGTTCCACACCCACCCTGATTCCCAGGGGGACGGCGAACCTGCCGGTGCCTACCCCGATCTCCAGGCCGCGGCCTGCGGATGGCAGGAACCGTTTTAAAGCCATAATCTCCGACTCGTAAACCGCCCGGTTCCTATCAAACCAGGCGTCATACTCCTGGGCCGCTTCTTCGAAAATGGAAACAATGGTCACGAGGGGGACCTCCAGGCCAGTAATCGATTCTTTTTCGAAAAAAAGAAAGCCCGGCAAACCAAAGCTCGCCGGGCTTCTCGCCATCATTAAAAGAAAATTTATTCTTCTTCTTCCAACTCAATCCCGTCCCGCTCGAACTGGGCGTCGCGGAGTTCCCGGGCCTTGGCCTGCTCCTCTTCGCTCCAGGGTTCGATTTCCAGGCAGTTGGCCACCAGTTCCCATAAATACAGGGTCTCCTGGTAGTTGCCCATATCCATGCGGCCCTCTTTGTGTTCCTTGGCCAACCCTTTCATGATCTGATCCCGGCAGTTATGGCAGGGGGCGACGACGATCTCGGCTCCGGTGGCTTTGATCTGATCAGCCTTCATCTTGCCGTAGGCCAGGCGCTCGGCATCGTAAGGCATGGCCCAGGCCCCGCCGCCGGCGCCGCAACACAGGTTGTTCAGCGGATCGTCGCACATCTCCCGATAAAGGCTGGGATCAATGCACTGCTGCGAGATCCAACGGGTCTTCTCGGCGTTGGTGGGGTCGTCCTTATAGAGCATAAAGGACTTGCGCACGTAGTTGCAAGGATCGTGTACGGTATAAGTTTCGTGATACTTATGGGTATTAAGCTTGATCCTGCCGGATTTGATATACTCTTCCAGCAGGTCCATGACGCTGACCACCTTGAATTCGTTGAAGACTTCGGGGAACCAATTCATGAACCCGACCCGGGTTGCATAGTAGGCGTGCCCTCATTCAGGGTACAAGATGGTTTTACACTTAAGTCGTCGGGCGTTCTCGATGACCCGGCTCACCTGTTCCTTCCAGGCCGGGTCGTCGCCGGAGAACAGGCCCCAGTTGACTCCTTCCCAGTTGGTGGAAGAGACGGTCCAGTCCTCCTTGGCGGCGTAAAAGATGCGCCACCAGAACTTCATGTCGTCCGGCTCGCCGAAGGGCTCCTTGGAGTTGACGGTAATGATGACGTTGGCGCCTTCTTTGTCCACCGGCACATAAAAGCCGGGGCAGGGCTGCTCTTCATCGTTTTCCATCTCCACGCCCAGGTCCGCCAGCAGGAAGAGAAAATCATCCCTGGGAATCCCGAGGTTGTTGCCCCGCTCGAGATTCATCATGGTGCCCTTGTGGATGGGGCCGGGGACCTTGTCCCGCTCCCGGGCGGTGCGGCAGGCCCGGAAAGTCCGCATCAATTGGATGCCCATGGGGCACTGGTACTGGCAGCGGCCGCACAGGGTGCAGACCCAGGGCCACTTGGAATCGACGACTTCCTGCTCCATCCCGAAAACTATTGCCCGGATCGCCTTCCGGGGGTCCCAACCGGGGACCAGGCCGGTGGCGGGACAACCTCCGGCGCAGGTGCCGCAGGTATAACAGCGGTCCGCGATTTCGGGCGCGATGTTCCCGATTTTGCGGTGTTTTCGGTCCACCTTGATTTCTTTAACGGCCTCTTCTGCCATTGTTCCTCCGATTAACGATTCTTGAAAATTTTCCTTAACCGCGCTGAAGGACGACCCCTGCCAAAACTTCCATTTAGTCGTGGCTCCAGTATTTTCCTTATTATGACTGTTGTTAATTTTTACCTAAACCGAGTAGATTACACCTGATTAATTATATATAAAATTTTCCCCAAAAAAGGAAGGGGGTTTTAGCTTCTGCGTTCGATTATATGGCCCCAGCCGCCCATGTCAAGGAGAAAATACTATTTTTCACATGAAGGCTGTATCCGGCCTTGGTTGACAATTCTTTCTACCAGTGACAAATTTCTCCTGGAAAATTTGGAATCCCGTCAATGCAAATTTGTGATAGTCTGGCAATTGGGTTAACGAGACCCAAGACCCAATTAGTCAGGTAGTTAAAAGACGAAGATTATGCAATATAGTTTCGAACCCTTGTCCGAGGTCCACCGGGAAGCCGTCATTAATATTTTCAACTTCTTCATTCAAAATAGCTATGCCGCTTATCTTGACCAACCGGTGGGAGCAGATTTCTTCGGTCGTTTTATGGAAATGGCTCGGGGTTACCCCGGGGTGGTAGTTAAAGCCGGGGGAGAGGTTGTGGGGTTCGGCTTCCTGCGGGCCTTCCATCCCGCGGCAACTTTTAAAAGAACTGCAGAAATCACCTATTTCATTATGCCGGAGCATACCCGTCAAGGCCTGGGCAAAGCCATGCTGGACCTATTCTTGAAGCAGGCCGAAAAGCTGGGAATCGACTCTATCCTGGCCAGTGTGTCTTCCCGCAACCCCGATAGTCTTAAGTTCCACTTGAAAAACGGTTTTCGGGAATGCGGCCGCTTAACCAAGGTGGGCCGCAAGTTCGGGGAAGACGTGGACGTGGTGTGGCTGCAAAAACGGCTCCGGTAGTGGGGAATTTAAAGCCAACGGTTTCTGCGCGGGCAAGGTGAACCGACAAAATGGCCCGAACAATAGCTGGGCGTTTGCAAGTGTTGGAGGAATTGGCCGAGCGTCTCGAAAGTCGCCGGGACGACCTGATCGCCGCGGAGGGGGAGGACATCGGCACTCCCTGCACCGCCGCGGCCATGGAAGTGGACATGGCCGTGGAGCACCTGCGCACCATGGCGGAGGAAGTCCCATTCGTGGAGGGCAAAGCCCCTTACGGCACGGTGGCTGCCATCCTGCCTTATGACGCTCCGCCCGTCATGGTGGCCCGGGTGGGCGGCGCCGCCATCCTGGGGGGCAATCAGTTCCGCTTCAGTTGTTCCTCGCAAACCCCCAGGAGCGCCACGGTTTTTCAAGAGGTAGTGGCTGGACTGCCGGGCTTCACTGCGGTGGTGGGCCTGGACAACCGGAGGTTCGGGCAGGAATGCGTCCACGACCCTGTGGTGCGGGTGTTCTTCATTTCGGGCGGGGGCGCAGTGGGGGCCGTTTATGAAGGGCAGGCCCAGCACTTCGACAAGCTCTTTTTTGCCGGCCCCAGCGGCCTGCCGCCGGCGATCCTGTTTAAAGATGCTCCCTTGAAACGGGCGGTGCAATTCGTGGTGCGCCGGGCCTTCATCAATGGCGGCCAGTACTGCACCACCTTGAAGCGGGCCTATATCCACCGGGAGATTTATGACCGGGTGAAGGCCATGATCCTGGAGTTGGTGCCTGAGATGGTGGTGGGCGACCCCCGGGACCCCAAAACCAGGATCGGCCCCATCAAGGTGGAGCGGACCCGCAAGCTCCTGGAGCGGGCCGTGGAATCGCTCAAAGACCCGCAATTCCTGGTGCCGCCTCACCGGGAAGGCCAGTGGCAGGGGCCGTTTCTCCTGGAAACTTCGGAGCCGCCGGATTTGGAACTCTTCGGTCCCTTTCTGGCTTTGATCCCGGCAGACAGCGACCAGGCCGCGGTGTCCCAGGTTTTACACAGCCGCTACCCCTTCCTGGTGGCCTGGTTTGGCACTCCGCCCCCAGGCGCCAGAGACGCCCTGACAGAAAAATTCGGCATGACTTATGACAACCCGGATTTTATCTTCACCCCCTTGCGCCTGCCCTTCGGAGGCAAAGGCGCCAGTGGCTGGATCATCGAGAATCGGGCTGGACAGTTGATTAAACGGGACGGGGCCTTTATTTACAGCGCCGAGTTGGTAAAGGATTAGCTATCAGCGGTAAGCGGTCAGCTAAAAAAATCAAAATCACGTAGGGCGGGCACTGCCCGCCATCTCGAAAGCCTGAGGGTGAATCTATGGTGGGCGATGCCCACCCTGCACTTCCAGATTATTTGACTTCCTGGCCCAAGACTTACCAAGAAGCCGTAGCCCTCCAGGAGCGACTGCGCCATCAGGTGCGGCTGGTGCCCCTGCCGCGGCCGCCCCGGTTGGTGGCTGGGGCCGACGCCATCTGTGACCGGGAGGATCGCCGCATTTTCGGGGCCGTGGCGGTTTATAGTTATCCGCAGTTGGAACTCATCGAGGAAGCGGGGTTGGCGGGGGAGTGTCCCTTCCCTTATCGCACCGGGCTGTTGAGCTTTCGGGAGGTTCCCATCCTGGCCGCGGCTCTGGCCCGGCTTACCCAGCTTCCGGACGTGGTCCTGGTGGACGGCCAGGGCATTGCCCATCCCCGGGGATTGGGTCTGGCCGCACATCTGGGGCTGGTGGCGGATATTCCCACCATCGGGGTGGCCAAGAGCCGCTTGGTGGGCGAAGGAAAAGATCCGGATCTTACGGCTGGATCATTTAAGACATTAATATGGAAAGAAAAACAGGTAGGTTTGATCCTGCGGACTCAAACGGGCAAAAAACCCCTTTACCTCTCACCGGGGCATCGCATCACTCTGCCAGAGTGTTTGGAGATCACTCTGGGATGCGTCACCAGATACCGGATTCCCCTACCGTTGCGGCAGGCGGATCTCCTAAGCCGGCGCTTGCGAGGTTAGGTGCCTCAGTCGGCCTGACCCATCCCTGCAGAGGCAATCTTGCTGAAGAGCTGTTCCCGATATAACGGGCAGACATGAAATTGAGAGTTAGCGCACCGCTGCTGCACAGGATCCCATTCCCACCATAGGCAACTCTTGCAAATCCCCTGCATCTCCTGGTTAAGGCAAATTCGTCCCACATCCCCCAAATCGACCATTATCCCATCTCCCCCCGGTTTCCGGTTCTGGAAGCAGGTTAAAGTTACTTCCAAGATCGGAAACTCTTGGACCATAAATAAACCAAAATCTCATCGGAATCAAATAAAATTTTCAGTGAGCCGAAGGGGGCCACGGGTGGGCCTGACAGGAAGCGGAGAAGGATGGCGATAAACTTTTGGCAATCCTTTTCGACAACGAATTAAAAAAAATCTTTTTTATTAAAGACCAGGGGATGGCTCTCCGGGTGAAGAATTTTAGCTTCCACGACCTCCCCCACGAACAGGGTATGGTCGCCGGCAGTATAGGTGTGCAGCAGCTTCAAGTCGAGATAGGCATAAGCCTGGGGCAGGACCGGCGAACCGCTTGAGGCCGGAATCCAGTCCAGGCCCGCGAATTTATCGATCTTGCGACCGCTTTTAAAGCCGAAGCGTTTGGCCAGTTCCGTTTGCTCTGCAGTCAGCACGTTGATGGCAAAGACGCCGGCCTCCTTTATCAGGATATGGGAATAGCGGGCCGGGGCGATGGCAACCATGACCAGGAGGGGATTGAGAGACACCTGGGAGACCCAGGCCGCGGTCATGCCGTTGACCTTCTCGCCCACCCGGGTGGTAACCACGTAAACCCCATGGACCAGGGCCGTAAACGCGACTTCTTGCATCGTCAGCCTCCCATGGGTTAAGGGCTTGCGGGGCCCGACGCCCCGCCCCCCAGCGTCTTTTGTGATAAAGGTTGCTCAGACGCTGCCGTCCACTCTTCGCAGGTCCAGAACTTTCCCACCCCCTGGTTCAGGCGGACGCACAAACCTTTATATTTGTAGGACCAGTGGCGGCAGGTGGAACAGACCTTCAAAGGCCGGGGTTTGGGCTTGGTTGTCATTGAATTTCTACTTCCTCTCAGCATTTTCCAATAAAGTGAATCTCATATTAACGGGCATTGTTTTTACGGTCAAGGGGGAAATGGTCGTAGCCTTTCCCGGAGATATCCACGTCACCGCCTGGGGTTTCCAGGATAACCCGGTCACCGGGGACAATGCGGCCCAGGGGCAGCGGCTTGGGCAGCCCGGCTGCGGAAAAGGACTGGGTCAGGGTCGCCGCGGTCTTAAGCGGGGAGGTGAAGAGCAAGAGATAGTCCTCCCCGCCGGTGAGGGCCAAGGTCAGCGGATCGCACATTAAAACCGGAGTTGCAGCCTGCACCCGGGGAGAAATGGGGACAGACGCCGCCGGAATTCTGGCCCCCACCCCGCTGGCTCGGCAGATATGGTACAAGTCGGTGGCCACCCCGTCGGAGGTGTCGATTAGGGCCGTTGCCAGCCCCTGCCGGGCCAGGACGCGACCGGCCTGAAGCTGGGGCCGGGGAAGAAGATGAGCCTCCTCAAGAGGTTTTTTAAGGTCCGGTGCCAAGGCGAGGCCCCGGCGCAAGATTTCAAGACCTGCTGCGGCTTCGCCCAGATGTCCGGTGACAAAAACCAGGTCCCCTATCCTGGCCCCCGAGCGCCGCAGCATCTGGGTTGCGGGCACCTGGCCGATCAGGGTCACGGTCACCACCAGACCCTGGGGGGTGGCCACCGTATCCCCACCGATAACGGCCACCCCGTATTCCCTGGCGGCCTGGGCCAGGCCTGCGGCAAATTCCAGGGCCAGACGGCGATCCCGGGCGGGTGGCCAGCCCAGGGAGAGCAGGGCATATAGGGGTTCTCCCCCCATGGCGGCAATGTCGCTCAGGTTCACCGCCAGGGACTTCCAACCCAACTGGAACAGGCTGGTGTAATCCAGATCAAAGTGGACCCCTTCCACCAGGGTATCCACGGTCCACAGGAGATAATCTGTCTTGGTTAACGCCAGCGCCGCGCAATCGTCGCCAATGCCCACAATAACCTGGGAAGGCGCAGGCTCAAACTCACGGGCTAAAGCCGTAATCAAGCCGGTTTCGCTAAGGGGCCCGGTCTCCTCGGGGGGCATACGGTATTCCAGCTTGGATAAAAAGTGTAGGACACCCGCCCTCGGGTGTCCAGGCACAGGTTGAAAGCTTGTGCCACCGGCTTATTGAGCAAACCTTACTCCCGGCTCCTGAGTTTGGCCAACAGCCTGAGCATCTCCAGGTAAAGCCAGATAAGGGTGACCATCAAGCCGAAGGCCCCGTACCATTCCATGTATTTGGGGGCTCCCTGGGCGGCTCCCTGTTCAATGAAGTCGAAGTCCAGCACCAGGTTTAAAGCCGCGATAATGACCACCACCACGCTGAAGCCGATGCTGGCCAAGCTGTTGCCGTACATGAGGGGCATTTGGATACCGAAAAACCCCAGGATCAGGGTGAGAATATAAAAAAGGGCAATGCCCCCGGTGGCCGCCACCACGCCTAATTTGAAGTTCTCCGTGGCCCGGATCAGCCTGGTTTTATATGCCATCAGCATGGCCAGGCAGGTGCCTAATGTCAACGCCGCGGCTTGGATGACAATGCCTGGAAATTGGGCCTCGAACAAGGCAGACACCCCGCCGATGACCAGCCCTTCCAGGAGGGCGTAAATAGGGGCGGTAATGGGGGCCCAGGTCTGCTTGAAGACTGTAACCAGAGCCACAATAAACCCGGCGATGGCTCCCACCGCCACCCAAGGAGTCACCACCTGGGGGTTCATGGTCTGGTAATACTTGCTCCAAACCCAGGATGCGGTCACCAGGACGCACAACAAAAGCAACAGTGCCTTGTTGGCGGTACCCTGGGCGGTCATGGCCCCTTCGGCCGGGGCCAGACGCCCGACCCCGGTGAAAGTATTGTCGCTTAGAGCTGGATTGCCGGTCCGCATGGTCATCCTCCTAACTTAATTGTAAGCAGTTATCCAGGATTTCAGGTCAGGCGAAAGTTCATAAGCATGGAAATGTACTAGGCTTTACGATCCAAATGATATAAGACAATAATCATGATAACCGTTCCCATCAACATCCAGATGGGACCGAATAACCAGAGGAACAGCAAAACTGCAATATAGTACCCCCGCATACCCATAGTGTAATGCATCATGCCGGTGTTAAGGATTTCGGTGATGTATTTAGGGGAAATTTTGTGGTCCAAGGAGGTTGGGACATTGATCATAAAATTAACATGATTGAAATAACGGATAGCCAGACAGAAGCTGAAAAAAATGAAGAAAAAATCGATAATCAGCACCATTAATTTGAATAACCACAAGACCCGGTGTTCCCTGACCAGCTCATCCAGACTGGGGGTGATTTCCGCCATTTTTTCCGGGCTGGCCGCCACGCTGAGCAGACCCAGGCAGATAATAATACCCGTGGAAGCCAAAAAACTGGAAGCCATCACCCAGTTACGCAAGGTTTGGACAGCCAGGATATCCAGTTTTTCCTCCATGACGTGTTCCACCCAATGGCCGCGCAGGTGGTTGGTGATGCCCACGGAGGTGGCCAGGGGGTTATAGCGAATCTGGTAGATCCAATAGAGATGGTAAAGCCCCAGGAGAAAAAACGCGGCGCAGGTGTAAAAAATTTCAGATTGAGTCGGACTGAACATGGATCGGTATTCTCTTTAAAACGTACCGAGCATTTTGGATACCTGGGAGTTTACCTCAACTTGATCCCCGGCGATATTTCAAAATGTTTGGTTAGGAAAAAATCCCGGTTTTCCAAATGGAAATATGTTGATCTTCTGTCAGCGCCAGTTTGATCAAGGCCCTGGGAAGATTGCAATGTTCCATTCTATCAAGTATATAATGATCAAGCTATTGTTAAGCAACCGGGCATCCATCACCATGTGAAACCAGTTGAGGAACCCTCTCTATGACCACCAGCGATGTTGCTCCTGCAACTAACTTCATTCGCCACATTATCGAAGAGGATTTGAAAAATAATAAAAATAACGGTCGGGTGATTACCCGGTTTCCCCCTGAGCCTAACGGCTACCTCCATATCGGCCATGCCAAGTCCATCTGCCTCAACTTCGGCCTGGCCGCGGATTACCACGGCGTCTGTAACCTGCGGTTCGACGACACCAACCCCAGCAAAGAAGAACAGGAATATGTGGACTCCATCATGGCCGATGTGCGCTGGGTGGGATTCGACTGGGGGGACCGGCTCTTCTTTGCCTCAGATTATTTTGAGCAGTTGTATCAATACGGCCTGCACCTGATCAAGACGGGCAAAGCCTACGTGTGTGACCTGAGCGCGGAAGAGGTCCGCGACTACCGGGGGACCCTGACGGAGCCCGGTAAAGACAGCCCTTACCGCAACCGTTCTGTAGAGGAGAACCTGGACCTGTTTACCCGCATGCGGGCCGGCGAGTTTCCCGACGGCTCCCGTACCTTGCGGGCCAAGATCGACATGGCCTCCCCCAATCTGAACCTGCGGGACCCGGTGCTATACCGCATCAAGCACGAGAGCCATCACCGCACCGGCGACGCCTGGTGCATCTATCCCATGTACGATTACGCCCATCCCCTGTCCGACGCCCTGGAGGGCATCACCCATTCCATCTGCACCATGGAGTATGAGGACCACCGGGTGCTGTATGACTGGACCCTGGACAACTGTCCGGTGCCGTTTCGGCCCTACCAGTATGAGTTCGCCCGTCTCAACCTCTCCTATACGGTCATGAGCAAACGCAAGCTCCTGCAACTGGTGAACGAGGGCCACGTCGCCGGCTGGGACGACCCCCGCATGCCCACCCTGGCGGGGATGCGGCGCCGGGGCTACACTCCCGAGGCTATCCGCAACTTCTGCGAACGCATCGGGGTGGGAAAACGGGAAAATCTGGTGGACTTGGCCCTGCTGGAATTCTGCGTCCGGGAAGACTTGAACTACCGGGCTCCCCGAGTGATGGGTGTGCTCCAACCCCTCAAGGTGGTCCTGGTCAACTATCCCGAAGGCCAAGTGGAAGAATTGGAGGCCGTGAACAACCCCGAGGACCCGGCCCAGGGGACCCGCAAGGTGCCCTTTTCCCGGGAGCTCTACCTGGAACGGGAAGACTTCATGGAAGACCCGCCCAAGAAATTCTTCCGCCTGGCCCCAGGCCGCGAGGTGCGGCTGCGGTACGCCTATTTCATCAAGTGCCAGGAGGTGATCAAAGACCCAGCCACCGGGGAGGTGATGGAATTGCGCTGCACCTACGATCCGGAAACCCGAGGGGGCTACGCCCCGGACGGCCGTCAGGTCAAGGCAACTCTCCACTGGGTGTCTGCGGCCCACGCCATCCCCGCGGAGGTCCGCCTCTATGACCGCCTCTTCACCAAACCCATCCCCGGTGAGGATCACGACGGTGATTTTAAGGCAGACTTGAACCCCGCTTCCCTTCAGGTGTTGACTTCCTGCCGCCTGGAGCCGAGCCTGGCCCAGGCCGCACCCGGGAACTTCTACCAATTCGAGCGCCAGGGTTATTTCTGTGTGGACGGTGAGGACAGCACACCCGGAGCCCCGGTCTTCAATCGAACCGTGACCTTAAAGGACGCCTGGGCTAAAATCCAGCAGGCCGGAAAGAAATAGGCTCCCCTTTAGTCTTTTTCCCCCATGGTCGCAAACAGAAAAGGTTAATGTGTAAAAATCAGAGCAATATTTTTAAAATCAGCCACCAAGTTAAATTTTTCGGTTGACATGGCGGCCTAAAATGGACCATCAATGAATGACCACTTTCTGAGGAGGAAAACATATGCATAAAGGACTAGTAAGGGTGCTTATGGCGGCTGCTCTTTTGGTTGGGATGTTCGGTGGCATTGCGGCCGCGGATCAGCAGCCCATCAAGATAGGGGCTTTCTTTGCGCTGTCGGGGCCGGCGGCCCCCATCGGCACCCCCACCAAGCTGGTGGCGGAAATGGCGGTGGACCAGATCAACAAGTCGGGAGGCATCAATGGCCGACCCATCCAGTTGATCATTGGCGACACCGAGAGCGACCCGGCCAAAGCCGCGACCATTGCCAAGAAATTCATCTTCGCCGACAAAGTGGCAGCCATCATCGGGCCCACCTCCACAGGCGAAGGGATGCAAGTCAAAAAGATCGTGGAAGAGGCGGGCATCCCCATCTTTATGACTGTAGGCGGCGATCCGCCCATCATGAAGGAGACCGGGCCCTTTACCTTCATTTTCAAGTCGCCCCAGCGCTCTTCTACTGCAATTACCCGACTCTTTACCTATCTGAAGGAGAAGAAACTCACCAAACTCGCGCTCATGTATGCCTCCGACCCCTTCGGCAAGGACGGGGCCATGTGGCTGGAAAAGTTGGCCCCGGATTACGGCATCACTTTTGTGGCTAAAGAGTCCTTTGGCCCCAAGGATACCGACATGACGGCCCAGTTGACCAAGATCAAGAATGCCGATCCCCAGGCCATTATCTGTTGGACCATCGGGCCGGCAGGGGCCATTGTGGCCAAGAACAAAGCCCAACTGGGCATAAAGGTCCCCCTGTTCCAATGTCACGGCCAGCCTGGACCCGAATATATTCAACTGGCGGGAAAGGCTTCGGAAGGCGATCTCATGCCCTCCACGAAGCTGATGGCAGTGGCCGAGTTGCCGGATAACGACCCCCAGAAGAAGGTCATTCAAAATTTTATTCACCTTTACAACGACGTCTATAATTACAATAAGCAGTTCCCCATCAACACCCACTCGGGCTACGCCTGGGATGCCATCACCATTGTGGCGGATGCCTTGCGGAAGGCGGGCACCGACCCCAAGGCCTTGCGCACCGCCATCGAGAACACCAAGGGCTATGTGGGGATTTCCGGGATTTACAACCTGACTCCCGAGGACCACAACGGGCTGGGCCCCGATTCCATGGTGATCATCCAGGTTAAAGACGGCAAGTTCCAGATGGCCAAATAGCGCAACCGGTTATTTTATACCATTTTCGCTTTCTACTGCAACAAATAGGAGCACTGGCAAAGCTCCATAAAGCGGCTCGGGGTTAGGTTTGTCAAAGTCACTGTCAGGATATCCATCAGGTCGTCCAGGTATGTATAAAGG